>JAENZP010000008.1 GCA_016841205.1 Desulfoscipio geothermicus
AGCCCAGCAAAACGGTTTCATTTTTTCATCTGTCTACTTGACAGGGAGCAGTTCAGGTGACATCCGCAAGGGGGTTTTCAACGTTTTAAACATTGAACATGGTTATTGTTTTTCAGCCAGCGCCCCTACCGGGCAAACCTTAACACATTCACCGCAGTTAGTGCAATTGCTCTCACCCAGGGGGACGTTGCCGAAAGTAGTGACCACCCTTGAGTAGCCGCGCCGGGCAAATCCCAGTATGCCATTGCCGCTGTGCCGGCAAGCCCGGACACACTGGCCGCAGAGCACGCACTTGTTGGGGTCGTAAACAATGGTGGCGGCGCTATCATCCACTGGGAGATACTTATCGAGTACCGACAGGTTCTTCGGTTTCAAAGGTAGTTTACGGGCTTTGGCAATGCGCTGCAGCTCGCAGTTGCCATTGGCTGAACAATTTTTGCAGTCCAACCGGTGATTGGACATAAGCAGTTCAAAGCCCGCGGCTACCAGGCCGTCCACCTGCGGGCTGCGGGTTTTCACCAGCAGTCCCTCGGTAACCGGCAGTGTACAGGCTGGGACCGGGGTAGGGCGGCCTTCAACTTCAACGAAACAAAGCCTGCATGAGGCGGCAGGATGTGCTTCCTCCCGGTAAGCGCACAGGTGAGGAATATATATATCGTTATCCAGGGCCACCCAGAGCAATACTTCACCCTGCGCAGCACGGATTTGGCGATCATCAATGGTTAAATTAACTATTGCTGCCATTTTTGCTTCCCCTCCTTGTACTCCTTATCCTTTTCCAATACCAGGTGAGGCGGTGACAATTTTACCACGGCCTTGTATTGGGGCGGGCAGGCCATTGTGCAGCTGTCACACTTGACGCATTTTTCCTGGTCAATGACCTTAATCCGGTCCTCATTGTCATGGATGGCCTCCACCGGGCAGCTGCCTACGCATGCGTCGCAGGAGCGCTCACATTTATCCGGTAAAATGTAGTAAGCAATTAATTCCTTGCACATCTTGGCAGGGCAGCGCCCTTCATTGATATGCGCCTCGTACTCTTCCCGGAAATACTTAAGGGTGCTCAGCACCGGGTTGGGTGCTGTCTTACCCAGACTGCATAATGACCCTGCCTTGACCTTGGCGGCTAGCCCGGTAAGGGTGTCGATATCCTCTGGCTTACCCTGTCCTTTGGTAATTCTTTCTAGTATATCCAGCATGTGTTTGGTGCCCAGGCGGCAGAAAGTACATTTGCCGCAGGATTCTTGCTGGGTAAAATCCAGAAAGAAACGAGCAATTTCCACCATGCAATCATCTTCATCCAGTACCACCATGCCACCGGAGCCCATCATAGCCCCGGCCTGGGTAAGTGAGTCGAAGTCAATGGGGGTGTCCATTGCCGATTCGGGCAGGCAGCCGCCGGAAGGACCTCCGATTTGCACCGCCTTTAACTTTTTACCTCCTGCAATGCCGCTGCCTACCTCGTTTATTAATTCATTCAAAGTCGTACTCATGGGAACTTCGGCCAGGCCGGTGTTTATCACCTTGCCGGCTAGAGCGAAGATAGCCGTGCCCGGGTTTTCCCCTGAGCCAATGCCGGTAAACCAGTCCGCACCGTTTTTAATAATGTGCGGTACATAGGACAACGTTTTAACATTGTTAATTATCGTAGGTTGGCCCCATAACCCCGCTTCCGCGGGGAAAGGCGGGCGGTGCCTGGGTATGCCTGGCTGGCCCTCCATCGAGGCAATCAGCGCGGATTCTTCGCCGCAAACAAAAGCACCCGAGCCCTGGAAAATTTCGATGTCCAGGCTATAATTGCTGCCTAAAATATTATCACCTAAGAGACCTTTAACGCGAGCCTGTTCAATGGCTAGGGCCACCCGCTCTACGGCCAGGGGATATTCGGCCCGGATATAAACGTAACCCTTGCCTGCGCCCACTGCCCGGGCGGCGATAGCCAGACCTTCTACCATCAGGTGCGGGTTGGATTCCAGGATGGTCCGGTCCATAAAAGCGCCGGGATCTCCCTCGTCAGCGTTGCAAATCACGTATTTAGTCGTACCGGGGGCGTTGCGGCAGGTTTGCCACTTGATGCCGGTGGGGAAACCTGCCCCACCGCGCCCGCGTAGTCCGGAATCTTTTATGGTGGTGATGATTTCTTCGGGGGGCATTTCCAGTGCCTTGGTTAGCGCTGTATAACCTCCGGTGGAAATGTAATGGTCTATGTTTTGGGGATCAATAAAGCCACACTGTTCCAGCACTACCTTGTTTTCATAGACTCCCCGGGGAAAATCAGCAAAGGTGGGGAACATATCATTGGGCTCCAGTGCTGCCAAGGCAAATTCAACACATGGGTCACCTTCGGTGAGAAAGTCACGTACAATTCTGGCGCCGACCCCTTCGGTTACATAACCATAGCAGATGGCCGGGAGCCCTTCATTATGAATGACCATGATGGGTTCGGCATAACAGTGACCCATGCATCCTACTTCCAATACGTTAGCGTCCAGCTTAAGTTTGGCCAGCTCATTTTTTACGTCCTTGAGCAGGCTAAGTGCACCTGCTGCCCGCCCACAGGTGGCGGCACCGATTAATATTAATGGTTTTTCTCTTAACCGCGCCCATTCTTTTTGAGCTTGTTCTTGCAGTTTAGCAAATGCTGCAGCAGGAAAATTTTTACTCATTTGGGGCCGCACCTTCTTTCGCTTTTTGATTATCCAGTTGATTGGCAAATATTAGCCCATCTACCCTGGTAGGAGTTATTTTGCCGTGGATCTCATCATTGATTACTACTACCGGGGCCATTGTGCAGCACCCCACACAAGCTACCCGCTCCAAGCTGTATTCCCTGTCTTTGGTGGTTTCGCCTAACTTGATATTGAGGCGGCGTTCCCATGATTCCTGGATAATATGGGCGCCTCGCATGTGGCAGGCCGTGCCCATGCAAATTTTGACCTGATGCTTGCCCGGCGGAGTGAGGCGAAATTGATTATAAAAGGTGATTATCCCGTAAACATCCACAGAAGGTATATGGAAATGAGCGGCCACTTCCTCCATAGCCACTGCCGGAACATAGCCCAGTTTGTTTTGTACTTGCTGCAATACGGGTATAACGTTACCCTGGTTGTCATTATATGTTTCCAGCAACCGACGGGTTGTTTCAATGGCTAATTTCTTTTCTTCTTCAGTTATTTTCATGGTTATCGCTCCCGCTGTTGAACATGATTTGTCAGTTAATATGTTAATTATATCATAGGCAAATTAAAGAATCCATATGTTACGATATGGTATTCGACATATAGCTCAAGCCGCCGGCGATAATTAACATAACGCCGCCCGGTGCGTGGAATAAAGGCCGTGGACCGGGCGGTACAATATGGCTTATTAGATCGATAATTAATGGGTTTGTCCACAATGTATTATTTGTTGGACGGCCCCCGCTCCGGGTCTATGATAGTGGAAGCCCCCCTTACTCTGTCAAGTTTTTCCTTTCTAGTTAACCCCTGGTTAACGTTGGCACTGTTGTTTTTTTCTTTATTGTTGCCCCTTACACGACGCATAATAATCCTCCTATCATTAAATGTTATTGTTATTTTGCCTTTATTTAGTTATTATTATGTTTTTAATGCGCGTAAGGATTAGTTGAAGCTGTCTTTGAGGAGGTTTATCCCAAATAAAAGGACGTTATACATTGTTCAAATTAACACGTATAACGTCCTTAATTTACTAAATTGGTTTATGTCCCAGGTGCATGGCTGCTACTCCCCCGGTATATGCTTTTACTTCTATATCCACAAGCCCGGCCCGCCGGAACATATTCGCCAGCTCCCGGCGGCCCGGGAAATCCCTGGCTGATTCCTGCAGCCAGGAGTACTGCTGGTAGCTTTTGGCCAGCAGCTTACCGAGAATAGGCATAACATAGCCGAAATAAATGTAATATAGCTGTCTGAATACCGGCAAGGTCGGTTGGGAGGTTTCCAGGCAGACCACTTGGCCGCCCGGTCTGGCGACCCGGGTCATTTCCTGCAGCACTTGCAGGTAGTCTGGAACATTACGTAGGCCAAAGCCAATGGTTACATGGTCAAAGGAATTATCAGCAAAAGGTAATTCCATTGCATTGCCGTGGACCAGCTGCACCTGCTGCAGGTTATGAGCCTGTACTTTTTCCCGGCCGATTTGCAGCATATTTTGGCTGAAGTCCAGCCCGTATACTGTACCGCCCGGTCCGACGGCTCCGGCCAGAGCGATAGTCCAATCGGCCGTACCACAGCACACGTCCAGCGCAGTTTGGCCTTTTTGTACCCGCATACGTTTCATGGTATCCCTGCGCCAGGCTTTGTGCCGCTGAAAGCTGATCACCGAGTTCATAAAGTCGTATTTCCCAGAAATTGACTCAAATACATCATGTACACGTTCTTCTTTGGATTGATACATGGCATTCCCCTTCTAACTTAAAACTCTTTGCTTGTTCGTTCGATAACACGACCAAATCTTTCGCCGGGGCACCTCGCCTTTCTGTACAAGGATTAATTTGGATATTTGGTAATTCAAGAAGCGATCCTTATTTATGCCGTTTACCTAACAGTATATCATTGCAGAATAAATCTTAACAGGGTAGTGGTATACCATATTTAAACGTTTTTAAACCATCAAAGTTTATTGTTCTAAACTACACTGTTTAAACGGTGATTGCGCTTGATTTTCCTGTTTTATTAATTTATCCTATAAATGAATAATACGACAGACGAATTATCGGAGGGTGGTTATAATAGAAAAGGCTATATTACATAAATACCAGGATTTCTTTTTTAATAACTTTGACAGCTTATATTAGCCTATGAAATCGTTGGAAATTGAATATTCCATTAAGTACTACCACCTCTATTATTGACCGGCTGGAGCGGAAAAATATGGTGGAGAGAACAAGGAGCATCGAAGACCGCAGAATAGTTATAGTAAGGTTGACCGAAAAAGGTGCTGGTTTATGCCGGGATATATTTAGTAAGTTTGAAATATTTATTAAGAACATTATGTATAAGCTGGCCCAAAAATTAACAGGTGAAGAAATTGAGTTTTTAAAAAAAATAATAGTAAAGATCAGTTAGGTACTAAATCTTTATTATAATTCTTTGTTATAATGCTCAAAATAAGTTCAAACACTTCATGCTATTGTTTGGCCAGGTGCTTTCAGAATATTTATGGTGGAATGACAGTAGCTTTATTAAAGGAGGTCGGGCAATGTCTAAAAAGGAAGACAACAACTTATTCACCAACCAGAAGATTGAAAGCCCTAAAGTTGAAGTAAGGGAAAAATATAATGAAAGTGATAACCTATCTAAAATGATTAACGCCTCCCGGGCTTTTCGGAATCTGCCTCCTGAGTTTATTATGGACAACAGTGATCTTCGGGGTGGGGAATAATCTGGTTAAAATAGCAAACTAAGTGCCTTACGTGAAATCTGTGATTTTCAAAGTGGAAGTTACGATCCTAGCAATATCCATGCAGAGGATATGCAACAGGATTTTGGAAAAAAATCATGTGGTTTACGTAGTGAAAAATTTAATAATTACGCGTAGTAATTTTGGATTAATGAATAATTAAGGATCGTTTACATGAATCATACCTGCTGCCTTCGAGCCAATTCCTCCCGGCCAGGCAGCAGAAAAGCCAGCAGCAGGCCAATTACCGGGAAGACAATCATTGTTTCAAACACCGCCGGTAAGCCCCACCTGTCAGCCACCCAGCCCAGCATAGTGGCACCCACTCCGCCCATGCCGATGCCAAAACCGAGCAGTAGTCCCGAAGCCAGACCTACGTTATCAGGCATCATTTCTTGACCCATGACTACAGTTACGGAAAAAGTAGAAATAATCACAAAACCCATTAACGCCACGATAATGATTGTCCAGAAGCCTTGCAGGTGTATAAATAAATATAGCAGAGGTATAAGCGAGGCCATTGAGGCAATGATAACACTTTTCAGCCCCCAGCGGTCAGCTGCCGGCCCGCCTATCAAAGTGCCGAAAACACCGGCAAATAGAAATAACGAAATAATGGCAGCGGCGTATTTTTCACTATGCTGCAGGTAATGCACGTAATATTGGGGTAAAAAAGTGACTAGGCCAAAGTGCACAAAGGAGCGCATGATGACCACTGTTACCAGCATTGCAATCGGGATTACAAACCAGGGCATACCATTGCCGACAGTTTTTTTATGCAATACACCGGGCGTCGCATCTTTAATTTGCCGTGCAATATCTCCTGTCTCGCTGGGAGTACTTGTTATACCGGCCAGGGAAAGCCAGAGCAATACAGCCATAATGCTGTTTAACACTAGAAATCCCGCCGATCCGTGCAACCCGGCCAGACCATAGAAAAAAGTGGCCAGTACCGGGCCGCTTGCAAATCCCAGGTTGCCACCAACTGAAAATAAAGACATACCCGTTGCCTTACGTGCACCGCTGGCCAGGCGAGCATTCTTAGAGCCCTCTGGGTGGTATGCAGCCACGCCAAGTCCGCTGACCAGCGCAATTAGAAGCAGTACCGGGTAATTAGTGCTAAACCCGGTTAATGCCATGCCGGCTCCGGACAGCAAACACCCCAGGGGGATCAGCCAGACTGCCCGGAAGCGGTCGCTGAGAATGCCGAAAACGGGCTGGATAACCGAAGAGCTTAAATTAAAGGCCAGCATCACTACACCTACCTGTAGTTGGCTTAGAGCAAAAGCGGGCTGTAAAAATGCCAGCATCATGGGCAGAGCTCCCTGGCTGATGTCGGTTATGGCATGGCCTGTACCCAGCAAGGCGAGTATTTTTTTGTTCATTTGCATAGCGGATCCTTTCCCAACAAGTTAGCACGTATTATTTCATTAAATGTCAGATCAACTTAATGTTACTATAACAAATTTCTGTTGCTGTATTTTTCATTATTTTTATCAAAAACCCTTTTTAATCTTGGATAAAACATAAAAATAGTGTTTAATATATCTTGGTTATAAATACATTTTGTATAAAAGGCTGACAATTCGGTAAAATGGTGGTCTTCATAGTATTGACCGCAGTTGAATAAAAAAGACAGCGACTATTAGCTTCGTGACGTACCATTTTTTATCATCCCGGTAAAATCGGGCTTGTGATTAATTATGATTGAGATGCCTATTTATCTTGGAGGGGCAGAACCTTATGCAAAACGAAGTGCCCAATGATATTCTGCAAATAGTGGCCGGGGAAACCGATATCCTCCGGCATAAAGTTGAAAGCACAGTTCGGCTATTAGAAGCAGGGAACACCGTTCCCTTTATAGCCCGGTATCGTAAAGAGGTAACCGGTGAGCTGGATGAAGTGCAGATACGCCGCATTGAAGAACTGGTCAGTTTTTACCGCCATCTGGAGCAGCGGAAAACCGAGGTGCTCAGGCTTATCGATGAGCAGGGCAAGCTTACCGAAGAACTCCAGGCGCGGATTGAGAGTGCTGTTAAATTAACCGAAGTAGAGGATCTTTACAGGCCTTACCGGCAGAAACGAAAAACCCGGGCCGGGGTGGCCCGGGAGCGGGGATTAGCAACGCTGGCTGAGTACCTGTTCTCCTTCCCCCAGGACGGCAGTCCGGAGTCCGAGGCCGCTGCATATATATCGGAGGCAGTGCCTAACGTGGAGGAAGCCCTTCAGGGAGCGATGGATATAGTTGCCGAACTGGTAGCAGATGATCCTGATGTGCGCGGCTGGGTGCGGGACTATACCCGTCGGCAGGGTCTGCTGGTAACCCGTGCCCGGGACTCTAAAGTAGAATCAGTTTACCGGATGTATAACGACTACCAGGAACCGGTGCACAAAGTGGTACCGCACCGAGTGCTGGCCATTAACAGGGGCGAGCGTGAGGAATACCTAAAAGTGACGGTACGGATTGATGAGGACGCCGTGCTTGACTGGCTGTATCACCGTTTTGTTAAACAAGGGGCGGCTACTGCAAACCTGGTGCAAAAAGCTGTGGTGGATGCCTATAAAAGGCTGGTGGCGCCGGCCGTGGAACGCGATATTCGCAGTGAATTAACAGCTGATGCTGAATCCCGGGCCGTGCAGGTTTTTGCCCGTAATTTGCGCAGCTTGCTGCTGCAGCCCCCGGTGCGGGACGTGGTGGTGCTGGCGGTTGATCCCGCCTACCGGACAGGGTGTAAATGGGCGGTGGTGGATGAGACCGGCAAATTGTTGGAAGTGGGCGTAGTTTACCCGACGCCGCCCCAAAAAAAGATTGCTGAAGCCGAAGCGGTTCTGGTCAGGGTGGTAAAACAGTACGGAGTAAAAGTCATCAGCATTGGAAATGGTACGGCCTCTCGGGAAACCGAGCAGTTTGTGGCCGATTTTATCCAGAAACAAAATCAACCGGGACTGGTGTATACCATTGTAAGTGAGGCTGGGGCCAGTGTTTATTCGGCGTCCGAGCTGGCCGCCCGGGAGTTTCCCGGGCTTGACGTGTCCGCCCGCAGCGCCATATCAATTGCGCGCCGGTTGCAGGACCCGCTGGCCGAATTGGTGAAAATTGAGCCCCGGGCTGTTGGTGTGGGCCAGTATCAGCATGATGTGGCGCCTAAACAACTGAATGAAAGCCTGGCCAAAGTGGTGGAGTCGGCTGTTAATTATGTTGGGGTCGATTTGAACACTGCATCGGCGTCACTGCTTGGTTATGTGGCAGGAATAAATGGAGTGGTAGCGGAAAAAATTGTGCAGTACCGGGAGCAATATGGCCGTTTTATTAATCGCCGCCAGCTTTCCCGGGTACCCCGGCTGGGACCTAAAACTTTTGAGCAGTGTGTAGGTTTTATGCGTATCAGCGGCGGGGAAAACCTGCTCGATGCGACGCCGATTCACCCAGAGTCCTATCCCTTAGCAGCTAAATTATTGGATTATTTAGGATTTGATATGACTGCTGTAGGGCGCCCGGAATTGCGCTCCAAACTGGCCCGGCTAAATGTTGATACCGTAGCGGTGCATTTGGATGCTGGAGTGCCGACCCTGCGTGATATCGTGGAAAGCCTGCTGCGTCCCGGCCGCGATCCTCGTGAAGAACTGCCTCCGCCTGTATTACGGGTCGATGTGCTAAGCATAGAGGATCTTCAAATAGGTATGCTGCTGAAAGGCACCGTGCGCAATGTGGTGGATTTCGGTGCTTTTGTGGACATTGGTGTGAAAAATGACGGTCTGGTGCATATTTCTGAGCTGAGCGAAGGTTATGTCCGCCATCCGCTGGATGTAGTATCTGTGGGTGATGTGGTTGCTGTTCGTGTGCTTAATGTGGATGTGGCTCGTCATAGAGTAGCTTTGACTATGCGGATATAATACCTTGGAAGATGCATGAGATGGTATTTGGACCAAAGTGGGGAGGGTAAAATGCTTAAGAATTACGTTCTATTTGACCTTGACGGTACTCTGTTAGACTCGCTGCCGCTTATTGAAGCCAGTTTCTATCATGTATTTAAACAAATGAGCATCCCTTGGGACGAAGGTGCGGTGATGAAAACAGTGGGGTTGCCTCTGCGAGACGCTTGCCGGCAGTTTGGCGGGGAAAGGTGGCGGGAACTGTTTGATAGCTATATTAGCTATCAGTTGACAATACATGATCAGTATATCAAAGTATACCCCGGGACCTTGGAAACACTGGCTGAAATAAGACCATTGTTGAAAGGCATGGGGGTGGTGACTTCCAAACGTCGGCCTATGGCGGAGCGGGGTATTGCTATGACTGGTTTAGGTGTTTACCTGGAGCATCTGGTGACTCTGGAGGATGTGGAAAAACCCAAACCCCACGGCGAGCCCGTGCTTAAGGGTTTGGGTAAATTCGGAGCGAGCCCGGAGCAGGTCGTATTTGTGGGTGACAGTTACTATGATATGGAATCGGGGCGTAATGCCGGGGTGATTACCGTTGGGGTATCCTGGGGCATGGCTTCCCGTGAAGAATTGCAAGCCTGCGGTCCGGACTTTATTGTGGATACATGGCCCGAGCTGGTTGGCGTTATAAAGGGATTTAGTGTTACTAAATTATGACAGCAATATATATGGAATTTGCCTGCTTTCACCGCCTCTTGGTTGTTACCCGGTTAGTTCCACCCACTCTTCCATATACCCTTCCAGTTCCGCGCGTAGTTTTTCCAGATCGGAGCTTTTTTGCCGGTAGACTTCATGGTCGTTGTATACTACCGGTAAATACAGCTGTTTTTCCAGGTAGCTAATGTTTTCTTCGATATCATTGATTAGTTCTTCCAGTTCTTCCACGCGTCGTTGTTTTTTTCTCTCCTCCCGTTGTTTTTCTTTGCGTTGGAGGAATTCCTTTTTATTGTCACTGGTTGGGCTATTCTGGTTGTCCTGCTGTTGGTTTTTAGGCTCAGCAACCTTTTTATTCTGATAATCATCAAAATTACCCAGGTAATTATTGACGCCGTCCGTGGTCAGCTCGATAATACGGGTGGCTATTTTGTTTATAAAGTAGCGGTCGTGAGAAACAAACAGTAACGTACCCGGATAATGCAGCAGGGCATCTTCCAGCGCTTCGTTGCCCAGTATATCCAGGTGACTGGTGGGTTCGTCCAACATCAAAAAATTGGCCCGGCGACACATTAGCTTGGCCAGAGCAAGTCTTGCCTTCTCGCCACCGCTTAGCTCTCCCACATTTTTAAGCACATCTTCTCCACTAAATAAAAAGCTGCCTAATATAGAGCGCACGGTTTGCTCATCAAATTCCGGAAAAACATCCCAAAGTTCATTAATGATCTGCTTATTTCCCGACAGGTGTTCTTGTTCTTGTTCGTAATAACCTATGTTAACATGATAACCCTGGTTTATTGAGCCTGATAACGGGCGTAATATTCCGGCAAGTGATTTCAGCAGTGTAGTCTTGCCGGTGCCGTTTGGTCCTACTAAGGCAACCCGTTCACCCCGGGAAATAGCCAGGGTTATATTGCGGGCTATCGGAATATTTTGATAACCCACGCTCAATTCTTTTGTCCCAAGTACTTCTTTGCCGCTGGACTGGGTGGCATCCAGGGATAAATTAATTTTTTTGCCGTCCGTAGCAGGCTTTTCCAGCGGCTTTATCTTCTCCAGTAATTTCTGTTTGCTTTTAGCCCGTCCGGTGGTGGATGCCCGGGCGATATTGCGCTGGACAAAGTCTTGCAACCGCGTTATTTCCTCCTGCTGTTTACGGTATTGTTTAGCGTGCAGTTCTAATTCTTCATTTTTTAAAATTAAATAGCGGGAATAATTGCCGTTATAGCGCTTTAACCTGGAGTATTCTAATTCATAAATAGTGCTTACCACAGTATCTAAGAAATAACGGTCGTGTGAAACGGTCAAAACAGCGCCCGGGTATGTCTGTAGATATTTTTCCAGCCAGCCCATAGTATCCATATCCAGATAGTTGGTGGGTTCATCCAATATTAATACTGAGGGCTTGGTTAATAACAATTTAGCCAGAGCCAGGCGAGTTTTTTCGCCGCCGCTTAGCTGATTCACCGGAATTTGATAATACTCTTCGTCGAATTGCAGTCCATGCAGTACGCCACGTATAGCAGCCTGATACCCATAGCCGCCATTTTGGGTGAAAGCTTCCCGCAGGTTGGTATATTCTTCGGTGACTTTTTTTAGTATGGTCGGGTTGGCCGTGTTTTCAGGTTTCCCCATGTCCATTTCCAAACTGCTTAATTTCTGTTCCATCTCTATGTGGTGAGCAAACACTGAAAGCATTTCCTCCCACATTGGGCGTTCAGATTGCAGGCCACCCTGCTGGGCCAGGTAACCCAGGTTAATCGTTTTGGGGCGTATGATATCTCCGGCGTCCGGAGGTAGCTGCCCGGTGAGAATTTTTAGCAAGGTGGTTTTCCCTGCTCCGTTTCTTCCCACCAGCCCAATTTTTTCTCCTTCCTGAACGGTCAGGGTAACGTCATTAAGCAATTGGGCTGCACCAAAGGATTTATGAATATGTGACGCCTGTAACACAATCATTATCCATCACTCCCATACCCATAAAGTTTACCCTACTGCATAAATGTAAACAACCCGAAAATTGTTTTGTATTAAGCGAAATAAAATTGATAAGGATAATATAAAATTATTTGTGCGGTTTGAGGAGTGTAAAAATGCGGGATATCATTAAAAAAATAATATTCGTCCTGCCACGGCTGCTGCGGGTTATAGCAGGACTGGTTTTTGTTGTTGTATTACTTATAACCGCCCGTGATTGGCAAGCCAGTGAGCGGCGAGAACTGTTTTGGGGGGATCGGGGCGGCGATGTAGCACAAGTGCAGCAAAAATTAAGACAGCTTGATTTGTACGGTGGGCCGGTGACGGGTTTTTATAGTTGGGATACCGTTCGAGCGGTGTGCAGCTTTCAAAGACAAAACAAAATTACCACCCGGGGCTCGGTAGATGAAAAAACCTATGTTATGCTATTTAAACCGGAGCTGGAGGGCATCACGGAAGAAGGTATTTTTCTTTTAGCGGCCATTATAGAAAGCGAAGCTGCTGAAGAGCCTTACTTGGGGAAGGTTGCAGTTGGGGCAGTGATTTTAAACCGGATGGATAATGCCAGGTTTCCAAATACTTTGGGCGGGGTAGTATTTCAACCGGGGGCCTTTGAATCTGTTGGAAATGGACAATTAGGGCGTGCAACTAGTACCGAGTCGCGCCGGGCGGCCAAGGATGCCTTGGCGGGGCAGGATCCCACCGGTGATGCTCTTTACTTTTGGAATCCGGCCAAGCCGGTTAGTTCCTGGGTTTGGCAACGTCGGCAAGTTGCGCAAATAGGCAATCATATTTTTGCCCGTTAGCATATAATTTTATTAAACGCAAATGGGAGTACGTTTGGAAATATGTCTATTAAAAATGGATGCTGTCTTGTTTTATGAATATATTGCACACCCTGGAAGGGGGTGATAATATATTATTGGTGACAAAAAAGTTTTTTACCCTAAACATATATATAGATAATTAAAGGCTTTTTTAGGGGAGAAGTGAGAAAAAAATATTAAACAATTAGTTCTTGGAGGTGTATAATTAATGGCTTTTCTTGAAGTAGATGGAAAGCAAATTGAACTGGATGAGGACGGTTTTGTAGTTAACCCTGGCGAATGGATTGATGCCGTTGCAATATCTTTTGCCCAAAGTGAAGGTATTAAGGAACTAACCCGAGACCACTGGAAAATAATTAATTACTTACGTGATTATTACAAACAGTTCCAAGTTGCTCCTATGGTAAGAAAAATGTGTAAAGAAACTGGTTTCAGCCTGAAACAGATTTATGAGCTTTTTCCCTCTGGTCCGGCCAAAGGTGCCTGCAAATTAGCCGGTCTGCCCAAGCCCACCGGTTGTGTATAATAAAAAAACATCTCGCCACCGACGGCGGGATTTTTTTTGCAAATTATGAATACAGACCATATATACCGGTGGAAACTCTGTAATGGATAATGACATATGTATTGACATAATATTCATTAATAAATAAAATCATGGGCAAAGGTTCAAAAACACATGCGTCCCCGAGAGATTAATGCATACCAGAAAATAGATCTAATGGAGGTATCAGACAGATGAAAATTGCTTTACCCCATGAATACGGTTATGTAAACCAGCATTTTGGCAAGAGCCGGGAATTTGCTATTGTGGAATTAGCCGACGGGAAGATGGTGTCAAAGAAAATAGTTTCGGCTGAGCAACTGCAGCATAATCACGAGGGACTGGCCGGTTTATTAAAAGATGAACAAGTGGATACAGTGATAGTCGGTGGAATTGGTGCCGGGGCGTTACAACCACTAAGGGAGATAGGAATGCAGGTAATTGCCGGAATCAATGGAAAAATTGAAGAAGTGGTGATAAAATACGCACAGGGACAATTACCCTCCGGTTTAGTGGTTTGCTGTAATGATCATGGCGATAATTGTGCGCATTAAGCTAGATGCTCAAACCTGTTAGCCCGGAATATAAAAGAAAGCAGACTCCCATGTGGTGTCTGCTTTCTTGCTATGTTTTCCCTTCGGATTTTGGCTACAGGTCACAGTGAACTGTTGAATTATTCTTGTAGTGGCCGGCCTGGCGGGTATATGGTGGTGTGTACCGGGGATCTGGTGATAGAAAGTGACAATAATTGTACACAAATCAGGTCTAGATTTCTAGGCCAAGGTTAATAAAAATAGCTAGTGAAATATTGCACAAAAATAGTGACTGTGTTATAGTAACTTTAATAGATATAAGGTTTTTCCATTGAAAGCGTATCGAGAGGTAGTGTTTAAAAGTGGTGTAAGCCGTTGCTTGCTCCAATTAATTTGTAGTAACCAGAGTGCTGTGCAAAAAAATGGAGGGCATTATTTATGGTTCTACTATTTAATTAAAAACTGACTACTTTTTATAATTTTATTTAGCTAGGCGGTGGTTCTGTGTTTTTTCGTAAAATAACCAGCCGGAGCAATGGTAAAGAATACACCTACTTAAAATTAATAGAGAATTATAGAGAAGGTGATAAAGTAAAACAACGTGTCGTTGCTAACCTGGGCAGTATGGATAAATTGACACCTGAAAAGGTCAATGGCTTGATTGCCGGTCTTTCCAAAATATGCGGCATAGCACGCCAGTCTAACAATCTGGAAACTAATAAAATATTGCGCTATGGAGAAGTCATGGCTATCCATAAAATGTGGGAATTATTGGGCGTGGATAAGATTATTGGGGACGCGGTTGGATCAAGCCCGGATTATGAACTACTGAATATACCTTTGCTGGTTGAATTGATGGTAATTAACCAAATTATTAATAAGCAATATGAGCAATCTATTAGTGATTGGTATAAGTGTTTGTATATGCCATCATTATTGGGTAAAGAATTTACTATGCATCATTTTTACCGGGCATTGGATGTGATTGACGATTTTAAGGAAGAACTGGAGAAAAAATTATTTGAAAAATTGAATTCGTTGATGTACATCAATACTGACCTAGCCTTTTGTCTGCTCACTGCGGGTATGATTAAGCCGGCACCGCGAGAGCAATTGAATTTAACTTC
Source organism: Desulfoscipio geothermicus (assembly GCA_016841205.1). Classification (GTDB taxonomy): domain Bacteria; phylum Bacillota; class Desulfotomaculia; order Desulfotomaculales; family Desulfallaceae; genus Sporotomaculum; species Sporotomaculum geothermicum_A. The sequence continues at coordinate 15,023 of JAENZP010000008.1, forward strand.
TTATGGTAGATATATCCTTGGAGATCCCGTAGGGTATCGAAAGGTGAACTTCGGCATGCTGGTTAGCCGGGGTAGCATGCCTTTGGGACATTGTATTTTGCGCGAAACGTCTGAGGATCGTGAACTAAGAAGTATAACGGATTATCTGAAGGAAAGCTTTGATATAGATAAATGTATTTTTGTAGGTGATCGCAGTATCATTAATTGCCCTAACTTGGAAATTTTAGTCGCAAACAATTACAATTATATTATTGGCAGTAAATTAATGAATCAGCGAGACCGTGAGCTATTTATCCGGGAATGGCATACAAACAAACATGAATTCCTGCAAATGTCCGAAGATTTATGGTACAAGGAAATTAAGGCTGATGGTACCCGTTACCTACTATGTGGCAATCCTATGATTGCTGAACAAATGAAGGTCCTTCTAGTTGAACGGCTTCACAACGTAGATAATGAATTGAAGTCTGTTCAAGAGGCAGTTGAGGGTAGCCGCAGCATTGATGGTAAATTAGCATTTAATAAAGATTTGCCCGTTTTTAAAAGTAATTATTGCTGTAAATATTTTGAATGGCATTACGACGAATTAGCCATGAAATTTAGTTATCGTCGAAGAGATGACTTGCTGGAACAAGACGCAGACCTGGCGGGGGCTTTTATATTGGAAACAAATAACGACTTTCTCAGGGGACAGGAGATACTTAAAGCATATGCGAGTCTTGCTGTATTAGCTGAGTCATTTAGTGAAATAAAGTATTTTGAACCCTGGCCAAATCTACTGCATGCTGAACAAAAAGTGTCTGCCTATACATTCGTTTGCATTCTAGCTGCTATACTGGAAAAAACTATGGAAAGATTAATGCGACAGGCAGGATTGTCTTTAAATACGCGCCAAGCGCTGTTATTACTTGAAGACATAAAAGTAGTTATTAATCAAATTAACGGCCAAGAATTTAAATCGATAACCAATATTTCCAAGTCCCAGGAGGATATATTAAATGCTATCGGTTTGTTTAAAGAACAACGTGTAATAGTTTAAAAGCGGATACAAAAACCTCCGGTTTATACCAGAGGTTTTTGATTGGCAATCCAGCTTTGCATCTCCTTGCGCATTAGTTTGCCGGAGGATGTTTTGGGTAGGTTGTCTACAAAGCGAAAATAACAAGGTATTTTATTCTGGTCCAATTTGTCCCGGCAAAAATTTTTCATTTCCGCTTCGCTTAATTCATAATTATTTCTGGGCATTACATAAGCTATTATTTCTTCGCCCATCTTTGCGTCCGGTACACCCATCACTGCAACTTCAAATACACCCGGGTGACCATAAAGTACTTCTTCAACTTCATGAGGATTGATATTTACCCCTCCGCGTACGATAATGTCTTTTTTGCGGTCTACAATATACAGGTAGCCATCCCGATCCGCATATGCCAGATCCCCGGTATGGAACCAGCCGCCACGAAGTGCCCAGCGGGTTTCTTCTTCCCGGTTTAAATACCCTTTCATTACATTAGGACCACTTACAACTAGTTCACCTACCTGGCCTTGCGGAACTTCCCGGTCCTCATAATCAAATATTCTTACTTCCACATCTGGTATGGGTTTACCTATGGAACCTACTTTACCGGATTTATAAATAAAGTTGACCGTTATGATCGGAGATGTTTCGGTTAATCCATATCCATCAGTTAGGTGAATATTTAATCTCGAAACCAGGGATTCATAAAGATCCGACGGCATGCTGGCAGAACCACAGAGCATTATGCGCAGTGAGCTGGTATTGAATTTGTTTAACTCCGGATACTTCAGTAACAGGCTGTACATTGTCGGCGGTCCAAATAAGAAAGTTATATTTTCCTGATCAATATTTCTTAGAAGTTCTTCTGCGCCTTTCCAACCTTCCTGTATCACAAGTGTGCCTCCTGAGACAATGGTGCCGTTCATAACACAAGTTTGTGAACCCGCGTAGTAAGCTGGTGCTGTTAGGAGAGCGCGATCTGCTGGATTTAAAGAGCAAACTTGAGAGAATGTCAGGGCATTGCTGTACAGATTGTGGTTGGTGAGCATGACCCCTCTGGGTTTGCCGGTTAGGCCGGAAATATACATAATTTCAGCCACATCTTCGTGGTTATACGTGGTTTCTTGGAATGTATCTATGCTTTTATCGCTGATTACTTCATATGTCTTAATGCTTTCATTTACAGGGTTGCTGCTATTTACTATTATGCCCGCGGGAATATTTATAGATTGACTGATTTTATATAATAATTCCTGTTTTTCCGGACAGGTTATAATTGCAGTTGGCATGCAATCCTTAATAATTACACTCATTTCATTAATAGTAAACTGCGGGCTGATTGGCACCACGATGCCTTTCATGCGCATAATAGCGTAGCAGGAAATGATAAATTCCGGACAGTTGCGCATCACCAACATTACCCGATCACTTGTTTGTATGCCCAGTTGCTTTAAACCACTGGCCAATTTGCTTACCCGGGTATCTAATTGAGCGTAAGTCATCCTCTGGTTTTTAAAAACTATTGCCTCTTGATCAGGGGAAATCCGGGCAATTTCTGCAAGTTTTGTAGACAGGTTCATATGGGTACCCTCCTTGTAGTGCGGAAGACGAGATTTGACGATTTCGTACTGTAATTTCGTTCTATATCTGAAACAAAAATAATGTATATTAAAATTAATGATTTACTATATTATTTTCTCTATAATAGTGTGGAAATCCTTCTTTATGGATATGTTGTACTCTTTAAACACTTTAAAGATAATGGTTGTTATAACAAAATGACAAGTAATGTGCAATATTAATAAAAGTTATTATATAATACTTGGATTAAATTCAATAATATGGTTGCTGGATAAAAGTGGTGACAAAGTATAATTATTAAACCATTTTAATATTCGAACAGTTCGATAGGACAGAATCCAATATTGAATGAGGTTTGTTTTGGTTATGACTTGCAGAGCCTTCTTCAGTACTGTATACTTTTTTTAATAAAGCTACCGTTAGGTTAATAACCGTTGGACAATATAACATGGTTTCGGGGAGGGAGATTATGCAAATCGAGCAAGGTCCGATCAGGCCACCAAGCGAGGCATCTAGTTTACTTATCCGGATAACCAGAAACTGTCCGTGGAATAAATGTGCGTTTTGTAAAACTTACAAGGGCAAACAGTTCAGCAGGCGTCCGGTTGAAGATATTCTGCGTGACATTGATACGGTTGCCCGGGTTGCTGAGCAGGTCAGACAAATTTCTTGGAATAAGGGATGGGGTAACCGTGTAAACAGCACAGTGGTAAGCGAGGCGGGCTCGCGCTACGGCTATTTGCATTACCATGTTGCTCAGTGGCTATATTACGGTGGGAAAAATGTTTTTTTGCAAGATGCAAATTCATTAGTTTTAAAGACTAGTGATTTAGTTCAGATCATTCGATATCTGCGTACTACCTTGCCATCGGTCGAACGGGTAACCATGTATGCCAGGGCTAATACGGTAGCCAGAAAGAGCGTGGATGAACTACGGGAACTACGGGAGGCCGGATTGGCCAGGATACACATGGGCATGGAATCCGGATCAGATGTAGTATTGAAAATGATCCAAAAAGGTATTACCGCCAAACAATTAATTGAAGCTGCTCATAAAGTCAAAGCTGCCGGTATATCGTTATGCTGGTACATCATACCCGGATTAGGGGGCAGGGAGTATTCCCGTGAACATGCTTTGGAAACTGCTGCTGTAATCAACCAGGGGAACCCGGATTATATGCGGTTTAGAACGCTGTCGGTACTTAAAAAAACTCCTTTATACGACATGATGAGCAGCGGTGCTTTTACACCTTTAGATGAAGATGAGGTGATTAGGGAACAACGTTTATTGCTTGAATCCTTGGAAGGGGTTACTACGACAGTGGTGAGTGACCACATGCTGAATTTGCTGCAGGAATTGGAGGGTACTCTGCCTGGTGACCGGGATAAAATGCTGGATATTATTGACCGCTACCTTGGTATGACTCCGGAGGAAAAAGCTAATTACCAGCTAGGCAGGCGGGCCGGGATTTATGCAATTTTGGATGACATGCAGAACCAAAATAGGTTTTTATATGTCGAAAATACTTTGAAAAAAATAAAAAGTCCTGAAGAACTTAAGCAAGAGCTAGCCAAAATGCGCAGCCAATTTATGTAGTGCAGTATATGGGCAATAGAATATACATTGGAATATATAAGACATAGGGTGATGGCTATGACAAACGAAAAAGGACAGGATAAAAATAACGGACCTAAAAAAATTGTCATTGGTAGGCTGGCTGTTGATCCCGTATTTCTGCTTATTTTTTTATTTTTTGCAACCTGTTCGCTGCTCATGCTTTGCATATTCTGGCTCGCCGGTTGAGTTAAACCTGTATATGGCAATACCGTTTGGCTAACTATTTTAACAGCTAAACGGTTTTTTTATCGCCAAGGAAAGTATATGTTTATTAACGCATTAAAGTATCTATCTAAGCCATCCTAAGGACGGTTTAGTATTAAATATGGTAGAGCTACCTACAGAAAGAGGTAAAATAATTGCATGGGTTTTACATCAAAAGTTTAGCGGAAGGCTGGGAAAAATATAAAGCCGTATGCGGGAAAATAATAAGGAAGGCTGAAAAAGAAGCGGTTTCAAGTCCTCGGATGTGGAGACACTAAAACGGATATGCAGAATATTGGTGTTTGGAATGTAATGGTGCAGAGAAAAAAATAGTACCCTTTATTTGCAAGAGCAGATCCTGTCCCTCTTGTGTAATACGTTTTAACGAAATAAACAAGCTGCTTTTATGACAAAAGCAAAGTACCTCTCTCTCTGGTTTTGGTGTGATTACCAATACTATCTCAAAAGAAGAGTGCTTTGCTTAATTCTTTTTCCGTTTGAAAATGTTTTTTAATCCTAGTTTTAGCCATATGGTTGCTATAAATAATTATTATATTAGCAAGAAGTTTTATAAATTATTTCAATTGGTTACTAAATTAGTTTATTGATATACTTAATTTGTTTTACATGTTAATTTAATTAATTTATGAACGAAGGGAAATAGTTTTGGTTTCCAAGATAAAGATTATTATATCCATTTTATTACTAGGCTTTTTAATTTATAAATTGGACTGGCTGGCCTTTTAAGACGCTTTCATAACGGCAAATCTTGGTTGGCTGCTTTTGGTTGTAATACTCATCGTGTTCTCTATGGTTGTAAGCGTAGAAAAACGGTCGCAAATTTTAAAGGCAGAGGGGATCTATCTGCGCTGGTACCAGCTTTGGAAGGTATATTGGATTGAATCTTTTTCAACAACTTTCTTCATTCCAGTATTGGGGGCGAAGGGATTAGAATTTTTCTCGTTGACCGCAACATCTCAAATATGGCAGGTGTGGCTTCATCAGTGATCGTTGAGCTTCTTCTGGCCACCCTGGGCTTAGCCCTGACAGGGTTACTAGCAGGCTTTGTGGTAAAGTCTAATTGGCAGGTGAGCTGGCTTTTTATTATGCTCACCCTGGTTGCAATAGGTCTGCTACTTTTCTTAATGTGGGGGAACATGCCCACATTTATTGCTAAGTGGTTTTATGCGCGGTTTCCTCTCACATGGCCAGGATGTGCGTGGTCACGGTAACAGGAGGTTCATAGCAGGCTGCCTATCGGTATTATTCCAACTTACCGTAGTCGTAGTGAACTACGCTATTTTTCGCGGCCTCCATGTTAACTCCTTGGGCTGGTTGGAATTAGTTTATATCATACCTGCCATATCCGCCATCGCAATGATTCCCGTCGGGATTAACTGATAACCGGGATAAGGGCGTGGATGGGGATTACTCACCGGAAATGACGCCGGAGGTAAACTAGTTGGTAGATCCTTGCTGATCCCGGATGACAATTCTTAGCAGGTCCATCTAAATTCTTTTGAGTATTAAGATAAAGACAAGGAGGTGATAAGTCATGAAAAACATATTCCGTGGGTATAAGGGGAAATTATTGTTGCTGGTTATTCTCGGCTGTATATACTTTTTTGTTCCTTTGGTCAAGGTCAATATTAACCAGGCCTTCTTTATCTTAAGCAACGTGGATGTGGAGATGGCGCGAGGCTATATTTTGAGTTTTGGCATCTGGGCACCCATTGTTTCCTTTACCTTGATGGTGTTTCAGTCTGTTGCGGCACCTCTGCCGGCATTCATTATTACTTTTGCCAACGCTGGACTCTTCGGTTGGATATACGGTGCCATTCTTTCCTGGTCAAGCGCGATGGCAGGGGCGGTGCTCTGTTTTTATATTGCCAGATACCTGGGCAGGGATACGGTAGTAAAATTTACTTCCGTCAAAGCGCTTAAAAGCGTCGATGATTTTTTTGAACATTACGGTAAATATGCTATCCTAATCGCCCGTCTCCTACCATTTATTTCCTTTGATATCGTCAGCTATGCTGCTGGATTGACCTCAATGGGGTTTTGGCCGTTTTTTATTGCTACCGGGCTAGGTCAATTGCCGGCTACAATAATATACTCCTATATCGGCGGAATGCTCACAGGCGGAGTAAAGACAATGGTATTTGGTCTTTTAATCCTTTTTGCCTTGAGTGCTTTGCTTGTACTTTTAAAGAATGTCTGGAAAGATAAAAAGATAAAGGAGGGAAATAAATTTGCGGAAGAGATTTAAGTACCAGCAGTTGTTGCTTGTACTTCTAGCTCTGGTGCTGACTTTGATCGTCAGTGGCTGTGGTAATAAGCCGGCACCTCTAGACAATCAATCAGCTAAGGAATTTGACATCTCGGTTTATCAGAATAACGATTTCCTTATCACACCTCAACAGCTGCATGCCATGTTAGACAGTGAAAATCTGGTCCTAATTGATTGCAATAAGCCGGATATCTACGCCAAGGAACACCTCCCCGGTGCTATCGGGATTGGCTTGCAGGGTTTCTGTGATACTGTTGGCAAACCTGGCGACCCGGGCTGGGGGACCATCAAGGATAAGGAAAATTTGCAGAAAACGCTGGCATCATTGGGTATAGACAACAAGAAGACTGTCGTTTTTTACTCGGATCTCTCTGCTGGTCCAGGGGCTGATGGCAGGGCTGTCTGGCAGTTAAAGCTGGCTGGGATGGATAATGTAAAGATGCTGGTAGGGGGAGCTACTTCATGGAAGGAACTAGGGTATCCGACAACAAAAGAAGTTACCCAGCCCAAGCCGGTTACCGGAGTTGTTTTGAAAGATTACGACTATAGCTATCTGGCGACCAAAGATTTGATATTTGAAAACTTAGGCAAGCAGGTGTTTATTGACTGCAGAACAGAAGGGGAATATCAAGGTTCCCAAAAAGCCGGGGAACCACGTGGAGGACACATTATAGGGGCAGTAAATCTAGGATGGCAAGATTTGCTTAATAAAAACGCTGGCTACACCATCAAGAGCCCTGATGAAATTAAAACGCTCATGGCCTCCATTGGTGTCCATCAGGAAGATGAATTTACTATTTACTGAACGATGGGTATCAGATCTGGTTATATGACCATGATCCTCAGAGCCGTAGGCTTTGAGAAAGCTAGAAATTATGAAGGCTCTATCTATGAATGGAGCGGGGACCAGAACATGCCGATGGAGAAATAACGAGACATGAACTATACGGGTATTAAAAAGAGCGGTTTTCAATCGCTCTTTTATTCATTATTATCATATCTCAATATATCTGGGTTGGCCTAAACATTAAGACGTGGGCAACAATAAGGTGCTGCTGAAATTATTTGACATCAGAATCTTGCCTATAATTAAAGGGGACCGCTGTTTGGAATCCCCTTAATTATAAACCTAACAATATCTCTTCCTTTTTATCATCTAGCCTAGTGTTCCGGGTGCCGGTGTACCGCAAGCAGGTAAATCTCCTGCCCGCCCGGGGTGTTGTTCATTTCTTTTTCTGCACTGATTAAATAATTCAACTGCTCTTCACTTAGTCTGGCGACTTCCATTCCCTTGGTATTGATATTGGTCATGTATTATTGCCTCCTTTTGGAAATTTATACGTTGGTAATAACCTGTTATTATAGACAGGCATTTATGACGCTAAATAATATTTTTACCGGTTTATTTTTTTATAAACTCTATGGATTAATTATTGACCGGGTTGTCTTTTGAAAATATAATATAAATGAGAACGGTTTTCTTTATCAATGACTTGGGGGTGATCCTGATGATGCTGGATAAAGTTAAGCGAGGCGACTTGATAAAAATTGTATCTATTGGCGAAGCCGGAGTCAGAGAAAATGCCTTGCGTATGGGCATTGATGAAGGGTCGATTTTAGTCTGTGCTGAAGTAATACCCGCCGGTCCAATAGTGCTGAGAAAACATAGGCAGGAAGTAGCCATTGGCCGAAGCCTGATGTGTAATATTGCTGTCGAACTGCTTGCCCGGGCCGGCGAGGCTAGACCGGCTTGTATTAATTTGACAGGTGAAATGTGTTAAACATGATTAACAAAATAATCAAAGAAACCGGTTTGGGACAAAAAAAAATAGTATTAGTAGGTAACCCCAATGTCGGTAAGTCAGTTTTTTTTCACCAGTTAACTGGTCAGTATGTAGATGTGTCAAATTACCCGGGTACTACAATAGAATTTTGCTGCAGCAAGTTAGGGGATGCTTTTTTAATGGATACTCCGGGGGTGTACGGGCTTTCCTCTAATACTCCCGAGGAGTCGCTGGTGCGGGATACCGTGCTAACTGCGGATATAGTAATAAATGTGGTGGATGCGGTGCATTTGGACCGTGATTTTTTTCTCACTTGCCAGCTTGCCGATATGGGCATACCTATGATAGTTGTTTTAAATATGGTTGATGAATTGCTGGCGCGGGGGCTGAAATTAAACCTGGTGGAACTGAAGCAGCGGCTAGGTGTACCGGTTGTGCCAATGGTAGCCACTAAAGGTAAAGGTATTGATTTGCTGAAGCGGCGTCTACACCAGGCCCGTCCCGGGCGGGTGTCTGATGTGGTGGATGGACTATTGCTAAATTACCCCGGTTTAAGACGGGGCGATGCCCTGCTGATACTGGAGGGTGACCCGGAAGTGGCAGCCCGCTGTAATTTGGCGCCAGGGGGAGAAAAGGGAATAATATTCGCTGACCGGCGCCGGCGGGCTAACGAGATTGCTTCAGCAGTTTTGCGAGAGAAGACTGCCGATACGGCTTTTGCCACCCGGCTGGGCCACTGGTTAATTCGTCCGATTACCGGCATACCTGCACTTTTACTGGTTCTGTGGTTATTTTATGAGCTGGTAGGAGTGTTTTTTGCGCAGATAGTAGTTGGCTATACCGAAGGCTTAATGCAAGGCTGCTACGAGCCCTGGGTACGTTCATTGTTTGCTAATGTTATTGATCTGCAATCATTGGTGGGGGTAATGCTGACCGGACAATTCGGGTTGCTCACTATGGCCATTACCTATGTGCTGGGATTGTTATTTCCCCTGGTGCTGGGCTTTTATTTGGTGCTAGCTGTGCTGGAAGATTCAGGTTACATGCCCCGGATAGCCATCTTAATGGATCGGCTAATGAGTTTTTTGGGACTTAATGGGCAGGCGGTCATTCCAATGGTACTTGGTTTCGGCTGTGTAACTATGGCCTTAATCACTACCCGGTTGCTAACCACCGAGCGGGAACGGCGTATTGCAACCTTATTATTGGCCCTTGCAGTGCCCTGCTCGGCGCAATTGGCTTTTGTGACGGCTATTCTGGGTTCTCTTGGCCTGGGGTACATGTTATTATACGGATTAATTATCTTTAGCCTGATGACCGGGGTGGGCACTGTACTAAACCGGTTTATGACCGGGGGCAGTGTGCCGCTGCTGCTAGACCTGCCTCCCATGCGTTTTCCCAGGTTGGATAATGTACTGCGTAAATCTTGGACCAGAACCTTTAGTTTTATTAAAGAAGCGTTCCCCGTTTTCCTCGGGGGCGCGTTTCTGTTGAGCTTATTAAGTATAACAGGGTTAATGAATAAAATTGAGCAGATCATGGAACCATTGACCATAAGTTGGTTATATCTGCCTAATGAAACTGCCAGCGCCTTCATCATGGGATTTATCCGCCGTGATTTCGGTACCGCCAGGATTATGGGAATACCTATGGATCCACTGCAAACCTTTGTAGCCCTGGTGACCCTGACTATGTTTGTACCCTGTATAGCTTCCACCATGGTAATATTTAAGGAGCGGGGCTGGCGCGAGGGAACGGCGATCTGGCTATTGATTTCGGTACTGGCTTTTATGGGCGGCGGGTTATTGTCCCGTTTGTTAAGTTTTGCGTATGGTTTATACCCGGCTATCACGCTGCCGCTTACCGCCTTAATTATATTGGCCATACTATTTGTTATAGTGACTATTTCCCGGTGGCGGCGAACTCTTGGTTGATTAAACGACATATGGTAAAATTATACTTGTAGTGTCGTGATAATAAAGAGGGAAAGAAGAAAACTTGATGAAGATAGTTATTGCTTGGTCGGTTATTATACAGTTAACACTTTTTTTTGCTGTACCCGGGTTTGCCGCTCCGGCCACTGTACCGCAGCCCTTGGCTCAGGCGGCGCTTTTGATGGACAGTGATACGGGGCAGATATTATATCAAAAAAATATTGACCGGAAGATGTATCCGGCCAGTACCACTAAAATAATGACAACCCTGCTGGCTCTTGAAAATTCTTCCTTGGATAATCCGGTTACGGTAAGCCGGCGGGCGGCCGAAATAGGAGGTTCTCGTATCGGACTGCAACCCGATGAGCAGGTGCTGATGAAAAACCTGCTATATATACTTATGCTAAGCTCAGCCAACGATGCGGCTATTGCCATTGCCGAGCATGTGGGAGGGTCAGTAGAGAATTTTGCCGAGATGATGAATAACCGGGCCAAGGAACTGGGGGCACGAAATACTCACTTTGTTAATCCGCATGGTATGCCTGATAAAAATCATTATACCACTGCCCGGGATTTGGCTTTAATCAGCCAAAAGGCTATGCAAAATATCACCTTTCGCCGAATAGTTAGTACGCTTACTTATAAAGTAGAGCGAAAAAAAAACATGTCCAAGGAATTATTGTCCCAGGTGGAAAAGTTGGAAAGCATTTACGGGCCGGTACAGGAGGATTTCTATAATCACAATAAGTTGTTGGGAAATGGTAACTATAGCTATAGCGGTGCTAATGGTATTAAAACCGGCTATACCGTTGATGCGGGACAGTGTATAGTGGCATCTGCCAAACGGGAAGACCGGGAAATGATTGCCGTAGTACTGAACACCCAAGGTGTTAACCTGTGGACTGACGCCGCTATGTTGATGGATTATGGCTTTGATAACTTTACGTCTGTGGAACTGGTTAAGCCGCAGGAGATGATTACCGACGTCGTAGTAAAGCACGGAACAAAGAATGCTGTACTTGAAACAGCCGGGTTTTTTAATTACAACTTTCCGGTAGGTGAAAAACAGCAAGTTGACCGTTTTGTTGAACTGGACGACAATATTAACGCTCCTTTAAAGGAAGGGGATAAGCTTGGTGAGTTAGTGCTGACAGCCGACGGTCAGGAACTTGGCCGAGTGCCACTGCAAGCCGTATACCCTGTGGCCTGCAATATCAAAAGCTACTGGTGGTTTTGGCCCGGAATTTTCCTGGCGGTGCTGCTGCTGCTTTTAATGAAGTCATTAATTAAAGCATGGCTCTTGAAAAGACGTCACTTCCGGAAAAGTATAAAACGAAGAAACTGGTAGATGGTACCGTTTATTGACATACGCTCATATTGACAGGGCCGAGTTATGTTTATATACTGATTATTAGAAGAAATTTTTGGTGGTGTTTTAATGAATGGGGTAATTGATGAAGTAGAGGAAAAACTACGTTCCCACGAATATAAAATGACTCCCCAGCGGGAACATGTGCTCTGTGTGCTGTTGGATAACAAGGATAAACACCTCAGTGCAGAGGATGTATATAACTTGGTGAAACAAAGAGTTCCTGATGTTGGGTTGGCTACGGTTTACCGAACGCTGGAACTTTTCACCACCTTTGATATTATACAAAGCGTTGATTTTGGCGATGGCCGCAAACGTTATGAATTTAGTACAGAAAATAATGATGGGCACCGGCATCACCATCTTATCTGTATTAAATGTGGTAAAATTATTGAAATGAATGAGGACTTGCTGGAGGACTTGGAGAAAAGGGTTACGAGTTACTATGATTTTACCATCAGCAACCACGAGCTGAAAATCTATGGCAGGTGCCGGGATTGTACTAGTAAGAAAAAGTAAACCGGGCAGCCCATTCTATTTAGCCGGCTATGGTTTACAGATTGGAAGGGTTGGAAGAAGAACTGGAACGATTGCAGAGTGATTAACAACACACAATACCTACCGCCTTTTCATACAATGGTTATAAATTCAAATGAGGCGGTGTTTTTTTATGGCTGCCAGACCATTGGTGGGATTGGCCTTAGGTGGTGGGGTCATGCGCGGCATGGCTCATATAGGGGTACTGAAAGTGTTTAAAAAAGCCGGTATCCCCATTGATATGGTGGCGGGAACTAGTGCCGGTAGTTTTGTGGCCGCTTTATACGCTTCGGGACACAGCCCGGAGCGCATTGAAAAAATAGCTCTGGGATTGCATAGCTGTGATATTTTCGATTATGGAACCATACATTTAAACTTGCTGTTAATTGCTGGTGATGTTATATCCCGCGTGCTGCACATACCATATCCCTTGCGCAGCCCGATGGGATTAATGTGCGGACACAGATTAGAGGCGTTAATTAACAAGTACGTGGGGCAAAACCGCTTGTTCGGCCAAACCGAAATCCCATTGGGTATAACTGCTGTCGACGTGCGAGATGGCACACTGGTTTTGTTTTTAGAAGGTAATTCCGCTGATCACGAAACAAAGTCTTTAATAGTAGAATATCTGTATAGTAAAGATATCGGCACGCCCGTGAAATTGAAAACAATAGTTCCATTGGAGGACGTGTTTCTTAAAGGTATACCGGTAGCACTTGCTGTCCGGGCTAGTTCAGCCGTCCCGGGTATTTTTGAACCGGTACGGGTGGGCGATCGTATACTAGTGGACGGGGGCGTTCGGGAGAACGTGCCGGCCTATGTACTGCGCCGCATGGGAGCTGATTTTGTTATTGCCGTGGATGTGGGATACAGTGGCCATCGGGTGGTTGATATAAGTAATATATTTAAGCTTTTGGCCAATAGTTTTGAAATTGTCGTTTCTGAGAGTATTAATTTGAAATTGGAGCATTGTGCTGATGTGGTGATACGCCCGTTAATCAAAGGGGACCCCTGGGATATTAAACGCGCTAAGTACTTCATTGACCAGGGGGAACTGGCGGCGGCCAAGTCTTTGGATGAAATCAAGCGTAAGTTATATAATTAAATTTACTATTATTTTACCTGATTTCATAAGCTGAATTTGTTTGGAGGGATTTTGATTGACTTTTATAGAGAAATTTTTACCCCGGGGACTGGCTACCGGTATTGGCAGCATGCCATTTAAGGAGGCCGCTCCCGCTTTGCAATTAATCCGGCAAAATATGCCTGGTGTGCCGCATTGGCCCCAACTGCCACGGCGGAGTGAGGATGAGGGATTTGTGCACCAGTTTCTTGATCCTTTGGTTAGGCTGGGTTTATTGGAAAAAAGAGGGAATAGGGTGGTGTTTCCGGTGGATAACCAGAAATGGCCTGAGCGGCTTACTGAATTTTATTACATTTACCTGGCTGCCGAAGCGGGGGATGATGAAGCACTTAAGACATTTGCCTTTCCCCCGGCATCGGCCGCTGGTTTTTATGCTTTTATGGCGGATATGCAGGGTGGTGGTACCGGTACGGCCTGCTATGTGAAGGGGCACCTGGCAGGGCCGCTAACTATTGGCTTTCAACTAAAGGATGAGCATGGGCGGCTAGCTTATTACGAAGACCAACTGCGGGATTTAGTGGTTAAAACGCTGGCCATGCATGCACGCTGGCAGGCGATGGAACTGGCTAAAACAGGATTGCCGGTCATTATTTTCGTGGACGAGCCCGGCGTGCGGGTATATGGCAGCAGCAGTTATATCACCGTAACCCGGGAAATGGTGATTACTGATCTAAATACGGTTTTTGACGGTATACATACAGCGGGTGGGCTGGCCGGGGCACATTCCTGTGACGCCATTGACTGGTCGTTATTGTTTGAAGCCAATTTGAAGATCATTAATTTAGATGCCTACCAATTTGGTGATTCTTTGTTTCCCTATGTGAGGGAAATGAAAACATACCTTGAGCAAGGTGGCATAATAGCTTGGGGCATCGTGCCCACACTGGATAAGGCCTTTGAAGAGGACGCCGGTACACTACTCTTCCGGCTGGAAAAACTATGGGGTGAGCTTGTCCTGCGTGGCGTGGAGCGAGCTACATTATTGCGGCAGAGTATGATTACCCCGGCCTGCGGCACCGGCTTGTTGGAAACTGCTCTAGCGGAACGGATTTATTTGCTGACCCGGGAGGTTTCAGAGAAAGTTATGGAAATAGCGGCTGGTGCATAATCCATAAATAGTTATTAAGCAATTGTCAAATAATTTTACCGGCAGCAGTCACATATTTCTAGAAATACGCGGAAATCCTGCATTAAGTTGGCAGGATTTCCTTCTATATGAATTAGCACAACATAAATTGATCACAGAAAGTGAGGCGACAGATGTGCTTTTGCCGGATTATCATATCCACACTGCCCGCTGCGGGCATGCCAAGGGGGCAATGTGGGAATACGTAGAAAAGGCTTTGGCATTGGGGCTACCGGAAATAGGCTTTGCTGACCACATCCCTATGTACTGGCTCAATGATCAAGACCGGGACCCGGGTATTGCCATGTCTTTTGAACTCCTTGAAGAATATGTGGAGGAAGTAGAAAAACTACGGGTAGTTTACCCTGGCATTCCTATAAGACTGGGCATTGAGGCCGACTACATGCCTGGCTTTGAGGTGGAGCTAACTAAAATATTGGATCAGTACCCGTTTGACTATGTGCTGGGCTCGGTGCATTATATAGATGGGTGGGGGTTTGATAATCCGGCTTACCTGGATAAATATAAGCATATTAATATAGACGACTTGTATTGCCAGTACTTCAGTTTAGTACAGCAGGCCGCTCGGAGTGGGCTTTTTAATGTGCTGTCTCACCCGGACCTGATAAAGAAATTTGGTTACCGGCCCAAGGGTGATCTGCAGGAGATCTATGACAAAACAGCCCGTGCATTTGCGGAAGCGGGCGTTGGCGTGGAGATAAATACCGCCGGATTAAGAGTCCCGGCCAAGGAAATATACCCTGCATTAGGCCTATTGCAGGTATGTCAAAATTATTCAATACCAGTAACTACAGGGTCTGATGCCCATGAACCAGGGCAGGTGGGGTTTGCATTCGATAGTGTTCGATACCTTTTAGAAGAAGTAGGTTATACAGAAGTATTATATTTTAATAGTTCTGTCTCGAAAAGTTGCTAAGTATCATTTCTTATTATTATAACGACAAATACTTTTGTGAAAAAATATATCTCTATATGGCAAATAAAAGTATAATTGATCAACCTATGTAGTACAAATAAAAATTATGTAATAAATTTTAAATGTTAATAGTACCTAGGTATGATATACTATGAAAAAAAGATATTATACTTAGTACCTATACCGAAAAGGTAATCTTCCCTGAGGGGAGAGCGCAAAGCCAGAGTCTGCGTTTCAAGCCCAATTAACTGACTGGCTGCCGAAGATAGGCATTTTCTTTCTGCCTTCTTCGGTTTTTTTATTTACTAATATATAATGCGTAATTATTATAAGATGGAGGGGGAAGGATGAATCAAATTCAACTATTCATCATAAGCGATAATAAGGGGATGCTCCAGGGTTTATCAGCAATATTTACCTCTCATAAGGGTTTTCAAATTATTGGAATGAACAGCTGCGAAGAGGATACATTTAATAAAATCCAACAAACACAACCTGATGTGATTCTTTACGGTTTGGAACCGGGGGAAGATGTTACAGGAATAATACAAAAGATAAAAGATGTTTGTCCTTACACAAAAATATTTATTTTTAGCACCAATAATACAGATGCGGAAGTTCGTACTGCATTCAATATAGGGATTGACGGTTGTATTCCTGATACTATGCTACCCTGCCACATGGTTAATGTCATAGAGCTAACTTGCAAGACAGGTATAATGTGCCTACCTTGGTCTTTAAAGAGCTTATTGGAGAAAAAAGAAAACTTGTTTGAGACAAGCATTGATAATAAAACAGAAAACAGTGAAATGAACGGGAGATTGCCTCTAACGGCCAGGGAGTTGGAGATATATAAGCTTATCGTACAGAATTACTCCAACAAAGAAATCGGGAAAACACTTTACATAAGCCAGCCTACGGTTAAAACTCACGTAAGCAGCATTCTACGCAAGCTGGGATTAAAAAACAGGACTAAAGTTATTCTGTTTGAAATACAAAACAATTACCTAGTGAATATGGATCATGTGAGAAACGGATAGCCCTTAATAATCATACTTAAACATCATTCTGACGGTGGATGTTAAAAATGTTTGCTAGGATAAAGGTGCAACGAAAGTCAGCACCTTTTTTAGTGGGAGTTGGTTATGGTTGCTATTGATATATAGAACGTTTACTTGCAAACCAGTTGCTAGCGGAACTGGTTTATTTTTTTTTAAAAGGAAAATTTTGATCAGGACTTCGGAACTATTGAAGGAGATCTTAAAAAGATATAGAATAATACATAGTGGTACAAAGTGGAGTAAAGTGGTTTTTAATTGTAGCACAGTGGGGTGCCCGGCATGTTTTTGGGTGAATACCAGCATACTATAGATACAAAAGGAAGACTGATTGTCCCTGCCCGCTTCCGCGAAGGCCTGGGCGATAAATTCATCGTTACCAAAGGTTTGGACGGCTGTTTGTTCGCTTACCCTCTACAAGAGTGGTCGGCATTGGAACAAAAAATGCGATCTCTGCCTTTTACCAGAGCTGATGCTCGGGCCTTCGTTAGATTTTTCTTTGCCGGTGCTACCGAGTGCGAATTGGATAAACAGGGAAGAGTATTAATACCGGTCAATCTTAGAGAGTATGCCGGACTGGATAAAGAAGTGGTAGTAGCTGGGATCGCCAGTCGGGTAGAGGTTTGGTCCAAAAAACGCTGGGAAGAATATAATGCAAAATCAGCTTCGTCTGTAGAAGAAATTGCCGAGAAGATTGTAGATTTTGATCTGGGCATTTAATTAATTCAGGGTGATGCATTTGCTATTGCAAGATTACAATTTCCCCTTCAATCATAGGCCCATTATGGTGGGTGAAGTGTTAAAAGGATTGAACCCCGGTACGGCAGGGATTTTTGTCGACTGCACTGTAGGAGGGGGCGGTCATGCCTGTGCCTTGTTGGAGTCCACTGATGCCGGGGTGCTTTTGGTGGGATTGGATCAGGATGCTGATGCACTGGCGGCGGCTGGTGCTAAATTGCACCCCTTTGTAGGCCGGTATACCCTGGTACGTTCAAATTTTAAAGAACTGCCTCAGATACTGGCAGAGTTGGGGCTGGACGCGGTGGACGGTTTCCTGTTTGACCTGGGGGTAAGTTCTTATCAATTAGACAACCCTGACCGGGGATTTAGCTATATGCATGATGCACCGCTAGATATGCGCATGGATGCCACCGGGCCGGTCACGGCAAGGGATTTGGTAAATAAACTGCCTGAGCAGGAATTGACTGCTATGATCAGTCGGTACGGCGAAGAACGTTGGGCGGCCAGAATAGCTGCTTATATTGTTAAATTTAGAGAAAACAGCCAAATTTGTACCACTGGTGAACTGGTGGAGATCATAAAAAGCGCTATCCCCGCCAAGGCCCGACGGGAAGGGCCGCATCCCGCCAAGCGCACCTTTCAGGCCCTGCGAATTGCGGTAAATAATGAGCTGGATATTTTAGCCGGTGCTTTTCGGGCGGCCGTGGAGCGGCTTAAACCTGGGGGCAGGCTTTGTGTAATTACCTTTCATTCACTGGAGGACCGTATTGCCAAGGAAACATTTAAAGAACTGGCCCAGCCGTGTAAATGCCCGCCGCAGTTTCCAGTATGTGTTTGCGGCCAAGAACCTCAGATTAAACTAGTAACCAGGCGGCCCATTACCCCGTCTGGTGAAGAATTGGATGAAAACCCTCGAGCGCGTAGCGCTAAGCTGCGGGTAGTGGAAAAAATAGGCTTTGTTCTAAATAGCCGGGAGGGTGAATAAGTTTTGATAGTAGCCAGGGAAAAGGCGGAATATTATGGCTTACCGGAGATGCCCAAGCAAGGTAGAGGAGCGCGCAGGCGTTCGAAACCGCGTGGGCTGCCTAGAAAGGATCAGTTGACCTTGACGGGTTTAGTGCTGCTTAGTTTTTGCTGTTCTATGATTGTTGTTTTTTATTTCGCCCAGGTCTTGATTACGGGTTACCGAATGAATTTGGCGGAAACGGAACTTACCAAGCTGCGTGTAGAGAGCAATGATTTATATGCCAAGGTTAATCAGTTAACCAGCTTGGAAAATGTTGAGGCTATAGCGGTGCACAAGCTGGGCATGGTTAAACCGCAAAACGACCGGATTGTGGTTGTACAGGAAGCCAGTCCGGTAATAAATCAGGCTGTGGCAGCTAATGACGGCGATGCCGGGAGAGCCGGATCGAGTAGTCTGGATCGCCCTGTACAAAAACAGCGGGAGCAAAATTGGCTGATTAGAACCTTCGCCGATATGGTCAGTATGTGGGAGGCCAGTATCCAAGCAGGTTAAGATGCGCTGAATTGGGGGTCTAGGCGAATGTACGGAACCAATATGGGGATACGCAAAAGGCTGACTTGGGTGCTTATTATAGCGAGTGGAATGTTTGTCATATTAATGAGCAGGCTGGCTTGGGTGCAGTTTGTCCACGGTGATGAATTACAAAAAAAGGCGCTTGAAGTACGCATGCGGGATATTCCTGTGGAAGCCAAGCGAGGGGCTATTTTGGATCGCAATGGCAATGAATTGGTAACCAGCATTAGCGTTGATTCTATCTATGCTACGCCCGGCCATGTAAAGGAACCACAGGAAACTGCGGAAAAGCTGGCTCCCATATTGGGGATGGACTTTGATAAACTGTATACTAAATTAACTAAAAATTCTTCCTTTGAATGGCTTGAGCGTAAAGTGGATAGTGAAGCGTCCCAAAAAATAAGAGAACTTAATCTTCCGGGCATTAATTTTGTGGAGGAGAGCAAACGTTATTATCTGCATCCTTCCCTGGCATCGCATGTACTGGGTTTTACCGGTACGGATAATCAAGGACTTATTGGCATAGAAAAAAGCTATGATGCCGAATTACGGGGCCAACCGGGACGGATTGTCACCGAATATGATGCCGCCGGCCGCGAGGTACCCGAAGCCATTCACCAGTACATACCTCCCAAGCCGGGCTATGACCTTGTGCTGACTATTGATGAAACAATCCAGTATTTTGTGGAGAGAGAGCTGGACAAGGTGGTGGCCCAGTATAACCCCAAGTTTGCTTTGGCCATTGTTATGGATCCGGAAACGGGTGGTATTTTGGCTATGGGCAACCGGCCTACCTTTGATTCTAGCCGGTGGACCGAGGAACCACGGGAGATTTGGGATAAAAACCCTGCCATCTATTATAATTATGAACCAGGCTCTACTTTTAAAATTGTAACGGCTGCTTCAGCCCTGGATGAGGGCACGGTGCACGCCGGGGATAGTTTTTATGACCCGGGGTTTATTAAAGTTGCCGACCACAACCTGCACTGCTGGAAGGCCGGCGGTCATGGCAGCCAGACCTTTGCCGAAGTGGTACAGAATTCCTGTAACCCGTGTTTTGCCGAGGTGGGCATGAAGCTGGGTAAAGATAATTTTTACAAATATATCAAGGCTTTTGGTTTGGGGGCACCCCTGGGTATTAACTTGCCAGGTGAGGCTAGCGGTATCATTATTCCGCAAAAAAACGCCACCAATCTTAATTTAGCCATCATGGCGATCGGTCAGTCAATTGCGGTTACGCCCATTCAATTGATTTCTGCTGCTGCGGCAGTAGCCAATGATGGTGTTCTGATGAAGCCGCAGTTGGTTAAAGAACTGCGATATAACGGGAAAACAATCAAAAAAATCAAGCCGGAAAAGGTGCGCGAAGTTGTATCGGCGGAGACTTCACGCCAGTTGCGCAATTTGCTGGAAAGTGTGGTGGCCGAAGGTACTGGCAGCAATGCTTTTGTGGAGGGCTACCGGGTGGGAGGTAAAACCGGTACGGCCCAGGTGGTTGGTGAAAAGGGCGGTTATGTGAGCGGCAAATATGTGGCATCCTTTGCCGGTATGGCGCCCGTTGATGATCCAAAAATGGTCATGCTGGTGGTGATTGCTGAACCCCAAGGCGGCTCGTATTATGGTGGGGTGGTAGCGGCCCCGGTATTTCAGGCGATTGCCCGGGATACTTTGCGCTACATGGGGCTGCCCGAAATACCCAGTCAGAAAAAACCCAAGCAGCCTTGGGAAGTTGAGACTCCTAGTGCAAATGTTACAGTGCCCAATGTGTTAAACTATCCCGTTGATGAGGCTATTCAGATACTTAAAGCCGCGGGGTTGCAGTACCAGACCAGTGGGGAGGGCAATATTGTCTGTAAGCAGACGCCCGGTGCCGGGGGCCAGGTTAAAAACGGTACCAGTGTGATATTAAACTTGCAGCCCGTCAAACAAAACGGTAAGGACGGTGAATTAATTACTGTACCCAACCTGAAGGGTCTGACCATTAAAGAGGCAGGAAATATACTGGAGGAAATCGGTTTGCGCCTTGTGCCGGAAGGTACCGGTTTGGCTGTGACGCAAAGTGTCAAGCCCGGTACCAAGGTAACCGGCGGAACGTCCGTGAAGGTTAAATTTGCGCCTCCTGATGAAGATAACGATGCACAGCCACCATCCGGGGAATCTAATGCTGTACAAGAACCAAGCAATATAACAAACCCGTACGAGAATTAAACTAAAAGACCACACATGAAGTAATGTATGTCATAATTTAATGATTAAATTCACCGCCGGGCGATTATTTAAACCGTCCCGGCGGAAGTGTTTTTGAGCATTATTAGGATAATTATTCTAATAATGGAAATAATCAATAATAAAAAACTAAGGGGGACTGCGGGTGTTATTATCGAACCTGTTAGCGGGACTGCCGTTGTCCTTTGTATCGCTGGTTGCGGACTGTCAAGTACGGGGTATAGCCTACGATTCACGCCAGGTGGAACGAGATTTTTTATTTGTGGCCGTCAGGGGTTTTAAAACAGACGGCCATCTGTATGTGCCAGGTGCAGTGGAACGGGGTGCCTGCGCTGTGGTTATGCAGGAAGCGGTTCCTGTGCCCGGGGGCATATCCTGGGCGCTGGCGGCTGATACCCGTAGAACATTAGCCCAGGCGGCAGCACGTTTTTATGATTATCCGGCTCGGAAAATGAAAATGGTGGGAGTGACGGGCACTAACGGCAAGACTACCACTTCCAATTTAATTAATGCTATATACCGGGAGCATGGTATGAAAACGGGATTGATTGGTACTATTCATAATTGCATTGGGGACCGGGTATTACCGGTGGAGCATACTACCCCCGAATCAGTTGACTTGCAGCGATTGCTGGCGGAAATGGCCGCCGAAGAAGTGCAGGCGGTGGTTATGGAGGTCAGTTCTCACGCGCTGATGCTTCACAGGGTGGAGGAATGTGCATTTGATACTGCGGTGTTTACTAACCTGACTCAGGATCACCTGGACTTTCACGGAGATATGCAGCAGTACTTGGAAGCTAAAAGTTTATTGTTTGCCGGGCTGGAACGGGATAACCACAAGCCGGGCCGTAAGTATGCTGTGGTCAATATTGATGACCCGGCGGCGGAGTGGATTATAGCAGCCTGCAAAGAGGCTGTAATTACTTACGGGATGCATAAGGACGCTGATATTAAAGCACGGGATGTACGGGTGACGGCCAGGGGGGTAGCGTTTCAAGCGGTGACGAGTAGTGAGATTACTAATTTGCAGCTGCGGCTGACGGGTAAGTTTAACGTATATAATGCCCTGGCTGCTGTGGCTGCGGGGGTGGCCGACAATATTCCGCTGTCCACGATCAAGGCGGCATTGGAGCGAGTACCCGGGGTACATGGTCGCTTTGAGCTAGTGGATCGGGGACAGCATTTTGCCGTGGTCGTGGATTACGCGCACACTCCGGATGGGCTGGAGAATGTGTTGGCCACTGCCCGGGAAATCACCACCGGCAGGCTGATTACAGTGTTTGGCTGTGGGGGGGACCGGGATCGGGCCAAGCGTCCCATGATGGGTGAAATTGCTGCCCGGATGAGTGACCTGGCGGTGGTAACTTCCGACAACCCTCGTTCTGAGGATCCAATAGCTATTATTGAGGATATTCTGGCCGGTGTTCGCCAGGTGGAAGGTGCTTGCTATACGGTTGTTCCCGACCGTCGGGATGCTATTAGGCAGGCCATTTGCGCTGCGAACCCAGGTGACGTGGTACTAATTGCGGGCAAGGGCCACGAAGATTACCAAATTACCGGCAGCCAACGCCTGCACTTCGACGATCGCGAAGAGGCTATCGAGGCGTTGGGATCATGCTTAATGTCTTAGCCCAATTTTAAAAGTTTGACTTTTTCCCGTTACGTTGAAGGGTGAAAATACCTAATCAATGGCGTATAATGATAATCGGCATTTCGTTGTCCTTTTAAGGAGGTATTTTTTAAGGTGAAGACTATGACGGTGGGCGAGGTGTACCGTGCTATCGGCGGCAGATTGCTGCACGGCGATGAAAACGTGACGGTATCCAGGGTTTGCACCGACACCCGGCAGGTTTTGCCCGGGGACTTATTCTTTGCCCTGCACGGAGAAAAATTTGATGCGCATGATTTTGTTGATCAGGCCGTGGCTAGCGGGGCTGGAGCGCTTGTATTAAGTCAGGACATGGATATTTCGGTCCAGGTGCCGTTAATCAAGGTGAGTGACACTCTGGCGGGTTTACAGGCCTTAGCGGCATATCATCGGCGTCAGTTTGCCGTACCCGTAGTGGGTATCACGGGCAGCAGCGGTAAAACTACCACAAAGGATATGGTGGCGGCCGTGCTGGAAAGCTGCTGGCCGGTTTTAAAAACTCAAGGTAATTTTAATAACGAAATTGGCCTGCCCTTGACTTTATTTAACTTTTCATCTCAACACAGGGCAGCAGTTGTGGAGATGGCTATGCGGGGCCCCGGGGAAATTAATGCTCTATGCCTGATAGCCCGGCCCACCTGTGCCGTCATTACAAATATTGGTGTAGCTCACCTGGAGAGATTAGGCTCATTAGCTAACATCGCCCGGGCGAAGGGGGAACTGTTGGAGCATATTCCGGCGGATGGGTTTGCTCTACTACCTGGGGACAGTCAGCTGGCCCGGGAGCAGGCGCGGCGCTGTCATGGCAAGGTTTTATTCTTTGGCCTGGAGCCGGGGCTGGATATTTACGCCCGGGAGGTGCACCGGGAGGGATTCGGCAATCGCTTTACGGTAGTGATGGGCGATATCCGGCAGGATGTATACCTGCCTCTGCCGGGAAGACATAATGTACAAAATGCCCTGGCAGCATTTGGAGTGGGCATGATGCTTGGTTTAAATCCTGTGCAGGTCGCTGCTGGTTTATCTCGGGTGACTCTCTCCGAGATGCGTATGGATATTTCGGATGTGATCATTAATGATGAAACGGTAACTATCATGAATGATGTGTATAACGCTAATCCCGATTCCACATGTGCCGCTTTGCAGTCTGTAGAGGAGATAGCTGCGGGTATCCGAAGGGCGGTGGCTGTGTTGGGTGATATGCTGGAGTTGGGCACCGGGGCGGTGGAAGGGCACCGGCGGGTGGGTGCCGCGGTGGTGTGTCACCAAGTGGCGCAGTTGGTCACCGTGGGGCAACTCTCACGGGAAACGGCACGGGGAGCACAGCTGGCGGGCGGTGTGCCGGGTGGTATAGTGTGCTGTCAGAACAATGCCGAGGCACTGGATGTATTACGGAGCGTATTAAAGTCAGGTGACGTGCTTTTAATCAAGGGTTCCCGCGGCATGCACATGGAGGAGATTATTAAAGGTTTGTTGAAAAATTAATTTATTCGGTAGAGAAGAATTAATCAGGGAGTAATAAAAATGGGTACAGTTTTCGATCTACATATTGTACGGGCATTTGTGATCGCCCTGGTGGTTACCCTGGCTCTGGGGCCGGTCTTTATCCCACTGCTGCGACGGCTTAAATTCGGCCAAAATATCCGCAGCGACGGCCCGTCCAGGCACCTTGCCAAGGCTGGCACGCCCACTATGGGCGGGGTTATATTCATCATCGGAGTGCTGTCTGCGGGGCTTATTACGGGCGGGCATAACCGGGATACCCTGGTGGTGCTGGGTGTTATCTTTGGCTTTGGACTAATTGGCTTTTTAGATGATTTTATTAAAGTAGCCTTGAAGCGGTCTTTGGGCCTGCGGGCCCGGGAAAAGCTGCTGGGCCAGATTTTGCTGGCTGCACTGCTTGGAGTGCTGGCCACCACGGTGCTGGGCTGTAATACAGGTATTGCAGTACCGTTTACTAATTTGTTTGCCGGCCATAATGTGACGCTGGAATTAGACACCTGGCTTTACGTTGCTTTTGTCGTACTTGTTGTAGTAGGTACATCCAATGCAGTAAACCTCACCGATGGACTGGATGGCCTGGCAGCCGGCGTAACGGTAGTGGCTGCGTCCGCTTTTATGTTTGTGGGGGTGTTATCCGGCCGACCGGGGGTGGCCCTGGCTATGGCAGCGCTGGTCGGCGGATGCCTGGGCTTTTTATTTTACAACCGGCACCCTGCCCGGGTTTTTATGGGTGATACGGGTTCGCTGGCTCTGGGCGGTGCTCTGGGTGCAGCGGCGGTGATTACCGGTGCCGAGCTTTTCCTGCTGATTATCGGGGGTATTTATGTGTTGGAGGCCCTTTCAGTAATTCTACAGGTGTTTTCATTTCAAGTATTTGGGCGGCGCATTTTTCGTATGAGTCCCCTGCATCATCATTTTGAGCTGGGAGGTTGGAGTGAACAGCGTGTAGTACAAACCTTCTGGTTGGTGTCAATAATATTTGCGACGCTCGGATTATATAGTTTTAGAACCTGGTATTAAAAGGTGAAAAATTTCTAAATAAGGGTTAATTGAAAGAAGGTAGCTTTTTGGATATAAAAGGAAAAAGATTCCTGATAGTGGGGGCCGGTAAAAGCGGTATTGCGGTAGCTCGCTTTTTACTGTGCAAGGGCGCTGTGGTAGTGCTCACGGATAACCGGGACATTGGTAAATTAGGCGGTGCGCTGGATGAACTATTACATGCCGGTTTGCAGGCCGAGCTGGGGAGTTACCCTGAGGTACTGGAAAGCGCGTTCGATATGGTGGTAGTCAGCCCCGGTGTACCCCCGGGCGTGCCGCCTGTGGCCGTGGCCAGGCAGTACGGCATACCGGTGCTTGGTGAGCTGGAGTTGGCTTACCGCTTTGCCAGTACCCCTATGGTGGCCATTACCGGCACGAACGGTAAGACTACTACCACCACGCTAGTGGGAGAAATATTTCAGGCAACGGGACAGCGCACAATGGTAGGTGGCAATATTGGCCTGCCCCTGGTGGATGTTGTGGAAGAATACGGTCCAAGGGATATGCTCGTAGCCGAAGTCTCCAGTTTCCAGCTGGAGACGGCTGACCATTTCCGACCCCGGGTAGCGGTGATACTTAATATTACCCCTGATCATTTGGACCGCCACGGCACTATGGAAAATTACATCGCGGCCAAGGCCCGTATCTTTGCCCGGCAGGGGCCGGATGATTTTACCGTACTTAATTATGATGACCCCAGAACACGCGCGCTGGCCGATTCCTCTGGTGGCCAAGTCATATTTTTCAGCCATACGCATAATTTAAAAGAAGGAGTTCTTGTCCGCGGGGATATGATTACAGTGCGCCAAAAAGGTTCGGATATTGACATTCTGCCAGCTCGTGAGGTGGCTATCCCTGGAGTACATAATCTGGAAAACGCTTTAGCTGCAGTGGCGGCTGCCTATGCGTTGGGGGTTGGGCCTGAGGTGCTGGCCCGTACCCTGCGTTCCTTTCCCGGGGTGGCGCATCGGCTGGAAACGGTGGCGCAAAAGAATGACGTGCTGTATGTTAACGATTCCAAGGGAACCAACCCCGATGCCAGCATTAAGGCACTAGAGGCCTATGACCGGCCCATTGTCCTACTGGCCGGAGGGCGTAATAAGGGCAATGACTTCACTGAATTCGCCCGGCTGATTAAACAAAAAGTGCAGGTACTGGTGGTGCTGGGTGAGTGCGCGGATGAGGTAGAACAGGCTGCCCGGGCGGCGGGCTGTAATAACATATTAAGGGCACCTGGTTTTCGCGAGGCGGTAGTTATGGCCCACAACGCTGCTCAGCCCGGTGATGTGGTACTGCTGTCACCGGCCTGTGCCAGCTGGGATATGTTTAACAATTATGAGGAGCGGGGCGATTTATTCAGGGAAATAATTACTAGCCTGTAGGGAGGTTTTAGTATGCGTATGCGCAGGGGGGCACCGGATTTTATACTGTTTTTAACCGTGCTGATATTATTAAGTATTGGTTTGGTCATGGTGTTCAGTGCCAGCGCATATTTTGCCGGCGACCCGGAAGGGCCGTTTAAAGATCCCTTTCATTTTTTTAAACGGCAGTTATTTGGTGCAGCATTGGGAATTGGCGTCATGATATTTATGATGAATTATGATTACCATTATTTGAAAAAATGGGTTGGACTAATGCTGGCGAGTGCCCTGGTCATGCTGGTGATGGTGCTGATTCCGGGTATTGGTATGTCAGTACTGGGTGCCAGGCGCTGGATAGACCTGGGTATTATTAGTTTCCAACCATCCGAATTGGTTAAAATATTTATTACCACCTTTACGGCCTATGGCCTGGCCCAGAAGAATGAGCTTATTCAAAAATTTGGTAAGGGATTGCTGCCTTTTTTACTGGTTACCGGCCTGGCGGCTCTGTTAATATTGGCCCAGCCGGATCTGGGCACGGCGGCTACACTTTGCGGTACTATTTTTATTATGCTATTTGCTGCAGGTGCCCGGGGGGGACATTTGACAGCTTTAGCGGGTTTGGGTGCTGCCGGGGTGGCGGCAGCCATTTATTTCGAGCCCTATCGGATGAGAAGATTTACCGCTTTCCTGGATCCTGAGGCTGACCCCACCGGTTCGGGCTGGAATATTTTAAACGCCTTAATGTCCCTGGCCTCGGGGGGGCTATTGGGCACGGGATTGGGCCAGGGACGTCACTCCAAGTTTCTATTCCTACCGGAGCGGCACACCGACTTCATTTTTGCCGCAATCGGAGAAGAGCTGGGCTTTATTGGAGGTTGTCTGGTAATATTATTGTTTATTTTACTGGCGTGGA
Source organism: Desulfoscipio geothermicus (assembly GCA_016841205.1). Taxonomy (GTDB): domain Bacteria; phylum Bacillota; class Desulfotomaculia; order Desulfotomaculales; family Desulfallaceae; genus Sporotomaculum; species Sporotomaculum geothermicum_A. The sequence continues at coordinate 42,596 of JAENZP010000008.1, forward strand.
GGGGTTTCCGGGTGGCCATTACCTGTCCGGACACTTTTGGCAGTTTACTAGCCGCCGGTCTGGTGTCTGGTATAGTATTGCAAGCCTTTGTCAATATAGGGGTGGTGACGGGATCGCTGCCTGTTACAGGGATCACCTTACCCTTTATTAGCTTTGGTTCCACGTCCTTGATTTTCTCTCTTATGGGCGTGGGTATTATACTAAACATATCTAGATATAGTTCTCGCAAATAAAAGAGGTGAAGCGTTTGCGATTTATTGTAACCGGCGGCGGAACCGGTGGCCATATTTACCCGGCTCTAGCCATCGCTAACGGGCTAAAACAGCGTTTTCCGGGCTGTGCAGTGATGTACATTGGCACTAACTCGGGACTGGAAGCCGATATCGTGCCAAAAGCGGGCTTTGAGTTTCACACCGTTCGGGCGGTGGGCATTAAGCGCAGCCTTTCCTGGCATAACCTGAAAGTACCTTGGGAGGCCTGGGCTGGTTATCGGGAGGCCCGGCGATTGATCCGCAATTTCACTCCCCGGGCGGTGGTTGGCACCGGTGGTTACGTATGTGGGCCGGTGGTGCTGGCTGCTTCCAGGCTAAAAATCCCCACCTTCATTCATGAACAAAACGCTTTGCCCGGCATGACCAACCGAATTTTATCCCGGGTGGTGAACCGGGTGGCGGTTACCTTTGAAGACTCAGTGACATTTTTCCCCCGCCAGGCACCGGTACACCTTACCGGTTTGCCGGTGCGCGCTGAAATTATTTCCGCAATAAGGGAACGCGCCAGGGAGAAGTTGGGGGTGCATAAAAACGAGCTGTTGGTGCTCTCCTTTGGTGGCAGTCAGGGTGCCCGTACTTTAAACCAGGTGGTAGCCCAATCACTTAGGTTTTTGGCGGGTATACCGGAGGTGCGGCTTCTGCATGTTACCGGCATCGGGCAGTATGAACAGTTTGTGGACATGCTGCAAAGCGAAGGCTTGGAAGTAAGTCTGCTGGATAATATTACCGTAGTCCCCTACATGTATGAGATGCCCGAAGCTATGGCGGCGGCGGATCTGGTGGTGAGCCGGGCTGGTGCCGCCACTCTGGCCGAAATCACCGTGCGGGGTTTGCCTGCCCTGCTGGTGCCCTTTCCTTTTGCCACCGGCAACCATCAGGAGTACAATGCCAGGGCCCTGGTGTCCCGGGGGGCAGCGGAGTTGGTTTTAGATGCAGACTTGTCGGGCAGTACTCTGGTGACAAAAATTAAACAGTTCCTGGCTGACCGTAACCGGTTAAAAGAGATGTCCGTTGCAAGCCTCCGGTTGGGTAGACCCCATGCTTTGGACGATATCATTAACCTTATTCAGGATATAATTTAGATAAATCAGCTGGTTATTTATTCAAACCCGGTTTATGACTGTAGTTCATAAACCGGGTTAAGCGGCTATAAGCATTATTATATAATGAAGTACCAGTTTACCTTGCCTCAGGTTGCAAAATTTAATACCTTTAAACAATTGGACAGGCCCGGGAGTTTAGAATGTAACACCTTGTTTATATAAAGCATAATATAAGGTATCTTTCTCTCCCGACTGCCGTAAATGCGCCACCCGGTGCAGGAAGGAGCTGATTAGCGGGTGCAGGACATCCCAGATAAGATTCATTTTATAGGTATCGGCGGTGCCGGAATGAGTGGGCTGGCCAGGGTGCTATTGGACCTGGGCTTTGATGTCCGGGGCTCCGATATTAACAGCACACCGGTAACCGAGCGGTTACAGGCACGGGGTGCCACTATATATACTGGACACGCAGGTGTCAATATCGGTGATGCCGAACTGGTGGTATATTCTACGGCCATAAGTGCAGAAAACAACGAAATGCTGGCAGCTAGGGAAAAAGGTGTGCCGGTGATCCACCGGGCGGATTTGCTGGGTATTTTAATGAAACGGCAAAAGGGTCTGGCGGTGGCCGGTGCGCATGGTAAAACAACTACTTCGGCCATGTTGGCGCTTGTTTTGGAAAAATGCCAACAGGATCCTACTATATTAATCGGAGGTGAATTGACTGATATTGGCGGTAATGCCAAGCTTGGACGGGGCACATATCTGGTGGCTGAAGCGGACGAAAGTGACCGGTCTTTTTTAAAGTTGTGGCCATATTTGTCCATAGTTACCAATATTGAAGACGATCATCTTGATCATTATGGTTCAATAAAGGAAATAGTTTATGCTTTTAGGCAATTTATTAAGAAAATACCTGCTGATGGAACGGCGGTACTGTGTTTTGATGACGAGCAGGTCAGGGGGATAGCCGCGGACTGTGCCGGGCAAGTGGTGTCTTATGCTCTGGATAACCCGGTTGCTGATTATATTATGCATAATATCCGGGTGGATGCGAGCGGGTCCACCGGAGAGGTGTATTTTAATGGGCAGCACCTGGGACGGCTGACGCTGGCGGTGCCCGGTCGTCATAATCTAGCTAACGCGCTTTCGGTAGTGGCGGCGTGCCGTAATATTGGTTTATCTTTTAGCGAGGTAGTTGAGTGCTTGCAGTGTTTTAAGGGTGCCGGCAGGCGATACCAGCTGGTTGGCTGTGAAAAGGGGATTACCGTGATTGATGATTATGCCCATCACCCTACTGAAATTGCCGCTACGCTGCGGGCGGCCCGGCAGGTACACTCCGGGCGGGTTATCGCTGTATTTCAACCGCATAGGTATACCAGAACCAAATTATTGTGCAAGCGTTTCGGGGCTTGTTTTGTTGATGCCGATTTGGTGGTCATCAATGATATATACAGTGCTGGAGAAAAGCCCATTGCCGGTGTATCGGCTCAACTAATTGTAGACGCTGTACATGAAAACAAAGGAGAACGGCCGCTGCAATTGTCGACCGGAGGGGAAACCGTTGATTACTTGGTAGAGGTGCTTCAAGAAGGTGACCTAGTGCTGACTATGGGAGCCGGGGATGTTTGGAAAACCGGTGTAGCACTGGTAAACAGGTTAAAGGAGAGTATATAGTTGACAAATTCGGTACTCCACACGGAATTGCAGCAAAGTATTAAATGTCCGGTTCACTTTCAAGAACCCATGAAAAAACATACCAGCTGGCATATTGGGGGTCCTGCCGACCTGCTTTTAAAGCCACGGGATGAGCAAGATTTGCGTCAGGCGCTAGCATATGCGCAGCACCACGGCTTGCCTGTTACTGTTATTGGTAATGGAACCAACCTGCTGGTTGCCGATCAAGGTATTCGGGGTATGGTTATTAAAATTGGACGTTGCTTGGCGAAGATTGAAGTGCGTGGCCAGATGATTCACGCCGGCGCCGGTGCACCGTTGCCCTTATTGGCCAGAAAAACCATGCAGGCCGGGCTGGCCAGGCTTGAATTCCTGTCAGGGATACCGGGTACGGTGGGCGGAGCACTGATCATGAATGCAGGGGCCAACGATTGTGCCATTGGGGAACTGGTCAGGTCGGTTACAGCTTGTGACCTTGCTGGTAATAGTTTGACTTTTTCAGCCAAAGAACTGACTTTTTCCTACCGTTATAGTTGTCTGGCTCAGAGGGATATTATTGTGACGGGTGTGGTTTTAGAGGGGAAACCCGACCGGGTGGAGGAAATTAGGCAAAGGATGGAACTATACTTGGCCCGCCGCAAGCAAACCCAGCCTTTGGAATACCCCAATGCCGGTAGTGTTTTTAAAAACCCGCCCGGTTATTCCGCGGGGCGGCTGATTGAGCAGGCGGGCTGCAAAGAAATGCGGGTTGGTAGCATACAGGTTTCCCCACGCCATGCCAATTTTTTTGTCAACCTTGGCGGCGGCACCGCTAGTGATGTATTGGAGATAGTACAGAGAGTACAGTATATGGTAGAAAAAAAATGTGGCGTTAAACTTGTACTGGAGGTGCAAAAGTTGGGGGATTTTTAGCGGGGGTGATAATAATTGCAAAGGTTTATGATCACGGGCGGCTATCGTTTAGCCGGCACAGTGAAGGTCAATGGCTCTAAGAATGCAACGCTGCCTATTATGGCGGCAAGTCTGCTACTAGGCGAAAAGTGTATTTTAAGGGGTGTGCCCCGCCTTCGTGATGTAGGGGTAATGCGCGATTTGCTGATTTATCTCGGTGCCAGCGTAATTTGGGAAAAGGATGTTATGTACATCGATACCCAGGGTGTTGGTTATCAGGATGTATCTGAGGAATTGATGCGGCGAATGCGGGCTTCCAATCTGGTACTTGGACCTTTAATCAGTCGTTATAGGTATGCCAGAATTTCCCACCCTGGTGGTTGCGATATCGGGAGTCGCCCGATGAACTTGCATCTGAAGGGTATGAAGGCTATGGGGGTGGGGATTAAGGAAAAGTTCGGTTATATTACCGCCCAGGCTGAGAAGCTTAAGGGTAGTGAAATATACTTGGATTTGCCTAGCGTGGGGGCTACGGAGAATATAATGATGGCTGCGGTGCTAGCCGAAGGAAAGACGGTTATTCGCAATGCCGCTCGTGAGCCGGAGATAGTAGATTTGCAGAATTTTTTAAACTGCATGGGTGCGCGTGTTAAGGGCGCAGGCACAGATACCATTAAAGTTACCGGCGTCGATGGTTTAAACGGAACGGATTACACAGTAATACCTGACCGTATTGAGGCTGGAACCCATATGGTGGCAGCCGCCATTACCCGGGGAGATGTGCTGATAACCAATGTTATTCCGGAACACTTGGAACCCGTCATAAATAAATTGCGAGAAGCCGGAGTATACGTGGAGGTGAAAGATGACCAGGTACGGGTGACAATGGATAAAAGGGCTAAGGCGATAGATATGAAAACAATGCCTTACCCTGGATTTCCTACTGACATGCAACCGCAATTTATGGCATTACTTACTTTAGCTGAAGGTACTAGTGTTATTTCAGAGACGATATTCGAAAATAGATATAAACATGTTATGGAACTGCGGCGCATGGGTGCAGATATAAGACTGGAAGGACATACTGCTGTAGTCAGGGGGGTCCCCGGAATCTCGGGAGCCTTAGTTGAGGCCAGCGACCTCCGTGCAGGAGCCGCACTGGTATTAGCGGCGATGGCCTCTGAAAACGGTACGGTTCTGGATCAGGTGGATCATATAGACCGTGGTTATGAAAGACTGGAAAACAAATACAATGCCTTAGGGGCGCGGATTATTCGAGTGCACAGTTAATGTGGACTCTTTTTTGGTTTTATAGGGGACAAGTGCGAAATTGGGCGGGAGAAATGCAGTAAAATTAAGGTCTGACAGGTTCGCTAATATTAGTATTTGTTTAATTTATTTTTTCATTAGCGTAATGGGAGCAGGATGGGAGCAAAAAATTTCAAACACCTTCTAAAACGGGCAAAATATAAAGACCCTGAAAATACCTTCGAGCTTTATTTTTGTCACTACGTCCAGAGGTGAGCCATGACGGACGCGGCTTCCCGTTGTTTCGCTGGTAATACATGCGAATATACGTTCAATGTCATAGCGGCGTTTTTATGGCCGAGCCTGGCAGAAATTGTTTTAATGTCAATCTTACCGGATGCCAGAAGGTGGGTGGCGTGAGTATGTCGCAAATCGTGCAGACGGACATTTTCAAGGCCGACTTGGCCACGGAATTTAATCCACCAGCCTTCCATAGTTGACGATACTGTGATCCCACCAGTAGGACCGGTGAAAACGTTATTATCTTTACCCTTCCATTTATTGGCCAACTTTAAGCGCCTTTCATTTTGTTTTACTTTATGGTGTTTGAGTGTGGCTACCAGGTGACTGTCAATGGTGACTTTGCGTATACTGCTTTCAGTCTTGGGTTGCTTTACAATGATTTCTTTTTTAATGCGCTGGACTGTCTTGTCCACTGATATAACGGCATCGTCAAAATCTATATCATCCCATGTCAGCGCCAACGCCTCACCAATACGAAGGCCAGTTGATACAAGTAACAGAATAAGGGCGTATTTTTGAAAATCATTCCCTTGCCTAAGTGTTGTAAGGGTTTTTTTAATTTGGTCCTCGGTAAGAATGTGCATTTCCTGATAATGCTTTTTTGTGGCCCGAGGCGCTGAAATGTTGTTGGCCGGGTTCCTTGGTATAAGGCTCCACTGGACAGCTTTCTTTAAGGCGGCTTTTACTATCTTTAGGTCATATGTTACCATTTCCGGTGACAACGGCTTATCCTCTTTAAGGCGACCGGCGCGGATTATTTCATCAACAAAAGCTTGAATGTGTACTGGTGTTATTTTTTCCAGCATTATATGGCCAAGGATTGGCTTAATGCGGTTATCAATCTCCCGTTGGTAACGGTCCGCAGACATTGGCGAAAGTTTTTCCCGGGTGTGGCTGGGGAGCCACTTGTCCAGATAATCGCTAAAGGATAGTTTTGTTGGCTCAATGTAAAGACCTGTGTTCAGCTCATGCAGTATTTTAGTTAACTCGGCATCAGCTTCACTTTTATTGACACCTTTTAGGGTTTTTCTGATTAGATTTCGGTTTCCTTCAGCATCCCTGGTGCCGGTGTCTATGTTGATTCGGTAAGAGTTACCGCGTTTTTCTGTCCATCCACGCATTGGCTAATCCTCCTCTTTTACTTTTAATTTTTTATACCCATGCCGATTCAACCATCTTGTGTGACGGCCTTCGCATCGGGACCGTTTTACGCCTGGTGGTGGAGGGCAGTATTCTTGATTAGCATTTGTCGGGAAAAAGAGGTGACCGCATTTTGGATCGGCGCATTTTTTTGGTGATGGGCAACCATCGATAAGTAAGATATATTCGATAAACCGAAACAGCCCATCAAATTGGAAAACAGGTTGACCCAAAGAGAATGGCGCATCATTGTCATTAAGGCTTGTTTTCAGCTGTACCCAGACCCCTCTTTCCGAGCTATGGGAAAACGTATTCCGGGCACCATGCAGTATTGTATTTAAGACATATTGATAATAGCCAGATTCACCCGGCCTAGCCCGATCTTGTAAAAATTTTTCGTCGGCCCAAACGAGTTCCTTGTGCCACTCAGGAGGGAGGTTTTTGAGCCACTCTTTCATATCATTAACTGCCACTGATGAGCCTTCGTAATATAGGCTTAATAACCTTTTAACTTCTGATAAATACCTAATTTTTTGTGCGAAATGTATTATATCAGGGATGCTCTCATTTTCTTGGTAAAGGTTATGACTGATATTGGGAAAGAATTGCTGTAATATTTCGCTTCCCACCGTGTTATGTTCATTTTCATTGTTGAAAGCTCCACTGACGAAACCATTAATTCCATCAAACTTAACAATGTGATTGTCTTTTAATGCAACACTTGTTCTAAAACCTAAAAAACCCCACTGTTTAATGAATTTCAAAACGGTTTTTTCGTCATTGATTTCTAGTACAGCGGTTAGGATTTCTTTTTGATATTTGCCAGGATGGTAATGTACGGCTATGTTACCGCTAATAATCAGGCTATTTTCAATTGTTGCATTGGGTCTTCGTATCCATTCCCAGTGGTATATTGACGGTCCGGGCATTGATATATCACACCTTCCATTATCCGCTTAATGTCCGCATCGATAATCTTTGGATATACAGACATTGTATGCTAAAATTAGTCAAAAGTCAATGTCTGCATCGTAATGATAAAAAATACAGACAAGGGGAGTGGTGCTGAATTGTTACGACTGCGTGAAGAGCGTCAGAAGCGCGGATTATCACAAACCAAATTATCCGCGCTAACAGGAATCGCTTCATCTGATATTTCAGCAATCGAAAATAGGTGGAAGAGGCCCTTTCCGGGATGGAAAAAAAGAATTTCAAAAGCGCTGAATATGTCAGGCCCGGACGCCGAGCGACTTTTCGAGGAGGTGGCAGAAAATGACCGATAAAGAGCGGGCGGAAAAGCTCATCAGCGACGGTGCGGAGTTACCCGGGCTGACTGGTAAGGAAAAGCCAAGCGGCAAGTGGTCAGAAGTGCAGCTCTTGGATGCAGCGGAGGCGGTGGAGTTTCTAGGGCATAAGTTTAGCCAGTGGACATTATACGATCTGGTGCGCAAAAGGAAAATCCCTTCATGTAAAATCGCTGGACGGATATATTTTCGGCCCCATTCACTAATTAAGTGGCTAAATAATTTGGAAACTGAAAGTATGGTAAAACCTCAAGAAGTAGTTTCGGATACCGGAAAAATACGGAGACTAAAATAAAAAACCCGGCGGCAGACCGGTGCAGGCGGTGGTTTTTATGCTGAAAAAACTTTTTAAAAAAATTCTATTTCTGTTCAAACGCAAGCGCAAGCAGCAGTTTAAGGCTTTTGTTTTTAATCGCTGCAAGCAATTGCGCTACATAACCGAGCTGCCGGATTTTCCACATAGCGCAGATTATCGGGAATTGAAGCTTTTCGTCAATACGCACAAACTGCCGCCTGAAATTGGCAATCGTTTAGAAGAACTACACGACGAATTTCATTTATTGGAAAAACCCACTAGCCGGTGGAGGTGAGAAATGTGCATGTCCGAAAGTGCTTACACCAAAATTCCCAATAACCTACTTGAACAGTTAGCGACAGTTAAATTAAGTCCGACACAATACAGACTGCTTTTTGTAATCTGGCGCTACACTTACGGTTTCCACCGGGACAAGCATGAATTATCGCTCACCTTCTTAGCGACAGCGACCGGATGTGATAAACGTCAAATACAAAGGGAATTAAAAGGGCTTGACGATATTGGACTTATTAAGCAAGAAATTACCGGTGGTAAAAGCGCTAGAACAATACATTCTATTGGTGAAATTACCATTGACAATTCTACCATTGGTGAAACTACCAATGGTGAAAACATCGAGGGGGGGGTTGGTGAAACTACCAATAGTACTATTGGTGAAACTACCAACCAAGAAAGAAAGAAAGAAAAATATAAAGAAATATATTGTGCCGCTATAAATCATTTAAACAAAAAAGCGGGGACCAACTATAAGCCAACCACCAAGGCAACACAACAGCTGATTAATGCAAGATTGAACGACGGATTTACAGAAGTGGATTTTATCACGGTCATAGACAAAAAAGTGGCTGAATGGCGGGGTACTGATATGGCCAAGTATCTACGACCTGTAACACTTTTCGGAACTAAGTTTGAATCATATCTAAATCAATCAGTTAGTGGAACTAATAGTAATGGCGGTAATAGCCACCCAGAAGGCTTTGAGGTGATCCGATGAACCCAACAGAGTTTGCTCAAAAACATTTGCAGCCATATAAAACAAATGGCAATGAAATAATCCCAACATATTGCCCATTCTGTCATGGTGGGAGTAGTAAAGACAAGTACACCTTTGCTATGAACAAAACTACCGGTACCTATAACTGTAAGCGGGGCTCCTGTGGTGTTAGCGGGTCATTTAAACAATTACTTCGGGAGTTTGGCGAACAACCCGAGACTGATGCTTATTACAGGCGGCCTAAGAAACATTATAAAGCCCCCACCACAAAGCCGGATGCCCCTAAAGAAAAGGTAGTGGCATACCTCAAAAAGCGCGGTTTTGGCCCTGCTACCTGGGAACGTCGGGGGGTTGGTGAATATAAGGGCGCAATAGCAATGCCGTATTTTGAGAATGGCAAACTGGTGTTAATGAAATTCCGCCCCGCGCAAAAACCAGGCCCAAAGGAGAAAAAAGGCTGGCGTGAGGAAGGTGGAAAGGCTGTTTTCTGGGGCATGGATCTTTGCAAGCCGGACAAGCCTCTGGTGATCGTAGAAGGCGAAATGGATGCCCTTGCACTGGACGAGGCCGGCATTGAAAATGTGGTGAGCGTCCCCAATGGTGCTGAGGACTTGACTTGTGTGGAAAACTGCTGGAAATGGCTGGATAGATTTAAGCATGTAATTCTCTGGGTTGACAATGATGAACCGGGCCAGAAATTAGAGCGTAACCTAATCCAACGCCTTGGAACCTGGCGGTGTAATGTAGTGCGTCACAGGCGCAAAGATGCGAACGAAGTATTACTATATGACGGTAAACAGGCGGTAATTGATGCCGTGGCCGGTGCGGTGGTGGTGCCAATGGAGGGGTTGATCTCGCTTGCTGAGGTACCAATGTTGGATTATCGGGACGTTGTGAGGGTGCGTTCTGGTATTCGCGGCATGGACAAGGTGATCGGTGGATTTATGATGGGTGAATTATCCGTTTGGACGGGCATTAACAGCAGCGGCAAAAGTACACTACTGGGGCAACTGCTCCTGGAAGCTATTGACCAAGGTTTTGGAGTGTGTGCATATAGCGGTGAACTTCCCGCCAGGGTATTCAGGTATTGGATTGATTTGCAGGCTGCAGGCCCACAATACTTGGAAATGAGACATGATGTAATACGCGGGTGTGACGTTCCCCATGTTAATCCGGACGTGGCACAGAAAATCCGTTCATGGTACAGGGATAATTTCTATTTGTATGACAGCTTTGGAGCGGCTAAGGACAGTAAGATTATCGAAGTGTTTGAATACGCCTCAATGCGTTACGGATGTAAGGTGTTTATGGTGGATAACCTGATGACAACGGTGTTCAGCGATTCAGATCGCGATTTCTACCGGCAGCAAAGCAGCTTCATTGGGCAACTAAAGGACTTTGCCCACCGGCAGGACGTTCATGTTCATGTAGTGGCACATCCACGAAAAGCACAAGGCCGGTTAACTAAAATGGACGTTTCAGGGAGCGGTGATATTACTAACCGGGCAGATAATGTGTTTTCGGTCCATAGGTGCAGCAAGGAAGAGGAAAGAGAGAATAGCTGTAACACAATGGTTGATATATTTAAGAACCGGTTTAGCGGTCAGCAGGACGTATCAGTTCAGTTAATCTTTAATGACAGTTGTAAGCGGTTCTGTATGGCGGGGGACCCGGCTGGTATAAATAAAAAATACGGTTGGATGGAGATTATAGGGGGTGATTACAGTCTTGATGATTTCTGAACTGATTGAAAAACTTGTTAATATGGGAATCAAGTTTTACATAGGTGAATCCGGGGAGATACGGATAAACTTACCTGATCCGATGCCTACGGGTGCCCACTCCCTATTGGCTGAGTTGAAAAGCCAAAAGGCCGAAGTGATTGAATACCTACAGTGGGACGAACCCCGAATCCTAGCACTATTACGGGAAGCCCTGGGACGGATTAAACAGCACTACCATGCCGGTACCCTCCCCTGGGCGGTAAAGCATAGTCTGGAGCGTTACCGGGCGGTGAAGGAAGCCGAGGTGGATGTCGTTACATCATATCAGGCACAAGACATGGTTGGCTTTCACAAGGCCGTGACTGAATACGAAAGGGTGTTTAATATGCTGATAAATGTGTACAGTGGCCAGTTGGTGATTGGTAAAGATGAAGTAATTGCTACTTTTGAATGTAGCCGGGTATGGGATCTGCCACTTGATAAAGCAGTAAATATTGAAACGGCGTTTACCGTGGAGGAGATACGGTGGAATACATAAGAATACAACTACCCCGTTGTCTGCTGGTACTTACCGCCCAGGAGTTGCAGAAACTGCTTGCCCGTGATCCTGTGTTATGGGCCGAGGCAATAAGGCGAGGCAAGGGTGTTAAGCGATATGAGCAGATGAAGGCTAGGGAAACTAAATTGCGGTAATTCATTTCTTATGTAGGGGAAGGGGTATCCAAATACTTCCAAGCGACATTTGCAAAACCGGTGGAGTAAATAGATTTTTTTCCGTACGAGTCTGGGGGGTTTATTATGATCGGAAAAGGACCCGCACTAAAACCAGCATATTTGCGACATATGGAGAACATGAAGAAAAGGCAGCGACCGCTAAAAAGGTGTGTGGTACGGATTGCGCAATTAGCGTCGCATTACATGGCAATGAAAGCCAGAGAAGCTAAACAGAACAAGAAGCTATAAATTTAGAGGCTGCCATTGGCTGCCGGTATGCCAGGGGATGTTTTAGAAATAGAACATGTACGGGTTAGACATGGTAGTCCTCTAATCTGATTAAGCGGAGGTAACTGATCCCATAGGTAGGACTAAGGGCTATTGTATATGTGTTGTGTAAATAGTTAATTGGTATATATACCCAGGGGGTATTGCAATCTCCACGAAGTACCGCTCCAAGACCTTCTGGTTAGCATAGCAAAAACGAAACCGTACCCCGTTTAAATAAAAATTCCATGAGGTGGTGATATCTTGAAGAGGTCAAAAGCACCGGCACACCTTAAAGCAAATACCAAGAAATGGTATGTATCCGTACTGGAAGAGTACGAGCTGGAACCCCATCACATTAAAATTTTAACATTGGCTGCAGAAGCATGGGACCGCTGCCAAGAGGCCCGGGAAACCATAGAGCAGGTCGGCGCTTACTATGAGGATCGCTTCGGATGCCCTAAAGCTCACCCGGCGGTGGCCGTTGAGAGGGATTCACGCATAGCATTTGCCCGGTTAATCCGCGAACTAGCTCTGGACATTGAGCCGCCAAGGGCACCAGGCAGGCCCCCGGGCCTATATTAAGGAGTGATTGAAATGCCACGAAAACGTATAAAGGCCAAGGCGAAGAAACCGTCAGAAGCATTTAACCCCAGGCATCTAAACGAAACACAGGAATTTTTCCTGTTAACCGGATGTGTATTCAAGCATCTAAATGATGGCCCCCTTGGTTTCGGCCCTGATCCCGACCATGTCCATGGGGTTGATAATTTTTCAGCCGATGATATGCGCAAATTCAAGCAGTTGTGGGAATATCACAGTGATAGAATTTTATCCAAACGTAGGCCAAGTGAAACATTTGCCTGGCGCATATTTGAAGGTAAAGAGGTTTAAAGGATGCCTAGGAAACGAGCAAAAAGCAAACAACACGGCGAGAAGTTGACTAATAGTCAATTTTGGGATTTGGTTTTATCAAAAAGCCTTTCTATTAATGAGAAGAGGTCACCTTTTAAAAGTGCTCTTACCAGGCGGGCGGCGTGGTACGAACACCGGGACAAAATTCTCAATGGATGGTTAGAGAGTCACCCCGGAACCAGGCCCGGTGCATGGTGGAGTTATGAAGCCAAAGAACAGCCGGCAGAAAAAGAAGAGCAATGGGAAGTCCTGCACCGTCTTGGAGTTATGGATGATACAGAGAAAGCAACTGTCCTGGCTATGTGGGCTAAAATGCTACACCTTAAGGAAGGGTTTAACCGAGGAGCATATGAGCACACCAAGCGCGGTATTGGTCCTTTCCACGGCAATCCAACCTGGGAAGAAATATGCTCCACCTATGACCGGCAGACTGCACTGCTGGGACCGTTGGCTACTACAGAATGGCATGGTATTAGAGATAATATCCTTACTGAATGGGAAGAACGGGGGTGCGGTGGTTGTGATTATTCACTAACTGGCGGATATTGCAAGCAGGTAGCCTGTAAACATTGGAGGACTGATAATGGCAGCGGTTTTAGTTAGTTATATTCAAAGGTTTTTAGGTAATAGTATGGACACTAAAACACCTGCGGTCCCGGTGGGGTTGGTATTCCTAGAACTGGACACCCTCTTGTGTCAATATCCTGCCCGGGCCCCGTAAACAGGGGCACTGCCCGGGTAATTGAAAACAGCCCAATACTTATTCCCTGGGGGGGGCCTTGTGGGTGCCCTGGAGCAACTTAAAATAAAGGGGTGATTACCATCGCGTTGGGCGAGCTTGTGATAAAAGTTGGCGCCGATGTGCGAAACTTTGTCGATGGACTGAACAACACAGCCAAACAGCTAGAAAAATTTGGTAAAAATATGACCAAAATAGGTGAAAAGCTGTCCCTTGGCCTAACCGCTCCCATAATAGGCGGAATGGCGCTGGTTACAGGAGGTACACAGGAATTAAGGAATGAGCTGTCAAAACTGGAGACAAACGCTAAAATGGCCGGGGCAAACATAGAACAAATTAATGGTTTATACAAGAATATGGTCGCCTTAACCGGTGAGGCTGACTCCAGCACAGAAGGACTATCCAACCTTTTGGCTACCGGCTTTAAGGGCGACAATCTTAATAAACTTGTGGAAAGTCTATCTGGAGCCGCGATTAAATTTAAGGATACGTTAAAATTTGAGGGCCTCTCTGACGGCCTCCAGGAAACACTTGCCACCGGTGCAGCCGTTGGACCGTTTGCAGAACTCCTGGAACGTTCCGGTGTCGCGCTTGATGGCTTCAACCAGGGCTTGCAGGCGGCAATTCAAAACGGTACAACCGAACAGTATATCCTAGATACTCTTGCAAAATCAGGCCTAAACGACGTATATAATGCCTATACCAAAGACAATCAAGCACTCTTAGATTACCAAAAGGCCCAGCTTGATTTACAAATGTCTATGGTAAAAATAGGTAATGTGGTTTTACCAATTATGACGCAGATAACCGAAAAGGTTGGGGCATTGGTGGGCAGTTTTGATAAATTATCACCTACCACACAAAAGGTTATAGTTGGCCTTGCCGGATTTGTCGCTGCGGCTGGCCCGTCGCTAATCGCCATTGGTGCAATGGCTTCCAGCTTTAGTGCTGTATCAGGTATTGTAACCAAGCTGGCACCTCAGATTGCCAGGCTTGTACTTGGTATGGGGCCCGTTGGCATTGCCATAGCCGCTATTGTGGCGGCAGGAGTGCTGCTATATAAGAATTGGGACGTAATCAAGGCAAAGGCTCAAGAATTGTGGGACAAAATAAAAGAAAATCCCTTATTAGCGCTTGCAGCGGGACCGATTGGTGCGGTTATCGCTGCTGGAGTTGCGCTTTATCAAAACTGGGACAAGGTTAGTGCTGGGGCTAAACGGCTATGGGGCGCAATATCTGACGCATGGGAGAATATCAAGGCTAAGGTTTTATCTATCTCCAAGAGTGCTGTTCAATGGGGCAAAGATATTGTCGAAGGTATCATTAACGGTATAAAAGCAAAATTTGAAGCGGTAAAGAATGTTGTTGGTGATCTTGCTGAAAGCATAATAAGTACATTTAAATCTGTTTTAGTTATGCGCTCTCCATCTCACGTTATGATGGAGTTGGGCAAAAACATTGCGGAAGGCTTATCTTTGGGCATGAAAAACGCCGAAGCATCCGTCAGGGAATCTGCTCTGGGGTTAGTTGATGGCATGATGCAGAGTGTCCAGCAGGTTACCGAGCAGTACAACAGCCAGGTTGCACAGGCAATGGAAAGCTTTAAGCAGCAGGAAGAACAGCTAACACAGCAATACCAGCAGCAGTTGGATACTCGCACGGAATCGCTTTATAACTGGATCGGCATTTTTGATGCGGTACCGGAAAAGATGAAGGTTACCGGCTCTGAGTTGCTGAAAAACCTAAGAGATCAAGTCAGTGAGTTTACTACTTGGCAAACAAACATTGCAAGTCTGTCAAAGAAGGCTGTTGACGAGGGACTTATTAAAGAATTACAGGATATGGGTCCCAAGGCATTGCCTCAAATACAAGCATTAAACAGAATGTCAAGCACTCAGCTCGAGGAATATGTTCGACTGTGGCAGGAAAAGCACAACCTTGCAAAAACCCAGTCAACTACTGAATTGGAAGGATTGCGAACGGAAACATGGACAAAAATTGATGAATTACGAACAGGCACCAATAAGCAACTGGCGCAGATGACAATCGAGTTTGTTGCTAAGATACAGGAGATCAAAAAAAGCACCCTGGGTCAACTAAATGAAATGGTAGCCAAAGGGGTAAGCATTGGAACGGATCTAATAAATAACATCATCAAAGGCATTAAAGACAAAAAGAATGACCTTGAGGACCAATTAGATGAAATAAACCGAATGATTAACATAATAGGCATTAGCACTCCGACCGTTAGTAGCAGCAGCATAAGCGTTCCAGCAATGGCAGCCGGCGGCATTGTTACCAGGCCGACCCTAGCATTGGTTGGTGAGGCTGGTCCGGAGGCGGTTGTTCCGCTTAGCAGAAGCGTGGGTAAATATGGTGGTGCTGGCGTGAATAATTTCTATATCAATGTTACCGGCGCAAACGCTCGGGACATTTGGGAAGAACTGCAGCCACAGCTTGAACGGTCGCTGGCCAGGGCAGGTGTTGCGTAATGCTTGATGATTATACCAAAGCCAATCAAGTAATGGCCGAAATGAACGAGGCAATGATTCCGCTAGGCAAGGCCTTTCAAGATAAAGACATGACAGTACTCCATCAAACTATTAGTGCCTATGTCATAACAGTAGAAAACTGCAGGAATCGATTTATTAAACTTTCTCCAACGGCAATTCCTTACTTTGAGGACTATAAAAGCATTATGAACTGTCATGTGAAAATAGCCAGGTTATTGGTGAAATTCAATAAAAGGCAGGACATTAAAACATTGAAAAGACTACAGCAAGAAATTGAAAAAGTTAACCTGCTGCAAAATAAGTTATTGGCGGCATTATCATAGGGAGTCGCTAGATCTCATGGAACTACATGCCCCTTCGGTGTGGTACGAGGTCTTATTGCCGGGGCTAACTAACAGAAGGAAAACATTGCCAAAGTAGCGAAATACTTAGATGGTGATGTTATGATAAAGAATAGGCTTAAATCAATTCGCTTTAAATATGAAATGAACCAGGGAGAATTTGCTGATTACCTTGGAATACGCCAGAACCAGTATAACAGGTACGAAAGACAAAAAGGGAAACCAACCCTGGACATTGCTTTAAAAATTGCTCAAAAGTTGAATATGCACGTTGACGACATATTTTATATTGATGGTGACCCCGGCAAATAGCCAGGGTCTTTCTGTTTATAGATAAAAATTTTCTTTGGACAGGCAAAAATTTTCCCTATTGTCATAGGATTAACTAAACCAATGACAGGGAGGGTTTTATTGATGTTTTCGGCAATGCTTTTCGGGCTTGGCCAATGCCTGGTTACGGCTGCCGTAGCAACTCAGGCCGTGCTAGTTATTACAGGAGCATGTAAGGCAGCTCGGGATATTCGCAATATTCTTTGGTGGGAGGATCAACTAAGGGACATTGATGCCTTTAAAAAGGTGGGGGTGGAGAATTGATAATTACCCAAGCATTATTGGCCAAGGGATTATTCTCAGCGGCAATGCTTTTTCTAAGTGGCCGGCATTTCAGCTGGAGCAGGATATGTGATTACGGGGACAAAGATTGGCGGCTGTATCGAATCGCGGCGTATTTCTTTGCACTTGTGGCATTGTGCGTATGGTACCCATCGGCAATAGCTTGGTGGGTGTCCTTACCGTGATAAAGGAGGATGTTTATGCTTAAAATGGTTACCTTTGTATTGGGCGGCAGCGTTGTGATTAGCCTGGCGAGTATGGCCATTTCCCCTATTCTGCACATACTGGGCAAGGGCGAAATGGACGGCTTGTTTACCGGCGTGCTAATGATTGGTATGCTGGCTCTCATGTTGGTTGGCATTTATGCTGTGCTGCACGGTGTATGGGGCATGTGCGGCATGGATACACCGGGCTACTTCGATAAGCTATACCAACCGGGCGGGTTCGATAAGCTATTCGGAACGGTGAAGTAATGACTACTGTGCTGGATGCCTTGAAGCTGTTGGATAGGCGAGCTAAAGACCGGCGAGTGTTCAAGCAGGCTATGCGCCAAAAGTCAGATGTCCGGGAGTTGTGGTTTAATTGTGGTCTAAAGGTACGGTCCGAAAGCGGCCAGCTAATGTTTCCCCTGGTGCAGAAGCGCACTCCCCGGCAATATGGCGAGGACTGGTTTATAACCCTGCCGGTGGGATTGTCTGAAATGGATCTGCGGCGAAAATCTCACAAGATAGCTGGGGCCCTGGGTGGTGCAGTAGAGTTTGAACGAACAGGAGGCGGGGTGCTCATGCGGGTTATAAAAGGCACTATAAAGAGTAAGTATCCTTTTACGCTGGTGGAGCGGGGCGGGTTTGGTATCCCGCTCCCTATTGGTTATGGCCGGGGTGGTCTGATCGTTCTGGACCTGGTTACAGCTCCCCACCTGCTGATCGGTGGTACTCCCGGCTTTGGGAAATCTGCTTTTCTCCACCAGGGAACCATTACAATGTTACAGCATGGGGTACAGGTTTATATTATTGATTTAAAGCGACTTGAATTTGCATACCTTCGGAGCCATGCGCGAGTAGTAACGACTGAGGATGCAGCCACAAAGCTGTTGCAGGACCTTTGCCGGGAAATGGATCGCCGCATTGATGCCCTGGAAGCGGCCGGCGCGGTCAAGGTGCAGGATTATACTGGGGCTGATATGCCATTCATCACGGTAATTATTGACGAGCTGGCAGAGCTGCAGACAGATCCTTTCTTTGAAGCCCTGAACCGGCTGCTGAGGCTGTGCCGGGCTGTAGGCATTAGCATAATAGCATCCACACAGCGTCCCAGTGTGAAGGTTCTAGAAGGTGACAGCAGGGCCATGTTTGCAGCCCGTTTATGTTACCAGGTCGCGGATGAAACCAATTCCCGTATGATCTTAGGCGAGGCGCACGGCGAAGGGGCATACTTGCCGGGTATACCTGGCCGGGGTATTTATCGGTTTGGTAATACGGCGCAGGAAGTGCAGACAATGTTTCTGCCAGTGGTGAAGGCTCGGGAACTGCTGGCCAACTTTCCCACGTTACCTGCTGATGGACCGAGCGCGGCCATGGAACCGGACCCGGAAATAATTACTATAACTTAGTCTTGAAACCTTTTGAAAGTTGGATGTGACATCCAACTTTTGCTGGGTGGCCAACGAGCTTACGTCTCTTATTTTAGTTACTTTCCCAGCACCGATTTCAAATCGGTAAACCTTGTCCAGCTTTTAGTTCGACTGGCAGTCGAACTAAAAAAAACAAGATAGAAGGCTTATATACCAACATTACTTAGTAGCTCGGAACCACAACCGGATATAACCCATACCATAGCCATGATCGATCCAAAATTGGACTGACCTAAACCGATGACCGACCCGTTGACAGACCTATTGACACTGGGTAAGCAGATTAGTTTGTCCATTGTCTTTGACTCCCCATTTTTGGGGAGTGAATACTAATTAAATGGGGTGGAAAGATGGTAAGCGGAGCAAACGCACGGGCTATTGGTAAAAACCGGGATGCTGCCATTTTGGAGCTGGTAGAAAAGTGCAAGTTTATAAGCCGGGAGCAGGTGCAAGCAATGCTATTTCCCGGCCAGGAATACCGGCAGAAGTGTTGCCAAAGGCTACAGAAGTTGTACCAGGCCAAGAAGTTAAAGCGTAAAAGAACAGATGTAGCCGCCCCATATGTGTATTACCCACCCGGGGTTACCTGGAATCAGAAGGCAGAACATTACTTGATTGTGAACTGGATTTATGTGGCCTTGGTGCAGCAAATCAAGTGGTGGTTTAAGCTACACCTTTTCAAGCGGGAATATTTCTGCCAGTGGGACACGGATCGCCTTCTTGCTGACACCCTGGTTGTGCTAAACAATACAGAAAGAAAGTGTCTCCATCCCGCTTTTGTTGAAGTTGATAGAGCAGATTCAAACAATAAGTTTGATAAGGTTCCAAAGTATACAGACTTCTACAAATCAAAGGCATGGGTGAAGCTCTGGTGGGCGCAGCCAGATCCAGAAGGGCGGTATAGATTCCCTAAAGTGCTGGTGGTGACGGATAGGCCGAATCAGATTGATAAAATTCTGGAGAAAGAGAATACAGCAAAGATAAGATTTGAGGTAGTAACATTAGAGAGCGTAAAAAAAGATATTTATTACTTTATTTAAAAAGGCTTTAAAAAATAATTTAAGCCCCAGGTCCGGGGCTTTTCTTAATCTTTGCTATATCTTGTTATCTTCTTCTTTTCAATATCGCTTTGAACAATTTCAAACAACGGATGATATAATGTGTACAATTTCTCGTCAAGGTCAACTAATTCTCTATGAGTATCCTCGGCTCGTTCAATAAAAGCGTTTTTAATAGCTAAAAATCTATCATCATTTAATTCTTCTAAATAATCAATAATCCATTCAAGATATTCCTTTCTTAATAGCAATTTTTGCTGTCTTTCATAATGGCAGTAAAGTTCTCTTTCAAATTCAGTTAATGGATGACAAGTACCTAATTCAAACGGTTCGCGTGGTAATAATTTTTTCTTAGAATCCATTAAAACACCCCCTTTTTAAATAGTTTATTAAGTGATTCTGAAATTGATGTTAAGATAGGTATAATTTTCATTCTGCAGAACTAAATGTATCGTTTCCCCCGGGTGCTGGTGGTTACAGATAGGCCGGAGCAGGTGAATAAGATCATTAGGCGGGATAATGTAGCCGGGACTCGGTTTGCGGTAGTTACCTTGAATGAGGTGCAAAGGGACGTTTATTTATATATATAAACTTCATGTAACATCTAGTCGAAAAGCAGGAAAATGTAACCAAGTAATTAATTAATGAAAAAAAATAGAAGGAGGAATATTAATGCGGAGAAAATGCGCATTTCTGGTCGTTATGTCTTTGGTGGTTGTAATGTTTTGCTCAGTATGGGCCTTCGCAAATAATCCAATCAGAGTATTTGTAAACGGGAATGAGATTAAATCTGATGTTCCTGCACAATCCATTCAAGGAAGAACAATGGTGCCATTACGGGCTATTGGCGAGGCTTTGGGTGCGGATGTTAAGTGGGATGCAGGCAGCAATTCGGTAATTATTACATCAGCAAATCAACCAGCAACAAGTCAGCAAACCACCAGTCAGCAAACCACCAGTCAGCAAACTGCTAGTCAGCAAACTATCGCTACCGGGAGTGGATTAACAAGAAATAGCCCCACAGCCGTTGGGAATAAGATAACCACGCCTGACGGTTATAGTGTTAGCGTGTTAGACTTTGTTGATGGCGATAAAGCATGGAATATAATCAAGGGAGCTAATCAGTATAATGACTTTGCTCCAACTGGATATAAGTATGTCTTAGTTTTGGTTGACATTAAAAACATAGCAAGTGCTGAAGAGCCAGCTTATATAAGTGAATCTGATTTCAATTTGGTAGGCAGCTCGAATAAGGTCTTTAATCCCTTTGACAAAAGTGCTGTTTTGCCAGACGAAGGAACGTATAAAGAATTAAGCGGGCAAATATACCACGGGGGCACAATAAAGGGAGTTGTGCATTTCTGTATACCGAAAAACGAAACCAACCTTGTATTGGTTTGGGATAAGTCGTGGATTAGTGAGGATAAGAGATATTTTAAAGTAGAATAATTTAAGCCCGGCCTGGTGTCGGGTTTTTTTCAGTTCACTGACCTGATGTGGGTATAGACACTTATCGGTATGTATTAAGGATGTTCATTAAGCGAAGCCCCTTTTAATTTGATGTATACATTGGATCCCGGTTTTACTTGGTGTTTTACATTGGCAAACATGTTTACTCTTTGTATACATTGCTAAAGAGGGCGGTTTAAAAACGCACCATTTGAAATTTGGATTTTACATAATGCGTTGTTGCTTTGAAAGCACATCATATATTCCTTTCCATGTGTGATTGAAATATACCCGAAAATTGAGGGCAGTAATTTTATTTCGACTGGTAGTCGAAATAAAACCGCCGCTCCTTGTTACTTGGGTAAAACATATAAAGAGGCTATTTGCCAAAGTGGGGAAAAGGCACTGCTGCTCCTTGTTATGTGGAAGTAAAACGAGCAAAAGGATGTCCATAATACGGACACCCCCGGACGCCGCTCCTTCCTATGTTGGAGTTAAAACAAAGAGGATTGCTCTAAAATGAGCCGTCTTTTTTACGTCCTCAATTTTGAGGAGGTTAGTTTACCGATTTGAAATCTTGAAACCACTGCCCCCAGATTTGGGGAGAGTGGCAAGGTACCGCCATAATAGTCCTGCCTAGCGGATATAGTAGTGGATATGTTGTCCGTTACTGCTTCTACGGTCATGATAGTTATGGGCCCCTGATGGCAATAGGGTATCACTATAATGATGGTGCCTTTAGTGGCAAGGTTTTGGTAAAACTACTTTACCAAAAACCATCATTGTAACACCATAACGATGATACCTTTACCGGTCAAAATTATGCTGCGAATATAAAGCTCGGATACCACAATCGAACTTACTTCCTCTCCCAGTGGAAGCTAAGTTTACCGATTTGAAATCGGAAAACTTATCAAAATTAACAGGGCGTGATCCTGCTGCTTGTATACTTGGCTTTTGTTTAGTATTTTTAAAAAAACCTGGAGACTCTAGGAAATCAATTAGATATAAATTAGTTGCAGTCAAAATCAGCATTGCTTTACAAAGTAACAAAGTTCCAAAAAATGGTAGTAATTTTAGTATATAAAGAGTATAATACCTATAAATCTAAGATGCATTGAGGTGATACAAATGGCTAAGAAAAAAAGGAGATTTGATGAACTTAACGCGCTAAAGGGGCGCATTCGGGAAATGGGGACAACCTACCGCAGGCTGGCGGATGATCTTGGCATAGGTGCCAATACATTGTCTAACAAAATCAATGGATTTCAGGCGTTCACCGTGTCGGAGATGGAGCAAATTTGCGAAGTACTGGACATCGCCCCTGGTGATGTAGCCCGTTTTTTTATGCCTTCATATTGCAAAGTAGATAGTAAATCAGCATAGAGTATAACGAAGAAGATAGAATGTAGGTAAAAATGTCTGAGGGTGATTTTATAACATTACAAGATCTTATTGAAACCAAACCGCGACCGGTAAAGTTGCCAGTTAAAATTGCTGCTGAAATAATGGGAGTCCCTCCAAGATTTTTACAAATGGCACTTCAGCAGGGCCGGTTTCCTTTTGGGGTAGGTGTTGAAATGACCGCTTGGTCATATTACATCAACACTGAGCGGTTCATTAAATACATGACTGGGCAGGAGTTAACGTACTACAACCACCGACCGCCATTATTATAAAAGTAACCCGGTTATCCGCCGGGTTAGCCTGTCTTTTGCTCCTTCTCGCGCTTTCTTGCCTCAATCCAGTCTATAAAGTCCTGCTTGTCCACTCGCTTTGAGAGTCCAATATCAAAGTTTGGGATACCTCCAGCCACCGGTTTAATTTGAAACAGCTCATACACCCGCCGGCGGGAAATGGCTAAATAGTCTGCAATATGTTGAGCAGTTAGGATTTCCGGTAACTCCTCCATTGTGTAATTCTTTATTACCATTATTATCACCTTGTTAACGAATTTTTCTATTGTTTGATACCGACGCTTGCTCCAACTCCGCCACCCATGCATTCAGGGCTGCCTCACTAAAGATTATTCTGGAGCCCACACGGAAGTGGGGTATTTCGCCGTCCCGGATAGCCCGGCGAAGCCTTGCTTCCCCAAGTGTTCCCTGGAAGTAATCGGTCAGGGCAGTTTTTACGGTGAATTTGCGTTCCTCGTTTTTAACTATATTTGGTTCCCTAACCTCGGGAATGGGTTTTGGTACGATCTCCCCGCAAATCGGGCAGAATTTAAAGTTTTCCTTAAGTCCGTAACCGCATTTACAGTTCATATAAATCACTCCCCTTAAATATCTCTTTCGTAGATATGTGCATATTTCCTAACCACCTGATATGGTGAATTTAAACAATAATCTTCTCTTCCTCCGCCATCTTATCGATGAAGGCGAAAAGCAAATCACGCCTAATCAATGTACGTCGGCCGTACTTGAATGCCGGCAGCCCTCTTTCCTTGATAAGTTCATAAATGGTGCTCCTATGGACACCCATTTGTTGTGCCGCTGCGGTCACTGATAAAACATAGGGCACCGGATCTTGGTCTTGTTCCTTATGTTTTTTAATCTGTTCAGTTGCTTTTGACATTTTTTATTTACCTCCCTTGTTGTTTTGTTTTTGCCGAAGGATTGGCTTATGGTTTTGCTGGGTTTTAACGCTGTGTTTCCCTTGTGAAGCCACTTCTACTACTACTTTTATTAACTATCCATACTCCATTGTAAATTATTGGTAAATAATTGTAAATTGTTTAATAATAAAACCTCGTCCAAATTAACCAGACGGGGTATTGTTTATTTATTATGGTGGCTCCCCAAATTTGGTGAGCGAGATTTCTACCTGGATAAAAAACTCAGGGAAACAAGAAAAGGTCGGTTTTCAAAACTGACCTTAAGGTATCATTATGATGATGTCTCTTATTTAAACAGCTTCCCCAACAACCCACCAGCGGCCTTCCCCGCCGCTCTCCTGGCAATACGCTTGCCTATTGTGCCGTTTCGGACGGTGTTCAGGTCGCCCAGGAACTTAGCCAGATCGTATAGTAGGCCACGGGTTTGGCTGATCGGGTCTTTCTTACGGGCCATGTTATCCCTTCTTATTCTTCTTTATCCGGTAAATTTGGGGTTACTTATTTTGTCGTATCCTTCCCCAACAAGCGCTTTAATTCCGTTTCGGAAATACGCCAAACGTCCCCTAGTTTGACGGCGTTTAATTTCCCTTCCCTGATCCACTTATACAATGTCCTCACGTTTAGTTTTAATTTATCCGCTACCTCTTGCGGTGTATAGTAATTTTCCATCGTTTAACTCCTTTCATATGCACTATATTACCACCCATTGCACTATATTTCAATGAAGATCCTTGACCTTGTTTATTCCTTGGTGTATACTCTACTTAATTTAATTACACTAAGTTACACTAAATTACACGTCAAAAACAGATTTAAAGGGAGTGTGAGCCAATGAAAGATTTTATCGTAGTATCTGGCCAACCGGTTGACATCATTGAGCTAGATGACGTAATTCTATTTAGTGCGGAATATTTGTACAGGTTATTAATGGAGAACAAAGCTGTATAAAACAACAGAGCGCCGCTTTTCGGCAGCTTATCATAATTAGAAGGGAGAGGATAAATGCATGAGAGGAATTATTATAGTCCCGGAATTGCCGGTTGATTACCTTGAAGATGAAGATGTGGTCTTTGTTAGTGAAGATTATTTTGTTCAATTAATAGGCCAGTCTGATGAAAAGGCGGTGGGTTTGTAATGAACGAATTTATAATAGCTAAAATTGAACAGGAAATTAATAGAGCTAAGACCCTTGTTCAGTATGCTAATCTATCGTTTGACCAAACTACTCAAGTATTCTTTGGCTTGATCTATGCTAAAAATGCGCTTAAGAATGATGCACATAAAGGATTTAAGGAAGAAAAGCCCAGTAGTGAGAAACCAAAACTGCGGTTGGTAAGACCTTAATTATGAAAGAGGGGGTAATTTAAATGTCATTCGGTGAACAGTTTAAAACTTTTGTTATTGAGCGTTTAGAAGAAAACAACTCATTAGATAACCATAGCGTCGAGCATATAGAGCGTTACAATAAAGTCTGTGAGTTAAGCAAGCAGCTAATGGAATTTTTGACTGAAGAACAAAAAAAGATTTATCAGGAATACGATCGGGCTAACTCGGATTATTGGGCATTGGTTGAAGAAGAAGCATACACCAAAGGGCTTGCTGATGGGTTGGAGCTTAACAAAATATTTGGGACCTTATCTGGTCATAAAAATATTCATTAGTAACCAGGACTACAACTGATGTGACTGATCCGTCGAACGCGAGGACACCTCACCTAAATTTTGATGCGAGTGGGAAAACCGGTGCCGAGGGGGTAGCCACCCAATGCAGCGGGAGCGGATCGGGGGAAAGTGTGGATAGCATGTTAACTTCCGCTGAAAGAGGAACTTAAACTAGAGAATCGGTAAAGCCCTTATGTATTTCCCGATTTACTTTATTGATGTTAAAGAAGTACAAGAGACTGTTATTGAAAATTACAAAGCGGCATTATCTGATACTATAGGGTACGGCGACGGGGCCACGGCATCCTAACCGCTAAGGCGGTAAGGCTAGCTAAAATAAACGATGCCAATAAATTATTTGGCAAGGTTATTTCCTTTATGGATGCCCTTACCTCTTGGGAAAGGGAACTTATTTAGATCTGCTGGAGGTGTGGACGTTGGACAAATTGGCGATATATTGCCAGTCATATGGGGCTGAGTATCAGCGAAGCTTATCTGACATGGGAACGTATAACGCTATGTTTTTAAGCCTTTGTTGGACCTGCCAAAGGGCTTATTGGGATTGCCTGTGCAGATGGCCAGCAGAACCTATCCCCTAAATGAAAACCATGGGGTATTCAGATTTGCAGCGGGTGGTTACCTGCCCGCTGTACTGGCCGGAGGTAAATTTAAAGCAAGAGCCAGGGCAATACGGCCCACTGAGGATAGGGGCCCGGAATTAGAAACATGGGAAGGCATTAGGGAGGCTTTGGGTATTGGTTGATCTGGTTGGGTTATAAAGTAATCTGTGCAATAGTTTTGCAGTTATAAGTGTTCAATAAAATAAGAGTCTCCGGTTATGCGCTGGAGCTATTTTTTGTCTCTTTTGTGCTACCGTGCTAGATGCTGTTAAGAAATACGGCCTGGCTGCCGCGGTACCGGTGTGAGACGCGGCAGGGGATGTTGTGTGATTTGGTGGAGAAGGAGGACGGGTGGATGTTGGAGAGGGTTTGGGATTAATAAAGAATGAAAGCCATATTGGGCTTTTACATAAACGGAATTTGAAATCCGTTTGAAGCTACAAATACTTGCAGTTGAGTTAAAAATTGTGTTGCTAGATTTTGGGTTGAGTCAATTGTTTCTTTTATATCATTAAGCTTTTTTGCGCCTTCAATAATTTTTTGAAACCACCCCATTTTTTTATTTCCTGACTCTTGGGCAAAACCGCTAATACTTTCTGATAAATTTTCAGCATGTTGTCGTGCTTCAGGTAAAGTTAACATTTTTTGTAGAAGATCGGCAAGAAGGGGGTCGCACTGGCTTATTGTTTGAATCCTCTGATTGTAATACTGGGTTATATTTACTGTATTGTCCGGCCCAGTAAAAGCCACAGGTCCATTGCCATTAATAAAAGCAATTGTAACATGACTTATGCCATTTGTTTCCCTTAATATATCAGAAACCGAGGGTGATAACATATATTTTAAAGATGCGTTTGGATTATGCGGTGAGTTCTTCCTGCCGAAAAAACAAGTCTCTTGAGATTTTGTTTTTTTTTAATAATTTCTCTATATCCGGCGTTAAAAGATAGTATAGGAAAAATTATATCAGTTATGACCTCTATCTCGCCACATTCATCACATTCTACAGTTGTATGATTAATATTAGAATCTCTTAGTAGAATCCTAAAACAATTAGGACAACGAATTTCCCATTCAAGAACTAATTTACCATCTCTGACAAGTTCCAGGAGGCGCTCAAACACTAGAGAAAGATCCAGACCAGTGTCTCTGGATACAGTTGTTGGATTAAAACGTATAATAGGATATCCCGCGGCTTCTTCAACCCATAAATCAACAATGTATTTGTTTGGATTTTCCACTGCTAGCACCTCCTTTTATCTTATCTTAAACGTAAAATCTTATTTCTTACATGGGCTATGGCATTTTCAGATGCAGGGGTAACGAAGAAGACTGTATTTGTTACTAAGCCAACTTTGATTTTATAATATCTTGTTACACCCTCATCGACAAGGGGGAATTGAATGTTACCACCTTGATTTTGTAGATGTGGTCGTAGCAGAGTGTAAAGTGGTTGTAATCTAAGTTCACCTTCATCTCCAGCGCCCATACCTAGTCTTTCCATTCCTGCTAAGACAGTGGCGGAAAATGGTATGTTTGCAAAGCCGGTATCTGGTTCTGATAAAATTGTCTTAGCGCTTTGTAGTACTTGCTCCAAATCCACCATATTACCATCCTGGAGGTATGTGTCTATGGCAGTGAGAATGTCCACAACTGATTGAACCTGTTCAACTGACAATGTATCCAGTATTGCCTCAGGAATTGCTTCAGTTTCTACAAGCCTTCCGTTTAATTCTGTAGCCAAATTTTCAATTTCATAACCAAAGGGTGCTACAACACTTCTTCTATCTAAGGCTTCAATATGTCCCTCAAGTATTTTGGCCAACATTTTTTCAATTTTGTTAGCCTGTTTGCTGTCAGCCCTTACCTCTATAAAACCTTCGTCTTCATTGATATATACACTACAAAGAGCCGTTGTGATTTGCGGAGTTGCACTTAGCCCAGAAACTGTTCTTTTAATGCCTGTCTTGACCATTATTCTTAAGAAGTATTGATTAGGCATGTCAGGGTGTCTTATAAAACCGCCAATAACAACTGGCTCGGAGGATAGTTGATCTAGAGGTGGTATTTTTGTTTCCCTTAAAGGGTTAAACTGGAGGCGTTCTGTAATTACATTAATTAGATTTTCTTCATTATTGCTTTTAACAAAAGGATACCAACTAACAGAAACTTTACCAGCAAGTATTATAGATTCTACAGGTATTAAACCTTGATATCTTATTTCTCTGCTGCTTGCTATTGCGTCTCCTAATCTTTGTGCTAGCTCAACAGCTGAGCCATCGGTCGGTATATCAATTTCAATAGCAATAGATTCTAGGGAATCTCTATTTAGTTTCATTATGTCTGGAAGATATACCATATCATATAATCTATACATATTATCTCTCTCCTTAAATATATGTCCAAATTTCGCCATAGATAAATCAATACCTTTAACTAATTAACTAAATATCTCGACAAATAATAGCAATCTATTGCATTTAATATTTTCAAAATGCACTTTGTAATAAATAACAAAAACCTGCTTCTAAGCAAGTTTGTTTTAAGCGTTTTTTTTATTTTTATATTGTGTCCCACACTAGCTTCACCTTTGGGCAAAGCCAGCCTTGGGCTCAATTCGGTTATTTAAATGATATGAATATTTTGATTTCAAGTTTCGTTATTAAAGCCACTAAAGATATTAGAATTATTATTTCGCTATGAATCAAGTCATGAATCACATCGGATCACCACCTTTCTAAGATGGTCCCCGAATTGAACTTAATTATAGTATGGTATTATTTTTTGCTATTATACAAACAATTATTTCATCTTGATATGAAACACAAACCCTGCTCAACCCCATCCGTATATTCTCCAAGGCGGCACCCACCCTGCCCCGCCTTCCCCATGCCATACACATTGCCCAAAACAAACAGCCCCCGGCCTGGCCATACACGGCCATCATCAACCGGGGGCTGTTGTAAAGATAAAGGAAGAAGAAAGGGGTTATAATATTATACTCAGCACCGAGGGCAATTGTGCAAAACAAAACGCCCCTTCCGGAGCGTTTTGTTTAAGATTTACTTTTCTACGCTGCATACTCCTCCGCAGAATCCCATACTGCCAAACACCAGCAGAATAAGAATCAGAAAGAGAATGAAACCTCCACTTCCGCAACCGCCGCCAACTCCTCCGCCACATCCAGTACCAAAACCCATTATTATGTTCCTCCTTAGCTAAGGTTTTATTGGTATTACCGGTGTATACTATGCAATTGCTAAGGAAAGTGTTACCTTAATGGCCAAGTGGTGGATGTGTAAAGGTTATCTTAGCGTTGCTACAAAGCAAAGCCCACTGGCCATCATTAACCGGGGGCTTTACTAACACTACATTTCTTCAAATAGGAAGAGGAGTCTTAATGGAGTAAGGGTTATAACATTATGCCCGCACTGCTTGCATTTATGCAAAACAACACGCCCCTTTTGGAGCTTCTCCTAAACTCCAAAGGGGTTTATTTATTGAAAAAAATTTACCAAAAGGTATTTACATTATTACTTCAATGGCGTTATACAGAAAGGGGGGGGGTGCAAAGGCATGGACTTTACTAAAAATATGAAATGGTTAAGGAAATTAAACCCTGATTTGCTCTTTATATTGTTTGTAATTGCCTACCTGCTTACTCGTCAATGGCCGTATGGTGGGACGATGCAGACAGTTGCTGACGTATCTATTGCAGTGGCTTTAGTGCGATTGGCAGTTAAGTTTTTTATTGGAAAGAAGCCAAGACATTGATACATATAAACGTCCAGGTGACAGAGGAACAGAATTCCCGGCTCCGGAAAATCGCCTATGAGGAACGGATCAGCGTTGCAGAGACAATTCGGCAGGCGATTGACGTGTATCTGGCTACAAGAAAGGAAGGTTAATATGCCACGCAAGAAAGATCCAATCAGCCAAACCCGCAGCCTGCTGTATGGCGCGGTCAAATTCCTGGGCGACCTGAACACCGTCCGAAACGGCACCATAGGCAAGCGTATTGCCCGGAGAGCTGCAGGGAAGAGGATTTGGGATTAAAAAAGGACTTTGCCAATTTTACCGAAATATTTATTGGTGAATAAAATGAGTGAAATTAAAAAGTTTCAAGTTAAGAAAAAGAAAATCTATTTTTGGGCAAGCCCCTTGCGTGGTAGTAGTTTTGAAAAGTATTATCAACGGGATTTGTTAAATTTTTATTTGAAGCGTGGGGCTATTGGTATGCCAATCGGTGCTACCTTGGATGGAGCATTGTTGCCAGAACCAATAAACCATAGCGAGATAGAGAATATTCCAGCTTATATTGTTTTTGATGGTGAAAATGATAGCTGGGCTTTAAAAAATTTACGTGTGTTTATAGATTTTAGTATTACTTTTGTATCAGTTGACGGCAAAAGAAAGATTTATGTAATGGAGCTAAATCCGACTATAAAGTCCCCATTAAAATAAAACCATCGACCCCACCGAATGGTATCTATTGGGATGTTTATCTTTTCTTTTTTTTTAGAGTACCCCTGGCGTGCCGGTCACGTACGCCAATCGGTGGGCTATGTAAAAGATAATTGAGTAGTTAGAATAAACGCCAGGATTCACTTTTCTATGGTCCTGGATACGGTATGCTGCCAGTGAATAAGGATCATTAATCAATTAGCAGGTACAAACCATTACCGGCAATTTACCCTATGCTTAAACGGGCAATATGAAGGCCGTAATATAATGCGTGGAGCTTTTAAAACACATCACCCGGACACATCACCGGAGGGGATAACCCGGTATAGAGGCACGGGTTTTGTTTTTCACTCCGCAACTTTGCGGAGTCAAGGATATGAACTCAAGATAACATTTTATTGGCTACAAGGTGGAAATTTTCTCCCTCGTGGGGTTTCAGAATTTGGTGATAGGCATTACTCAAGCCCCAATTTTAAATCGGACCTTTGCCCGGTAACGTGGTCGGCTGAACCGACCTCAAAATTGAGGGTAGTAAATTTTAGTTCGACTGCCAGTCTAACTAAAGAGACCGGAGGTCGTTGTTCCTTTAAAGCAGGAATAAAACACAAAAATAAATGCTCTGGCATAATATGTTATTTGAAGTGGCATTATCACTTGTGAATGATAACCAATATACCAAAGAGAATGCAGCCATGGACATAGTTAAGGTAATGCAGGAAATGCAAAAAGAAATTAGCGAGATAGGCCCGGTAGAGGCATCTATTTTAGCAAATTGGAGCATAGGCAGTGGTGATTATAATAACGTTCAACAGCCAAACGCATGAGGCAATCTATAATGAGGCCTTAGCTGAACTGGATGGCGCCGACCATCCGGTAATTGCATTGCGAATGGAACGCGAGGAAAACGAACACCGTAAAGATTCGTTACCAGTGAAAAGGTTGCTCTTAGTGAACGGATTCAAAAATCACTGGAAGGGCGGCAAGGGCAAAGGACAGATTTAAAACCAGAACAACTTGTGCAAAATTTTGTACAAGTGAAACCAGGGACAAAAACAGTTGAAATAGCCGCCAAAGCAGTAGGAATGAACCGGGAAACCCTACGTCAAGCTAAAGTTGTGGTTGAAAGCGGCAATGAGCAAGAAATCAAAGCTATGGATAGCGGGGAAAAGTCAATCGTCCGGGGGCGAATGGATAGCCGTGAAGATTTTTACGGCTTTTTTTGTGTTTAGCCGTGATAGGGTATAGTCACTACTGCCCAGGCGTAAATTTGGAACGGATATGGTCAATAAATACGGGGAGCGTAATGGGAGCAGGATGGGAGCAAAATAAAAAAATAGGAGCAAAAAAGCCCCAGAATTGCAATTTGGGGCAAACTCCCAAAACCCTGTAGCCATTGCAGGACAAGCCTTTCCAAACTTTCACTAATCATACCAAACACCATACCTGCACAGTTAATGTGGACTCTTTTTTGGTTTTATAGGGGACAAGTGCGAAATTGAGCGGGAGAAATGCAGTAAATTAAGGGCTAGTCAGTTCACTAGTAATAGTATTTGTATATTTATTTTTTAAATAGCATAATGAGAGCAAAAACTACTTCTATTGATTTATCTCATAAGACCTTGTTAAATTAGTTAATTACTATACCGCCACCCCCTTTGATATTTGTATTTGAAAATATAAAAAGCTTTGTCCCACAATATAAAAGGACAAAGCTTTTTAACAAGACTAAAACTATTTATACTTTCCACAATGAGAGGCATGCCCGTTTCCAGCCAAGCCTTGGCGGTCCAGGTGCCATAGTCAAAACGACCACAGGCAAAAGGACTCGGATAATAATATTAAGTTAGAAATTCTATTTAGCAGATTGTTCTACACTAAGCAACAAATTCCTTCTAAGTAAATATACTTTATAAAAGTTACAAGTTTCCTAGAATGATGTTGACAATTTTCGTAACATCCAATACATTAATTACCCCGTCATTGTTGGTGTCGGCAGCGTATAGTTCTCCAGTGGTGGGGGTGATTTTCCCCAGGGCAAAGTTCACAGTTTTCACTACATCAAGCACGTTGATAGCGCTATCACTGTTGACATCACCTTTTACACCAATGGTGGCGCCGGCTGTCAAGGCTGTACTTTCGAGTTTAACCGCATCCACTGCTTTGACGCTAAAGGTATAGCTGCCGGCGGTTAACCCGGTGACAGTGTAGCTGGTGCCGCTGGTGACTGTGGTTAACAGTGTGCTGTCCTGGTAAACCTTATATCCCGTCACCCCTGTGTTATCCGTGGCGGCAGTCCAGGTCAGTGTCAACCCCGCAGTTACATTGCTAGCAATCAGGGTGCTCCCAACCGGCCAGGCGGGCGCCTGGGTATCTACGGTCAGGATATTGCTGTCCACATCATACCCATAACCTGCTATTACATTAAAATTTCCGGAATTTACATTGGGCGCCTTGAAAGTGTATGTGTAATTGCCGCTGGAATCCGATTTCACTGCGTCAAATAAGACAACACTTTGACTGCTGTCGAGCATTTTCAGGGATACCCAGGTATCAAACGGGGCTGTACCTGAAGCAGTGACAGTCCCTCCCGCGACTGCAATGCTTGGGCTTAAGGTTAAGCTGACATTACCAGGGTTTACAGGCGCGCCATTCTTTATGGTGACACTTGGTCCACCGGTGCTTATATTGCCGGCTGCGTCGAAGGCCTGTACTGTGAAGGTATAAGTGGTACCGGCTGTCAGACCGGTGACGTTATAGCTGTTGGTTTCGGCGCCTACGCTTTGGATTAGCACCGAATCCTGGTATACTTTGTAGCCCGCTACGGACAGGTTGTCGTTAGCGAACGGCCAGGTTAGGGTTAGTCCGTTATCACTTGGGTTTGATATGCTGAGTGTGCTTTCTGCCGCCCAAACCGGAGCCTGGGTGTCGTTTGTGGTTGTTACACTGGTGGTTGGCCCGTCGGTGCTCAGGTTGCCGGCCGCATCCTCCGCCTGTACGGTAAAGGTGTAGTTGGTGTTGGGGGTCAGACCGGTGAGTGTGCAGCTGTTGGTTGCAGAGTCTAAGCTCTGTAACAGGGTGTCGCTCTGGTAGAGTTTGTAACCGGTAACGGCTGCATCGTCTTGAGCCGCCGGCCAGGTCAAAGTTAGACTGGTTGGAGTTACGTTGTCGCAGGTTAGTTGGCTACCGGCCGGCCAGGTGGGTGCGGTTGTATCGGCAACGGTGGTGAATACCACTTCTTGCTGTTCGCCGGCTGACTGGCCGTTATTGGACGTTAGTGACGCATCGACAATTATTTTATACATGCTTGAGGGCTTCAACGGACCTTGGGGCGCCACGAAGATGTAATTTTTATTCCCATTAGTACCATCGTAGACAGTGCCTAATCTCAATACGTTGATGGCGACAGACATGTTAGATGAGTCATACATATGGAAACAAGCCTGATTGCCGGTCCAGTAGGCGTCGGGTATTACGTTTGTGGCAAATTTGATCCCGATAGCGATATTGCTGCTAAAGATACAAGGTACTTCCGTCAGTGTAGTCCACGGCGGGGGGTTATAAGTAGCCCCGTCATTACCCGTGGATATTACTTCGATGGCAACAGTAGTTGAGATTACATTACTGCTGGGTTCATAGCTGTATACTCCGTAATCGGTAACGTACGGCAGGTTTGTGCCGCCGGCGAAGGCAGGTAGGCCTGATACCGCGCTTATTAAAAGCATTAAGATTGTGGCTAGAAGAATAACTGGTGACTTTAGCTTCATTGTTCACCTCTCCTTTTTCCTGAGAGACCTTCAATCAGTTTGCCAGATTAATACTGGTTCTGATAGACTTCAATCAATCTACCGCAAATTATGTGGAAGCCGGATGCCGGAGGAAAGTGAAAACTTTCCCCCGGCCTTTGTTCAAATGACAGGTTGTCGTGTTTTAGATAGGTTACAGCCGGCGACGGCCAAATGGCAATGCTTATCTTTTGACGGCACCTATTGTGTTTATTGCAATATCGTCGGATTGACGTTGGGGTCATTGGTTAAATCATCAACGATATAGGCTTTAACGACATCGCCCGGGAGTACGTTAAAGCCTGCTTTGGCGATATTCACGGTGTCAAAATCAGCTCTGGTCACGTTTAAGCCGCTTTGCGAGCCGGTTTGTACAAAAATTACTGATTCCAGCCCGCTGTGGGATTTCATCGGAGTTATTTGTACGCCAAAGTACTTCAGGCCGGATACACCGGTATTTACGGTCATAGTGACAATCCCGTCCGGTGTTGTGCCTGACTGGTAAGCCGAATCTGTTGTTGGTGTCAGAGCGTAAGCCGCCATGACTACCGGTTGCTCCACGGTGACGTTGGCATAACCGGTGGCTTTAACCGTGATTGAATATACTTTGGCGGTGCTAAAGACATCGGCGTCAATGGTGATCTTGCCGCTGGCAACAGTGTACCTGCCGGCGATGGATGTGTCGTCGACAGTGATGCCGGTGATCCTGTCCCGCCACGCTTGTTTGTCGGTGAAAGTGATTTCCACAGGCAGACCGACAGTGTTGTTAGTGCTGTCCGGAGTTAACAGCGGCGATTGGTCTATAGCCAATTTAATAAAGCGGACAGCATGTGTGCTTCCGCTACCATCACTAATGTATAGACCGCCTCTGACTCCCCCATAGGTCAAGTGGTAGCATTTTTTGAAAGTAGCCTGGGTGGCCGGGCCACCGTCACCGGAATAACCAAATGTCCCGTTACCGGCAATGGTGGTGATAATACCACTAGTGTCCACTTTGCAGACGCGGTAATTATTTGTGTCGATAAAGTAAAAGTTACCTGCCTCATCTATTGTGATTCCCCTGGGATTGTTTAATTGAGCCGCCGAAACTGGACCGCCATCTCCGGCGTATCCGCCGCTTGTCCAGGGACCGGCGACGGTGTTGATAATGCCGTTGGTGTCTACTTTACGGATCCGGTTGTTACTTTTATCAAGCAGGTACAGGTTGCCGGATTGGTCCAGGGTTAAGCCGGTAATAGTATTAAATTGAGCCTGGGCAGCCGGACCGCCGTCACCCGAGTAACCGCTTGTCCCGGTACCAGCGATGGTGTAAATGTTGCCGGCGGTCATGCTGATCCCGCACTGGGTACCGGAAACCGCCGCCACCTCGCGTATACGTACACCATCGTTGAAGTAGATGTTCCCGGCCTGATCCGCTGCTATGTTTAAAGGAGACATTAATTGTGCCGCAGTGGCCGGACCGCCATCCCCTGAATAACCGTACGTCCCGTTACCCGCGATGGTAGTGATAATACCCGTGGTTGCATCCACCTTGCGGATGCGCCGTGTGTCACTATCGGGAATATACAGGTTGCCTGCTCCGTCAACGGCAATGTCCGTAAAATAAGCCAGAGAAGCCTGGGTGGCCGGGCCGTCGTCACCCGCGAACGCCCTGGTCCCGTTTCCGGCCACAGTGGTGATCATGCCGCTGGCATCCACCTTGCGGACCCGGTAGTTGCCATAATCCGCAATGTACAGGTTCCCCGCTTTGTCTTCCCGCATACCACTGGGATTATTTAACATGGCACCGGTAGCTAAGCCGCCGTCACCTGAAAAGCCATACGTTCCAGGTTTGCCTGCAAAGATGGTAATGTAGCCATCGGGAATATCCAGCGTGGCATAAACGGTCTGGACCACCGAGGTGTCCTGATAGCCCATGGCGCTAATCGCCACGGTATGATCCCCCACCGCTTTAAAAACACCGGCGGCGAGGTTGAGGTCGCCTGCGCTAAAGGTAAACTGGCTGCTGGTTAGAGCAGTGTCGTCCACCGTGACCTTGGTGATGGCCCCCCGCCAGGCGGGATCGTCAGTAAAGGTGATGTCCACGGCGCTGCCCAGAACGTTGTCGGTGCTGTCCGCAGTCAGTACCGGCGGGAGGGTGTTACCAATTTGGTAGTACTTAGTCAAAACGTAGCTATCAGTCAGTCCCTCTTTGACCGAGATGGCTTTCAGAGTTGTTTTATTGCTGATGTAAACCGGTCCGGTATATTTGGTGCCGGCCGAAGTCGGCGTGCTGCCGTCGGTGGTGTAATAAATGTCCGCGCCTTCGGTAGCCGTGCTGAAAGTCACGCTTGCCGCCTCTTTGAGGTTAACAACATTCCCGGTCGTTATCGCCCCGTCAGGCAGGCTGACGGCAGGCGTCGCTGCCACCGGTTTCAGCTTGATGAAGCGAATACAGCTGTTGTTCATTTCAGCATCATACAGACCACCGGCATTTTGATCATAAAATAGAGAATACGCTTTAAGCTGAGCCTGCAGGGCCGAACCGTTATCTCCCGAAAAGCCCGCAGTGCCGGTGCCGGCAACGGTGGTGATGATGCCCCCCTTGTCCACCCGGCGGATTAAACCACCATTGTTGGCAAAGTAGATGTTCCCCTCGCTATCCAAAGTGAGTCCAACGGGATTCAGGGAGGCCTGGAGCGCCGGGCCGCCGTCACCGGAGCTGCCTTCGGTTCCATTGCCCGCGATGGTGTAAATGTTACCGGCGGTCATGCTGATCCCGTACTGGGTGCCGGAAACCACCGCCACCTCACGGATGCGGTAATTACCGGTATCGGCAATATAAAGATTGCCTGACTGGTCAAAAGCTACACCGCCGCCAAAGAAACTACTTATTTGGGCCTCGGTGGCCGGGCCGCCGTCACCGGAAAAGCCGCTGCTACCGGTGCCCGCCACAGTGGTCACAACACCATTGGGGTCTACTTTTTGAATTAGGTGCTTCGAACCACTTAAATAGAGATTATCCGAACTATCGATAGCCATAAAATTAGGTGCCACTGATGTAGCGAGGGTACTCATCATCCCGCTTGTATCAACTTTACGCACATTTTTGTCGTAATAACTGCCAATGAGGAGATTGCCCTTGCTGTCCACAGCCACACAGTAAGGATACATACTGGCCTGGAGTGCCGGGAGGCCGTCACCGGAGGCAGATCTGACCCCATTTCCCGCCACGGTGGTGACCATGCCGTTGACATCCACCTTGCGGATAACGGCGTTATCCCGGTCGGCAATGTAAAGATTGCCCACCTTGTCCAGGGCGGCGCCGTAGATATCATAGAACAAAGCGCCGGTGGCCGGGCCATTGTCGCCGGAATAGCCGGTTTGCCCGCCCTGGCCTGCCACGGATACGATATATCCGTCAGGAAGATTCTTTAAGGCCGGATTGACCATCGCCACCCCCGGCGTCGTGCCGTAAATGATCTCGGTCACTGAGGTGTCCGCGTAGTTTGCAGAGCTGACTGCAACAGTGTAGTACCCGGGAAGGGCCGGCAGGGCACCGGCGCTGATGTTGAGAATGCCGGGAGCAACCGTGTACTGACCGCTGGTCAGGGGGACGCCGTTGATTTTGACGCCGGTGATCGCTGCCCGCCAGGCGGAGTCATCGGTAAAGGTGACATATACATCCTTGCCTACTATGTTGTTAACACTGTCCGCGGTCAGCACAGGAGGCGTCTGGGGAGTATTGAGGGTCTGTACTACTGTGTTATCGCCGTAATTGGTGGCCTTGACCACAATGGTGTGGTCTCCGGTGGTTTTAAAGGCCCCGTCAACGATGTTGATATTGCCTTCGCTGACGGTATACCCGAGATACTGATTGTTATCCAGGGCGGTGCCATCCAGGGTGACGCCGGTTATGGCCGCCCGCCAGGCGGAATCATCGGTGAAGGTGAGATCCACCGCTTTGCCCAGGACGTTGTCGGTGCTCTTCGCTGTCAATACCGGCAGCGTGCCGGCCGTCAGGGCCGGGCTGAAATCACTCCAACCCCCTGAAGCGTTACCGGCTTTTAGTTTAAATTCATAGCTGGTGCCGGCCGTCAAGTTGGTGGAATCATAGGTATTATCGCTTACGGTAGCTAATAAACTATCGTTTACATAGATCTGATAACCAGTCACTCCCACGTTGTCCACAGCGGGGGTCCAGTTCAGGGTCAGACCGGTGGCAGTAATATTGGCTGCCGAGACATTGGTGTTGGCCGGCCAGGTGGGGACGGTATAGGGCAGGGTATAGCTATACGTCACGACGACGCTGTCCTTAATCCCCGCTTTCACTGCCACAGCCTTGATGGTGAAAGTTGTAGCGCTGGATAAATCTACGGTAATCGGCCCGCTGTACAGGGTGCTGGCCGGCGTCGGCGTGCTGCCGTCCGTAGTGTAGAAGATAGCCGCACCCGCGGTGGCAGTGCTTAAAGTTACCGTTGTGCCGTCCGGCAACCCGCCGGATGGCTGATCGGAGACAGGCCTGGCGACCACATCTTCCATTTCAATAAAGCGGATAACAGCGTTATTGCGGTCGGCAATATACAGGCCGCCCCTGCTTCTGTCATAAAGCACACTAAAGGGCTTCTTTAATAAAGCCTGTTTGGCGGGGCCTCCGTCTCCCG
Organism: Desulfoscipio geothermicus; assembly: GCA_016841205.1. Classification (GTDB taxonomy): domain Bacteria; phylum Bacillota; class Desulfotomaculia; order Desulfotomaculales; family Desulfallaceae; genus Sporotomaculum; species Sporotomaculum geothermicum_A. Next base: position 81,536 of record JAENZP010000008.1, read on the forward strand.
AGAAACCGGATGTCCCGGCGGTCCCGGCAATGGTGCTGATGACCCCTGCTGCATTGATCATGCGGACTACATTGCCGCTAGCTTCGGCGATAAAGAGATTCCCATAACTGTCAAAGGCCACATCAGCGGGATTATTAAGGCTGGCCTGGGTTGCCGGACCGCCGTCACCCGAGGTGGCGGCCGTACCGTTGCCCGCTACGGTGGTAATTTTGCCGGTGCTGAGATTAACTTTGCGCACGCGGTGATTTTTAAAATCGGCAATAAAAAGGTTGCCTGCCTGGTCCACATCTATTCCGTAAAGAAACAAGCCTAATTGAGCTTGCGTCGCCGGGCCGCCGTCACCGGAATAGCCACTAGTCCCGGTACCCGCCACGGTGGTAATGATGCCGCTGGGGTCCACTTTACGGACGCGAGCGTTAATTGAATCAGTGATGTAGAGGTTTCCTGCCTCATCAAGGGCGAGGCCGGTGGGGTAATATAATTTGGCGCTGGTGGCCGGACCGCCGTCACCGGAATAGCCACTAGTCCCGGTACCCGCCACGGTGGTTATGACGCCGTTGGGATCTACTTTACGCACGCGGTAGTTGCTATAGTCAGCAATGTAAAGATTTCCGCTTTCGTCCACCACTGTGTCATAAGGACGGTTGATCTTGGCTTGGGTTGCCAGGCCGCCGTCACCGGAATAGCCGCCGGTGCCGGTTCCGGCCACGGTGGTAATGGTACCGCTTAGATCCACTTTACGGATGCGGTTATTGCTATAGTCTGCAATGTACAGCGCACCCGTGTTGCTGTCTAAACTCAACCCGCTAGGCGCGTTAAGAAAGGCACTGGCAGCCGGACCGCCGTCACCGCCGTAACTATGTGTTCCCCCTTGGCCCGCTACGGTGGTGATAATCCAACCGGGATCGATAATCTGGACTACGGAAGCGTCGGTGTATTTGGCCGCGCTGACCGAAATGGAGTAGCTGCCGCCCGTTGTTAGGATATCCCCAGCAATTTGAATGTTGCCGGCAGTAACCGTATATTGGCTGCTGGTCAGGTATACCGCGTCATTCACGGTAATGCCGCTGATAGCCGCCCGCCAGGCCGCGTCGTCGGTGAAAGTCAGATTCACCGGACTGCCCAATGGGGTCACAGTGCTGGTCAGGGTTGGCGGAGTCTTCGCCTCCACTATCTTCTGGGTGGCTGTAGCATCAGTGTAATTAGTGGCGCTGACAGCGATGTTATAGTCGCCGGTTGTGGCGAAGACATCCCCGGCGATCTTGAGCTGACCGGCCGTAACCACATACTGGCTGCCGGTTAAGGTTTTACCGTCCACGGCAGCGCCGCTGATGGCTGCCCGCCAGGCCGGGTCATCGGTGAAAGTCACATCCACGTCAGTGGCCGGATAGGCCTCTTGCGTGGTTAAGGTTGGCGGGGTCAGCGTTGCTGCCACCGTCTGGGTGACGGAAGTATCAGCGTAATTTATAGCGCTGACTGTGATGGTATGGTCGCCGGCGGTATTTAAAATACCGGCAACGATATAAATGTGACCTGCTGTAATAACATACTGGCTGCCGGTCAAGTATACTGCGTCGTCCACGGTAATACCGCTGACGGCCGCCCGCCAGGCGGGATTGTCGGTGAAGGTCAGATCTACTGCACTGCCCGGTAAAATCTCATTGGCAGTCAGAGCCGGCGGTGTAGTTGCGGTAGATTGCACCACAGTGGTGTCTTGATAGTTTGTAGCGCTGATTACGATGGTGTGGTCGGCATCGGTATTCAGAACACCCGGCGCAAGGTTGATATTGCCGGCGGTGACTGTATACTGGATGCGGCTTAATGGTGTGCCGTCCACGGTAATGCCGGTGATGGCAGCCCGCCAGGCCGCATCGTCGGTGAAGGTCAAATTGACGGCGCTCCCCGTTTGACTGGGCGCTTCCACGGTAACGACCGGAGGTGTTAACAGCATTGCGTTATATGAGGCCGGCAAGGGGTCGCTGAGTTGACCCGCCAGGTCCACCGCTTTAACGCTTAACTGGTAAGTCGTGCCCGGCGCGAGATTGGTGACCTGATAGGAGGTGGCATTTTCGTCCGCGGTTGTCAAAAGGGTATCGTCCTGGTAAATGTTGTAGCCGGTTACACCCCGGTGATAATCCGTCGCCGGCCAGCCGGCCGGGTATGATGACGTTGGGCGATACTGGGCCTCCGGCCAGTTCAGGGTCACACTGGTAGGTGAAGGGCTGGTCAAGCTTAAATTTTCGTCGGCCGGCCAGACGGGCTTGGACGAAGAAGTGGATGTGGTGGTAAATTCAAAGGAGTCGGTTATCGTATTCGAGGTTCCGTTATTATAGGTAAACCCTTTCAGAAAGTCAATGACGTAGGTAGTGGAGGGCTTTAGGGCGCACGTCGTGAGGTTTAGACCCACAGTTACCCCCTGTCCTGATCTTGTATAATACCAGTCATCTGTTTGCCCCCAATTTCTTTCTACGTTTGACCAAAGATCAAGCGGGAGTGCGAGTGGTTCACCGGTATCTTTTTCATAAAATTTCACGTAATTAGTTAGATTCGGTATAAACATTGAGCCGTCTCTGCCGAAGGCATTGGAAAAGTTCCATGTCATCTCGGTTACATTGTCATAATCCACCGGGTCGTCATAGCGAAGTTTAATCTCCATGTTGGTATCATCGTAGCTGAGTTCAGTCGCGGCCAGTGAGAAATCAACAATTCCTCCGGTTAAGTAGTTGCTGGTAACGGCATAATCGGTAAAGCTGTCTAAAAAGCTGCCGTCTGTGGCTGCCACTGTGCCCTTGGTATAGCTGAGCAGAACTGTATAGATGTTACCGTAAATGTCGGCTCCTGTTGAATTGGCCAGGTTCAGCACTATTTCGTTGGGATTTGAGCCGGGGGCAACCTTGGTCACGGAAACAGCGGTCCCATCCACCTTGACGGTGAACTGGCCCTCGGTTCCGGTAGGATCAGCCATGGCCTTGCCAAATTTAACCGTTATTTTTTTCCCTACATGGTCAGTGTACAGGTTATCCACGGTTACAGGCGTTTGGGTAGCATCAGGGGTAACGGTGACAGCGCAGCCGGCAGACAAACCACTGGCAACTGTCGCAGTTATGGTGGCTGTCCCTGTACCTATCGCAGTCACCTTGCCGGTGCTGTCCACGGTGGCGATAGAACTGTCGCTCGTAGTCCAGTTTACTGTCTTGTCAGGCGCGTCGGCCGGAGTAACAGTCGCAATCAGCTGTTCACTGCTGCCCTTGCTGAATGTATGAACGGCCTTGTTGAGCGATATGTCTGTGACTTCCTTAATTGACAACTGGATTGGGTCTGAAGCAGTCATATCCGTGTCCGATACCGCTGAAGGATTAATCGAAACTGTCAGCGAGAGCGGCAGGGTAACCGCTGTATTGGCACTACCTGATAATGTTATTTTGAGGGTATGATCGTCTACCTTGCTTGGTTTTAGAGCATATGGCAAATTATCTGCAGTTACACTGATATCATTGAAACTTAAACTACCATCTATAATGGTGGCATTAGGAACATTGATTAACCAGGCGTCAAGCCCGCCTACGTTTACTTTGGTTATATGATCAGCGTATAAGTAAGCAGTGTCAACTGTTGCGGTCCCTATAATTTTCTCATTGAGGCTGTGCGTGGTAACAGTTACACTTGGCCCTTCGGTACTTTCTAAACCAGCGGCATTTAGAGCCTGCACCGTGAAAGTGTATTGGGTACCGGGTTGCAGGCCATTAACGTAAAACGGGTTGAAATTGGTGTTGCTGGACAGGAGCGTTCCGTCCTGGTAAATATTGTACCCAGTCACCCCAACGTTATCAGCCGCGCCGGACCAGGACAAAGTTAGACTGTTCAGGCTCAGATTGCCGACAGTTAACTTGCCGCTTTGCCAGTATGGGCTATATACTGCGCTGGCAGTTGTGCCATATGTGGCTCCAGTTACCGTATCCGCTGCCGCCGCCCCGGTTACGGGTATAATACCTACCGGCAGCGATGACAGCATCATTAATACTGTGAGTAAAACGGCTAAATATGAATGCCATTTTTTTCTACAACTTATCACCTTGCTCCTCATCTCCCTTCTATTGGTTATCTCATGAGACCCCTGATTCAATTAGTTAATTACTATACCATCACCCCCTTTGATTTCTTAACAAATACAAGGTTTAGCAGGTAGGAACAATTCTTGTCTGTCCCCTCCCGGGCGTCTCCTCAACTAAAACCCGTTTAGCCCAAGAAAATCATCTCCTGTTACAATAAAAATCCTGAATCAAACGCCCGCCTACAAGAGTCCGCAACCCCAAAAGCCGGGTACGGGAAAACGCACCTAGCTGCTAAATACTGCAGTAAACCGTATCTTTTACGCGCGCTGTGAGGACTATCAGTTTCCCGGCACACTCCGACAGGTCAAAAAATCATGGCAATAGGCCTTGAAGTTCTGTTGGCTCGGAAAGAATTATTTGTATCTGAAAATAAAAAAAGCTTTGTCCCACAATATAAAAGGAAAAAGCTTTCACGTAATAAAAACATTTATCCTTTCCACAATGGGAGGCATGCCCGTTTCCAGCTAAGCCCTAGCGGTCCAAGTGCCATAGTCAATACGACCACAGGCAAAAGGACTCGGATAATGATATTAAGTTAAAATTTCAATATAGGTAGATTATTCTACACCAAGAAACAAATTCCTTCAAAGAAGCAGGAAGACACGGATATTTACCGTCAGGTAAAATTAAAACAATTATGCAATTTTTAACATGTTATCATGAGAGTAAAAGCATTCTATGTTGACGAAGAAGGTCCTTGTCAGTAAAGTTGCAAAAGACCATTTAAGCATGGTAGATACTATTACAAACAGGTACGAGCACCTAAACAGCAATTAGACATAGCTTAAAACCGGTATAGTAACGAACAACCGCCACCAACTGGTGACGGTTGTTCGTTACTATAATATTATTAATAAACTGACCGGCTACATGATGTCATTTCAGTACTTTCTACTAACTTCAGCTAGCCCCGGATCTACACAGTTTATGTAGACTCCTATGGGGGACAAGTGTGAAATTGTAGAAGAGGCTGCTGCACTACGATCTATTTATCGCTGTGCAACAGCCTCTTCTACTGATCTGGTTGCGGGAGAAGGATTTGAACCTTCGACCTTCGGGTTATGAGCCCGACGAGCTACCAGCTGCTCCATCCCGCGACAACTTAATTAGTATAACATAAATATGAGATTTGTCAAAACCACAATTATTGGAAAGCACGTTTTATAAATATATTGACCTTGACGCAGCGTCAAGGTGTATGATTAATTATTAAGATAAGGAACAACCGGGTACAGCAGTATTCCTAAGGGATGCTATTTTTATTTATGAAAAACCATCGCGGTCCAGTAGTCCTGCCTATGCCTATTTTAAGTACATGATATAGCTGGACATCAACCAGAAATGACTGAAACTTCCGGCTAAAATAAACACGTGAAAAATCTCATGAAAGCCGAGCCAGCCGGGTATGATGTTGGGTGGCCACTTGGTGCCGTAAAAAACCGCCCCGATAGTGTAAAAAAGGCCGCCCAGCGCCAGCCATACAATTCCGCCCATAGAAACCGTTTGGATTAACGGCCAAAAGGCAAGGACAATGAGCCAGCCCATAAAAACATACAATAGTGTTGAAAACCACCGCGGGGCGTCCATCCAGAAGATTTTTATTAAAATGCCTGCCACGGCCAGCAGCCATACGCCCACTAAAAAAGAATATCCCCAGGCCCCCCGCAGGGGAATCAAACAAACCGGTGTATAAGTACCGGCAATTAAAACAAAGATCATCATGTGGTCTATGCGCCGCATTGTAAGCAAGCCCTTATCGGATAAAGGGAGCAGGTGGTAAAGGGCGCTGGCTGTATAAAGCAGTACCAGGCTGGCACCAAATATAGAAAAAGCGACAATATGCGATACCGTGCCTTGCAATACGGCCTTATAAACCAGCCCAATCAAGGCAACAATTGATAAAATAGCCCCGGCTAAATGGGACAAACCGCTGAAAGGATCTCTTAATTTACTCATCACTGCTGCTCACCCCAAAAATATTTTTACACTCCTAGCTTATTTTATCATAAAATCTTATATAATATTTCCAAGTATGGGATTTAGCAAGAAAGCCCTTGCTTAAAGCAAAGGGATGGAAAGTTTATTTACCGGTTACCGTGATAAAACTAATTTGACTGCGGTTTAAAAACCTGACCGGCAATGTGCTGGTGCCCAAGCCACTGTCAATGTAAAGAGTAGTATTGGGTCCAATATTATAAATTCCTTTGTCGTACGCGGGTAAGAACCCCTGTCCCGGTGCAATGATTGCTCCTACTAAGGGTAAACGTACCTGGCCGCCGTGGGTATGACCGCATACTACAAGGTCGGCCCGGGTAATCCCTGGCTTTTCAATAATAGCCGGTGCATGGGCCAGCAGCAAAGTAAACAGTTTTGTGTTAATATCTTTAGTTGCTTTGTCCAGGCTCGTGCGCCCTTTGCCGGGATAATCTACGCCACAAATGTTAATAACCAGGTCATCTCCGGACCAAACTACATGTTCATTGTTTAAGACTCTCACTCCACAGTTGGCCAGTCCGCTCAAAAATGATTGAGTTTGGCTGTTCGCTCTAGCCCATTCGTGGTTGCCGCATACAAAATATGTGTACGGGTTTATGTTTACCAGTCCCTGAACCAGTGAATATACGTTATTAAATTTATTGGTTTTTCGATCGATTAAATCTCCTGTAATAACAATCAGGTCCGGGTTTAATTGCCTGATTTTCTGAAACAATTTTTGGTGGCGATCAGTTGAATGCCAGTTGTGAAAATCCGATATTTGCAGGATTTTGATTTCAGTGTCGGGTGGTATTTTTTCTGAATTTATAACTTCCCGTTTGATCTTCGGAAAGTTTACCTCGAAGTACATGTTTGCAGCGACACCGATTATTATCAGGCCGAATACAGCCAGTTTTAGTACCCATTCGAACAAAGCCTGGACAGTCAAAATTTTACTCTCCACCTTCGAATAATTGTTTGTGACACAGTTTTTACTACCCAAAGTATGCCAAAAGATAAAAAAGCTAAAGATATGATATATGCAAGGGAAAATATGTAATAAAATATTTAATATGGCGCGTATTGCAGATTATATTATAATAGATTACGATAAAATATATTATATAGTATAATGGCGTAGTTATTTGGTTGTTACTTATATATTATTTGACCGGATTACTAATAGCTTGTTTAATGGCTATATTACCATACCATTTTTAGCCAAGGCAAAAGAAGGGAGAAGTAGATTTTGCAATTACCAGAGCTTAAAATTGGATATTTAAGGCCCAAATATCCCGTTGTCCAGGGAGGGATGGCAGTACGGGTGTCTACAGCCCCGCTGGCTGCCGCCGTTGCCAACGCCGGGGGCATCGGCGTTATTGCGGCCACCGTGATGAGCCCCGACGAACTGCGAAGGGAAATCAGGCAGGCTCGCCAGTTGTCCTCCGGCATTATCGGTATTAATATTATGTTTGCCGTGCGCGAGTTTGCTACCCAGGTGCACACGGCATTAGAGGAAAAAATAGATGTAGTGTTTACCGGCGCAGGTTTTTCCCGGGATATATTTGGTTGGGGGCAGGAGGCCGGGGTGCCGATAGTGTCCATTGTCTCTTCGGGTAAACTGGCCGTTATTGCCGAAAAATGCGGTGCTTCTGCGGTGGTAGCCGAAGGCACCGAGGCGGGTGGGCATTTGGGTACCCAGCGGTCGATAAGCGAAATATTGCCGGAAATCAGAAAGGCGGTAAAAATTCCGGTGATTGCTGCGGGTGGTATAGTGGACGGTTTTGGGGCGGCCCGAATGTACAAGATGGGCGCCGATGGTGTGCAAATGGCTACTCGTTTTGTGTTAAGTAAAGAATGTACCGTAGCAGAAGCTTTTAAGGAAATGTATCTCAAGGCCAGGCCCGAAGATGTAGTGCTAGTGGAGAGCCCTGTGGGTATGCCCGGGAGGGCGCTGCGCAATGAATTTGTGGAGTTACTAATGCAAGATAAACAGCCTAAGCCGGAAAATTGCTACAAATGCCTCAAGGAATGTTCCGGCAAGTACTGCATCATGGATGCTCTGGAGAATTCTCGTACCGGGCAAGTAGACAAGGGTCTTGTATTTTGCGGGCAAAATGTAGCTCAAATCAAAGAAATACTGCCGGTAGAAGAAATATTCCGGCGCATCTTAGATGAGGTTGATTCGGTTGAGTAAAATCGGCATATGCCACGGTTTTGTTCCGTCGGGAATATAATGTGTTAATCAAGCTTCAATCAACCTCAAAATCTTGGAGGGTATGTTATATGACTGAACCAAATATTATTGGTTATGGAGATAAGGTCCCGGTGTTGGATAAAACAGTTTTCGTTGCCCCCGGTGCCCGAATTATTGGACGGGTGGTTATCAGTGCTTATTCTAGCGTCTGGTATAATGTGGTAATACGCGGTGACGCGGATGAGGTGCATATAGGCAGTGGCACCAACATCCAGGACGGGGCGGTGTTGCACGAGGACGGGGGCTACCCGCTGGTTATTGGTGATAATGTAACGGTGGCTCATAACGCCACCTTGCATGGGTGTCACGTGGGGGATGGCGCAATGGTTGGTATGGGAGCAGTTGTGCTATCCGGTGCTATAATTGGTGCCCACAGTGTTGTTGGTGCCGGGTCGCTGGTGCCGGGCGGCAAAGAGATACCACCTCGATCACTGGTTATGGGCTCTCCAGCCAGAGTGGTGAGGGAATTGTCCCCGCAAGATATAGAGAATTTCAGCAAGATGGCAAAGCGTTATCGTGACAGGGTCAGGTATTTCCTGGGGGAAATAGAAAATCCGGATTTTTAGCAACTGCATAATATTTTCCCTCGGGGTATAAGAGACCGGTACTTAATCGGTCCGTTTTATTTTTTCAGTGAAGCTGATTAAACAATCTTGTATTTTAACTTTATCATAATAACAATCATTTCTGAAAATACTCAATCTATATTAACATCCGTGCATGTTGTCAATTGAAAGAAGGTTTCTCAAATGGCAAGTGATATGCAAAGGGAAGAAATCAGATCATGGGTGAATAAGGATGCGCTGAGTAAGGCTCTGGAGGTGGGCATGCATGGTGCTCCGGAAATTAAGCATGATGAAAAGATGCACTATCTAGGCGAATTCAGGGAGCGGGTTATCCGGTTGCTTACTAAGGAACAAGTCACGGAACCAGGTGTGTACCCGGAAATATTGGAGTCCTTAAAGGATCAGCGAGCTGCTCAATTGGTTATCAGCGGCGATATCAATTACCGTTCGGTGGAGAAGTATCGAAGCTTGGCTGATAAGATTGGCAAAACTTGTACTGTTGTTCGAGACCCCGATATGATAGGAAACACCGGATTGGTAGTGGTAAGTGATGATGCGGTGGATATTGCGGACATAACTGTGCCGGACAGAAAAACAAAACTTGGCCGGCTGGGAGTACAAACAGCTTTAGTCAATGCCGCAGGGGAAAATGTATGTGACAAATGCTATAAAAAAATCACCGAAGCAGATCCGGGCGAGGCCATTAATTATCGCAAGCTTACTCTGGCAGATCGTTTCTGGGGCGGACATTGCCCTGCCTGCGAAGGTAAGCACAGGTAAGCATTGCAGAAGCAAGAGAATCGTCCCCCTGCTCCCCACCACCGCCCATGCTTACCTTATTTGGCTGACAGGGCCGCGCCCAATGCACCTACCAGTTGAGGTTGGGGGGGAACCAGCACATTTAGGCCCAGTTTTTCCGCCAGCAGAGAAACGATGCAGCGGTTGTTGGCCACTCCCCCTGTAAACACCAGCGGGGAGCTAAAGCCGACTCTTTGAGCCATGCCCGCAGTTCTTTCGACCACCGAGGCGTGCAGAGCCAGGGCTATATCTGCCCTAGGCACTCCCCGGTGGATCAGTGATACAGCCTCCGATTCGGCAAACACGGTGCACATATTACTGATTTTGATGCCACCACTGCCTGCCAGGGCGGACTCGCCAAACTCGGCGACCCCGGTATAGCCCAGGGCCGCTGCCATAACCTCTAGAAATTTACCCGTACCGGCGGAGCACCGGTCATTCATTTGAAAATCGATTACCGAGCCGCCTTCATCAAGCAATATTACCTTGGTATCCTGGCCGCCGATGTCCAGCACAGTGCGCACGCCGGGAAAAATATGCGCCGCCCCCGTGGCGTGGGCCTTAATTTCCGTGACAACCTGGCAAGCATAATCTGTCCGGGCAGCATGCCTGCCGTAGCCCGTGGCGACTACGCGGTCATAGTTGCCCACCAGCAGCTTTTTAGCTGTATCAAGTGGTTCGAAGCCGGTATCCTCAATTCTGGACAAGATAATCTGATCACCGGATATCACCACCAAACCTATAGTACGAGACCCGATATCTATTCCAGCGTACAATTTAATTACCGCCCTTGTGTGTAATTCGAAACCTATCGTTTTGCCTCACTAATCATTTCGACAAACGCCTCTACCCTAGTTTTAAGCTGGCCTGCATCTTCCTGATCGTAGCCCGTTTCTAATTTTAGCATAGGTATGTTGTGTTCTTTGAGCGTTTTTTCCACCCGGTTAGACTCAACGGTATAGGGATCACAGAAAGATAGTGCGCAATGGATCACCCCGTCGGCCTTATATTCTTCCACCAACTGAAGCAGCTTGTCCATGCGCCCGATGTTTGGTGTGAAAACAGCGCAGTTAATACCTAGATATCTTTCCGCCAGATTTATCAGCAAGCCATCTGTTGTTTGCCCATCCTCGGCTACTTCAGTTTCAAAATAGCGCAGCCCGGTGCACAGTTCTTCTGCCACAATTACCGCTCCACTGGTTTCAATGATATGGGGTACTTTCCAGTTTGGGATAGCCATTGGTGTGCCGGTCACAATTACCCGGGGTGTTTTACGGTTGAAAGCACCTTCGCCAGCTTGCACTTTTTCCTCCAACTCATCGCATAAATCGTTGACCTTGGCGGTAAACCTGGCTACATTGTCATACATAGCTATTTGCTCAATGACCAGGCTATCTTTGCCGCTGATAGGCGCAGGGTCATGCTTTCGCAATTTGGCCAGGCGCTGTAAGGCCTGCCGCTTGCCGTTGACTTCTTTGATGGCTTTAGCCAAATTATCTGCCGTAATAGTGTTGCCGGTGGTTTCTTCCACCATATTCGCGAAGTCTTTCACTTCTCCCAACCACAGTTCGCGATCCCGGTTCCTTCTCATCTGTGGTGTTTCCATAAGGTGTACCGGAATATAATCATTAAGTATTTCAAAGGCTTTCTTTTTACCATCGCAGGTGGTTTCACCCACTACCATATCGCAGGTTTCGAAATAAGGGCATACTTTGCCCAGCTTAAAGCCCATGAATGATTTGATCAGCGGGCAGATATTACGCGGCAACACTTTTTCCGCTTCGGCCGTTCCTATCTCCACGCCGGAGCAAAGGCCAATACTAATCCCGCCGGCGGCTATTACGATCTCTTCGGGTACAAACACGCAAAAGGAACCGATAACTTTGCCGCCGGTTTTTTTATGCTCCTGTAGTTCCTGTATTCTTAAACCGTGTATTTCATTGACCACAAAATCAAAGTATTCCATGCCTTCCGGCCGGTTGGGCTGCATTAGGTAAACATCGTGATAGGTGGGCGGCAGTACTTGCATTAGCTGGTCGTGGTTCTTCATATTCAGACCCAGCGAGCGCCACATTTCGTTGTAATCACTCATTTAGTATAAATCTTCCTTTCCTTAAATGTACGTAACTAACGCAAACAGTCTATGTAAATAATTATAAATAAGGGAGCAGTATAGCTCAAATAAAAAAAATTTATAAAATAGTAAAAACTAAATTTAATAATTTATTAACAAATTATTGAGAATTATAGGGGCAGGGCAAATGGGAATCAGAGGGACATTTTTTATAATTATCGGTTCAAAAATTTAACTTATAGGAGGATTTTTACCTGGATAGGTAGAAATTTCCCGGTAAAATTTATATATGGACGGTGGTTTTAATGTTTCAGTTGGAGAAAAGGCACCAGCTAGTGCTGTTAATTTTGGCGGCAGTGATAATGTTTGGTGTGGGGCATAAATACGCCAGCATGCAAGCCAACGGCCCGCTGGTGACGGACTCCGTGGTGACCGGCGGCACAGCTGAAAATATTAATTCCGAAAATAGTCCTGTGCCTAACCCGGGGAATAACCCTGCGGCCGGGCAAAATGATACCCGGGACACGCAGGTTACTGTTCATGTGGCCGGGGCGGTGCAAAAACCCGGTGTATACCGCCTGCCAGTCGGGTCTCGGGTGGTGGATGCAGTAAATATGGCGGGCCCTACTGAAAAATCAGCCCTGGACTATATGAACTTGGCGGCGATGCTGGAGGATGGTAAGCAAATCATTGTTTACAGCCTGGATCAGATAAGCCGGCAGCAGCTGCCCGGCGCGGTACCGGGGGGAGTGACCGCTGAAGGGGCCACCTTGCCCGGTAACAGCTTTGGTGGTATTGCCGGGGGTATTAATATTAATACTGCTTCAATGGTCCAACTGGAGGATTTACCGGGCATCGGTCCCTCCCTGGCCCAGAGGATTATTGAATATCGCACCCAGAACGGTCCTTTTAAGATTATTGAGGATATTCAAAACGTCTCCGGCATTGGTGAAAAACGCTTTGAACAGCTCAAAAGCTTGATTTGTGTTAATTAAACAGCATGGCTTTAGATTAGTCTCTTCCAACAGAAAGGAAAGCTTCATGAACCGGCCTTTGCTGGCAATGACCATAAGTTTTATAACCGGTATTGTACTAAACGCTGTATGGGGATTTGTACCCGGGGTATTATTAATATTTACGCTGGCTTGTATTTTTGCTGTACTGGCCGGCTATTTTTTTAGCCAGTGGGACAACCGCTGGGTTTTTGTTTTTCTCTTTATTTTGCTGGGTTGGCTTACCGCCGGTGTGGATTGTATGCGGCATCCGAGTGGACCGGAACGTTTTGCCGGCCACTTTGTGATCCTTGATGGGATGGTGACTCGTGAGCCGGATGTGCGTAAAGATTATACGGGCTATATTTTGGCGGTGGATGCAGTATGGTTAGGTGATCAACGGATGTCCGTTAAAGGGTTGGTGCTGGTCAGGGTGTATGGGAACAATACAGGGTATAGCTATGGTGATCGCCTGAGGGTGAAGGGTTTACTCTATCAACCCGAGGATCCCGGTAACTTCGGCGCTTTTAATTACCGGGAATATCTGGCGCGGCGCGGCATTTTTTGTCTAGTGAGGGTAGACAAACCAGACCATGTCCAACGCCTTGGGGTTGGGGGTAATGACGCTGTACGCCTGGCCTTACAGTGTAAGGCCAGGCTGCTGCAGGTGGCGTCCCAAACCATGGACGAAAGGCAAACGGCGGTGCTGGCCGGGATGCTGTTTGGCAGTAAAGGTGGCATTGACCAGTCTGTTAAGGATGTTTTTGCTCAAACTGGGGTCTCCCATGTGCTTTGTGTCAGTGGTTTGCACGTAGGCTATGTGCTGGCCGGGATATTGCTACTGGCCGGAGCACTGGGGCTGCCGCGACGGGCCGTATCTGCCCTGGCGTTGGTGGTGCTGCTGTTTTATACAGTGATGACCGGCATGGGACCGGCAGTGGTACGGTCGGCAATTATGGCTATGCTGGTGCTCATGGCGGTGCAGCTGGGCCGGGAAAGGGACTGGCCCAGTGCTTTGGCTCTGGCGTCACTGGTCATTTTATTATTCGACCCCTCCGCCCTTTATGAAATAGGCTTTCAATTGTCCTTTACCGCCACCTGGGGTATATTGTACCTGACGCCACTGATTGGTGAACTGCTGGCGGGGCGCTGGGGATGGCCCCGCTGGCTGGGCCTGCCTCTTGGAGTGATCATGGGCGCCCAGCTGGCTACCCTGCCCCTGCTGGTTTATTATTTCAACCTGGTGACTCCGGTGGCCCCGCTGGTCAATTTATTGCTGGTACCCTTGGTGGGACTGATTATGCTGCTTGGCTTTCTTGGTTCGGTTGCCGGCATTGTTTTTTTTCCCGCCGCTATACTTATTAACGTGGGTACGAGTGTACTGATAGATTTTTTTATTGGTATGGCACGCTTGTTCAGCCTTTTACCCGGAGGGTCATCCTATGTGGCCGCACCCCCCTGGTATGCGGTGGCGCTCTGGTATGTTGGGCTGGTTGGACTGGTAGAATTAATTAGGGGTCGACTGGCCTTACCATTAGCTTTATCGCTACCCTTGCTTAACTTTCAAAACCACTGGAAAAGACTGGTGCCGGTGGGGATAGCTGTCTCGTTGGTGCTGGTTATTCTTTGGCCCTGGGGCGGTGCGGGTGGACAGCTGCAGGTACATTTCATTGATGTCGGGCAGGGCGACAGCATACTGGTGCATTTCCCCTGTGGCCGTACCATGCTGGTGGATGCGGGCGGGAGATTGGGGGACATAGAGGGGGGGCGGGGAGTTGGGGAGGCTGTGGTAGTGCCTTATCTGCACCGCCTGGGCATGGATAAGTTGGATGTGCTGGTTGTCACTCACGCTCACGGTGACCATGCCGGTGGGGTGCCGCCTGTGGCGGAAAAACTGCGCGTTGGCGCACTAGTGTTGTCTGGTGCCCCGGACTATGGGGAACTGCTGGACCTTATAGCTCCTCTAAAGATCCCTGTTTACCGGGTCGGGGCAGGACAGTCTTTGCATATTGATGATGCAGTGGAGGTAACGGTGCTGTCCCCCGTAAGAAAACTAGCTGCCAGTGCGGCAGAGGACTTCAACAACGCTTCCCTGGTACTGCGCCTGGATTATGGGCAGGTGTCTTTTCTATTAACCGGGGATATAGAAGAAGAAGCCCAGCAGGCTTTGCTGGGCAGTGGGGCGGAGCTGCAGGCTGATGTACTCAAAGTGCCGCATCACGGCAGCCGTTTTTTTGCGCCGGAATTTTTTAGTGCGGTGAGGCCGGACTACGCCGTTGTTCAGGTGGGTAAAAACAACCGCTTTGGGCACCCGGCCCGGGATACGCTGGAAGTATTGACTAACATCGGGGCTGACGTTTTACGCAACGACCGGGACGGTGCGGTGTTGTTCACCACTGACGGTCGGGATATAACGGTACAAACGGCCAGGTGAGTAGAATACTCTCTCAGTTATAATGATAGCCTGTCTTAATATGTCTAATTGCTTAAACTATGGATGGGGGCCGGTATACGGCCGCCCCGTCCTACAAAATCAGCAGCAGAAAAGCGATGCACCGGCATAACCGGCGCTCGGCCCAAAAGGCCGCCGAATTCTACGTAATCGCCTACCTGTTTACCCGGTGCGGGAATAATCCGCACAGCGGTGGTTTTTTGGTTAATCATACCAATGGCCATTTCATCGGCGATAATAGCGGAGATGGTTTCTGCGGGCGTATCGCCTGGCACGGCGATCATATCTAAACCTACTGAGCATACGCAGGTCATAGCCTCAAGTTTATCCAGGTGTAATGCCTTTTCCTCCACTGCCCGGATCATGCCCGCGTCTTCACTCACCGGTATAAAAGCGCCAGATAGCCCCCCCACATACGACGAGGCCATCGCGCCGCCTTTTTTAACAGCATCATTTAAAAGGGCCAAAGCTGCTGTGGTACCGTGGGTGCCGCAGCGCTCCAGTCCCATTGCTTCCAGTATTTCAGCCACGCTGTCGCCAATAGCCGGGGTGGGAGCCAGAGAGATGTCTACGATACCAAAGGGCACGCACAGCCGTGAAGCAGCCGAGCGCCCTACCAGTTCACCCATGCGGGTGATTTTGAAGGCGGATTTTTTAACGGTTTCAGCCAGGGTACCAAAATCGCTGCCCTTAACTCGTTCTACAGCCCGCTTCACTACACCCGGGCCGCTTACTCCCACGTTGATTACTGATTCGGGTTCACCTACGCCGTGAAAGGCACCGGCCATGAAGGGGTTATCCTCAGGAACGTTAGCGAAAACCACTAGTTTGGCGCATCCTAGCCCGTCCCGGTCGGCGGTACGGAAGGCTACGTCCTTGATTAGACGACCCATCAGGGCCACTGCGTCCATGTTGATGCCCGCCTTGGTGGTGGCCACGTTCACCGATGCGCATACCCGCTCAGTTTTATCCAGGGCGTTTGGAATGGAATCCAGAAGTTTTTTATCACCGCCGGTGATGCCTTTGTGGACCAGGGCTGAAAAACCGCCGATAAAGTTAACTCCCACCTCGGCCGCTGCCCGATCAAGGGTTTCGGCAAAGATCAGGTAATCATCTGTGCGGCTGCTTTCGGCCACCAGTGATATGGGGGTGACCGATATGCGCTTGTTCACTATGGGTATGCCGTATTCCCTGGCGATATCCTCACCCACTGGCACTAAGTTACCGGCCAACCGGGTAATTTTATCGTAAATTTTTTGGCAGGCCGCCCGTGGGTCGGCATCGGCGCAGTCGCGCAGGCTGATACCCAGGGTGATAGTACGGATGTCCAGGTGTTCCTCTTGGACCATAGTAACAGTTTCAATTATTTCCTGTATAGTGAGCATTGAAGACCCCCCTTTCTTTATAGCCTGTGCATAAATTTAAAAGCGTCCTCATGCTGGGCGTCTATCCGTACGTCCATTTCAGCTCCTTTGGCCGCCAGGCGGTCCTTTAGCATGGACAAGTCAAGGCTGCTGTTTTCACTGTCGACAATTAGCACCATCACTAAAAACTCTTGCATTATCGTCTGGCTGATGTCCAGTATGTTAAAGTTGTTGGCAGCCAGTATGCCGGTGACCCCGGCAATGATACCCACCCGGTCAGGGCCAATGACGGTGATAATAATCCGCTTGCCCCTGTTTTCATCGTTTTGCAGATATTTCATAACATCTCTCCTCACTATTTACAAATTGCCACAGCGCGTACGGGTGCACCGTCTGCACCCGCAATTTTTAATGGCCAGCAGCACAGGGTAAATATTTCGCCCACTAAACCGGCCAGGTTGGTTAAGTTTTCAATAATCAATATTTTATTCTGAAGAAATATTTTATGTATGGTAAATTCAGTGGCGTAGGCCCGGTCTATGGAAATGGCGTCGGTACCTACGCCTTTGATGCCCAGATCCGCCAGGTATTGAGCTGTTTCAGTTGAGGGCACCGGGAAGTCTTTAAAAAATGCGGCGGTACCCCACTTATGATACCATCCGGTGTAAAAAATAACAAAGTCAATACATGTTTTATTCAAGGGTAAGTTGAGGCAATCTATCGCTATATCCGGCCCTGGGATGTGAGATACGTCCAGCACTGTGGTCTTACCGTAAAAATGGTCCGCCGGCAGGGCATCCAGAGTATTGCCCTCTTCCAAAATGTGGGCCGGGGCGTCAATGTGGGTGCCGGTGTGGGAGTAAATTGCTAGTACCTTTTCCCTGTAACCGTCCCGGGCTATGCTGCGTGCATTTGTGATATGCGGCGGTTCGGTGCCCGTGTATACGGGCATATCCGTAGTAATGGTATGGGTTAGGTCTATAAATTGCATTTGTACACCGTCCTAAAGTTATTAAAAGAAAAACCGGGCAACTAATATATCGACAAACTAAGCGGCAAATTGTGGTATAATTTTATAGGGAATATTGTACATAGGTCTCACACATGGGGTAATAAAACTTCCAAGTTTAGGGTGCAATATAAATCATTCAGTAATTATCCAGTAATAATTAAAAATCCCTGAAGTTGTGTCGGTAACTTCAAGGATTAGGATATCCCATTGTGGTAAGGGCGAAACCTTTAGAGACGAGGCAAACAAGTCATATTCCTAATATCTTCTAAAGATAATATTAAGAGGTGACAACGGAATTGTCAAGTCGAGCGTTAGCCTTGTTTTTATAGAGCGTTATTAATTTGTTAAACACATCTATTACAGAGTAGCAGGTGCTAATAAAATTGCTACTGATTATATTGCACAACCTATCACTTGCGCAGGAGGATATAATGAAAACTGCTTTCTTTGATTGTTTTTCCGGGGTCAGCGGTGATATGTGCCTGGGCGCACTAGTGAGTGTAGGAGTGGATTTTGACCAACTGTGCCGGGCTTTAGCCGGGCTTGCCGTGGAAGGTTATGAACTGCGCCGGGAGCGGGTGCGCCGGGCCGGTATTGCTGCCGAGAATATACTGGTGGAGGTAATTGCCGGGGAGCAACCCGTCCGTCGTCTGCCCGATATTGAACGCATTATTACTGTTAGTGACTTGCCGGAAGCAGTAAAGCATAAAAGCAAGCAGGTATTCCATACTCTCGCCAGGGCCGAGGCCAGGGTGCACGAAACTACTCCTGACCAGGTTCACTTTCACGAAGTTGGCGCGGTGGATGCCATTGTCGATGTGGTGGGCACTGTGCTGGGGCTGCACCTGCTGGGTGCTCAAACCGTATATGTTTCACCACTACCGCTGGGATCCGGCTTAATTCACTGTCATCATGGTATCATACCCGCACCTGCCCCGGCCACTCTGGAGATCTTGTCTGGTGTTAATTTGCCTGTATATGATGCCGGTACACAGATGGAAACAGTGACTCCCACCGGAGCGGCACTAATGGCTACACTTTCTGAAGGGCGTGTAGGGTTGCCCACCATGACTATTGACCGTGTTGGTTATGGCGCAGGCAAACGGGAGTATGAACGGCCCAATTTGTTAAGGCTGCTGGTCGGTGATGTTGTTGATTTACAAAAAACTTATTGTTTAAATTTGCCGAATTGAGGCTATGCGAATACTTTTTTAGATATGTTTCAGGAAACTGGACGAAGTATGGAACTTTTAGTATAATGTATAAGCAGGTTTTGTGGGGGATGGTCTTTCTGCACAAGCCTAATTTTTTACTTAAGTGTGCAGGACAGACAGTCGGTGTCCGGTATTAGGGGGGTTAAATGTTACTGCTAAGCTGATGACAGTTTAGCCGGTACAACCGGACATGCATTGGTTTAATGCGAGGTGAATTAATGCAGATTGAGGTGCGGGTATTCAGTGGTCTGGAGAAGTTTTTACCCGGCAAACGCTTTGGTGAGCCTGTATTGGTGGACTTGCCTGAAGGGGCCACCATCAAGGATGTATTACACAAACTAGCCATTCCCGAAGACCAGGTGTTTACCATGCTGGTGAACGGCAAGCATCAAAAACTTAATTATACCGCCAGGGAGGGGGAAAGGATATCTTTTTTCCCGCCGGTGGGAGGTGGTTGATTTGGCTACCGGGCAAGAAAATGGTAATAAAGATGTTCCCTTTAGTTTGGGGTATAAAATATGGTTGGAAAAAGACGGTGGTGTTCAAGGGGACGGTTTTTTCCAAATACTCGAGCATATCAAACAAACCGGCAGCATTTCCGGGGCCGCTACGGCTATGAGTATGTCCTACCGGACAGTTTGGGGCAAAATTAAAACCGTGGAAAAAAAGTGGGGCATGCCACTAGTAACTACCAAGGTGGGTGGCGAAACAGGCGGCGGCGCCAGTTTGACGCCGGAGGCAGTTCGTTTGCTGGGAAGTTTTTATCGTTTTAAGGAGCAAGTGGACAGAGAGATAAACAAAATTTTTAATCGGGTTTTTAAAGTTTAATTTTTTTTTTGCATACGTTATGGTTTTTAGAACATATTGGATTAGTAACATCCTATTATATAGGAGTAGTATTATTTTTCGGAAAGGATAGTCCTTTATGGATATGATCTGGGAAGGGTTGATAAAGGCTCTACAGATGCTGTTGTCCGGTAACCAGGCAGTGCTGCAGATTACTTGGTTAACTTTGCGGGTTTCCGGTACAGCTACATTAATTAGCTTATTAATTGGGGTACCTTTGGGGCTCTTTTTGGCTTTCAAGGTCTTCCCTGGTCGCAGCATAGCGGTAAGTTTTGTTAACATGGGCATGGGGCTGCCCCCCGTGGTGGTAGGCCTGTGGGTCAGCCTGCTTCTATGGCGCTCCGGTCCTTTGGGATTTTGGGATCTTATATATACCCCCACGGCTATCATTATTGCCCAGGCGGTTATTGCTTCCCCTATTGTAACGGGTTTTAGTATGGCGGCCATTGGGCAGCTGAATCCCAAAATTAGGCTGCAAATATTAGCCTTGGGGGCATCCCGCTGGCAGCTATACTGGCTGCTCATCAAGGAGGCTCGCCTGGGACTGCTGGCGGCGGTTATCGCCGGTTTCGGCGGGGTGATTTCCGAGGTGGGTGCGTCCATGATGGTGGGCGGCAATATTTTAGGGCAGACCCGTACATTAACCACCGCCACTGTAATGGAGGTTAACAAGGGTAATTTTGATATCGGTATCGCCCTTAGTGTTATCCTTTTAGCGCTTGCTTATCTGGTTACGTTTATCTTAACTGTGCTGCAGCAAAGGGGTCGCTATTAGCTGGCGATTTTATAAAATAAAGAAGGTGTAAAAATGCAGGATAAATTCCAGCGACAAATTAATTATCTGCGTATTTCTCTGACTGACCGCTGCAACCTGCGTTGCGTTTATTGTATGCCCGCCGAAGGGGTTCAATGGTTACCGCATAAAGAAATATTAACTATAGAAGAAATCGTCGCTGTTGTAGAGGCCGGAGTGCAGGTGGGTATTAGAAAAGTTCGCCTTACCGGTGGGGAGCCGCTGGTGCGCCGGGGTATTATTGACTTAATTAAAAGATTAAATGATATTCCGGAAATAGACGACATCGCTTTAACTACCAACGGTATGTTACTAGGCGATATGGCCGGCGATTTAAAGGCAGCCGGACTAAAACGGGTGAATGTAAGTTTGGACACTTTAGACCCGGCTCGTTTTCACCGTATTACCCGGTACGGCGATCTTAATTTGGTACTGCGTGGTATCAATACTGCTTTGGACTATGGTCTTGAACCGGTCAAAATAAATACGGTGGCTATGCGGGGTTTTAATGATGATGAGTTGGTGGATCTGGCCAGGTTAACCCTGGATAAGCCATTACACGTCCGTTTTATTGAGTTAATGCCTATTGGCACTTCGGATGACTGGTCCCATGTAAAGTTTATTTCCTCCCAGGAAATAAGGGAATTAATCACCGGGGCACTGGGTAATCTGGAAGATGAAAAGAAAGTTCCAGGCAGCGGTCCGGCCCGCTATAGCCGCATATCCGGTGCTGCGGGTACCATTGGCTTTATTTCAGCGGTGAGCAATCATTTTTGTGCTACCTGTAACAGATTGCGCCTGACAGCCTCAGGCCAGCTGCGGCCTTGTTTGTTCAGTGGCCGGGAAGTTGACTTGAAGCAGGTGCTGAGGTCCGGTGCCGGACCCGATGAATTGGCCCGTATATTTCAAGAAGCTATTTTGTCCAAGCCGGACAGTCATGATTTGGCAGCCAGCTGGCAGAAGGACGACCGAATTATGTCCCAAATTGGAGGTTGATTATATTTATGAGTGATGATGGTTACCAGGGGTTGAATCATTTCGATGCCAGTGGCGCAGCCCGGATGGTGGATATTAGCGATAAGGATGACACCGTGCGTGTGGCGGTAGCTCAGGGCGAGGTGCTCATGCAGCCTGCCACGCTGGAGCTAATTAACCGGGGTGAGGTGGCTAAAGGCGATGTGCTGGGTGTGGCCCGGGTGGCCGGTATTATGGCGGCCAAGGGGACAGGCCGGCTTATACCTATGGCCCATCCTATCACCTTGACCGGGGTGAATGTGGATTTTCGCGTTCAGCAGCCTGACCGGGTGCAAATCCAAGCCCGGGTGCGCACCACAGGTAAAACCGGGGTGGAAATGGAGGCGCTGACGGCGGTTACTGTGGCCGGTTTGACCATTTATGATATGTGTAAAGCCGTAGACCGGGGAATGGTCTTAGGACAAGTTAGGTTAGTGTATAAAACAGGTGGGAAAAGCGGCACATATGAAAGGGAAGGTGAACAGGTATGGGATATGTAGTAGCGGTTTGCACCAGCCCTAGAAAGGGGATGCGCAAAAAAAATATCGGTAACTGTGAGTTGCTGACTGAGCACGGGTTGGAAGGGGACGCGCATGCCGGTCCTTGGCATCGTCAAGTTAGCCTGCTGGCTTTGGAAAGCGTGCAAAAAATGCGCGATGTCGGATTGGACGTCAACCCCGGTGATTTTGCCGAAAACATTACCACTGTGGGTATTAATCTGGTTGCTCTGCCCATTGACACTAAATTAGCCATCGGGGATGATACGGTGGGCGAGGTTACCCAAATTGGGAAGGAATGCCACACCAAATGTGCTATATATTACCAGGCCGGGGACTGTGTCATGCCTAAAGAAGGTATATTTATCAGGGTATTAAACGGAGGGCATGTGAGGGTGGGCGACGAGGTCCGGGTTGTTGGCGAAGAACAGTAATCTACCGTTCATTAAGTTGCATATGGGTAGACATAATAGTGGACTTAATAATGAACAACAGGAGCGATATAAGAGAAATATTCTACTTGACGGGGTGGGCGCGGCTGGCCAGGGGAAGCTTTTAGATTCCCGTGTTTTAATTGTAGGTGCCGGTGGTTTGGGTTCCTCGGCCGGGTATTACCTGGCAGCAGCGGGCATAGGGCACATTGGCCTGGTGGATGGCGACCAGGTGGATCTGTCCAACTTGCAACGGCAAATCATGCATACCACAGCTGACCTTGGACTGCCCAAAATAGAGTCAGCCCGAAAAAAAATAACCGCCCTTAACCCCGATGTGCAAGTAACCGGTTACGGACAATGGCTGGACGAACAAAATTTTCGTGAGCTAATCACACTTTATGACCTGGTGGTGGATGGTACCGATAACTTTGCAGCACGTTATCTTATTAACCGGGCTTGTGTGGAATTACATAAGCCTTTTGTTTTCGGAGGTGTGCTCGGATATACCGGCCAGGCCATGACTATATTGCCCGGGCAGGGGCCATGCCTGGCCTGTATATTCAGAGATTTGCCTACCAGAGAGGCCCTGTCCGGTGATCAACTGGGTGTTTTGGGAGCGGTGCCCGGTATCATCGGCGCCATGGAGTCTGCCGAGGCGATAAAGGTGATCCTGGGTATCGGTGAACCGTTATTGGGCCGTTTATTAACTTATGATGCTTTGTCCATGCAGTTTTGTACCGTTGATGTCAGCCGTGACCCGGCTTGCCCTGTTTGCGGTGCATAAGCATATATTTAGTGGCTTTGGTCTGCGCTAAGGATTGGTGATGGATTTAATGAAATACTTTGTTGATTTTTTAGCTGATCTTAAAAAAAGTGATATAGCTCCGGTTTACCTGCTTTATGGCCCGGAAAGCTATTTGCGGGAGCAGGCTATTGAGCGTCTTAAAGAATATGTTTTGCCTCCGGGTGGGGAACAATTAAACTTTGATGTCCTGGACGGTTCCATAATGTCGGGACAGGAAATTGTCACTGCTGCTGAATATGCGTCTTTTTTACCGGGGCGGCGGCTGGTGCTGGTGCGCAGCCCACAAATATTTGAGTCAAAATCAGAGAAGAATGACCAGGATATAAAGTACATATTGGATTATTTAGCCGCCCCTTATGCTGGTACTTGCTTGGTATTTGAGACAGCCCAAAACGTGGACCGGCGTAAAAAAATTTACAAGGAAACGGCCAGGGTGGGGCGGGCTATTGAGTTTGCCTTGTTAAAGCCGGCCGATCTTATCAAGTGGCTGGCCAAGCGAGCCAAGGAAGAGGGCTGCGCTATTGGCCGTGAGGCCGTGGAAGAGTTGCTGGCCCGCTGCGGGCGGGATATGTATACCCTTTACCACGAAATGCAGAAACTAGCGTGCTTTACGGGGCCGGGTAACACCATCGACCTGGAGACAGTGCGGCAGCTGGTTGCCGCTCGGGTGGAGGATAACATATTCGAAGTGGTTGATGCCATTGGAGAAAAGAATTGCGTGCAGGCATTGTCCGGTATTCGTGACCTGCTGCTGCGCAAGCAGCAGCCCCAGCAGATCATTGGTATGGTGGCCAGACAATTCAGGCTGATATTACAGGTGCAAGGATTGGCCCGGGCGGGTAAATCTCGGGAGTATATCATAGCCGTCCTTAAATTGCACCCCTTTGTATATACAAAAATAAATGCGCAGCGCAAAAACTTTTCCGTAGGGCAGTTGGTTGAGGCATTAAACAATCTCACTGAGCTGGATTATGCTATAAAAACTGGCCGGGCGGATTTTTACCCGGCCATGGAAACTTTTATTTTGAAAATATGTGTTTAAAATAAATTAACCACCCATGTTTGCGTAACTGGGTGGTAGTTTATTAACCGGCTATATTTTTATTAAAGAATTTGGTCAGGCGGGATTTTTGGCGGGCTGCGGTATTTCTATGCATTACGCCCTTGGTAGCCGCCTTATCTATGATAACAAGTGCCCGGCGTAGTTTTACTTGAGCGTCTTCCTTGTTTTCAGAGACTATTGCTTCGTGGAAACGTCGTATAGCTGTGCGAACTGTAGATTTTATGCGCCGGTTGCGCTCGGTGCGTTTTTTGATAGTAAGCACCCGTTTGGCAGCAGATTTAATATTAGGCATTTTTTTCACCTCCCAACAGCGTCAATTTTATCATGTGCTAAAAAAAAATGCAAGCTCCGCCTAGTATACAGGCGGGGTTTTTGGTTAATCATAATTATAGCATCAAAAAAAGGAGGTGAGACATAAATGTCACAATGGATTGGACTGGCCATTCGTTTTGTTGTTTCAGCACTTGTATTAATAGTTGTTAGCTGGCTGGCTCCCGGTTTTGTCGTGCGTGGCGGTTTTACGGGTGCTTTGATTGCCGCGGCTGTGATCGCGGTGCTGGGCTATGTTGCCGAGGCGTTGCTGGGCGATAGAATTTCGCCCCAGAACCGCGGCATTGTGGGCTTTATTACCGCAGCCGTGGTAATATACCTGGCGCAATTCATTATACCCAGTATGCTCAGTGTTAGTTTGGTGGGAGCATTAATTTCGGCCTTCGTGGTTGGGCTAATTGATGCCGTGGTTCCTACGGTACTACGCTGACGCGCCAAGTGTTGATACTACCGTGGATGGCCTTACCGGTATTTGCCTATTAATGATAACCGGTAATGGTTGACTACTTGTCCGCCAGAGGACATGCTAAACCCCGTCGTTAACTAAACGGCGGGGTTTGGTTGTTTTTGAGGTTGGTAATATTGAGAAAATATGGGTTGTTTAGCATATGGTAATAATTACCCATACCTTGGCATACTATAAGACAAGTCATTGATTGTGCAGGTTTGAAAACATGGGCTTTTTCATCCTTTTAAGTTTCCAACTTCATAGTATTCGGTTGGAAGGGAAGATGAAGGAGGGAGCAATGTATTCAGCATATAACTACCGCTATCGTCGGTACAGGCCGCGTTATTATACAATATTTTTACTGGTGCTTGCTATAATATTAATAAATTGTTTAGTTATTTTGTCTCCCGTCTTAACTAAGACCGGATACGGGTTATTGAATGTGCTGCTGGCATGGAACGACTGCGATCTCAGGGGGGTTTTACGGGTGGCCGTACCGGTAATGGCTTGGTCGGGTAGCCAGGAGGATACTTCCCAGGTAGCCGTGGGTTTGATAGCACCGCTAATTCGGATATTCCAGTCAGACTCGCAGCGTCCGCTGCATATCCTGGCCTACCAAATACCTCTGCTGGCTGAGGTGGCTAAGTCCGAGGAACTAACCGCTTTGGTGGTGGCACCTGAGCTAAAACCACAATCTGATCAGGAAGCGGTACTGCCCTCGCCGTCGCTTACTGAGGAAAGCCTGGTGGCTATTTATAACACCCATACCGGTGAAACCTATGCCCTTACTGACGGAATGGAGCGGCTTACAGCTAAGCGGGGCGGGGTGGTCAAAGTGGCCGAGGCCCTGGAAGATGAGCTGGAAAAAAAATACGGGGTGCGGGTAGCCCGCTCCGATGCCATTAACGATGTCAATTATAACGATTCTTATACCAAATCTCAGGAAACTATGCAAAAACTGTTGAAGGAGAATCCGGCGGTGCTGGTGGTTCTGGACATTCATCGTGATGCGGGCAAGTCCCGGGAGAACAGTCTAGTAACCGTGGACGGGGAGCAGGTGGCACCGGTGTTGATCATCGTTGGTTCTGATGCCCGGTCGCCTTTTCCCACCTGGCGGCAAAACTATAGCTTTGCCCAGGAACTTGCGGCCGAAATAAATAAACAGTATCCCGGGCTGTGCCTGGGGGTACGCATCCAAGAGGGGCGTTATAACCAGTTTTTACACCCCCGGGCCGTACTGCTGGAAGTTGGTAGCGTTAGTAACTCCACGGATGAAGCGGTACGTGCCGCATGCATGCTGGCCGGACCCGTGGCGGAGATGGTTAAGCGCAATTTGGATAATGAATAAGCATATCAAAAGCTTAGTATGGTAAAAATATATATTAAAAACATAAAATGGTGAAAATATGCAAATAACAAGTAAGTCGATGTTAGTAATTATGGGTATATGCATTGGTTTGATTTTTTTCGGCATCAATACTGCCCTGATTAATTTTAATCGTCTGGTAATACCCGAACAGCCTTTAGTACTGCTTAATTGCCATACAGCGGGAGATGAGTTGGAAATAAACATAATGGGTGAAACCCTGCGTTTATCGCTTGACAGCAGTACTTGGCTGAATAGTGCCTGGCCTCAAAAATTAGGTGAACAGGCAGGTGAATTATATAGCATAAGCCGGGATGAAATTAATCATTGCCTGGCCCCGGTTCAGCAAAGAGTGTGGGAAGCCATTAACCGGCCATAATTTGATATAACTGCTTAATACTAGCTATTCATGAATGTAGATGTCCGCTTAGATGACCGAAATCAGAAAGGATGCTTATAGCTAGTAATTACGCCCGTTACCTTAAACAAATTCTTAATTCAAATAAAGTGGAGTATTTACTTTGTTTGAGTTAAGAATTAATTTATCCGGAAGCTTACCGCTGCTAATACTCTCGCTTAAATAAGCGAGAGATATACCCTCCAGGTATGAGAGCGGTAGTTAACTATCGGATAAGTTTAGGTG
The DNA here is from genome assembly GCA_016841205.1 of Desulfoscipio geothermicus. Lineage (GTDB taxonomy): Bacteria > Bacillota > Desulfotomaculia > Desulfotomaculales > Desulfallaceae > Sporotomaculum > Sporotomaculum geothermicum_A. The sequence goes on from JAENZP010000008.1 coordinate 108,590, forward strand.
AAGGGCGTTTTTCTGATTATTTTACTAAACTGTATAGGAATTAACAAAGCGAACAGGAAAATCATTGTTAGTTCGTTAAGCCCTAATCGTTCAATAGAATACAACAACATTCATTTGCAGCGGAATTTTAACCAAATATCCGTCAGGTACGGTTAAAATTTGTTTCGGATATCATAACCGCTTGAAGTAAACTAGCTATACCTTGCCGGTTGGGTTATGATAAATAGATAAAATAACCATGAGGGAGTGTTTAAATGTTTATAATTGATCGTTTTGAAGGAGAGTATGCTTTGATAGAATATAAACGGAGGATATTTCATATCCCTAAAATGTTGGTGCCTAAAGGTGTCAAGCCTGGCGATGTGATCAACATCCTAATCACAGTGGATCAGGAAGCCACCGCACGTAGAAAACAATCTATTGAGCAGCTTGCCGGTCAAGTGTTTGAAGATTAGGAGGCCGTGCATATGCCGCAGAACAGCTATAGAAAAAGCGGGTTATGGCCCATTATTATCTTTGCTGTATTGCTATTATTTGTCGCCGGCTGTAATAACTCGTCTGTATCCACCGGAGCTTTTTCGCCCGGTTCCGAAGCCAATCAACCGATACCGATGCCTGACCAAACAGCACCATCCGGTCAGCTAAAAGTGCATTTTCTGGATGTTGGCCAGGCTGATAGCATTTTAGTGCAGCTGCCCAATAACCAAAACATGCTTATAGACGCCGGTAATAACGATGACGGAGATAAGATAATTAATTACCTAAACAAAGCCGGGGTTAAGCAAATTGACTATCTTGTCGGTACTCATCCTCATGAAGATCATATCGGTGGTATGGATACGGTAATCAAGAATTGTACCATTGGCAGGGTATATATGCCGAGGGTAACCAATACAACCCGGACATATGAAGACGCATTGACAGCCGTTAAGGGCAAGGGATTAAAGATCACCACCGCCAAAGCCGGCCTTAAAATAGTTGATGACGGCTCTGTCCAAGCGGTAATGCTGGCTCCGTACAGCAGTGAATACGAGGACTTGAACAATTACTCCGCAGTAATCAAGCTTACTTTCGGAGAGGTCAGTTTCCTTTTTACGGGCGATACCGGGGAACAATCAGAAGCGGAAATACTGGTGGGCGGCATTTCACCGCAAGCTGATGTCTTTAAAGTGGGTCATCATGGCAGTCATTCTTCAACTTCAGCGGCTTTTTTGCAAGCAGTAAAGCCCGAGTATGCGGTCATTTGCATCGGTGCCGGTAATGATTATGGTCACCCGCATAAAGAAACCCTGACCAGACTGCAAGGTATTAAAGTATTTAGAACTGATCTTGACGGTACGGTTGTCTTTGCTACAGATGGCCGGGAGATTAAGGTAACCACCGGTAAGAATAACTCCGGTACATCTTGGGAGCCAGGTGGATCTGGGTCGTGGTCGACCACCGGTCAAAATGACAACAGCATATCTGCGTCAAATAATGATCGAATATATGTAGATGACAGCGGCCAGGGTTTGATTAAGGGGAATATAAACTCCAAGGGTGAGAAAATATACCATATGCCGGGTGAGGCCGGTTATGCAAATACCAAACCTGAGCAATGGTTCAAGACCGAAGCGGAAGCTGTGGCCGTCGGGTTCAGACCGGTAAATGATTAAAAAAATCAGTGACATTAGCCTTTCCCAAAGGTTCTTTTAACCTTTACGGGCAAATGCTATAATATTGTGAGTTGACCTTTTAAGGAGAGAGGAATTACCGTTGGAAATAAGACAGGATCGTATTCGTAATTTTTGTATCATTGCCCATATTGATCATGGCAAATCCACCCTGGCGGACAGGCTGTTGGAATATACCGGTGCGCTGACCCAACGGGAAATGTCCGAGCAGGTGTTGGATAACATGGAGTTGGAGAGGGAACGGGGCATTACCATTAAATTGCGGGCTGTGCGCTTGAACTACCGGGCCAGGGATGGGCAGGATTATGCCCTTAACCTTATCGATACGCCGGGGCACGTTGATTTTACCTATGAAGTGTCCCGCAGTCTGGCCTCCTGTGAAGGAGCCCTGCTGGTGGTGGATGCCGCCCAGGGTATCGAAGCCCAGACGCTGGCCAATGTTTATCTGGCCATTGACCATGATTTGGAGATAATTCCGGTAATCAATAAGATAGATTTGCCGGCGGCCGACCCGGAGGGGGTCAGAAACGAAATTGAAGAGGTTATCGGGTTAGATGCTCAAGATGCCGTACTGACTTCAGCCAAGACGGGGGCAGGCATCGAGGAAATTTTAGAAGCCATTGTGCGCAGAATTCCCCCGCCCCGGGGTGATCAAAAGGCACCATTACAGGCGCTGATTTTTGACTCCCATTATGATTCCTACAAAGGTGTCATTGCCTACTTTAGGGTAATGGAAGGGCGGCTGGAAAAGGGCATGCTCATTAAAATGATGGCCATCGGTAAGGAGTTTGAGGTAAATGAATTGGGGGTGTTTAAGCCTGCCCCAACCTTAGTTGACGAACTGCGTGCCGGTGAGGTGGGCTTTTTAGCGGCCAGTATTAAAAATGCCCGGGATTGCCGGGTGGGAGATACCATTACGGATGCCAATCGGCCCGCCATTGCGCCGCTGCCGGGTTACCGCCAGGTTAAGCCAATGGTCTACTGCGGGTTATATCCTGTGGAGTCTAATGAATATGGTGATTTGCGTGATGCACTGGATAAACTAAAGCTTAATGATGCGTCATTGGTTTACGATGCCGAATCATCCGAAGCACTGGGGTTTGGCTTTCGCTGTGGCTTTCTGGGGCTTTTACACATGGAAATCATCCAGGAGCGGCTGGAACGGGAGTATGGGCTGAGCCTCATCACCACCGCTCCCAGCGTGATGTACCGGGTTAATATCGTTACCGGAGAAACGCTGGAGATTGAAAACCCCAGCCTGATGCCGCCCAGCGGCGGTATAGTGTCGGTGGAGGAGCCCTTTGTAGCGGCCACCATAATGGTGCCCCAGGAATTCGTGGGGGCGGTGATGGAACTTAGCCAGGAGCGCCGGGGTGTTTACAAGGATATGGTTTACCTGAGCCAGAGCCGGGTAATGGTTAAATATGACCTGCCCTTGAGCGAAATTATATTTGACTATTTTGACCAGTTGAAATCGCGCACCAGGGGCTATGCCTCCCTCGATTATGAATGGGCGGGATTCCGGCAGTCTAAACTGGTTAAAATGGATATTTTAGTTAACGAGGAGCCTCTGGATGCCTTGAGCTTTATTGTACACCAGGAAAAGGCCTACCAGCGGGGCCGGGCCCTGGTTGAAAAATTGAGGAGTCTGATTCCCCGCCAGTTGTTTGAAGTACCCATCCAGGCCGCCATAGGGAATAAGGTGATAGCCCGGGAAACGGTGCGGGCCCGCCGTAAGGATGTGCTAGCCAAGTGCTATGGGGGCGACATCACTCGTAAACGTAAGCTGCTGGAAAAACAAAAAGAGGGGAAAAAGCGGATGAAGCAGGTAGGCAGTGTGGAAATACCCCAGGATGCGTTTATGGCTGTGCTGAACATCGGTGAAGAAAAAAAATAAGAGGTGATTAGGATAAGTTGCTATTTATGTGACGGTGAGAACGAACTGGTATCCCGCTTAGGGGATAAGCCGGGGGGACCGGGCGTTGCTTGAAAATAGTTTGCCTGCTGCTCTATATATTCACATACCCTTTTGTGTGCGTAAGTGCCGTTACTGTGACTTTGTTTCTTATCCATATAATGAATCTAACGCTCGCCTTTATATCACCGGCCTGCGCCGGGAGATAGAACTACGGGTGGGGGGGAAGCTTGATAAACGGTGGCCTTTGTCCACCGTTTTTATCGGTGGGGGTACGCCTACTTGTTTATCAACTGCCATGCTTTTGGAAATAATAAATTTTATAAAAGGGCATTTCATTTTATCATCCGGTGTGGAATTTACTATAGAAGCCAACCCCGGTACGGTAGATGCTGATAAACTATCCGCCCTGCGCCGGGCCGGGGTCAATCGGCTCAGTTTAGGGGCCCAGGCTTGCACTGAGGCCACGCTGGGCATTCTGGGACGTATACATACCCATGCGCAGACGGTGGCGGCAGTACGGCAGGCCAGGGAGGCAGGCTTTGAAAATGTAAACATGGATCTCATTTTTGAGGTCCCCGGGCAGACACTTACCGAGTGGCAGTGCTGCCTTGAACAGGTAGTGGCTTTGCAACCGGAACATGTATCTGCCTATGGTCTGCAGTTGGAGGAGGGCACGCCATTAAAAGAGCAAGTGGACAGTGGACTTTTGCAACCTTGCGTAGAAGAGGATGGCCTAGCTATGTACCGGGCTGCTGCTGAAATATTAAAGACGGCCGGTCTGGAACAATATGAGATTTCCAACTTTGCCCGGTCAGGGCGACAATGTTGTCATAACCTGGTTTACTGGCATAACGAAGAATATCTGGGATTGGGGCCGGCGGCGCACTCCCGCCTGGGGGGAGTGCGTATGTCGAACGAGGCTAACCTGATTGATTACATGACCAGGCTGAATACCGGAGCGCTGCCGGTGGCTTGGTCCGAGGATATTACCCCGGAAAACGATATCTTTGAGACTATTTTTTTGGGGCTTCGCATGATCTGTGGGCTGGATCTGGAGCGTTTCAGACAGCGGTTTGGCAGGCCACTTAGTCAAATGTACCCTGGTCTTACAGAATCTCTGGTAAATAAAGGATTGCTGGAACGCCGGGGCAATCACTTACGCTTAACCCAACGCGGTTTAATGGTGGCCAATGAGGTTATGTGCGAGTTTACACCTACGGTGAATATTCTTGACAAATGAAACCACTAGTGCTATGTTTTTAATAGGTGTTAGCACTCAATATAGGAGAGTGCTAACAAGGAGGTGTCCTAAATGACCCTTGACGCCAGGAAAAAAAATGTTTTAATGGCCATTGTGCAAGATTACATTGCCACTGCGGAACCGGTAGGCTCCCGGACCATCGCCAGAAAATATAAACTGGGAGTGAGCTCGGCTACCATTCGCAATGAAATGGCCGACCTGGAGGAGATGGGGTACATTGAGCAGCCTCATACTTCAGCCGGGCGGGTTCCTTCCGACCAGGGGTATAGGTATTACGTGGACCATTTGATGAAACGCGAGGAGTTTAATTCAAAAGAAGCAAAACTGGTGCTTAATGGTTACCTGACCAAGAAACGGGAAGTTGGGCATGTACTGAGAAATGCCGGGCAGTTATTATCGCAGATTACCAACTATACCGGGGTGGTAATGACCAGTGGCTTGGGCGGGGGCAGGTTCAAACACATTCAGTTGGTGCATATGGGCGGGAGGCAGTCAATGGTAATAATGGTAACCGATGCCGGAGCTGTGCACCACCAGATTATTGATATACCGGAGAGCATTCAGGCAGTTGATCTGGAAACTATTTCCTCAGTATTGAATCATAAGCTGCAGGGTAAAACAATTGAAAATATTCGTTTGACATTAATTCAGGAAATTTATTTTGAACTAGCCAAGCAAAAACATATCTTGGATATGGCGATGGATGTTATTCAAGAAGGTCTGTCCTTGGAAACCGGGGAGAAAATATATCTTGGCAGCATCTTTAATATTTTAAACCAGCCTGAATTCCATAACATAGAAAAGGTGAAAGTACTGCTCAGTTTGCTGGAAAATGAACATGAGCTGGCCAATATCATGACTGATGTTTTCCAGGAGGAGGGCGTAACGGTACGCATTGGCGAAGAGATGGAGGACGGTCGGTTGAAGGATTACAGTCTAGTAATGGGCACGTATCATATGGAGGGCAAACCGGTTGGGAGAATTGGCCTTTTGGGGCCTACCAGGATGGATTATTCCAGGGCGTTTGCCGTGGTGGAATATATGACGGACAACATTTCACTGGTTATAGAAAGACTGATGCGCTGGCGTGGTAAATAAGCGTAGTCTGGGGTATATTATTGTAAATTTTAAATTAAGACCACACTGTAAGCATAAAAACATGGGCGACTTTAAAGTGTTGGCCAAGGAGTGACGGGCATGGATAAATTACATGATGCTGCGGCCGACAGGGTCTGTGCGGCACCGGGTGAGCATTTAGCGAATGATGATTTAAAGCAGGCAGGCGGTCAGACAAGTAACGATGTTGAGGATTTTGCAGGACAGGCGGCGGGTCATCCGCAGGGGGAGCCTGTGGATGTGGAACGGCTGCAAAATGAACTGGCCGAGCAAAAGGCTAAAGCCGAGGAATACTTCAACCGGCTGGTGCGACTTCAGGCTGATTTTGATAATTTCCGCAAGCGTACGGTGAAGGAAAAAGAAGACTTCTTTAAATATGCCGCTGCTTCTATATGCGAGGCGCTGTTGCCGGTGCTGGATAATTTTCAGCTGGCTCTGGCTGCCAAAGAGCAGGACCCGGCCAAGGTGGCTGAGGGGGTAGCTATGATTTTTAGGCAGCTGCAGGAGGTACTGCAAAAAGAAGGACTTACGCCGGTGGCGGCGGTGGGTGAACAATTCGACCCTGCCCTGCATGAAGCGATTATGCAAGAAATAACGGATGAATATGATGATAACACTGTAACAGCGGAATTGCGCCAGGGGTATTATCTTAAGGATAAATTACTGCGTCCGGCGCTGGTTAAAGTTGCTAAATCGGGAGATTAGTTGATAGCTAAACATAGGAGGCGATAAGTATGGCTAAAGTATTGGGCATTGACTTAGGTACCACCAACTCCTGTATGGCAGTAATGGAGGGTGGTGAAGCGGTGGTTATACCCAACGCTGAAGGTGGACGTACCACCCCTTCCGTGGTGGGATTCTCTAAAACAAGCGAGCGGCTGGTCGGCCAGGTGGCTAAAAACCAGGCGGTCAGCAACCCCGACCGCACCATAAGTTCCATTAAAAGGCATATGGGTTCTAATTATAAAGTAAATATAGATGGTAAGGAATATACGCCTCAGGAAATATCCGCCATGATATTGCAAAAAATGAAAACTGACGCGGAAAGCTACCTGGGTGAGAAGGTAACGCAGGCTGTTATAACCGTACCGGCTTATTTCACTGACGCACAGCGTCAGGCCACCAAAGACGCCGGTAAAATTGCCGGCCTGGATGTACTGCGGATTATTAATGAGCCTACGGCGGCATCGCTTGCTTATGGCTTGGATAAAGGCGATGAGCAAACCATCCTGGTGTTTGACCTGGGCGGTGGCACTTTTGACGTATCAATTTTGGAGCTGGGTGACGGAGTGTTCGAAGTTAAGGCCACCAGTGGGAACAACCGGCTAGGCGGCGATGATTTCGACCAGCGTATTGTGGAATACCTGATCAGTGAGTTTAAAAAGGATACCGGTATTGACTTAAAAGGTGACCGGATGGCTATGCAGCGTCTCAGGGACGCTGCGGAAAAAGCCAAGGTGGAACTGAGCGGGGTAATGTCGGCTAATGTCAACCTGCCCTTTATTACAGCTGACGCCAATGGTCCCAAACACCTGGATATTAACCTTACCCGGGCCAAGTTCAATGAACTGACGGCAGATTTGGTGGAAAAGACAATGGGACCCACCAGGCAGGCAATGTCCGATGCTGGTTTAAGTCCCCAGGATATTCATAAGGTACTGCTGGTGGGAGGTTCCACCCGTATGCCTGCGGTGCAAGAAGCCATCAAGAATTTTATCCAAAAAGAGCCCCACAAGGGTATCAATCCGGACGAGTGTGTGGCCATTGGCGCGGCTATTCAAGCCGGTGTGCTGGCTGGTGAAGTTAAAGATGTACTGCTGCTTGACGTTACCCCGCTTTCCCTGGGTATTGAAACCCTGGGCGGTGTATCCACCAGGCTGATCGAACGAAATACCACTATCCCCACCTCTAAGAGCCAGGTGTTCTCCACCGCCGCCGATGGGCAAACTACGGTGGAAATCCATGTGCTGCAAGGTGAGCGTTCTATGGCGGCAGATAATAAAACGCTGGGGCGGTTCCAACTGTCCGGTATACCGCCGGCACCCCGGGGCGTGCCGCAAATTGAAGTTAGCTTTGATATAGACGCTAACGGTATCGTCAATGTTTCGGCCAAGGATAAAGGCACGGGCAAAAGCCAGAGCATTACCATTTCGGGTGGCACGGGTCTCAGCGATGAAGATATTGATAAGATGGTTAAAGACGCCGAGAAAAATGCTGCCGATGACGAGCGCCGTAAAGAACTGGTGGAACTGCGCAATCAAGCCGACAGCATGATTTACCAGGCTGAGAAGACTATTAAAGACCTGGGTGACAAGGCAGATAAGGATAAAGTGGAGCAGGTTAATCAGGCTGCCGAGCGGCTTAAGGAGGCCGTCAAGGGTGATAATATTGAAGCCATCAAGGCGGCTACTGAAGAATTAACTAAACCGCTGTATGAGCTGACCGCTTTATTGTATCAACAGCAGCAGGCCGAGTCTGACCAGACGGGCGGTGCCGCCGGGGCTGGTTGCGATGGCTGTGGTGCCGACGGTTGTGGTACCGCTACCGGGGAAAATAAAGAAAATGTAGTGGATGCCGAGTTTGAAGTTGACGATGATAAAAAAGATAAATAAAGTATCATTTGAAGTTTGGTAACAGGAATTTGACTAATTGCGTAGAATGATATAAAGTCGTTTACTATTAAATATTTGCCGTTCGGGAGGGCTATATTTAGCTCTCCCGGTGGTGTTTGAAGTATAAGGTGGTGGATCCCCCGTGGCAAAACGGGATTATTATGAGGTGCTGGGTGTTTCCCGGGACGCTTCGCCTGAGGAAATTAAGAAGGCCTTTCGCAAATTAGCCCGCCAGTATCACCCCGACGTCAATAAAGAAGATAATAACGCTGCGGAGAAATTCAAAGAAGTTAACGAAGCCTATGAAGTATTAAGTAATGCCGAAAAACGTGAAGCTTATGACCGTTTCGGACATGCGGCTACGGACGGCCAGTTTAACGGTGGCTTTGGAGGTTTTGGCGGCGGCGATTTTGGCGGTTTTGGTGATATATTTGATATGTTTTTCAGTGGCGGCGGGCGCCAGCGGCGGAACGGTCCCGAGCCGGGCGCCGATTTACGGGTGGATATGGAGCTGACCTTTGAAGAGGCTGCTTTTGGCTTGGAAAAAGATATAAAAATTCCCCGTACTGAGGAATGCAGCACCTGTGGCGGCAGTGGGGCGGCACCGGGCACCGCAAAGAAAAACTGTGACGTTTGTAAAGGCACGGGGCAGATTCAGTATGCTCAGAGCACCCCGTTCGGGCGCATTGTGCAGTCCCGTATCTGTGACCGCTGCCGTGGCTCCGGGGTGATTATTGAAAAACCCTGCCCTACCTGCCGGGGTTCCGGCACCGTAAGGCGAAGCCGGAATTTAAAAGTAAAGATTCCCGCCGGGGTGGATACCGGTTCCCGGTTGCGTTTATCCGGTGAGGGAGAAAAAGGTTTGCGTGGCGGGCCGCCGGGAGATTTGTTTGTGTATATACACGTGAAGTCCCATGCTACGTTCAAACGGGAAGGCAACAATGTTATTGTTGATACGGATATCAGTTTTGTCCAGGCTGCTTTAGGTGATGAAATCAATGTGCCCACTTTAGATGGTGATGCCAAGCTAAAGGTTCCGGAGGGCACGCAGTCGGGTATGGTATTGCGCATGAAAAGCAAGGGCATTCCCGATGTGCGTGGCTATGGACGTGGGGACCAGCATGTACGCATCAGAGTGGTTACACCCACCAGGCTAACCGGTAAACAAAGGGATCTGCTAAAGGAATTTGCTCATATCGAGGGGCAAAAGCCGCATAGTGGGGAAAAAGGGTTTTTCGAAAAAATGCGGGACGCTTTTTCAGGCTAAGATATATCTTGCATTTATGGTTAGTTTAAGTTAGACCCTGGGGGGGTTTGTGTTTGGAATGGCTGGAGATTGCTGTTGCCTCACCTGTGGAGTTGGTGGAAGCAGTGGCAAATGTTTTTAATGAAATTGGTTCGGGCGGGGTTGTCATAGAAGACCCCGCCTTAATTGTGGACCTCATCACTAAAGGTACTGCCGATACAGTGGCCCCAACGCTAAAGCCGCCGCAGAGTGAGCAGGTCGCGGTGAAGGGTTATTTTTGCTGTGATTGCTTACTGCCGGAACGACTGGAGAGTTTGACCCGCAGGCTCGCCGATTTTCCAGTACAGTGGCAAACCATGGAAGTTAAGGAGCAGGATTGGGCTACTGCCTGGCAGGAATATTACAAACCAGTGCGGGTTGGTAGAAATATTATTGTGAAACCATCCTGGGAGGATTATATAGCCCGGGTGGGGGAAACCGTTATTGAGCTGGACCCCGGCATGGCTTTTGGCTGTGGCACTCATGCCACCACTGCCATGTGCCTGGCTTTACTTGAAGAATTAGCGCCGGGTTGCGCAGTAGTTTATGATGTAGGCACAGGATCGGGCATACTTTCCGTGGCGGCGGCGCTGCTTGGTGCCCGGCAGGTAACTGCCGTGGATATTGATGAGCTGGCGGTGCGAACGGCCTGGGACAATGCCGAGCGTAACGGTGTGTCGGACCGGGTGGCAGTGGTCCAGGGGAACTTGCTGGATAATCTGGCCGGTGGTCAGGCCGATTTAATAGTGGCCAATATTATTGCTGATGTGATTATCAACGTGGCCCAGGATGCTGCGGCGGCGCTTAAGCCCGGCGGCAGGCTGATTGCCTCGGGAATTATTAATGACCGGGCCGAGGAGGTGCGCCGGGCATTGGGTGATGCCGGCCTTGAACCCGTAAAGGAACTAACCGGAGGCGAGTGGGTGGCTATGGTTTACCGAAAAGGCATTGACCAGATGTAAATTGGGGAGGCAAAACCATGTCTAATGGCATTAACATAGGAATCATTCCCTGCGCGCAGTTACGCGGTCTGACTATGCTAACTTTTCTTGACGGCACTCAAGTTAGGGTTACTGGTCTGGACCAGATACTTGCTGCCATTTACGCAGAGGGTGGGCAGGTGAACCTTGAGACTGCCGAAGAAATCGTTGACAGACTGGAGAAAAAGAATTATATCCCACCCTCGGCTCGACAGGAATATCAGAAGCTTCTTCTTAAGGAGTACAGGGTATATGTTGCTAGTAGGAAATGTAATATTGCGAAGTAAAACGACTTTTACCTATTGGCGCAATTTAATGCAAACAAGTAATTCCATTTGGAAGAGTGCTTTAATTCATCGGTATAAATCTCCGTAATAATATTTCGGTAAGGCAAAAACTCAAAGCCGTATAATATCTTACGGTATCTTTCTACAGCAGCCAGTTCACCAAACAGTGCCCTGGTGATACCGTCGCAGTAGTTTTGGGGCTTATCAAAAGGTACATCAGGTGTTGGGGGAATGTCCTGGCAGGTAACCTCCCAATATAATTGCCTTAATAATTTGTTATGCTTTCTTTCATCATCACGAATCGGGGTGATGATTTCTCTTTGAGGTGGGGGGGCCACGCTAAGCAAATAATCGTAAAATAACTCGTCCTCTCTTTCACCCCCAACCGAAGCAACTATTAAGTTAAGAGCTTCCGGTAAGGCATAAAGGGATACAAATTCGTGTGTTGGATAATACTTGTAAGTGGTATATGGGTATCCGGGGTACGGTGTTTGGTAAACGGGAATAGAGTTACCTGGCGGATAATTACTATATGCAGCGCTGGCTTTAATTGTTTCTTTTTCTTCTTTGTCAACATCTTTTTCGGTATCGTTAGCCATAAAGAAACACTCCTTCTGTTTTTATCTATATTATGTGGATATTAGCAGGGGTGTGCGAATTAAGGTAATTAATTTAGTTCCTTAGAAATTAGTAAAGAACGTGCAACAAGGAGCTAAGCCAGCGGATGTTAGCATACCGAGGTGAAGCCCCGCTAAGTTTTTGTTTAAGGAATTAAGAAATAATATATGTTTTAACTAGATAGGCTTTTGTTATATAATAAGTTATTCATGTCAAGGCTAGGCATCATATCCGAAAGAGCGGAACAATGTTGCTGATGGTAGGTTGTGATAAAATATGCCCAGGTTTTTTGTGGCACCGGAACAAGTACAGGGTGACAGCGTTACAGTTGCGGGTCAGGAAGCTCACCATATCAAAAGGGTATTACGACTGGGACCGGGGGATATAATTACATTACTCGACGGGTGCGGTAATTTTTGGGAAAGCCGTATTGAAAGTTTTACCGGGGAAACTATTAACTGTCAGGTGCTCAGGCGAGGACTGGCCGGTGGTGAACCTCCCCTGCGGGTGGTGCTGGTGCAGGGATTAGCCAAGGGCGATCGGATGGACACTGTAATTCAAAAAGGCACTGAGTTGGGCGCGGCGGCCTTTTGGCCCGTGTTATGCAAACGCAGTGTGGTGCGTTTGGACGCCTCCAAAAAGGCCTCCCGCCTGGAACGCTGGCAGCGCATTGCCACCGGGGCCGCCAAGCAATGCCGTCGTGCGTTGGTGCCCGAGGTGGTAGAGCCGGTGGAGTGGTCCACCGCACTGAGTATTATACCACCCGGCGCACTGGTGCTGGTTCTTTGGGAGGATGAGACCGGTTGTACTCTCAAGGATGCATTACAAAGTCGGCCCGGGCCGGATGAAGTATATCTGTTAATCGGCCCCGAGGGTGGATTGGAGCAGCAGGAGGTTGAAGAAGCCTGTCGGCGGGGTGGTATCCCCGTAACTCTGGGCCCGCGCATATTGCGCACAGAAACCGCCGGGCCCGCAGCATTAGCTATGATACTGTATCAGTGGGGCGATTTAGGAGGGTAATCTTTTACATGGCGGAAAAAAAAGTAGCCCTGACCACTTTAGGCTGCAAGGTCAATCAGTATGAATCGGCGGCGCTGGAGGAACTATTCCGGCGGCGTGGCTACCAGGTGGTAGACTTTGACAGTCCGGCGGATGTTTACATAATCAATACTTGCACAGTGACCCGCATGGGTGACCGTAAATCACGGCAGCTAATCCGGCGGGCTAGCCGAACCAACCCCGATGCTGTGGTGGCGGTAACGGGGTGCTACGCCCAGACGGCACCTGACGAGGTGCTGGAGGTTGAGGGTGTTGATGTGGTGGTGGGTGTCGGAAATCGGGCTGATATTGTGGACCTGGTGGAAGGAGTGTCCAAAGGACGCCAAGTAAAAGCAGTCGGGCAAATCGACCAGTGTCTGCAATTTGAGGAACTACCTGGCGAATCGCATCAAGGACGGGTCCGGGCATTTCTAAAGATTCAGGAGGGCTGCGAAAATTATTGCACTTATTGTATTATTCCCTATGCCCGGGGACCCCTGCGCAGTCGCGCGCCGGAGAATGTGCTGGCCGGGGTGCGCAATTTAGTAGAGAGCGGCTTTAAAGAGGTGGTGTTGACCGGTATTCATACCGGCGCTTACGGTCGAGAGAAACAAGACGGTTTCGACCTGGTGAGGCTGCTGGAATCTTTGGCGAGCGTGCCTGGCTTGGTCAGGTTGCGGCTTAGTTCCCTGGAGCCGAATGATATTACCCCTGATTTACTGGAGTTGATGGCTGCCGGGCCGCCGTTTTGCCGTCATCTGCACATTCCCCTGCAAAGCGGGGATGATTATATTTTAAAGAAAATGAAGCGGCACTATGATACTGACTTTTTCCGCAGATTGCTGACCAATATACGTGATAAAATACCCGAGGTGGGTATAACCACCGACATTATGGTGGGCTTTCCCGGCGAAGCGGACGAACATTTTAACCATGCCTGCGCCTTTGTCAAGGAAATGCAGTTTTCGGCACTGCATGTTTTCAAATATTCCCCTCGCCGGGGCACACCGGCCGCCAATTTTCCCGGCCAAGTCGATCCCCGGGTTAAGGAAAAGCGCAGCCGGGAATTAATTGCTATAGGCCATGTGCTGGCCAGCGCCTTTGCTGCCCGGTACCTGGATAAAACGGTATCGGTGTTGGTGGAACAGCCCGTTGTTACAATGTCTGAAGACCAGTCCGTAGAAATATTTGAGGGTCTGACGGATAATTATGTGCGAGTCTTTTTCCCTGCGCAGGACAAGTGGAGAGGAAAGCTGGCGGATGTAAAGATAAATGCACTTGGTGGCATCGGGTTAAAGGGAAGAATAATTTATAACTAAGGCAGGATTTAAAGGTGTCATGTTGAAATGTAATAGCAGATCTTAAATCAACGTTATGCCAGGTTCTTAGGGAGGAGGTGGAAGAAGGTGCAGGATTGTATTTTTTGTAAGATAATCAAAAGGGAAATTCCGGCTGATATTGTATACGAGGATGACCAGATAATGGCATTCAAGGATATTCAACCGATTGCCCCTACCCACCTTTTATTTATACCCAAGAAGCATATTCCCACGTTTTTTGAGTTGCAGCCCGAGGACAGCCACATTCTGGGGAAAATGCAAATAGCCGCAGCCAATGTTGCAAAAGACATGGGATTGACAGAACGGGGATTTAGACTTGTTGCCAATTGCAAGAAGGATGCTGGTCAGGTAGTGTGGCATATTCACTATCATTTTTTGGCCGGCAGACCCTTTCAATGGCCGCCGGGGTAATTGACTACCCAAATGCTGTATTGTATAATACTTTGGTGTGGTAATTTTTATATGGAGGTTGTTTTTCAGCTTGATTTTAGAACAAGCTTTACGGTTTAAGCGGAGGGGAGGGAAGAGTCAGTGGCAGAAGTTAAAGTAGGCAAAAATGAAACCCTGGACAGTGCCCTCCGGCGTTTTAAGCGCACCTGTCAAAAGGCAGGGGTTCTCGCTGAAGCCAGAAAACATGAACACTATGAAAAGCCCAGCGTGAAAAGAAAGAAAAAATCTGAAGCTGCTCGCAAGCGCAAGGCTAAGTTTTCCAAATCATTTAAATAAATATCTAAAAGACCTTATGAGGCAGGTCTTAAGCAACAGATGTCCCGGTGCTGAATAGTGCCGGGCATTTAAATATGCCCAAGCCGTTATTGTTATGTTTTATGAGCATACAAGTATATTTATCAAAGCAAAACCATGCAATGGACATTAGATACAAATGCTCACAATGGAGGTGGCTTCCAAATGTCGCCGGAAATGGTTCCTTGGTTTGCAACTTTGGCCCTATTATTAGGAATTCTAGCATTGGTGCTGGAAGTGTTTATTATGGGTTTCGGAATAGCTGGGGTTGCGGGTATTATACTTATTGCTTGGGGTATCGTGCTGTTGAGTGTAGATGTTGTTATTACCTTTAAGTCCCTTGTGATTGGCTTAATGGTCAGTATCATAGTGTTTATTTTAGGCCTTAAGGTAATATCCAGGTTAAATCTCTGGCAGCGGCTTACCCTGGGTAAAAGGCAGCTTAATGACGAGGGTTACAGAGCATCCAGGGAGGAATTGGCGGATTACACCGGTCAGGAGGGCATTACCTTGACTCCACTGCGTCCGTCCGGGGCCGCGGATGTTGGCGGAGAGCGCCTTGATGTGGTCAGTGAGGGTGGATTTATTCCTGCCGGGGCTAAAATTAAAGTGGTGCGAGTGGAAGGTATTCGTATTGTGGTAAGGGCGTGGGAGTAAACTTAAAGAAATATGTAATAGTCCAAGCGGATTTGTTTACCTGGGCTGGTTGTTGGTTATGGAAGAAACATAGTTTGGCAAAAATATATTATACATTACAATCTTATCGTTATTCTTATCGTTATTGGTAACAAAACAAAAGGGGGTATTCTATGTTTACCGGCTTCATTGCTTTTCTAATTTCTGTAGTATTGATTATACTGGCTGTAGTGGTTTTATTTAGCTTTATTCCGGTGGGGCTGTGGATTTCCGCCCTGGCCGCTGGTGTGCGGGTGGGGATTGTCACTCTTATCGGCATGCGTCTGCGCCGGGTGCCTCCGGCCAATATTGTTAATCCACTGGTTAAGGCTTATAAGGCAGGGCTGGATATAACAGTGGATCAGTTAGAGGCGCACTACCTGGCAGGCGGGAATGTGGACCGGGTGGTTGATGCGCTGATTGCCTCGGAACGGGCCAATATTAACCTGCCCTTTGAACGGGCGGCCGCTATTGACCTGGCAGGCCGCAATGTGCTGGAGGCAGTACAGATGAGTGTTAATCCCAAAGTTATCCAGACACCCTTGATATCGGCGGTGGCCAAGGATGGTATTGAAGTGAAGGTGATTGCCCGGGTAACGGTGCGAGCAAATATTGATCGTTTGGTGGGTGGTGCCGGTGAAGAAACCGTCTTGGCCCGAGTAGGTGAGGGGGTAGTATCCACCGTGGGATCAATGGATAACCACAAAGAAGTGTTGGAGAATCCCGATTCCATATCCCGCACCGTGCTGGAAAAAGGGCTTGATGCAGGTACTGCGTTTGAAATACTGTCCATTGATATCGCTGATGTGGATGTGGGCCGGAACATTGGTGCCACGCTGCAAATGGATCAGGCCGAGGCTGATAAAAATATCGCTCAGGCTAAAGCCGAGGAACGGCGTGCTATGGCAGTGGCCCGGGAGCAGGAAATGAGGGCAGCCGTGGAGGAGATGCGGGCCAAGGTGGTAGAGGCCGAAGCCGAGGTGCCGCAGGGTATTGCCGATGCACTTCGGCAGGGTAATCTGGGGGTTATGGATTACTATAATATGCAAAATATATTGGCAGACACCACTATGCGGCAGAACATATCCAAAATGAATGAGGACAAGGAGGATATGGGGGGAAGCGGTAATCCTGTCAAGTAATCCTAAAAACCTTGTTCAATACTTCATGGATGTTTAGGGGGTTAACTTGTGACGACAGCGCTGATTGTTTTGCTCATTGCATATATGATTATCAGCAAAATCATGGGCCGAGGAGGTCTTAAATTGCCGGGAAGGCCCACTGACCGGCACCCGGGGGATATTGAACAGCCCCGTTTAAATTACACATCATCACGTAGTGAAGACAGGCCGTTGTCTGGTCCGTGGGATATACCTGCTCGCGGTGAAGACGGTCCACTAACCGGCCCGTGGGATAAATCCACCCACAGCGAGGATGTCTCGGTGCCTGGCCAGTTGGAGCCGGAACGTTCTACTGGAGTTGAGGGCAAGCCACAGCCACCGTTAGAGTGGAAAAATGAGCCGCTATCCCCGCGGCGACAGTGGGAACAAACTAACCCTGCGGTTGATCCGCCGTTGGAATTGGATGATCAGGATAGGCCGCGACAGCCTTTAAAAGTAGTGGCCGGTGGAAAAGGTTGCCCTATTGACCAATTAGACAACCTTTTGCCACAGCCATTTACGGCAGCAACCTCAAGACGCCGGAAGCGTAAAGCCGGCAATCCGCTGGCTGCAGCATTTCGCAGCGAAAACGCCCTGATGGGAAGCATGATCATTGGTGAAGTATTAAACTCTCGTGGCGGTAGGATGAAAAGAAGAAAATAACCCCCCGGTTCTATTTTCGCGCATAGCTCCTATGAAAAAAGTCATTAGGATTTCGTAACCAAATGTTTACAGCGATTTTAAGCAATGGTGATAACCTTATGTTGTCCGGACAGCCAGGTATTGATTTCGAGCATATTAGAGATATTCCCCAATAACAACCTTTCCTTTAAATGGTAATATTCCAGGCAGGTGCCGCAGGTAAGTACGGTGGTACCTGCTGCGTATAATTTCTCTAGCTGTTCCTGCACTGGAGTACCCTCACAGGTTAAATATGCACCGGCATTTAAAAATAATAAAGCCGTTGGGGGGGGAGTCATGGCTACCAGGGTGGTGAACAAACTTTTCATTAATACCTCTCCTAGATCCGGCGAACCCTGACCAAACTCGTTGGTGGTGATAAAATAAACCGGTCCACCGGGGGGCACGGTAGTGACAGCAGGGGCCTGAGTGTTACTTTCATTGGTTTGTTTGGCTACGGGCGAAACATCACTACGAGTTACGGTCAAATAATAAAAGCCGTCTTTTTGTTGTTCATCAACCTGGTGACCTGCATTTCTAGCAAACAACGTCACGTTTTGCCGGGCGACATCGTTATCCACAATTGTGGTAATGGTCTTGACATCTGCTTCCTCCAGCGCTTTTTTGGTATTGATTACCGGTTGTGGGCAGGCTAGCCCGCGGCAGTCAACTACTTTATGATTCATTGCTATAACCTCCTTATTATCTTGTTAACTTTCTTAAATAACACTAATTAACTTATTTTGGGCCGGTAATACCCGGCCTATTACAGCTGACTGTACATCTCTCTCCGTTAGTTCCGCCACCAGTTTATCCGTCATTGCCTCGGCTACGGCTATAAGCAGTCCCCCTGAAGTTTGGGGGTCAAATAGTATCATTTGTTCTTCCGGTCTAAGTGATTTGTCAAAAGCTACCTTGTCGCCCAGGTGTTCTTTATTATTATAAGCGCCTCCTGGTATTATACCCATGCGAGCCATCTCCATTGCCTCCGGCAGCAGTGGTACATCAGAAAAACAAATCTCCAAGCTGACCTGACTGGCCTCGGCTAATTCGGCGGCGTGCCCCAGTAGGCCGAAGCCGGTGATATCTGTACAGGCACTGGCATTATGTTGCTGCATGGCTGCGGATGCCTCCTTATTTAGCGCAGACATACACAGCACTGCCCGTTCGACAGTTTCGGTGGACAGCAAGTCGGCCTTAATTGCGTTATTAATAATACCAGTGCCCAGTGGTTTAGTTAATATAAGCCGGTCACCAGGCCGGGCGGTAGCGTTGGAGATAATGCTTTCGGGTGGCACCAGGCCGGTTACTGCCAGCCCGTATTTGGGCTCGTCATCGCGTACCGTGTGTCCACCGGCAATAATACCACCTGCTTCTACCACTTTATCCGCGCCACCTCTTAAAATTTCCGCAAGTACGTCGGGGGGCAGACAATCGGGAAAGCAAACTATATTAAGAGCCAATAGCGGTTGACCACCCATAGCATAAACATCACTTAGAGCATTGGCTGCGGCAATTTGACCGAATAGATAAGGATCATCAATCATAGGAGTGAAAAAATCAACGGTTTGTATTAAAGCCTGGTGTTCATTCAGACGATATACGGCAGCGTCGTCTGAAGTATTTAAACCTACCAAGAGGCCCGGGTCTTGGGTTTCGGGTAAATGTCGCAGTACCTGCGACAGGGTTTCCGGCCCTATTTTAGCTGCTCACCCGGGTGTCTTGGCCAGGCTGGTGAGCTTTATTTTATCAGTCATTGTTGGATCGACCTCCTTTCTTATAGCATTCCACCTGTTTTCATGCAAATATCAAAATAAATATCAAAAAGTTATTACAGTATATCAGTCGAATATTTCTGTTTCTATTTAATGAATCCTTTATTAAAAAAATAAATAAATTTTATTAATAAGCTTATGTCTAAAAAAATTTCTTATCATTTATGAACCATAAGTATACATTTAAGAACAATAAGATTATAAAGGCTTTGTAAACTAATGGGATATATAACCATATAAACGTTATTTTTCCCTTCTCAGCCGCATAAATTAATGGCGAGGAGGGATTTTTTATGGCCTGGAAAGATTTAAAAAACAAAGTTAAACGACAGCTTTCAGATTACCTGGAATTACCCGGGGATATTATGCTGGACTTGCCGAAAATCGTACTGGTTGGCAACCTGCAAGTATTTATTGAGAATCATCGCGGTATTCAAGAATATAACTCCTGTCTGGTGAGAGTGGTGGTCAGCGATAAGGTTATCGAAGTGACCGGTGAAAACCTGACACTGCGCAATATTATGCCTGATGAAATTTGCGTGGAAGGGCTAATTACCGGTCTTGCTTTTCTAAGTTAGGGGGGCGAAAAATGTTTTTAAAGATGTTAAACTACCTGTATGGCTACGTTACTATTACGCTTCCCGAGGAATACCTGGAGAAGTTTATAAATATGGCGACCACCCGGGGTATTTACCTTTGGGGAATCGCCAATGCGTTCGGAAACCGGGTGGCCCTAAATGTGCGGTTAAGGGATGTACAACCTTTGCGTCATATAGCCCGCATGACTCGTTGTCGTTTCCATATTGTCGCTCGATCCGGCTTGCCTTTCTTTATAGGCAGGTTACGGCGCCGGCAGGCATTGCTGGGAGGCGCACTGTTTTTTGTTATTATGCTCTATGCGCTATCATCTTTTATTTGGGTTATTGATATAACAGGTAATAGATTAATTAGTGAAGCTAAGATCGCTGGGGTTGCCCGGCAAGCTGGGTTGTATCGCGGGGTGCCCAAGTGGTCCGTGGACACGGCTGAGCTGGAAAAATCCATTATGCAGCAGGTGAACGGTTTGGCCTGGGTGGGCGTGACCGTAGATGGGACAAGGTTAGAGATAAAAGTAGTAGAAAAAGTGCTGCCGCCGGACAATGGCGCGCAGTTGGTGGATATAGTGGCTCAAAAAGACGGCCTAATTAAAGAAATTCTGGTTTTATCCGGTCATCCACTGGTTCAAGAAGGGGATACCGTTACCGGTGGGCAAGTTTTAATATCAGCGGCTATACCGCCCCTTAAAATTGAAGAAGAGGACAAAAACAATGCTGATGCTGTGGAAAAGGACGAGCACCAGTTGCCTGTGCAGTATGTTCACGCCCGGGGTATTGTCCGTGCTCGCATATGGTATGATGGTTACGATGAAGTAAAATTGAAGGAACAGGTAAAGAGGCCCACCGGGCAGGAAATTACCAAACTTTGCATGAAAATCGGGTGTAAGGAAATAATTTTAATGGGTCCCCGCCAAGTGCCGTATGCACACTATGTTAAGCATACGGATGTTAAAAGGTTGCCAACATGGAGGAATATTAATGTACCCGTCGAATTTATTACGGTTAAATATATAGAACAGAAAATTTATAACAATATATTAAGTCGGGCTGAGGCCCGCCGTTTGGCTGGAAACCAGACGATGGATAAATTACGCTTACAAATACCTGATAATGCTAAAATATTGAAAACGCAACTGAGGGAAGTTAAAACTGTAAGTGAAGAGCCTATAGTTCGTGTTCGGGTAACAGTGGAAACGTTAGAGGAAATAGGCTTAGAAAAACCTCATCGGTCAGATGGAGGAGGTAATGGTATAGTTGACGGAAAAGATGGAAGCCCGAGTAATGGAAACCAGAATAATACTTGATGATATTGGCGCTGCTGCAGAAATATTTGGCAAACATGATGAAAACCTGTCTTTGCTGGAAAACTCACTGGGTGTGAAAATGGTGGCCCGGGGTGAGGATCTGGTCATTATGGGGCAGCAGAAGCAGGTTGAAAAAACACGAGAGATTATCGAGCAGTTGCAGGCCTATTATCAGGCCGGCAATCGATTGACCAGACACGAGATTAATTATGCCATTAAATCCGTAAATTCCGGTAATGGCGGGGCATTGGTGGGCCTAGCCCGTGATGTGGTGTTGGTTACAGCCCGGGGTAAAAAAATCAAGCCCAAAACAGTTGGCCAGCAGCAGTATATAGAAAAGCTGCATAAGCAGGATGTGGTATTTGCTCTGGGACCGGCTGGAACCGGAAAAACATATCTGGCGGTGGTGATGGCCGTTAGGGCGCTGCGTAATCGGGCTGTAAACAGAATTGTGCTGACCAGGCCGGCGGTGGAGGCGGGTGAAAAACTGGGCTTTTTGCCTGGCGATCTGCAGGAAAAGGTGGATCCTTACCTGCGGCCGTTATATGACAGCCTTTATGATGTGCTGGGTGCTGAAAATACCCAGAAATATTTAGAGCGACAGGTAATTGAAATTGCTCCCCTGGCTTACATGCGTGGTAGGACGCTGGATGATTCCTTTGTAATTTTAGACGAAGCGCAAAATACTACCCCCGAGCAAATGAAAATGTTCCTTACCAGACTGGGTTTCGGGTCCCGGGCGGTAATCACCGGCGACGAAACCCAGGTGGATCTGCCCAGGGGACAACAATCTGGATTGGTTCATGCCCGCCGGGTGTTGGATGGTATTGAAGGAATAGCCTTTCATCACTTTACTGGTGAAGATATTGTCAGACACCCTCTGGTGCAGCAAATTGTCCGGGCCTATGAAGAAAAAGGTACTTTGGCGGAAAACTGAGGTGTGATTTAAATGCTTCCTCTGAGTACGGTAAAGGGAATACTTGCGGATAGTATCAACCGGTTGGTTGGCCAGCGCAAAGTGCGCAGGGGGCTGGCCGCTTGTTTATTTTTTGTACTGCTGACTTTAATTCTATCCGTAGAGTTTATGCCCCAGCAGGTTAACCTGCTGGTAGGGCAGGTTTCGCCTACCAACGTTTTTGCCCCGCGCAGTATTACATTTCAGGATAAGGTTAAAACCGAGGAGGCCCGAAATATAGCGGCCAATCAGGTGGAACAACAGTATATCATCGATCCGCAGGTGAGTGTGGATGTACAGCAAAATATATCTACGCTGGTAAATATTATTGATGACATACAATCTAATCCTGAGCTTGATGAAAGCGAGAGAATAGCACAGCTCAAAAGTAAAATACCGTTTATTCTGCCCACCGATGTTTTAAAAACGCTGGCCCAGCCCGATCCTAACAGCCTGGAGCAGGTGGGGAACAGTCTTACTACCATGGTTGCCCGAGCCATGGAAGCCATGGACGGCGTAACCCAGGAAAATACTAAAGACGTGGAAAATACGCTGGTGGATGAGGTTAATAATCTGCAGTTAAATAACTCCTATAAAACACTGGCGTCGGAAATGGTGCGCTATTATTTACGTCCCAATAAATTTTTGGATATTGAGAAAACCCAGCGCTTACAGGAGGCAGCTCGGGAGGCTGTGCCCCCGATAATGGTAGCTATAAAAGAAAGGGAAAAAATTATTGGCGTGGGGGAAATAGTTACCGAAGAGCATATCGCTAAATTAGAGGCGTTGGGGCTATCCCGTTCTATTCTACCGGTTTCTTCTATTCTGGGCTCGGCTTTGCTGATAGCCTTGTTGATGTGTGTAGTGCTTTTTTACCTTTATCAGCAGAATAGGGAAATATTCAATCATGCCGGTTATTTATACCTGATGGGTATCATAGTGTTGGGTGTACTGGGCGTATCCAAGGCTATAATGGCAATTAATATCACCCCTTGGCCTCAATTCGGGGCTCTCCTGGCATACGTTGCCCCCGTGGCGACGGCGGGAATGCTCATAGCTATTTTGTTGGATTCTCGCCTGGCCGTATTGGTGGTGGCAATTATCAGTTTTTTGGTGGGTCTGATGACCGGCGGCCAGATGCGGTTTGCTGTGGTTGCCTTTATCGGCGGTTTTACGGGCGTTTACGGGGTGAGCAAGCTCAGCCAGCGGGGTGATATGGCCCGGGCTGGTTTTTATACTGGAGCAGCCAATGTAGCTGCTATTTTTGCTATGGGGTTAGTTGGGGATACGCCCATTGGATTACTGGTTATCTCAAGCCTGATATTAGGCACTATCAATGGCATATTATCTTCTATTTTGACCAACGGTGCTATACCCTACCTGGAAAGTGCCTTTGGCATCACTTCCTCAGTGCGCCTCTTGGAGTTGTCCAACCCGAGTAACCCGCTTCTACGCCGCTTGCAAATTGAAGCGCCGGGCACCTATCACCATAGTTTGCTGGTGGGTAATTTGGCGGAAGCGGCCGCAGACGCTGTGGGGGGAGATACCCTTTTGGTGCGGGTGGCGGCCTACTATCATGATATTGGTAAAATGAAGCGGCCTGTCTTCTTTATAGAAAACCAGATGGGTGGGGAAAACCCCCATGATAAAATAGCGGCCTCCTTGAGTACCTTGATTTTAACTTCCCATGTCAAAGACGGGGTGGAACTGGCTCGTGAGCAGAAACTGCCTAAGGGCATTATTGAAATAATTGAGCAGCATCATGGCCATAGTATGTGTAGTTTCTTCTATCAAAAGGCCTTGGAGAATAATAAGAATGAAAGCGTAAACGAGGATGATTTCAGGTACGAAGGTCCAAAGCCGCAAACTAAAGAAGCAGCCATTGTGATGCTTGCCGATGCGGTTGAGGCAGCGACTCGCTCTATGCAAAACCGTACTTCCGGCCGGGTGGAAGGTATGGTACATAGAATTATCAAGGACAAGCTTATGGACGGGCAGTTGGCTGAATGTGACCTTACAATGAAGGATCTGAACATTATTGCCGGTGCATTCATCAGAGTGCTGTCAGGGATATTCCACAGCAGGATAGAGTACCCTGATATGACTAAGGAAATAGAGAGTAGAAAAAATAAACGTGCCGGTATACGTAAACAATCTGCAGGAAAAGGAGCCGGTTGATACCTATCGTATGTAACCTAGGTGCCAGAGAGGAGCAAGAATAAACGTGTCGGTACTTGTAAGCAATCTGCAGGAAAAAATACCGGTCGATTACGATCTGGATGAGCTGCTCACCCGGGTGGTGGTACAGGCGCTCGGCGGGCATGATGTACCCGAAAATACCGAAGTAAGCATAGTGTTTGTGGACGACGATTATATAGCCGGCCTGAACCAGCAATACCGAGGTATTGAAGGTCCTACGGACGTGCTCAGCTTTGCTATGCTGGAGGGTCCAGCCATGCCCGGGGATGAAGACGAACCTATGCTGGGCGATGTGGTAATTTCTTTGGAAACCGCCCAGCGCCAGGCAGTGGAATATGGCCACAGCTTCACCAGGGAAGTGGCCTACCTAACTATACATGGAGTCCTACACTTACTGGGCTATGACCACCAAACTCCGCCGGACAAACAAAAAATGCGCAACCAGGAAGAAAGTATTCTAACCCGAGCAGGCCTCTCCGCCTTCGTTGATTCAGGGTATTAAGAACTGGTGTTGGTATTTTCCGGAAGAGGTGATGACTGGTGCTTCGCCTAATGCGTAGCTTTCAGTGGGCCATATGCGGGATTGGTTATACTATAAGAACACAGCTAAACATGAAAATTCATCTGCTGGCGGCAGTCCTGGTGATTGCTGTCAGCCTGTTTTTAAAAATGCCGCCGGGAGAGCTCGCCATGCTTTCCATAACTATTTTTATGGTACTTGCTGCGGAAATGTTTAACACCGCCCTTGAAACAGTAGTGGATCTGGTGTCTCCAGAGCGCCATGCGCTGGCCAGAATTGCCAAAGATGTGGCTGCCGGTGCAGTTTTGGTTACCGCCTTAAATGCTTTGGTGGTGGCGTATTTACTAATTTGGCCCCGGTTTTGGGATTTGGTGAGGTGATCGAATGAAACCGGAAAAATTGATTGCTTTGGCCTTGGCGGCCAGGCAAAACGCCTATGCACCCTACTCAGGCTTTGCGGTAGGCGCGGCGCTTTTGGCCAGCGGAGGCGAAGTATATACCGGGTGCAACGTGGAAAACTCATCCTATGGGCTTACAATCTGCGCTGAACGGGTAGCGTTGTTTACCGCTGTAGCCCGGGGGGAACGCAAATTCACTGCGCTGGCGGTGGTGGCTGGTACAGAAGAATACTGCAGTCCCTGCGGGGCTTGCCTCCAGGTACTGGCTGAATTTGGCGGCGACATTAAAGTATACTTGGCCAACCGGCATGGTGCCTACCGGGAAACCACAGTTGCCGAACTGCTGCCGGTGGCTTTTTCACTGAACGCCAACGCTTAAGTACAATGAAAGGAACGGCAAAATATGCATGATCCAGTTTTTAAATCAGGTTTCGTAACTATTGTGGGACGAACTAATGTGGGTAAATCCACTTTGCTGAACAGTATGTTGGGTCAGAAGTTAACCATCATGTCCGATAAACCGCAAACAACCCGTCATAAAATACAATGCGTGCTTACCGGCTCAGACTACCAGGCCGTTTTCATCGATACTCCGGGTATCCACAAGCCCAAACATAAATTGGGTGAACATATGGTGGATTTAGCCTTGAATACCCTGCGGGAAGTAGATGTGGTGCTGTTGCTGGTGGAAGCGGCCATGCCCGGTCCGGGGGACCGTTACATGCTGGAACAGTTGAAAAAGGTGAATGGTCCGGTGCTGCTGGCAGTTAATAAAATTGACCTGGTTAAGCCGGATAATTTGATGCCCATTATTGCAGCTTTCCAACAAGCCGGTAGTTTTGCTGAGATTGTGCCTGTTTCGGCGCTTACCGGGGACAACGTGCAGCGTCTCCGGCAAGTAATTATCAATTATCTACCGGAAGGGCCCAAGTACTACCCCGACGAAATGGTGGTGGATCGGCCTGAGCGATTTATTATGGCCGAGCTGATCAGGGAAAAGGTGTTACACTTGACCAGTCAGGAAGTGCCGCACTCCGTAGCAGTGGTATTGGAAGATGTTGAACAAAGGTCCCAGGACATGGTGGCAGTTCGGGCAGTTATTTACACTGAGCGGGAGAGCCAAAAGGGTATATTAATCGGCAAGGGCGGCCGTATGCTTAAAGAAGTGGGACAACAGGCACGCCAAGAGATAGAAGCGCTGTTGGGTTCGCGGATTTTCCTGGAACTGAGGGTCAAGGTGAAAAAAGACTGGCGTAATAGGGATATAGACATGCGGAATTTTGGATTGCTGGAGGAATAAATTTTTTTGACAATGATACATGAAAGTAATAATATGTATTAGGAATTATAATTAAATACTGTTCTTCGTTAGGTGAGGCTACTATACAGACACAAGCCACTGCCCGGAAATGTCGAGAGACAGTAACGGGTTAACAGGTATTACCGAATTAAGGTTTTACTTAATGTGGCTGAGATTACTCTCTAGCTGTATAGAGCTAAAACTTGCACGAATGAAGAAGGCGCATGTTGTTATTGGTCTTCATTATTATACTGAAGGCCTTTTAAATTGTTTCCGAAAGGGGGTAACCTGCATGGAAGAATCTCCTCACCGACGAAGTTTAGCTGTTCATAATTATTTAAAACTGCATAACTTCCGTGGAGGTGACCCGCATGATCAAAACTTATTTCTATGATGCAACCCGGAAAGAGTTAGTTCATGATGTGGATTTGACTCAAAAGGATTTAATTCAACATGAAGATGATTTACTATGGGTGGATTTGTATGACTTTCAAAATGAACGCGAACTTAATTATCTAGCTGATATCTTTGATTTTCACTACCTTGCGGTGGAGGACTGTATGCAAAAGAGTCCCCGGGCTAAGATGGACGCTTATGATAAATATTATTTTTTTACGCTGCATGCCCTGCGCTATAAGGAAGATAGCGACGAAGAAATCATGTTGGAGCAGCTTAGCATGTTTTTGAGTTCCAATTATGTTGTGACCGTACACCGAAGAACGCTACCTACCCTGGGCCGTATGGCCAGGGAGTGTCTATCCAACAGAACTAAGTATATGAATCAAGGTTCCGACATGTTTTTGTACCACATTCTGGATGGTATTACAGACGAGTATTTTCCTATTCTAGATCGCATAGATCAGCGGGTTGATGAACTTGAGGATCAGTTGTACGAGCAGACCAATAAGGAGATTACTGAGGAATTTATGGCCTTAAAAAGGACGATTCTTTCCATGCGCAGGGCTATTTTACCGCAAAAAAGGATGCTATCCGGCCTGAATGGTCAGTTAGTGGTCCAGATTTCCAAAGAAAGCGAACCGTATTATCTGGATCTGGTGGATCATATTGAGCGAATTATCGACTCCATTGAGGGCTTTCGAGATCTGCTGGACGGTGCCCTGGAGACTTATTATTCTATTATTAGTGCCCGGACCAACGAATCCATCCGCGTACTTGCCGTTATATCGTTTATTTTCATGCCCCTGACCTTTGTCACCGGATTCTTCGGCATGAACGTGCCGTTACCCGAGCAAGAAAGTATATGGTCCACCATTGCCATTGCCGCGGGGCTAACGGGTGTGACGGGGTGGATGTTCTTCGTATTTAAAATGAAAAAATGGATATAGGAACTAAAGGATGTACTTGTTTAAATACCCGATTGTCCTTATGACATGCGAGATTTAAGCAAGTTCGTCTTTTTTTATAACATTTTCTGATTGGAAACCGGATTTTCTTTTTTAGGAGGGTCTGGCTTTTTATAACCCTTCCCAACGGGAGACCAGGTCGTTTTCGATACCTAACAAATCCAGCACTCTCCCCACGGTGTGTTGTACAATATCAGTAATAGTGGCGGGGCGGTAGTAAAATGCGGGTACAGGGGGCATGATGACCGCTCCTGCTCGTGCTAGCTTGAGCATGTTTTCTAAATGTATTTCATGCAGGGGTGTTTCCCCGGGCAGTAGTATTAAGCGGCGCTTTTCCTTTAAGGTGAAATTGGCGGCTCGGCTGACCGGATTATTAGCGTAGCCGTTGGCGATTGCTGAAAGCGTTTTCATGCTGCAGGGAGCAATAACCATACCCGCGTGTCTGACGATTCGCTGGATATGGTTCCGCTAGGTTATCGCATCGAAGACACGGAATGCAAGATCGTTAATGTTACTGACTTGGTAGTTGGTTTCCAATTCAATGGTGTGCTGGGCCCAGTCACTTAGTACCAGATGGGTTTTTACACCAGTCCGTGCCAGTTCCCTTAACAATGTAATGCCGTACACCACCCCGGTGGCACCGGTTATTGCTACAACAATATTCATTCACTAAACCTTGCTTTTAGTTATTGACAACTCATTTTGGATTAATACTTCGAGGCCTTGTGGCGGGACGAATGAATATAGATATTTGTTGCCTTCTATGCAGTGTGCGCTCAAACGGCATGGTATAATTTTACATGAAACTAAAAAGTATCGCAATGAATTTTTAAGCGCAGCTGGGAGGATAACATGAAACTATACAAAGTTCTAGCAGTGGTGCTGAATTCGCGGGAAATGCGTGACGCCCATCGCATTTTAACCCTTTTTTCGAAAGAACAGGGTAAAATCAGGGTGGTGGCCCACGGGGTGACCAAACCAACCAGCCGTAAGCGGGGAGCTGTCCAACCCTTTTCGGTAACTGATTTCTTATTACGGCAGGGGCGTGACATGGACAGCATCAGTGAGTGCGAGGGACGGGAATTCTTCCCGGGAATGTGGGCGGATTTAGATAAGCTGTTGTATGCCGGGCATATCGCTGAGATTGTGGACGCGTTGACGATGGATGGGAATCCCCATGAGTCCCTCTTTGTACATATTATTAAAACCTTGCGGGAGCTGGACAAAACAGTCGATCCCGAATTGGTGGTACGGTGGTTTGAACTGCGCCTAATGGCTCTGCTGGGCTATTTACCGGACCTTACCGGTTGTGTCAACTGCGGTAGTGAGGTGAATGGTCCCGCGGTCAGTTTCAGCGCCCAGGCCGGTGGCTTGGTTTGTACCAGCTGCGCTGTCGGCGTGGACAGTATCTCTTGCAATATGGGCACGGTAGCGGTAATGCAAACATTATTATGCTGGGATATAGATAAAATTAATAGATTGCGCGTGGCACAGCCAGCACGTGCCCAAATGTACTCTATCATGCGCGAATATCTACAGTGGCATATGGAAAGGCGATCCCGGTCAATGCACTTTATGGACAAACTCAATAATTTCATTCCGGTGAATAAATAAGCTATCTAAAAGGTTAAATTAATCTAAACATATTTTAGCACAAGCAAAGGGGGAACCGTTCATGAGCATTGACCTGGAAAAAATTGATTTAATTAGATCCAGAACCGGGGTTACTTACCGTGAAGCCAAAAAGGCCCTTGATGAGGCTGGCGGTGACGTGGTTGAGGCGTTAATTAAACTGGAGGAGACTGAACAGTCATTTACCGAGACAATGGATAGCGAAGAGTTTACCGAAAAAGTGCAGGGCAGAGCCCAGGATATCATGGAACACATTAAGTCTATGCTACAACGGGGGCAGGATACCAGAATAAAAATTAAACAGGGTGACCGCACTGTATTTGAAATGCCGGCCACTATGGGTGCGGTAGGTGTACTGGCGGCGCTGGCCAGCAGTGAGCTAGCTATATTGGGAGCGCTTGGCACGGCTACCGCGATGGCTAAAAATTATACTTTAGAGATAGATCACCGGCCTAAAAAAGGATCAGGTCAGCCAGATCAGCCTGACCCCAAAGATACTTTTACATTTAAAAACCCTCCGGTGCAATAGCAAATACATTGGGGACATTCTTCGAAAAGAGAGATGTCCTCTTTTTTGTAAGCAGCAGTGGTATTAGCCGCGGATAAACTAATTTATTTGACTTTAGTGACTAAATTTGATAAATTTATTTAGAAAATAATTAAACTTGGGCGATGAGGGAAAGATTAGCCATAGTGACGTTGTGCAGAGAACCGGTGGGTGGTGCAAACCGGTGGCGTGCTTTGGTGAAAGGGGTTCCCGAGCCGCAGGAGGAAAGCCGGTTGGCAAAACCGGTAAGTAAAACCTGCCCATAAAGAGAGGGCTACTCTTACGGGTGGTCAATCAGGGTGGAACCGCGGGAAATGCCTCCCGTCCCTGGCTTTATGCCGGGTCGGGGGGTTTTCATATTTTTTATACATATATGCCTGATTTATTTTAATGGGAGGTTGGTTACATTTTGAATTTTCAGGAATTGATTTTGGCACTGAATACGTTCTGGGCCAAGCAAAGATGCATTATTCAGCAGCCTTATGATGTGGAAAAGGGGGCCGGAACCATGAATCCCGCCACATTTTTACGTGCTTTGGGCCCCGAGCCCTGGCGGGTGGCCTATGTAGAACCCTCCCGGCGGCCTACAGACGGCAGGTACGGTGAAAACCCCAACCGATTGCAGCACTATTACCAGTACCAGGTGATTTTAAAACCGTCACCGGACGATGTGGTGGACATTTATCTAAACAGCTTGCAAGCCATTGGCATTGACCCGCACAAACATGACATCCGGTTTGTCGAGGACAATTGGGAATCGCCCACTCTGGGCGCTTGGGGCCTGGGTTGGGAAGTTTGGCTGGACGGTATGGAAATTACTCAGTTTACTTATTTCCAACAGTGCGGTGGTATGGATTGCCGGCCCGTTAGCGCGGAGATTACTTACGGCTTGGAACGACTGGCCATGTATATACAGGAAAAGGATAACGTATACGATATCCAATGGGTAGATGGCATAAAGTACGGAGATGTGCACCACCGTGGCGAAGTCGAACACTCGCACTATAACTTTGAAGAAGCGGACACTGCTATGCTGTATAAATTATTTGATATGTACGAGCGTGAGTCTGAACGGGTGGCGGCCAAGGGGCTGGTACTGCCGGCCTATGATTATGTGTTAAAGTGTTCACATAGTTTTAATTTATTGGATGCCCGTGGTGCCATCAGTGTTACCGAAAGAACTAGCTTTATCCACCGGGTGCGTAACCTTGCCCGGGCTTGTGCGCAGAAGTATGTAGAACAACGCCAGGAAATGGGCTATCCTTTATTAAGGAAGGAGGGTGCTTGATATGGCCAGAGATTTTTTATTGGAAATCGGTGTAGAGGAACTGCCGGCCCGCTTTTTGGACCCGGCGCTTGCTCAATTGCACAAACTCACCGGTCAAGTCTTACAGGATAACCGGCTGGGCTATGGGAAAATTACCACTTGTGGCACCCCCCGCAGGATTACGGTTTTCGTCCATGCTGTGGAGGAAAACCAGCAATCTTTAATGCAGGAGGTAAAAGGTCCGGCAGTTAAAGTGGCCTTTAATGGCGCTGGCGAGCCAACCCGGGCCGCCCTGGGTTTTGCTAAGAGTAATGGATTAGGCGTGGAGGAATTGGTGCGCAAATCGGTGGGTCCGGTGGAATATGTTTTTGCCATAAAGCAAGAAACAGGCCGCCCTGCTGCTGAAGTGCTGGAGGAGTTGGTTCCTGTGCTTATCGGAGGGCTGCATTTCCCTAAGCCCATGCGTTGGGGTGATCTGGACATGCGTTTTGCCCGTCCTATTCGCTGGTTGCTTTGTCTTTTCGGCGGCGATGTGCTGCCCTTTAACTTGGCCGGTTTACATGCCGATCGCTATACATATGGTCACCGTTTTTTGAGCAACGGCCAACTGGTAGTAAGCGAGGCCAACGAATACTTCGAGGTGATGCGCAGGGCGCATGTGCTTGTCGAGGTAAACGAGCGCCGGGAAACAATCCGCCGACAAATCATCGAGGCTGCGGCCCGGGAGGGCGGGCAGGTGGAAATTGATGCCGGTCTGCTGGATGAAGTCACCAACATAGTGGAATATCCTACTGCCCTGTGCGGTAGTTTTGATAAAGATTATTTGCAAATGCCTGAGGAAGTATTAATTACTCCCATGCGGGAGCACCAGCGTTATTTTCCGGTAAGAGGTACGGACGGCCGTCTGCTGTCCCGGTTTGTTGCAGTGAGCAATAGTGGCAGCGATGAGGAGAGCATTAATATCATCCGTGCCGGTAATGAAAAGGTACTGCGGGCTCGTCTCTCCGACGCCGCTTTTTTTTGGCAGGAGGATCTCAAAACAAACTTAGCGGACCGGGTGGAAGGATTAAAAAAAGTTGTATTCCAGGAAAGCTTGGGCACGGTATATGAAAAAGTACAGCGGATTACCTCCCTGGCTGATTTAGTGGCCAACCGGTTGGGCGCAGGCTTGCAGGATAAGAGGGACACTGCTCGGGCTGCTTACCTGGCCAAATCAGATCTTTTAACTAACATGGTTTACGAATTCCCTGAATTGCAGGGGATTATGGGCCGGGAATACGCCCTGCGCCAGGATGAGTTGCCGGCTGTGGCTCGGGCAATCTATGAGCATTACCTGCCCCGTTTTGCGGGCGATGAGCTGCCCGAAACATTGCCGGGCCAAGTTTTAAGCATTGCTGATAAAGCAGACACCATAGTAGGCTGCTACAGCTTGGGCATTATGCCAACCGGTTCACAGGATCCTTATGCCCTGCGGCGCCAGGCTCTGGGTATATGCAACATTATCTTGGACGGTGAACTGGTGCTGTCAATGAAAGAGATTATTGCCCAGGCTTACAAAGGTTATGTCGGTCGGGTACAAATGAAACTATCTTTGGAACAGGTTGCCGGTGAACTGGAGGAATTTTTCCGGCAGCGTTTGCGCGGTTTGTTTATCGATAGGGGACTATCTTACGATACAGTGGATGCTGTGTTGGCGGCCGGCATTGATGATTTGTCGGGTACCTGGCTGCGTGGTCAGGCGCTTGAAAGATTTCGCTCTGACTCGGCCTTTGATGCTTTGCTTACCGCCTTTACAAGGGCGCATAACCTGGCCAAAAAGGTGACTGGCGATTCTGTGGATCCGACATTGTTTGAATCGGTAGCCGAGCGGGAGCTTTACCAATCATTCCAATCGGTATCTGCATCCGTAATTGCCCCAATAAATGACCGGGCATACGGTACGGCACTGTCACTTATTGCACAGTTGCAAAAGCCGGTAGACCGCTTTTTCAGCGATGTAATGGTGATGGTGGATGATGAACGGGTGAGGGATAACCGTCTGGCCCTATTGAAAAAAATCGCTGCGTTCATAAGCAGTCTGGCAGACTTAAATAAAATAGTAATATCAAATAAGTAAAAAGAATCAAGAATATGTTTATCGGATATAAATGTAATAAAAAAACTTAAATCGCAAGAGGAAATTTCAACTGCGTATTTAATATATATTATTTGTAAGAGTGAAGATTAATAGTATGGCATATTTGCTCTGCAAGGAGCGATGATATGGAACTTAGTAAAAGGCAGGAAACTATTCTCGAAATAGTTAAAAAAGAAGGTCCTATTACTGGTGAACAAATTGCTGAACGGCTTAGTCTCACCAGAGCCACATTGCGTCCGGATATGGCCATTTTAACTATGTCCGGCATACTGGAGGCCCGCCCCCGGGTAGGCTATTTTTACAGTGGTAAAAAAACCGGTCAGGAACTGGCTGAAAAGTTGCGTCAAATAACGATTAACAAAGTAAAATCGGTACCCGTGGTGCTTCCTGAGCAGTGCACTATATATGATGCTGTGGTCACTATGTTCATAGAAGATGTGGGCACCATGTTTGTTGTCCGGGAAGGGGGTCTGCTGGAAGGGGTACTTTCCCGCAAGGATCTGCTTAAAAATACCCTGGGCGGGCATGATATACACAAATTGCCCGTGGGGGTTATAATGACCAGAATGCCCAATATTGTTTATGTGGAACCTGACACATCAGTATGGGAAGCTGCCCGCAAGTTGATTACTCATGAGGTGGACGCTTTACCGGTAGTCCGCCAGGTTAAAGGAAATGACGGCCATACTGATTTGGAAGTTGTGGGGCGGTTTAGCAAAACCAACGTTACTAAATTGTTCGTTGAGTTGGGCGAAGGTAGTTACTAAGGAGGCGGTATCTATATCCGCGGATGTAAAACCAAGACCGGTTATCTATATTATCTCGGATTCCATAGGTGAAACTGCCGAGCTGGTGGTCAGGGCTGCGGCCAGCCAGTTTAACGGCGGCGAGGTGGAGATCCGCCGGGTTCCCTATGTTAACGATACATCCGAAATTCCGGAAATTGTAGAGGAAGCCAGTCATTTTAATAGTTTGATCGCCTATACGCTGGTTCTGCCCGAACTTAGGGAGACAATTACCGCAGAGGCGAAAAAACACAGTGTTTTAACAGTGGATATTATGAGTCCCATGCTGGATGCCTTGACCAAGCTGGAAGGCCAGCAGCCCAAGTTAGAACCCGGACTGGTGCGTAAGATGGACCGGGAATATTTTCGCAAAGTGGAAGCCATTGAATTTGCCGTAAAATACGACGATGGTAAAGACCCCAGAGGCATTATGCGAGCTGACCTGGTGGTTATCGGGGTAAGCCGCACTTCTAAGACGCCTTTATGTATGTATTTAGCCCATAAAAGCATCAAGGCGGCCAATGTGCCGCTGGTACCGGAAGTGGCTCCGCCCGAGGAAATTTTCAATTTGGCCCGGCACAAGGTGGTCGGCCTTATAATTCGTCCCAGCCAGCTCAATGAGATCAGGCGGGAGCGACTAAAAGCACTGGGCCTCACTTCCAACGCCGATTACGCTAGCATGGAACGTATTTTGAAAGAACTGGAATTTGCCGAAAAAGTGA
This sequence comes from Desulfoscipio geothermicus, assembly GCA_016841205.1. GTDB lineage: Bacteria > Bacillota > Desulfotomaculia > Desulfotomaculales > Desulfallaceae > Sporotomaculum > Sporotomaculum geothermicum_A. Next base: position 143,479 of record JAENZP010000008.1, read on the forward strand.
TGAAAAAAGCCGGTTGTTCAATAATTGATGTAACTAATAAAGCTGTGGAAGAAACCGCCAGCCGAGTTTTGGAAATATATTATAAAGGAGAAAGGTATGGCGGGTAAAAAGTGGGTTTTACCTTTGAAGAAGGCCGAGCGGATATGAAAAACCTGTTCAATAAATAATAAATTATTTATTCAAACCAAAAGGGGACCACATGGTCCTCTTTTTATTAAAAGCATATAAAACACAAACAGTTTTAATCAGCTATCTTTGCTAATATTAAATAATTGTAGACTAACAGGAAATTGGGAAAAAATATAGAAGTATAACAAATCTTATGGTCATAATATGTTAGGACAGGCAGGTGATGCGGGTGCAGCAGTTACGCCTTTTCTGGGCTGTAAATTTGCCACTTGAAATAAAAAGGAAGCTAGCTGGTTTACAAGCCTATTTGCGAACCACTCCGGTAAATGTTAAATGGGTAGAGCAGCAGAACCTGCATTTGACTGTAAAATTTTTAGGTGATGTTGATGGTAACCGGGTCAGTGAAATTACCCGGGCTGTTAATGAAGTGGCTGCCGGTACGGGTAGTTTTGAGCTGGAATTAAGCGGGCTTGGCTTTTTCCCCGGTCCTCGCCGTCCCCGGGTTATCTGGGTAGGGGTACAGGGTGAGGTGCATAAGTTTGGCCTGCTGCACGGGCGGGTGGAGGAATGCCTGGCTGCGCTTGGTTGGGCATTGGACAGCCAAAGCTTTGCGCCGCATTTAACCCTTGGCCGGTTGCGCACACCCCAGGGCGGCGAAGTGTTGGTGAGCAAAGCTGAAGAGATCTGCGCTGATTGGAGTGTTAGCGGTATTACCGTATCCGGTATTGATTTAATGAAAAGCGAGCTTACCCCCAAGGGGCCGGTTTATCAGGTGCTGGAGTCAATAAAATTAAACGCATGATAAACAACTTACTTGCCCAGGAGCTTTACTAATAACCTTGATAATATTCTGAATACGGCCATTATGAGCATAAATCGGATTTATTTGCATAAGTTTTATAAATTCTTAACCGGCACCTTCTATATGATGCAGCATAAGTGGTGAGGTATACATGAGCAGGTTGTTAAGTTAGATTAGCAATTTTTATCAGATATCTTAGCGTACACTATTACTCCCGCTTCCTATAAGGAGAGGGGACACACCTGCCGAAGCTTTGGTATTTAGTTGGGGACAGGAATGTCCCCAATAATGGAGATATACCTTCCGGGTACGAGAGAGGTGCTAAGTTCCCGGATAACAACTTCTAAGATTCAAACGAGGTTTTCGTACCCGGAGGGTGAAACCCATCTGAATCAAGAATTTGTATATAGAAAGAAGGGATTCTGTGCTTATTATTGCCATAAATGGGAGCCCCAATGCCGAAGGTAATACAGCCCTGATGCTTCGTACGGCGCTGGAAGAAATAACGGCTGCCGGGTGCGAGGGGTATTTTATGCAAGTGTCCGAACTACTGGCTAAGGCTAAAGTGCCCTATTGCTTAGTTTGTTCTAATCCCTGTGAGGGTAACTGTTACCGCGGCACCCCGCTGGAGGAAGCCTATGATTTGCTGCGCCGCTGTGACGGCATTATTATGGGTAGCCCGGTATATTTCTGCACTGTATCAGCTCAGCTCAAAGCTTTTTGGGATAAAACACGTTGTCTACGCAAGGATAAAGCACTACTTAATGTAGTAGGTGGTGCACTGTCGGTGGCCGCAGGCCGTTTTGGCGGTCAGGAAACTACCCTTCGGGCCATGCAGGATATGATGTTTTGTCAAGGTATGACCGTGGTGGGGGATGGGTTTATTGATAATGATTCCGGACATCTGGGCGCTTGCGCCCAGCGATGGGCTAAGGACGACCAGGATGGGCTGAAGCGCACCCGAATTTTGGCTCGGCGGGTGCTGGAAGTGGCGCGGGCAACTGCTAGCCTGCGTGCTTACCGAACTTAGGGGAAATGAAAGCGATGTTCTTTTTACCCCCGTTGGTCGTTTGATAGGCTGTCGGGGGTAAATTATTTTATCCGATAGCTAATCGATACTAATATTCCAGTTTTCTATAAGGAGAGGAAACACCTCTACTGAAGCTTTGGTATTTCTTTGGGGACAGGAATGTCCCCAACCGATGGAGATATATCCTTCGAGCACGAGAGTGACGTTGCTATTATCTGGGTAAAATAACTATTTAGGGGTTGGGGAATGGGTGGAAATTCGTCAGCACACCGAGGCAATGGAAGAAAATAACTTATCTCCGTTTGCCGCACGCAGCAATCGTTCAGTTGGCCGGCGCAGTCCCGAGGAGCCTTGTAGGATTAGAACAGCCTTCCAGCGCGACCGGGACAGAATAATTCATTCCAAAGCGTTTCGCCGCCTCAAACATAAAACCCAGGTATTTATTAGCCCCGAAGGTGACCACTACCGTACTAGGCTTACCCATACCCTGGAGGTATCCCAAATAGCCCGCACGGTGGCAAGAGCACTGTGTTTAAACGAGGATCTCACCGAGGCCATAGCACTAGCGCATGATCTGGGGCATACTCCTTTCGGTCATGCCGGGGAAAGCGCTCTTAACGACATTATGGTGGGTGGTTTCAAACATAACCGGCAAAGCCTGCGTGTGGTGGAAGAATTGGAGGGGGGTACGGGGCTTAACCTGACCTGGGAAGTGTGTGATGGTATTTTAAATCACACCGGTCCGGTGCGCCCGTCTACTCTGGAGGGACAGGTAGTTAAAATAGCGGACCGGGTGGCATATATAAACCACGATATTGATGATGCCATTCGTGGCGGAATTATTCAATCACAGGATTTACCAGTTTTTTGCCTGGATATATTAGGAAAAGAGCACCGTACCCGTATTAATACAATGGTGATGGATTTAATCATAACCAATTGGAATAAGCCAATAATTAATATGAGTAGTAAAGTACTGCAGGCTACGGATAAACTTAGGCAATTTCTCTTTAAGCATGTCTATATAGATGCCGAAGCCAAAGAAGAAGAGGATAAGGCCCGGCATGTGTTGCAACATCTCTTTGGCCACTGGGTTAAATACCCTCAGGACCTGCCTGCCGAACACCGTGCTAGATCTCAGATTGTGGGTGTGGAGCGGGCGGTATGCGACTATATTGCGGGCATGACCGACCGCTATGCGATTGCCCAGTTTAAACAGCTGTTTATTCCCCGCTCCTTTGCGATTCCCGACAGCGGATTTTCTGCATTCGGGCTTGGGGCGAATAAAAAAAATGTCGAGTCCGGAAGGAAAATTTATGGAGATAGCGAATAAATGTTAAGCGGCTAATATGCTATGAATGTAGTTGTGATTAGAAGGTGTGCTGATGGGTGGGTTTATTCCTGAAGAGATTGTGGAGAATATTCGGCTACGTACTGACATTGTTCAAATTATTTCAGATTATGTAGCGCTGCAGAAAAAGGGCCGCAATTATGTAGGTTACTGCCCGTTTCACCGGGAATCCGATCCTTCATTTACAGTTACACCCGATAAACAAATTTTTTATTGTTTTGGTTGTAATGCCGGTGGCAATGTTTTTAAGTTCATTATGCTGCAGCATAATTTGTCCTTTCCCGAGGCAGTTAAAATGCTGGGGGAAAGGGTCGGGGTAGCGGTTCCAGATGGATACAGCCCCCAAGTGCGGGAGCGTTTACACCGAGAGGAAAAGGCATGGAAAATTAACGCCCTGGCCAGGGATTACTTTCAGTCTGTACTATTGCAGCACCCCGAGGCGGTTTTGGCCAGGGAATATGTCAATGGTCGGGGCATTACTGCAGATATTATTAAGGATTTTGGGCTTGGTTACGCGTCTGCGTCTTGGGACGCCCTGATTAAGTTTATGCAGGGCAAGGGTGTTAGCGTATCTGATCTATTGAAAGTTGGGTTGGTGGTTAGCGGGGACCGCAAGGCATACGACCGGTTTCGCTCTCGCTTAATGTTTCCAATCTCAGATGCCCGGGGGCGGGTGGTTGGTTTTGGCGGGCGGGTATTGGGTGAGGGTTCGCCTAAGTACTTAAACACCGCAGAGACAGATTTTTTTAGTAAAGGTAAAATATTGTATGGCCTTGACCGGGCTAGACAAGCCATTCGAGAAATGGGCTACGTCACTATTACCGAGGGTTATATGGATACTATAGCTGCCCATCAATATGGTATGGCCAATACAGTGGCCTCGTTGGGTACTAGTATGACTAGGGAGCAGGGGCTTTTGTTAATGAACTATACCAGGGAAGTGATTATTGCCTACGATGCTGACGCTGCGGGAGTGGCGGCTGCGGTGCGGGGACTTGATATACTCCAGGAGTTGGGCTGCCGGGTGAGGGTGCTTTCCTTGCCCGAAAGCAAGGATCCTGATGAATTTTTACGAGCCCGTGGATTAGACCAATGGAAGCAGCAGTTGGAAAATGCCACACCATTAATTGAGTTTAAAATTCGTAGGGCCTTGGCTAAATATAAAAATGGGGCCATGTTCAGGGATGCTGTGTTAGAAGAAATATTGCCCGCCCTGGCAACCATGTCAGGCGAACTGGAAAAGAATGAAGCTATTCGGTTGGTGGCTGCCAGGTTATTTACCAGTTATCATGTAGTGGCGGAACAGCTACAAACATTTTCCAATAATAATCCAAAAAAAGCAACTGAACCGGATAAAATTGCTAAAAATAAGCATAATATAAATATTAAAAGAATTAACACTGATTTTGGCAAAAAAGCCGAATATGGATTAATAAGATTGATACTGGAAGATAATAAATTGATAGATACTGTTGCCGATGCATTACCTGGCATTTTTTTTCAGGATGATTTTTGTCGTGAGATTTACGCAAAGATATTAGACATATACAAACGTTCCTATTCGTATACATTATCTGCTGTGTTTGATTACCTGGAAGAGGAGTATCAGAAAAAGTTGAGCGCTATGTTAATGGAACCGGTTTGCGGCGAAAACCACGAGCTACTTGTACAAGGTTATATAAACGCCATCAAAAGACGACAGTTGTTGGCGCACCGCCGGCAATTGCAGGACGCGTTGGCTGTCGCGGAAAAAGCCGGGGATTATGAGGAAACAACACGCATTTTGCGCGAAATAGGTTTTGCTGATCAAACCCTGAAGGGAGGGGAAATGCTGCAATGAGCAGGGAAAGCTCCAGGAAAAAACAAATCACCAAAGACGTTAAGGAATTAATCGAAAAAGGCCAAAAACGAGGAGCATTGACTTACCAAGAGGTCATGGATAGCTTACAGGGCATAGAGCTTACCCCCGAGCAAATTGATGATGTATACGAGAAACTATCCGCTATGGGTATAGAAGTGGTTCCTGATGTTCATGATATTGACACTATTAACGCTTCTCCCACTGAAGAAGAGGATAACGACTCCGGTGAAGATGTGGAAGTTGATTTAACCATCCCGGAGGGTGTTGGTATAGATGATCCCGTGCGCATGTACTTAAAGGAAATCGGCCGGGTGCCTCTGCTGACGCCTGAAAGGGAAGTAGAACTAGCCAAGCGGATGGAGGAGGGCGACGAAGAAGCTAAACGCTTGCTGGCCGAAGCCAACCTGCGCCTGGTGGTTAGCATTGCCAAGCGTTATGTAGGCCGGGGCATGCTATTTTTGGATCTGATCCAGGAGGGTAATTTAGGCCTGATTAAGGCCGTGGAAAAGTTTGATTTCCGTAAGGGCTTTAAATTCAGTACCTACGCCACCTGGTGGATCAGGCAGGCTATAACCAGGGCCATTGCAGATCAGGCTCGGACAATTCGTATTCCGGTGCACATGGTGGAAACCATCAATAAATTAATCAGGGTGAGCAGACAGTTGCTGCAAGAGTTGGGTCGTGAGCCGCTACCCGAGGAAATAGCTAAAGAAATGGGTATTTCCGAGGAAAAGGTGCGTGAGATATTGAAGATTGCCCAGGAGCCTGTATCACTGGAAACCCCGATTGGTGAGGAGGAGGATTCTCACCTGGGTGATTTCATTGAAGACCACGATGCCCGGGCCCCGGCCGAAGAGGCTTCCTTTACTTTACTCCGGGAACAGTTGGATGATGTGCTGACAACGTTAACTGACCGGGAGCAAAAGGTGCTGCGCCTGCGCTTTGGGCTGGATGACGGCCGGGCGCGAACCCTTGAAGAAGTAGGCCAGAAGTTTGGTGTAACCCGGGAGCGGATCAGGCAAATTGAAGCCAAGACGCTAAGAAAACTGCGCCATCCCAGTCGTAGTAAAAAACTCAAGGATTACTTGGATTAGTTATATTTTACTTGATACATTCTATTGACCGAGGGGTAGGTTTATTGTATAATAACTGCTGTAGCGTTCCTCGATAGCTCAACGGTAGAGCATCCGGCTGTTAACCGGAGGGTTGCTGGTTCGAATCCAGCTCGGGGAGCCAATCCCGCCGGGCCCATAGCTCAACGGTAGAGCATCCGGCTCATAACCGGCTGGTTCTAGGTTCGAATCCTAGTGGGCCCACCAGTAATTAGCAGTTTAATAGGCCCCATGGTCAAGAGGCCTAAGACACCGCCCTTTCACGGCGGTAACCCGGGTTCGAATCCCGGTGGGGTCACCACAAGGGCGATTAGCTCAGTTGGGAGAGCGCCTGCCTTACAAGCAGGATGTCGGCGGAACAATCCACCGTAAACGCGTCCAATGGCTAACGCTCATGGGAGCATAGCTCAGTTGGGAGAGCGCCTGCCTTACAAGCAGGATGTCACAGGTTCAAGTCCTGTTGTTCCCACCAGAATTAATAACGATAATGCCAGGTATAACTTGGGACTATCGTTTCAAATAAAAAATAAAATATATTTGGGAGCATAGCTCAGTTGGGAGAGCGCTTGCCTTACAAGCAAGATGTCACAGGTTCAAGTCCTGTTGTTCCCACCATTATTAAAACAAGAGAGTAGCGCCGGAGTCAAGCTTCGGTGCTATTTTTTTTTAAACCAGAGAGTATAGTGAAAATACTAGATAATTCCAATTAGTTATTATAATTATGTATTGCTTACTATTTACTTGCGTAAACTATAAAAGGAATATAAAATTAAAAGGAGAAACAAATTGAATGTGGAAATATATATGTAAGCATTATGGGAAGGGGGTACATATTATGACCACTCTTATTTTATCTTTTAAAAAAACGTTGTTGAGTACCTCTTCACCTATTAGTATATTTCCTTGTACAGATTATCATAGGCATGTTCCTAAAAGCGTTGAACAACAAACGAAAAATAATTGGTGTAAAACCGGAGATTCGCTATATAGTGCAATAAAAAAAGTTGGAGATGAAATTGAAAAGTAGCAATAATAATAAACCTGAAATTGCATCACCTGTTAATGGAAATGGAAATAAAAAAGGGAAAGGGCAAGTTATTGCAGCCGCCCAGCAGTTTTCAGGGCCAATTCCACCACCAGAAGTATTTCAGCAATATGGGCATGTTATTCCTGATGCTCCTGAGCGCATATTAAAAGTTTTCGAATTAGATTCCCAGCATACTAGGGATATGCAAAAAGCAGCACTTGATGCAGAAACAAAAAGAGATTCACGTGCACAATGGATGGCTTTTGGTATAATGCTCGCTGCGCTAGGGCTTACTGCTCTCGCTGTTGTATACGGAAATGCTGCGTCTGGCATAATTACTGGCTTAGCAACAATGTTTTTAGGTTTAAGGGTCTTTTTTGTTAATAAATCTTCTAACAAAAAAGAACCTTAAATGCTTTCGTTTAAAATATCATGGTAGCGCCGGAATCAATCTTCGGTGCTATTTCTCTTTTAATGCCGAAAAGATCAACTACAACCTTGTTGGGGTAAACATCAATTCTTTTTATCACCTGTCGCAGGGCCAGTTTTTTTTCCGTATCGGTCATACTACCCCAATCTTGCCGCATGGCAGCTGCCGTGGCCACCATTAATTCCGCATCCTCAATGCAATGTCCTGGTGAACGTACTTCCATTTGTTCCAGGCGTTCCATCAGTATCGTTTCTTTTTCAAGATACTCGCTGTTCTTTTGGGCAAACTGTTCTCGGGTAATCATTCTATGGTCGTAGTAGTCAGTAAACAACTCCCGCATTAAATCCCGTACCTTATTCAGCTCATTCTTTATTTGTTCAGCCTCATCGGTGTTACTTTTACCGGTGGCTGCAGCTTCGGTAATTGCCTTTTTAGCTTCATCAATCAGAGCCTTATCGTCAGCAAGAGAAAAAACTATTTGTGCAACCCGTTCCTCTAAGCTTATTTTGTCTAGTAGTCGTGTTTTGCATGCAATGGCATTCTTTTCTCGTTTAGTACGGCACATATATCTAAGCACACGCCCATGAAAGTTACCCTCTTGGTCATAATACACCCGCCCATTTTTCACTATGGTCCAACCGTCATGATTACAGCAGGTACAGTATAACAGACCTGTCAATAAGTGAGGGGCCTGTTGTGCCCGGTTAGGTATCTTTTTGGGTGCCTGGGCGCGCTGCCAAAGTTCAGCATCTACAATAACCGGCACAATTCCGGCCAGGGATACGCTCTCATATTCCAGCACGCCCATGTAGACTTGGTTACTGATTATATACTTAACCGTATCCTCAGACCAATGCATGCCTCTCCTGGTGCCTTTACGCGGCTTATAGCCCCGTGCAGTGAGTTCCTTTGCTATTTTAAGGTATCCAGCACCGGAGGCCCGCATATCAAACGCAAGGGCAACAGCTGGGGCCTCTGTTGGGTTAATTACAAATTGCTTTTCCCGGTGATAATAACCGTAAGGCACGTGGCCACCATTCCAGCGACCGCGCTTTGCTGCAGCTATTTTGTTATCTTTTACCCGTTCAGCGATCATTTCACTTTCAAATTGGGCAAAATCAGCTAAGATGTTCCGCAGTAGGCGGCCCACGGCTGTGCTGGTGTCAATATTCTGGCTAATAGATACCAGGCTGCAGCCGTGACTCTCAAGTATCTCTACATAGTGGTGGAAGTCTTGAACATTCCTGCAAAAGCGGTCTAGCTTGTATACTAGGCAAACATCATACTGCCCGTCCTTTATGTCGTGGATCATTTCCTGGAACCCTGGGCGACGGTCAGAGCGCCCGGAAATATCTATATCCTGATATACTTTGACCAGATCCAGGTTGAGTAAACGTGCCTGCAGTTCAGCCTTTTCTTTTTGCTGCTCCGGCGAAATTCCATCCTCGCGTTCCTTGGAAACGCGGATATAGGCACAAGCGCGTCGAATCTGACTCATAGTTTTACCTCTGTATTAGCGTTTAGCTTATTGTATAAAAATGATTTTTCGGTCTATAGGCGGGTTATTAATTTTTCTTTTTGGTTAATGCTTTTTAAGCTTTTCGCGCAGAATTAGACTTTTAGGGTGTTCGGTGCTCTGTTTAAATAATTCTTGCTTTCATTTGCAGTATTTTTATTTTATCGTAATAAAAATATTGTAGTATAATTAACAGCTAGACTTAGATTCTGATAAACTAGGATAAAATAGTATCATAAAGGGCTCTGTTCAACCGAAGTCTCACTTGCCGATGGGATATTGACGTAGGAAGGATGGGGCTCTTTTTATTTTAGTGCTTTGATTTTGATGAATCAATAGTATGGTTAGTAGATACAAATTTCCAATGCCTGTAGGGATGAAGCCACTAATAACTTTAATATATGGGTCGTATTCCTGTTATTCTCTCAATTTCTTGCAAACAGGACTCATCTTCAGACTCCATTAAAGACAGCAGATTCCCTGATTCCCAAATGTGTCCACTGTTATACAAATCTAAAATTTTCTTTATTAAGTCATGCTCAACATCAACAAACATCCTGTATCTTCCGAATGTCATCCAAGGTTTATTTGTATTTATCCTATCAAAATCAATTGTTGAAACATCTCCTGACCACCTAGAAGATAATTTTATCAGAAACTTTTCATCTTTATCATACCCCGCTTGTGGGAGTATCTCAATATATTGATTTTTAGAACGATGCCAGTCTTGGTAATTAACATTAGTCGTTTTAACTTTAGCAGATTTCGCTACATCAATAATTGCCGATGCTTCATGCGAAGCAAGCAGTATATATCCGTTTTGTTCCGAATTACCTATTACAATCGCCTGAACAAACCTAAGTATCAGATTTCTTGAGTGTTCTGATGGCCATATACACACATAAGGTACAGGTTTATCAATGCTCCAAAACTCATCAATAAAAATTGTTTTTGTAGATATTTTTATAACACCCAAGCTATTTCTTTCCCAGAAAAGAATCGAGATAGGTACCATTTTGTGAAAGTATCTCTCATACATGTGATATAAGCCTGGTACTCTTAAATCTCCTGCTTCCCCACCGTTACTTCTTGAATCAGAGATCAAGGTATTTATTTTTTCAGCGTTGTCAGTAGCGTTTAGTTTTGCATAAAACATTCTAAGAGATTTAGCAATATATTCCCTTATTCTATCTTGAATTTCTTTATATCTTTCATTCTCATCCAATTGTAGTCGATTGAAGGAATATAATAAGTTTCTTGGCGATTTAACATTTACTTTCAATACACCTACTCTACTGATAGCAAAAGGAATTGAACCCAAGTTTATTCTAGTGTTAAATCCGCATATAGCCGTAGTTTCAATGAAACCTCTTCGTGGTACTAGATTGAACAACGAACTGCCATTGGGCGTTAAGCACCTAGGATTATGATTTATCTCGGAATAAGCAATTCCTAGGCGAAATTCAATGTCTTCGTCGTCAATATCATTACAAAACCATCCTATACCTATAGACTCTGCATGTTTGCTTCGGTATCCAAATAAATCCTCTGGTTTTGTCCCATTAAGTGATATGCTATATTCATGGATAACATTTGAGTCAGGGTTCTTAATTATGATAGGTACTGCCCCAACAATAATGTATCTACTAATATCCTCAATTAACCTTGACATGTCAATATCTCTTTTAATTGTTAGTTTTATTCTCGTTCCAACAGAGACAGAAGATTCGTTTTTAAGTTCTAGATATCTCATAACAGGATTGATGGATACATTAAAAGTAATACCATTAGATTCACCGCGGTAACTAAATATACGCGTTGACACTGTAGCCATATCTGCAATAGAGAAAACTGACCAAAACCCAACCCCGAACCTCGAAATACTATCAAACCCAAGATTTCTCTCATCATTATTGAATTTAGGATCTCTAGATTTACTTTTACCAACTTGAAGAAAATATTCTGTTACATCAGTTTCATCCATGCCGCAACCATTATCAATTACAATAATTTCCCTTTCATTATAATCAACAATTAATTCAACTAGTGGATGATAATTTGATGCCGCAGGAGAAATATGTTTTCTGTAACGGCAAGCTTCAACGGCATTTTGAACTAATTCCCTTATAGGAACACCTAGTTCATTTCCCCATAGCCTTGGACTTGTTAGCAACTCCTTAATCTGGTATTCATCTATCTTTATCGCAATTGGAAAGTATTTAAATCCATCCAAAGTAAATGCTTCTCTAATAATAGAATGGTTTGTTAGACGCAGTATAGGCCGTTTTAACCTGCTATTGAAAATAATATAATCCTTAATCCATTCCTCCATCTGATCCAAAGTTGAATGTGTTGCATGTAAGACTTGAGCATCATTGAAGTCTCCTGTGGCAATAATCAATCCTTCTTCACTTACCGCCAAACCACATCCCATCGACCTGTGCTTTCTCATTTCAATAAGTGATTTTTTTGCTGCCTCATCATTCCTAAACTTAGCCTCGTTGTAAGCTACATCAATAACCCGAGTATCACTGAATTCAATTGCATCAGCGCAGCATAGGATTATTGAAAGTGCTCTAGGATCAGATGGTTTTCTTCCTATAGAGGCTTCTTGAGGTAGTTCAGACATTAATGCTTTTGGTGACATGTTATGCCCTTTCATAATTGTACCGATTAATCCTCTAAGGTACTCTGGCACATTTCCACTAGCATTAGAGTTTCTCAAAAACTGCAAACCACGCTCTGCATGATGATCCCTTAAAAAGCTACAGAGTTTATCATTGTTAGGCTCAACATTGTAGGGTAGACCAAGTTCATCCAACAACTTATTCTTTTCAGGATCATCCTCATATAAGGCCATACCAACATCATGTGCATATGCTGCAATTATTAGACAAAATATCTCATCATCGGAAAAGCTTTCATCTGAGTCCTGTAATAAACATGGACGAACAACATCGTACATTCTTTCTATGACCTCGTACCCATGATGACAGTCATGTCTTGTGTACAAAGGAAAATGTGTCGCTATACTATTTAAAACAGGATCAATCAATCTGACAAACTCACACGCTTCATCTGCTCTAATAGGGTTCAATCTCATTAGTCTGTTCCATAACTGTGTAGACCTAAGTTCATCAACAGGATTCCCCACAAGCGTATGGTAATTATTGCTTGTCATATTTTAAACACCACCAGTACCTAGTTAGATGTTTACATTATTGTTTATTCTTTACTTTGGATATTGTCAAAAATCTACAAAAAAATTTTTTTGAGCTTTACTAATAGACAAATAATACTTCAGAAAACTTTCCATTATTAGCTAAATATGAATAATGTGTATACGTCTTCTTGTTCAGGAGTCGGCCAGATGCGTTGGCCATTTATTACAAAACCTTCCTATAAATTCTGGATTGAGCTTAATAGCAATATTATGAGTTACAATTAATATTCCAAATATTTGTTCATTACTTAATTGCTGGTATACTTTATTCATATCAATTTGCATAGAATTAATAGGGTCTTTTATTGTATAAATAGAACCAATTTCGTTCTTCTTATCAGTTAAATGAACAATATATAAAAAGTATTGCTCACCTTCCCTGTATGCGACCTCAAGTTCATTAATTGACATGTATATAGTACCTTTAATGGATGTGGTTGTTTTTACTTCAATCTGAAGGCTTTCGCCATCCCTTTCAGCCCAAAAATCATACCCAAACACAGGACTTCTTTGATTTACTATATACCCTTCATGTTCTAATTCTTTCCTGACAATTCTTTCACCTGCTTCTCCGTATTCCTCCTGTATCCTCCAAAATTTATAAAAATTGTTTTCTGTATTATGCGATTTGTTAGGAATTAATGCGTTTCTATCCCCAGATTTATTGTTCATTAAGCTAGGATATGTTGTTTCCACATTTTCCAGTTTAGTTAAATAGAAAACCCATATAGATGAAGATGTTCCATATTCTTTTGCCAAACGGTTGCAATCATCCATGCGTAGATATTCTCGTTTCGAGGGATAAGACTCATATAACTGCTTTGCTTTATAAATTACTCCTGCATGACGTATACCATTTTTAGTAAATTTCTCTTTAATGGAAAAATACTTTTTAATATTTGTTAGACGAGTAGATATATAACCGTATGGATACTTTTCATCTTCTTTTATGTTCATATCAACCTTCTTGATAATTTTACCGCCAGCTGGATGAAAAGGCTGACCGTTTCTTCTAGGAGTTAGGGAAGGTTCATATGTAATGTATTCTGTAGACTCATATGCTTCATGGATTAATTTTAAACATTCACTATCTGCCTTTATGTCCCTTCCGTTTGCGTTTATCAGGTTGCCACTTATATCAGATATCTTAAGGTGACCTATCTCGTGGAGATCCATTCCTTCAAATAGAAGTTTAATTATCAAAGCATCTTGTGGATTAAGTTCCCGACACAAATCTATAATATTATTTATATCGTTATATGTTAAATATTTATCATGCCGTTTAAACTGTTCCTCCCAATCTTTAATCACTCTGAGATTATACTTTTTTATTATGTATTTCTTACTGGCTGGGTTCTCATTACTACTATCATTATTTTGAAATTTCACAAAGTTTATATAATGCTCTATAACATTTCGTTTCTGGGCAACGCCTTTGGCTCTATTAAGACTTAATAGAAGTTCTATTTGTTCAAGTGTAAATTCTGATATATCTTTACCTAAACATCTTTCTAGTTCTGCTGCTTGTTCAAATAATTTTGCGTAGCCTTTTTTAGAAATATTTTGTTCAAAAAAGAGTTCCTTGTAATGACGATATTCAAAATCATATTTCGAAATGGGTTTTTCTTCTCTTGCCATCATACCACCTCTAATTAGGACGCCAACCCCTTTATTAACTTTAACCTTTTTACTTCACATATATTAAATATAAGATTATTTTGTTTAGGCTCTGCTTCATTTCTTTTTAACTTCCGATTTTAGACAATATATAACACTACCGATCCTTATACCGGCTTATTAATTTTCCCTTCAATTTTTTATGTTTTCAGCAGTCGGTAAATCTTCCGGCATGGTTCCTCTCAGTTTTCTAATTGTTTGGCGGACCTTAGCATCCACTTCAACTTTGTTCCCTTTATTTATAGTTGAAGCCGTAATTTCTATCGCAAATGCATCAGCATTCTTTTCTATGGGATTCCTGTACATATCAAAGCCTAATATATATCCTTCATTAGGCATGTCCTCAACTACATGATAAAGCTCATGTAAAAATACCTCTTGGCGTGCCTCCGGCGATAAATAGGTATTCACAAAAATATGATATTTACCTTTTCTAGATTGATATACAAATGCCGCTACGCTAGCATGAATGGGTATTTCATGATGGTATATATCATGAGCCTGCATGATTTCATCCGGAGGCGTTGTCTCGCTAAGTAAACCTCTAAGTATCCGGTTCTTCAATTCATTGTCCATAACTATCCTCTGAATGGCTTATTTGGGTAAATACGTCAAAAATAGATTAACCCGTTACCAAGTCCACCTTGGCAGCGGGTTAATCTTCCTTTGATTCTTCATCCTCGACCATTTTGATGTATTTAATTATGCGCTTTATTGCTTCTGGTGGGAGGGGTTTTACTTGTTTAAACAAAAGCTGTAGATCATCACGAAGTTTTAACTCCTGCCAAAATTCAAGCAGTTCGGGATCATCTAGTATGGCGGATTCGATACGCTGTTCAGGTGTTTCACGGGTGTTGGTGCGGCCCATAAGGTAGTCAATGCTACAATTAAAAAAATCGGCTAAATTTTGGAGGGTTTCCGATTCTGGTATTCTTTGCCCAGTTTCCCACATTGTTATTGCTTGTCTAGATACCCCAACGGCATCTGCTAATTCTTTTTGGTATATTTTAGGGATATGCGATTCCCTTAATTCCTTTAGTCGCTCGGCAAAACCCATAACATTCCACCTCTTTAACATAATAACACATATTGTGTCATTTAAAAAATATATGCCACAATGCGTAAATATTTTCTACAAAAATACGTTGACAATGACACCAGATGTGTCATATAATTTCGTTAACGACAAGGACACAGACGGTGTCATGCAGGAGGTGACAACATTGAGAAAGATATTGGTTCAAAAAAGAAAAAGTGCCGGTCTAACTCAAGATGAGGCGAGTAAATTACTAAATATATCACTAAGTTTTTATAGAAAAATTGAACAAGGCACCAGAAATCCAGGACTAGAATTAGCACAAGAAATTGCAAAACTCTTTAATACAACCGTCGATGAAATTTTTTTTGAAAATGAGAGACACCACAGGTGTCCTAAAGCAGCTGATTGTCGATTTCAACCCACTGGCACAGACGGTCATTAAAAAAAGTGATAACCAATTGCCACTCAGTGCCGAAACCAAGGCTCTAATGTGAGTTTCAATATAAGAGGTGGAATGGCTTGAAAACAAAACCAAAGTGCACCGACCATGAGCAGGAAGGCCCAAATTGGTCAGCATTTTTTAAGCTGCTGGCCAAAGGGAGAATGAGGCGATTAGGTTTAGAACCAATGCCTCCCGAACTCGTCAATCAAAAGAAACCGATAACAACAACTGTGTCTAACCGGTAAAATTCTATAGTGAAATAATAAACCCTACCAATAGGTGGAAAAATTTTATGCTTAATGCCATAAGTAAATAAAACCCTCGCAATTGGCGGGGGTAAGAATGGAGCAATATTATGCTTCAAACAGTTTCTACAAGTTTTTGCAGCTTCAATCATTGTTTTAATATCAAGCATTTTCCTCCCCCTTTGGCAACTAACAGCTTGTGGTATGGCAACATACAAATATTTGCCACAGGTGATGGAAAATCCCCTTAGTTTTTAGTAAAGGAGGTGAACGCAATGTCTGAATTTGTTTCTTATTTCAATCCCGTTGTCAATATTACAGACGTTTTTTCAATATTGGGAGCGTTTTGGGGTTCTTGCTGGGTGTTAATCTGTTTAGGTGTCTCTATTTGGGTAGCGCCCAAAATAGTACAACTGCTTTGGGATTATGTAGATAGCTCTAATTACAGAAAATATAAGCGCTATTACAAAAAGTATGGTAAGAAGCACCCGTATGATCTAACCTAATAAACCTAAAACATCCAAAGCAAAAATTATTTATTCTTTCTATAATGCCAAACAAAACCCCCGGTCCAGGCAGCGGCGGGGCATGATTATCCAACTTTTGCTTTTCTTTCTTTTACACTATTAAGAATTTCGATGCGCTCTAATAAAACATCCCTATCCCATAGCTCAATATTACACTTCTTAGCATCGGAATAAGCCTGTTTAGTGTAATACTGGTTTGTTACAACCATAGTCTTATCACAATTGTAAACCATTTTACCTCGTAAAACTTCTTCAATTGCCTTAACACCAATATTTTGTTTTGCGGATTTTTTGACCTGAACAGCAATACGTTCACCGTGTAGGTTAGTCAAAATAAGATCGGCCCCTCCGTCACCGGTCCGGGGCGTGGTCTTAACCCGGCATCCCATTTCTTCAAAGCGATATTTTAACCATTTTTCAAAATCTATGCCTGACATACTATCAGTGTCTAATATACCTGCTTTTTTAAGACGTTGGTTTTTTAAAAACGCAGGAATGGAGCATATTGCTGTAAATATTGCCGCCAATATCAGTATTGGGATTGCGACACTTAGCATTTTAGAAAGTAGCACAACTTGGTCTAAAAAGGTTATATCTTTCCCTCCCCTCGGATGGCGGTACATGGTAGCCTGGACAACTACCACGCTTCGCCACCGAGGCGGGAAATTCCTACCATTATGTAAATATTACCGGCATATGCTCGGATGGAGTTATATGAAGGAAGGGGGTAGTACAAATAAAAATCGGCCTATTTGACCTTGGTGGAAAACTGCCTAATCTTGCACTAATGAAGATTTCATCTTATCACAAGTCTTTAGGAGATATAACCCGGCTGGGGACCGGTGGCGAACTGAATTATATAAGTTGCGTATTCTCCAAGCATTGCCGTATGGCCGAATACATCATGGAATTATACCCCAATTCTGTGACCGGAGGTCCTGGCTGGGACCATGATGTTTCATTGCCGCCAGAGATAAACAATTGTCGGCCTGACTATGAGCTATACGATATTAGTTACGGCCTTGGCCGTCTAACCGAAGGTTGCCCGTCTGGTTGCGAATACTGTGTAGTACCCCGGACTGAAGGGAAGGCGGTTCATACAGTATCTAGCATCGTTGATATAGTTAATCCCTTGGGCAATTTAGTTGTCTTACTGGATTCAAATATCTTAGCTAGTACCGACTGGACGGATCACTTTAATGAGATACAAAAATGGGGGAGATAGATTGATTTCGCAGGGTTTAGATATTAGAAAGATTACCGACTTAGCTGCCGTACAAATATCTAAACTCAAAATTACGTCCCTGGAGGCATGGAAAAAGGCATTGAAATCGGGAAAGCGCCTTCGTAAAGGGCAGATACATTTTGCTTGGGACCGGATGGAGAATGAGCAGTGTGTAAGGGCTGGGATAAAACTATTATCCCAGCACATGACACCGGACCGCCTGACTTTTTACATGATGGTTGGTTATAACACAACATGGGAGCAGGATTGGTACAGATTTGAAGTATTAAAAAGCCTACGAGTACACCCTTTTGTAATGCTTTATGGAAACGCCTCGGGGAAATTGCGACACTTTGCCCGGTGGGTAAATAGGCGAGTATATACGGTTTGTGAATGGGGGGATTATAACTGGTATTGTGAAGACCAGGATAGGCAATTAAGGTTATTTGAACAATATCTGTGCAGTAGCTAAATTATGTGACGGGGGGTTATTATGAAAATTTATATCAGTTCATCATGGAAGAACAGGGATACCGTTAGACAGTTAGCAGTAAAACTTCGGGAATATGGCCATGAAGTATATGATTTCACTGATCCTAATTGCCGCAAAACACCAGGGATACCGCCAGAAAAAATCCCGGTAGAGTTTAATCCCGCTATCCATAAGTACAGCGAATATATAAACAAGCCTGAATGGAAACAAGTTGTCATGGAAAACAAACAAGCAATTATTTGGTCAGACTTTATTATTTTACTCTTACCTTGTGGATCTGATTCTCATGCAGATTGGGCTTTGGGGGTAGGCTTGGGAAAGAGGTCGGTTGTAGTAGGACAACCGTGCAAGGGGGAACGGAGCTGGGTACATCACTGGGCTGACAGGATATTTAATACCGTTGACGATTTTATTTGTTGGTTTACTAACGAAACGATGTGCATAGGGTTATCGACTTGCGGTGGAGGTTGTGAGTCATGCCTAGCTGCCCATTAGCATTTCAACAATTTATAGGATGAAGCCGAGCCGGAAGTTAGTTTTAGCTAAACATACAGACCGGCATAAAAAAATAGCCCCAAAAGGGCCTAAAAATAATTCGCTTATATTTTATCACTGAATTTAACACATATCAAACTATAAAGACGCAAAATAATAACGGCTGACTGGCTAGAAATGGTGGTTATATGTGCTTAAAAATACTTAATCCGGGTACCTGTGTTGAACACCGGGATTTGCCTGGGGTGGCCCTTGTTATCGTCGATGGTCCAACAATAACTGCAACTGGAAAAGAACAGTACAAGGTCCGAATGCCTAATGGACAAGAAGAACCGGTACTTAGGAAAAATTTGACCTTATAACGCTTGCATATTTTTATGTACTTACCTTCTTGGGTCGGGCTGGCCCCGGTCCATAACAACTTTCAGGTGGTGCTTCAAGTGGCTAATAACTTATTAATAGCCAATTCTCGGCACAAAAATGAAACATGGGCCGTACACGTTAGCAATATCAGCGAAAACGAATATGAAATAT
The DNA here is from genome assembly GCA_016841205.1 of Desulfoscipio geothermicus. Taxonomy (GTDB): domain Bacteria; phylum Bacillota; class Desulfotomaculia; order Desulfotomaculales; family Desulfallaceae; genus Sporotomaculum; species Sporotomaculum geothermicum_A. The sequence continues at coordinate 162,637 of JAENZP010000008.1, forward strand.
ACGGTCATGGGACAAGCTATCAGATTTTCATTTTTCCCCGCGCCTGTGGTGTATTAGTGGCAATTACAAACTGGAACCGATGCGGCTATATACCCTACCGGGATATCATTTACCCGGAGGATGTGGCTGATTATCTGGATATGGGCGGCAGCATAGATACCTGCACAATATCTGCTGGGCTAAGCGAAATCATGCGCAATTATATACTGCGTTCACCTGTTATAGAAAATTTTAACCGGCAAAGGAGGGCGCTAATTGAAAAGATACAATGTGCACAAGTTTGATGTCCTCAATAAATTAAGGAGCCTATGGTCACGGATCAGGCGCGGCAAACGTAAACCTAGAGTGCGTTAAACATCTTTTATAGGCGGTGTTTTATGAAAGTAAAATACACATTACATGCTGATGCTAGATGTTATCAGCGCTGCATACCCCACGAGGGGTTACGGCAGGCTGTTGAATGTGCCTACCAGGTGAGGAAAAGAAAACTTAGGCACAAGCAGCATTTTCACCTTCACCTGGATGGCTGTCATTTTGGCGTTGTTGCTGTTTGTAGTAAGACTAAAGGGACCATAAGGATAATTACGCTTTACTGGTCCGGAGAGGTGGCTATGTGATGGGCAAACAAAATGATATTCAATTTTGGCGTTACTCTATACCGCCGATTGACAGCATAGAAGGCTGGGGCATATTTCTTCTTGACTCAACCGGTATGTTTGCTGCAGTAACCGATTACGGTAACTATGTTTATAAGTGGACACATCACGGTGAAAAAGATTTCAGGGAATTTATTGTTAAGGCTTATCAATCGCATGATTACATCCTTGGTAAGCTCACAAAAAAAGTTTATAGCGGCAAGTTTACCGTCGAGGACATAAAAAATCACATCCTTTGTTTTCGCCGTGATGGCTCATATCCTAAGGAATTTGCCCGTGAGGAATGGGATTTAGTAAAAAGAATTGATAATTGGGACAGTATTTTGGGCTTTAATGAGTGGTACGAACGGACAGACATTCAGGATGCTAGTGAATTTTACGGTAAAGATTGGACGCCATCCGCCTGGGCGTTTGCCACAAAGTTAATGCCAAGACTGGCGGAAATGTTGCGGGAAGAATTGCGTCTAGAAAGGCAGGTTGGGTGATGCAAGAATTAATTACCCTTCTTGATCAACAGCTAATTGAATTAACTAATTATTACAACAAATACAACATCGAATACGCATCAATACAAGAAAAAATAGAAAACATGGAAGCCCAAAGAGATCATCTTGAACATTTAATAAACGGCATTGAAACAAGTATCTATCTTACTAAACAAAAAATTATAGAAATTCAAATTTTAGAAACTGATTATTCCTCGGACGACCCATTTGAAAAAGACTTTTTTTACGCTTCATTCTTTGCTAATAGAGAAAATGATAGCAACAGACCTTTATATGAACATATTAACATTACTGATAATGAGTTATGGGCAAGTGATACACGTAGAGGCATTATTATCAAAAACAATAACATTCCCAGCGAATTAAGAAACACCATAATAAAGTGGGACGTTCGAGATAATTTTGCATCAAACATTAATAAAAACGTTGACCGGCCATATCCGGATTTAAAACAAGTAATTAATCAGGAAAAGAACGCTGCTGAATGCCGAGTGGAAAATATCACTGCCAAGGATTTCTACCGTTTATTTAAACTTGAACCGGTTGTGCAAGGGGAACACCGCATTATTGCAAAGATATCCTGCCTTGGCATGGAGATAATGTTTAATAAATTCTACATTGATATAGCCTTAAAGTGCCTTGAAAATATGCAATTTACAGTATTAATCAAGGACCGCGAATCTCCAATAGTGTTTGATAACGATGCTATGTCAATCATTATAATGCCTATATTTTAGGGGTGCAAAAAAATGAACAGTAGTTTAACCTTCGGTGTTTTGCATTTATTCTGCGGTATAGGCGGGGCAGCTCTTGGAATGCAAGCTGCCGAATCTGATTACCGGGGCGTACGCGGAAACTTCATCACATTGGCAGGGATCGACGTGGACCCGGAAGCCTGTGCCGACTTTGAAATGCTGACCGGTGCACCGGCTGTGCAAATGGACTTGTTTTCGTATGAGGATTACCGGGCTTTTCACGGGTGCGAACCTCCGGAAGGATGGCGGGAGGTAACACCGGCAGACATACGGGCGGCCACCGGAGGAATAGCACCGGACGTGATATTTACCAGCCCACCATGTAAGGGCTTTAGCGGCCTACTGCCAACCAAGAGCGCTAAAAGCCAGAAGTACCAAGCATTGAACCGGCTCACGGTGCGCGGTCTTAAGTTAGCCTTGGAAGCGTTTAGGGACGATTTGCCGGGCATTATCATGCTAGAGAACGTCCCCCGAATTACGAGCC
>JAENZP010000009.1:0-5707 GCA_016841205.1 Desulfoscipio geothermicus
CCAGCCTAAGTCAGGCGGTGACCGATCGTGATGCACAGATAGCCAGCCTAAGCCAGGCGGTGACCGATCGTGATGCACAGATAGCCGGCCTAAGCCAGGCGGTGACCGATCGTAATGAACAGATAGCCGGCCTAAACCAGACGGTAGCCGATCGTGATGCACAGATAGCCGGCCTAAGCCAGGCGGTGACCGATCGTAATGAACAGATAGCCGGCCTAAACCAGACGGTAGCCGATCGTGATGCACAGATAGCCAGCCTAAGCCAGGCAGTGACCGATCGTGATGTACAGATAGCCGGCCTAAACCAGACGGTAGCCGATCGTGATGCACAGATAGCCAGCCTAAGCCAGGCGTTAACCGACCGTGACGAGCTGATTGTTGCTATATATCGCACAAAATCCTGGCGCTTGACGCGACCGCTTCGTTTCTTAAGTCGAGTCTATAGTTGGCTACGCTGGCCAAAGCTGAAGCGCTTTATTCGTAATTTTTTTAGTGCTGTACGAGGAGAGATATTACGGCATGGCTGGAAAGGATTTACGAGACGTGTTCCCTACTACCTACGGAATTATCGCACACACTTAGCTTTACTTACAGGAGGACCTTTAGTTGTCGGAAGCGATTTGTTCAGTGCATCTCCGCAGATGCCGCGTGATATTCGTCTGCATCCAGATCTAATTAGCGTGAATGAGCTCATTAATGCCAGCGTTTCTATCATAATTCCTACATTAAATGCTGGTAATGAATTCGGCTATTTACTTAGCAAGTTAAAAATACAACGTGGTATTCGTAAGCTCGAAATAGTAATTGTTGATTCCGGTTCTAACGATGGTACTGTAGAGCTGGCCCGCGTTTCCGGCTGTACTGTGGTGGAAATTGCACCTAAAGAATTCTCTCATAGCTATGCGCGTAACACTGGTGCGGATTCCGCGAGTGGTGACTATCTTTTATTTATGGTACAGGATGCTTATCCCATCGGAGATTATTGGGTCTACGGCATGCTTAGTTACCTGCAGGATCATTTTGCAGAAAATCTTGCTGCCGTGTCATGCGATGAGTACAGTCGCAGTGACAGTGATATGATGTATGACTCCCTAATTAACACTCATTATCGTTTCCTTGGATGTCTCGAGTATGATCGAATTGGGGAGTATCACGGTGATGATCACATGACGCTTCGTGCGTATGGGCAGCTTAGTGATGTGGCATGTTTAATCTCACATGAAACCTTTAACCGATACCACTATCGTGGGGACTATGCCGAGGATCTTGACCTCGGTATTCGATTGATAAAAGACGGTTATCGTGTCGCCATGCTGGCCTCAGTAAAAGTGGTGCATTCGCACAACCGTCCTCCATATTACTATTTAAAACGCTCTTTTGTTGACGTTATCTTTCTGGTTGGGATGTTTGAGGACTTCGTTTATCCACACATTGAATCTACGTTAGGGCTGATTGCAGGGATTATTTCAACTTCGAACCATCTTTCAGATTGGTTAGCTGGCTTTGACGAGTCTGGATCTGAACGTATACTCCATGAAGAACTAAGTGATTTGATAAATCAGTGGCGGCACGGTTTTACAGAGCTTAGGTTCGAGAAAAGTTCTCGTTTGGGTGATGAGATGTTGGATTCATATATAGACAGCCTAGAAAAACGATATTTATTACCTAACAAGCTTAATAAAGAAGCATTTAATGAGTCACGACGTTTTCTTGACAATTTCCTAGCTCGCCTTGAGCATTTTAACGCTTTCGCAGGGCAAGTTTATGGTGCGCAAGACTTTGACTTGCGCCGCGAGCTTCGCGAAGCAGTAGTTAAGACCTTTGCTGCTACATCCGGTTCATTACTTGGCTTCATGTACATGGACCTCTCACAGAGAAAGGGGTCTGAAAGGGAGATGGCTGAAACGATTAAAAGCGAACTTAAGAGGGGTATTTAATGCGTATCTTATTTATATTGCATCAATTTTATCCTGAGTTTTCCGGCGGTACTGAACATGTTACACTTAATCTTGCGCGCTGTGCTCAACGCGCGGGCCATTATGTACGGGTGTTGGCCTGTATAGTCGATCCTACTGCATGCTGTGGCAGGCAAAGCAATGATTTTGAAGGTGCACTGGAAATAATTCATCATGGTGTACACGTAATGTTACTGCCACGCGAGTTTTTGCCAATGACTGCGGATTTCAGTTTTGAGATAGATTTGGGCCTTGCCGAACGTCTCGAAACTTGGATGCGGCTTGAGCGATTCGATGTAGCACATGTGTTGCATCCGATGCGTATGGGCACTGCTTTGTTAGCAGTACAGCGTTGTGGCTTACCTTACGTCATTACATTGACAGATTTTTTTTCATCATGTTACCGAATCAATCTCGTCAATATGCGTAATAATCCCTGCCTGGGACCCAATGAAGGTTTGCGTTGCGGGAAGGATTGCTTAGTTGTGCCTTGGACACAAAATGCTTTAGTTGAGCGCCAGAAGCAGGCGCAGAATTTGCTTGCTGCGGCAGGTACGCGTGTTTGTCCCTCCGATTACGTTGCTGAACACTATCGCAGCGTTTTTCCGGAGTTAGACTTTATTATTATTCCGCATGGTATTGATATTCTCACGCTTTTAGTTAATACCCCATTAACTGCCAGTGCTGATACCGATGATGATAGTCTGACGCTTGGCTTTATTGGCTCTATTATTCCACAAAAGGGCCTAGATACACTCCTGCGTGCTTTTGCGCGCGTCCCAGATCAACGTTTGAAGCTACGTGTGGTTGGCGGATTTTACGGTGATAATGCATACCATAATGAGGTAGTAAAACTTGCCAAAGCGGACTCCCGCGTAGAATTAGTTGGACAGGTGTCACCACAGGAGGTATTTGAGATTATCCGTAAAATTAACATTCTATGTTTGCCATCGCGTGTGCCGGAGACCTTTTCCATGGTACTGCATGAGGCTGCAGCTCTTGGTGTGCCTGCTCTTGTATCGGACCTCGGGGCACCCGCGGAACACATAGCCAAATATGGTGACGGTTGTATCCTCCCAGCTAATGACGTTCAAGCCTGGGCCGATGCCATCAGTGAATTATTAGAACGTCCTGAATTGTTGTCTGCTTACCGCGCTAGGGTGCCCGTGCCCTTACGTGTTGAAGAGGAGGCTTTCTTTTATGAGTCTTTATATCGTCGTCTTATTCAAAATGAGTAAGCAAATTAGACTCCTCTACTAGCTGTAAAACGTAAGATAATGGTATAGCACTTCGTTTCATGGGCATAACACGTCCAAAATGGTAGAGGTTATACCAGTACCGGTTGGTGGCGTGTATCCTAGCAATAGATTTGATATTAGCGCTTGGGATAAATCAAAAACAAATCGTAAACTTGTAATAACTATTAGGTATTTGCAGACCACAACCGTTAGTGAGGGTGCAAGATTTTATCTGGTGATTTTTTAAACTGACCATGTAATATTCTCTTTTACTATATTAGTCGGGTTGCCAGCAATAATTACATTTGAAGTTTCTATAGGTTTATTTATTGCCGTGTTGGCCGCAATAACAGTATCATTACCGATAACCGAACCCTTTAAAATAGTACATCTACAACCTATCCAAACACGGTCACCGATTATTATAGGTTTATCCTTATTAATACAATTTAATTTTTTGTCTATAACTTTATGAAAGTCAGTGTCCATAACGAGACATTCCCACGAAAACAAAACATCATTGCCAAAGGTTATTTCGTGATTACAGACTATAGATGTTTCGGCTGTGATATTGAAGTTATGCCCAAATACTAAGTTGCCATTGCCTGATATTTTAGTGCCATGACCAAGATTAGCATATCCGGCAAATGTTACATTACCGTAGAAATGCCATATGCTGCGTGATTTTTGCTTATCAAAGATACCTACATCGCCAAAACCAATTTTAATCATACCTTTAGATAAAGGTCGGTGAAGTATCTTAATTGTGCTAACGGTTGATTTAATTACGACGTTTTTTGATATGTAAACAGGTAACTTAAATGCTTCTCTGGGTGGGAAATGCTTGAAATTAAAGTACAATGTTTTCCATAAGGAAAAGTATTTTGGGAAAAACAAGTTAATCACCTCTTATTAAGATTATACACTGTTTAGGGTGGTGAAAATATGGCTTACTGGCAGAAATTGATTGGCTTAATGTACATGTGCTGTTTCTAGAGTAATCATGCGGATTCTCAAAGAGGTCGTTTGGACTTTGGTTCATTGGCTGTAATTGGTTTTTTTATAGTCAGTGGGTTCTTGTGACTTAAAGTCTTATTCAAAGTAAGACATGTTTGCAATATTATATTAAGTGTATCTTGAGAATATTTCCTGCATTATTTTCATCCACAATAATATTTTCTGTCATTGTTGGGCCATTACTTTCTAATTTGGATATCAAAATTACTTTTCTTATGCAAATCAAAATAGTGTTATAAACTATGTATTAAGCACAATATCATTAAATATGTTTTATTTCTACTCAACAGTAAATGATTTGATTCTACTAATCTGTCTGGACATTAAAGCATGAATTTGCTTGCTATATCGTTATAGTATCATTTTTTTATTTTTATAGATGCAAGTTACTGTTAATAATGTTCACTTTAATCGCTTTTATAATTGTTGTGCCTAATGATGTCATAAACCGCAAGTTAATTAATTTAAACTGGTATATTTATAGAATATCAATATTTTATTAGCTTTTATTATTTAAATATTAGTTATTTGATATTTATATATAGGGATAATATATGGCTAGTAATAGATTTATTTTGCTATTATTCTTGTTGCTTTTTGCTTCTGTAAAGCTTAATATATTATTAATATTTACATTATCGTGGAAATACATAGAAAGCCCTGTTTTAAGTTTTAAAAATTGAACTAATAATAATTTTACAGTTCTAAATGTTTAATTTGAAAACAACCTTAAAATAAGCAGAGGACTTTTAAATAATAAAATTCATATAACTAAACACTAGATAGATTAATAAGGTGATTTTTTTTAAACAGATGTATAAATTATTAAAAGAACTAAATACTCCATTTTTTTGATAGTAAGAAGAAGCAGCTAGTGGACTAAGCTAACTGCTTCTTCTTTACTTAAATATTAATCTTCTGCAGAAGGTTGTTTTTAAGTTTCTGTTGACTCTTGAGTAGTAGTCAGTTGCTTTTCTTGAACAGGAAGCAATTGTCCTTTTTCAACGGGTAAAACTGCATTGAAGCTACCATCCTGAACCGTCACAATAGTGAACCCAAGGAAAGCAACATTATCAGAATTATCATAACCGTACACGTGCACATTATAATCGCCAGACTCATTATTGTGGTCGGCAGTATTAATAGTAACCTGCCATCGGTTATTAGCGGCATCAAAGCTGCCCGTATACCAATAGATGTCATCCTGACCATTAGACTCGGTCCAAACCGGGAACGTGACAGTATTGACCCCCGACCCTGAATCGGTCACATTATTAGCGAATACAGAGAAGGATGTATTACTGGTGGGACTGCCACTATTAGTAACAGAATCGGCGGTAGGCCCAACCGTATCCGAAGACGCCTGTACAGTCACAACAGTACAGCCAAGGAAGGCAACATTATTGGCATTATCGTAGCCATAGGCGTGCACATTATAATCACCAGACTCATTATTGTGGTCGGCAGTATTAATAGTAACCTGCCATCGGTTATTAG
>JAENZP010000009.1:5807-65274 GCA_016841205.1 Desulfoscipio geothermicus
CCAGACTCATTATTGTGGTCGGCAGTATTAATAGTAACCTGCCATCGGTTATTAGCGGCATCAAAGCTGCCCGTATACCAATAGATGTCATCCTGACCATTAGACTCGGTCCAAACCGGGAACGTGACAGTATTGACCCCCGACCCTGAATCGGTCACATTATTAGCGAATACAGAGAAGGATGTGTTACTGGTGGGACTGCCACTATTAGTAAGAGAACCTGCAGTCGGCCCAACCGTATCTGTTTTCGCTTGAACCGTCACAATAGTAAAGCCAAGGAAGGAAACATTGTTGACATTATCATAACCGTAGGCGTGCACATTGTAATCACCTGACTCATTGTTGTGGTAGGCAGTATTAATGTTAACTGTCCAGCGGTTGTTTGCAGCATCAAAACTACCCGTGTACCACTTTAGGTCATCCTGCCCGCCGTTTTCGGTCCAGGCAGCGAATATCACACTGGCGACACCAGACGGGTCAGTAACCCCATTAGCGTAAACCGAGAACGAAGTTTCTATAGTCGAACTTCCACAGCTAGTAGTGACTGATACAGCGGTAGGTCCGGTATTATCACCTGACCCTTCGGAGGCTACAAAATCCAAGCAAGTGCTTGCATTTGTAAAATTAATGTACTCAGGACTAAATGTATAACCCTGCTTACTTGGCGTTACCCTATAAGTGGTACCTAAGGCAAATCCGGCTTGCATATAGGAACCAAAATCATCCGTTGCTGCTGCGGAAGGCAAACTTCCGCTTCCGGCAACCCTGGAAAAGGTCATTGTAACATCTGGGATTTTGGAAGCACCTGCTTCCAGGCTTAAGGTGTAGTTACCCAGTTGGGTAGAATCATAACCATTAGCAATGATGTAATATGTTCCTGCTTCCGGTAAATAATAATAATCTTGGGATGACGGTATTCTAGAATTAGAACCTCCGTCACTGTCATCATTGTCATACAGTAAATTTTCATTTTCATCTAATAAAGCTAAATATGTGTCAAATGTATTTGATATCATGGTTATGGCTATTGGTTGGTTAGCCGATGCTGTGAAGGAATATAAATCATAATATGATCCATCCTCGAAAGTATTATCGTTTATGTCCAGAGTTCCTGAAACCGTGCTCCCAAGACTTATCGGTGTTGCCTCCGGTAATATGTAAGGCATTATAAATGCTGGTTTAGTAGCCTTTTTATTGATATTTATTGGAGCTGCGCTTATGAGCTGACGATCTCCCTCAGATACACTGCCAAAAACGCTAAAGTTTGAACCTGCGGCAGGGAAATTAGCTGTTAAGTTATATGAATAATCGCCAAATTCACCACACCAATAATACACCATGAGATAATAAGATGCCGGTCTTATGCCTTCATAAGATAATACCTCAGGTATACCTATACCTTCGTTAGCTGACTGAGCTAATTCATTAAGATCAGCATCATAAAGGACTAAATCATAATCTCCTTTTATATTATTTAAAAACGCGTTGATTGTGCCGGCAGCGTTAGTTGTAAAAGTAAAAACATCATAATCTTCTGGATTAGAAATCTGACCATTATAAATGGTACCCTTTTGTATTGTGGTAGCAGTACTAGGATCATTATTTGGTTCATAAGGGTCATCCTGTATCGGGTCGCCTACACCGACACTGTTCCAGGCATTAGTTACTGCTGTTACCTTGGTAGAAGCTAGACCGAAAAGATCGGTCGCTGATTGAATTGTTGCTTGCTTAGCATCCGTGAATAGCGAGTAAGTAGTCAAGTATTGGTATGCTCTATACCAGATATTCCCGGCATCCTGACGACTAATACCGCTGTTGACTACGTTAAAAAATGCTTTATTGGGAATGCCCGAGTTGCTGTGAACTCCACCCTCATCTTTTTCCGTATAAATATAATCATCCACATGTGCAGGTTGGCCATATAAAGCCGGGTTGGACATAGACCTAAGTCCATCACCAGGTGTATCGGGTGTCCATACATCTTCGCCAATTAGCCATTGGTTATCGGGTTTATTTTCAATAAGGTTGCCAAATACATCCGACCATGATTCGTTTAACGCCCCTGGCTCGTACTGGTAATATAATACCTGTTCGCTATCAGTTACGGCGTGGGTTAATTCGTGGGCAACAATGTCACATGCTCCGCTTAACGCTTCGCTTTGATAGCCGTCCCCATCGCCAAATACAATTTCAAAACCGTCCCAAAACGCATTGTTATATTGGTTGCCAAAATGAACAGCCGTATTAATTTGTGTTCCCTGTCCATCGTAAGAGTTGCGCCCGTATTTGTTGTAATAATAATCCCGAGCTTTTCCTGCGTAATAATGGGCATCAACTGCCGCCGGGTCGTTCCAGGTGGTATCGATATCGGTTTCTATTGTGCCCGGTAGACTATCCTCATCTACGCTGTTATTCATCGTATGAGTTTGAATAACAGCATTCTTGGTTAAGTCACGCATGTAATATGTTCCGTTTTGTTTGTCTAGGTTGATGCTTTTGGTATCGCCCAGCACTCCGGTACCCGTACCTGTAGCAGCGGCCGTTTTGTTTAAATTAACTTTTTGTACTAGTGAACCATCTTGTGCATCGATAAAAACATCGTAGTAGACCAGTTCTCCAGTATCAATTGTAGAAACCCTTACCTTATATACCAGGTGATAAGTTTTCTTTCTTGTTTCATAGATATATAAATCGGATTTCGGAACTTTAATTTTTTTGACATCAGACAGGCCAAGAAGTCCTTTTGCTTTGTTGGTTGCCTCTGATGCCGACAGTTTGGCTTTGGTATTGATACCCTTTGCTTTAACTTCTGGGTCATAATAACCGTTTATTGAAGTTACATCGCCATCATTATTTGCGTGCACAACCATCTGGTATCCGAAAACGGGGATACCCTGGTAGATCTGCTGGAATTTAAAGGTTTTACCATAGCTATCGCTAATTTCTTTAAATAATATAAATTCTGAAGTTGCTGAATCCATTTTAAACAGGGCCTGGTTTTCTTTCAGCACCTTTAAGGCATCTGTTGCATAAAAAACTTTTAGGTCGGATATTTTCCCTCTAATAAAGGAAGGGATGCCTTTTTCATTATTAGTTAGAACTATTTGTCTAAGGTTTGTTAGTTCTTTAATACTAGGAATTTTCTTGGTTTCATTATCCTCAGCGCAAGCTGCTATTGTAAAAATAAACAAATAAATAATAATTATAACTAAAATTAAATATTTGTGGTTCTGCGGCTTCTTCATTAGCACTTTTTTTAAACCTCCTACTGATAACTGATTAGTTGCTAGTCTTTTATCATCAACCAATACCTCCAATTCTATATTTCCAGTTGGTTAGATAAGTCGTCATAGTTGTGTTCTACAAAATTTAATATTTTTTCACCAGCACCCCCTTTTTGTGGTAATTGTTTGTGTAATAATATATAGGCGTAGATAATTTAGTTAATTTTACATTATCTTGGCATTGGTATGGTATTTTAACAATACATATTATTTTTTTTCTTTTTAGATCCTTCTGAGAATGAAAAAAATGGCAAACTATTTACGCGCTAAGTTTTTTATGGTGAATAAACTCCTGCCGATGTAACCCTAGGTAGGGGATTTTTGTTCGCTCGCTATGTCTACTGAGTTGATAGGGTTGAAAAGACATCATCGGCCATGGTGTCACTGGTTAGTGGGGTTTGCGTCTCTAATTATTCGATTTGAACCTGATATTTAGTGGTTTGCGTCGTTTATTAAGCCATAATTACGTCGTTATGCAGGATTTGGCCTTAAAGTATCGAAATGTAGTCAGGTAAGGAACAACTTGCCAGATTAATACGTCATATAACTAAACACCAGATAAATTAATTAGGAGGGATTTGGAATTATGAAAAGGAGAGTTTTGGTATTACTTATAACGGTAGCTATGCTGTTGGCTTTTGGTGGTATGGCGGAAGCGACGGTGGCAAATAAGCAAATTAAGGTTAATTATAACAATGTAAAAATATATACTAATGGGAAATTGATTAGCTTATCAGCCGACCAGGAACCTTTTATTTTGAACGGTGTTACTTTTGTTCCACTGCGAGCGGCCGGGTTAGCATTAAATAGTACTGTAAACTGGGAGGGTACAACAAAAACTATCTATATAACCGACGGCACTGCCAAGGCAAACAGCGATTTTGCTGCACAGCTGGCGCAAAAGAATCAGGAAATTGCCGATTTGAAAAAGCAAGTCATAGAATTACAAGCAAAATTGGATGAAGATTTAAGCGATCTGGAAGATGATCTGTTGGATGATTTTGATGAACTGGAAGATGTGGATATAGATGACATCAAGCTGGACGGCGACGAGGATGAAGTTGAAGTTGAAGTCGAAGTGGATCTGGACGATTATGAAGACGAATGGGCGGATTTATCGGACAGTGATATAGAAGACTGGCTGGATGATCTGGTTGATTATATTCAGGATGAGCTAACGGACGATACGGTGATTGAGGGTATGATTTGCAGTACGGATGATGATGAATTAGTAGAATTTTATAAAGAAGGCGATGACAGACTGGAAGTGGATTTTAACGATGAAGACTTCCGCGATAGGGCTTCTGGTGTAGAAGATAGCCTGATGGATGAAACATTTGAAATAGATGATTTGGAATTTACAGTATTCTATATCAACTATGATGATGAGGAGGTTAAAGTGAAATTTGAAGCAGAGGATTCCGACTGTGCGGCACAATGGGAGGATCTAAGCGAAGATACTATTGAAGATGATCAGGAGGATATTGGGGAAGATATAGCCGATGAATTTGAGGATGAGGATGTTACCGTTGAAACTGTAAGATTATATTTTTTTGATGAAGACGATAACTTGCTTGATAGTTACAGGTATTATGTAGACTAAACCATTTACCGGGGTGTTGCCATAGAAAGGAGCAGGTTTTAGCTCAACACCTGTAGATTATGTATACATGATGGCGACCAGTATTAAAGGCAATTGGGAAAGGTTCTTGCTTGCCCAAAGCAAAGCTCTATAATAAAAAGCCCCTTGCCAGATATATTGGTAAGGGGCTTTTTTATATCCTATGGATAATTGATGTGTGCCGGGACGTTTTCGAGGTCCTTGCCAGGTTCACAAAAAACTCAATATGCAGGAAATGCACCTGCCTTGTCGAAGTAGAAAACCATCATATATAAAAAAATGGAGGTTTTGTGCAGTGAGAAATATGAAGATTAAGGCTGTGATGGTATCCCTGCTGCTCATGGTAACGGCCATAATCGGCTATACAGGTTTGGCTGCAGCCAACAGTGGTGACCCCGGTTCTACCAGTGATCCCCTGGTCACCAAAAGTTTTGTAGTAAAGTATGTGCAGGAATATATTAGTAGCCTGGGCTCTTTGGGTGGCTCCGGCTCTTTGGAATGGAGCGTTGACGAACTTGAAGCCGGCCAGGAATTTATTGGTAAGGCCGGTACCGAAATCATCGTGCGCAGCGGCAGCGCTGTGGTGGTGGATCCCAGCGGCGGTGGTATACCCGACCTGACAGACGGGAAAAACGTCATGGCTGGTCAATTGGTGGGAAACAATCACTTGCTTAGCTTGCCCAAGTCTGACGGCAGAGGTATTCAGGCACAAAAACCAACTATCATTATGTACCGGGGATTTTAAGTATAACGGGGGGCGGGAGATGGCTATACTCGGGATATGGACTAATGGCTTTACGGCTGGGTATAACCAATACGAAACCTTCCGTTTAAATCTGTCGACTGGCAGGTGCGTTTTTTATGACGCAAATAACCTGTGAGTAAACAATGTGAGGCGAAAGTCTGGCTCTGTTTCGGGCTTTTTGAATGCCCGTCACTTTAGTGAGGGGGAAAGGTTTGTAATTAGTTGATTAAGATTAATATAAAGTTGGCTTTATTGGCCCTGCTGGTCGGGGTGGCAGTTATAGCGTTGGCTTATGTGGCTATCAACAGCATTATAAATAGAGATACAAAAAACAATTATCTGCTCCCGCCCTGCCAAGTGAAGGACGCTTATGATTTAGTCGTTGTGGGTGGCGATCCTGAAGGAGTGGCTGCCGCAGTGTCAGGAGCACGGAACGGCGTTAATGTTTTACTGGTGGATACCAGGTCAGAGCTGGGGGGGCTGATGACCAGGGGGTGGCTGAACAGTTTAGATATGAACTACGGCCCCGACGGTGAGATTTTAAATAAAGGCATATTTCAGGAGTTTTATGACCAAGTGGAGGGCGACTCCTTTGATGTGCAAACCGCCGTCCGTGTTTTTAACCGGCTGGTTAACGGTGAAGAAAATCTTACCGTGCTGCTTAACGCTGAAAATGTAGCACCTATTGTGAATGGCGTTGAAGACGGGCTGCCGGGCAGCAGGGTGGTCACGGGCATTAAGCTGGTCCATGATAGTGTGTCCAGACAAATTAGTGCCCAAAGTATTATTGATGCTACCCAGGACGGGGACATGGCCGCCTTGGCCGGTGTGCCCTTTAGTCTGGGCCAGGAAGATATAGGCAGGAAGTCCAGTCTAATGGCGGTCACTCTGGTATTCAGGTTGGAAAATGTGAGATTGCTGGACTGGTTGAAAATCCGTTTTTATTTGACCTTTACCGATGATAGCAAAAGCACTGGTGCCAACAAATACAGCGCCTGGGGTTTTTATGACCGGACATCCTTATACAAGCCCTCTACTGACAGGCTTTTTTTGAGGGGTCTAAATATTGGTCGGCAAAATGACGGTAGCTTACTGGTCAACGCGCTGATGATTTACAATGTTAACCCACTTGACCCTAATTCCAGACAGGAGGCCAGGAAAATAGCTATCCGGGAAATGCCCACTATTGTAGATTTTTTCAACAAGAACATACCAGGTTTAAGTAGAGCGAGCTTGGGTGGAGTAGCACCAGAGCTATACGTGCGTGAATCAAGGCATATTTGGGGTGAATACCGTTTGACCTTGGATGATGTACTGGAAAACAGGGATTTTGACGATAGGATAGCCTTCGGTTCATATCCCGTGGACATGCAGCCAACTGATCCTGGCATTCCAGGTATAATAATCGGCAGGCCTATGCAATATTCTGTACCCTTCCGGTGTTTGGTGCCGAAGCGGGTGGACGGACTGTTGGTATTGGGCAGAGCGGCCAGTTTTGATTCTCTGGCCCATGGCAGCGCTAGAACGGTTCCCGTGGGAATGGCCGCTGGACAGGCCGCCGGCGCGGCAGCGGCACTGGCTGCAGAACAACAATTAACCTTCCGGGAAATGGCCGCTAACAAACAGGTAATTACTGAATTACAGCGTAGATTAAAGGAACAGGGTATGGAGTTAGAACCTTTTCACATAGTCAACGAATTGGCAGATCACGAATCGTACACTGGTTTAAAATTTGTACGTGGGCTTGGTTTGGCCTCGGGTGGATATAATAATGATTATCGATTGGATCAGGATATCGCTGAGCAAAGATTTATTAATATTTTATTCCAGGTAGTTAAGCAAACCGGCCTGGATATTCAGGAATACCCAGCACTTTATCCTGAGGGAAATATCTTTAACCTGCATGATGCCAGTTATATGCTGGTTAAATTTCTGGGATTGAATTTGAGCAAACAAGAATCATTGGATTACCTTGCAGAAAAAGGTGTTTTCAAGGGGCATGAAAATTACTGGCAGGGTTATATGGACCATGAAAAACCGTTAAGCCACGGGGCAGCTTATTTGTTAATAAAAGAATTTGTTGATATATTGCGAGATAAAGGAAAATAGGTGGTTCGCTTTGAGTCAAGGTTTGCCAATCAGCCGTTGGGGGTATTAATTTGAGCGAGAATAAGTGGAAGATATTATTGATCACAATAATTATTATATCAATATTGGCCGCGGGGTATATGGCCTATCAAAGGCATGTGCTGGAAAAGAATAACCAAAGTGTGGCCATATCGGTTGTTTTTGATGAGGCAGCATCACTTGCCCGAATGAATGGCCTCAGTACAGTGCAAGTGCTGGATAAGTTTAAGGAGCAGGGAGTAAACACTGTATTAATTAAGGAGCCCACTGTTTTTGACGCCGAAGCCAACGGTGAATTATTGATGCGTACCGGCAGTGAACTGCTTTTACCGGGTAACACCACCATATGGCAGCAATTTGGCGAACAATTCCGGGAGCAAATAAAACCGGATCACCGTTATCTAATAATTTTTAATCCTGATGTATACAAAAGGATTCAGGGACAGCTGCAAGCCAAGAAAGTACATATTCGATCCTGGGAAGGTAGAGAGGGAACGAATATTTATATCATAGATGTTGCCTATAACTTAGGCCTGTTTGAACAAATGGGTCTGGGCTTCCCGGCCAGGGCCGTGGATGAAGTGAATGCTGCCGGGTTAAAGGTTATGGTGCAGGTGCGCACCTGGAATCAGGTAACCCCGGAGGGATTAACTTATGTTCTTCGGGAACTAAAGAAGATACCCAGTTTGTCCGGTGTATTATTTAATGATCCCGTATTACCCGGTTTTCCTGAACAGGTCAGTCTCCTCTCATATTTAATGGAGGAACTTGATGTTCCCTTGGTGCAGATTGAGTTTTCCAACCAGAAAGGTCTGGCGAAATTGGGCCTGCTGCTGGACAAAAACGTGGTAAGGCTGCATACGCTGACCTTAGAGGAAGATATCAAGAAAGATTACGATATCGCTGCCATGGTGGACCGGTTTAGCCTGGCGGCTACGGAACGCAACATTAGGGTTTTGCTTCTTCATACCTACATGAAAACCGATGTGCCGGATATGCTGGCATTTAACCTTCAATTGATCCAAGAGACCCGTGAAAAACTTGAGGCTGAAGGGCTGCAGTTGGGTGAGGCATCAGTGCTGCAACCCTTGGAAATATCTCGGTTTGTATTGTTTGTAATCGGGTTGGGTGTCATTGCCGGAGTAATGCTGCTTGCTCTAATGATTGGCTGGACAAGAATAGCCATTGGCTGCGGTATCCTAGGTCTTATTGCCTGGACCGGGTTGTTGGTTGTGGATATGGTAGGACCGGCCCGAAAAATAATGGCCTTCATTGCGGTGGTGGTTTTTCCCACCTTGTCCGTGATGCTTAATGTACGCCAGGGCGGTTCCCCGGTGGGATATAGTGTGTTATTATTGTTGCGAACTTCTCTTTACTCGCTGGTCGGAGCATGGCTAATGGTTGGTTTGCTGGGTGATGTTGGATTCATGCTTAAACTGGATCAGTTTACCGGTGTCAAACTGGCCCACGTGGTCCCTTTGCTGCTCTTAACAGCAATATTCTTTTTCATGGGAGCAAAAGGCGAAGGTAACTGGCAGCGAAAACTGCAGAACTTGTTGGGTCAACCGGTGCTGGTAAAGTTCGTCATTGTTGGGGGGATATTATTGGTGGCGCTGCTGGTTTATGTCTCCCGTACCGGCAACGAATCCGCGGCTATATCTCCCCTGGAATTGCATTTTCGTACTTTGCTGGATAATATTTTGGGCGTGCGGCCCCGCACCAAGGAATTTTTGCTGGGGCACCCGTTAATGCTGCTGCTGTTATACTTGGGTTATCGGAACAATAATTATTTGCCGCTGCTATTGGGCGGGGCCATTGGACAAATCTCCCTGGTTAACACTTACGCTCATATCCACACCCCCCTGGTTATATCTTTAACCCGCAGTTTGCACGGTCTATGGCTAGGTATTATAGTCGGCATGGCGTTGATTGCCCTCTGGCGTATTGGGGAAAACCTACTCATCACGCGCCTGGGCTGGTTGCGGGGAGATTGAAGCAGCTATTAGAATGTTCCTTAATTGATCTGTACATTGAAATTTTTCATAGCATTAATTTTTATGCAACAAATGACAGCTCTTTTACGTCAAAAATATATACCGGGTGATAATATGAGAGTTGAAATATTAAACGCGCCAATTGATTGCCTATCCATGGACCAATGTATTTATCGTGTGGCGGAGTTAATCAAGGCCGGGGGGGCGCATAGGGTTATTACCCTAAACCCCGAAATCCTATACCGGGCTGTGCAGTTTGACCATTCCCTGTTGGAACTGATTAACAGGGCGGACTTGGTTACCGCCGATGGGGAGGGCATTGTCTGGGCCGGTCGGGTAGCGGGTACGCCTTTCCCGGAGAGAGTTACCGGTATTGATTTGATGCTGTGCCTGGTGGAGCGGGCCGCCGCCGAAGGGTGGAAAATATATCTTTTGGGGGCCGCGCCCGGGGTGGCCGAAGAAGCGGCGGGGAAATTAGCTAATCGCTTTCCCAAGCTGCAGGTGGCCGGGACCCTGCATGGCTACTTTAAACCGGACGAGGAAGTTAGCATTGTGCAATCAATAAAACAAAAAGCGCCCCAGCTTTTATTTGTGGCCCTGGGTGCACCAGCCCAGGAAAAATGGATTGATCGCCATATTGAAGACATTGGCCAAGTGGTGGCTATTGGGGTGGGCGGCAGCTTTGATGTAATTTCCGGTCGGGTGGGCAGAGCGCCCCAGTGGATGCGGAAATTAAAAATAGAATGGCTGGGGCGGCTAATTAGTGAACCATCACGCTGGCGGCGCATACTGGTTTTGCCAAAATTCGCGTGGCTGGTACTCAAGACTTATCGTTTTGGTCAGAAATAAAATGGTACATTTTTGGTATGTGTGCGATAATTTTTTCATTGAATAAAGCCTTAGAAAGATATATTATGTCGATGTAGGTTGCCCCATGAGTAGCGTTTTTGTTGCGATAGGGAGGTGCCCTGTAGTATGTCAATTATAAGAAAAAGGAAATTAAAAAGCAAACTGCGTTTGGCGGTATTTTTGCTTGTTCTAATCGGCCTGTTCGCCGGTGGTTTTGCGGTGGCTAACAATTTGTTATGGCCTTATATTACTGATAAACATTTGCCCGGTCTTAGTACTGATGATGAAACAGAGAAGATTGCCAGTCTACCAGGCATCAATGTGCTGATGATGGGGGTTGACGAGCGCAGCGACGAAACAAGCTTGCGAACCGATACTATGATATTGGCCAATATTAATAATGAGGAAAACCGTGTAGCGTTGCTTTCCATACCGCGCGATACTAAAGTTACACTTCCTGGTTACGGGGTTAATAAGATCAATGCGGCCAACATTTACGGCGGTCCCGAGTTGGCCATGGAAAAGGTGGCCGAGCTTACCGGAGTGCCGGTGGATTACTATGTGACAACTAATTTTAACGGTTTTAAGGATATCGTGGACGCTCTGGGCGGGGTTACAGTTGATGTTGAAAAGGACATGAATTACACTGAAAGGGCCTACGGCGGTGCTTACGATATTCATCTACAAAAAGGGGTTCAGGAACTAAATGGTACGCAGGCATTGATGTACGCCCGTTTCCGTCATGATGAACTGGGTGATATCACTCGTACCCAGCGTCAGCTCAAATTGTTGACGGCCATCGGTGAAGAAGCGATGAAACCGAGTTCAATTACCAAGCTACACAAGCTCGTTCCTCAAATATATAAAAACGTGGATACCAATTTAGGGCTGTCGGAAATGATCGCCCTGGCCAAGGCGGCTAAAAATTTGGATAACGTGCAAATAGTAACCCAAACGATGCCGGGTTGGTTTTTGGATGAAAATGGGGCCAGTTACTGGTATGTAGAACCTGAAAAGGCCAGGGAGGTAGCTACGGCTTTATTTGAAGAGGGTAAGGTTGTTGATGTGGTGCAGGGGACGATTCCGGACGATACGCCAACACAAATAGCCATGGAGCAAACACAATCGACCGGGCAGGTCCGGGAAAATCCTATGGATTCTGTCACTAGCACTGCTACTACTACCACTAATAATACTGCTGCTGATAATATAACACCGATTGTTGAATACACTGACGGTGAAGAAGATCGCGTCGGCAGTGGTAACGGTGATGTAAACGAGGGGCAGCAACCAACGGATAATGTATCGACAAATAACATTGCTCCCGCCTCACCCGAAGAAAATAACCAGGAAGAACCTGTTGCGAGCGAGCATGTGGAGATCATTATAAATACTTTCCCCTAGGCACCAGGACAAAAAGTCCAAATATCATTAAACAAGCAGACTATCAAGTTATATATTTATTGGCTAACACAATAAAAATTTACCTGTCTCTAAGAAACATACTTTTTAACCAGTTCAAAAAAAAGTGGGACGCAGCAATTTTTATTTATTGCCTGCGTCTTTTTTTTAACTTGAGAACTAATACTTTAGAACTATTTTGGTTTAATCATTTAGTATTATAGTTGGGATATTTTGAGCTTGTTGGAAGGATTTTAACCAGCTTTGTAGAATATTAACCTTTTACATAATGCTTTATAATTTACATTACACAATAATTGACAAAAAAATTAAATAATTGTAAGGGGGGGTTGGGAACTGTTAAGACGGTGGTAGTGGTGAGAGTAAGTCAATTTGCATATGAAAGGAGTGACCGGTTTGCTTAACAAAAGAAGGATTGTGCCCATCTTAATGTCGCTATTTTTGTTAATTGCCGCAGGAGGATATGCGTTCGCGGCAGGATTTTCCGACATTAAAGGTCATTGGGCAGAGAGTCAAATCAATAAATGGGCGGAGAATGGTCTGGCCAGTGGTTATTCGGACGGCACTTTTAAACCCAATAACCGGGTTACCAGGGCTGAATTTGTTGCCTTAACCAACAGTGCCTTTGGTATTAATACCGAAGGATATGCCGCCGATTTTAGCGATGTGGCCGTAGGACAGTGGTACTACAATGATATAGCCGCCGCCAGTACGTCAGGTTATATCGGAGGTTATCCTGACGGTACATTTAAACCAAAGCAGTCCATTTCCCGCCAGGAAGCAGCCAGTATTATAGTAAGGTTATTGGGGTTGGAACCAACCTTACTAGAAATGGAAAAATTTAAAGATGCAGTTCAGATTCCGCAGTGGTCCCGTGGCAACATTGGCGCTATAGTCAAGGCCGGTCTTATGGGTGGCTATCCCGACGGTACTTTTCAACCTGGCAAAAGCCTTACTAGGGCTGAGGCAGTGGCGTTCCTGGACCGGGCTCGGGATTTTGCACCGGGTGTGACTGAAGGAGCTTTATTGCAAGGAACTGTGACTCTGGACGATAAAGCTGTTAGCAGTGCAACGGTGCTTGTTTTTAAGGCCGATAGTTATGAAGTATTAAAAGAAACCGAAACCGATAGTAATGGTGTCTTTGAATTTTCGTTAGCTGCCGGTACCTATGATATAACAGCAGCTACAGATAGCCAGGTGGCTTATCAAAGTGATATTACTTTGGCACAAAACAAAAGCGCAACGGCCAATCTAAAGTTGGTACCCGCAGCGGTTATCTCCGGTACTTTGTATGATAAAGACGAAAAAAGCAAGGTTAAGAACGCTGAAATGCTCTTTACCACAAACCCAACATTTGTTATCTATACCGGTAATGACGGAAAATTTACCGGGGCTGTACTGCCAGGCAGTACATACACTGTTCGTGTTTACGAGCCCGGCGAAGAGGATGAGGAGCCGGTGCTTGTCGCCGAGGAATTGGATATTGGCTCCGCTGGTACCCGTAGTGTAGGTACCCTGAAAGCTCCGTTCTCTGTTTCAACTAGCGTTGGCGGCGGTGGCGGTGTCTCCAGTCCCAAAATAAAGTCGATTGCTGATATTAAGGTCACGGTTGCCTTAGGTGCTGATTACAGCTTACCTACTGAAGTCACGGCCAACATGAGCAATGGCGCGACCAAGCAGGTAGCTGTAACATGGAGTCCCAGTACTGTAGACACAAGTAAAGCCGGGGTATTTACTTTCCAAGGCACCGTTAGCGGGTATACCTCTAATGCTATTCTAACCTTAAGGGTAGAAGCGCCAATTGGACAGTCTGTGGTGGTAGACTCAGAGGTTCCCATTGCATATGAGGACGGTATAACCATTGACCTCTCTTATGTAGCGGATATACCGGAAGGCACAACGGTAACAGTTACCGAATGCAGTGAGTCGGATTATGAAGTTCCCGCCGTGCCATCCGGGCAGTTATTTGAAGTAGCGGGCGAGGTATTCGAAGTAGAATTTAGCGATGATACTATTGATTTCAGTAACGGAGTTGAAATAACACTGCCTTTTGAGGGAACCGCAAGCGACGGCTTGGCAATCTTTTATTACAACGAAACAGATAATAAGTGGGAATGTGCAGATTCCACGGTGGACGAAGTTAATAAAGTTATCAAGGCAATAGTGTATCACTTTTCCAAGTGGGGGGTTGCCAATTCTACAAGAGTAGAAACACCAACGGCTTATCCGTCGGCAGGATTAGTTGCTGAGGGTACCGAAATCGAGTTAAGTACAAGCACAGACGGTGCGACAATCTACTATACTACAGACGGTAAAAATCCCAATGTCCCCAAGTATAGGGTCTTATATGCCGGTCTGATTGTTGTCAATGCAGATACTACTATCAAAGCTATAGCTGTTAAAGACAATATGAAGGACAGCCATGTAGCCACTTTTGAGTATACAGTTAGTAGTAAACCGTATATTCAGAGTATTACCAATGGATCTGTTGATCAGGATAGTAAGGTTATCACCTTAAACGAAGATCCGGGCAATTTATCCGAATCAAAGATTGTATTATTTTCGCCTTCCGGCCAAAGCATTTTGGATATAACACTTGAGGACAGCTCGCTCGGCAGTTGGAAATTTGCCAACGGATCCAATGATATTACACTGGGCAATAGTATTGAGGGTGTCAATATCAGCACAACTATGGTTAAATTGCTTGGGGCAGGGTTAAGCTATCAGGATGTGCTTGAAATTGTAAATTATGACCAAGTTTTTGACGCGATTAAAAGCTATTCAAGCAAACAAGAGTTCTATGACGAGGTGCTTAAGGAAGTAATCAATAAAGCAAACGACGAGTTAGATGATGACGATATGGAAGCTCTATATGAAGCCTTGAATATCCCCGCAATTAATGATGCCGCTGATAATGATACAAAGGATAAAATTAAAGATATATTGCAGCCTGCTGTTGATGTTTACAATGCCAGCGAGAGCGATAGTATTACCGTTGAAGATCTGGTCGGCAATGATTATGTAGATGTTTTGGCCAAGATCAACGCATCAGACTGTAAAGAGGATTTTTACAATGCAATAAATATTTCAGAACTTTATGAAGCCATAGCCGGCAAGAGCGCTCTTTATGGTGCTATAAACGAGAGTGCTATTATAAACGCTATTATCGAAGGCGCAGAGGATGGGAAAGCCACTGTTATAGCCATGGCTCTGGTGGTTAATAATTATTTGGATAGCCTTGGTTCGGCTGCTAAAGAAGAAATTCTAAACGCTATTGATTTTAACAAGTTGATGGTGGTGGTGAGTGACAAGCTTGAAGACGAATTGCAGGTAATCGTCACAGATGAGGCGGATGACACTAACCAAACAATTTACACGGTAACTGTACAATAATAGCCTGGCAGGATATTTACCCCACTGCTTGTGATGTAGCAGTGGGGTATTCTATTAAACCGGCAGGAAAATACATTCTTTGCAGAGAATAGTATAAATAGTTTTTAAGGGGAGGTATTTTTAATGCATGGCAAGAAATATTTGATGGCATTATTAATTTTAATCCTGATGTTGACTGTTTCCGGATACGCCTATGCAGCCGGTTTTTCAGATGTGAATGGTCATTGGGCGGAGGGCCAAATTAATAAATGGACCGACAGCGGGCTGGCCAGCGGTTATGCGAACGGTATTTTTAAACCCAACCAACAAGTTAGCCGAGCCGAATTTGTGGTCCTGACCAACCGTGCTTTCAATATTAACCAGGAAGGAATTGCAGCCGGTTTCGGAGATGTGAAAACTGATGATTGGTATTACAATGACGTGGTAGCCGCTAAAGTGGCGGGTTACATAGGCGGTTATACTGACGGCACTTTCAAGCCAAATAGCCCCATTTCTCGCCAAGAAGCAGCCAGTATCCTGGTTAGACTGTTAAATATTGCACCAACAACTGAAGGACTTAGTACATTTGCAGATGCCGCTCAGATTTCAGATTGGTCCCGGGGCAATATCGGCGCTGTGGTTCAAGAAGGGCTAATGCGTGGGACGCCGGATAACAAATTTATGCCTTTTAAAAATATCACCCGCGCAGAGGCTATAGTGTCCCTGGACCGTGCCATGGAATATGTGCCCGGCGGGCAAAAGCCGATTGAACAACAATCAGAACAGGAGACCGGCTTGCAGGGCTTGGTCACTTATAATGAGAAGGCGGTTAAAAACGCCACTGTGCATATATTTAAAGCTGACAGCTATGAAGTGCTTAACAAAATCGAAACCGACAGCGACGGTAATTTTAAAGTTGAACTTGAGCCTGGTAAATATGATATTACAGTCGCTACGGATTTAGAAGTTTCTTTCAAAAGTGATGTTTTGGTAAATGAGCAAGAGCTGACCCGGGTGGATCTTAGCTTAATTAAAGCTGCCGTGTTGAGGGGAACTTTAATTGGAAGCAACGGCAAAGCGGTGAAAAAAGCAACTATGTATTTTACAACCAATCCCACGTTTATTACCGATACTGATTCTAGCGGCGAATTTGAGCTGCCGGTTTACCCTAATAAAACCTATAAAGTTCGGGCCATTGATCCGGATAATAAAGAGGAAAAACCGGTAGTTGTGGAGGATGAACTGGAAGTAAAAGGCGCAGGAAGTCATAATGTAGGCGATATAGAAGCTTCTTTTGATGGTGAAGTTTATGTGGTCGGTGGAAGCGGCGGCGGTAGCGGCGGTTCAACTGATACGGAGTCTGCGTTAAAAGTTAATTCCGTAACCTTTGTGGTTAATAATACCCCCGTAACAGTTTCGGGAGCAAACAATATTTTCACGGTTGATTTAACAAGCTATAATGATACGGACATGTTCACGGCGTTGACTGTTAAAGCAACTTCCAATGCTACTAAGGCAAGGATTAACATATCGGGTATCACGGAGGAAATTACATTTAATCAGGGTACTGCAAGTGTTACTGTAAAGGAGATGTTAGGTTCTCTTGATACGGGAGAGCCTGGTGTTAGCTTGCAATCGCTAAGGATTTTACTGGGAGATTCCATTAATACATCCATTACAATATACAGTGATACTGATGAAGAAAATGTTACAGTAACTGTTAAATTGCCTCCTGAACGTTAATTTGCTATTTGAATGAAGAGGGGCCACTGCGAAGCAATTCGCTAAAGGCTCCTCTTTTTCTAATAGGGTCAGGCTTAAATAGCAAGTAGTGGATCACAATTTTACCTTGTAAAATTGGCAAATGCTGCAGGAGTTGAAGGTTTTATGTTGAAATATAAAAAAACGCATTATTGCCTGTAGCTAAGCCGGGGGTGTTTTTTTATTGCCGGTTCGCAAAAAGAAAAAGCGCAAGAACTATACATTGCTTAATTCCAGGACCAGATGGATAGTTCTTTTGGGTACTCTGTTTTGCCTGGTTATTGTTATTGCTGTTAGTGTACTTGGCAGCGGCGATTTTCAACCCATTTCGTATCCGCCTCCTGGCGAAAATTCCCTTGGTACTACGCCCGGTGGGGACGGGGATGCTAAGCCAAGCTGGGATGTGGAAGAATATAAGCTGGATTGGCCTGAAAACGTTAAATTTACTCCTGCGGGAGATGTAAATATAGTCTATGCTCCGCAGTCAAATGAGGCAGACAAGAAATCAATTATAGAGAAAATTTATACTCAAATTTTTGAGAGCATGGAAGCCCAGTACAAGCAGGAGTTAAACCGCCTGGTAGAGTCGGCCAAGGCGGATTATATTGCTGTAAAAAGGGGACAAAAGGACATTACCATTAGCCGTTTGGCCCTTGATTATGTTAATGAGGGCAAAAAACTGGAAAAAGATGCCGATCAGGAATTTTTCAGAATCCTGGGTAATTTGCGCTCTGAATTAAAGGTGCAGGGACTGCCTATGGATATGGCCGATCAGGCAGAAAAACACTATAAAGAGCAAAAAAGCCAGATGCGCAAGGATTTACTTATGCAATTGGCGAGGTATGCCAATGATTGATTTGCATATACATATTCTCCCCGGTATGGATGACGGTTCCCGTGACATGGAGGAATCGCTGAAGATGGCACGCTGTGCTGTAGCCAGTGGGATCAAAGCAGTGGTGGCCACCCCCCATGTGATGACTGGTTTATATAATAATACCAGGGAAAAAATACTGGATGCGGTGCAGGAATTACGCAGCCAGTTAAAAGACAACAATATACCGATGAAAGTCTACCCCGGAGCGGAATATATGCTGGACCCTGAAATACCGCGGTGGTTAAAAGAATGCCAGGCATTAACCTTGTATGATGAAGGCAAGTACCTACTTGTAGAGTTTCCTACAACGGATATTCCCATTTACGCCGTTCAAACATTTTTTGAAATAGCATTGCAAGGTGTAACCCCGGTTATTGCTCATCCCGAGCGTAATGGAATTTTCTTGGAGGACCCGGATAAGTTACTGCCCTTCATTGAACGGGGCGCGCTGTGCCAAGGCACTGCGGGCAGTCTAACAGGTTTATTTGGTAGCCGGGTGCAGGAGGTGGCTTTGGATTACCTACTGGATGGTTGTTATCATTTTATTAGCAGCGATGCCCATGGAATCGGCGGTCGCTTTCCGGACCTGTCCGAGGCCTTTCGTATAGCGGAGGGATACAGTGCAGGCTTGGGCGAGCTGCTTACGAAGGATAACCCGGAGTTTTTGCTGAAGGGACGAGCTCCGATTCGACCGCCTGTGGTGGAAAAGCTGTCCGATAAAGGAAAGTTGAGCTTTTGGAACAGACTATGGAGAAAAAAAATTACCCTTGGTTGATAAAGTGTACCGATGCATTTACTACTGGTTACTGAGCGTACCGTTACCCGGCCTCTGATAGTTTTTACAACAATGTAAGTAGATAAGTACACAGGAGTGTGAAGAAATGCCCGAAAAAACGGATTACATGGAATCCGACGTTATAGACTTGCGGCAAATATTTGAGGTGCTGAAAAAATGGCAACGGGTTATTATGATCATTACACTGTTGGCGGTGTTTACCAGTGCCATTATGAGTTATTTTGTCATGGACCCGGTTTATGAGGCCAAGTCCATGCTGTTGGTAACTATGCCCGCCGCCAATCAGCAGTCGGTGAACTTACAAAATCAGAATAATCTGGAGTCAGTGATCAATACTATGTCGCGGCTGCCTCTTATGACCATGAATACATATGTTAGTCAGCTGACCAGCGATACCATGTATCAGCGGGTGGTTGATCGGCTGAAGCTGGACGAACAGGGATATACGGCCAAAAACCTGGCAGGTATGGTAAAGGCTGAGGTGGCCAAGGACAGTAATATTATCCAGCTCAAGGTGCAGCATACCGACCCGCGATTGGCTACCGACGTGACCAATGCGTTGGGTGAGGAATATCTGAAATACCTATCGGAACGAAATCAGCAGCAAATGACACGTTCCACCGACTTTTTGCAGGAACAGAAGGCAGAGACTGATAAAAAGCTAAATGAACTTTTGGAACAGTACAGGGTATTCAATGCCAACGCTCAGAGCGTGGAATACCTGCAAAAACAGTTTGCCAGCGTAACTGATGATTTAAACAAATACCAAACCAGTGTGGACATGGCGAATATGGAAGCAAGACAGTTGGAGGCCGGTGTGTCCAGCCTTAACGCCAAACTGGCCAGCACCCCGGAAACCGTAACCGTTAACAAAGCCAGCCAGGATGGTACTGGGACATTTGCTTCCGAAGAAATGAACCCGGTTTATATTTCACTGGCTGAAAAATTAAATGAAAAAGAGGCTGAATTGGCGGAGAAGACGGCCAGTCTCAATGCCATGAATGCTACCATAGAGCGGCTTCGCTTACAGCTTGAATCGCTCCAGTCAACCTTAAGCGCCAAGCAAATTGTACAGCAGCAGATGCAAAATGAAATTACCCGTTTGGAAGCAACCCAAAATATGCTGGCAGAAAAGATCACCCAAACCCAAATTGCCAAGTCTATGGACATGGGTGAGACCAGCATAAATATTGCTTCACCGGCCCTGGTCCCCGCTAATCCGGTAAAGCCAAACAAACAGATGAACATAGCCGTGGCCCTGGTGCTCGGGTTGATGGTGGCGGTGGGTCTGGTCTTTGTATTAGAATTTATGGATAATACCATTAAGAGTCCCGACGATGTACAAAAGCATCTGGGGTTAGCTGTGGTGGGCAGTATACCGGTTTACAATGGTTCCGGTAATAAAACCGGAAGGGGGTTTTTCCGTGTCCGAAAAGCCTAATAGGTTTGTATACAGTAACGTTGATTCCCGTTCGCCTTTTGCCGAAGCCTTTCGAACCTTGCGCACTAATATAAGTTTTTCGGGTGTGGATAATCCCTACCGGACTATTTTAGTGGCCAGCACTTTGCCCGGGGAGGGTAAATCAAGTACAACAGCTAATCTGGGTGTAGTAATAGCTCAAGCTGGGCAAAGGGTATTAATTATTGATTGCGATCTCAGAAAACCAGTTCAACATATTAACTTTAATTTAAATAATACGCCCGGCGTAACTAATTGTCTGGTTAATGAGCTTGAATTAAGCAAGGCGATTCAGAACACAGAAGCACAAGGGCTGGATGTATTAACCAGCGGTCCCATACCGCCCAACCCCGCTGAGTTGATTGGCTCCAATAAAATGGCTGCATTAATTAACAGCGCCCGGGATGCTTACGATATTGTCATATTAGATTCACCGCCTGTAGTTACGGTCACTGATGCATCACTTTTAGCTTCTATGGTGGATGGCGTGCTGTTGGTGGTTAAAACCGCTTCCACCAAAATTGAGCTGGTGCAGGAAACCAAATCGCTATTGGAAAAGGCCAACGCTAAAATAATTGGCGTGGTGCTCAACAAGGTAGACGTAAACGGCAGCAACTACTATTACCATTATTATTACTACAGTAGTGAGGACAAGAAAAACAATATCCCCCGGGTGGCTTTGTAATACAGCGCAATTGAAAGGTTAGACCGTTAACGGGAGTGAAAAAAGCAACAGGTTTTTCGTTTACCAAGTGTAGCCCGGGGTTAGCCCGGGCTTAAACTAACTATTGTAAAAATATAAGATTACCCGGCAGGGTTTGCTAAGACCGGGTATGGGTAATAAAATAATAAGGGAATAGTTGTAATTGAGAGCTGGGAGATTCTAGAAGGTGTAAAAATGGGATACAAAATAGTCATTTCCGGTTATTACGGGTTTGGTAACCTGGGGGACGAAGCGGTTCTGTATAGCATGCTGCAGGCCCTACGCCGGGAGATACCTCGTTTGGAAATTACCGTGTTATCCAACGACCCTCCTGCCACCTCCCGGGAATACGGCGTGGCAGCAGTGAACCGCTGGAACATGCGCCAGGTAGCCGGCACCTTGCGGTGTGGGGAACTGTTACTCAGCGGCGGCGGCAGCCTACTCCAGGACGTCACGGGGATGAAGAGCCTGGTCTACTACCTGGGCGTCATCTGGATGGCCCGCCTGTTCCGCCGGCCGGTGATGTATTACGCTCAGGGCATCGGTCCGGTGAATACGGCTATTGGGCGGCAGCTGGTGTGTGTGACCACCCGGGGCGCTCGAGCTGTAACCGTGCGCGACGGAGAGTCCTTAAAAGACCTGCGGTTCATGGGCGTGCGGCGACCGGTGGAGGTGACCGCGGATCCGGTTCTAGGCTTGCGCCCCGGCGACATTAACCTGGCGGTCGGGGCGGGCATATTAGCCCGGCACGGGATTATACCGGACAGCCCTGTGGTGGGAGTATCTGTTCGTCCGCTGCCCGGCTTGGCGACGTGGGAAAAGGAGCTGGTCAGGGCTTGTGATGAGTTGGCCCGGGCAGGGCTTAAAGTGGTATTTATTCCTATGCACACCCCCGCCGACCTGACCCTGTCTCGGGAACTGGCCGTATTTATGCGCGAACCCCACGTAATTATCAGCGAAAAATTAAACGTATCCGAGGTAATTTCCTTGGTGGGAAACCTGGACCTATTAATAGGCATGCGCCTGCACGCCTTGATTTTTGCTGCTGTTACCGGTGTACCGCCCCTGGGCATAGTCTATGACCCCAAGGTGGAGCGGTTCCTGGACCGCATAGGCGTCCCCCACGCGGGACAGCCCAGGGAAATCCAGGGCGATGCACTAGCCCGTATGGCTCAAAGTTTTTTGGCTAGTCAAAAGGAGCTGCGGGAAAAAATATCCCGCCGGGTCCATGAATTACGCGACACCGCCGAACAAACCGCACAAATGGCCCATCGGATATTAAGGGGTCAGGCTTAAACTTTGCCAAACTAGGGGGGTCAGACCTTGACATTTGACATTGATGTCAAATGTCAAGGTCTGACCCCCATGAAACTCAAAGTTATTTAAAGATAGGTGAAGTTTATTAAGGGAGGTATATTATAATATAATGGATATCAGGCAAATTATGGATATACTGCCCCACCGGTATCCTTTTCTGCTGGTGGACCGCATTGAAGAACTAGTGCCCGGCGTAAAGGCGGTGGGGATTAAAAATGTAAGCGTAAATGAAAATTATTTTCAGGGACACTTTCCCGGCTTCCCGGTGATGCCCGGGGTGCTGGTTATCGAGGCTATGGCCCAGGTTGGTGCAGTGGCCGTTTTGAGCATGCCGGGCTTTGCCGGCAAACTGGCTCTGTTTGCCGGGATCGATAAAGCCCGGTTCCGTCGCCAGGTAATGCCCGGCGACGTGTTGCGCATGGAAGTGGAACTAATACGGGTGCGCGGCAGCCTGGGCAAGGGCAAAGCTTTGGCCACCGTGGACGGCGCGAATGCAGCAGAGGCAGAGCTGCTGTTTGCCATAGTAGATAGGGAGTAAAGGCAAAGGGGTCAGACCTTGACAATTGACATCAATGTCAATTGTCAAGGTCTGACCCCAACGGCAAAGCGATAGTGGCGATGGAATTGTTTCCATTAAGATACCCTGTGTAGATAAACAGCGCCTGGCGGGGAATGGTGGGACAAACCTGCGTTATTTAGCAGCTATTCTATTAAATTGCTCGATTATTCGCGGTTTATGCTCTTTGTGCAACCAGGTCCGGCGGTGATAAAATAACCATAGGTTAGTCTGCATTGACTTCAATGGTGGAGGGATCCCATTGACATACTACATATTGCCCTTACTGCTGGCCCTGGTCGCGGGTTACCTGTTAACCCCTGCAGTACGGGTGTTGGCGTTTAAAACCGGGGCGATGGATCATCCGGACTCACGCAAGGTGCATAATGGTATCATGCCCCGCATGGGCGGGCTGGCCGTTTACCTGGCCTTCATCGCGTCGGTGCTCCTATTCCGGCAAGTAACCCCGCAGGTATGGGGGTTGCTGGCAGGGGCAACCGTAATCCTGCTGGTGGGGATTCTGGACGACATCAGAGGACTTTCCCCCCGGGTCAAAATGGCCGGTCAGATTCTGGCCGCAATGGTAATAGTTCATTTTGGCATTCAGGTAGACTTCATAACTAACCCTTTAAACGGAAATATGATTTACTTGGGTATGTTCAGCATACCCGTGACGATTTTCTGGGTAGTGGCTGTAACTAACGCCGTTAATTTGATCGACGGCTTGGACGGTCTGGCCGGGGGTGTATCCGGCATTGCCGCCCTGACCATGGCAGCCGTGACATGGACCCAGTGGGGCGCTGCGGGCATGGAGAATATTATGCTGGCGCTTACCCTGGTGGCTGCGCTGGCCGGCTTTTTGAAGCACAACTTTTACCCCGCTAAAATCTTTTTGGGTGATACAGGATCACTGTTCCTGGGCTTCACCCTATCGGTAATGGCCATCATGGGTTTGACCAAAAGCGCTACAGCCGTTTCGGTGATTGTCCCGCTGGTTATCCTGGGCGTGCCCCTGATGGACACCTTCTTTGCGGTGATCAGACGCTATAATGAGCACAAGCCCATTTTTCAGCCTGACCGGGAACACCTGCATCATCAGCTTTTGGCCATGGGTCTCAGTCACCGGCAAGCGGTGCTTGTTATATACGGGCTCAGCGCTTTTCTGGGTCTTACCGCTGTGGTATTGAACATGGTGAGCAGCAACCAGGCTGTGGCTATGCTGGTATTGCTGGCGCTGGTAGTGATTTATCTTGCCAACCGGGTGGGCGTGCTGGGTAGATCCCGGCGGACAGGCTATAGCTTTACAACCGAAGAGTACAAACAGGAATCTTCGAAAATGTAGGCATGCTTTTTATAAAGATAACATTTTAGGGGACAGGCAGTTTTTTCGTCTTATGAAAAAACTGATTGTCCTCTTTCCTGTCTTGCTCCAGGCGGGCCAGGTAGTCCCTGTACATCCATTCCCGCTGCAAATCTTCCAGCTTGATAAGCTTAAACTTTTTAGTCTTCATTGTATAACCTTGGCCCCCTTTAGTGGATAATGTATTAACAGCCAATCCTTCGGGAAAATAAAGCTTGTATAATATATGAAATGCTCTGGTTAAAAATGAACATTTTTGATAAAATTGTATATTGGAATATGAATGAGCAAACTGGTACCAATGCATGGTGCCAATATAAATGGAGGTTTGCTGCATTGAAAAAAATTAAATTCGGTACGGACGGCTGGCGCGGGATTATTGCGGATGACTTTACCTTTGAAAACTTGCGTATTGTATCCCAGGCGGTGGCTGATTACGTGAACGGGCGGGACATGGGGCACAAGGGTATCGTGGTAGGCTATGACAACCGCTTCCTCTCGGACCGGTTTGCCGATACCGTGGCGGACGTAATGATTCAGAACGGGATTAAGGTTTATCTGGCCGACGGGCCGCTGCCCACCCCGGTAACCGCCTTCGCAGTCAAGGTCCACGATGCCGCTGGTGCGGTGATGCTCACCGCCAGCCACAATCCGCCGGAATACAACGGCTTTAAGTTTATTCCCGATTATGCAGGCCCCGCCCTGCCGTACATTACCGAGGCAATCGAAGAAAATATTGATCGGCTGCAAAGAGGCGATGGGCAGCAGAGGCCTTTTTTACAAGAACAGGCCCTGGAAATGGCCGTGGCCCAGGCCCCGGTTGATGCAGGCGCGTTGCACCCTGCTGCACCGGTCGTGCCCCGGGTGGCCGAGCGCATTGTAATCGACCCTCGCTCCGAATATTTTGAACACTTGGAGCAGCTGGTGGACATGGAAGCCATTGCTGGTTCCAACCTGCAGGTGATGGTGGACGCTATGCACGGCAGTGGCATGGGCTACCTGGACGTAATGCTGGATCGGGCCGGCATCAGTGTGGAGCCGTGCCGCTGCTATCGGGATCCGTTGTTTGGCGGTAGCCTGCCGGAACCCACGGGTCAAACCTTAGCACGTGGGTGTGAATGGGTCAAGGAAAGGGGTGGCCGGTTGGGCCTGGCGTTGGACGGCGATGCCGACCGGTTCGGCATCATTGATTCCTGTGGCGTGTATAT
Organism: Desulfoscipio geothermicus; assembly: GCA_016841205.1. Taxonomy (GTDB): domain Bacteria; phylum Bacillota; class Desulfotomaculia; order Desulfotomaculales; family Desulfallaceae; genus Sporotomaculum; species Sporotomaculum geothermicum_A. The sequence continues at coordinate 31,259 of JAENZP010000009.1, forward strand.
CACCCCCAACCAGTTTTTGCCCCTGCTTTACCATCACCTGATCACAAAAAAAGGTTTGGCCGGACCGGTTACCCGCACCGTAGCTACCACACATATGCTGGATCGTATTGCAAAAAGGCACGGGCAGGCGGTTTACGAAACCGCCGTGGGCTTTAAGTATATCGGCCAGAATCTGCTTGAGAAAGGCTGCGTGTTGGGGTGCGAAGAAAGCGGTGGCCTGTCTATAAAAGGGCACATCCCGGAAAAAGACGGCATCCTGGCCGGTCTCCTGGCGACGGAAATGGTGGCGTTGAACGGTAAGAGTTTACATGAGATAGCCGAGGATATAGCTAAAGAATATGGTGGCCGGCTGTACAGCGAGCGCTTGGATGTGCATACGTCGGTTGCAAAGAAGCAAATAGTAATGGAAAGACTTCAGCGTTTTAGCCCTGCTAGGTTAGCCGGAACACCGGTAACCGAGCGTATTATTTTGGATGGCGTCAAATTGGTGCTGGACAGCGGTGAGTGGGTACTGGTGCGGGCTTCGGGCACTGAACCACTATTTAGAATTTACGTGGAATCTGATCGGTTGGAGCGGATTAATGAGTTGGGCCGGGATGTGGTGTTGCAGATTGGTCTGGATGGCTAGCATGCATTCGCAAGGATTTTCTTTAAGTTGAAATGCCGGGATTATAAATATAGCTGGATGTGAACTAGTTCACAATAAGAAAGCCTAGGCAACTAATAATCTGCTTAGGCTTTCTTTATTAATAGATACTGATACATAAAATATTTTTTTAGCAAAATAAGAGGATTATCCCAAAAAATAGCGAAGTAATGTGTTGTTCCTCAAAAAGTAAACTGATTAACAGATTATCATTATCCTTAAATAGCTTAATAAAATCTTAATCATAACAAAAACCAATTAAGTTCTTAATAATTATTATAATAGTACTATCTTATCGGGCAATATGATAATAGTCCTATTTTAGCTGGGAAAAAGGTCCTAGTGATTCATTTTTCAGATTTAGCGAGAAAATGGTTGCCAATTGCTGGCAGTAACATAAATTATCATGGATATTAGGAAGGCAGTGATCATCAGTGAAAAGTCACATGCGGTTAGGCCTTTTATTAATTTGTGATACTTTTTTAATTAACCTATCAATTATCTTCGCTTACATGCTAAGGTTTGAAGACTTGCATCTAACCGGTACATACCTTCTGCAATACTATAAAATTGCTCCTGTTGTTGTTTTGATCTACTTAACCGTCTTTTATATCATGAAACTATACAACCGGGTATGGGCCTATGCCAGTATAAGCGAGCTGTTGGCCATTGTTCAGGCGGTAACGCTGGGCAGCCTTGGCGTTATCGGCCTTACATATTTATTTGAGTACCTGCTGCCCCGCAGCATCATATTGTCATCTTGGGCTTTATTAATTTTACTGGTGGGTGCTTCCAGGCTAAGCTGGCGCATCTTGTTGAACCGCAAAAAAGGCAATGGTCACTACGGCAGGCGCACCTTGATCATTGGCGCGGGAGATGCCGGAGTACTAGTGGCTCGGGAACTAAAAAACCACGATAGTGGTCTGCTGCCGGTAGGTTTTATCGACGATGATAAGAGCAAGCAAAAAATGCATGTGCTGGATCTGCCGGTATTGGGTACCAGGGAACGGATTCCTTTTGTGATCAGGCTCTATAACATTCAGGTCATTATCATTGCTATGCCCTCTGCGGATGCACAAACCGTAAGGGAAATATTCTCACTATGCAAACAGTCCAGCCTAGAGGTAAAAATACTGCCCGGTATGTACCAACTTATTGACGGCCGGGTATCCGTAAGTAACTTACGCCCTGTGAAGATTGAAGACTTACTGCACCGCGAGCCGGTGAAACTGGACCTGAAGGAAATATCTGGTTATATCAAGGGGGAAACCGTATTGGTTACCGGGGCAGGGGGTTCCATAGGCTCGGAGCTCTGCCGGCAGGTAGCAGGCTTTGGCCCTAAAAGGCTGATACTGTTGGGCCACGGAGAAAACAGTATCCACAAAATCTGGCTGGAACTGGTCGATAAGTTTCCGGGACTGTCCCTGGGTATAGAAATTGCAGACGTCCGGGATCGGGCGAAGATTAACTATATATTTCAAAAATACCATCCAGAATTGGTATTTCACGCTGCTGCTCACAAACATGTGCCCTTGATGGAATTGCATCCGGATGAAGCAGTTAAAACAAATATATTTGGTACAAAAAACTTGGCTGAGGCGGCGGACAACGCGGGCACCAAAACCTTTGTGCTAATTTCTACCGATAAGGCGGTAAACCCCTCTAGCGTAATGGGGGCCACTAAGCGTATGGCTGAGCTTATTGTGCAGCACATGGCCAGGATCAGCCAGACTCGGTTTGTGGCCGTAAGGTTCGGAAATGTGCTTGGCAGTCGGGGCAGTGTTGTGCCCATATTCGAAGAGCAAATTAAAAAAGGCGGCCCGGTTACCGTTACCGACCCGGAAATGAAACGTTATTTTATGACCATTCCGGAAGCGGTTCATCTTGTCATCCAAGCGGGCTCTATGGCGGACGGGGGTGAAGTGTTCATTCTGGATATGGGGCAGCCGGTAAAAATAGTGGACTTGGCTATGGAAATGATCAGGCTTTCCGGTTTGGAGCCCGAAAAGGACATTAAAATAAAATTCGTGGGCATTAGGCCTGGGGAAAAAATGTTCGAGGAATTGCTTACCGCTGAGGAAGGTTCCGCCGCTACAAAACATAAAAGGATATTCGTGGCCAGGCCTTGCTTGGTGGAAATATCCGCTCTGGAGCGGGAGCTGCTTGCATTGGCCCAAAATTCCACTCGGCTTAAAGACGACGATGTATTTACCGCCCTGAGGTCGATATTGCCTAATTTTAAAAGTTATAGGCAGGAGCAGGCGATGTAGGGAAAATATAATTCTTGTAAAGGGACGCCCCCAATTTGGGAGGCGTCCCTTTTTGAGTTTTACGGGGGGTAAATTGATTTAGAACTTGCTTCTAATTACTTAAGGTTTATGCTGCAAAATGCAAATAACAAAAATGCTATTGAAAAGGAGGGGATAATTATTAAAGTTTTAAGTTTTTAAAGCCGATAATTAGATTAAAATGTTTTTTTTGTAAAGGGTTTTATTTCGAATGCCCGAAAGGAGGTTTAACTAGTTTAGTAACTACTAAGATAAAATGTTGGTAATAACAAAACAGGAGGAAGTTGCATGAAACTAAAACTGGGTACCAAGATTGCTTCATGTTTTATAATTATGTTAATTATGGTTTTGTTTATGGGAGTTAGTGCATTTTTATCATTTAGAAATATAACTAATAATATTGCAGAAGTTTATGCAGCAAATCAAATTTTAATAACAAATATGAAGATAGACAATGCCGTTTCAACAGCAGCAGCTTCGCTTCGGGGATTTATCGCTTACGGTGATGAAAAGTTTTACGTACAAACAGAGGATGCTTTAAAAACGGCTTTAGAGTTAGAAAACCAGTTGCTAGGAGCAGTAAGTGATGAAAAAAAAGAAAATGTAAAAACCCTAATTAACAACACAACCAAATACGGAGATAGCTTTGTTAATAAATTATCGCCTGTGGTAAGGCTATATATAAAGGAGCTTAATGCGGGTAACAAAAAGCAGGCTGATGCTTACTTTACTGAGCTTAATTCCATTGCATCCGACAATACAGCAAGGATCAACGAGATTGCACAAATTGTTGATGAATTAATCTCAGAGAACAACGAAAGAGTTAATAACACACTTCTGGCAACAAAAGAACAAGCTAATAGAACTATAAATATTAACTTAGTAATTACTGTTGTGGCCATTGTTATAAGCCTAGTTTTAGCCATATTCCTAACTAAAATGATTCGAAATCCCATTCAAAAAATGGTTATAGGTGCACGAAGGATAGCGGACGGGGATTTCACAGGTCGTGTGGAATTTAATTTACAAGATGAAATTGGTGATTTAGATAAGGGAATTAAACAAATAAAAGAAAACTTTAAAGAAATTATATTGAGTCTTAAAAACAGTTCCGATCTCTTGATGGATTCTTCTCAGCAGCTTGCTGCTCAAGCCCAACAAACTACCGCCGGGGCTACTGAAACGGCTTCAACGATGAACGAAATTGCGACTACGGTGGATAATATGTCCCAGAATACTCAGACCGTTTCTCAGCAAGCTAATTTGGCTTCTCAGCACGCAGATAAAGGTAACCAAGGTATTGAAATGGTTACAGGACAAATGCAAGATATCGCAGCAGCTACAGAACAGGTAGATAAATCCATTATTTCTTTAAAAACCGCAATTAATAGAATTGGTCAGTTTGTTGAAGTTATTACTAATATTGCCGATCAAACAAATTTATTAGCCCTAAATGCCGCCATTGAAGCCGCGAGGGCTGGTGAGGCCGGAAGAGGTTTTGCGGTAGTAGCGGAGGAAGTGCGCAAGTTAGCTGAACAATCTGCACAATCAACTAAAGAAATAACCGTATTAATTAAAGAAATCACTGAACAGTCGGAATTAGCTGTACATGCTATAAATACCAGCAATGAAAAAGTTTCACAAGGTAATGAAATTGTTACTGAAGTAGGTAAAAGCTTTGCTGAGATAATCAATGCGGTTAGAGAACTATCCGAACAAGTCCAAGATGTTGCAGCTTCAGCGCAGCAAGTATCCGCGGGCATACAGAATGTTGCCGGCACTACAGAGGAACAAACCGCAGCCATGGAAGAAGTATCTGCCGCCACAGAAAGCCTAAGCAAATTGGCTGATCAGCTTAATGCAAAAATGAATAAATTTAAGTTGTAATGGGGGATCTAACATGGAGGAAAATAACCAGTTGGTGGTTTTTGGATTAAACGATCAACATTATGGCCTTCAGATAGAAAATGTATCGGAAATTATACGTATAATGGATATAACCAGGGTTCCTAATACGCAGTATTACTGCAAGGGTATTATAAACCTGAGAGGATCCATTGTGCCCGTTATTAGCTTAAGCTTGCGACTGGGTTTGGAAGAGTATGAGACAGGCAGAGACTCCCGTATTATGGTAGCTGAGACAGCTAAAGGAAAGTTGGGTCTAATTGTTGATAATGTATATTCTGTAACGAGGTATTCAGATGATGAAGTAGAAAAATCCGAAGCGATGAGCGGGGAAGACAGGTTTATAAAAGGAATCCTTAAAAAGGAAGACGGTATGGTTTTGTTATTAAATTTGGGAGAGATTATGGAGGATTGAACAGTTGCTTTTTTATTAAGAGTCCCTCTTAACTTGAAGAGGGACTCTATTCACATGTTCACTTTTTTATTTATAATATGCAGGATTTTAATAGAAAATGAAGAAAAATTACTAATTTAATTAGAATAAATTGTATTAAGGTCTTTTTACCCAAACGGGGGTTAGTATTTTGGTTAACAGGCGCAGTCACAAAAAAAAAGAAGAGAGTAGTAGCGAACGCTGGTTAGTAACCTATGTTGATATGATTACTCTGCTGCTGATTTTTTTTATTGTTATGTATACGTTAAGTAAAGTCGATGTAGCTAAATTCGAAACACTGGCTGAATCACTATCCGCAGTCTTCGGTGCGGGAGGGATGGTGTTAGACAGCCCGGGTCCGGAGGTTATCCCCGGATCTCCCCCGGAGAAAATACATGATGTTGTTGAACAGGATGAACAAATTAAAGAACAGCTGGAGTTAATGCAGCTGAGCAATTTACAAAAAAAGCTCGAAGAATATATTGAGAAAAACGGACTTGCATCCAGGGTTTCAGTTGACATGGAAGAAAGGGGTATTGTGCTAAGTTTTCAGGAAGCGGTTTTATTTGATCTGGGCTCTGCTCAACTGACCCCATATGCATATCAAATATTAACAAAATTAACACCCCTAATGATAAATATACCTAATTACATTCGTATTGAAGGGCATACCGATGATTTGCCAATTAGCACTTCCCGATATCCGTCCAACTGGGAGCTGTCTGCAGCCAGATCTACTAATGTGCTGCAGGCAATGATCAATGATTTCGGATTTGCCCCATGGAAGATGTCCGCCACTGCATATGGGCAATACAGGCCCAGGGTAACCAACAGCAGCTCTGAAAACCGTCAACTTAATCGCCGGGTCGACCTGGTAATCTTACGCAATAAGTTTGCTGAAGTTGAGCCAAATAACATTCTAAATTCAACTGTAACAAACTAGCATTTTAATGTTTATAAATTGTAAAGGAATGGATAAAAAATTATGGATTTAGCAACTATATTTGGATTTTTCACCGGTATACTCTCATTACTGGTTGGTTTTATGTTGGAAGGAGGGAGTGTGGCGGCCTTGTTTCAGCCTAGTGCCGCGTTGATAGTTTTCGGAGGCACTTTTGGAGCCACACTTTTTAGCTTTTCCCCCGGTGATTTTAAGGCTTTGCCGCAAATGATAAAAATAGCTCTTTTTAACAAACCTTATGACCCAGCAAAAACCATTGATAATATTATAGCCCTGGCCGAAGAAGCCCGGCGGGAAGGGCTATTGTATTTGGAAAACCGACTTGAGGAAATTGATGATACCTTTTTTAAAAGAGGGCTGCAGTTGGTGATAGACGGCACTGACCCGGATTTGGTAAAAAATATTATGGAAGTCGAAATTTATACTATAGAGGAGCGCCACAGTATAGGTGCAAAAATATTTCAAGTTGCTGGCGGTTATGCGCCCACAATGGGTATCATAGGTACAGTGATGGGTTTAGTGCACGTTTTGGGAAACATGAGTAACCCTGATACCCTTGGTTCTGCCATTGCCGTGGCATTTATGGCCACTCTTTACGGTGTAGGCAGTGCTAACTTGCTCTGGCTTCCTCTAGCTACCAAGTTATCCAACATAAGCGATAAAGAAATATTATTAAAACAGCTTATGATGGAAGGTATTATTGCTTTACAGGCAGGGTACAACCCAATTCTGATCAGGGAAAGGTTGGTATCCTATCTTAACCCGTCAAAAAGACAAACAGAGGGAGAAGATAATCCCGAAGAAGAATAAATCAGAGGAGGCTTTTTAATTGTCTACTGAAATAATTAATTTACAAATTGCAGTATTTTCGATAATTGATCAATATTTCGGTATAGATATATCTTTGGTATCAGAGATTATTCGCCTGGAAAAAATCACCTCTACACCAAACGCTCCCGCATATGTGGAGGGAATAATTAATATCAGGGGAGAAATAGTGCCGGCTGTTAATTTACATGTGCTGTTTAATATTCAGGCCAATGAATGGACAGAAAACAACCGGGTTATTGTAGTGGAAACAAAAGAGAATAAATTTGGCATCATTGTTGACGGTGTTTCTGAAGTAAGAAAGATCAGAGCGGATATGATTAAACCCGTGCCGCCCAGTATTAGTGTTGATCAACATTACCTGAAGGGTATAATCCTGGATGATCAAGACTTAATTGTGCTGGTGGATTTGCAGCAGCTTCTACCCAACAAGGATATGCAACAATTGAAGCAATTAACAGAAAACTAAAAATGAGAGGGTGATACGGTGTTTAGTAATGAGGAAATTGCAATCTTCCAGGAAGAACTGGAAGAAAAAATGCAAATAATCAGCGACAATGTACTTCTATTAGAACAGCAGCAAGCCACACCCGAGGTTATTCAGGAAATATTTCGGGCCGCTCATACCATAAAGGGATCTTCCGCTGTAATGGGTTACGACAAAATGACAGAATTAACCCATGAGTTGGAAAGCTTATTTGATGAAATACGTCATGATCGGTTGGAAATAACCGGTGACTTGGTGGACGTGCTCTTTGAAGCCGTGGACAAGCTCAGTGATTTAAAAGACGAAATAACAGGCAATGCCAATGAGAATGTGGATATCAGTCAGGTTTTACAGAGAATCAAACAAGTTAAGCAAACACCAGGTGTCGAAACTAATAACCAATATGGGACCAAGCACCAGTATAGTCCTAAAATGTCAATAGTAAGTGATTACGAACAATCTTTAGCGGAGATCGAAGTTGATGACGTATCCGAGGATGTCATCGGGGAAGCGGAAATCCGTGGCTACCATGCCTATGGCCTACAGGTTGTTTTTGCAGAAGACTGCCAGATGAAAGAAGTGCGCGCTTTTCTGCTCATTGAAACGTTAGAGCAGGTAGGCGAGATTATTAAAACCAACCCCCAAATGGAAGAAATTCAAAGCGAGCATTTTAACAACAGTATAGCACTGATTATTATCAGTCAGTCAGACATTGACCAGGTTAAAAACTTAGCCCTCTCGGTAGCGGAAATCAATGCTGTACATATACAAAATATTAGAATTAATAATACTCTGGAGCAGGAAATGAAAAATTCATCGGACCGGGAAAACACAGTCGAAGCAGCACCTGCTGTTGTAAATCTGCCTAACATTGCTGACAATGGTCCAAAGAAAACCATAAAAACCGTCCGGATAGACGTGGAGAAATTAAACACCCTGATGAATCTGGTAGGGGAACTGGTAATCGAACGCACCAGGTTGGAGCGTTTTGTAAACGTATTTGAAAGCAAATTCGGCTCCGAGGACATTGCCGAAGATATATTGGAAATATCCAGCCACCTGGGCAAAGTTACCACTGATTTGCAGGACGAAATCATGAAGGCGCGCATGTTGCCCGTTGCCCAGGTGTTCAATCGTTTTCCTCGTATGGTAAGAGATATTGCTCATAAACTAGGCAAGGAAATTGACTTTATTATCGAAGGTAAAGAAACCGAACTTGATCGTAATGTGATTGAAGTTATCGGAGATCCCTTAATCCACCTGTTAAGGAACTCCATTGACCATGGTATTGAAGACGCCAAGGAAAGGCAACGCCTGGGCAAACCCGTTCAGGGCTTTCTCAAGCTAAAGGCATCTTATTCCGAAGGCCACATAGTCATAACTGTGGAGGATGACGGGCGAGGTATGGATGCGCGGAAAATAAAGAAAAAAGCCCTGCAGCGAGGCTTAATAACACAGGAGCAATCTGACCGGATGAGTGACCGGGAAGCCCAGGAGCTTATTTTTGCACCGGGTTTCTCAACGGTGGAGGAAGACCATGTAAGCGATATTTCCGGACGGGGTGTCGGTATGGACATAGTACGCACCCAAATAGAAAATATCAATGGCACAGTGGATTATTACACCGTGCCTGGTCAGGGTACCCGGTTTTCCATAAAGCTGCCGTTAACTCTGGCCATAATTCGTGCGCTAATGGTCGAACACGGCTCCAGGACATACGCATTTCCACTGACCTACGTGGTGGAAACTCTTTATGTCAATCGTTCGGATATAAAGACCATCAGGTATTCCAAAGTGATAATCATTCGTGGCCAGGTATGTCCTTTAAAACGACTGGGAGATATTTTCAATCATGAAACATCAAAAACTGATGATGACAAAGTTTATGTGGTCATTGTCGGTTCGGGTGACCGCAAACTAGGTATTATAGTGGATGAATTAATTGGTGAACAAGAGATAGTCATCAAATCGCTGGGCTCTTACCTTGGTCAGGTGGAAGGATTGGCCGGAGCGGCCATATTGGGAGACGGTAAAGTATCCTTGATTGTTGACGTGCGAAGCCTTGTAAGAAGCGCGGGCTCCGAGGAGGCCTTGTTATATGCTGCGGCCAATTAAGGTGCTGGTGGTGGATGACTCTGCTTTAATGCGCCGGGTCATCACCCGTATTCTGGAATCACAGGCTGATATTAAAGTAATCGATACTGCTGCCAACGGTCAGGAAGCCATTAAAAAAGCAATCGCGCTGCGGCCTGATGTAGTAACTATGGATGTGGAAATGCCCGGTATGAATGGTGTGTCCACCGTAACCACGCTGATGCGGGAATGCCCCGTGCCCGTGGTCATGCTTAGCGCCCATACCACCGAAGGCGCTAGGGTTACTATGGAAGCACTGGCAGCCGGTGCGGTTGATTTTGTCCCCAAACCCCTCAAGGCGGGAGATACCGAAAAAATGGCACGTGAATTGGCAAGGAAGGTTAGGGTTGCTAGGCGGGCGGTAATGAAAAAATACCCTGCATCCTCTGTAATACCACGGCCTGCAGTTAAATCATCACCAGGTAAAATGGAACTGCTTGCGATTGGCTCATCCACCGGAGGCCCGGCGGCGCTGCAAGTTCTGTTACCTGTACTGCCTGCCGAACTGCCCTGTGGAGTGGTAGTGGTGCAGCATATCCCGGTGGGGTTTAGTGGCCCAATGGCAGAGCATTTAAACCATAAGTGCAAACTAGAGGTAAAACATGCCGAGCACGGCGACCGGATTTTACCCGGTCAAGTACTGGTGGCGCCGGCAGGCTATGACCTGACCTTCAGCAGACATGCCGGTCAGTTGAGCGTAATATTGGACAAAGGAAATAAACCGGTGCCGCCCGGAGGCTTTCGACCTTCAGTAGACGTAATGATGAACTCAGCGGCGGAAGTGGCAGGCAGCCGGACGATGGGCGTACTGTTAACCGGCATGGGCCGGGACGGCGCCCGGGGGATGCTGGCTATTAAACAGCGTGGCGGGTATACCGTCGCGCAGGACGAAAGCACTTGTGTGGTCTACGGCATGCCCAAAGCTGCGGCCGAACTGGGCGCCACGCAAAGAATTCTCCCCCTGCCCCAAATTACCGGGGAAATTTTACGAATCGTATAAAGTTCATAAAATATTTACCGAATATATATAATAACAATGCAATTTAAAAAGGGCGGGTGAAAGATATGAAAATCACCCATCTGGGGTCAGGTATGATTGATACCTACAAAGCCCAGCATGACAAAAATAAAAACATTAAGCAAAACAATAGTGCGCAGGAAAGAGACCGGGCGGAGATATCCTCTGCCGGCAAAGAGCTGCAGACATATAGGTCGAAACTTAAAGAAATGCCCGATGTCCGGCAGGAACGGGTAGAGGCTTTAAAAACCCAGATTAAAAACGGTGATTACGAACCTTCCGCGGAAAAAATAGCTGAAGGAATCTTAAGAGAACGGCACCTGGATACCAAGGTTTAATCACTTCAGCTGAAAAATGGGGGTGTATTTATGAAAATAGGAGCAGGCGGACTGCAGGCCTACGCTACACATGATGATGTGGCCAGCCGGCAGGCGCAGGAAAGTCGTAAACCGGCTGAGCCGGTTAGACCTCAGGATAGTGAGAATGCTGCGGCACTAAACAAAGATGCTTTAAATAGTAAAGTGGAAAGACTAAATGACGCGGCCCAGGCGTTTGATTTACCCCTGCGCTTTGCCAATAAAAAAACCGATGAAGGTAACGACTATATTGAAATGCGCAACATAAAAACAGATAGCACAAAAGATATTGACATTAAAGAAGCCAGTGAATTAATGAATAAAATAATTGATTCCAAGGGGATCAATATAGATTCATACGTTTAAATTTAAGGAGAGGTGCTCGTGGAGCTTCTTTTTTTTGAACTTGCCCAAATATTAAAGCAGCAGAGGGAAACCGTAAAACAATTATTAATCCAATCCGAAGCTCAGAACCAGGCACTGCGCAAAAATGATGTTGAGTTATTGAATAACGCAGTACAGCAGTTAACCAAATTGTCCGGTTTAATGGCGGATCAGGATAACCAGCGGCAAGAAATTCTGGATAAATTAGCAGCTATTTTAAACGTAAAGCAGGGCTTATCCATTAAAGATTTGTTGCCTGAAGCACCGGCATCATTAAAAACCGAACTTCAGAAAGTACATACTGAAATAAAGAACGATTTTCAGCAGCTCAAAGAGCTGACCATGTTAAATAGCCTGCTGACCAGGCGCGCGTTAATGGTCAATCAATCACTGTTAAATATATTTCGGGGCGGCGGGCAAACCTACCAGCCTGGCGCCAGGCTGAAACAGGACAAACAATCGCTGGGAGTATTAAACAAAATCGTGTAAGAAAGCGGGGAAAATTAATGCCCGGAACATTTTATGGCCTGGAAACAGCTAAACGGGGGCTCAAAACAGACCAAAATCTATTGGATATAACCGGTCATAATATAGCAAACGCCAATACTCCGGGTTATTCTAGGCAAGAAGCGGTACTGAAAGCCACAGATCCTTACTGCAATCCTACAATAGACAGCTCGGTAACCCCGGGCCAAATGGGCTCCGGTGTGGAAGTAAGCATGATACGTAGAGTACGGGATGAATATCTGGATAACCAGGTTCTTAGCACCACTTCAGATAGCGCATACTGGAAAGAACAAATTGACATATTACAAAATGCCGAGGCTTTTTTTGCTGAACCGGACTCTGAAGGTATAGAGCAGGGAATGATAGACTTCTTTAAATCATGGATGAACTTAAACAACAACCCGCAGGATTCCGGTGTCAAATACACGGTCGCTCAGTTAGGGGACGAACTGGTCTCATTAATGTCCTACACATACGAGCAGTTGGACACGGTACAAAAAAATGTTGCCGATACAGGCACACCGGGGATGGTTAGCAATGGTGAACTGGCCCAAAATGTTAAACAGGTCAATGATATATTAACCCAGGTCAGTGACCTAACCAAAGCAATTAAAAATATATATTCAATCGGTCAGCAGCCTAATGATTTGTTAGACAAGCGCGATCAGCTTCTTGAGGAGCTAAGTGGAATAGGGACGGTAAAAGTTACTATTGAAAGCGGAAGCAGTGATAGCACAGGGGATTTGGTCGAGTTTAGTTTTTACGGGCAAAGTATTGATCTAAATAACCTGGATGAGTTTAATTTAACAACTGACGGTGACAGTATTACATTAAATTACGGGGCGGACTCTGTAATTAATCTTACGGAAAAATGTTATGATATCAATAAAGGTTCGCTCCTGGGTTTGGAGAAAGCCAGACAGGATGTCGTAGGCTATAAAGAAAAGTTAAATGCTATGGCTGATGCCCTTTATGTAAACGTTAAAGCCAATGAAGATCTGGATTTCTTTACAAAAGATGGTCAGACGGGTTTATTAAAGGTTAATTCATCTGTTATGAACCACCCGGACTTAATTGATGGCACTATGGCCGGTGACATGGCTAACCTTAGGGACGAAAAAATAGATTCACTGGAATCGCTTACTTTTGAGGAATATTATAATCAGCTGATCACTGAAGTGGGGGGCAATGCTAATGGTGCGGACAGTATGACAGAGAGCCTGTCAGCCATTAGCGAGCAGGTACAAGCATTGCGGGATTCGGTTTCCGGTGTCTCCATTGATGAAGAGCTGACTAGAATGATTCAATATCAATACGGGTTTCAAGCATCCGCCAAGGTAGTCAGCGCCATGGATGAAATGCTGGATGTGCTGATCAATCGCCTCTTCTAAATTAGGAGGATTTTGTATGAGAATAACGAACCGTTATATGGCCAACGCATTTATTACCAGTATTCAAAGCAATTTAAGTAAGCTAGCCCGGAGCGAGGAGCAGATTGCTACAAGCAGTAAATTATTGCGCCTCAGCGATGACCCCAATATTCTAAGCCAATATATGAGCACTAAAGCTACCCTCTCTTATAATGAGCAGTATGACAAGAACATTGAGGACGGGCTATGTTATCTGGATATGAATGACGTAACCCTGGGCTCCCTGAATGATGTTATTTCAAAAGCCAACGAATATACTATACAGGCAGCCAGTGATACTTACAACGCAACAGACCGTGCTGCCATCGCCGAACAAATAGATAAATTGATTGACGAAGTAGTGGATTTTGGCAACGCGACGGTAGGCGGTAAATATATTTATGCCGGTACAACCAACAACAGGCCACCGTTCAGCAGGGAGAGCGGCACCGACACTATAACATACAGCGGCGATTTTGGAGCAATTTACCGTGAGGTTTTAGCCGGTATGGATTACCGTATAGACGCGCCGGGTGTGACCAGCGGGGTGCAAATTGAAGGCACCCCTTCACCCGAACTTGTCAGCAGGCAGGATGATAAAGATAAAGTTGGTGTTGTTAAAATAACCATTAATGATGATAATAGTGTTAGTTTAAATGGGTATAATCTGGACGGTGTTACCGAAAACTCCGATTTGATCAACAACCATAGTTATGATACCGTTTCTAAATTATTTACCGTTACTGAAGGTGAATTAGCCGGGTTGCAAATCGATTTTTCCAATGCCGAGGCCGGTACGGAATACACCATTACCATTGACAACCGTACAGGGGTATTCGGACATGCCGATCAAATTACCGGTGACTCTGATACATATGTGGTATATGACCCCACAACCGCATCTGACAAGGCTGAAGTTGATAAAGGAATATTCGATGTGCTGTTTACCCTTCGGGATAGGTTAAATAATAACGATACGGCGGGGTTACAGGACAGTATAGAGGAACTGGAACAGGTAAGTAATGAACTGATAGAATACCGCGTCGGCGTAGGCGCGCGTACACAACATTTTGAAAGATTAGAAACAAGTATTTCTGATCAGGAAGTTATATTGAATCAAGTTCTGGAAGGTCTTGATGGGGCAGATATAGCTAAATTGTCCATTCAGATGAGCCAGCAGCAACTGGCTTACGAGGCTTCCCTGTCTGTTGGGGCAACAATTTTGCAGACCAGCCTGCTAGACTTTTTGAACTAGAGCACTAACCAAAATATATTTGTTTAAAACTAGGTGACCTTAAGCTAAAGGTCACCTAAAAATTTATATTGCAATGCACTATTCGAGTAATAAGGGGGACAATTGCAATGATAATAAAAAACACCTGTGATAAAGTAATTAATTTTCCCAAAGGCATCCCCGGTTTTGAAAATTTACGCCAGTTTATTTTGCTTCCCGTTAAAGGTACAGAACAAATGCTGTGGCTTCACTCACTGGAAGACCAGGCTATAACCCTGCTGGTTATTGATCCGTTTATCTACTTTAAAGGTTATGAAGTCAATATCCCTCAGGCTGATGTTGAGGAACTGGAAATAAAAGATATTTCGGAAACTCTGGTGCTGACAACCATCACCATACCCCGGGAAAACCCTGCGGGTACCACAGCCAACCTGGTGGCCCCCATTGTAATCAATACCAGGCTAAATAAAGCCAAACAGCTTATACTTACCGGAACCCCGTACTTTACCAAACACCGGCTTTTTCAAGAACAAACTGCAAAACCAAATAAAAAAGTTTCCGGTGGGGAGGGTGTATAATGCTGGTCCTTACCCGTAAAAAAAATCAGGGCATCATGCTGGGAGATAACATCAGCATCACTATTTTGGAGATCAGAGAAGACACCATAAAAATCGGTATTGAAGCCCCCAGAGATATCAGTATCCTGCGCAGTGAACTTTACCAGGCTGTGAAAGACGAAAACACCATTGCTATTGCCAGGGATGATAAGGCTGTGGATGCGTTGAAAAAATTATTTGCTAATAATGGTTAAATAAACTAAAGGATGTCGTTTAATAACCGATTATATATGTAGGGATATAGTACTAGCCCTTCAGGGTGGCCACCCGGAGATTTATACATGCAAGGATGCAAAATAATTTTTCAGGGAGGAATGTAAACGTGATTATTAATCATAATATCGCAGCGCTGAACACATATCGTCAGTTGAGTGCCAACGGTACCAACACCAGCAAAGCGCTGGAGAAGCTGTCCTCTGGTCTGCGGATCAACCGTGCCGGTGACGATGCAGCAGGTCTGGCAATCTCTGAGAAGATGCGTGCTCAGATCCGTGGTTTGGATCAAGCTTCTGCTAATGCTCAGGATGGCATTTCTATGATTCAAACCGCTGAAGGTTCGTTAAATGAGACTCATAGTATCTTGCAGCGTATGAAAGAGCTTGCTACTCAGGCAGCTAACGACACCAACGTGGACGTTGACCGTGAAGAGATCCAGAAGGAAATCAACCAGCTAACTTCTGAAATTAACCGTATTGGTAATACTACTGAGTTTAACAAACAGGTATTGTTAAATGGTGGAGGAGTTAATCCGACAACAACTCAAAAGGGTTCAATAATTGATGTGCCCAAGAATTTATCCGGTGGTATAGGCGCAGCAGATACATTGACAACAGATCTAAGCGTAACCTATTCAATAACTGAAACCTTTGCCGGTGATGTTGAGCAGGCTGCTGCAGACGGGAGAGAAATTACATTTACCATAGGAGAAAAGGAAGTAAAACTTACATTAAATAATGGTTTATCAGCGGCAAACTCTACCGCAACTCAGGTAGGTATTGCTGATGTTACAACTGCTACGAACCTTGCAGACTCAATTGAGAACGCTCTAGTAAAAGCATTTGCAGAGGATTCTTATCTGTCTGAAAACTATCAATTAACTACTGGTTCTGATGCTGATATTGTTATTTCAGCCAAAGCGTATTCTTTTTCCGGAGGAAGAGCAACCGGTTTGGAAACCGGGTTGAGTGGCAATATAGAGATATCAACAGATGTTGAACATACCTCAGCGGTGACAACGCCAGCTGTTGGCAATTATGCCACTGCTAATATTGATTTTACCGGTAAAACAGGAGCGGATTTGGTAGGAACAAGCTTATGGGTTTCCGGTAAAGAAATTGCCTTCTATGATAGTTCCGAGGGAGCCTATACCGGCGGTGCCGCCTTCGAAGTTGATCTAAACGGAGCTACAACAGGAGAGGCAATTGTTGACAGAATAGTCAATGAAATGTTTAATAAAACAGGAGCTGCTGACACCAAAGGCGGATATACAGCTGCAGCTAATGAGAGCTACATGGAAAATGTAGACTTCTTTAAGGATCCGGGTAACAGTAGTGTACTGGCACTTCATGCCGGCGTGGATGAAGCAGATGGTCAGTTGATAGCTTCAGGCTCCGATGGTAATGCCATTACAGTTGAATTTGATGCTCCTCTTTCTGTTACCAGTACTGTAGACAGTCCAATGCTTTCCGGTGAAAAAATTGTATCCGCCAAAGGTCTGGAAGATGGCATGCATACAATAAAGCTGACTTATAGTGCAGCCAGTGTACTGGCAGGTGCAGATACTACTACTAGTGCAGCTTTGGGGGTAACAGTTGGAACAACAACTAATTTTGAAAGCGGGAGCTACCGGTTAACTAATGTAAGTGCTGCTGCCGGTGCTGACCATGCACAGCTGCAAAAACTCAGCGCTGATGGTTCTACTTGGACTACAGTGGCTGGATATGAAGATATTACTATGGCTGCTGGTAGTAATACTATTGGTGATATAACTATTACAGGCTATTCAGCAGGCGACATTACAGCCGCTGCTGCGGGTACTGAAAGCTTTAATTTTAGTATTGAAAAACAAGGTTACACTGTAGCTCTCCAGGAAGCAAATGATGAGAGTACAACCTGGGGTCCGTTTGTCTCTGTTGAGTCAGGCCAGAATAATATTACTCTTACCTCAAATGACGGTGTAGGCAGCGTTACATTTGATATTGGTGATATATCCGACGATCTGGTGGTGGGAGCTTATACAGAAATTAATTTTGTTACCACCAAGAGTACCGGCACTGACGTTTCAGGCGGTACCTTTACCGCCAAATTCCAGATAGGCGCCAATCAGGGTCAAAGTATGCAGGTGGACATTCAGGATATGCGTTCACTAGCTCTGCAAGTATCCGGTACCGCAGCTGCCAGTAAAGCAGGTGATGTGGATGACGCCTATTATACTGAAATTGCCACTGTTACTAATGGAAGTGATAACGAAAATGTAGAATATGCTCTTGATGTGTCGACTTATGAAAAGGCTTCTGCAGCAATTACAGTTATCAGCAATGCCATTGAAGCAGTTTCTGCCCAGCGTTCCGCGCTTGGTGCTTATCAAAACCGTTTGGAACACACAATTAATAACCTGGGTACATCCTCTGAAAACTTAACGGCTGCCGAAAGTCGCATCCGCGACGTCGATATGGCCAAGGAAATGATGGAATACACCAAGAACAACATTCTTTCCCAGGCGGCCACGTCCATGCTGGCCCAGGCCAACCAGCAGCCCCAGCAAGTGCTCTCACTCCTGCAGTAATTGCTATCACATACAACAGCAAAGGGGTCTCAGGTTATCCTGGGGCCTCTTTTCTACATAACCAATGAAATGAGGAACATAAAGTGGAAAAGCGCATTGACAGAATGAGAAAGATAATTGAACTGGTGGAAACCTGCCTGGAGGGTTTGGAACATGCCAAGTCTAAGATGAACGAGGGTGACTTTGAAAACGGGGTAATCATGCTGCATAACGTGGTAGATGGATATTATCAGGCTGAGCTATTGCTCCAGCCATTGTACAAAGATCTTCCAAGCAACCAACTTGAACCCTTAGATCAAGCCTTGCGTAACTCCCTTGAACTGGTTACGTCTGCCTATGAACAGGGGGAAAGAGTCAAAGCTATGGAATTGATGCAGTTCAGCGTGGTGCCAAACTTCAAGAAGTGGCAAGCGGAGCTAAATCGTTGCCTGCTGCCGCACATAGTATCATAAATATACACCACAAAAGGATGGTTACTATCAATTCCAATGCGGATTATCTCAAACAAAAGCTAGAGTGGGTGGAACAGCGGATAAAGGCCTTGGACGAGATTGAGGTCAGGCTGAGGGAAATGAGAGAGCTGGCCGAGTATACCAGGGACAACGATATCGATTTCACCGGAGCGCAGAAGATCAACGACAGGCTGCGGGTAATGCAGGAGGAAGTCACCGAGCTTGACGAGAGGAGCAGGGTGTTCTGGATGGACTGCCAGTAACTCCCCGTGCTTTTTCACCACAGTACATATAAAAACCATCGAGAACGGGGGGATACTAATGGACATAGCGGCTTTATCAATACTGAAAAACCAGGCCCAGTTGCAACAGGATGCCGGCGTCGCTGTTATGAAGAAGGCTATGGGCACGGCGGAACAGGGCAGCGACCTGGTGAACCAAATGCTGGACAAGGCTGCCGAGGGTGCCAACCCGCCCCATCTGGGCAGCTATCTGGATGCAAGGGTGTGATGTGCACCATAAGGGGTCGCTTAAAGTGTCATAGTTGAAGGAAGGTAAATAATCCATTGCCAGACTTTCTTTTTGCCAAGCTTTAAAAAATAACAAAGATAAATCAGAGACAGCAACGATATAATCTTCTTCGTTTAAAAGCGAAGTATATTCATGGCTAATGTCCTTAACGCAAGCCAAGACCTCTGCTGTTAACCAATCTTCATTGTTTTTTATTAAGTAAATTAACCGTTCCATCTCTGGTACCTAATAATTCTTATAACTGCTATTATTGTAA
Organism: Desulfoscipio geothermicus; assembly: GCA_016841205.1. Lineage (GTDB taxonomy): Bacteria > Bacillota > Desulfotomaculia > Desulfotomaculales > Desulfallaceae > Sporotomaculum > Sporotomaculum geothermicum_A. The sequence continues at coordinate 50,489 of JAENZP010000009.1, forward strand.
TTGTAGTATTAATAAAAACTGTACAATAAAATGATATAATTAAAGTTAATTTTTATAGAATGATCAATATTTGATATAAATATATTTTAACACCTATACTATAAAATTTACTCTATTACTGATTACCTTTTGTATATAGTTTTTTGTTTCCCGGTAGTTGGGGATGCCGTCGGCGCGGTCTACCGCTCCGGGACCGGCGTTGTAAGCGGCCAGTGCCAGGGAGACATTTCCATCGTAACGGTTTAACATTTGTTTCAAGTAGCGTACTCCACCGTCTAAGTTTTGCGTCGGTTCGAGGGGGTCAGTGACGCCCAGTGAGGCGGCTGTTTCCGGCATAAGTTGCATTAGCCCCATAGCTCCTGCTACGGAAACCGCCTGGGGATTAAATCCGGATTCCGTCTGTACCACTGACTTTACAAGTGCCGGGTCTACGCTGTATTTTCGGGCCACCTGTTCAACTATTTTTTCTAGCTCTGATTTATCCGCGCCGGCCATGGTGCCGCTAGAGGTTACACCGTGGCCGGACGCCGCGTTGTAAACACCAGACTTGGGGCTTGATATGCCGGCGGCATAACTATCACTTACTTGATGGCCGCTGGTGACGTAACATTGATTGACTAACTGGCGTGATTCGTTGGCAGGGTTCATTTCTTGACGCAGTAGGGCCATTAATAAAGTATCGGAAAAATTTAGGCCTGTGATAAGGTTGCTATCTGTTTGGTCTGTACCGGAAAATGAGGACGACAGCATATCTATAAAAAGCGTTCTTACTAGTGTATCTATCGTTATATCCATATCTCTCTTATCTCCTGTATGCTTATAAAATACGCTAAGGCTGGCGGCCAGGGAATCGTTTGTGGCGGACAAAACAGCTTGCTTACCATTATAGCTTGAGATATTATAACTTAGGATATTGTAGTTTGGGAAAATGTTTAGTATTTTTATTAAGGCAGGGTGTTATTCTCATGCAGGTTTCCAGCTTACTGCCGATTTTGTTTAATATTATTTTAAGCGAACAGCAGAAACAAAAACAAGTGCCTAGGGAGCAAATTGCAAACAAAACAGTACCGCGGTCTCAATCCTTATCCACTGATACAGTAAAAGCAGAAACAGGAACTCCCCAGGGCCGCATGGCGGAAGGCGGTGGTCCAATACTACTGGCCCTACCCCTAAAAACACCGCTTTTTCCGGATACCCAGTTTTTTATTTTCCGCAAACCCGATGATGCTGATCATAAACAGAGAAAAGTTGAGACAGGGATTGTGTTCAGCCTGACTACCGTCAACTTGGGACAATTATTTTTTATGCTTAACCAGCGTGGGGATACAGCGATAAATATAGTCTGCCACACCGAGAATGAAAAAGTTGCCTCCCGGCTAACTGCACGTGCGGGAGAGTTGAAACAACAAGTGCAAGATCTAGGCTTTGAGCAAATTACTTTTCATTGCACCGTGATGGATCATAAACTTCGTAAGTTGCAGACCGAACTTGCTTCTCCTGTCTTATTGGACCGAAAGGTGTAGTATAAATGGATAATAAGCATCCCAAAGAAATAAAGCTTGCCAACCCCTATGCTGCTGCCCTGCGCTATCGGCCCGACAAAGACCAGGTCCCTCAGGTAACGGCCGCAGGCCGGGGTGATATGGCACGCGCTATTAAGAAAATTGCTGAAAGCCACGGTATACCGGTTTACGAAGATGCTAAACTTGCTGAAACACTGTATAAACTGGGTGTGAACACTGAAATTCCGCCCGAATTATATGAAGCAGTGGCCCAGATACTGGTTTTTATCGCCCGGATAGACTGTTAAACAGGTCAATTAAACCATTTGCAATATTACTGTAGGTGGATCCGGAACTCTGTTAAAATTTCCAGTACGACTTTGCTTTGAACACTCCCTAATATTTCCCCTCATGTCTCTATTTTACACCCACCTAAAAGAAGGCTGTTTTTATACCTAATTTCTTTCATCCGTTATAATTCATGTAATCATACCTAAATCATACCTAAATCATACCTAAATCATATTTACTACTGATATGCAAGTGTTATTTTCTTTAGTAATATAAAATAAAATACAATTTTTACTTCTTTTGCATCTTTAGGGATCTGTATTCTACTTTTGTTGGTATATTGGGCTATTCTCCTTATTAATGCATGTTATTTTATAAAAAATTTACGAGGGTGCGAATATAATGCCCAAAATGGTTATTATAAAGTAACATGCCTATTTTAGCTAATCAATTTTGTTCATGGTGTTTAGTAAATCCAGTTATTAGCTAAATTAAACTTTTTATAAGGAGGGATTTTATTGCCTTATTTATATATGAGAGAAATTTGGACTCCACTGAGCTTTTTGGGTGTCCGTTTATATACATGTGACGAAAAAAGGTCTTTATATATTTGTATCGGTAAAGGTAAGTTAAGGAGAATTTTTTAAAGTAATGTTAAATTTTCCGTGGTGCGCTATCGTTATGCTGCTACTCCGCTACCAGCCTGGTAAAGACAAGGCTCCTTGGGTAACGGTCGCAGGCTGGGGTGATCTGGCATACGTCATTTATGGAAATTGCTGGAACCCACAGCGTACCGGTTTTAACTCACCCAAACATTGTATAAACTGGGTGTAAACAACGAATTTTCAACGAAGTAGTGGCCCAGATATGGTTTTTGTTGCTCGGATGAACGTTAACAGGTCAATTCAGATTAACTTGCAAATATGGTGTATGATTGCTTGTCTTAATGATAAATATTGATAATAAATTAACGGTTACCTAATTTTTATGTCAGTAAGCGTTGGTAAGGGATACCTTGGTTGCACTTCCTTCTATAGCTAATTGGCGAAGGTCCTCCTGTCGTACAGTCTCCTTAATTACAATATCGTTTTCCATTTTCAAATTAATTTCTTCATTTGTAGCCAATATCTTTACTACCGGCCTAAAAACCAGGCCAGGGTTTTGTTTGTAAATCTGGGCAATGTAGCCGTTACTTAAATACACTATGCTCCCAACTGGATATGGTACAATGCACTTTATAAAACCATTAATAGTAACGGAGGTAAAATTAATTTCACTGGATGCTATTATCATTTCATAAGCTTCATGGGGTGGCAGTGCTTTCCGATAAACTCTATCTGCAGTCATAGCACTGTATACATCAGCTATAGCGCAAATATAAGCTAATTCGTTAATTTCATTGCCATGTAGCCCGTTAGGGTAACCAGAGCCATCATATCTTTCATGATGGTTCAATACTATTTCCGCACTTATACGATTTACATCGTGTTGTTTAATTGTTTCATAACCATAAACAGGATGTTTTTGCATTATACTAAACTCGGTTGGTGTTAGTTTGCCCGGTTTTTTTAATATTTCGACTGGTATTTTTGTTTTGCCAAGGTCATGAAGAATACTGCCAACTCCGAGGCAAGTAAGTTTTTTTCTGTTGTAACCCATCTTAGCCCCAATTGCTATAGCTAATATTGTGACGTCAATTGAATGGGTATACGTGTATGTATCTGCCAAACAAATTTCTGATAGACTTCCGACTACTGCTTTACCTGATAATATTTCGTCAATAATATCTTCTATTGTTTTAAGAAGTGCTGCAAAAACTTTTTTATCAAAGCTTTTATTCCATTCCTTAATAACTTTTAAAGCGTTTAACTGAATTTCTTCTCTTATTTCATCTTCCCGTTCAATTTCAAAACTACTTGTTACCCTTACAGACATTACTCCTGTGCGGTGCATGGCCAAAATGTTTCGTGCTGTTAAAACGGAACCTTTTTTAAGTAATAGTTTACCATTTTGGTCATAGAGCGGTTTTTCCAGTATCATTCCAGGTAATAAATATGAAGTTAATAACTTAATAGAAATCCCTCCTACAAAAAACAATAGAAATAACGATCGCTGTTGTTGACGTGAGTAAGTTATGAGTAAAATATGATAAAATTCTACACAAAGATCTAATAACCCTTGATAAAAAATAGAATAATTTGTCGAATTAGAATTATTTTTAAAATCTTAAAAATTTAAATAATATTTTCGTATAAATCAATAACAAGTTATCCTGGCCACTACGGCTGTTTTTTTTTGGCTTCATAATAACTAATTGTATAAAGTTTCATGATTTTTTACCGATAAGTTATTAGAAAGGTATTGCTTTATAAGGAAAGGCAGTGGTAACTATGTCTTCTGATTTGCGTATTGGTGGATTGGCATCAGGTATCGATACAGAATCTATTATTAAGCAATTAATGCAGGCTCAAAGAGAACCCGTAACACAGTTGGAACAAGACAAGCAGATTTTAGAATGGAAACAGGAAGATTATCGAGAAATAAATACTACTTTGCGAAGTTTTAGGGATGTTGTTTTTAATATGAAACTACAAAAAACATTTATGACTAAAGAAGTAACTTCTTCTGATGATTCTGTTGTAACTGCAACTGCAAATACAACAGCTATAGAGGGGACGCATACTATTAAAGTTACACAATTGGCCAAATCGGGATATCTAACAGGCGGACAATTGGATGCCTCAGGGGATACAACCATGAGTGAATTAGGAGTGACAGAAACAGAGTTGGAATTAACAATTGCTGGCAAGTCTTTAGATGCGATAACTGTTAATTCCACAACAACAATAAATGATTTAGTTAATGAAATTAACGATTTAGATGGAGGGATACAGGCCAGCTTTGATGAAAATTTAAAAAGACTGTTTATAATGACTACCAATACAGGAAGTGATCAAACAATTACGATTAGTCAAAATGATTTGACCGATGCACTTAAATTAACCCAGGATAATACTTATCAAGCAGGCCAGAATGCTAAGTATACACTTAACGGTGTGGATCTTGAGTCCAGTACTAATAAATTCACTGTACATGGAATAAATTTTAATTTAAAAGGTATAGATACGGATAATGAAAAATACATTGCCATCTCTCAAGATACTGATGCAGTTTTTGATTCTATTGTAAATTTTGTGAATGAATATAACAAAGTAGTTGAATTGCTTAGTGATAAGTTATATGAAGTGCGTTATAGCGATTATGAGCCGCTGACAGATGACGAAAATGCAGAACTTACTGATAACCAAATTGAACAATGGACGGAAAAAGCTCGTAGCGGGCTGTTACGCAATGATTCTATATTATCAAATGTATACTCTGATATGCGTATGACTATGTCTAAGTTTATTAATGTTGATGGCGATAGTAATTCTCTTGCCAGTATTGGTATTACAACCACCAGTGATTATACGTCTGCAAAATTGGTAATTGATGAGGAAAAATTGCGTGAAGCTATTGAAAGTGATCCGGAAGGTATTTTGGATTTATTTACAAAAAGCTCAGATACGGGCGAGTCAGATGAAATAGGCATTGCTGTACAGTTATATAAAAATGTTAATAGTGCAATGAATAGTATATCCCAAAAAGCAGGTAGTGACAGTGAATATAGCTTGGTAGACAATAGTTACATTGGTAAGGAAATAACAGAGATTGATGATAGAATTGATAAAATGAACGACCGTTTAGATGAGATAGAGGAACGTTATTGGAGCCAATTTACTACTATGGAAGAAGCTATACAGGAAATGAATTCCCAAAGTTCGTGGCTTATACAGATGTTTAGCACGAGCTCATAATAAAAACACATTAGAAGTTTATTAAGGGAGGTAAGTAAAATGGCTCTAAATAACCCTTACCAAAGATATCAGCAAAATTCTGTTGTCAGTGCCTCACCTCAGGAATTGACCGACATGTTATATAGTGGCGGAGTGCGTTTCATTCGTCAGGCTATACAGAGTATTGAAGAAAACAAAAATGAAAAGGCACATAAAGAACTAGTAAGGGCGCAGGAAATATATAAGCATTTACAAGATACTTTAAATATGGATATTGAAATATCCAGTAATTTATATAGTTTATATAGCTTTATAATCCGCCAATTGCTGCAGGCTAACATAAAAAAGGATACCGCTATTTTACATGATGCTTTAGGTTTGGCCGAGGAATTGCGCAATACCTGGAAAGAAGCTATGGTAAAAGCCCGGGGGCAGGTTTAGTACTTGGAAAAGAATAATAGCTTGGGGCAGCAGCAAAAAAAGTCAGCAATATTGCGGAAAAAGCTTGCGTTATTGCATGAGTTTTACAGAATAACGGATTTAATGCAAGGGACTTTGTCTTTTGAAAACATGGAAGAGTTTAACGCTCAAATAGAACAGAGAAAAAAGTTAATTAAAAGTATAAACGTCTTGAACAAAGAATTAGCAAATCCCTGTAATACAAACGAAATTTTAAGTAATGAAACAAAAAACAATGAAACTGAAGAGTTAGAGTCGAAAATAAAACTATGTCTAACGCAGATTCGGGAGATTGACCAAAAGTTACAGCAGGATCTTAAAAAAAACTATAACAACCTTATAAAAGCACTGAGTACATTGCGCGTAAACAGGCAGGCTGTGACTAATTATTTTAAAAAAAACAAACAGTCACACGCATTTTTTATTGATAAGAAAAGGTAAAAGTGGTGGGAGGTGATTTGATGAAAATAACAGGTATAGATCCTGTTGCAGTTACCGAACTAAGTACATATAAACCATTTGTTCCTGAAGAACAGCAAAATGAATTCGGGGCTAATAAAAAGACTGATACCGAACAACAAAAACAGTTGGAGGAAAACTGCTACTCAAAAAAAGAATTGGTACAATCCCTTGAAACTTTAAATAATACCATGAAAGATTATCAGACTGAACTCCGTTTTGAAATTCATGAAAAAAGCGGCGAAATAATGGTAAAAGTACTTAACAGTGAAGACGGTAGCGTGATCCGTGAAATTCCTCCTGAAAAGGTGCTAGAAATGGTTGGGTATTTCAAAGAGATACTAGGCATTATGGTGGACAAGCTAATTTAGAGTTTTAAAAAGCCTTGCTACAAAAGTAAGGTTTTTTAAATAGTTAGTTAAGTCTGTTTATATTGATTAATTATAAATAACTTGATATAATCTGACAAAAGTAATGTTTTTATGCAAGTAATAACTATATATGTTTAGTGGGCATAACCGGTGAAAGCCGGCGACGCAAAGCTATGGGTCTACGGTGCTTACAGTACTATGATTGCCAAGCTGCAAGTTGAAAATAAGAAGTCACTTGTGGCTTCTTATTCTTTTTTTTCGCTAGGCATGTCCGCCGAGCCGATGGGTCGAAAGAAACCGGAGTTGATACGGGGAGACTGCGAATGAAAAAGATGTAGTAATGGAAAAAGTGGAAGAAACGTTGAGGAAAATAGCTGAGGTGTTATCTTGCACGATTTGATAAAATTAGATAAATATTGACATATAATTCAGAATAAAAATAATAATTTGCAGGAGATTTTGCATTATATTTCATCCGGAGGGATATTTATGAATATCTTTAACGATATGTTATCTGTTATTTTAACTAAACAATTAGACGCCTGTACTTTACGCCAGCAAGTAATTGCTAATAATATCGCTAACTTTAATACACCTGGCTATAAAAAGTCTGAGGTATCTTTTCAGCAGCAGTTAAAAAAGGTTTTGGAAAACAGCCATATTAAACAAAACAATAATTTAACCGAATTAACACCCGAAATAATACAGGTTAAGGATACTGCAATGAGGGTTGACGATAATAACGTAGATATTGATCAGGAGATGGTCAACCTGGCTACGAATACCCTGTTATACAGGTTGGCAACAAGAGTAAAAAGTGATAAAGACAATACATTAAGCTATGTGATTAAAGGAGGTAGTTAACAATGGCTTTGTTTGACAGTTTTAGTATCAGCGCTTCAGGTATGACAGCAAACCGTTTTTGGGCGGACCTGATAGCCAATAATATCGCTAATATGAACAGTACAGGCAAGCCGGGTGACCTAAATAATCAACCATATCAACGCCAAGTGCCTGTTTTTGCAGAAATATTACAACAAAAAACAAATATTACTCCGGTACAGCATGGACGAGGCATACAAGTTACCCGGTTAGTCTACGATAACAGCGACCCGAAATTGGTATATGACCCGGGCCATCCTGATGCTAATCCAGAAACGGGATATGTAGCTTATCCGAATATTAACCTTTTAAATGAAATGGTAAACCTTATGTCGGCCACTAGGGCTTATGAGTCCAATGCTACAGTTTTTGAAGCAGCTAAGAGTATGGCAGTTTCAGCACTGGAAATGGGGCGTTGATTATAATGGAAACCATAACTTCTGTTTTACCGGTACAATCTGAAATACAGGTTAAGCCAAGTTCAACAGGTCATAATATGCAAAATTATTCCTTTAAAAATATATTTCACAATGCTTTAAAAAATTTAAACGATAGTCAGCTAAAATCGGAGGAAACAGTAAAAAATTTTTTAGTCGGCGAAGTTACAGATGTGCATACGGTTATGATTTCTTTGGAAGAGGCCAAACTTTATATGCAATTGGCAGTAGAAGTGCGTAACAAATTGGTTGAAGCTTACCAGGAAGTATCCAGAATGCAAGTTTAATATAACCTAGACAAAAAGGCGTGGGTTGATGAACAGCAATATATTGGATAAATTGCGTCAACGTCGGCAGACTCTAAATCGATCACAGAAAATTATATTTGTTTCAGGTTGCGCTGGTATTCTTATTACCATTGCCGTGTTGAGCCGACTGTTGTTGATCCCAACTTATGCACCTTTATTTACCGAATTAGAGCCGCAAAATGCGTCTAAAATTATTGAACAGTTGGAAACTCTACAAGTCCCTTACCATTTAACAAATAATGGTAAAATAATAGAAGTTCCCGAGGATCAGGTATATAAACTGCGTATACAAATGGCCAGTGCCGGGGCCTTATATAATAGTGGTCAAGGTTTTGAATTGTTTGATGAAAAAAAGTTTGGCATTACTGAATTTGAGCAGCAAGTTGGTTACCAAAGGGCGCTGCAGGAGGAATTGCGCCGCACCATTGTACAACTGGACGAGGTAGACCAGGTCCGGGTGCATTTGGTGCTGCCTAAGGAAAGTGTCTTTCTGGATGAACAGGCGGTGCCTTCCGCTTCCATTGCTTTGAGACTAAAGGCATATGCAAAACTGGAACCTGATCAGGTACGGGGCATTCAAAGCTTGGTAATGGGGAGCATACAAGGACTGACCCCTGAAAATATTCACATTATAGACATGCAGGGGAACGTGCTAAATGAAGATATGGAAACTGACGATGGTGAGTTTTCCTCTGCTTCGGCTCTTAAGAACTATCAGGTAAGAAGAGAATATGAAAAAGAAATGGAACAGCGACTACAGCAAATGCTAAATCGTATTTTAGGTCCTGGTTGTGCTGTAGCTATGGTAACCGCTGATCTGGATTTTGACCGGCAAGAAATTTTGCAGTCCACGTATGGCCCCGGTACTATACAACACGAGGAAAAGTTAACAGAGAAAGGGTCAGGCACTGCCGGCGGTGGTGTACCAGGTACGGATGCTCAAATGCCGGGGGATACGATGCCATTTGCCAATAGCAATACCGGTTCAGAATATAGTAGGGATCAGAGTATAAATGACTATCAAGTTGATACTAATCAACAAACTTTAGTTAAAGCTCCGGGTGCCGTCAAGCGGCTTTCCGTGTCTGTGGTGGTGGACGGTAATTATACGCAAAATAAGTTGGACTCTTTACAGCAAGTGATTGCCGGAGCGATAGGTTACGATCAAAAACGTGGTGATCAATTAAATGTTTCGAGCATGGATTTTGATAAAAACTCACTGCCGAATTTTGAAGAAACACCGGCATCGGCACCATCATCACTAGCAGATAAAAGGCTTATTATTCCTGGGGCTATTGCCGGGGCACTTCTGCTAATGCTTGTTATTTTTCTTATACTTAGAAGACGTGCTCGTCGCCGCTATGAAGAAAGTCTGATACAGCAGCAGCTTGAAAAGGAAACATTATCTCGGGTAGTCCAGGAAGAGCCTATACAAGAAAAAGAGGAAGATCCAGCAGCTAAGCAACGTAAATCCTTAAAGCAAATTGCCCGGGAAAGACCGGCCGAGGTAGTGGAGATTTTAAAAATATGGCTGAGGGAGTAGGTTATCTGCGCAATGCCAAATAATCAAGTAAATGGATTGCAAAAAACAGCTATACTACTGATTTCGCTTGGGACAGATATATCTGCTGAGATTTTAAAAAAAAATTTTCATGAACAGGATATTGAAAAAATTACCCAGCAAATATCCATGATGGAAGCCGTGCCACGGGGAATTCAGAATCAAGTGCTGGAGGAATTCGGACAACTTCTGCAAGCCAGGGATTATTTGTCAGTAGGTGGTGTTGATTACGCCAAAGATATGTTGCAAAAAGCTTTTGGCGAGAATAAGGCAAGTCAAATTTTAGATAAAGTGCAGGTAGGTATCATTAACAAACCCTTTAGTACATTGCGCAAAACAGACCCTAAAAATTTAATGACCTTTATTCGCGGTGAACATCCCCAGGTTATTGCATTAATTCTAAGTCATTTACACGGTGAACAAGCAGCAATGATACTTTCTTCATTAAACCCGGAAATGCAAAGTGACATAGCCCGCCGTATTGCTATGACAGATCGGGTCTCTCCTGAAATGATTCACGAGGTGGAAAGTATCCTGGAACGCAAAATGTCTTATCTCGATCAAAGCGAACAGAGCTTAGGCGGTATTAATTCCCTGGTAGATATTTTGAATAAGGTGGATCGCGGTACGGAAAAAAATATTTTGGAGGAACTGGAAATTGAAAGTCCATCACTTGCTGATGAAATACGTAAACGCCTGTTTGTATTTGAGGATATCGTAAAGTTACCGGATGCTTCTATACAACGAGTGCTCAGGGAAATTGATCCACAGGATTTGGCCAAAGCAATGCGGGCTTCAAATGACGAAGTACAGGAACGCATCTTTAAAAATATGTCTAAGCGGGCTGCCGATATGCTGCGGGATGAGATTTTATACATGGGACCGGTGCGCTTGCGGGATGTAGAGGAGTCCCAACAAAAGATTGTGCAAATTATCAGGCGCCTGGATGAGTCTGGTGAAATTATCATATCGCGGGGTGGAGAGGATGCCATCATTACATAAAATCATTATTCATGACCAAAACGGGGACGGTGATTTAATTAGCTGGAAAAGTATAGATTTAAGACACGATTTTATAAGAAAAAATAACAATAGCCTTTCTCATAACGAGCCTCAGCCCAAAATAATGATGGAGTTATTAGCTTCAGCCAGGAAAGAAGCTGAAGGAATAAAAAAACAAGCTAAAGCTGAGGCAGCTGAACTTATGGAAAGCAACAAACAAAAAGCCGTTGCTGAGGCTGAGCGAATAAAAGCTGATGCAATCAGACAGGGCTACGATGAGGGTTACCAGGCCGCGCTGGAAGCGGCCAACAAAGAGGCAGATAAAATAAGGGCCCAGGCCAAATCGGTTTTGGTGCAAGCCGAGGAAAATCGACGAGATAAGATAAACAATCTGAAAGAAGAAATCCATGATCTGGCTATTGATATTGCGGAAAAAATCGTGGTCAAAGAACTGGAAATAAAACCGGATGTTGTGTTAGCTATAGCACAAGAAGCAATTCAATTGGTTAGCAACCGGAAATACATTGTTTTATGGGTTCATCCGGGAGAAAAGGAAATCTGTCAAAAGCATCGGGATCAGTTGATGAAACATCTGCCACCCAAGGCTCAGGTGCACATTATGACTGATGATACCGTGGCCAGGGGGGGCTGTATTGTAGAAACCGATTATGGGAAAGTAGATGCTACATTGTCAAACAGGTGGCAAACCTTATTAAACGCAATTAACGAGGGTTTAGATGCAGGAACTGGTAAGTGAAATCAGGCATTGGCGGTGCCAAGTAAGCCAGGCAAAACTATTGCGGTCCACAGGAAAAGTAACTAAGGTAATTGGTATTACGGTTGAAGTGAAAGGAATTTCGGCCGGCATAGGACAGGTTTGTGATATCTATATTCCCGGTGAACGCAACCCGGTTATGGCAGAAGTGGTGGGCTTCCAAGAAGATTCTTCAATATTAATGCCCCTTGGAGAACTGCGCGGCATTTATCCGGGCTGTACGGTAGTGCCCCGAAATGAAGCATTGATTATAGGGGTGGGCGAAGGTCTTTTAGGCAGAGTTTTGGACGGGATGGGCAGACCCATAGACGGTGAAGACATTACTCTTCAGGAAGCATATTCTGTAAATAATCCCCCGCCGGACCCGCTGCAAAGAAAGCGTATCAGTGAAGTTTTTACCACCGGGGTCCGGGCTGTAGATGCGTTAATGACCTGTGGCCAGGGACAGCGTATTGGTATTTTTGCCGGCAGCGGGGTTGGTAAAAGCACTATTTTAGGCATGATGGCCCGGTTTTGCAGTGCTGATTTAAACGTGATTGCTTTAATCGGTGAGCGTGGCCGCGAGGTCCGTGAATTTATAGAAAATGACTTGGGGCCAGATGGCATGAAACGTTCTATAGTAGTGACTGCTACCTCGGATCAACCGGCTTTAGTAAGACTGAAGGGTGCTTTTGTAGCCAGTGCCATTGCAGAGTATTTCAGAGAGCAGGGTAAAAATGTATTACTTTTTATGGATTCAATAACCCGTTTTGCCATGGCCCAACGTGAGGTTGGGTTGGCCGTAGGGGAGCCGCCGGCCACCAAAGGGTACACTCCATCTGTCTTTAGCCTGCTGCCAAAGTTGTTGGAACGTTCAGGCAGCTCGGAAAATGGTACCATCACCGCTTTTTATACTGTTCTTGTGGAAGCGGACGATATGAATGAGCCCATAGCTGATGCAGTTAGGGGTATATTAGACGGGCATATTGTATTATCACGTGAATTAGCGGCACAGGGCCATTACCCGGCTATTGATGTATTAAACAGTGTTAGCAGGCTAATGGCGAATTTGGTTAAACCCGATCAGTTACAGGCTGCCTCTCGATTACGACAATTGCTAGCCACATACAAACAATCAGAAGATCTTATAAATATTGGAGCTTACGTAAAAGGCTCTAACAGTAATATTGACGAGGCATTAAAGTACCATAATAAAATTCTAAATTTTTTGTGCCAAGATATAAATGAGCGATCTGATTATAATGAAACAATAAAAAAACTAATTTTTTCACTAAAAGGATGATGATTTTATGAGCAAATTTAAATTTTATCTAGAGCCTGTTTTGAAACACAGACAAACATGTGAAGAAATAGCTATTCTTAAACATGTACAAGCTCAAAAGGAGTATAGTCAAAATTACAATAGACTTTGTATGATTAAAAACAAACTTGTGCAAACAGATTTAAACTATAACAACATATCTTCTTTTGATTATTTGAACAAAATGTTATATTGCGATTACATGGCAGAGGAAGTTAAAAAACAAGAAGCGGTGTTAGAAAAAATAAATAAAAAAATTGAAATATACAAGAACAATGTTATTAAAGCCATGCAAGAAAGGTCTATTATGGATAAGCTCAAGGAAAAAAAATTTGTTACCCATAAGATATTGACTCAAGTTACTGAGCAAAAACAAAGTGATGAAATGGCTATACACCAATATTTCCGTAGGGATGATTATGGTGACGCATATTAAGAGGATAATATTACCTAGTGTAGTGAGTCGTTAAGTTGTTTTCTACGTATTAATACGCATTAAGATATCATTAAAAGGGGGTGATTTAGCAATAATAGAAAATTATATTTTATCTAATAGACTGGTCGATTTAAACAAGCCTATGAATGGCAATTATTTAAACAATAAGGAAATGAGTTTTTTGCAGTTATTTGATGAATTTATAAAAGATGATAAGGCATTGAAAGAGACTCATCTTGTAGATTCGGTAAAACAGCATCTTTTGTTATCAGAAGATTTATCTTTGGCTGTAATAACTGTGCTTCAGGCTGAGCAGGTAGCAAGTGAAAACAACAACCTCGTACCCGAACAAATAGCTACCGACCTAAAGCTAACCGTTCAGCAGCTAACAAAGTCGGAGCTAATGCAATTACCAACGGAAATAACAGACATACAGAGAGGTAAAACACCACAGCTGGCTGATACCACAAGCACACCAACCACGTTAAGCCAGTGGTGGCCCGAAGAAGCACAAAGTACAAACCTAAAAACAATAAATACACTAGACGCAACAACAACACACACCAGCCAGTCAAGCGCCGATCTGGAAATAACGGTTTCAAATAACCAGGTCACTGAAAAGCTGGCAAATACGGCAGCAAAACAGCCAGTGCAGTCCATAAATCGACAACCAAGACCTGAACTGGCCACAACCATACAACAGCAAGGAGAAAACAACAACCCCATACAAGCCACCGACCTAAAGCCAACCGTTCAGCAGCTAACAAAGTCGGAGCTAATGCAAATACAAACGGAAATAGCAGACATCCAGGGAGGCAAAACACCACAGCTGGCTGATACCACAAGCACACCAACCACGTTAAGCCAGTGGTGGCCCGAAGAAGCACAAAGTACAAACCTAAAAACAATAAATACACTAGACGCAACAACAACACACACCAGCCAGTCAAGCGCCGATCTGGAAATAACGGTTTCAAATAACCAGGTCACTGAAAAGCTGGCAAATACGGCAGCAAAACAGCCAGTGCAGTCCATAAATCGACAACCAAGACCTGAACTGGCCACAACCATACAACAGCAAGGAGAAAACAACAACCCCATACAAGCCACCGACCTAAAGCCAACCGTTCAGCAGCTAACAAAGTCGGAGCTAATGCAAATACAAAC
>JAENZP010000009.1:65284-163553 GCA_016841205.1 Desulfoscipio geothermicus
ACCTAAAGCCAACCGTTCAGCAGCTAACAAAGTCGGAGCTAATGCAAATACAAACAGAAATAGCAGACATAAAGGGAGGTAAAACACCACAGCTGGCTGATACCACAAGCACACCAACCTTTTTGAACCGGTGGTGGCCCGAAGAAGCACAAAATACAAACCTAAAAACAATAAACACACCAGACGCAACAACAACACACACCAGCCAGTCAAGCGCCGATCTGGAAATAACAGTTTCAAATAACCAGGACACTGAAAAGCTGGCAAATACGGCAGCAAAACAGCCAGTGCAGTCCATAAATCGACAGCCAAACCCTAAACTAAACACAGCCATACAACAGCAGGGAGAAGATAGCTTAGTTTATTTCAATGAAAAGCAAAGTTCAGGGACAACGTCACATGCCTCTTTTATAAAAGGTTCTGAAATGCCTGTTACAGACAGGCGGCAACAGATTAACGGTATACAAGTTGTATTAAACGTTAATGAATCTACATCCGGGGCTACAAGGTTGGTTGCTGATGAGATGCTTAGTCGACATGTTAATAATACTTTATTATCACAAGTTGCTGAAGTTATTCGGCACAACGCAAGGAAGGATGCTCGGGGGCAAACACAGGTAACATTGCAATTACATCCTCAAAATTTAGGAAAAGTTATTATTAAATTAACTTATCGTGATGGCAACATATCTACTCATTTTTATGCAGCAACTGAACCGGTAAAACGTATAATTGAAAGCTTTTTGCCGCAGTTACGTGAAAACCTAGCTTCTTTTGAGCTTAATCTGCAAAATGCATCTGTATCTGTCGGGGAAGACAGCGGCTTATGGGGGCAGCAAGGAAACCGACAAAGTCAATTTAAAAGACAACGCAATTCTTATATAAACGTTGCCGAAAAATCTGATGAAACGTTATCGGCAAAGACTGCCGGATCGATAGACAGAATAGATGCCAATAGATTTAATTATTTTGTATAGAAGGAGGGTAAGGCATGGTTGAAAGCGTTAATAGCAACAATAATTTATATTTAATTGAAAATGAAACGTCTGCTACGAATAGTAGTATTGCCGATCCCGACACTTTTCTTAAGATCCTGGTGGCTCAGTTAAAATACCAGAACCCATTGGAACCTGAGGATAGCTCTACTTTTGTTAACCAGTTGTCTCAACTGGCGACAATGGAACAGATGTATAATGTTAGTCAAAGTATGGATAATCTTGCAACCGGTTATGAAACTTCCCGTTATTTGGATTTGATAGGGCAGCAAGTACAGTTGAGCCAAGAAGACGATATTGTAACCGGTAAAGTAGGCGGAGTTGTTTTTTATGATGGCGAGCCATGTTTTTATTTAGAGGGAGCTCAAGACGGAGATACTTATACGATAGATCAGGTTTTAAGTATAAATACCCAAACCACTAATAACTATCTCCCTTATCTCTCACTTGTGGGCCGGCAGGTTGCGTTAGAAGATGATGATGGGGAAATATCAGGGATTGTTGAAAAAATTATTGCATCAAACGGAGATGTATCTGTTCAAGTTGACGGGCAAGTATACGGAGTAAACCTTATTAAAGAAATTTGCTGCGCATCTCAAGATTCGGAACCTGAAATACCAGAGTCCACCGATAATGGCGATGAAATTTAAATGGCAGCCGGTAAAGGTCGGGTGAATTAGATTGCATATTAAGGGAATGCACATTATCCCGGACCCCGTTGTTCAAAAAAACGTTGGTATTCAAAAGGAGTCTGACAAAGGAAAAACTACATCTTTTAGGGATGTATTATCGCAGCAGTTGGTTCAGCAACAGTGTTCAAGTATCAAGGTTTCCGCCCATGCCCAAAAGCGAATGCAGGAAAGAAATCTTCATCTTGACCAGCAAGATTGGAATAAAATCAATAACGCTATTAATAAGGCAGAAGCCAAGGGAGTTAATAATTCTTTATTTATCCATGGAGAACTGGCATTAATAGTAAGCGTTAGGAATCGTACGGTAATATCGGCCATGGATGAAAAAGCTATGAAAGATCATGTTTTTACCAACATTGATAGTGCCGTAATTATAAAATAGCAGCCGGACCTTCGGGAGGCTGTTGAATCGCTGAACGATTGAAGCGATGGTGCAAAATGCCTGAAAAATAAGCATAATAGGGGGTCGAGGTTATGTTCAATTGTATGTATGTAGGTTTATCCGGTATGCGAAACCATCAAGTTCGCATGGATGTAATTGGAAATAATATGGCTAATTCAAATACAACAGGCTTTAAATCCGGGCGAGCTAATTTTGCAGATGCAATGTATATGGCTTTGGATTCCAACGGTTCCCAAATAGGAAGTGGGCTTACTGTTCCAGATGTTTCAAATAATTTTACCCAAGGGCTGCTTATGCTAACGGGTAGAACAATGGACCTTGCTATTAGTGGGAACGGATTCTTTGGTGTAACGGATGATGACGATAATTTGAGATTTACAAGAGACGGTTCTTTTTATATTGACAATGATGGTTATATTGTTAATGCATCTGGTTTAAAATTAGTGGATTCAAACGAGGATTCGATACAGTTGGATTTAGCTGACGGGCAATCTATAGAAAATATTTATATAAATGACAAGGGTGAAATAATGATTATTGATTCCAGTGAAGACGCTGATCAAAGTGATGACCCGGTTGCTCAGATAGGCCTTTATAACTTTAAGGACGTTAATGGATTAACAAATATTGGCGATAATTTATATATTGATAATAATATCTCAGGTGAGCCGATAGAAGGTGTTCCCGGGGAAGATTCTTTTGGAACGATTTCTTCCGGTTACTTGGAATCGTCAAATATAGATATGGTGCAAGAAATGACCGATCTAATCCAAACCCAGCGTGCTTATCAAGCCAGTACAAAGGTTTTCTCCACTGCCGATGAAGTATTACAGTTAATTGTTGATTTAAAGAGGTAGCTAATTGACGTAGGTTAAGTTAGATATTATTAGTATTATAGGAGGGCATATGTATGATCCGTTCCCTTTATTCTGGGGTTTCCGGCATGAAAAATCATCAAGTCCGAATGGACGTAATCGGAAATAATATTTCAAACGTAAATACAACGGGCTATAAGGCAGGTAATGTCAATTTTTTAGATGCCATGTCTTTGGCCGTTAGTACTAAATCTACAGGTGAAAACCCGACTCAGGTAGGAACCGGTACTGCCATAGGCAGTATTACAGGAGATTTTACTCAGGGGGGACAGCAGGATACAGGTAGAACGCTGGATCTATCTATAGACGGAAATGGCTTTTTTGTTTTAAAAGATGAATATGGAAATAAGTTCTATACAAGGGATGGTGCTTTTTACATTGACGATGATGGATACCTGGTCAACAGTGACGGCCTAAAGGTCCAGTCTACCGAAGGAGATATAAAAGTATTTAATGGCCCGGTGGCATCAATCACTATTGGATCTGACGGAACTATTTCAGGTACTAATAGCGAAGGCCTGCCATTGCAATTGTCATCTACTCCTATTACTGTTCCGGATCCGGTACCGGCGGTTGAAGCTGAGTTAATGGGGGAGAACATTTCAGATAAAGTTAAACCACAGGTAACTGAAGCCAAGGTGGAAGGTAATGCCATAGCTGTTGTCGATACTCAACTTGAGGAGGCAATGATAGAAGGTGATATATCTTATCCCGACATAGCGCCTCTGGGTATTAGTGGTGAACCAATTGATTTAAGTAGTGATCAGTTAACAATTATCTATGAGGATGGATCAGGTAGTGTAATCAATGTGGATCTTAATACCCAGTTAACTTCAGTCAGCAGTTGGTCCGACCTGGCAAGCCAGTTGCAATCTGCTATTGATAATTCGAGCTTAAATGGTAAAGTTAAGGTTTCTTATGATGGCGGTGCCGATGGAGGCCTTGTATTTGAAACAATTACTGATCCGGACGCTGTAAATTCAAGCGGTGATCCTGTTACCCCTGAGATTACAATTACCGGGGATGGCAGCGGAAGCGAAAAAATATACATGGGTGACGTAACTGATTTAACAGATGAAGGACAAGCAGTTATCCCAACGGACTGGACAGGAAAATCTTTTAAAATAAATGCAGGTCAGGGATGGGAAGAGATAACGTTGGAGGCTAGTATTGTTGATATAAATGGGAATACGGTTGTAACCGGCCTGGATAAGGTAACAAGCGGTGAGGACTTGGTAAATAAAATTAATAATATTCTTATTATAAGGGCTGGTGGGGCAATACAGACAAATATTACTGTTCCAACCGCAATGGAAAGCAGCGTAGGTAATGTGGGTACGGGCGACGCAATTCTCACCGGGTTGTTTACCGGAACTGCGGACGAGACCTTGACGTTGCAGAAAACAGCCACCGGCTGGTCAATTGATGGTGGATTGACAGATGTGATAACCGGCGCACCAGGCGATACTACAATAACCTATGAAGGCATGGAGATAGATGTAAGTGGTATATCAGGTGCAGTGAATGGCGATAGCTGGAGTTACGATTTAACCGTGGAGAATGAAGTTCCGCTTAGTGTGAATATTGATTGGGATACGGATCACTTGGTTTTTGAAACAGTAGGGACAGCAGCGGATGGAAAGACAATCCCCCAGATAGAACTTAGTGGATCGGATATTACCGATTTTATTGGCGATGCAGAGAAAACTAATGTGGGAGACAACTCCACTGATTGGACATCGAAAGATTTTAATATAACTTATAATGGAACGATCTACGAGTTTAGTGAATCTGAAAAAAATGTTGCGGGACTTAAAAATGTGACCAGTGGAGAGTCTTTGGCCAACTCTATGGAACAGTTAATCAATAATAAAATTGGTTCTGATGAGGACAAGGTAATTGTTGAATGGGTAGATGGCAAACTACATTTTCAAACAGTAAATACAACCGCAGAAAATGTTAAGCCTTCCATATTAATAGGTGGAACTGATGCAGCCAATTTTGTAGGAAAAAATCCTATAGTTGGTGAAGGTACCGAGATGATTCAGGACTTGCCGGAATCCCAAACAAGAATTATTCAAGTTGTAGCTTTCCAAAACGCTGAGGGCTTATCAAAGGAAGGCAACAGCTTATTTAAGGAAACCGAGGCATCCGGTGAAGCGTCTAGCGATGAGAATAGCACTATTGGTTCTGGTTACCTGGAAATGTCCAATGTTAACTTAGCCGACGAATTTGCTAATATGATTACCACCCAAAGGGGTTATCAAGCCAACTCCAGAGTTATAACGGTATCGGACACCCTATTGGAAGAACTGCTGAATCTGAAAAGATAGAGAGGTTTTACCCGCGCATTTAAAAAGCGCGGGTAAAACCTCTGTTGGTTAATGAATAATCAATATTGATAAGGTGTGTGGCAAGTGAACACTAGCAAATCTAATAACTCAACCGAAAACAAGGGAAATGTTAATTTAAAATTAATTTTTGCATTAATGGTTGCGGTATTTTTAATTGGCGCAGGAGCAGCTTTTGGGTACTTTAAGTTTTTTGCTTCCGGCAATCAAGGTTCCCAAAGGGAGTCAGAAAAGGAAATAATTTTATCCGGAATAGAATTGGATGATATCGTTGTTAATCTGGATGGTTCGGAGGGGCATTTTCTAAAGACAAAAATTGTTATCGAGTACCCGAAAGATGAAAAATTAGAAAAGCTGGTTAAAGAAAAGAAATCTCATATAATTGAAGCGGTGCTTGTAACCCTGCGTAAAAAAACCGTCGAAGAAGTCAGCCCGCCAAATGCATCGGAAAAATTAAAAGAAGAACTGATCAATAGCATTAACAACCGGTTGAATAAAAAAGTTGTAAAGAATATCATTTTTACCCAATACATAGTTCAATAATTTAAAGGAGAAAAGAAATGCTTTCTCAAAACGAGCTAGATGAATTTCTCGGCAAATTAAACAATCGTGAAACCACAATAAACAAAGTTAAATATCCTGAATTACAAGTACAGACCGTGCTGCCTCAAGCTAAGCTACCTATAGATTTTTTTAATGATATTACCGTAAATATATTGGTGGAACTGGGACAAGCCACCCTTACTGTTAAAGAGGTTCTCAACATGAAAGAGGACATGGTTATTGAGTTGGAAAAGGCTGCCGGGGAAACTGTTAACCTCAAAGTGAACTGTCAAAGTTTTGCTCGTGGTGAGGTTATTATAATTGGGAATAACTTGGGGATTCGTGTTGACCGGATAAATGACCTTAAATATCCCACCGGTGCCCGTCAGGCCAAGGATCTTAAAAATGGATAAGGAGATTATTACCGCGCTGGTTCGGATAATTATTTTACTGCCACTTATTTGTGGATTGGCCTATCTAACCGTAAAGTTCGGCTATGGCCGTACGAAGATGCCCTTTGTACAGGCTTCCAGGAGAATGCGTATATTGGAACGGTTATCCCTGGGTCCTAAAAGCGGGCTTACACTGGTTCAGGTGGGGGGAAAATATATACTTATGGCTCACCAGGAGAGGAACATTATCCTAGTCAAGGAAATGGATGAATTGCCGGAGGAAATTGAATTTGCTACACCGGAATGGAAATTTAGCCAGTTATTTAATAAGCAAAAGCCATAAGGCGGGACAATAACGATGCGACTTGGAAAAGGACTTATAATTATTCCCCTGATATCGTTTGTCGGACTTTTTTTGATCCTTATTGAACCGGCATTGGCAGCGCCACTACCGGGTATTGATTTAAATGTTCAACCTACGGAAGAGCCGACGCAGGTTGTTAACAGTATAAAAATATTAATAATGTTAACCTTGCTTTCCCTGGTGCCGGCTTTTTTACTAATGATGACTAGTTTTACTCGGATTATAGTGGTGTTATCACTACTGCGTGGCGCCCTGGGTACGCAGCAAACACCTCCGAACCAGGTGATTATCGGCCTGGCTCTTTTCCTCACCGTATTTATCATGGCGCCTGTAGCAGGACAAATAAATGAAGAGGCTATAAAACCATATCTGGATAATCAAATATCACAGGAACAAGCTTGGGATAAGGCGTACGGTCCTTTGCGAACGTTCATGCTGAAGCAAACCAGGGAAAAAGATTTGGCCTTGTTTGTTAAATTATCCGGTGCAGAAAAGCTTCAAAATAGGGAGAATGTGTCAGCCGTTGTTTTAATACCGGCATATGTGATCAGCGAATTGAAAACTGCCTTCCAAATAGGCTTTATGATATATATACCATTTCTGGTTATCGATATGGTGGTGGCTAGTACCTTGATGGCTATGGGTATGTTTATGCTGCCGCCGGTAATGATTTCGTTGCCGTTTAAAATATTACTTTTTGTTATGGTGGACGGTTGGTATCTGGTGGTTAAGACTTTGGTGGAAAGTTTTTAGGGGGAGATTATATGACGGAAGCTTTAATAATTGAACTGGTTAGGGAAGCTATTTTTATGGTATGTATCGTTGCGCTGCCGCCCCTGGCGGTTTCCCTGATAGTGGGGCTGGTCATCAGTATATTCCAAGCTGCAACCCAGATACAGGAACAGTCCTTGACTTTTGTGCCTAAGATAATCGCTGTCTTTTTAACGCTTGCCGTAATGGCGCCCTGGACCGCCAGGATAATGGTAAACTTTACAAGCCGTTTATATAGCAGGATTCCCGATATACTTAGGTAAGGTGTACAAATTGCTGGAAATTAATCAAGTGGCCTTATTCTTTCTTATTTTAGCTAGACTTTCTGCTTTTTTGGTTACGGGACCGTTGTTCTCTATGGCTAATATTCCGGGAATGGTTAAGATTGGACTGGCACTTTTAATAAGCATGATCATTTTCCCGATTATATACCAGTCTATGCCTATGTATTCCGTAGATGGCTGGAATTATGTTTTTGGTCTGGTACGGGAGGTACTGGTTGGGCTGGCGCTTGGCTTTACCGCTAGTTTGGTACTCAGCGCGCTGATGTTTGCCGGTAACCTTATAGATATGCAAATTGGTTTTTCTATGAGCATGATTTTTGATCCGATGGCTTCAGCCATGTCCGGCATAATCTCCCGGTTTATATACCTCCTGGGGTTGGTAGTACTTCTTGCCTTTGACGGTCATCATATGATTTTAGCTGCTATTGTGCGCAGCTTTGAGGTAGTACCGTTAAACTCGGCGGTGGTTGCCGGGAACGCAGCCATGCATCTGATAAAAGTATCTGCCCATGCTATAAGTATTGGTGTGCAAATAGCAGCCCCTATAATAGCCGTTATGCTAATAATCGACGTTACGCTGGGCTTGTTAGCCCGCACAGCGCCCCAAATAAATGTGTTTATGCTGGGTTTTCCGATTAAAATTATTTTTGGTTTAATTACGCTCAGTATAATGGTCCCTGTATTGGTGCGCATTATTTATTCCCTCTGCGGGGTTATTGAGGAGGATATTGTGATTTTATTGAAGGGAATGACTTGATGGCGGGCAATAATTCCCAGCAAAAAACAGAAGCGCCGACCCCACGAAAAATACAGGAGGCACGCAAGAAAGGGCAGGTACCCAAGAGCCGGGACTTTAGCGCAGCGGTTATTTTGTTGTCGGCCCTGGCGACAATTGCTTTTTTAAAGGATACTATAATTTCTTCAATGCAAAATCTGCTGGTTGATTACTTTAGTAACAGTTTAACAATAGATTTACCGGCAGAAAACCTGCCTGATTACCTGTTTGGTTTTTTAGTACGAATGAACTTAATTTTGTTGCCTGTATTTATTATAGTTGTTATAGCTGCAGTAGCGGCTAATGTTGTGCAAACAGGTATTATATTTGCACCGCAGGCCTTGGAGCCCAAATTAGAACGGCTTAATCCGGTGGAAGGATTTAAAAGGATTTTTAGTAGGCGCAGCTTATTTGAGTTGGTAAAAAATTTATTAAAAATAGTTATTGTGACTGCAGCCGCCTATTTCATAGTTAAAAGCCGTCTCGCAGAAATGCTGTTGATGTACTTTAAAACCCCTGCTCAATTGCTGGATTTAATTGCCAATATTATGCTGGCAATTTCATTTGCAGGGGGTGGGGTATTCTTTGTTATTGCTGTATTTGACTTATTATTTCAAATATACGAGCACATTAAGAACCTGCGTATGTCCAAGCAGGAAGTTAAAGATGAATATAAACAAACTGAAGGAGACCCGATGGTAAAATCCTGGTTGCGCCGCAGGCAGCGTGAATTAGTTATGAATGCTATTCGCCAGGAAGTACCCAAAGCTACGGTAGTAATTACCAACCCTACTCATGTAGCTGTGGCTGTCAAATATGATGAGCAGCAAATGGGGGCTCCGGTGCTAACAGCCAAAGGGGCGGGGGAACTGGTGCAAGTGATGAAAAAGCTGGCCCGATTAAACAACGTACCTGTGGTGGAAAACCCACCTGTAGCCCGCGCACTATACCACAATGTGGACTTAGGCCATGAAATACCAGTTGAACTTTACCAGGCCATCGCAGAGATAATTGCTATGGTTTATAAGTTAAAGGGCCAAGCAGGGTAAAAATATTTTCTAGGGGAGGGGATATAAAGTTGGCAACGTATTCCCCGGCAAACATAAGACAGCATGTTAAGAATAATACTGATTTAGTAGTTGCCGCTGCCATTTTAGGGATTGTGCTACTGATAATAATTCCCCTGCCACCGATGGCATTGGATATTTTTCTTACTATCAGCATTACACTGTCACTGGTAATAATTATGATTACCATGTTTACAACCGAACCGCTGCAATTTTCAATTTTCCCGACTTTGCTGCTGGTAACAACTTTGTACCGTTTAGCCTTAAACATTTCTTCAACCCGGTTAATTTTGGGTGAGGCTGAGGCCGGCAAAATTATAAATGGCTTCGGCCAGTTTGTAATTGGCGGCGATTACGTGGTGGGGACCGTTGTATTTATTATCATTACTGTAATCCAGTTCGTAGTTATTACCAGTGGTGCCGGAAGAGTTTCCGAGGTGGGGGCCCGGTTTACTCTTGACGCTATGCCCGGCAAGCAGATGAGTATTGACGCTGATTTTAACAGCGGTCTGATCACTGAAGACGAGGCCCGTGAACGTCGCCGCAAATTGCAGCGGGAAGCCGATTTTTTCGGAGCTATGGACGGCGCCAGCAAATTTATTCGCGGTGACGCCATAGCCGGTATTGTGATAATTATTATTAATATTATTGGCGGTATTACCATCGGTGTACTGCAAAAAGGTATGGATGTGATGACTTCCGTACAGACATATACTATTTTAACCATTGGTGATGGCCTGGTTTCTCAGATACCGGCTTTGTTAATTTCAACTTCTTCAGGTATACTTGTCACTCGGGCCACTTCAGACGCTAGTTTTGGTACGGACCTGGCCCAGCAGTTTTTAAACTTCCCCAAAATATTGTTTGTAGTAGCGGGGGTTTTATTTGTTATTGGACTTATACCGGCTATGCCTGGGTTGGTTTTCTTAACCCTGTCAGTTGCGTTGGGTTTCTTGGGCTATAGATTGTTGAACGGCAAGAAGAAGCATGAGCTTTATATACAGCAGGAAGATGCCAAGAGACAGGTACAGGAACCTCGTGAGCCTGAAAACGTTTTACAATATGTAGAAACTGACCCGTTGCAGATTCAGATCGGCTATAATCTGATACCTTTGACGGATGAAAGATCCGGTGGCAATCTGCTGCAGCGCTTGGCTGCCGTGAGAAGGCAGTGTGCCGTAGAAATGGGTATTTATGTACGGCCCATTCGCATTAGGGACAACCTTCAGCAGCCTCCGAACCAGTATTCATTTATTGTCCGCGGCGAAGAAATTGAAAGCGGTGAGTTAATGCCTGACCACTTTTTAGTGCTGAACCCTACTGGACAGGAGATTAACATTCATGGCATACCTACCACTGAGCCTACATTTGGGCTGTCGGCCTGGTGGGTCACCCAGGATCAGCAAGACCAGGTGGAAATGGCCGGTTTGACAGTGGTTGATTGCCCTACTGTATTAGTTACACATTTGACAGAATTCATTAAAAAGCATGCTCATGAATTACTTGGGCGCCAAGATGTAAAAGAACTGATTGATGTAGTTAAAGAAAAGAACCCGGCGGTAGTTGAAGAACTTTTTCCTGCCCTTATGTCGATAGGTGAAATACAAAAAGTGCTGCAGAATTTGCTGCTGGAAAATGTACCGGTTAAAGATATCATTACCATCCTCGAGGCATTGGGTGATGGAGCCCGTGCCAATAAAGATTTGGACTTTTTAATAGAAAGAGTTCGCCAGTCACTATCGCGCAGTATATGTCGCAGTTTACTTAACCATGAAAATAAATTACAAGTAATAACATTGCACCCGAGTATGGAAAAAATGCTGTCGGATTCAATACAACCCACCCAGTTGGGATCTTATCCCGTACTGGAACCGGGATTGGCCAGACAAGTATTAGAAAGTATTTCAAGAACCGTGGAAAAGGCATTGGACCGGGGATATGCACCGGTATTGCTTTGCTCAGCGCGCTTACGCTTGCCGCTTAAGAGACTTATAGCTAGGCAGATACCGGCTACAGCTGTAATATCAGTAAATGAAGTTATACCTGACATAGAAATTGAAGCTGTGGGGACGGTGGTTATTGATGAAAATTAAAAAATTTGTAGCTCCCGATATGCAGCTGGCATTGCAGCAAATCCGCCAGGAACTGGGAGAAGACGCGGTTATAGTGAGTACTATCAAAGAACCCATCAGGAATATTAGAGATCTTTTAGGACACCGGAATATAGAGGTAACAGCCGCTGTGGACGATGTAATTCAGAAAGCTGCGCAGCCTTATTTAATTACAGATGGTAACAATGATCATGTACAACAAGTAGTTAGCAATGAATTGCCTGCGCAAATAATACCGGGCAGGTTAATTCCTGCCAAGCTGCCTGAGCCGATTTTACCAATTGCCGGCCAGGAAGATAACGGGTGGTTTAAAGTTATATTGCAGCAAGAAATAGACAAGGAGGGTAACGGTATGGAGAACAGTATGGAGAATAATACGGACGGTATAGTTTTAAAATGGAAAAAAATATTTCGTCATATGGAAGTCGATGAAACAGTTATCAATAATATCTTTAAGGATTTTGCTGAAAACAATATTAATAATATTTTAGATGAAGATATTTTTAAAATACATATTCGGAATAAAATAATTGATCTACTAAAACCCGCTTATGATAAAAGCAAGTCAGCCCGCATTTATACATTTATTGGACCTTCGGGAGTAGGGAAGACGATTACTTTGGCCAAACTGGCTACCAAGTTAAAAGTGATAGAGAAAAAAGAAATAGGTCTGATTAGCATCTTTAACCACCGTTTTGGCACTACAGATAAATTAAAATTTTTTGGTGAAATCATTGGTATTCCTGTTGATATAGTGACAAATCCCGCTGAACTAATTAGGGCAGTTGAGACCCACCGCAACAAAGAAGCAGTTTTTATTGATACTGAGGGCAGGCCTTCCAAGAACCGCAGTCAGGTGTTGGAGTTACAGTCCTTTTTAGGGGCAGTGGGTGAACAGCAAAATATTTGTCTTGTTTTAAGCACCCCCACCAAAAACCGGGACTTGATAAGAATTGCCAACGATTTTATGCCCACCGGTTTCGATAAGATAATCATGACTAAAGTAGATGAAACGGATACATACGGTTCCATGCTGAATCTTATCAGTAATACCGGCGTACCTGTAGTTTATGTTGCCAACGGGTCAAATGTGCCGGATGATATTGAACGTATAACTCCCAAACGTTTGGCTGAAATATTACTTGGGGGCGCGGGAAGCGATGAGGATTATTAAACGTATCTTTGCTCCCCAAAGGGCAGTACCAGCCTGGGGTCCCAGGATTATTACCATTACCAGCGGTAAAGGTGGTGTGGGAAAAACCAACTTGGCGGTTAATCTGGCTATTGCTTTGTCACAGCTCGAACAGCGGGTGATTATATTTGATGCCGACCTGGGAATGGCTAATGTGGATGTGCTGCTTGGAGTAGCTCCGCAGTTAACCCTATATGACCACTTGTACAGAAATGTACCAATAGAAGATATTTTATTACCGGGACCCGGTGGAATTAAAATTATTGCCGGCGGATCAGGGTTTATGGAGTTGGCCAATCTTTCCAATACCCAACGTGCCTGGCTGCTGGAAAATATAGAAGAGCTTAACAAACTGGCAGACTTTATACTAATTGATACAGGTGCGGGTATTTCCAGAGATGTTTTAGCTTTTTGTGCTGCTGCAAACGAGGTGGTTATGGTTATTACTCCTGAACCTACGTCATTAACTGACGCTTACGGGCTAATTAAAGTGTTGGATAAGTTTAAACTGCATCGTGAAATTTACCTTATCGTCAACCAAGTTCACAGTCATAATGAATCTACGGGAGCGGTCAACCGGTTAAAGGCTGTGGCGGATAAATATCTATTTATTAAAATCAATTTTTTGGGCGATATAGTATATGATCAGTCAGTTGGCAAGGCAGTCCAAAGTCTTCGACCATTTATATTACATAACCCTAGTGCCAAGGCAAGTGCTGCTGTTAAAAAAATTGCCTATACCATACTCTATAAAAGAGA
The DNA here is from genome assembly GCA_016841205.1 of Desulfoscipio geothermicus. Lineage (GTDB taxonomy): Bacteria > Bacillota > Desulfotomaculia > Desulfotomaculales > Desulfallaceae > Sporotomaculum > Sporotomaculum geothermicum_A. The sequence continues at coordinate 78,859 of JAENZP010000009.1, forward strand.
ACCCGAAATAAACGAAAATAGAGGTATTCCAGGTTTTATAAATAAACTGAGCAGGTTATTCAGGTAATGAGGAGGATTTATTTTGCCTGAAGATTTTGAACTTCGCATTAACCAAAAAATACAGGCGGCAAAAATACATGATGATCTGTGGTTTAATTCCATAATTCTAGACACTGGCGCACAAACTATCAGTATAGCCATACCCTTTAATAAAAAAAGGCCTTTGGTATTGCATCGAAATGAAATTGTACGAATTAGGTTTACTGCAAAAAATGCCAGTTATATGTTTAGCACTAAAGTAACCGGAATAGTGTTGGATAAAATTAATTTGTATCAATTAGCTTATCCTAAAAAAATAGCAAGGATTCAGCAGCGGAAACACGTTCGTTTTCAAGTAATTAGTATGGATGTGGAATACGCTCATCAAGAAGATATAAATAATTATGTCAAAGGGACAGTTATCGACGTCAGTGGCGGTGGCATGAAAATGGCGGTCCGAAAAAACATTCCCAAGCATGAACGCTTATTTTTGAAGTTAGTTTTACATTTGCAAAACAGAACAGAATTAATACAGGTAAAAGCCATTGTTGTTCGCAGTGAAAAAGCTGAACCTGACAGGGAGATATATCATTTGGGATTAAGATATGAGGATATAACAAATAAGCAGCAAGATTTAATTGTACGCTATGTCTTTGAAAGAATGGCTCAGCAAAGGCGCCTATATTAAACGGGGTGAAAAAATGGGCGACTTAACAAAATCCTCCTTATTTAAAGAACAATTAGTTTTGGAACATCTTAGTCTGGTAAAGTATCTAGCCGGTCGTTTGGCGGTTTATGCGCCGCCGGGTATGACTGGAGAAGATCTGGAGGGATATGGTGTTATAGGGCTGCTGGATGCCATTGAAAAGTATAACAGTAAGCTGGGTACAAAATTTGCAAATTATGCTTATACCAGAATACGGGGATCAATGCTGGATGAGATTCGCAAGCAAAACTGGGTACCTCGGAGCAAATGGCAAAAATTCAATGAGCTAAACAAGGCTAAAGATAGGTTATTGCAAAAGGGAAAATCCGCAAATGAAAAGGAGTTAGCTAATGAAATGGGCGTGGAAAGTACTCAATTAAGGCAGTTGGCAGCTGAATACAGCTATGCTTTCCCTTTATCTTTAGACTACAATGGGGGACAAGACAGTGAGGTTGCACTGGTGGAATCCATTTGTAATAATCAGAGTCCAGATCCACTGGAACTTATCACTGAGCAGACTGAGAAAAAGATGCTGGTTGCCGCTATTAACGACTTGCCGGAAAGAGATAGGCTTATCTTGGCTCTTTACTATCAGGAAGAACTTACTTTAAAGGAAATTGGCAATATCCTTGAAGTTACGGAATCCAGGGTTAGCCAATTGCATACCAAGGCGATTCAAAGGTTAAGAGAATGTCTCACAGAAAGGAGCCTTCCATGATTAGGGGAATATATTCCACAGTAGCAGGTATGAATGTGCAAATATCTAAAACTAATAATGCCTCTTACAATTTAAACAATGCTGGTTTACCTGGTTTTAAAAAAGATCGTGTAATTGTCAAACCATTTCAAGACCTTGTACAGTTAAGTACCAAGCAGTTAAACAGCACAACCTTATTTTCAAACAGGAGTGTTTTGGGAGAAACCAATAACGGGGCTACAGTTGAACAAGTATATACGGACCTAACTATTGGACAATCAAACACAACAGGCAATAATACTGATTTCGCTTTACAAGGGCCTGGTTTTTTTACCTTAACGGATCCTGATAATGAAGAAAATATTTACTACACACGCAACGGAAATTTTAGTGTCGACCCTGATGGGTATTTGGTAAATTATATGGGTTTTCGGGTCATGGGTACTGATGGCCCTATCACAGTTAATGATAAAAATAGCTTTTTAGTCGATAATAATGGAAACATAATGGAAGAAGATAATGTAATAAATACATTTGAAATTGTAACATTTGAAAATACAGATGATTTAGAGAGAGTTGGAAATACTTTATTTAAAGCTCAAAATAAGCAACCTATATCGCTGGAAGAACCGCTTGTAGCTCAAAATTATTTAGAAAATGCAAATGTTAATCTCGTTAATGAAGTTGTAGAATTGATCAGTGCTGCCCGGGCTTATGAATCCGGACAAAAGGTTATACAATCTCAGGATAGTATGTTGGATATGGCAATAAATAAAATTGGCTTATTAAGGTAGAGATGGGGCGGGTAATATGCTTAATTTACTTAATATTGAAGCATCTAATTTATCAGCTAAAGTACAAAAACTTGAAGTTATTGCTAATAATATTACCAATCTTAACACTACTGGGTTTAAAAGGCAGTCTGTCTACTTTGTTGACCTATTGGAAAAAAGTCTGTTGCAAACAGACCAACAGGATGATAATGAAAATAAGACTATCGGCGCACATGAGGGCGGTGGGCAAATGGTAGCTGATACCAAGCGCCACTTTGATCAAGGATTACTGAACTATACCGGAAGGCCACTTGATCTGGCTATTGAAGGAAAGGGATTTTTTCAGTTAACCGGTGATGATGGTAAAGTTTATTATAGTAGGGATGGTAGTTTTCATGTAGATGCTGATGGTAGGATAGCAAATAGTCAGGGATATAAGTTCATAGACGAAGAATTGCCCGATAATTATACTAATCTGGTTTTTGATGATACCGGTAAAATCTCTTGTAAAGATGCAAACGGAGATTTACAGGATGTAGGGCAAATAGAACTTGCGGTTTTTAAGAGCCCGTCCCAGGAGCTCACTGCATTGGGTGATAATTTATATGTACCTAATAATGAAGACGTAGAATTTGATAATGTAATTCCTGGAGAAGAATCGGGTTTTATTAGACAGAGTAATCTTGAATCGTCGAATGTGGATTTGGTTACGGAAATGGCTTATTTAATTGAAACACAGCGATCTATTCAATTTAATGAAAAGACAATAACAACTGTTGATCAAATGTGGAATATCACAAACAACCTACAAAAGTAAATAGATACAGGTGATGCAATGCAATTGGCAAAAAATATTATTGATCTTCATGTTGGCATTGGCGAATATAAGATTTCCAGGAGCCCAGGGCGTCTTGTGACTCTGGGGTTAGGGTCTTGCGTGGGAGTTAGTTTGTGGGATCCGAGAAATAGAGTAGGTGGCCTGCTGCACGTAATGCTGCCAAATAGTAAAGATTTTATCAAAATAAATAAGCAAGAGAAATATGCTGATTTGGGCATACCACTTTTGATTCAAGAAATGATTAAGCAAGGTACCAGTAAGAATATGCTGCAAGCCAAGCTTATAGGGGGTGCCCAGATGTTTACCGGTGTTAATCAAAAAAAAATATTTAACATTGGTGAGAGAAATGTTGAAATGTCACGCAAAATATTAAAAGAAATGTCTATACGGATTATTGCTGAAGATGTAGGGGGAAATAAAGGTCGGACCATGTACCTGGATCTCGTAACAGGAGAAGTACTCGTAAAAACGTTGGGAAAAAATATAAAGGTGATTTAAATGAATTTTAATGAGTTTAAAACCAAAATAATGGCCACTTTTCGTTTGGATTTACATAGTTACAAGGAAGGACAGTTAAAGCGTCGCCTTGATGCTTATATTATTAAATTAAAGTTACAAAGTTATGAAGAACTATATAATCAAATAGCCAAAGAAAAAGATTGTTATGAAAACTTTTTAGATTACTTAACTATTAATGTTTCAGAGTTTTTTAGGGATCCGCAGAGGTTTGCCTATTTAAAAGAAAAATACTTTCCGGAATTGTTCAAAGGCCGTCATCAAGTAAAGATATGGAGTGCCGCCTGCTCAAATGGATCGGAACCATATTCGATGGCTATTATTCTAGAGGAGTTGGGTCTGTCTTCAAGAACTAGCATTCATGCAACTGATATAGATAAAACAATATTAAATAAAGCAATAGAAGCCAGGTATGGACGTGACAGCCTTAAAAATGTCAGTGAGGAAAGAATCAAACGTTTTTTTAACAATCAAGGTAATTTATATTTATTAAATAAATCTATTAAAAAAAAGGTCTTATTCCGTTATCATAACCTACTAAATAATGATTATCAAAAAGGTTATGATCTCATATCCTGCCGTAATGTAACCATATATTTTACCAGGGAAGCACAAGATGAAATATACAAAAAGTTTAATCTTTCTTTAAATCCCGGGGGGGTGCTGTTTATTGGCGGAAGTGAAGTGTTATTTAATTGCCGGGAATTGGGTTTTGAAAGACTATCGCCTTGTTTCTATAGAAAACTGAACCGCTTGGGATGAAAGGGTTGATAGCATGTTTGTATCCAACAAATTAACAGAACTGCAAATTGATGCGCTGCGGGAAATAAGCAACATAGGGCTGGGGCATGCCGTAACTTCACTGGCAGAGATGTTGGAAGGGAAAATTGGCATGGATGTTCCACATGCAAATTTTATTAGCATGGAAGAAGTAATAGAAATTCTCGGGGGATATGAGGAACTGGTCTCCTGTGTCAGCTTGGAGTTGGATGGTGATATTCAGGGCAGTGTATTTTATATTTTTAATAAATCCAGTACATACAAATTGGTGGACACGCTGATGGGGTTTGAAAGTGAGATAACAAACGGACTGGATGATATGGCCATATCTACTATTAATGAAATAGGTAATATCTTAACCGGATCATTTATATCAGCAATTAGCGATTTTACTAATTTAAAGATCATACCCTCACCGCCTATTTTCGCCTTTGATATGCTGGCAGCCATATTTACATCATTAATAATCGTCAGCGGTCAACCGGAGGGAGAGAATATTTTAACCATTAAAACCGAGATGTATAGAGATGACCGTATAATAAAAGGCTTTTTTTTCTTAATGCCGGATCCGGAGTCATATGAAAAACTATTTTTTGCTTTAGGTGTTGGAGATTAATTTAGAGTGGAGGGATTATAAAATGTCAATAAGAATTCTTGTAGTTGACGATGCAACTTTTATGCGTATGATGATCAAAAATATTGTTACCAAACTTGGTTACGAAGTAGTGGGTGAGGCGGAAAATGGTAAAAAGGCTGTAGAAATGTATTCTGAGCTTAAACCGGATTTGGTAACTATGGATATAACAATGCCGGAAATGGACGGCATTGAAGGAGTCAAAGAAATTAAAAAATTAGACCCCGATGCTAGAGTTATTATGTGCAGTGCCATGGGGCAGCAATCTATGGTAATGGAGGCTATTCAATCCGGGGCCAAGGACTTTATTGTCAAACCATTTAAGCAGGATAGGATTGCTCAAGCTATTGAAAGAGTAATGAATAGATAAATAATTGGGGGATAAAAATGCAAGAAATCCTTTCCCAAGGTGAAATTGACGCATTATTGGATGCATTAAATACCGGCAATATCCCTGTAGAGGAAATTGAAACTTCAACCGGTCAAAAAACAAAAATAAAAAGCTACGACTTTCGCCGGCCAAATAAATTTTCCAAGGAACATTTAAGAACCTTGGAAACGTTGCATAACCTTTTTACCAGGCATGCAACAAGTTTTTTATCAGGCTACTTAAGATCAAATATAAATATTGAATTAGTTTCTGTCAGCCAGATAATATTTGACGAATTTATACGTTCTATACCTACGCCTACTGTACTGACAATATTTGACTTGTTGCCACTGAATGGATCGGCTATATTGGAGGCCAATAATGCTTTTATATTCCCCGTAATTGATTTAATGTTTGGTGGAAACGGCTCTGCCGGAGATTTAAACAGGGAATTAACCGATATTGAAATTCAGGTAACCCAAAAAATCATGACCAAAATTTTAGAATACTTAATTCCTACCTGGCAGGATATTTTCGAAGCTAAACCGGAATTGCGTTCAATAGAAACAAACCCCCGCTTGCATCAGTTATATTCGCCAGACGAAGTGGTGGCACTCTTGACGTTTACTGTATCGCTGGGAGAGAACGACCAGGGAATGATAAATTTATGCTACCCGTTTATTATGCTGGATCCCGTAATTACCAAACTTTCGGTGCGACAGCAGTTTATCAGGCAATTTTCATCCTCCCAGGAAGACGACTATGCTAATATTTTACACTGGTTAAACTACTGCGATTTAGAGATCACCGCTGTTCTGGGAGATGCTCAAATAACGGTTAACGACCTTTTGCAATTACAGCAAGGCGACGTTATAGTGCTTGATAAGAATATCAATAGTGACATAAATGTATTAGTTGGAGAAGATTTGAAGTTTGGCGCTCAGGTGGGGTTAGTGGGCGATAATTTAGCCATTCAAATTGTTTCGCTTATCGAAGGAGATTCTAAAAATGACTGACAATAGGCTACTCCAACAAGAGGAAATAGATGCTCTGTTAAATGCCGATAATAACAGCGATTTAACACAAGATGAAATAGATAGGATACTTCGGGGCGCACAAGATAACCATAATCAAGATTTAAATCAAAATGATATTGACGCTCTAATAATGGCAGCACAAAACGACCGTCAGGAATTACTTGAAGGGAATTTAACTTTGGACTTGACTTCGGACTTAACGGTAGAAGAAAAGGACGCGCTGGGCGAGATTGGCAACATTTCCATGGGGTCTTCCGCTACAACTTTATCCCAATTGTTAAACCAGCGTGTACAAATCACCAGCCCTACGGTATTTGTAACAAACCAACATGATTTTTTTAGTCAGTTTAATGTACCTTATTTAGTTATTAAAGTAAAGTTTACGGAGGGTTTTGATTGTTACAATGTTTTAATAATAAGATTGCATGATGCTATTGTTATGGCTAATTTGATGATGGGAGGCGACGGGACCGAACTTCCGGAAAAGATTTCTGAGTTGGAAATCAGTGCCGCTTCAGAGGCCATGAATCAAATGATAGGCACCGCGTCAACAGCTTTGGCAGATCTTCTGGAACGAAAGTTTTATATATTGCCTCCGGAAACCGATATGGTTCATGAGACAGAAAAAAAGGAAATTACATTACCATTCGGTGATCCTATAGTAGTTATTTCATTTCGTATGAAGATCGGGGATTTATTAGATACAACTATTATGCAGGTGCTGGATATAGAAACTGCTCGCGAACAGGCTATGCTGCTTTGGAAAAAGTTTAGTGGCGATGATGAAGCGGCAGCGGAGCCTGAAAAGGTGCCGGATCTTGAAACAAGCGCGGCAACCGGGGAACAAATTCTTCATGAAGTAACGGAAGAGCCTTACCAACCACAAGATATAGAAAAAGATGTTTTGTCCGGTGTAGCACTTGATAAACTTAATTTGCTTTTGGATATACCTTTGCAAGTATCGGTAGTACTGGGTCGTGCTAAAAAACAAATTAAAGAGGTATTGCAGATGACCCCGGGAGCTATTATTGAATTGGAAACGCTGGTCGATGAACCTGTGGATATACTGGTAAATGGAAAGTTGATAGCAAAAGGCGAGATTGTGGTGGTGAATGAAAACTTCGGTATTAAAATTAACAGTACAATATCTACCAGAGCTAGAATTAATACCCTAAAAGGTCATCAATAATTGCGCTGAGTCGTGGGGTCTTTTAAAAAATGGAGAGGCCATAGCCTCCCCATTTTTACGCTATTTTAAATTGTTTGGACAAATTGTCAAGCTCCTCAGCCATCCCGGCAAGGTTCTGACTGGTCGAAGAAACCTCTTCTATACTTGCCGTTTGTTCTTCGGCTGTTGCAGCAACATTTTGCACACCCGAAGACATTTGCTCTGCGGCTGCCGCTACAGACTGTATTTCTTCCGAAAGGTTTTGCACTGCCGAAATGATTTTTTCAAATGTTACACCTACATCCGATACAACAGTTGCCCCTTCTTTCACCTGAGAAATATTCTCAGCCATACTTTGAACAGCTTTATTTGTTTCCTGCTGGATTGATGTAATAAGCTTGTGAATTTCCTTGGCGGCGTCTGCTGATTGTACGGCAAGCTTTCTTACCTCTTCGGCAACCACTGCGAACCCACGACCTCGTTCCCCCGCCCTAGCTGCCTCAATAGCAGCGTTTAAAGATAGTAAATTAGTTTGTTCAGCGATTTGGGTAATTAGTTCTACAATTTGGGATATCTTTTCAGTAGATTCATACAATTGGTTAATTACTTCACCATTATTGGTAGTAGCGTTTTTAATAACCTCCATCTGTATACCTACGCGGTTTATTCCCTGGTTTCCTTCCCGGGCATATGTAGTAGCCTGTTCAGAAGTTTCTGCTATGTGCTGTATATTTACAGTTACTTGTTCAACGGTATTGGCCGTTTGACTGGTTGTTGATGCTGTTTCCTGAGCACCTGAGGCTACATTTTGGGAACTTGCTGAAAGTTGCATTGAAGATGAGGCTATAACCTGAGATTTTTCCTGAATTTGATTAACTATATCCTTTAAAGTTTGCAACATTTTATTGAAATTCTTTGCCAACTGGCCTACCTCATCTTTCGTTTGAACATCTAATTCTTTAACAGTTAGGTCACCCTCAGCAATTTTAGCCGATGCTTCGGCAACAAGTTTGATTTGTTTGGAGATTGAGCGGGCAAGGAAAAAACCTACCAGCAAGCCCACTAGCAAAGCTATAATTGAGCTATATAACGCCACTCTCTGCATAGCGGCAAAATCCAGATTGGCATTTTGGATTATTTTCGCAAGATTATTGTTTTTTTCTTCCGCGTACGAATTAATAACGTTATTAATGGCGGTGGATAGTGGCCGTCCTTCGTTAGCGGATACTACACTGACCTCATCTTCTTGACCCTGTTGAATAAGGGGAACAATTTTGTTAAGCATTAAAGCATTTTGTTGATTCTGGTAATCCTTTAATTCCATTAATTGTTCTTTAGCGGTATTATTAGTGGCTGTGTTTATCATGGTTTGAATTGTGGAGTTATTTTCCTCACCTAGTTGCCTGATCTGTTCTACATAAGAATCCTGTTTGTAATACAAATACCCTCGAACGGCAGCCTGCTGAGAAACAATATTATATTTAATGTTATTTAGTTGCATAATACTTTGAAACTCAAAAGGGATGCTTTCCACCCGAGCCTGTACGTCTTCAATTCGGTTATAAACAATACCTGCAGCAATTGTAAATAGGGCTATAACACCAATAAAGCCACTAAGAATTTTTAATTGTAAAGACATATTCTTCTCTCCCCCAAAAAATAAAGCATTCTTTTCTTCGGCAAAAAACATTACTTGTTTTGTTATTAAATCCATCACCTCGTTTAATAATTCAAAATGTTTAAGCAACAACTTCTTCCCAATATTAATTTCCAAAAAACTTTTTGCTTGAAGAACTCATTAAATGCTATTACTAATTTTTTATACTAATTTTAGTTATTTCAAGATATATCATATTTTAATGTCAAAGCATGTCAAATAATGTTTATATATTAACATTATTTTCATGTAGCATCAATAAAATTTTCCAATTATAGTTGTAGCAAACAATGTACCTAGCTGTTGGCCAGGAAAATGGCTTACTTACATTCGCAAACCGGATATATTGTTTTTCAAAGCCCTTCATGAGCGGTCCGGTGTTAACTTTGCTGGATAAATACGGCGGACGCCGCCGATATTTTATTTATATAAAATAATGCCAAATGTGAAGTTGGGCGTACGATTAGGTTTCCCACAATGTGACTAGTTTTGACATCGTATGCACCATGCACCAAAAGGCTGGGCCTGGCATAGTATGATTCGGGAGGTGGCCCGCGATGTTTAAAATTACTGAGCTTAGCAGCAAGGATATTATTAATTTAAAAGACGGTGCCAAGTTGGGTGCGGTAAAGGATGTGCATATTGATATGGCTGAGGGAAAGGTGCGGGCCATTGTTTTGGAGGGCCCGCGGAAATATTTCCGGCTGTTGGGTGCGGGTGGAGATATTGTGGTGCCCTGGGAAAAGATTAAAAAAATCGGTATTGATGCGGTGCTGGTTGAGGTGGATTGATGGTAGGGTTATATATGTTATATATAAAAGGAGTTCAAGTTATGAACTCCTTTTTTTGGTGGGCCATTAGGGACTCGAACCCTAAACCTGACGATTAAGAGTCGCCTGCTCTACCAATTGAGCTAATGACCCTTGTTTGTTACCATATAAGTATAGCATAACATTTCAAAATTACAAAATATTTTTTTTGCATCTTTAAGAATTAATAGCTGTTTATGTATAAAAATGTCGTAAACTTTGTTGACAGTAATTTCTACCTTTGCTAGAATAAAACATGGTTTAACAACAGAGGGAAAAGCTGATGTAGATAGTCGAGTTTGAGATTGTTCCGGTCTGCATGCTGTTGGTGCAGCCGTTAAGGAGGTATTTAATTTGGTAAAGCGCCTGTTTACTTCTGAGTCGGTTACCGAGGGGCACCCCGATAAGATAGCCGATCAGATTTCTGATGCTATATTGGACGAGATTATCGGACAGGACCCTTACGCCCGGGTGGCCTGTGAAACCTTTGTTACTACCGGCTTGGTGCTGGTGGGGGGGGAGATAACCACGAGGTGTTACGTGGACATCCCTCATGTAGTCCGGGAGACGGTGCGGGAAATTGGCTATACCAGGGCCAAGTACGGCTTTGATTGTGATACCTGTGCAGTGCTTACTTCCATTGATGAGCAGTCCTCGGATATCGCTATGGGCGTGGATAAGGCTCTGGAGGCCCGTTCCGGTGAAAGTATGGACGAAAAGCTGGAGATTACCGGGGCTGGGGATCAAGGTATGATGTTTGGTTATGCTACCAATGAAACGCCGGAGATGATGCCTCTGCCCATTTCCCTGGCCCACCGCATGGCCCGTCGTCTGGCCACGGTGCGCAAGGCCGGGGAGTTGTCTTACCTGCGGCCTGATGGCAAGGTGCAGGTGACTGTGGAATATGAAGATGGCCGGCCTGTGCGGCTGGATACAATTATTGTATCTACCCAGCACTCCCCCCGGGTGGAATTAGGTGTCATCCGGGAGGACATTATTGAAAAGGTGGTCAAACCCATGGTGCCTGCGGAAATGATCGATGCGGGCACCCGGTACCTGATTAACCCCACCGGGCGGTTTGTGGTGGGTGGGCCGCAGGGTGACGCCGGGCTTACGGGGCGCAAGATTATTGTAGATACATACGGCGGCATGGCCCGGCACGGAGGTGGTGCCTTTTCGGGTAAGGATCCCACCAAGGTTGACCGCTCAGCTTGCTATGCTGTGCGTTATGTGGCTAAAAACATTGTGGCCGCCGGTTTGGCGGACAAGTGCGAGGTGCAGGTGGCCTACGCTATTGGGGTGGCCCGCCCGGTGTCGGTGATGATGGAGACCTTTGGCACCGGGAGGGTGGCTGAGGAGAAATTGGTGCAGGTGGTGCAGGAAGTATTTGACCTGCGTCCTGCCGCTATTATCAGGGACCTGGACCTGCGCCGGCCGATTTACAGAAACACTGCGGCATACGGCCATTTTGGCCGTACGGATATTGCGCTTCCCTGGGAATGTACCGACAAGGTTGAAATATTGCGCAGTGCGTTTAACCTGTAGTAGTTGGATAATCCCCCGTAATGGGGGATTCCCTTTTCGTTACAGGGTTATCTTGCAGTTATTCTAATGTGAACCATATATCCATTTTGGTCAACGAAGCAAATCTCCGCATTATCATTTTCAACAAATTCAATGCTTTCATCAGTGATAGGTATTTGCGTTTTATCGTTTACTATTAACATATCTCCGTTAAATTTAATATTTGCGGTAGATATAGCCTGATTTGTTACCAGACTCCCTTCGTCTATCGAGATAAGGATTAAAATACGTTCTTTCCCATCTAACATTTTTATTAACACATCTTTTTTATTCAGTTCAAATGGCCTCATCTGCCCAGCGAATGTATCATTTAGCATTTTTATTTACCCCCTTTCACCGTTACCATTGGCAAAAAATAAGCTTATCCTTGACAAATTTTACAACATATTATTTAAGCAGACAAGCTGTTCCTTTGGTATGCTAATAAAATAACCTATTTGGCCCCTATTAACCGCTGTTATGCCATTTGCATATGGTGGTGTAAAGAGAACTATGGGGGGCTGATGTATGATAGCGGTGTATGGGCTAGCGGGGCTGTTTATAGGCTGGCTGGTGGTGATGTTTTACCGGGTGCGGCAGATGTCGCTTACCTGCAAGGCAATCGGTGGCTGTTATACCAGGGGGCTTGGTCTAGGCATGGCAAATGCTGGTGCTGCTGGCGGTAACTGCTGCGCAGGTAATGACAGTAACTCCGAAGCGTGGTCGAATTGCCTGGCGGTGCTGGTGCAGGATCAAGCCGATGGCGTGGAGGGTTTGGTACACAGGCTGGCAGTGGGTTTGCACAGCTGTCCGGAGCTGCTGGTAGCTTTGCTGGACGGAGGCTCTGCCGACGAAACCGGCTTAATTTTGGAACGCCTGGCTAAACGATATAACATGGAGTTCTACCAGCTTGCGGATGATGGACCCGGAGTTTACCATTGGCCGGTGCGCTGCCTGGATTTACGAGGCATTTCCGTTAAAGATTTGTTAAAATTTGATTTGTCTGTCATAACTTAGATTGTTTGTTGCGGAATAATTTGCCTGCCTATTCGGAGGTTATTAAGTTTCTTTTGTCGAATTTTATATCAAAAGCGATAGACAGAAATGGGTGAAACTGATTTGCTCAAAGTCAGGAGGTTATCCTTTGTTATATATACCTGGTTGGTTATTGGGCTGGGTGTAGGACTACTTTGTTACACATTCCCCCTGCTGAACCTGGATTTGGGGCGGGAGCTGCTGATTATGGTAGGTTTTGGCATGCTAGCCGAGTGGCTGGCCGTGGCTTTTCCTCAGGGACAGCTAACCGGGGGCTTTGCTGTTATTCTAGCCACGTATCTGATTTACGGGCCTGTGCCCGCGGCTTGGGTAAACGCTCTGGCTGCGCTGCTCGGGCAGGGTGTGGCCAACCGCGGCAAACCACTGCGGACCACGTTGTTTAATGCCGCCCAGTATGTTCCTGTAGTACTGGGGGCTAATTTTCTTTATGTGCTGGCGGGTGGTGCGCCCGGCAGAGGATTGGATTGGGAGAACGGTTGGCCCCTGGTGTTGTTTATTCTCTCATACTATCTATTGAACCAGTTATTTGCTCATATATATACTTTACCAGTGCGGGACGGTTACCCTTTATTGCGGTGGCCAAACTCTTTGCTCTGGGGTTGTTTTACATATTTGGTTGCTGTGCCTATTGGTCTCTTAATGGCTTTATTATATCACCATATTGGTATATATGGTACACTGCTGTTGTTTATACCCATGCTGGCGGTGCAGTTTGCGCTGCGGATTTATTTGAACTTGGTTCAGGCTAATCGGGAATTGAGAATGCTTTACGAGGTGGCCTGGCGGCTTGGAGGTAATTCAAAATTAAAGGAAATATTTGATATGATGCTGCGGGAGAGTCGTCAGGTGATTAATTTTTGTGATGGCGTAATTTACCTGCGGTCAGAGGATCAAAAATGCTATTTGGTGGAAGCCGTCTTGGGAACACACGCCGAGCTGCTCCGGGTCTCAGTGGTACAGCGGGGTGAGGGATTTTTGGGCCGGGTGGCCGAAAGTGGGGAGTACCACTTGGTGGATGATACCAGGGAAGATGAGCGTGTAACGGGGGATATGGGATTGATCCAGTTATATCGATCTCTGGTGGTGATACCTTTAATGGCGGGGTCCGAGGTGTTGGGCCTACTGGTGCTGGGGGACAGGCGTCCCGGTTTTTTCGAGGAAAAACATGTTCAGGTGCTGACTATCCTTGGCCGGCAAGCTGCAGAGGCTATCGCTAATGTGCAGCTAGGCCGCCGGTTAAACCAGGCGGTTATTTCCGATGAGCTAACTGGTCTTTATAATTACCGGTACTTTTATCACCGCGCCCAGGGCGAGCTGGAGCGGGCCCGCCGGTTTGAAGAGCATATATCACTGGTTATGCTGGATATCGATAATTTTAAACATGTGAACAACCGGTATGGCCTCCCGGCCGGGGACACGGTGCTGGCCGGGGTAACCGGCGTGATTCGTGACCAAATACGCAACTGTGATCTGGCAGCCCGCTACGGGAGCGATGAATTTGCCGTGCTACTGCCTCAAACAGGTCCTGTTGAGGCTAAGCATGTGGCAGATAGACTGTGTTTGGCCGTGCGGGAGTGTGTGTTTGAGGCTGGCGATGAGCGCATTTATGTGCGTGTTACTTCAAGCATAGCCACTTTCCCGGACGGAGCAGCCGACGTGGATGACCTATTTAAGACTGCAATTAAGGAATTAGAGAGTGAACCGGGAGTTGAGGGAGGGGTCAGACCTTGACATTTATGTCAATTGTCAAGGTCTGACCCCTTTGGGAAGCAAGGGAAGGTGATGTTAGGTGTGGAGGGATCTACTGCAAGCTGTTATAGAATTAATTTACCCGTCACGATTGCAGTGCCCTTTATGCGGTGCACACCGCCCGGACGAATTGCTATGCCCGGATTGCCGGCAACTGCTGGCTGGCTATGCCGGGGAGCAGGTTTGTTCTATTTGCGGGAGCTTTATTGGGGCGGAAGGCGGTCGGGGTAAGTTAATCTGTCCCGCATGTCTGGCCGAAGCCCGCCCGTTTGACTTGGCTCGTGCGGTGGCACCTTATGAGGGGCCGGTGCGGGAGGCGGTGCACCGGTTTAAGTACCGGGGTATGCAGCCGCTGGCCCGGCCACTAGCAAAATTAATGGCTGATGCGGCGCTGCGCGAAACGGCATTTGCCCTTGCAGATGCTCTGGTGCCTGTGCCCCTGCACCCGCGACGGGAGCGCGAGCGGGGCTACAACCAGTCGGTGCTGCTGGCCTGTGCTTTGGGGGAATCACTGCAGGTGCCTGTACTTGATCGGGCGCTTGTTAAAATAAGGCAAACACCTTCCCAAACCGGTTTGTCCGGCCAGAAAAGGCGGCAAAACTTGCAGCAGTCTTTTGCTGTTGCCGCGCCCGACCTCGTAAAAGGTAAAATAATTATCATTGTTGACGATGTTTTTACTACGGGCAGTACGGTTTCCATATTATCCCACTTATTGCGACAAGCCGGAGCTACCAGTGTGCTGGTGCTAACCTTTGCTGGAACGCGACAAAGCGTGAAAAAGTGACACTGCTATCTATTCTGCTATTGTATATTTTGACATGCTTCCACTTAAATTTTAAAATAATCACAACTGCAAACCCTTGAAATACGGGTTATTAACAGACTTATCCACATTATCCACAGGTTTTAGCATAAAAACAGGTTTCAACAAAGTAATAATTCGACATTAGGGGACACATATACTTTTAACATCGGGCACTTTAAAATGGCATTAGTTATATTGGTAACATGCACTACTAATTAAAGATTGTGTGCAGCAAACCCTACCAGTTTGCCGGTACTTCGTTATACCCTGTGGCAAGTCTTGACAGGTATAGGGTGATGTGATACGATAACTCTACGTGAGTTTATAATCACACGGATTATTTTTTAGGAGGAATGTTTTAGTGTTAGGTAAGGTCAAGTGGTTTAATAAGGACAAGGGTTACGGCTTTATTGAAAGGGATGACGGCGGCGATGTTTTTGTACACTTTTCGGCCATTCAAGAGGATGGTTTTAAAACCTTGTTAGAAGGCCAGGAAGTGGAATTCGATATAGTTGAGGGTGCTCGTGGTCCGCAAGCTGCCAACGTAGTTAAATTATAGCACACAAGGCCCCGGCTATAGCCGGGGCTTTTCTTATTATTAATAAAACCGTTACGTCATTGATTATTTTTTTCTGCGAATATGCAAACAAATTGTGTAGATTTTGCAGGAAATATCACAATTTTCGGGAATAATAATAGCTACTACTCGCTCGAAAGGAGTTGGGAGTTATGAAGGTTTTAGTAAGAGGTAGAAATGTTGAGGTTACAGATGCCCTGAGGGATTACGTTGAAAAACGGGTGGGTAAGCTGGGTAAGTTTCTGGACGGCGCCAACGAGGCAACAGTGATTTTAATGGTGGAAGGTGACTCGCACAAGGTCGAGGTTACAGTGCCTTTTAACGGAATGATACTGCGTGGTGAAGAAGCTAGCGGCGATATGTATTCTTCCATTGACTTGATTGGGGATAAGCTGGAAAAGCAAATTGAGAAATACAAGGGGAAACTTTCTCGCCGCCGGGTCGCCGGTGAACAAAAGGCGTTTCTTGAACCCCAGGTTCATGATGAGGATGATAATGATGGACTGCAGGTGGTTAAAACCAAGCGTTTTGCTATCAAGCCCATGCCTGTGGATGAAGCGGTGATGCAAATGAATTTGCTGGGCCATAGTTTTTTCGTTTTTTCTAATGCAGACACCGAGCAGGTGAATGTGGTTTACAAGCGCAAGGACGGTAAGTATGGACTGATTGAACCCGAGTTTTGAAGATCGGTTTACCGTAATTAAAAAATTTAAATCTCCCGCTGGGATCTCCGTTCTGTTTTTGCAGGGCGGGGATCAAAGGCGGGTTTGTTTATGAGGTAGCAAGCCTGGGGAGTTGCAGGGTTGCAGCCAATTTGTTAGAATAGTAGTGTATATTTAGGGGAACCATATGGTTCCCTTGCTTTTATTTTTAGAAAGGTGATAACCATGTTAAATTTTATACGCAATTGGTTAGATGATAATTCAAGGGAAATAAAGAAACTGCAAAAAACTGTTAACCAGATAAATGAGCTTGAAACGGAAATAAGCGTTCTTACGGATGATCAGCTGCAGGCCAAAACGCCACAGTTTATAGAACGTCTGGAACAGGGTGCTTCGCTGGACGACCTGCTACCGGATGCCTTTGCCGTGGTGCGGGAGGCTTCCAAACGTGTGTTGGGCATGCGTCATTTTGATGTACAGCTGTTGGGCGGTATGGTGCTGCATAGTGGCAAGATTGCCGAGATGCGCACTGGTGAAGGTAAAACGCTGGTGGCCACGCTGCCGGTCTACTTAAATGCCTTGCTGGGCAAGGGTGTGCATGTGGTAACAGTGAACGATTACCTGGCCCGCCGGGATAGCGAGTGGATGGGCCGCCTTTACAAGTTCCTGGGATTGTCCGTGGGTCTGATTGTGCACGGGCTCAGCTGGGATGAACGTAAATATTCCTATAACTGCGACGTTACTTATGGCACTAACAACGAGTTTGGCTTTGACTACCTGCGGGATAACATGGCGCTGCGGGCGGAGCAGTTGGTGCAGCGGCCGCTGCATTACGCCATCGTTGACGAAGTGGACAGTATTCTAATTGACGAGGCCCGTACCCCGCTGATAATATCCGGTCAGGCTGATAAGGCCACGGACCACTATTTTACCTTTGCTAAGCTGGTGCCACGGCTGCATAAGGACACCGACTTTACCGTGGATGAAAAGGCGCATACTGTGGTGCTCACTGAAGAGGGCGTGACCCGGGTGGAACAGATGCTGGGGGTGGAGAACCTTTACGATGATGTGAACATGGAGCTTACCCACCACCTGAACCAGGCCTTAAAGGCTCATGCCTTAATGAAGCGAGACCGTGACTACGTGGTTAAGGATGGCGAAGTTATTATCGTCGATGAGTTCACCGGTCGCTTAATGTTCGGGCGCCGCTACAGCGATGGGCTGCACCAGGCCATTGAGGCCAAGGAGGGCGTGCGTGTTGAGCGGGAGTCCCAGACGCTGGCTACGATCACTTTCCAGAACTATTTTCGAATGTACGGAAAGCTGGCCGGGATGACGGGTACTGCTGAGACCGAACAGGAGGAATTCCGCAAGATTTACAATCTTGACGTCGTGGTGATTCCCACTAATAAGACGATGGCCCGCCAGGAACTGCCCGATGTGGTGTACAAAACCGAACCGGCTAAGTTTTATGCGGTGGTGGAGGAAATTGCCCAAAAGCATGCTAACGGTCAGCCTGTGCTGGTGGGCACCATTTCCATTGAGAAGTCCGAAATTTTACATGAATTGCTGCGCCGGCGGGGGATACCCCATCAGGTGCTGAATGCCAAGTTTCATGAAAAGGAAGCCGAAATTGTGGCTCAGGCCGGCCGGCTGGGGGCTGTGACCATTGCTACCAACATGGCCGGGCGCGGTACTGATATAGTGTTGGGAGGCAACCCTGAGTTTTTAGCTCAGGCTGAATTGCGCAGCCACAAGGATTATGATCCCGATGATCCCGTAGCGGAGGGAAAACTGTACCAGCAGCTGCTGGAAAAATATGAGCAGCAGTGCGCTGATGAACACCGTCAGGTGGTGGAGCTGGGAGGCCTGCATATTATCGGTACCGAGCGGCATGAGAGCCGTCGCATAGATAACCAGCTGCGGGGCCGCTCGGGACGCCAAGGAGACCCGGGAGCCAGCCAGTTTTTCAGTTCTCTGGAGGACGATTTGATGCGGCTGTTCGGATCTGATAATATTGCCGGAATAATGGATAAACTGGGTTTGGAGGAGGATGTACCTATTGAGCATGGCTTAATCAGCCGTTCCATTGAAAGTGCCCAGAAACGGGTAGAGAACCGCAATTTTGACATCCGTAAGCATGTTCTGGAATACGATGATGTAATGAACCAGCAGCGTGAGGTAATTTACCGGCAGCGCATGCAAGTGCTGCTTGATGAGAACCTCAAGGATGTAGTACTGCAGATGATCACCGACTCGGTAGAGTCTGCGGTGGAAGTATACGCACCGAACGGGGTGATTCCTGAGGAATGGGATTTGGATGGTCTATTGACCTACGCCGATCAGATTTTCCTGCCTGATCACGGTCTGCAGGCAGAGGAGCTGGAAGATATGGGGCGCGGGGAGCTAAAAGAGTTCCTGCTGGAAAAATCACTGGCCGCCTATGAGGCCCGCGAAACTGAACTGGGTGCCGAAGTGATGCGCGAGCTGGAGCGGATGGTGCTACTGCGCATGGTGGACGAAAAGTGGATGGACCACCTGGACGCTATGGACCAGTTACGGGAGGGCATTGGTCTGAGGGCTTACGGCCAAAAAAACCCCCTGATTGAATACAAGTTCGAAAGCTACCAAATGTTCCAAAACATGGTAGATATCATCCGGGATGATGTGGTGCGCTACGTATTCAGGGTGAACGTGGTGCAGGCTCCCCAGCAGCAACGCCAAACTATTGAGAACAAATACCAGAACGAAGCTGCACCGGGCCCTGTGCACCGCGAAGTCAAAATCGGCCGCAACGATCCCTGCCCCTGCGGCAGCGGCAAAAAATACAAAAAATGCTGCGGTAGATAAGCTTTGGTGTGGTGTGGCAAGTGGAAAGTTGAAAGTGTTGGGTTACCTGTAATAAGGGAGGAATCGCTTTGTTCAGTGAATTACGCAGAGAATTAGAGCCCCTGAAAAAACGCATTGCGGATTTGAGGGTTTCTCTTTGACATAACCGGCAAGGAACAAAAAATAGCGGAGCTGGAAAATGAAATGACCTGGGAGGGGTTCTGGGAAGAACAAGCTCGTGCCCAGGAAGTGATGCAGACTGTCACTAATTTAAAGGAACGTATTGCCGCCTTTGGTGAGCTAAAAGCGGCTCTGGAAGACTTGGGGGTACTGATTGACCTGGGGGAAGAGGAAAACGAGGAAGGCCTGGTGGAAGAGGTCACCGCTGCTCTAGCCGATTTAAGTCGGCGGGTGGCCGACATGGAACTGCAGGTGATGTTTAGCGGGCCACACGATGCTTGTAATGCCATTGTGTCCATGCACGCCGGCGCCGGTGGTACTGAGGCCCAGGATTGGGTGGAAATGCTTCTGCGCATGTTTACCCGCTGGGCGGAAAATCATCGTCTTAAGGTTAGTATCATGGATATGCTGCCTGGTGACGAGGCGGGTGTAAAAAGTGTCACTTTTTCGGTAACAGGACCAAATGCCTTTGGTTATCTTAAGTCCGAAAAGGGTGTCCACCGGTTGGTGCGTATTTCCCCCTTCGATGCTGCTGGCCGACGGCATACTTCTTTTGCCTCGGTGGATGTGCTGCCCGAGGTACAGGACGATGTTGAGGTGCAGATTGACCCTGAGGATCTTAGAATAGATACCTACCGCTCCGGGGGGGCCGGCGGGCAGCACGTTAATAAGACGGATTCGGCGGTGCGCATCACCCACCTACCCACCGGCATTGTGGTACAATGCCAGAATGAACGCTCTCAGATCTCCAATCGTAATACGGCCATGAAGGTACTAAAAGCCAAGTTAATGGACCTGGAAATGCAGAAAAAGGAAGCTGAACTGGCCCAGATGCGCGGTGAGAACAAGGAAATCGCCTGGGGCAGCCAGATTCGTTCCTACGTGTTCCATCCCTACTCTTTGGTTAAGGACCACCGGACCGGGGTGGAGGTGGGCAACGTGGACGCTGTTATGGATGGCGAGCTGGACGAGTTTATCACTGCTTACCTGCTGGGGTAAGCCCTTGACATTGATATTTATAGCTTCCGGTGCCTTTATCTAAGGCACCGGAAGCTTTTTTTATCGTATAGGTGCTGCTATGCCGCTCTACTTATAAACGTTTGATATCTGCAAGTGCTCGGTTTCGATTTCAGCCAGGGCGCGGAATATTTCCTTTGCCCGGGGGTCTTGGCCCCCGGCGGCGGACTCCAGATAATATTTAATGGCCCGGTGTTCCCGCAGGTGAGCTTCTTCGAACTTTTCCTTATCATTGTCAGGGCAGCTTTCTTCGGTGAAATTGGGCATTTGCTCGCCCATCATGCGGGCCAGTACTTCGGCGTGCTCCATTTCTTGCTTGGTCAGCCGCTTAAAGATAGCCTGGTTGAATATGTTTTCGGATTTATCTGCGCAGCATTTGTAGAAGGTCCAGTTGCTAATTTCAAACCCCAGGGCGGTACGGCATTTTTCCATATCGTTTTGGTCCAAGTTCAACTTAATATAATCAATCCATTCCGCAGCGTGCACCATTTGCCTGCCGGCGGCTCCGCAGAAGGGACAACGGTCAGGCACCTGATCCCCCAGGTAAACTTCTCCACACACTTGACAGCGCATGGGTTTCATCATTTTCCATCACCTCAAGGTTATTTTTTGCCCGGGATAGCCTAGGGTATACAATTTGCTTTTCCTTTTTTCGACAGCAGAGAAGGATTTTTTTCAGAAAACAAGAATATATTTGGAGCATGTACACAGACAAACTGCGCATATCCAGGACGGTCGGAATATGATAAAAAAGCAGGGAAAAACTAAGGGTATATCGTGGCCAACTGCGGGGAGATTTAAATGTCCTGGAAAACATTAATCAGGTTTTTTTGGGTAACTATGGGAGTGGCGATTACTGCTTTTGGCTTGGACATGTTCCTGGTGCCAAGTAAGATTGCCGCCGGTGGAACGAGTGGTGTTGCTACCATATTGCATTATTTGATCGGCACCCCTGTGGGTATGACCATGCTGGCACTGGATGTACCGCTGTATGCCCTAGGTATATACAGGCTGGGGTTGGCTTTTGGGCTTCGCTCATTATATGGTTCGGTAAGCCTGGCGATATTGGTGGACGTTTGCAGTCTGTTTGTGCCGGTACCCACCAGGGATCCACTTTTGGCCAGCCTGTTCGGGGGCGTGTTGGTGGGACTGGGGTTGGGACTGGTTTTCCGCTTTCGGGGGACTACCGGGGGAACCGATCTGGCCGCGGCTATTTTACGCACTTACACGGGTGTAAATATCGGCCAATTGCTGTTTCTGTTGGACGGTATGGTGGTGGCGGCAGCGGGTTTGGTTTTCCAGTCCTGGGAATTAGCCTTATACGCGTTGATTGCTATATTTGTCTTTACCCGTGTGATTGATACGGTCCAGGAGGGTATCAGTTACGCCAAGGCATTTTTTATTATCTCCAACCATACTGACATTATTGCCGGTAGGATATTGAATGATTTAGACCGGGGTGCCACTGCTCTTAAGGGGCGGGGGCTGTATACCGGCAACGACCGGGAGGTGATCTTTACCGTGGTCAACCGTTCCGAGGTCAGCCGGCTTAAGGAGATAGTCTACGAAGTTGATCCCCGGGCTTTTATCATATTAGCCGATGTGCGGGAGGTGCTCGGGGAAGGTTTTAAAGGATATGGGCATGGCAAGGACAGTTAATTGGCGCCGAGTGTTGAAAGTTGCTTATGGGACTAGAATTGATCGGGAGGTTTAAGGATGAGTAAAAAAACGGAAAAATTGGCGAAGCTGCGGGATCAGGCCCGGCAGATCAGGCGCTATATTGTTTCCATGGTGGGGGAGGCCGGTTCCGGCCACCCGGGCGGGTCATTGTCGGCGACCGATATAGTTACTGCATTGTATTTTGATGTTATGCGTATAGATCCCCAAAATCCGGGTTGGCCGGATCGGGACCGTTTTGTCTTATCAAAAGGGCACGCTGCGCCGGTATTGTATGCCGCACTGGCCGAGCGGGGATTTTTCCCGGTAGAGAAATTGCGCACGCTGCGCCAGCTGGGCAGCCCGCTCCAGGGACACCCGGATATGCGCAAGGTGCCGGGGGTGGAAATGTCCACCGGGTCACTGGGGCAGGGATTGTCCGCGGCCAACGGCATGGCTCTTGCCGGCAAGCTTGACGATAGGGATTACCGGGTGTTTGTGCTGTTGGGGGACGGTGAAATTGAGGAAGGGCAGGTCTGGGAGGCCGCTATGGCTGCTGCCCACTATAAGCTGGACAACGTGACCGCCTTTTTGGATCATAACGGTTTGCAAATCGACGGTCCCACTGATGTGGTCATGTCCGCTGAGCCTTTGGCCGATAAGTGGCGTGCCTTTGGCTGGGAGGTTCAGGAAATCGATGGGCACGATATGGAACAAATCCTGTCTGCTCTTGCCCGGGCCCGGGAAACACGGGGCAAGCCCAGCATAATTATCGCCCGGACAGTAAAGGGCAAAGGCGTTTCCTTCATGGAAAACGAGGTAAATTGGCACGGTACGGCACCCAAGCCTGAGCAAGTGGAAAAGGCGCTGGCTGAGCTATAAAGGGCTTAATTTGAATTAAATACTTTCCAACCAGTTTCAAAATAGGAGGTTTTCACCAAATGACCAAAAAAATAGCCACCCGGGAGGCATATGGTGCGGCGCTGGTGGAGTTGGGGCAAAAAAACCCCGCCGTTGTAGTGCTGGATGCGGATTTATCCAAGTCCACCAAAACCTATGATTTCAGCCAAAAGTTCTCCAACCGTTTTTTTAATATCGGGATAGCCGAGCAAAACATGATGGGAACTGCCGCCGGGCTGGCCGCGGCGGGTAAAATAGCCTTTACCAGTACATTTGCCGTATTTGCCACCGGGCGGGTTTATGACCAGATCAGGAATAGTATTGCTTACCCCCGGCTCAACGTCAAAATAGGCGCCACCCACGCCGGTCTTACCGTGGGTGAGGACGGTGCCTCCCACCAGTCGGTGGAGGACATCGCGCTGATGCGTTGTTTGCCCAATATGACTGTTCTTGTGCCCGCTGATAGCGTTGAGGCCAGGGCCGCGGTGTTGGCCGCGGCGGACATTGACGGGCCGGTTTACATAAGATTGGGTCGTTCCGAAGTACCCGTGCTGCATGATGAAGCGAACTTTAATTTTGTCCCCGGCAAGGCGATAACTCTTCGCGAAGGTAAGGACGCTGCCATCATTGCCTGCGGCATCATGGTAAGCGCTGCCCTGGAAGCAGCGGAACAGCTGGCTAACCAGGGCGTTTCCGTACAGGTTCTGGACATGCATACAATTAAGCCCCTGGACGTGGAGGCAGTGGTGGAAGCGGCCCGGGCTACGGGTGCGGTAGTCACTGCGGAAGAACACAGTATTTATGGCGGTCTTGGTGGTGCCGTGGCCGAGGCGCTGGTAGAAAATTATCCGGTACCCATGCGCCGGGTAGGCGTACGGGATACCTTCGGTGAATCCGGTAAACCCCAGGAATTACTGGAAAAATATGGCCTTACAGCTTCCGATCTAGTGCGGGTTGTATACGAGGTACTGAAGCGCAAAGGTAAGTAGATAGCCTCGACAGTGTTTTTGAAAACTGAACAAACCCCAACAAAATACCCTGCGGGGTATTTTTGTTTTCCTTTTGCTGAAGGATTTACTTTTCTGCCGTCGAAATGCCAATTAAGTTAAAGGAATTATTATTACAACTGTCGAATTAAATTACGAAACTGAATAACCGAAGATTAACATATGAGGTATATGTATGATTCAATTGTACAATGTCTCCAAAAAATATCCGAATAAAGTTCAAGCCCTTAACGACATAACCTTGAACATTCAGAAAGGGGAATTTGTATTTTTAGTGGGCCCCAGCGGGGCGGGCAAGTCTACCCTGACAAAACTAATTTGCCGGGAAGAATTGCCTAGCCGCGGGCAAGTTATCG
This sequence comes from Desulfoscipio geothermicus, assembly GCA_016841205.1. Lineage (GTDB taxonomy): Bacteria > Bacillota > Desulfotomaculia > Desulfotomaculales > Desulfallaceae > Sporotomaculum > Sporotomaculum geothermicum_A. The sequence goes on from JAENZP010000009.1 coordinate 103,240, forward strand.
TGAACGGACGCAGCTTGTTAAGAATGAAAAACCGGGAAGTTCCTTATCTGCGGCGGAAAATTGGCATGGTATACCAGGATTTCCGCCTTATTCCTAACAAAACTGTTTTTGAAAACATAGCTTTTGCCTTGGAAATAATCGGTGCCTCACACAAGGAGATTAAACAGGTAGTGCCGGCGGTGCTGCGCATGGTGGGCATGGAAACAAAAATCAATATGCTGCCGGCCCAGCTTTCGGGTGGTGAACAACAGCGTACCGCCGTGGCCCGGGCCATAGTTAATAACCCCGTACTGATCCTGGCGGATGAACCCACCGGCAATCTTGACCCCGATACATCCTGGGAGCTGATGAAACTTTTTATGGATATCAACCGCCGGGGTACTACGATTTTGATGTCCACTCATGCCTGGGATATTGTTGATAACATGAAAAAGAGGGTGATTCAGCTCGACAATGGTGTTATTGTCCGGGACGAAGAAGGTGGGGTTTACAGCCATGATCATTAACACCATTATATATTATTTCCGTGAGGCCGCTACATCCTTAATCCGCAATGCTTGGCTGACTGTTGCTTCGATGGGCACTATTATTATATCGCTGCTTATTTTGGGCAGTTCGGTGCTGCTGGTGCTAAATGTGCGTCAGATTGCGTCAGATTTGGAGTCCAGTTTGGAAATTACTGTTTTCCTGGAAGATGGTTTGGAGCAGGATCGGCTGGATGAACTGAGGGAAGAGATTAAGTTTGTACCCGGGGTGACCGTGGTGAATTTTGTTGCTAAGGAACAGGCCCTGGAGGATTTAGAAGAAAGCTTCGGTGATAAGGCTGAACTGCTCAGCGGTCTGGAGGATAATAATCCCCTACCTAATTCATATACGGTGAAAACCAGGGAGGCTAATCTGGTACCCGAGGCAGCCCGGGAGCTGGAAAAGCTGGAGGGTGTTGAGCAGGTGCGCTACGGGCAGGGTGTGGTTGAGAAACTGCTTGCCCTCACTCACTGGGTACGCATTTGGGGCTCTCTGGCCTTGCTGGTGCTGGGCGTGGCCGCTGTATTACTAATCGCCACAACCATCCGTATGTCGGTTTTTGCCCGACGACGGGAGATTGGTATTATGAAAATGCTGGGGGCCACTAATATTTTTGTGCGTATGCCCTTTATGCTGGAGGGTATGATCATTGGGTTGACGGGCGGTCTTGTTGCCGTCTTGATTATTAATTTCGGTTACCTGTCGCTGCTGAACAAGGTAATGCTTGCATTGCCCTTTATTCAGTTAGTTGACGATCCTGGAAATATTTATTTGGTGCTGGGCAGTCTTTTGGGGGCGGGTTTTGTAATCGGCACTCTTGGCAGTACTATATCGCTGCGCCGTTTTTTGCGGGTATAGTGGGACTCTGTACTCTACGAGCGGCACCAGCGTTAGCATTAAATAGAGCTAATATTTGAGTTTGGTTAGCTAATTATTTGTTAGTGAAAAATGATTGGAGGACCTCAGGTGCGTTCGGTTGGTAATTTAAGCTGGAAAAAAAGGTTGATCGCATTTACACTGGCTGCTGCCATGGTTTTGGGGTGTGGCACGGCGTACGGGGCTAGCCTACAAGAATTGCTCCAGCAAACCAGGCAAAAGATTAGTCAGATTAAGCAGCAGCAAATGGAAAAGAAAGAGGAAATTAAAGATTATTCCAGTGAGACGGCTGCACTAGACCAGCAAATTGAGCAAAAGAACCGGGAAATAAACGGTTTGCGGGAGCAGCTGGATGTGGCTATGACCAGACTGGCTCAAAATGAAAGGGAAATAACCCGGGCGCAAGAAGAACTGCAAAAAAGCACTGATGAATTGCACAAACGGGTGCGGGGAATGTATATTAACGGTAACGTGCAATTTATTGAGGTGCTCCTGGCTTCCACTAGTTTTGGGGAATTTTTAAATCGCTATGAACTACTCAAACGTGTGGTTGATAGAGATGTGGGCGTGGTCAAAGAAGTGGAGGAGCGTAAGCAAGAACTCGAGAACATGCGCCAGGCGCTGGCTCAACAGAAGGAAAACATTGCTACTTTAATGCGCCGGCAGGAGATGGCTCGCCAGGATCTGGCCTCCAGGAGCGCGCAAAAAAAGCAAGTGGTTGCCCGGGCACAGCAGGAAATGACCAAATACCAATCTGAAGTGGACCGGCTGGAACAGCAGGAGGAGGATATTATCCGGCGTATTACCACGCAAAGTGCCAGCAGTGGTCAGCCTACGGCCACGGGCGCTTATCTCTGGCCGGTGCCGGGTCATACATCTGTTTCTTCACCGTATGGTTATCGGATTCACCCTATATTAAAAACCCAGCGGCTGCACAGCGGCATTGATATTCCCGCCCCTTCGGGCTCAACTGTGCTGGCCACCCAAGGAGGACGGGTGATTAATGTAAGCTATATGAGCGGTTACGGTAATGTAGTAATGATTGACCATGGCGGGGGCATTGTTTCGTTGTATGGACATTTGTCCGCCCAACTGGTGAGCAGTGGTGCAGTGGTAACCAAGGGACAGGCCATCGCCAGGGTGGGCAGCACAGGTATGTCTACGGGGCCTCACCTGCATTTTGAAATAAGGGTCAATGGTTCAGCAGTGAACCCGAGGAATTACGTGTAACCTGGCGATGTAAGGATATAGGAGGGAAAGGGTTACTTAATAAGGGATAGTCGTTTCCACAAGATGGAGACGATTGTCCCTTTTGAAATTTCTTGTAATTCAAATTATATTTATGTAGTATAATATGGTATGTGATTTTATGGAAAATGGCAGGTGGCTTTAGATATGAATGGATACAGGCATAAAAGTGGCGGCATCTCCCGTTGGTTAACGGTGCTGGCCATTGTTTTTTTTACTTTGTTTGTACTGACGGGCGCTATTATAGGCAGCAATTACCAGAATGTGGGCAATTTGATCAAAGTGATTTCATTGGTGCGAACTCAATATATCGAGCCGGTGCAGACCACCAGTTTGGTGGACGGGGCCATGCGAGGGATAGTCGAATCACTGCAGGACCCCTATTCGGTTTACCTGGATGCGGATACTTTTAAACGGCTGCAGGAACAGATTAGCGGTACTTTTGGCGGCCTGGGCATACTAGTGGGAGTTAATAAGGAAGAATTTCTTACGGTGGTGCGGGTGTATGAAGATACACCCGCTGCCGGTGAGGGTGTGCAGGCAGGGGATATAATTGTGGGTATAGATGGCCGCGATGTTCAGGGGTTGGATTTGGATACAGCCATTAATCTGATGCGCGGCCCGGTGGATAGTAAAATTAAGCTCAGCATAATGCGGGAGGGACGGCCGGAGCCAATTGAGTTTAACATTACCAGGCAGGAAATTAGTGTGCCCAGCGTCGAGGGGCGGATGTTGCCTAATTCACGTATTGGCTACATAACCATCAGCCAGTTTACTGAAAAAACTCCGGATGAAATGCTGCAGGTGCTGGCCAAGCTACGGGATCAGAACATGAAGGGTATAATTCTTGATTTGCGCGATAATCCCGGCGGTGAACTGACTTCCGCTACCCGGGTTGCTGATAACTTTATCCCCGAAGGACCAATAGTGTATATCGATTACCGGACGGGTGCCGAAGATGTAAAAAGAGCAGACGATAATTACCTGCACCTGCCTATGGCCGTGCTGGTTAACGAAGGCAGTGCCAGCGCAGCCGAAATACTGGCTGGGGCCGTCAAGGATACCAAAGCCGGTGTTTTGGTAGGCACTCGGACCTTCGGTAAGGGCATTGTGCAAACTGTATTTACCCTGAATAAAGGCGCTGGTTTAAAACTAACTACTGCTCGCTACCTGACCCCTAAGAAAAAGGATATTCATAAAAAGGGTATCATGCCCGATGTGCTGGTGGAAAACCTGCCGGACAAAGCCGGTGACGAGCAGCTGGATAAAGCCATTAGCCTGGTGGAACAAGAATTATAGCCGCTTTGTTAACCGCCTGCTCATCTGGTTTTTAACTTTGTTTTGAGGTGAATTTTATTGTTTCCTTTTGGTGATATTTTCCCCCTGATTATTGTTAATATGGGGAGTGTACTGCGGGAGCCTGTATTCTGGGTTGTGGTGCTACTGATTGGGCTGCAGTACCGGCGTATGAACGGAACGCGGGAAAGTATTTACAGGGCGCCGCTTAAAGTCTCCATTTGGACTGACGTGAGCACCGTCATACTAATGGGGCTGTTGGGCGGCCTACTGGGCAGTTTACTAATGGTGTTTATCGGGGTGACCCTTACCGGTACCGGGCTAATTTATATCTGGCCCCTAGCCTTATTGCTGATGCTAATCGACGCCCGGTTTATTTGTTTTGCTTATGCCGGGGGGCTACTAGCCCTTTCCGGGTTGTTGTTTGGTTTTCCCCAGGTTAATGTTTCCCAGGTGCTGGCCCTAGTGGCTGTGCTGCATATGGTAGAAAGTATGCTGATATTTTTTAGTGGGCATCTCGGTGCGGTGCCTGCTTTTTTTAGGGATCGTGCCGGTCGGGTGGTAGGCGGCTTTACGTTGCAAAAATTCTGGCCTATCCCTATCACAGCCCTGGCCATTATGGCGGGTGTTAATATTCCGCCGGGTAGTGTTGATATGCCCGACTGGTGGCCGCTCATTAGCCCTGGTGTTGAAAATGCGGGTAATATTGCCTATACACTGATGCCCGTGGTGGCGGCGCTGGGCTATGGTGATATGGCGATTGCCCGGAGCCCGCGGCAAAAAGGCCGGATATCTGCGGGTTATTTAGCGCTGTATAGTCTCCTATTGCTCATTCTGGCTGTGCTGGCTGACCGCTCCCTATTGCTGGGGGTATTGGCGGCCTTGTTTTCGCCCCTGGGCCATGAAACGGTAATTCACATCGGACGCCGACTGGAAATACAGGGTGACCCCATCCATGTGCCCCGTACTGGTGGGTTGGCCGTGCTGGATGTGGTCCCGGAGTCTCCTGCCTGGCAGGCCGGGCTGCGTTCGGGTGACCTGCTGGTACAGGTCAACGGGGTGCCGGTGCGCAGCCGGGCGGATTTGGCGGCTATGTTATCTGACGTGGACCCGCCCTTGCAATTAGATTGCGTCAATCGCCAGGGGCGGCGCTTCCGGCGGGAATTACCACCACATAACAATAATGACCCGCTGGGTATTTTACTCGTTCCAGAGGGTAACGAGCAAGAAGCGGTCATTGAATTAAGCTCTGCCGGCCCGCTAGGTCGCTATTTTACCACTCTTTGGCGGTGGCTGGGTAAGAAAAGGTGATTCATGTTTGTGGGTGAGACTGGTACCACAAATTATGCGTTGACATGCCTATTTGCGTGGAGCTATAATTTAACAAAGGGGAGCCAGGGAGGCTCTCAAGATGAGCAGCGTTAACGGCCACGGAGGTTCGACGCATTAAGCGTAACCGAGGTGGTTTTTCGTCTCTTTATGGGGAGGTGAAATTTATGTGCGAAGCAAACGCGTACCTACGCCAGGACGGCAAAGAGGAAATATTTATGGAAATGGTGGACAAGGTGATTCCGGAAGCAGACGGTATAGTACTTGAGGATATTTTCGGTCGCCGCAAGGTGATCAAAGCAAGAATTGCCGAGCTAGCCCTGGTGGACCACCGTATCATCCTGGAACAAGATGATGGCCAAGCTTAAGCTTTCTTAAACTACTGCAATATTTAAATAATCCAATATTTTTTAAGCTAACAATGCAACAAAGCCCGCCGCTAGGTGCTGTACGCAGCCATCGGCGGGCTTTATGCATATGTGTGCACCTTTTAAGTCTGTAGGCAAGGATTTTGAGTTATTTTGAAGAAATTGTACAATATATGGCATATGTACAATTGCGCTAAAAATAACAGGGACGGCTATTAGAGGAGAGTCTGTGATGTTAAAGTGCTAAAACCAATGCGTTTTGTAACCGGCAACCAGCAAAAAATAACTGAATATGAACACCTGCTGGCTCCACATCAGTTTATTCCGGTTCGTTTAGATGTTCGGCAACCCCAGGGAGATGACCAGCGAGAGGTGGTTCGCGACAAGCTGTTATTAGCTTATACTGAAAAAAGAGCCCGGCTTTTTGTAGATCATACCGGAATCAGCGTTAAAGCCTGGAACGGTTTGCCCGGCGGTATGACAAAGGAAATCTGGGGGCAGCTAGGCATAGCCGGTTTTCTGCGGCTGCTGCAGTGTGATACCAACCGGCAGGCCACGGTACGTACCATTATCGGGTATTGTAGCGGCCGCCGCATTTATATTTTCGAGGCCGACCTACAGGGTGTCATAGCTGCCGAACCAGATGGACTTACGGACACCTGGGAAAGTTTATTTATTCCTGAAGGGTGTGCCAGATCGTTGGCCGCTTTGCCACTGGAAGAGAAATTGAAAATATCGGCTCGGGGCCAGGTGGCCCAAAAATTTAAGGAATTTTTATCCCAGCAGGCGGTGAGAACATGGTGAGCTATAATAAGCTGATGGACGAACTAGCCCAGGATATTTTTGAAAAGAAAATCATTCCCTTTGTAGGGGCCGGTCTTTCCCGTAATCTGGGGCTGCCGGAATGGGATGTTTTAATGGCCAAGGTGGCCGAAGATCTGGATATTGATCCGGAGATATTGTCCATCCATGGGGACTCGTTACAGATTGCTGAATATCATATCATCTGTCATGGCGGTAGTAAAAACCGCATTAGTAAAATCATTGACCGTAACCTGCGTTCCACTGAGGTGGATATTGGTGCATCAATAGTGCACAAGTGCCTTATTGATATGCACTTCCCCAAAATATATACCACAAATTTTGATGAAGCTATTGAAAGGGCCTTCCGGTATCATGGAGAACCCTATTATTCCATTGCCACCCTCGATGATATTTTGGCTGCCCCGGACAACGTGCCACAGATTGTTAAGTTTCATGGCACCCTGGATCTTGACGAAACGCTGGTCATCAGTGAAACCGACTATCACAACCGGCTGGACATGGAAGGTCCCCTGGATATTAAATTACGTGCGGATCTGCTGGGCAAAACCGTGCTATTTTTAGGATACAGCTTCCGGGACCTGAATATCCGGTACATGTGGAGCAAGCTCTTTAAAATAATGCAGGCCAACTGTAAGGCTTTCATGGTGACCATGAAGCCCAACTATGTATTTGAAACGATATACGGTAAAAAGGGCATGAAAATTATCTGCTTGGATTCGGATGATTTTCGCGCTGATTTTACTAAATTTATGGTGGATTTGCGCAGTCGGGTACTGAAAGGATAGGTAATCTGAGCAATATGATGAGCAATATGAAATGAAAATGAAGGTGTTTTTTAGTGAATGATAAACTCGATCGCTGGAACCAGGTAAAAGAGGTTTGCCTGCGCTGCGGCGCTTGCCCGCTGGCAGCCCGTCGGAATAATGTGGTTTTTGGGGAAGGGGTGTTGGAGGCGCCGGTGATGTTTGTGGGTGAGGGCCCCGGGGAGCAGGAAGATTTACAGGGGCGGCCATTTGTCGGTCCGGCCGGGCAGCTGCTGGATCGGATGCTGGCCGCCATTGATCTTAGACGTGAAAAAAACGCCATCATCTGTAATATTGTCAAGTGCCGCCCACCTGGCAACCGGGAGCCCACTCCGGAGGAGGGTGCCAAGTGCCTGCCTTTTTTAAGGGCTCAGGTGGATATAGTACGGCCCAGGATCATTGTATGCCTGGGAGCAACAGCGGTACGGCATATCATTGGTCCCGAGGCCCGTATCACTCGTGTAAGGGGGCAGTGGACAGAGCGTAAAGGGTTCTGGATTATCGCTACTTATCACCCCGCCGCACTGCTGCGGGATACTTCTCGCAAAGGACAAGCCTGGTCGGATATGATGGCCATTCGCGCCAAACTGATCGAGTTGGAGCTGGTACCTCCGGCCTTCGATCATAAATAAGACTTAGCTTTTCCTCGCGTACCCGGCGGTAACGTTGATAGCTTACAGCCTGATTATTTGCTGGGCTGTAGTTTTTTTAATAGTAGCATTGCTTTAACATTTAGGTGGCAGTAAATCTGCTATAAAGTTTGATATACTTATTTCCCCTGTAGCAATAAGTTAGAAAACCTTGTGGTTTATCAATGCCTGTGTCTAAAACGTTACTCTTGTTTGTTAGCTTGTTCCTCCGTTGTTTGGGACGCTTCGCTAGTTGCGGTGCAGTACGGTTCTATTTGCCATGCCGTGATATTTTGCTGTCTTGCTTGTTCAAGAATTGCCATGTATTGCCTCTCGTTGGCCTTGATCTTGAGCACTGTATAATCAATAAGGTTTTTGTCGCTGATATAATTAAAATCATACTGCGCTTGTTGCCAATCCCGCCTAGCCGAATTAACAGCTTCCAGCAGCCCAAACGGCTCTTTTTTTAAGGGTGTTAACCAAGTTAAAAATTGATCCAGATATATTTTAAACACAAAGTCACCTCCCAAAAAATACCTATATAAATAATTATTATGCCGGTCAATTCCTATTTAACACAGTTTGTCAAAAGGCTGGGGTTTGAACTTTCCCACCAGGAAGAATTCACACTGAACTACTTTGAATAAAGACCTGCTAAGCAGCACAGCCTAAATAAAGCTTTGAAATACCGTCAACGCCGCTGTATGGCATTGACGTACAGTGCAAGCTACACTGCAAGAAGGGGAAATTATCACTTTGTTGTTGATTTAGAATGAAACATGCCCGGAGGTGGGTAAATGCGTGGGCTCAGGTTTAGAGGCTATGGGCAATCAAGGGCTTTATCAGTGGTTGTTTTTCTAATGATATTCACGCTTTTATTGGCCGGCTGTGGCAGCAAACCGCAGTACAAACCCGCTCAAGCGCCGGTTAAGATAGCCTTTGCGTTAGCTGATATGAACCGGGACGGCAATAAAACGATAAAAAAAGTAGTGGATGAGCAAAAAAGGCAAGTGAATGCAGATGTAACCTGGTTGGATGCCCAAAACGACTCCGCTGAGCAACAAAAACAGCTGGACGGGTTGGCTAATAAAAAGGTCAAGGCAGTGGTACTGCAGCCTGTTGATACTAGTATGGCACAGAATTTGATAGATAAATTGACCCGTTCCGGTATCAAGGTGGTGGCGCTGGAGAATCTACCGGTGAATACCCCGGTGGAAGGTTATATTGCCTCGGATCACGCTATGGTGGGGCGATTGCAGGCCCGTTTTGTGCTAGAGGCACTGAGGCGAACTGCTGAGGCCCGAAGTGGTGCTCAATTTACGCCGCCGCAAGCGGGTACTATTATTCGGTCGGGTGAGGAACAGAGCGAACCCTCCCAAGGTGCGCAATCGCCGGGCGGGTCGGACCAGGGGAATAACAGTGGGCAGCAGAGCAGTGCCGGGTCCGGTCAGGGAAATAGCAGTGGGCAAGGGTTGGTTACCGGGGCGGTGGATTACAGTGTGGTGGCCCAGCTGCCCCGGCAGCGCCCTCTAAACCTTGTCATACTGCAGGGGGACCCGCATGATCAGGTGGCCCTGGATATTACCGCCGCCAACCAGGCAGCATTGCAGGGGGAAAAGGACATCAACATTGTGCAAGTTTTTGAACACCCTCATTGGGACCCGTCCAGCATTGCTGCCAACCTGGCTGAGGTCATCAGCCGGGACGGCCGAATCGATGTCGTACTGGCCAATGATAGCACCTTGGCTATGGCGGCGGTAGAGTTTTTAAAAACGGGTGGCTATGATAAAAGTGTTTTAACAGTGGGCGCCGGTGCCGATGAAAAAGCTTCACAAGCGCTAATCAGCGGCGAACATGACGCGGAGGTGGACGTGCAGCCCGAGATGTTGGGGCGGTTTGCTCTGGAAGCGGCGGTGGGTCTAGCCAGAACCGGTTACTGGCAATACGGTGAAAAGGTGAACAATGGGGATTATAGCGTGCCTGCCCGGATAGTGCCGGTGCGCCTGATTACCGCAAAAAATGCTTATTTGCTGGAAGAACGTTGGAAAGCGTTAAAGAAAGCCCAGGGGAAAGAGTCCAGTCAGCAGCAGTCGCAGTCACAGGGCGGACAGCAAGGTAGCAAGCAGGATAGTGGGCAGGGCCAGGGCGACCAAAGCCAGCAGGGACAGCAGAATAAGAGCAGTCAGCAGGGCGGGCAAAGCCAGCAGGGTAAAACAATGCTGCGTATTACCACCCAGGATGGTAAAACGATGGAAGTGCAGATAGACGGTCAGGTTAAAAAAATAGAATCATCAGGTCAGCAAGGTGGACAACAAGGCAGCCAGCAAGGCGGCGGGCAGGGCCAGGGGGGCAGTTAGTAAATCATTGACGCATAAACGAGCGGTGAGCGAGTTGCTTTGAAAAGTAGGCGGCTCGCTCACTTTTTTGTGGTTTTGGGGTGGGGGTGTTGTTAATTCGTACTATAATAAAACTTGTCTTACTCGAGTTTGACAGTTTACCGTTATTTTTATATAAACTAAATAAAGGTGTAGATTAGGAGAAGTGAGTTGATAAAAAACTATGCAGCAGAGTTTTATTCCGGAGCATGGGGAAAACAGCCGGTTTAGCTCATATGTGGCAAAAACTGATTGCTATGGCAAAGGTATCTACAAACAAATAAATAGCCGATTATTGTGATGAATAGGAACATTTGGAAGATAAAGAAGGTAAAATTCCGGATGCAATATCCACTAAAATATTATTTGTATTACGACCATGCGTTGTAAACATTCAGGATATGGCTTAACGTCTTAACTATATAGGAGGTATTATCATGTACAAAGAAATTTGTTTTAAAACAGATGAAGTATTTAAAAAAGACGATATATTGTCACATTGGATAATTGACTTAGCTTTAATTAGAAATGATTTATTATATTCAAATGAATATGCTTTTAATCATTTCGAAAGAGAGATTGAATTGGAAAATGGTAGATTTATACAGTATTTTAGAATTATTGTATCACATTATATAGAAGCAATGAAGTTTTTAGATAAATATAAAAGTGGACCTGAAATTATTAGCTTTATAGAAAAATTAGATGCTAGAAATAAAGAGAAATATTTAAGTATTCTTAATAATGTAACCCCTTATGATAGTTCTTTTGTCAAAAATAAATGCGTACCTGTTATAAACGCAACAATGCACTATGCAGATAATAGAGATAACTTAGTTAGATATCTTGCATGTTACCAAGAGGGTAAAATAATTATTAAGGGGAACAAAGCAAGATATGTTGATTTGGAATTTGCGGATGATTGTGCTACCTGTTTGAGTTTTGCACATATTGAGCCTGAAAAGGTAGAGATCTTTTGTAAAGAAATAAGTGAAAAATTACTAGAGTTAATGTCTTTTATTGAAGAAATTATCCCTATTTATTTGTCTCAAAATATGGACAATGCTATAAAGGACGTCGATTAGCAGGATGTGACATGATGGCGGGAACAATAGTGATGATTCACGGGATGATGACCGGTGCCTGGTGCTGGGATAAATATAAGGAGTTTTTTGAAACTAGGGGTTACCGGTGCATTGTTCCCGTGCTGCGTTACCACGATATGGATCCACCCGGTAAGCCTGATTCACGCTTGGGGGCCACCAGTTTATTGGATTACGTCCGGGATTTGGAAAGAGAGATAGGGCAAATGGCTGAGCCGCCTGTGCTGCTGGGACATTCGATGGGCGGGCTGTTGGCGCAAATTTTAGGCAGTCAGGGTCTGGCTCGGGCGCTGGTATTACTTGCCCCGGCGGCCCCCGCCGGTATATTGCCTGTTAGTAATTCTGTTGTAAAAAGCTTTTTTGTTATGCTGTCTCAAATGAAATGTTGGCGAGGATCCTTTCGCATATCTTTCCAGGCAGCTGTGTACGCCATGCTGCACCGGCTGCCTGCTAGTGAGCAGAAAGATGTTTACAGCCGGATGGTGTATGAATCAGGCCGGGCGGCTTTAGAAATGGCCTTCTGGTTCATGGATCCCTGCCGTGCTTCTCGGGTTGACGTTCAAAAGATTAAGTGTCCGGTACTGGTTATTGCCGGTAAAGATGATAAAATAATTCCTGCATCAGTGATTAAAAAAGTAGCCTGTAAGTATAAACAGGTGGTTACTTACGAGGAATTTGACCATACCCACTGGATAATAGGCGAACCAGGTTGGGAAATTATTGCCGGGTATGTTGATAAGTGGCTTGGTGGCCAAACTTGGGCTGAATAATTACAAAGCCCTTATTCCCCTTTTGGAGGAATAAGGGCTTGAGGGGGAACTCTATGAGTAAAGCCCGCTAGGGCGAAATTTTTCCCCTTTTATTTTACAAATTTACTCGCAATGACCCGCCAATAATCAGGGTCTTCCATACCCAGGCGCCACAGGGCAATGCCTTTTAGGTTATACTTATTTACCGCGTCCAGCTTAAAGGCCAGACTGCTGGAGTTTTCAAAATAAACGCTGTGCCAGTAGCCGTTCTGGTCGGTATAGCTATAGTAGGGAGCTTGACTGCCGCTATCCCACTGCACGCTTTTATTATATTTTTTAGCGGTTTCCATAGCCATTTGATAAGAAAGATAACGGGAGTTGCCTATGCCGTAATTCCAATCAAAGCCATAGCCTGCAATACCCAGGAGTATCTTTTCCGGCGGCAGCTTAGCCAGTGTATACTTGATTACTTGTTCAAGGTAGGCCGGGGAGGCTATAGGACCGGCCTGGCTGCCCGAGGAGTGTTCGTCATATGCCATTACGGCTATCATATCGGCATACCGACCTACTTTGGTAAAATCAAAGTTGTCACCCCAGCCGCCGGTGGCTTGGTCAGTGGTTTTGGCGGGGACACAGGCAATTATTTCGTAACCCGCAGGTTTTAACTGGGCGGAGAGCTCGGCTAAAAATTGGATATACAGCTGCCGGTCCCATGCATGCATATCTTCAATATCTATACACACACCGTCAAAACCATTTTCTTTCAGCAGATTGAATATATTCATCACCAGTGTCCAGCGGGTATTCGGGTCAGCCAGCATTGTATGCAGCACATTTCGACCCACGGATGTTTGACCGTAAAGCAAATTATGTATAAGGGCATAATTTTTAATATTGTTTTCTTTGGCCAGCTTGAGCACTTGCTTGATTTCCTGTGCTGTATCGCTGCCGTATTGTTCCAGTTTACCCGGGTTATTTCTATCCAGCCTGTACCAGAAAGGGGATATGGAGGTTATAATGTCCTTCTGCTTTTCCAGGGTAGCGTAAGAAGCTGGTATTGAGTACTCATTGCCAACGTAAAAACCAAGCACTTCCTTTGGAGACTTGGAGGATGGGGCGTAACCCAGCAATTTGTTAATTATTTGATTAGTTTGCGGGCCTACAATGCCGTCTACTTTTAATTGATAATCGGCTTGTAGTTTTATTATTGAGTTAGTGGTGATGGGACCAAAATAACCGGTGGGATTGGTTTGAAAGTAACCTAGGGTCTGCAGCTGCTGCTGCAAGGTAAGTACATTAGTGCTTCGGTCTCCTTGTTTTAGCGGCAGCGGAGCTGCCTGGGATGAGGGTATGCTAATTATTAAAAAAGAAAACAGCAAAGCGGTAAGGGCCAGAGAAAGAAGCTTTTTCCATGATGTTATCATAATGGCCTCCTTACAAATATTTTTTTTCACATATAAATTATAGAATAAATGGACAAGCAAAGCATTGATCAAATATATGCTCCGTTGACAGAAGTTTCAAAGTATTAATAAGTCTGGTATTAAGGAATAGAAAGGCCAGAGCATAAATTAGCCGGGCATTTACCACAATATAATTATTACATTAAGATGGAGGTTTATCTAATGGCAGAAAGACCATATCACCTGGATTTTAAACATGATGAGCCCGAGCTGCAGCAGGATTTGCACCGGCCGGTGGGGGCACCACGGGCCAGGGAGATTAAGTCCCAGGAGGCCCAGTTGAACAGTGGGCACCGGCACGGCACGAATAAGGGTGTAAAAATGGGTATGTCCGAGAAAACCGGGCTAAAAAATGAATAAGTAAAAAAAGCCCCACCCGGGGGCTTTTTTTTGAGTTTCATGCCCCGGTGTGGATTATAATGTAAGCAGCGAAGTCAAGGAAATATGGGTGTGTAAATGTATGAGGGTTAGGAGAATGTATGATGAGTAGTGATGAACTGCGGCAATTATTAATAAATGTAAATGAGGGCCGTCTGGATGTTGATGCGGCCTTGGATAAGTTGAAGACTTTGCCTTATGAAGACATAGGTTTTGCCAAACTTGACCATCACCGGGCGCTACGCAAGGGTTTCCCGGAGGTGGTCTTGTGTCAGGGTAAAACTACTGAGCAAATTGTGGAAATAATGAAGAAACTAGGTCAAAGTAATAATACTGTCCTGGCCACACGGGCCGGGCGGGAGGTCTTTGCTGCGGTGCGTGCTGAATTAAACGATGCGGTTTATTCGGAGCTGGCCCGCACCATTGTGGTCCAGCGCGGGCGGCAACCGGTGCCCGGAGGCAATGTGCTGGTGGTGACGGCCGGCACTGCGGATCTTCCGGTGGCGGAAGAAGCGGCCATTACCGCCGAGGTAATGGGCAATCAGGTGCGCAGGTGTTATGACGTGGGTGTGGCGGGCATCCACCGTTTGTTTGATAAGCTGGATATGTTTAAATGGGCGCAGGTAGTCATTGTGGTGGCGGGCATGGATGGCGCCCTGGCCAGCGTGGTGGGCGGGCTGGTGGAACAGCCGGTGATTGCAGTACCCACCAGTATGGGTTACGGGGCTAGTTTCCAGGGTCTGTCGGCACTGCTCAGCATGCTGAACAGCTGTGCTCCTGGTGTTGGCGTCGTGAATATCGACAATGGTTTTGGAGCCGCCACACTGGCTAACGCGATTACCCGTCTTTTCTATCATTAATTTCCATTTCCCATTGCATATTCTTCAGCAGGGCCGTATCCACACTGCGCAGGTGAATATCGCGCTGTGGGAAGGGTATCTCCACGCCATGCTCCTGCAATAGGTCGTTAATGCGGTAGTTCAGGTCACTTTTTATCTGAATGCGCAACACAGGATCGGGTATCCAGAATTGTAATCTAAAATCCAGCGAGGATTCCCCGAAATTGAGAAAGTCCACCTGTGGTGGTGGGTCGTCCAGCACTTTTTCGTGCTCGTGGGCTGCCTGCAGCAGCAGTTTTTCCAATAGCCGCACGTTTGAGCCGTATGCCACGCCAATGTAGATTATTTCCCTTATTGTAGGGTCACCGTAAGACCAGTTGATGATTTGATTCTCGATAAACTGGCTGTTGGGTATGATGATGTGCTCGTTACTTGCGGTACATACTACTGTGGAGCGGATATTAATATGCTGTACGTCGCAGGGGATGTCGTTGATTTTTATTTTATCTCCTACTTTTATAGGGCGTTCAAAAAGTAAGATCAGGCCGGATATAAAGTTGGAGATAATATTTTGCGTACCGAAGCCTATGCCAATACCTGCTACTCCGGCGAAAACAGTGAGGACGCTCAGGTCAAAGCCAATCAGGGGTAAAGACACCAAGACAGCAATAACGATAATGGTGTAGTGCAGTAGCCGGTTAAAGGTATACTGCATCCCCTGGTCCATTTCATGCCGGTTGTATACCCGCTGCAAAAAGAGGCGGGAAAAAAAATTGGAGAACTTGATGCTCAAGCTAATGATGATGGCAGGTATGATAAAGGTCAGCGTGGTAACCGGCGTATTGCCAATTTTAAACCAGGTTTCCCCCAGCCAAAAGGTATCTTTGAAGTATACAATGGCGTATAAAACTATGGCATAAAAAGTACCCCAGTTAATCAGGGACTGTTTGAAAGGGGCCAGATCATTTTTATCCATTCTGTCTGCAAGCGAAGTGTTAAATTTCTTAAGTATCCAAGAACGCAGCAGGAAAAATAGCGGAATAAATATTAGAAAGTTTACTTCATTATGGTACCGGTAATGCTGCCAAAGCTCGTACCATTCTCGTATGCCTTCCATGCCAGCCCCTCCATAAATATTATTTATTGCTTCATTTCCTCAATATATAATAACATATTTTTTAAACTCATACGCAAATAGCTACCCGGTCATAATAAGCTTAAAGTTCAAATATAAGCGATGTTACATTTTTTAACGAAAGGAATGGTGGATAATGCCGGGTAAGCCTGAAGACAAAGATAAAGCACTGCAGCACAAAGTCCAACAATTACTTGATCAAGATAAAGATTTGCAGGGTTATGCTTTAAAAGCCCATGTAATCGATGGTGAGGTGCAGGTGAGCGGTGTGGTGGACGCGCTGGCAGAGCAAAACAGGCTCAGGGAAACGCTTACTAAGATGCCCGGGGTTAAAAGAGTGGAACTGGGACTGGCGGTAAGCACGGATGGGGCCATTGACGATAACGCGGTGACCGCGGAGGTCATGGAGGAACTGCAAGCTAATCCCAAGGTGAATCTGCGCCATGTGGGGGCCAAGTCGGTTGACGGAACGGTTTTCCTGATGGGCCGGGTAGCTACGCCGGAGGAAGAGCAAGAAGCTATAGCCAGCGCGTCCAAGGCCCGGGGAGTAACCAGGGTGGTCAGCCAGCTGAAAAATAGGCCCGGTGACGGTTATGACGAAGAAAGCATTGAGGAAATTTTTCATCACCAGGTAAACAATGATAAGGAAGATGATGTGCTGAGAATTTTTTAAGGATGGGGGGATACAGTGAGCGAGCCAAATAACGGGCCGGATATTAAATATATTGGCGATGAGCAGAAGTTAATGGTGGACAAGCTGGTAGAAAACGCGGGGCAGGCCCAGCAGGCTTTAATGCGCTTATCCCAGCAACAAATTGATGAAATAGTCAAGACTATGGCTCTTGCCGGGCTGGACCGGCACATGGAACTGGCCAGACTGGCGGTGGAGGAAACCAAAAAGGGCGTTTATGAAGACAAATCGATTAAAAATATATTCGCTACCGAATCGATCTACCATAGTATCAAGTATAAAAAAACCGTAGGGGTTATCAGTCTCAATGAGGAAGAAGACTTAATAGAAGTGGCTGAGCCGGTGGGGGTGATTGCCGCCGTGATCCCCGTGACCAACCCCACTTCCACAACTATGTTTAAATCGTTGATTTGCCTAAAAACGGCCAATCCGCTGATTTTTAGTTTTCACCCCGGGGGACAAAATTGCAGCGAGGCAGCTGCCCGGGTGATGTACGACGCGGCGCTGGCCGCCGGGGCACCGGAAAATTGTATTAGTTGGATAGAGCAGCCTTCGCTTGAGGCTACCAGCTACCTGATGAACCATCCCGGAGTGCAATTGATCCTGGCTACCGGGGGAGCCGGCCTAGTGCGGGCCGCTTATAGTACGGGCAAGCCGGCCTTGGGGGTGGGACCGGGCAATGTGCCCTGCTATATAGAAAAATCAGCCAATGTCAAACGAGCAGTAACCGATTTGATTTTAAGTAAAACGTTTGATAACGGCCTGATTTGCGCTTCGGAACAGTCGGTGGTTATTGACCGGGAAATTTATCAGGAAGTCTCCGGGCTAATGCAAGATTATGGCTGTTATTTTCTGAACGGGCAAGAAACTGAGATGCTTGAAGCTATGGCAGTAAAAGGTGAAAAATGTGCTTTAAACCCGGCTATTGTAGGGCAACCCGCTTATGCTATCGCACAGATGGCGGGGTTTGAGGTGCCCAAGGATACCAAAGTACTGGTGGCACCCCAGCAGGAAGTTGGGTTGGGACATCCCCTGTCTATGGAAAAGCTGAGCCCTATTCTGGCCTGCTACCAGGTAGCCGATTATCATGAAGGTATTAAGCGTTGTGAGGAAATAGTTGGCTTTGGCGGCCTGGGCCATTCGGCGGTGCTGCATACCGAAGATAAAGATGTTCTGGCTGAATTTTCCCGGCGCATGCGGACCGGGCGGATTATCATTAATTCCCCGGCCACCCACGGGGCCATCGGTGACATATACAATGTTAACACACCTTCGCTGACCCTGGGCTGTGGCTCGATGGGCCGCAATGCTACCACCTCCAATGTCAGCGTGGATAACTTGATTAATATTAAGCGGGTTACCGGGAGGCGGGACAAGCTGCAGTGGTTCAGGGTGCCCGAGCGCATTTACTTCACTTCGGGTTCGGTGCAGTATTTGCAAAAAATGCAGGGTGTAACTAGAGCCCTCATAGTTACTGACCCGGGTATTGTTAAGCTTGGTTTTGTAGATAAAGTGGTCTACCATTTAAATAAGCGCAATAGCCCGGTCAGGGTTGAAGTATTCTCGAATGTGGAGCCTGACCCGTCGGTGGAGACGGTACAAAAGGGCGTCGAGGTAATGAAGCAATTCCGCCCGGACACCATTATTGCTTTGGGGGGCGGCTCGCCCATTGACGCCGCCAAGGCTATGTGGCTGTTTTATGAACATCCCGAGGTGGAGTTTGACTTTCTGCGCCTGAAATTCATGGATATTCGCGAGCGCACTTACAAATATCCCAAGCTGGGGAGGAAGGCTCAGTTGGTGGCTATACCAACCACCAGCGGAACCGGCTCGGAGGTGAGTGCCTTCGCGGTGATTACCCACAAGGGCCAGAATATCAAGTATCCCCTGGCCGATTACGAACTGACTCCCGATGTGGCAATTATTGATCCGGACTTTGTCGGCACATTGCCCCCGGCGGTTATCGCAGACACCGGTCTTGATGTGCTGACCCATGCCCTGGAAGCTTATGTTTCTGTGATGGCTTCGGATTATACCGATGCTATGGCTATGAAGGCTACCGAGCTGGTGTTTAATTATCTGCCCGCCAGTTATGGGGAAAAGGATAATTTTGAGGCCCGGAGCAAAATGCATAACGCCTCTTGTATAGCGGGCATGGCTTTCACCAACGCTTTTTTAGGGATCAACCACAGTCTGGCTCATAAACTTGGCGGTGAATTTCACATTACCCACGGCCGGGCCAATGCTGTCTTGCTGCCACATGTAATCAGGTATAATGCGGGGTTGCCCAGTAAGTTCGCCTCTTTCCCGCAATACGAATATTTCCAGGCTCCGGAAAAATACCGGCAGATGGCTGCTTTTTTGGGAATGCCGGCGCGTACGGTGGAAGAGGGGGTAAACAGCCTTATTTCCGGGGTTGAAGAGCTGCGGGCCAGGGTAGGCATACCGGATACTATTGCCCAATGCGGTATTAACGAAGCGTTCTTTAAGCAAAAGGTGCCCGAGCTGGCCGAGAAAGCCTTCGAGGACCAGTCTACCAGCGCCAACCCGCGCATGCCTTTGATTGAAGAACTGGCTGCCATTTTGCTGCGCGCCTACGACAACCCGCACGCATAGCGGGTAAATTCGGGTATGGGAAGCATGGGGACGGTTCTCTTGCTTTCCTTAGTCATATAATTTATGGGCAGCAAGAAGGACTCTTTTATGCTGGATGACTAGTTCTATAAAATCTAACTATAGAAGGGGGTAAGGCCTGGTAGGAGAGAGTGGTTTTGTAAAGTCTAATGCCAGGCTGTTGTAATGGCTCAAGTAATTTTGGATCGGGAACGTAATTTTAAACTGACGGAAGAAACGATGACTCGGATAAATGATAAGTATAGCTCTGTTGAGGCTGCGATTGAGGAACTGAAACAAGTTAATCTGCATGCCTTTATTACCGTAGTCTGGGCGCTTTTGGCTGAGGATGACCCGGAACTTACCTTTGAAGATACCGCCCGGTTGCTTTACGCTAAGACAGAAATAATGAAACAGGTTGATGAGGCTATTGTTGTTGCGTTTACAGAGCAAATTGTTCCGTAGTTCCGCATTAAGGGAAGGAACTATTTGCTCTGTTCGACTAATTTAAGCGGCAAGTGATCAATCTTCTTTAGCCTCCCGGGATACATATATAGCACCGCTGCCGTAATGGCTGGGAGATGTTGTTTGCCCGCGGGTATTGTCAATATGGGCGGATTTGGCATGGTACTTATCTAGATTGCTCTTTTTAATGATTGGTTTACTACTTTTGGTTTTCATGATAACACCTCTGTGTAATTTCCCTTTATGATAGTATTATATCCCTGCGGCCGGTTAAATATTGTTTTCAGCTGCATAATACTTATGTGCAGGAATATCACTAATTCTAGGCAAATTTCCAAAGCAAATACTGGAATTAGAACCGATATGGGTATTAAGCAGGTGATCCTGCCTAGGATAAAAACGACAGAGTTTCCCAATAAACACACCAAGGGGGTGAGATGTGGAAATGAACCAGACGCTTAAAGTGGAAGGCATGAGCTGCCATCATTGTGAAATGGCCGTGGAGAAAGCAGTTAAAGGCATTGCCGGTGTGGAAAACGTGCAGGTAGATTTAATTAAAAAGGAAGTAATGGTAACTGGTTCTGCAGACCGGGAGCAAATAGCCAGGGCTATTAAGGAAGCCGGTTATGAAGTAGTGAGTTAGGAACCTCGCGGCCTGGCTTATAAAGCCAGGCCGTAGGATTTCAGGCGGCTGATTTTGCGCACGATGGTGGACTGGTCCACCTTTAAGGCCTAGGTTGACGTTCCGAGGCCAGTAATAGCGTAACAAGGAGTCAAAAACCCGGTGACTTATTTTTTTACGAATACCGTACTTCCTTCATAATTTTGTTTAAAGGCACAAGACTACCCACCCTGCTTTTCCCCAGGAAGCCGTTTAAGCGGTTATCTTAAGAAGTGTTATGTTTATATAGCTATCAGAGTGCGCAATGTTCCATGCCTCGGATTTATGTATTTCGGCATAACGATGTATTTTTTCATAACCTCGTAAAAACCTGCGTTGGTATAAGAATTTTTGTATGGTATATGCAAGATTGCAAAATTGCTGGTCGCTTTGAATGAATAGCTTAGTATGTAATTGCAGTGAGTATCTGCAGTAAGTACATTGTGCTTGTTAAAAAAATTACCATAGAAGTAAAAAAATAGACCAGAATTTATTGCTTTGCTAACATCTAAATGGAAGATATAACACCATTTTAATTCAGCCTTTTTTTGACTCGGCTGCGCAGAAAACTGGGCGAACTTCAATTGAAGGTCGAAGAATTTACCGTGATCTTTGGCAAAGGCACAATACGAAAAAGAATTTTGCCGAATTGGATGCTTCTGGAGTTCCCTATGTAGCTTCGCCAGGGACAAATCCGCGGTTTTACATTAAGTCTTGACAAAAAACAGCAACAATTACAGGAACTTGAAAGCAGATTAAATAATCCTCAGGCCCGGAACGAAAAAAGGAAGCGCTAGAAGCGGAAAGCATTGCGGCCTATCAGGGACAAAGGCGTATTGAACGGGCTTTTAAATAATTGAAGAATTCCCATCATTATGCTATGACGCCGCAATATCACTGGACCGACCAAAAAATCAAGATACATACATTTATTTGTCTTACCGGCCTACTGCTCTCCTAACTGTTATGGAAGAAGGCACGGGAAGCCGGTTGCCGGATGAATGTGGAAACGTTATTGGATCGCCTCGGAAATCCGCATGGCTGAAATTATCATTGTGGGAAACTCACGCTAGGATATATTGGCTAAAAGCGAGACATGGACGATGTCTGGCACTAATATTGCTTATTTAAACAACGGTAACTAAATGCCGGTTGCAGTTTCATTATTTCTTTAGAGGAAAACAGGTATTGTTGTTGAATATACAAGTAAACCATTGATTTTGTCAGCTTATGGATTATGCACAATGCTTAAATGAGAGGGGGCTATGATATGGACGCGCAAACTTAGGTTGTTTTAGCCGGTACTATTTTTTTGATTGCCTATGCAATGATTATGTGGGAAAAAGTCCACAGAACAGTGATTTTGGTCAAAAATTGAAGCGCACAATCGGAATTATGGGTTATTTATCAGTGTATGCCAGTTCAATATTATAATATTCATTTAATGGAAGGGAGGTTATGCATGTATGGAAACTGCCATAGCAGTGTGTATATCGGGATTAGGGTCTGTTTTCGCGGTGCTGTTAATTTTGCAAATTGGTATACAAATAACTGGCAGTGTGATAGACAGTATGGCTAAAAAACAAACACAACAACAAAATGGATAAGTCAAAAAGAATGATCTACTGGTTACCCTGGAAGCTATGAAAATGCATATTAAAGTGTACTCGTTCAGCGACGGCGAAAAAGCTGAAGTAAATGTGGTTCCTGTGATGTAGTGAACATTGATACTGTTCTAGTTTTGGAATAATTATATTAAAAAATAATAAACAGGAGGATTGGGCATGCAACAGGTTGCTGATATTTTCAGTAATATTGGACTTTTATATTTAAATGCAGGACAGGTTGGCATGTGGCTGATAGCCTTTGTCCTCTTTTATCTGGCCATTAAGAAAGGTGTTGAGCCGCTGCTCCTGGTGCCTATCGCATTTGGAATATTTGCGACCAACTTCCCTCATACCGGCCTGACAGAAGAGGGCGGACTGTTTTATATCTTTTACAATTACGGTATTGCTAATGAATTAATCCCACCCCTTATTTTCCTGGGTCTGGGTGCGATGACGGACTTTGGGCCGGTGCTTGCTAATCCCAAAACATTGCTTTTAGGTGCGGCAGGTCAGATTGGTGTTTACGTGGCGTTTTTCGGTGCCATACTGATCGGCTTCACTCCGAACGAGGCGGCCACCATTGGTATAATCGGTGGTGCTGACGGCCCGACTTCCATATATCTTGCTGCCAATCTGGCCCCGCACTTGTTGGGAACGGTGGCGGTGGCGGCTTATTCTTACATGGCGTTGGTGCCAATAATCATTCCGCCCGTTGCCAAAGCGCTGACTACCCAGAAAGAACGGGAAATGGTTATGCAAATGGTGCGTACACCAAGTAAGACGGAAAGAATTGTTTTCCCTATTTTGGTATCCATTATTGTTATGCTGTTGGTGCCCATGGCGGCCCCGCTGATTGCCATGTTCATGCTGGGTAACTTGTTCATGGAAAGCGGTGTGGTGGAGCGTCTGACCACGGTTAGCCGTGAAGCTTTAATGAATATAGTTACCATTTTCCTTGGTGTAGCCGTTGGCTCCACCATGACTGCGGAAACTTTCCTGAACGCTAAAACCCTCGGTGTGTTTGCAATGGGCATAGTAGCCTTTGCCTTTGCTACGGCTGGCGGTGTATTAATAGCCAAGCTAATGAACCTGTTCGTTAAGAACAAGGTCAACCCGCTTATCGGTGCTGCGGGTGTATCCGCTGTACCCATGGCAGCTCGGGTGGTCCAGAATATGGGTATGGAGGCTAACCAGCAAAACTACCTGCTGATGCACGCTATGGGGCCCAACGTGGCCGGTGTTATCGGCACGGCTGTGGCGGCCGGTGCGTTTATTGCGGCTTTAACGTAGCAGTTTAGGATAATTAACTCATCTTGCGGTGTTGGCAAAAAACTATAATTGTGCCGTCTTCATATATAACCTAGCTTTCAAGAAATTAGGCAAATTATCTATGATTCTAAAATAAACTTACTGACTTTGATTAACTAGTAACCAAGCAAAGCACTTTTTTCTCAGGTTTTGGTATGGTTACCAATATTAACTCAGAAAAAGAGTGTTTTGCTTATTTTTTTTCGTACAAAAATACCATTTATATCAGAATTTTAGCCAATCTTGAACCCCGAAAGTTTAGTTGAGTTTGTAAGTAGCTTTTCTGTTTATTGCTTTTTTTACGCGTGGTAATAGTATGTTTCACCAAAGTGGCCTTTGGGGTGCATAACTATAATTTCCGACAAATATGAATTTAAAAATTAGCTTGCTTAAGGTTTACATTGCTTTGTAGAGAAAGGGGGAATAAATTTGCCGGAGCATTTACAAATTTATTTTGCTACTGCAGTTTTTTTAGTTGTTTACGCCATCATTGTATCTGAAAAGATTCACCGGACTGTCATTGCTTTGGTAGGCGCGGCATTGGTTGTCGTATTCGGTATTGTGAGCGCTGAGAGTGCAGTGGAGCACATTGATTTCAATACCCTTGGCCTTTTGGTGGGTATGATGATTATTGTGGGCATTACGCGCCAGACAGGTGTTTTCGAGTTCCTTGCCATTAAGGCCGCCAAAGGCTCCAAGGGTGAGCCGCTCAAAATTATGGCGGCGTTATCCATGGTTACAGCTGTTCTATCGGCGCTTCTTGATAATGTCACCACGGTGCTGCTCATTGTTCCGGTGACCTTTGCTATTGCCAAAAAACTTAAAATCAACCCCATGCCGATATTAATAGCAGAGATATTGTCATCTAACATAGGCGGTACTTCTACATTAATTGGTGATCCGCCCAACATTATGATCGGCAGTGCAACTCACTTGGGTTTCATGGACTTTATTATTAATCTAACTCCAGTTGTCGTGGTTGTTTATGTGGTTACTTTGACGCTGCTGCGCTTGATTTACCGGTCTCAACTAGTTTGCGACCCGAAACTGCAAGCGTCAATAATGGAATTAGACGAGCGCGCTGAACTTAAAGATATGAAGTTGTTGAGTAAATGTTTGGTTGTACTGGCACTTACCATAACCGGTTTTGTTCTGCATCAGTACTTAGGCCTGGAGTCTTCGGTGATTGCCCTGACCGGAGCCAGTTTACTGCTTTTGGTCAGCCGTCAGGAGCCGGAACACGCCCTGCAAGCTGTGGAGTGGCCCGTAATATTCTTCTTTATTGGCTTGTTTGTGCTGGTAGGCGGCCTGGTTGAAACGGGGGTTATTGCTATGATAGCCGCCGGAGCTATGGATTTGACCGGTGGTGCCATGATTCCCACTTCCATGCTGATATTATGGCTTTCGGGAATTGCCTCAGCCTTTGTAGATAATATTCCCTTTGTGGCGACCATGATTCCTATGATTCATGACATGGGCAGATTAATGGGTATAACCGATCCCAATGCTTTGAATTTGTTCTGGTGGTCACTGTCCCTGGGGGCCTGCCTGGGTGGAAACGGTACGATAATCGGTGCCTCCGCTAACGTTGTGGTAATTGGTATGTCTGAAAAGCGGGGTGTCCTTATAACTTTCATGAAATATTTTGTGGTAGCTTTTCCGCTGATGTTGATATCGCTGGTGGTGTGTACCGGATACTTGTTGCTATGGCATCTTTATTCAGAATCAATAGTTATTGTTGTAACACTGGGCTTTGGCTTACTGGTTGCATTAGCCGCCATGCCAATTAACAAAATGTTGGAAAAGCAGGCTGCTTCAAAAACATTAAACTAAATGCGTAAGAAATTAATTGTTTGATAAAGGCACCCCTTGTGGGGTGCCTTTACCCGTAAAAGCCGGGTTTTTCCCTGTCTACAATGATTTGGTATCAATGGCCAGGTTACTTAGCATGGCATGTCGGACCTACTGCTTTGAGGAAATATTTGGCTTTGGAGGCCTGGCTTATAAAGCCAGGCCGTTTGATTTTAGACGGCTTATTTTGCGCACGATGGTGGACTGATCCACCTTTAAGGCTTGGGCGGCCCGGTTGGCACTACCGCATTCCTTGATGGCAGTGCTGATTAACTGCCGCTCGACCTCCATAACGGCGTTTTTTAATGGCATGATACCCTTCACATACACTTCGGGCAGTTGCTGTT
Source organism: Desulfoscipio geothermicus (assembly GCA_016841205.1). Classification (GTDB taxonomy): domain Bacteria; phylum Bacillota; class Desulfotomaculia; order Desulfotomaculales; family Desulfallaceae; genus Sporotomaculum; species Sporotomaculum geothermicum_A. Next base: position 128,724 of record JAENZP010000009.1, read on the forward strand.
CAAGGTTTTCAAAAACGTGTTCCGGCAGGTGGTCCACGGAAATTTCATCATCAGCGGTGGTTACCATCAGCCTTTCCATCATATTATCCAATTCTCTAACGTTCCCGGGCCAGTAATAGCGTAAAAGGGCGTCAAAAACCCGGGGACTTATTTTTTTGCGAATGCCGTACTTTTCTTCATACTTATGTTTAAAGGCACAAGCCAGCGGTATGATGTCTTCTTTGCGCTCTCGCAGTGGGCAAATATAAAGTGGTACCACGTTGACGCGGAAGTATAGATCCTCCCTGAACTGGCCTGCTTTAACCATCGTTTCCAGATTGCGATTGGTAGCCGCCAGGATTCGTACATTAACAGGTTTTGGTTTGCTGCCGCCCACCCGGAGCACTTCCCTTTCCTGGATAGCCCGGAGCAACTTAACCTGAAAGCTCATCGGCAGATCGCCAATTTCATCCAATAACAGCGTGCCGTTATTGGCTAGCTCAAACATGCCCGCTTTGCCCTCCCGGTTGGCCCCGGTAAAGGCACCTCGCTCATAGCCGAACATCTCCGATTCCAGCAGGTTTTCGGGTATAGCCCCGCAATTGACGGTAATAAAAGGCCCGCTTTGACGTTTGCTGTTATTATGAATGGTTTTGGCAAAGACTTCCTTGCCCACCCCGGATTCTCCCAAAATTAGTACCGTGGTATCAACCATGGCCAGGCGTATGGCTGTCTGTAATAACTCACGCATTTTGGGGGAGTTAAAAATCAGCCCTTCCTGGCTTAAAAGCCGCCCCCGCAGTTCAGTTAGCTCATCCTGATAGCGTTCGCTCATTTCCTTGGTTTGCTTGAGTTGTTCACGCAGTTCATTAAGCTCGGTGAGGTCACGAATGTTTATCACAAGGCGCTCAATCTCCCCATCCTGGTTCTGCACGGGACTGCCGGTTATTAAAAATTGGTCTCTCTCTACCACGGTAACGGGTCCGCCTGCTGCAAGTACAGCTTCGACAATGGAGTGCTCATAGATTCCTTTTTCAATCAGATAGTCCATGTACTGACCTTGAATTTGATCCGAGGGTATACCGATGATGCGCTCGTGGGCCTGGTTGGCTCTTAATATAAGACCTTGGGCATTGGTAATAATAATGCCATCGTAGGATGACTCAATGATAAGCTCCAATTTTTTGTTTAATTGTTTAACTGAATCCAGCTCTTCGGAGATAAACTCCAATTCGGAAATATCCTGAAAGATAGCCACAGCGCCCACCACTTGTCCATTTTCATAGATGGGGCTTTGATTAGTCAGGTAGGTGCGGTTTCCTTGGGTATAGGTTAATTTAACCTCTTTGCGGCTAATGCCGTCTTTTAATACATCCAGCAAGCCCTGCAAGCAAATGACTGTGGAAATATGGCTTCCCATGGCATAGTCTTTGGGCAGCCTGGTCATTTTCTCCGCTGCCTGGTTGTACAGACGGATTACGCCGCTATTGTCGATAGCGATAATGCCATTGTTCACTGAATCTAAAATAGTATCCACCTGCAGCAGTATTGAATTGGCCTTGTTTAATAGTTCAGAGCCCACTCTAGTTTTCCCCAGGAAGCCGCTTAAGCAATTATCTTGATCAACCACTGGGAAAGCCTGCCCGTGCAGTGCCCAGGCGTTAGCCCAGGAATCATTTTCTCCAATGGTACGCACCGGGCTTTGCATTATGGCTGTTACAGTGGTTGTTTCCTCGAATACCTTTGGCCCCCATTTAAAGATATCGTTTCTGGTAACCATGCCGATGATCTCTCCGTCCGGGTTTAGCACCGGTAGACCGGAAATTTTGTGCTGCCGGATTAATTGCCAGGCTTCTGCCGCCGGCTGATCGGGACGAAGGCTGATGCTTATTGGAGTCATTATTTTATTAACCAACATTTTTTCTACCCCCTTTACCCAGACATCAGCATATTCCAGGCGTTTTTAAACATCTGTAGCTTTTCGCTTGTTACATTGTGGTATCGTTGCATATGCATAACGGATTACCGGTCACGGATTTATGTATTTACGCATAATATGTATTTCTGCATAACTTCGTAAAAACCCTGCTTTACTAAAGTATTTTTTTCTACTTAGTTCACATAAATTGCTCACCCTTGTCAAGTAATTAACACTTGTATAAAATAAATGGTAAACCGGGGATTATATCCGGTTTACCATAAAGATCAGTATGCTTTGGTTTGGCTTTTTACATGGTTCTTGGTGTTAACCGGCGGGCTATCTCACCCAGCTCGTTAGCGAAGCTGGACGCCGGCATGCCATTGGCCATACCTTTATCTATGTTTTTAAGTCGGGTTAACGTATCCACGTCTGAGCTTACAAAAACTGTTTTAATGCCGGACTCAGTGCCTCTAACGCGTTTAATAACAGCTTCCTCTACGGCTTTGGTTTGCCCTTTTTCGATATTGGCTTTAATATCCAGACCAATATAGGCAGTATTCCCAGCTACTACAACGGTGGAACTTTTTACCCCATCCACCTGGTCAGTTTTCCGGGCGATGTTCCGGGCCTGCTCCCGGGCTTTATTATTGACCTGGTTGGTATTGTTATTGACGGCTGGTGTCTGGTTAGTCTGGTTGGGGACAGGCTGAGTAGGACCGGGTTTCCTGGCCGTTGAGCAACCGCTGAAGATAATCAGTGAAGTGATGAACAGCGCAAGCAGCAGGGTGGTTAAATTTTTGGTGCTCATTTTACGCACTCCTTTTGTAAATCGTTTCTTTTCTAGAGTGCGAAAATAACAAAAAAATATACTTTACTTATTTCTTTGCAGCACCTTCAGACCTGCAACATTGGACTTCAATTCTAAAAAACATTTGGTATTGCACTATAAATGACAATATATCCTTATCAACATGCTTGCGGGGTGAAATATAGACAAACCTGCAGGGGCGGAAAAGGTAATACTAGAAAATAAAAATGTGTCGGAAAAATTATGCTTTAAGGTAAAGGTTTACTCCCTGGTATGTCGAACTTATATCTGAAAAATAAGAGGGGGGAGTGACATGTTGCATAAGTTCAAAATCCTTTTAGTAACCGTGCTTGTGTTGGTTTTCAGTTCCTTTGGTCTAGCCGGGTGCGGTGGGGACAAGCAGGAAAACAATAGCAGCGGCGATAGCCAGAGCGTAAGTGCAGGGCAAAAAACGACGCAAGACACTAAGAAAGAATCGGCAAAGGATTTATTCTCTAAAGGTCAGAAAATTGAAGGTATGACCTGTGATTATGTTTTTACGTCAGAAGGCGTTACTGCACAGGGTAAAATGTGGGTGCAGGGCGACAAGGTTAAACATGAAACAACAGCACAGGATCAAAAAATAATTATGCTTTTTGATGGTAGTACTTATTATAGCTACAACCCGGCTGAAAATATGGCGATTAAATTTACTATTGAGGACATGCAGGGGGATAGCGAAGATATAGATACGCCTCTTGACTACACGGAAGAAGCTAGTGATGAATTAATCACCGAGCTTGAAACCATGGACTACGAAGGATATAAATGTAGGGTGCTTTTGGTTAAGGAAAAGGAATCTCAAGACGAAGTAAAAATGTGGGTACGAGAGGATTGCGGTATCCCCGTTCGTGTAGAAGCTACGGATGTGAATGGTACCAAGACGGTCATGGAATATAAAAACTTAAAGGTGGGGGCTCTGCCGGCGGGTACCTTTGAACTGCCGAAGGGTGTGCAAGTGCAGGATATTAGTGAATTGATGAGCCAGATGCCAAAGGCGTCCGGCAACTAAGCCAGTACCTTGATACCATGGGACCACGAAGGTCTGCCTCAAAGAGGGGCGTCTTTGTGGTCTTTATACTTTATTTCAAGGTTACTTTTATGGCTACCTGATGACCTGGTGAACTCTCCCCTACAGAGGCGGGAGATGCTTAAATAAATGGTGCTCTTAGTTTAGTCTAGTATTATAGTTATTAAACTTAGATTGTTGGCACAATCTAAAGCAAGTAGAAATAGATTTAAATGTTATTAATTGCCAAAGCAAATTAGGCCTGATAAATTGAAAAAATGAGGTGTTTAATTATGTGTTTGGAAAAGACTCCCTGGGAAAAAGCCATTGATTTTCACGGACACGTTTGTCCTGGCTTGGCTATCGGGTACCGGGTATCGGAAATAGCGTTAGAACATCTGAAGGAAATGCGCTCGCCTGACGAAGAACTGCTGGCTATTGTGGAAAACGACGCCTGTGGCGTGGATGCTGTCATGGTGATGACGGGGTGCACTTTGGGCAAAGGCAATCTGATTTTCCGAGACCTGGGCAAACAAGTGTATACCTTTGGCAGCCGCAACAGCAACCGGGCGCTGCGCATATCTGTGGACGGGGCCAAGGTACACCGGTCCGAATCTCAAAAGAACGAATTGCGCAGTAAAGTATTCAGCGGCACGGCTACCGGGGAGGAAAAGGCTGAATTCGAACTGGCCCGGGGGCGGCGGATAGAACAAATACTGCACATGCCCGAGGATGATTTCTGTAAAGTGGAGCAAATCGATTTCCAATTCCCTTCCAAAGCGCTGACGTTTCCTTCCGTACAGTGCGCCCGCTGCGGTGAATATGTGATGGAGCCCAGGTCCAGGGTGCGAGACGGTGAGTTTGTGTGCCTGGATTGTTTTGAGGATTACACTCGGGGTTGGTAACAGCAGATATTAAATGTGGGCGGTCCATGGTGTCAAATAATTCACTACAATAGGCAAAGGAGAGGGATCATTTTAGGAGCATGGTCGTCCGGCTATGCTCCTTTGGTTTATAAACCGGAGGAAAATGGAGATAATGCTCAATATAAGGTTGTTGTTGCGAATATTAGATGCTTACGGCATTTGCCATTAGTGCTTTATATGCAATACTATCATTTTATAAGTTAGCACTCGCCTTGGATGAGTGCTAACAACAGCCTGGCTTAAGTAAACTTGGTTAAACCAAACTTTAACAAATAGGGAGGGTATATATATGGCTGAAGAAGCTGGTACCAAACAACAACAGACTCTGGAATTCCAGGCGGAAGTTAAACAAATGCTGGATATTGTGATTAACTCCCTTTACACCGACCGGGAGATATTTCTGCGGGAGCTGGTATCCAATGCTGCCGATGCGCTGGAAAAGTTAAGATACCGGACTATTACCGATAAAGAAGTTGCGGATGCAGATCTGCCGCTGGAGATAACCATAGAAGTAAACGAACAGGATAAAACTATAACCATTAGTGATACGGGTACCGGTATGACCAGGAATGAACTTGTGGAAAACCTGGGCACCATCGCCCGGTCGGGCTCTAAGGCTTTTTTACAGCAGTTGGCCGAAGCGGACCAAAAGGACTTAAATTTAATTGGCCAATTCGGGGTTGGCTTTTACTCTGCCTTTATGGTAGCCAAGCGCGTGCGAGTGCTGACACGCTCATTTTTAGCTGATGAGGATGGCTGCGAGTGGGTTTCTGATGGGGTGGGCAGCTACACTATAGACCAGGCGTCAGGCCTTACACGGGGCACTAAAATAATATTGGAGCTTAAAGATGACGCCGGAGAGTTTGCCTCTCCCGATACCATTAAGCGGATAATCAAGCGCTACTCCAACTTTGTGCCCTTCCCCATTATTTTAGGGAGTGAAAAAATCAACACGGTGCAGGCCATCTGGGTGCGCAACAAAAATGAAATCAAGGATGAGGAATACACCGAGTTTTACAAATTTATCGCCAATGCCTATGATGAGCCATTTTACCGGCTGCATTTTTCCGCCGACGCCCCTCTGGCGATCAATGCACTGTTATTTGTGCCACAGGAAAACCTGGAGCGCTTTGGCTTTGGCAAAACCGAGCCCGGAGTTTCCCTGTATTGTCGCAAGGTGATGCTGCAGCAAAACGCCGAGGGGATACTGCCCGAGTGGATGCGTTTTGTCAAAGGCGTAGTGGATAGTGAAGACATACCCATTAATATATCCCGGGAAACTATGCAGGACAGCGCCTTGATGGCCCGGCTGCGCAAAGTGCTTACCGGACGCTTCCTCAAGTTTTTAGGAGAGCAGGCCAAGGCCGACCCGGATAAATACAGCGAATTCTGGAAAAAGTTCGGCATTTTCCTGAAGGAGGGCGCTGCTTCAGATTTTGCGTACAGCCAGGATATTGCGCCGCTGCTGCGCTTTGAATCCTCCAAATCCGAGCCCGGCAAGTACATATCTCTAGATGATTACCTGGCGCGGATGCCGGAAACACAAAAACACGTTTACTATATCAATGGGCCGACCCGGGAGATTATTGAAGCCGGTCCCTATCTGGAGGCACTTAAAGTGCGGGATATGGAGGTTATTTACACACACGAGCCCGTGGATGATTTTGTGCTTACCAACCTGGCCCAATATAAAGAAAAGAAACTGGTTTCCGCCGACCAGACTGAGCTGGACCTGCCGGAAATAGAGCAGGATAACGATGCCGGGGCGGATGCTGCCAAGCTGGAGGGCCTGGAACTGAAGAATTTACTAGCCTTTATGAAGCAAGCCCTGGGAGACCGGGTTAGCGAGGTGCGGGAATCCAAACGCTTGGTGGACAGCCCGGCGGTGCTGATTAATATGGAAGGTGGCATGACAAGCAGCATGCAACGGGTGATGCAGTCGTTGCATAAGGAATTCGGCGGCATGGGGCTAGGTCAAAAGGCGCTGGAAATAAACCCCGGCCACAAGCTAATCAAAGGACTGGAGTTCCTGCGCCAGAAGGATACAGACTTTGCTACCTTGGCCGTGGAGCAAATCTACGATAACGCTCTTATCGCCTCGGGTCTGCTGACCGATCCCCGTGGCATGGTGGACCGTATGTATCGCATACTGGAGCGGGCGCTGGCAGAATAAAGGATTTAGTTAAAAAACAGCCGATTTTGGCTGTTTTTTAACTAAATATACATAAATTTGATTTATTTGGTTATTTAGTGCTTAAATAAAGAGTTTGGAAGCTGGGCATTTGGCAGGGCAGCCACATGGATATAATCTTCATTAGGGGGAAATCTAAAACAAAAGTTGTCTGGCATACATGGAGGAGCATCATGATTAAAAGCGAATTCAAGCGACTGCCCAAACACATCGGAGTGATACCGGACGGGAATAGAAGGTGGGCCGTGGGTAAAGGGCTGCCCAAGCAAGATGGCTATCAAAACGGGCTGGATCCTGGTATGATGCTGTATGAGTTATGTGTAGAGCTGGGTATTCCGGAGCTTACCTTTTACGGCTTTACCCAGGACAACACCAAGCGTCCGGCAGTGCAAACCAGGGCCTTTCAAAAGGCCTGCGTGGATGCTGTGGACATGCTGGCTAACCGGGATGCCTCACTATTGGTCATGGGCGATTATGAATCCCCCCTTTTTCCCCCCCAGCTGCGGGAATACAGACAAAGAAAAACCTTTGGTCGGGATTTAATTAAAATTAATTTTTTGGTAAATTACGGCTGGAAGTGGGATCTGCATCATTTCCTAAATGAAGCTTCAGCCAACAGCAGTGGCACCCAGCGTAATGTTTTTCACTCCATTGCTTCCCGTGATATTTCCCGCATTGATTTGATAATTCGCTGGGGGGGGCGAAGAAGGCTCAGCGGTTTTTTACCTGTCCAATCGATATATGCCGATTTTTACGTTGTTGACGATATGTGGCCTGATTTTCAAAAAGAACATTTTTACGAGGCTCTTCATTGGTACGAGATCCAGGATATTACCTTGGGTGGGTAGGGAGTCAGGCTAAAACTTTCTTAAAAAATTGTAAAATTCCATGATCGTCTTTGGATGCCGAAAATTTATCATTTATCAGTCACAGTTTGTTCAAAATTTCTGGGCAGACTAAAGTTAACGCAGTGGAATTGGACATTGCGAAATAAAAAAAAGGAAGGGGTGCCGGATGAAGAAGAAAATATTGTTTTTAACTGTTGCCTTGCTTTTGGTATTCGGTATTGTCCAGGTAGCTATGGCTGCAGGAATGGGTTGGGGTGGCGGCCCGCATATGTTAAACAGCGATAAGTGGGTCAGCCCGGTGAAAGCCTTAAACCTCACAGACCAGCAAATTACTAAAATGCGTGAAATTAATCAAAATAACTACGAACAAACCCGTGAATTGCGCATTAAATTAATGGATAGCATGCATGAACTAAAACAGCTCCAGCTACAGAAAAACCCGGACAAAGATCAGGTAGATACCAAGATTAAAGAAGTAAACGATCTGCGTCAAAAAATCCACGATATATCTCGGCAAAGCAGGCAACAGTGCCATTCTTTACTCACCAAGGAGCAGCAGGCTAAATTACAGGAGTTTAAAGGTGAAAAAGGCTGTGGCTTCAGGGGTTGTCCTGGAGTAGGTAATACACAGTAAGTTTTGGCGTTAGTGAAGGGGGGGCAACTTTTATTGTCCCCCTTTCCTTGTCACTTTTATTACATATACTTCAAAAAGAAGGTTAATTGCGTATATATATTAATATGATATGACTTTGTCAACTGGAGGCATATTATGGTGGAATGTCCCATTTGTGGTAACCATAGTCCTGCTGAAAATCAGTTTTGCGGCAGCTGCGGAGGCAGATTAATTGGCGCGACGGGATTAATTGATCCAAATACTATTTTAGAAGGTCGTTATCTGATTATAAAACTGGTAGGCCGGGGTGGCATGGGGGCGGTCTATAAAGCACTGGACAAGCGCCAACAAAACCGGGTAGTGGCTATCAAAGAAATGAGTACAAATGCCGTTGGTTCGGATAATTATACTGCTGCTGTGGATGCCTTTGAGCGCGAGGCAGGCATGTTAAACAATCTTGATAGCCCGGCCTTGCCCCGGGTGTGGGATTTTTTTCCGGGAAATCACCACCGTTTGTATTTAGTGATGGATTATATCGAAGGAGAGTCCCTGGAAGCTGCAATCCAAAGATGCGGGCCAATACCCGAATCTATGGTCATTGATTGGGCGAGGCAGATTTGCGATGTACTGCATTATTTGCATAGCTACAACCCACCAATAATATTTCGGGACCTGAAGCCTTCAAACATTATGCTTACGCCACAGGGCAAGATAAAATTGATAGATTTTGGCATAGCGAGACACTTTAAACCCGGGCAGTCTACGGATACGGTTACTTATGGCTCCATAGGATTTTCGGCTCCTGAACAATACGGGCAGGGCCAAACCGATGCCCGGTCCGATATCTATTCCCTTGGCGCAACGCTTTATTATTTGTTAACCGGCATAAATCCAAGTAAAAATCCCTTCCAATTTGAACCGGTTGGTAACTTTATAGAAGTGAGCCCGCCCTTGGCGCAAGCCATCCATTGGGCATTGCAGCTAAAACCGGATGAGCGGCCGGCAAGTGTACGCGAGTGGATGAACCTGCTTGACTTTCCGTATACGCTAAAGAAAGATGCTGACGATACAGTGCTGCTTAGCAGTAATCCTGATTTAACAACTAAACTGCCACCTTCCGATGCAAGCGGCGACCCTACCGTAGTTATTCAAAAACCAGGCCGCCAATTTGATTTGAAATTTAATTTTAAACGGGAGGCAGCTGTTCTGGCCTTGCTTCTTCTGCTGTTTGCCGTCTGGTTCGGGTTTTCTACAGATGATATGTCTATACTCCGGGGTACAAAACCGGTTACCCGGGACGATACGAACAGTCAACCGGCCAGTCAGCAAGTTAATGAAATTGACCCAATACAGAATTCTGCTTTGGAGGCTGCCAGACTGCCAGCAGTTGAAGATAAAAAACTGGCTAAGAAAGAAAGCAGTACCCTCAAAAAAATATATTATCAAGAGTATAAAAACGAACGGTTTGGTTATTCCATTGAATACCCCAGGGAATTTAAAACCGGTGCACCACCGGAAAACGGTGACGGGCGAGGGGTTTCTTCATTGGACGGGGAGGCCAGGTTAATTATTTATGGGGCCAATGTGTTGTATGATGAATCTTTGGAAGACGTTTATAAAGCTTCAAAGGAGTATGTCCGGGAAATAATTTCTTACCAGCAAAAGGGCAATAATTGGTTTGTTCTTTCATGGAAGAAGGACAATTATATATATTATCTAAAAACCTTTGTTGGACAGGGTTCGGCGAATTCATTTATATTTTCTTACCCTGAAGCTGAAAAACAATATTATGATCAAGTAACCATTCACTTGGAGTCTACCTTTCACCCCGGGGACGTTAATAATTCCAGGTAAAGCAAATAGAGAGAAGGAATGCAAGTGCATTCCTTCTCTCTATTTGCTTTACCTGTCCAGATCTCGTTTTCTAAAAGTATTGTCTTTTTTAGTATACGCCATAGGCGCGGTTTTATGGTTAAATAAAAAGCTACAAGGTAAACCGTACAGATAGAATGTTCTTTAGCGAAATAACCTAAGTTTTGTGCGTTTATGTTATATCTTACTCTTTTTCTTCGTCCATACCATACTCTGATAATGGATAATGCGCAATCATTTTTAAAAATTAAGGGAACAAAATGAGTTTGCTGGTCGTATATAATATAAACATTAATTATTCTGCCTGCGTTGCGCGTAATTTTGGGGAAAACCATACTCCGAAGGGATTGAAGAGTTTGCGTTTAAAAAACATACTGATATTGCTAACATTGGTGGCTTGTTGGGTTATGTATATCCCACAGGCCTTTGCTGGCGTGGATGTTTATGTTGAAGGAAAAATTGTGCAATTTGATGCGCCGCCTATAATAGATGCCTCATCCAACAGGACCCTTGTGCCATTTAGGCAGGTATTTGAAGCCCTGGGAGCTGAGGTATGGTTCGATAGCCGATTAAATTCGGCTTTTGGCCAAAAAGGAGACTTAACTATAGAGCTTCCCATTAATCAAAAGGTGGCCTATAAAAATAACGAGCAAATTCAGCTTGATGTTGCAACCCGGGCCATTAATGGACGGACTATGGTACCGCTGCGTTTTATCGGTGAATCACTAGGCTGTCGTGTAGATGCGCATAACACACCGGATGGTTCAAGAGTTGATATAGCATGGATAGACCCCGGCCAGCCGGACAATGAACGATTGCTAAAGGAAATAACAACTACAGCAAGTGATTCGGAATTATTAATAGAACTAAAAGTTGAAGATGGGTTAAACAAAGTATTTAAACTTGGCAACCCCGATCGCCTGGTTATAGATTTGCATAATACCACCAACGGGGTGGATGAAATATTAAATTTGGATAATTCAATGGTTTCTGCAATTAGGACAGGCCAGTTGGCCAGCGATACCACCCGGATGGTTTTGGATTTAAAAAAAATTGTGGATTATCATTTCGAAATAAATAAAGACGCCTTGTTAATTAGGATTGTCGAGCCAACTGGTTCAAATGATGTAACCGTTCCAAACGAGTCCGCCGGTCAATCGGAACAGCCAATGCCGGTGGTAGACGACAAGTTAATCATATTGGATCCGGGGCATGGTGGTATAGATGTTGGGGCCATTGGTGCTTCGGGAAAATATGAAAAGAACCTGGTGTTTGATATAACTAATCAACTGAAAACTGCCTTGGAGGATGAAGGGTATACAGTGGTATTAACCAGATCGGACGACAGCTATATATCCCTGGATGAGCGGGTAAATATAGCCGACCATACCAATGCCTTTGCTTTTGTTAGTATTCATGCCAACAGTGCTGCCAATTCTTCGGCCGAGGGGCTTGAGGTGTATAAATACTATGGCTCCGACCCTAAGCTTGCCCAAAATGTGTTGGATGCGATACTTATACAAACGGGGCAGGTCAATAGAAAAGTAAAAGAAGCAGGATTTTACGTGATTAAAAATACTCTGATGCCCTCTGTCCTTATCGAGACCGGTTTTATCAGCAACACCCGGGAGGAAGCTTTTCTTTGGGATCAAGAAAACCAGGAGGATATTGTTCGAGGTATAGTGGAGGGGATAATGAAGTACCAGGGCAGGTAAAAAGTTATTTACTATTCGACAATAAGCAAACGGCAGCAGACGCCGTGATAATGAATTCCAGGATAAGTAAAGACTGTGGTTTGTGGTGAACCATAGTCTTTTATATGGAAACGACTATTTTAGTTCTAGTATTTACAGGCTATGACGAAATGTGTTGTTTATTCTCGTAAAGTGCGTTCGAAATATGGGGGGCATTTAAAGGAGCTATTGCCAATGCTGTAGAAAAGTAAAATTTAATATTGGAACTTATAAAAGTTTTAACCTTTGCGTCAGCAATGAGGTGCATAATGACAGAGTTCTTACTATTTTATGTGCAGGGAATTCTCGAAACAATGGGTATTATGGCCTGCAGCTTGGCCCTTGCCAGGGTAACACTGCGTTGGGGGGTGATCCTGGCTTTTGCCGGTATTTTGGTGACGGTAATTTATATGATTAGGCACATGCCGGTCACCTTTGGGCTGCATACCGTGGCGGCGATTTTATTGTGCGCGCTGCTTATCGTCCGATTTACCATGGTGCCGCCTTCCACAAGCTTTATTGCTGTGTTTGCTAGTATTTCTGTTATGGCGTTGCTGGAGGTGAGCGTATATGAACTATTTGAACTACTTTTAAATATTGAGTACAGACATTTTGTGTTTAGTCAATATACTCGGAAGTTAATAGGGTTGCCTCATGCCCTTATCATGATTGTCATTGCTCTGGTTATTTCCATGTATCGAAAACCTTTGGAAGGTATGTGGAAATTATGAGTTATTTATACTTTTATTTTCGATAATAAGCAAACGGCAGCAGACGCTGTGATAATGTATTCCAGGGTAAGTAAAGACTGTGGTTTGTGGTGAACCATAGTCTTTTTTATATGCAAATTGGATATTTCAGTTGTTCCGGCACGTGCTTGTACTGCCGAAATTAGTTGTTTATTATCATATATTGCGATCAAAATATGTGAGGCATTTAAAGGATTTATTGGCCATGCTGTAGAAAAGAAAAAATTAACATTTGAATTAATTAAATTTTTAGACTTTACGTCCAGCTAACGAGGTGGGTAATGACACAGTTGTTACTATTTTGTGCGCAGGGAATTCCTGAAATGACTGGTGTTGTGGCCTTCAGCTTGGCACTGACCAGGGTAAAACAGCGCTGGGGAGTGATCCTGGTTTTCGCTGTTATTTTGACGGTGGTAATTTATATTATTAGGAGCATACCGGTCACCTTTGGGCTGCATACCGTGGTGGGGATTTTATTGTGTGCGCTGTTTATCGCCCGCTTCACCGTGGTGCCGCCTTCCATAAGCTTTATTGTCGTGTTTGCCAGTTTTGCTGTTCTGTCGTTGCTGGAGCTGACAGTAAGCGAATTGTTTATTTTCTTTTTACATACGGAAGTCAGCCAGTTAATATCTGATGATTATGCGTGGATGTTGATAGGGTTGCCTCAGGCCATTATCATGATTGCCATTGCTCTGGCTATTGCCAAGTACCGAAAACCTATGGAAGGTATGTGGAAAATATGAGTTATCTATTCTTCAGCAGGCGCTGCGCTAGTTACTTGGGTCGCCAAACCGACCTCCCGGCGGAGCAGGAAACTGTTTTGGCCTATATTATTGAGGTGTTGGTCTTAAACTTTTTGAATATTTTTTTCACGCTTCTGCTGGGAGCATTTCTAGGAGTAATGCCCGGGACTGTAACCTGCCTGGTTATAGCTATATTGTTCAGGCACAGTGCCGGAGGAGCCCATTCCAATTCTCCCCTGCGATGCGCTATTGTTACCATTGCAATATTTCCCCTGCTTGCCTTGCTGGGTGCGTATTTAAGCCGCTTGGACCAGGGGGTGGTTGATATGTTGTCAGCTGTGGCCTTTGGGGTGGGGATAACAGCTATGATAATGCTGGCGCCGGTGGATTCTCCGGCTGCTCCCATCATATCTCCCCTCCGGAGAAAAAAACTGAAGTATATCTCTATTACTTTTGTGGGGTTGGTGATTGCTGCGGCAATGTGGCTCAGGGGCAGCCAGTGGCAATATGCCGAAATGGTTCGCGCCTGCATCACCTTAACTTTGCTGTGGGTTAGTTTTATGCTTACCGATTGGGGACATAAAATAATGACAATTATTGACAGTATATCATTAAAAAAATAAAGGGGGTGTAATCATGAAAAAGTATATGGCTAAATTGTTTGTCTTTATGACTACGGCACTATTGTTTTTAGCCAGTGTGACTGCTGCTTCTAGTTGTGCGATTTCCCACTTTCAGCCAGAAGTACCTAAATCACTGAGGAAATAGAGAAAATTATCAAATTAAATTTGTTGTGTTTTGGTTGTTGCATTAGGGTGGTGATTTCCGCCCTTTTCTTATGATAAAACATCAAAAGAGGGTGATGAGCATGGTAACGGATGATATGCCCTATAGGAAAAAAGAGCTACAGGAATATTTGCTTACTACACATATGCTTTGCCTTCTGATCGTAATATCTTCACTGGTTCTCAGTAATAAATTTTTCATATCAGCTCAGATATACCCTGTTATCAATGTGCGCTTTTTTATTGTAGCCGGGCTGGTTGCGCTGTGTTTTGTTATACTTTTCAAAACCAATAATAATTCTTTATTAGAAGATATCCATACTATGTCATTTGCCAAGGCAACTTATTTATCTTTTCCCCTGTTGATAACGATGGTTACCCTGCTGGCCGTAAATAACAGCCTTGATGATATCGAGACCATTTTGCTGCTGCCCGTTCTGGTAGCCGCTTCCATGACCGGTAATACAGGCGGGTTGATTATGTCTACCCTGTGTGCTTTTGGGCTGGTTTTTTATAGCACCCATATAAACAGTTTAAATATTTATCAAGCCATGGAAGAAAATCTGCTTTTTATTGGTATGCTGTATGTAATGGGCTGGCTTGTGGGTGGGCTGACCAACTTGGAGGCGAACCATCGCAAGCATTTAGTCCATAGCCTGCAATCTCTGACGGAAGAAATCGCCGTCCGGGAGAAAGCCGAAGAACAGCTTAGAGTAATATCCAGCGCTGTGGAGCAAAGCCCGGTGATGGTGGTTATAGCAGGAACCGACGGCAGGATACAATATGTCAATAACAGTTTTACCCGCATTACCGGCTATTCGCCGGTAGATGTTGATGGTAAAGAGATTGTAGAATTTTTAGGTGATCGGAACGGAAATTTGGAACAGTTATCAGGGATTCTTAAATCCGGTGGAAGATGGCAGGGGGAAATAACCGGTCTTAAAAAAAGTGGGGAATATTACTACGAAAATGCTTCCCTTTCTTTCGTGAGGGACTCGGAGGGCCGGATCACACATGTATTAAAAATTGCTGAGGATATAACCGAGAAAAAACAAATGGAAATTGAAATGGCCAAACTGGACCGTCTGAACCTGGTGGGTGAGATGGCTGCAGGCATAGGGCATGAAATAAGGAATCCCATGACCACGGTGCGTGGTTTTTTACAACTACTGAGCGGTAAAGAGGATTGCCGGAAGTATAATGAATATTATGATTTGATGATCCAGGAATTGGACCGGGCTAATTCAATAATTACGGAATTTCTTTCTATGGCCAAAGATAGGCCGGTTAATTATAAAATGCAAAACCTTACAAAAATTGTAGAGGTCATGGCTCCGCTGATAAATGCTGACGCCATAAATTCAGACAATGTCATTAAACTTGACTTGCAGGAGGTGCCTGACCTGCTGCTTGATGAAAAGGAAATCCGGCAGTTACTGTTGAATTTGGCCCGCAATGGGCTGGATTCCATGAAATCAAAAGGAAGTTTGACTATACGAACATTTATGAATAGTGATGCAGAGATAGTTTTATCAGTAAAAGATCAAGGATGCGGTATTGCTCCGGAGACTCTCGATAAAATTGGCACCCCCTTTTTTACCACCAAGGAAGAAGGAACGGGCCTTGGTCTGGCAGTTTGTTTCAGTGTTGCCGAACGACATAACGCGACCATAAAAATAGATACCGGTAGTGGAGGCACTACTTTTTTTGTTATTTTTAGACAGTCATCTTTTATATAAATTCGGTATTAGTACTATAGCGAAATTACTTATGAGCCATTGCCTGAAGTCATTTTATATTTTTCTTAAGATTGTTTAACTTTCAACCTTTCAACACCGGCACCTATGAACTATTATCATCCTTAATGATCTGTGCTTTCCGGTCTTCTTGGGATCCCCCGTCTTTATTATGCTAACTTGTGATAATATTCGAGTTGAAATGACCACGCCGCCATTTCATATTAAGAACATATAATTTTTTGCAATGGCGCCCTGCCGGCTCTTACCTTTAGCATGATCAGCATATTTATTATGACCGCCTGTGGTTTATCAATGTCAGATAACGTGCTCAGGCGGTTGCCTAGCTGCACTGAGAAAATAAATTAATCATAGTAAATCAGTAAAAAAAATTATCTGATGAATTTAAATCGGCTTTCCTTATTGGGGCCGGTCTTTTTTTGCCAGTATTATGAAAAAAATACTTTATTATACCTTTGCTAGACATAAAAATATTAAATTATAAACATAAAGGATTTACATATTTCAACAAAGAAAATACTTAGAGTTATAAAGTCGAATCATAAAAATTTTTGAAAGGGGGTCTCATGTTTTGCGTCCCGAAACAATGAGAATTGTCGATGACCTGCGTGATCAAAATATACTTAACCTGGAGCATGCCAAAAGAGATAACCAGAAAATTGTGGGTATGTATTGTGCCTATTCTCCCAAGGAGCTTATCATGGCCGCCGGGGCCCTGCCGGTAGGTCTGTGCGGGACCAGGCAGGAGCCCATTGCAGCGGCGGAAAAGATACTGCCTCGCAATATCTGTCCGCTAATTAAATCCAGCTTTGGCTTTGCCATTACAGACACCTGTCCCTATTTTCGCCTTTCTGACTTTGTGATTGCGGAAACCACTTGTGACGGTAAAAAAAAGATGTTCGAAATGCTCAGTGCCTATAAGCCTTTGCATGTGCTGCATCTGCCCCAGGGAAGCAACCGGCCGGGGGCCTTAAAATGGTGGGTTGATGAGCTATATTTGCTTAAGGATAAGCTGGAAGAAAATCTAGATATAAAGATCAGCAGGGAGAGCTTAAGAGAGGCCATTAAACTGGTTAATAAAGAGAGGCTGGCGATGCGGAAGCTGCATGAACTAAATAAAGTGAACCCTGCCCCGCTTAGCGGCATGGATATGCTGACCTCCCTCTGGATGAAGGGCTTTAATGTTGACGTTGAGGAAGGTATCGAGCTGATCAACCAGCTGGCCATGGAAGTTGAGGATATCGTACGGCAGGGATCGTCCCCCTTTGTGGTGGGTACCCCGCGGATCCTGTTGACTGGCTGCCCGGTAGGCCTGGGTTCAGAAAAGGTATTGAGGCTTTTGGAAGAGTGCGGCGGTAGCGTGGTTTGCCTGGAAAACTGCAGCGGCTTTAAAACAGTAGATACACTGGTGGATGAAGATGAAGCAAGGGACCCAATTGAGGCCATTGCTGAAAAATATTTGCAAATCCCCTGCTCCTGCATGTCGCCCAATGAGGGAAGGTTTGATCTAATCGGCAGGATGATCGATGAATATAATGTCGACGGTGTTGTCGATCTCACTTGGCAAGCCTGCCATACCTACAACGTGGAGGGAGAAATGCTTAACCGGTATGTTAAGGATAAATGGGATTTGCCATATCTTCATTTGGAAACGGACTATTCCACTTCCGACCTGCAGCAGTTGCAAACCCGAATTGGAGCCTTTATTGAACTGCTCAAAAGGAGAAAAGCATTGCCATGATTACAGTGGGCATTGATGTGGGTTCTATGACCACCAAGGCAGTGCTGCTGAACGGCCAAATATGGCGCAGTGTGATCAGGCCAACCGGATGCAGCCCCCGGCAGTCCGCCCGGGATGCTTTTGATGAGCTTTTACAAGGGACCGGACTCAGAGCCGGAGAGATTAGCCACATTACTGGAACAGGCTATGGCCGTATAGCGCTGGACTTCATTAATGATGCCGTGACTGAAATAACCTGCCATGCCAGGGGTGCTCATTATTTAGTGGAAGGGACGGACCTGGTTATTGATATCGGTGGGCAGGATAGCAAGGTTATTAAGACTGACGGGCAGGGTAATGTGATTGATTTTGCCATGAATGATAAGTGTGCTGCAGGAACCGGGCGGTTCCTACAGGTAATGGCGTCCGCACTTGGTGCCGATGTTAGTGAACTGTCTGAATTGTCCCGTGGTGCTGAGCCGGTGGAAATCAGCAATATGTGCACTGTCTTTGCTGAGTCCGAGGTAGTTAGCCTGCTGGCCCAGGGAGTCGCCAAAGAGAGTATCATTGCAGGCATACATCGCTCGGTGGCCCGTCGGGTGGTTGCTATGACCGGCAGACTGGGCAATGGCAGCAAGATTACCTTTACCGGTGGGGTGGCCAGAAATGCTGGGGTTAAGGAGTGGTTGGCCGCGGAACTGGGAGCGGAAATTAATGTTGTGCCGGCGTCCCAACTGGCCGGGGCGCTTGGGGCAGCCCTGCTGGCAAGAGAGACGTCTAAATGAAAGAGGGAGAAACCGTGAGTTAATGGAGGTGCTGCAGTGTCTATGGTTAAGGTGGAGTTTATCAATACTTGACCCGGTTGTGAGGAACATGCTCGGATGATAAAAAATGCTGCCACAAAGTACGGGGATGCCGTGGCAGTTAAAATTTATTACGCGGGTAAAGATATGGATTATCTTAAAAAATACGGCATGATAACCAAAGGTACCATGATTGTCAACGGCAGAAAAAAATATGACGTTCTCTCCAGACTCGTCATTGAAAAAGTTATTGAGGAAGCGGTTAGGGGTAATGGACTGTGATTTTGGAAATAGTGAACAGGATAATTTACGTCTCCATTGATATACTTAATGGTGCTTCGGTGTGGCTGGTAGCCAGCTTTATTCTGGCCGGTTTGCTGCACAATGTTTTAAGCCCGGAGAAGCTGCAGCGGATGCTGGGTAATACAAATATTTCATCCATTATTAAGGCTATCTTGTCAGGTATGCTGCTGCCTATGTGCAGCTGCGGGGTAATCCCCCTTGGTCTGGGTCTGTATTATTCCGGCGCCTGTCTTGGTCCGGCTCTGGCCTTTATGACTGCAACTCCCATCATCAACCCTGCCGCCGTACTGCTGGCCTTCGGTTTTCTGGGACCTCAGATTGCTGCCATTTATCTGGTATCCGGGTTTGTGGTGCCGCTGTTCATTGGTATCGTTGGCAACAAACTGGCAGGATCGGAGCTGTATGCTCCCGGTATGGAAAAAGGACTTGATTTGGTGGAGCTTGAGTCCGGGGGAAAGGACAGCTTGACACAAAAGCTGCGCGCCGGTTTGGAGTGGGGCTTTATGGATATGGGCGTTTCGGTTAGTAAATATGTCTGCCTGGGCATGCTGCTGGCCGGTTCGATCATAGCGCTGGTTCCCCCAAACTTTATCCAGCAGTATCTGGGTAATCCCGGCCTGCTTTCACTAACCGGCATTGCAGTGCTCGGCGCTATTATGTATGTATGTGCCGTAGGACACATACCCTTTATTGCTGCCCTGGTGGCCAGCGGGGCAGCTCCGGGCCTGGCCATAACATTTTTACTGACCGGGACGGCTACCAATCTTCCGGAATTAATCAGTATGTATAAATTGATTGGGAGACGGGCGGTGGCTATTTATGCGCTGGTTTTAATCAGTGCTTCTTTTCTCATTGGTTACCTGACCAATATGCTACTGACTGATTTTGTCCCTTTGTTTAACATATTCGAAACCAAAGACACTGTGAGCATGGCTAACAAGTTTATTTTTTCTGCACCGGAATCTTTGAAGTACCTGTGTTCTGTTATTGTTGCAGGGCTGGGAATTTATTCATTTTGGCCGGGCATTAAGCGTTACCTGGTTAAGGAAAGGACTGCATAATGTTCAGCTATAACAAACTGCAGGTCATACTTACATATTTAATGATCATCCTGGTTTGCAGCTGTTGTGATAATACGCCGGTGGAAAAAAGTACGGCTGTTGATCGGATAATGCAGAGCGATTCTTTGCTGCAATACTTTATATCCACTCATCCGGCCAAAGAGGTAATCAAATTCGCCCGGGCTGATGTAAATGACAGTGGTACGGAGGATATGGTGGTGATATATAGAGCAGGACAAGATAAAAACATGATGGAAGTGGTTTTTGATGTGGCAGGGAAATTACATTGTTCCAACGAAGTTCCGGCCCCGGCCACCAACCAGCTGATCCAATTCAAGGATATCGATAAAAGACCGCCGCTGGAGTTCATCGTCCAGGGTATGAAGGACGCCAAGGTAGGTTACGCCATTTACCGGTTGGAGGAAGGCAGGCTGGTTGACCTGTTTGGGGAAGGCATGGAAGATTGCTGTTGATTATGCAAACGAGAGGGAGATTACTTATGAAAAAATTAAAAAATGTGCTGCTATTCATTGGAACTATACTGGTGTTTTCGCTGCTGGCAGGATGCAGCGGGGGGGAGAAACCGGTTAGTGAAAACAAGGCGGCTGATGAAGGTATACCGGCAAAAGATAAAGATTATGTAGTGCAATTGGGCTATTACAATTGCGATCACATGACAGGAGCCTGTATTGCCAAGGATGCCGGTATATTTGATGAACTTGGACTCAAGGTTAACGTTACCGGCAACGGTAAGGTTCCACAGGCAATGGCGGCAGGCCAAATGGATGTGGGTTATATAGGCACGGAAGGGCTGATGAGAGCCTTTTTAGCAGGGTCTCCCATTATGGTGGCAGCCAATAATCACCTCGGGGGCTCATATTATCTGGTAGCGTCCAATAATATTCAAGATGCCAAGCAGCTTGTTGGTAAAAAAGTGGCCTGGGGTTCCAATCCAGAGAAAACCCAGTCCAACTGGGTACAGATGGCGGAAGATTTAGGCATTCCGGTTGAAGGAGCAAAATACCAGAACTTTGATATGGCGGACAAGGACGAGTACATGACTATGAAGACAGGTAAGCTGGATGCCTATCTCTGCTGTGATCCCTGGGGATCGATGGCCGAGTACGAAAAAACAGGGCATATATTGGCTACCTGGCTTAAGCTGCCAAATGACGGGTGGGGATCCTGCTGTGTATACTCCATGAGCCAGGATTTTGCGAAAGAGCACTCTGAGTTAGCCCAAAAGATGATATTGGCCCACACTAAAGCCATTGAGCATATCTATACCAAACCTGTTCGCTCCGCGGAGATTTTTGCGGAGAACTACAGCGTGCCCATGGAAGTGGCTCTGATGACTATTTATAAAAAAACTGTGGGCGAAGGTAGGACGCTGACCTGGAAAGTTGATCTCCAAAACTTTATTGATGAAATTGAATTTGAGAAAAGCAAGGGTACCCTGGAGTCCGCTCCCGATGTAAATCAATTTATTCAGACTAAACTTCTTGATGAGTGCGGCGCGGACGACTTTGACACATTTATCAATGAAAAGGTTGACCCGGTATTTCCGCAGGGTATGGCTTACGAGCAGTGGAAGGCCAAAGCTTGTGAGCTTGAAGGTATAAAGGCTTAATCTGCATGAATGATTAAAAATGCCGTCTTCTTTTTAGTGTTCATGCTGGTGGTTGTTGTAATCGGTGCTGAATTCATTCCCCTGGACAGAAATACCGGGAAAGTAGTCATCGGTGCTCCGGATGACTCCGGGGGAATGATTATACACTACCTGATCAACAAAAAAGGCTTAAAATACGCCGAGGTGCGGAGCACCTTCGATATATATCCTATCAAAGACTGCTGCACCAGCACCTCTCAATGGGCGATGAGCACAGACTTGCTTGATCTTGCAGTAATGTGCCCCGATGCGGCTCGGGCACTTTTAGCCAAGGATAGTCGTTTTGAAATTATAGGGCCTTTTCTGGTTAATTCAGACATTATTGCCCTAACGCCGGGCAAAGACCCTAAAAAAATAGGCATTACCCAAAACCGTTTATACCAGGAACAGATTGTTGTAGAAAAGTTTGGTCCAGAATGCTCAGCCGTTCAGATGTTGTCGGCAGCTCTGCCATATGCCCTGGAAAAAAACGCTGTTGATGGGGTGGTAGTTGATGTGTTAAAAGGGCTGGTGCTCAAAGGCGATAAGTTTTCTACAATTGCAGCCGGTGGTAACAGGGCTACGTATGTGCTGGTGGCACGCCAAAGCTTTATGGGCAGCCCTGCGTTCAAGCGTTTTATTACTCTTTTTAATCAAGCGGCAGGCGAATTGAACCGCCCGGATATTCTTAGGGAGGAAATTAATAGCTACAGTAACATGGACATAACCCGGGAGGATGTGAAAAAGTGGAGCCAATTGGGGATAAAGTTCGTATCTATAATTCCGGTAACCAGCGAGTAATGCGGGAAATTATCTTGGGGTCTGCCCAAAGTAAGCAGATATTCTACCGTTTGATCATGGTGCTGGGAGTACTGGTTATATGGCAGCTGGCGGCCAATCATTATAACAGCGACCTGCTGCTTCCCCCACCGTGGAAAACACTGGTAACCTTTGTGGCAGCTGTGCACGACCCCGAGGTGCTTACCAATCTTTTTATTACCCTGCGCAGAGTGCTGACGGGATTTTTGTATGCGCTTTTGATCGGTATACCCCTGGGCTTTTTGATGGGCTATTCAAAGGTGGTGCTGCACATATTGGAGCCCTTAATCGATTCACTCCGCCAGGTTCCCATTATGGCCTGGGTGCCCCTTACTATTGTCTGGTTCGGTTTGGGTGATGGGCCGACTATATTTCTCATAACTTTTGCCGGTGTTTTCCCCATTATATTAAATACTATTGCCGGGGTGCAGAACATTCCTAGGGATTACTACCATGCCGCCCGCAGTATGGGGGCTGGTCCCTGGAGTATTTTTGCCCATGTCATCGTTCCAGGCTCAATGCCCGACATTCTTACTGGTGGCAGGATTGCCGTCGGGATGGGGTGGATGTCTGTCATATGAGCGGAATTTATAGCAACGAGTGCCGGTTTCGGCTACTCTATGGTGGAGGCGGAGACCAGAATGCAGACGGACATGCTGCTTGCCCTCATGATTATGGCTGCACTGGTAGGTTACGGTATCGACCGGGTGATTCAAATGTTTAATAGCAAGGTTACTAAATGGAGGTTTGTCCAGTAGTGAATTTAAGCGTTGAAAACTTGAGCAAGGTTTATTTAAATGAGGGTAATGTCCATACTGTTTTGTCGGGCGTTAGTTTTACCGTTCAGGAAGGTCAGTTTCTCACTTTGCTGGGTCCTTCGGGGTGTGGTAAGACAACTTTGCTTACAATTCTTGCCGGCTTTCAAGATGCTTCCGGAGGCAGCGTATTGCTTAATGGTAAAAAAGTAATTAAACCGGGGCCTGACAGGGGCTTTGTTTTTCAAAACTATGCTCTTTTCCCCTGGATGACAGTACAGGATAATATACTTTATCCCATGAAACGCCGCAAAATGCCAAGACAGCAAAGGGAACAGCGTCTGAAAGAACTGCTGGAAATGGCCCAACTGGAAGGTAAGGAGAGGCTATATCCTCATCAGCTGTCCGGGGGTATGAAACAAAGAACTGCATTTGTCAGGGCATTGGCCGGCAGCCCTGAGGTCCTGTTAATGGACGAGCCCCTGGGGGCGGTAGATTTCCAAATGAGGCAAATACTGCAGGAAGAACTGGAGTCTCTCTGGCTTAAAGACAAAACTACGGTGATCATGGTAACCCACGATGTGGATGAGGCTATTTATTTAAGTGACCGGGTAATTGTGATGTCGTCATGGGAAGGCATCATTTTGGAGGATTTGGAGATAAAACTGGGCCGGCCCCGAAACAGAAATGGAGAAAAATATTTAAGGCATAAAGAAAACCTGATGAATGTATTAAGAAAAGCGCTGGTTAAGGAATCGGATGCGTCCGGAAAGGAAAGGGAACTTTGTCTGGCTTAAGTATGTATAATTCTAGTGGTGATCACAACAACAGTCGTTTTAAGCATTACTCTGAAGAGTTGTTGATGATTGCAAGCATATCGTCAAAACTCACCGTAACTGAAAGGTTTTTGAGAAATTTCATATTAGAAAGTATTGTTAACAATGGAGCGCCTGTAAAGGTGGGTGGTTTGCAGCATGTATTAAATGCACGGCAAAAGGATATCGATGTTATAGTGGAAAACCTGATCGAAAAAAGAACTGTGGTAAAAGATGATGCGGGAGATATTGTTTTTGCGTACCCCGTATCGGCCCTGCCTACATCTCATCGGGTGACTTTGCGGGATGGGCGGAAACTGTATGCTATGTGCGCTGTTGATGCGATGGGAGTTTCTTTCACTTTTAAACAAGATATTAAAATTGACTCTGTATGCCGGCATTGCAATACACTGGTTTCCATGACCATAAAAAACGGGGAAATAGTTGGGCAGTATCCCGAAACTACCCATGTTATGCATGTAGACCTTAACAAGCTGGATAATTGGGCGGGCGGCTGCTGAAACATTATGAATTTCTTCTGTACGAAGAAGCATTATGATGAATGGGTTGACTGCAATGGGGTTAATCGGGACGAGATTTTTTGTTTAGATGCATATGAAGGGCTGTTGGTGGCCAGGATGCTTTTTAGTTAGTTAAATTGATTTTAAATAATAATTAAAGGGGTTATAAATAATGAAAGTGGCTTATGTTTTTAGCACCTCAAACTCACAAAAAATACTAAATACCATGATTATGCCACAGTTGGAAAAGGATACTCATGTGGCTGAAGTTGTGGGTATGTTTTTTTTCATGGATAATACTTTTTTCCTTTTGAAAGGTACTGAAACGGGAGAGAGGCTGCAGGCCATCCAAGAAAGGACAGGTATGCTGCTCATGGCCTGCGACCAGTGTGCTATGGAACGAAATATAGAAAATGACCTGGTGTCCGGGGCGGCGATAGGGTGTTTCCCTCAGCTATATGGCAGTTTAGCCGGGGTTGGGGTGGATCAGGTTATAACTTTGTGAAGAATAGCTTTATCGAAGCGGCTGCAGCATCATTTTCCCTTAGTTAATTACATAAAGTGAATGTTGCTGATAAAAGAACGAAACGTTTTAAGCTTACCTGGCCGGGACGGTTCCAGGCCAGGTAAGCTCGTAGTTTAATTGCCACTTAATTGCTCAATTCAATGCTTGATGTACTCGTATTTATACTATTATTAAGATTGGGTGCCTGATCATGCTTATGATTAGGTAGGATGTTGAAATTCTCTACAATAAACAAATAACCGAGTACACCAATGGCTATTAAGCCAATGCTTACTAACCACTCAATGGCTGAGGGGAAGTAAGAGCCGCCCATAAAATCTGCCATGCCGGTAAATACAACGTTCATTCGGTTGATAATAACACCAGCCACCACTAGCACCCCAAAGGTTACCAAACCGCCCACGCTGCTGCGCAGATTGGGGGTGAAACAGATAACAATGGGAATGATTATGCCAAGTACCATTTCTAGCAAAAACATATTGCCTTCTAGGTTGCCCATGAAGACAAGGCTGGTAGCCCCGCGGTATGAAAGGTCAACTACTTTAAGCACCAGATAAACCAACATTAAATAGCCCGATACTTTAATTAAAGACTGCAATACACTAATATCTGGTTTGTGACCGTGGGCTCGGGCCCCTAGCATGGTTTCCACTGTTACCATAGCCGGTCCCACAAAGAAGGAGGACATTAAAAAGAACACCGGTAACATCATGGACCACCATAGAGGGTGTAATTTACCTACTTCGATAACATAAAGTGAACCTAACGAGGACTGGTGCAGTGTAGGCAACAGAACACCAATAATTAGTAGCGCAGGCAAGGCCTTTTTAAATAATTTATGCCAGCCCTTCTGTACCTTTTCGGTGGCCACCTCGCCAAATTCTAGCAGCTGAACTAACGTATAAAGTGAAACGCACCAAAATACTTCAAACAAGACACTATGGTAGCCCCACGAAACAAATGGTCGCCAGAAGTTAAACCAGCGGCCGATATCCATAAACAGTCCGGCCATTACTAGTAAATAACCAATTAAGGAAGTTAACATAGCACTACGGGCTATAGGAGTAAATTTTTTAATGCCCAGGACGTGCACCAAAAGCGCCGTGCTGTATCCGCCGCCGGCTAGTGCCACGCCGGTTAGCACATCAAAACCAATCCACATGCCCCAGGGCCATTGATCGTTTAAATTAGTAGCACTGCCCAACCCAGACGCCAGTCGGTACACCATGAGCAGTACGCCTACCAGGCTCAGTACCAGCAACACATACCTAGTGGGGGTCATGGTAAAACGCCATTTATCTTTGTCGGCCATTACAAAGCCTCCCTGTAAATTAGTTTTCGCGCCTTAAATTATTCATCACCGGGTTCTTTCTCCTCCCGGGCTATTTCATTGCGCCGGTGGTTATAAACATACATACCAGTCAGTAGCGCTCCCCAACCAAGTGCCACGGCCGGTGTCAAACTAAGTATGCTTTCAGTATAATGGGGCAGCGGCGTGGTGGTGATGTTGGTGCGGAAGCCCAGTGTTTCAAAAGGTACATCCGATATATACAGCCAGCTCGTGCCACCTGCTTCTTTTTCGCCATAGATCTGCTTAATGTAGCTACTGTCGCTGTTTATTTTTTCCCTGGCTATAGCGAGCAAGCTATTGCGATCTCCAAAGGTGAGCGCTCCCGCCGGGCATACACTCACACAGGCCGGGCTTTCACCGGTTTGCACGCGTCCCGCACACATCTGGCATTTACGTACCTGAGGAAAGGTCTTATTCCACTCGTATTTAGGAACGTTAAAGGGGCATGCCAGCATACAGTACCGGCAGCCCACGCACAAATTAACGTCGTAAACCACCGGGCCATCCTTGGTTTTTTTGATGGCTTTGGAGAAACAAGCCGAAGCACATGCCGGTTCCTCGCAGTGCAGACATTGGTATTTAACGAATCGCCACACAGGTTCATTATTCTTTTCAGTTTGCACACGATTAACTGCGGTCCAATTTTCCGCATTTAGGCCACTGCCCTTATCAGGGGCAGTTTGGTTATATTGCAGATTATTCCACATTTTACAGGCTACTGTACAACTGCCACAGCCGATACACCTTGTGATATCAACCAAAACTCCCTTGGACAAATCATTCACCTACCTTTTAGCAGTTTTCAAAATAATAAAAATTCAATAAAGCTGCATTGTTAGAATTAGGTAATAATTAAGCAGTTATTTCTCTAACCTTTTTGCCCCGGTCGGTATATTCTGTATGCAGCAGTTCTTCGGACAGCTCGCTCATGGGGTGCTGTAAAAAGTCTTGATAAAGGGCTAGGACCTCGGCGTTCTCATGGCTTTCACGCCGTGGTGCCTGGACATCCGCCTGGTACAGGCTGTTGATTCTAGCCATGCGTATCTCATCGGAGGGCGGGACCGCGGATCGTGGTTGTCCGCCCCCACTAATGCACCCACCGGGACAGGACATAAATTCTACGAAGTGCCAGGGGGCGTTACCTTGGCGCACCGCCTCCAGTACCTGCCGGGCATTGCTCAGACCATGACAAACCGCTACCTTTACTGTGCCTACGCCAGGTACATCCAGCGCCGCCTCTTTAACTCCATCCAGCCCGCGCACCGGGGTAAGGTTCAAGAGATTGGCCGGGGGCTGCTGTTGGGTGATAAAGTAATATGCGGTGCGCACTGCCGCCTCCATCACGCCGCCTGTGGCGCCGAAAATAATGGCAGCGCCGGTACCTTCGCCCAGCATAGAGTCGTATTTTTGTTCCGGTAATTTAGATAGATCAATGTGCTGCTGTTTGATCATCCTGGCCAGCTCCCGGGTGGTTAATACCACATCCACATCTTGCAGGCCCTTTTTATTCCAGTAATGGGCGCTGCTGATCATTTCCGGGCGCTGCATCTCAAATTTCTTGGCTGTGCAGGGCATGATGGATACAGATACAATGTTTTCCGGTTTTATATTTTTAGCTTTGGCGTAGTATGTTTTGGCAAGCGCTCCTAACATTTGCTGAGGGGATTTGCAACTGGACATGTGGGGTAGTAGATCTGGATAGAAATATTCACAAAATTTAACCCAACCTGGGCTACAGGATGTAAACTGGGGCAGCGGCTTAATTATGTCGCCGGTAATCCGCTTGATCAGCTCGGTGGCTTCTTCCATGATAGTTAGGTCAGCGGTAAAATTGGTATCGAACACAGCGTCAAAACCCAGGCGTTTTAAGGCCGCTACCTGCTGACCTACTACCCAGGTGCCTGGGGGTAGCCCGAATTCCTCGCCCAGCGCCACCCTGGTGGCCGGAGCTGTTTGTACCACTACATGTTTGTTCGGGTCCTGGATGGCTTGCAACACTTTTTGGGTATCATCACGCTCAGTAATAGCCGAAGTTGGGCACCATAGAGTGCATTGCCCGCAGTTAACGCAAATAACATCATTAGCGAGCGGCAAACCATAGTGACCTGCTACCGTTTGGATGTTATTACATACTTCCATACATTGCCCGCATAAAATGCATTTTTGATCATCCCGGGTAATAGAAGGGTTATCTGGGTCAATAGGTACCCGCCCCCGTACCTGGGCCGGCCAGGTACCCCGGCCTTGATACTGCTGGGGCAGCCAGCCATCCCCTCCAGCCTGCTCTACCATCGATGAATTACTGCAGCCAGCCAGGCTCATCGTTATACCCGCCAGTCCCAGACCACCCATCATTTTTAGAAAAGACCGCCTAGTTACCTTCTTATACAGCTGCTGCTCATCTTCCTTTACATGGTCATCCATTATTAAGCCTCCTTAAATCAGACCTAAATTTTAAGTTAAAATTTTATTTAAATTTAATTTAAAATAACTGTATATAATAGGATTGTTAATTGATTACTTTAATTATTCAGTCATAGCTCCACGGTTTTTGATCTTGTGTAGTAAGTTTTTTAAGGTCGCCTTAATGTTAAATGTTTTACCGGCTTGTTTACGGCGCGCCAACCACTCCACTACGCGGACGATGGTAGCGCTGATTTCGTATAAAAGATACAAAGGGGCTGCCATAAGCATTACCGAGAATATATCCGGGGAGGCCACCAGCGCGGAAGCAATAACCACAGAGGCTAGGATGGCTATTTTCCGTGCCTTAACCATTGCTCGGTAGCTGATCACACCCAGCTTGGCTAGGAAAAAACTAGCCAGAGGCAGTTCAAAAACCAACCCGAAGGGCAGTAAAAAATTTAAGGTGAAGGACACATATTTACCTATGGTGAGCATGGGTATCAACTCGCTGCCCCCATAATTAAGCAAAAAATTGACGCACATGCGGAAAACCACCATAAAACCAAAAGCTACTCCACCCATGAAAAGCAAAAACGAAGATAAGACAAAAAAAGTGAAATAAATGCGCTCTATCTTACGTAAAGCGGGAATAATAAATCCCCAAAACTGCCAGAGTGTCACCGGCAGCGATACTAAAAAACCCAGGAAAAATGCTAGCTTAATTTTAGTCATAATTGCTTCGGTGACGCCGATAAAGATAACATCATAACCTTTGTTGGTAATCGGTTCGAGCAATATCCTGAGTACGGGATCGCTTATAAACCAGCACACCCCCGCTGTTATAAAAGTGGATAGTACTGATATTATTATTGCCCGGCGTAATTCCTCTAGATGCTGCATTACCGATTCTTCGTCATTTTGGGATGCCCGCCGGTTAATTTGAATCACCCCCTTAGCGAATAATTATTGCACCTAAAGACATTGCCTGGCCTTTAATTGCCTGGACTGTTACTGCAGATTGGTGTTTTGCGGAGCATTTTGGACAGCAGCTGCTGCACTGCCAGCTCCGGCTTTATTTTCCACTTCTGATCCATTGTTTTGTTGACTTCCTTTTTTCTCCTCATCTTCCGTGAAAGAGTTCCTCATGTCTCGCATGGCCTTACCCATGGCTTTCGCGGCATCGGGCAATTTGCCGGGCCCAAAAATAATGAGCACCACCACAAGAATGAGAATTAAATGGGTTGGTTGAAAAATTCCGCTAAACATCAACACCCCTCCTTTTAAGTATGAATTTTGCAGTAATAAACTTAAGTTATAAAATTCATTACTACTAATATAACTATACTTTATACTATAGGTTTTTTTCAGTTTTTTTGCAATTGTATATTTTTTTAGTTATTTTGCAAATAATTGTATAATATTATAATAATTTGTCGATTTAATAATAGAAATGTCGTAATTAACCGACCATGATGGTTTTTAACACATGCTCGGAAAGGTAAACCTTAATCTTATTTGGTATCATCCTGAGATAAGCAGGTACTTGTCCACTGAAATCAGTGGAGTAAAGTTATATATGCTTGTTTATTCATATCCTGCTTATCTTATATATATAGAGTAAGGAGATTATTTATGCTTTTAGGGGAAATCTTTACAATCGTTTGGATGGAAAAAAAGGATATGCGGTTTATAGTTTTGTGAAAGGTGGATTAATGCTGCATCAGCTGCACAAGAAATAATGTAAATTTGAGGATATTATGCAGGGAAGAGGCTATAAACCTAATATGGGAGGCCTAATGTTGGTAAATCCAGTTTAATAACGCACTAAGCGAGCAGTATCTAGCCATTTTAACCTGGCTGTCACTCTCTCTGGGTGAGCATAAGCGGCAAACTTATAGCGTTAGTCCGGGCTTGACACTACCTGCTTAAGCAGGAAACAGCCGAGGTGGAACTTTTAATACGTTGAAATCCGATACCAGCCTGTCCGACAGGCGCAATGTTTGCGCTGCCATTACCCCAAAAGGCCGATATTGGTTTAGAACCAGCCCGGCCATAGTTGACAGATAACTGCTTTAATGATTCTTAGTCTACATAATATCTTACTCTAAATTTTACGCCAATTTGGTCAGCTATGACTCTGCAGGTCTGAATGTCCTTTGTGTTTATTACATCTACTACAGTCAAAACAACCTTGGGAACATGTTTTTTGCACTGAATAGCAAAATTAATTAACGCATCGAAAGCAATGTCTCCGTACACTGACTTGCACATAGCCTGGTAACTATCTTTATTACTGGCATTCATGCTGATCGAAATAATATCCACACAGCCTTCTAATAGCGGAGTGATATCTCGTCCGAATATAAGGTTGGCTTGACCATTTGTGTTGATACGAATGGGGATATTATGAGTTGGTTTAACTTTCTTACATATCTCTATAATATCCATGGTACGCATCATGGGCTCACCATAGCCGCAAAATACCAGTTCTTGATATCTGGAGAGATCCCGTTTTTGAATAGCCGTCATAATTTCATCCACGGTGGGTTCGCGGTCAAGCCATAGATTGTTAGCGCTACCGACTCCGTCTGATTTGTTACGTACGCAAAAAGAACAATTGTTGCTACAACGGTTAGTAATATTAAGGTACAAGGAATTTCCGACTTGATAAGTTATGGTCATTGACATTCTAAACGCTCCTATCTATAATGAACAACATTTCTATCATCCTGACTGCCAAAAGTCTGCTCTCTTGCTGTAAATAAGCCTGGCGAAATGAGTGCCGTTTTTCGAAAGGGCCAATGAAAAGTCCGGCGAATTGTTATAATATTCGTTGGATGCCGTGGATGTTCCTGTATAGTACTAAGGAACAATTAGGTTTCTTGCACGTCTTTATTATGAACAATATTTTATCATGTATTTAAAAAATAGATTTAGGAAGTTATCGTATGAGATATAAGGTTCTGATCATATTTACCCTTATTTTGTTTATATTGGGCTTGGCAGCTTGTAGTATTCAACAAAATAATAAAGGAGAAAAGGTGATCCCTGAAAATGGAACAAAAGGGACAAATTCTTCAAGTTCCAGCCATTCACAGAATACTGGCACGGATAATAGCGGTCAGGAAAATATTGAAAGTATTATATGTACCAGGGCCACAGAAGTTCTTGGTTTAATAAAGGTTAAAGATATGGAAAAACTTTCTGAAACAGTTCACCCTGACAAAGGGGTTCGTTTTTCTCCTTACGGGTATGTAAATACGAAATCCGACCTTGTGATTACTGCAGATGAGATAAAGAAACTACCATCTGATAATACTGTCTTTGTCTGGGGAAGCTATGATGGTTCAGGAGAACTGATAGAACTGAGTTTTGAGAATTATTTTAACAAATTTGTGTACGATAAAGACTTTTTGAATGCTAAAGAAGTAGGGTATAACAAAATTCTGGGTAAGGGTAATAGCCAGATTAACATCTCCGAGGTATATCCTAAGGCGAAATTTGTTGAGTACTACTTCCCGGGTTTTGAACCAAAATATGAGGGGATGGATTGGGAAAGTATAAGGCTGGTCTTTGAGAAAAAAGATTCCGTGTGGTATCTTGTGGGTATAATCCATGATCAGTGGACGATTTAAGCTTCCGGAGACAGCGAACGGGGGGAAACGAAAGGAAAATTATCGGTTATAAAAAAAAATTGTTTAAAAATTATCTAATAGGTGTATAATTTACATGGACGGTTCTTTGTTTTAGTGACAAAAGAAGCCGTCTTTAATTTTATTACAATGAGAATGAGGGAAAATTATGAATTATAAGAAGTTAGCGGATTTACTTTTCCCAGACATAACGAAAACATTAGATTATTATGAAAAAACCGTATTTCCCAATAGAGACTTAAGCGAGGAAGCAAAAGTCACTAGATTAGCACCAAGTCCTACCGGATTTATTCACCTTGGCAATCTATACGGCGCCTTCGTAGATGAACGTTTAGCCCACCAAAGCAAAGGGATATTTATACTGCGCATAGAAGATACAGATGAAAAACGCAAGGTTGAGGGAGCAGTTAAAACTATTATCACCTCCTTGGCATACTTTGACTTAAAGTTTGACGAAGGAGCAAGCATTAATGGGGAATTAGGAGATTATGGACCATATTTTCAAAGTAATCGTAAAGTGATTTATCAAACTGTAGCTAAATATTTAGTTGAGATTGGCAGAGCGTACCCTTGCTTTTGTACAGAGGAAGAATTAGGGGAAATAAGAAAACAGCAAGCAGCTGCCAATGTTAACACGGGGTATTATGGTAAATGGGCTAGAGATAGAAGTTTATCCCTGGATGAAGTACAAATAAATTTAAAAAATAATAAAAGTTTTGTCCTTCGATTGAAATCAATAGGGGATCAAGAAACCACATTTGAAATAAATGATGCTATCAGAGGTAGCCTCTCATTACCTGTAAATTATCAGGATGTAGTTATTTTAAAGGCTAATGGAATACCTACCTATCATTTTGCCCATGTGGTAGATGACCACCTAATGAGAGTTACCCACGTAGTAAGGGGGGAAGAATGGCTTTCAACCTTGCCGATACATTTTGAAATATTTAAGACATTAGATTGGGAGTTGCCGGTATACTGTCATACAGCGCACTTAATGAAAATAGACAACGAAGTGAAAAGAAAGCTATCAAAAAGAAAAGATCCGGAATTGGGATTAGAGTATTACATGAAATTAGGCTATCATCCGGTCGCAGTTAGAGAATATCTGCTGACGATTTTAAATTCTAATTTCGAAGAGTGGAGAAATGAAAATTCAGACAGTAGTACAGATGACTTCCAATTTGCATTAAATAAAATGAGCAATTCCGGTGCTTTATTTGACTTAAATAAACTTAATGATATTAGCAAAAATGTTTTGTTAAAAATTCCAGTGGAAGAAATTTATGATTTTCTGCTTAGATGGGCTAAGGATTATAAAGAAGAAATAGTTAATTCTTTGATTCATCATAAGGATGCTGTATTAAAATTGCTGTCTATAGGCAGAGATTCTGCTAAGCCACGTAAAGATTTAATATATTGCGAACAAATTTTTGGATTTATTAGCTATTTCTTTGACGATTATTTTAAAGTGGTCGATAAGTATCCTGAAAATATAGAGTACACGGAAGCTAAAAAATTACTGGAAGCATACTTGGAAACTTATGATCATAGCGATAACCAAAGCCAATGGTTTGATAAAATTAGAGTAATAGCAACAAAAAATGGATACGCGGCCAAACCAAAAGACTTTAAAAAAAATCCTGAAATATACAAGGGCGATGTTGGGAATGTAAGTACTGTAATTAGAATAGCCATTGTTGGCCGTAGCTCTTCACCGGATCTTTGGGAGCTTCAACAAATTATGGGCGAAGAAAAAATCAGGAAAAGAATACAAAGTTTGATCACTCTTAATTAATATCTACCTTGCGGGATATCATATAAGCATAAAATGCTTTAGGAGGCGGATTTAATGACTGACATTGAAGTTTTAGTTAGGGAAAAGTTTGTTTCCCTTAAAAATCGGGCCAGTGATGCTCTGGCTGAGAGAAACCCCCAGTTATATTCTTTGTTGGACATGTATTTTTCAGGAAAAAAGTACAGCATTGGTATGCAAATTACGGAGGATGGCCAAAAAGCGGGTGATTTTACAATACATGCCGAGGGCTTAAAAATTACTGAAGTGCAAAGTGGAGTGTTGGCTCCGGAAGTGCCGCATCCATTTGGAGTAATTAAACCATATGTGATTATTGAAAGGGATATATTTGAGCAAATACTTCAAGACGAAAATGGCTTTATTAATGAACCTTTTGCTTTGATGCGGAAGTATATGGCGGATATTACGATCAAGTTTATGAGATGATTTTTGGATATCATCTCCCTGCCTCTAACTGATATATTTGTACAGATTGTGGTAATATACTAGTAAATTACAAACCATTTATTAAAAGGTTTTGCCACCAGTGCGGGAGCCCTGGCTTATATGCGTGATATGAAACGTGCATTTAGTGACTTAGCTTGGCGCATGTGGTGCCAAAGTGATAATTAGGGCTTGCTGAACGGTCTCATTATTTCAACTAAATCACTAAAAATATCA
>JAENZP010000035.1 GCA_016841205.1 Desulfoscipio geothermicus
GGAATCAGTGTCCGGATGTACCCGGAATTACTGTCCGGATAAGCCGGAATAGACAGCAGTATTTTCGGGCGAACTCCAGCTGGTTTTCAATTGTTCCGCGCTCTAGTTGGTCCTCAGAAGAAACGCGTGCGTAGATGGCAACTTGCACAAATATCACCTCTAATGGTAATGATATATGGGAATGTGTGTTTGGTCAAGGATTGAAAAGACAATTTAGGCGGAAGGAGTTGATGAAATAACTATGGCCTTTAGGAGTGGGCTTGTCTAAGCATTTGAGGCTCGTTCATATAATTCTTTATTAATGGGTATGTATGTCAGTAAGCGTAAAGTAATACCCACCTTATAAGTAAGGTGGGTATTACTTTACGCTTACATTTATTTTATGTTCGATTCAGCAAGTCCTAGATATCATGTTATACTTTTTATGTTTATAACAGCCTATTCTTGCCTTGTAACCTAGTTTCAATAATATTTAGCTTGTCAAAATATTTTTTTCTCCAAATGCCTATTACGCTTTCAGAAACAATTATACTAAAAAGTACTGCAGCATAAATGCCAA
Source organism: Desulfoscipio geothermicus (assembly GCA_016841205.1). GTDB lineage: Bacteria > Bacillota > Desulfotomaculia > Desulfotomaculales > Desulfallaceae > Sporotomaculum > Sporotomaculum geothermicum_A. The sequence continues at coordinate 560 of JAENZP010000035.1, forward strand.
CTTCAACAGTATAACTCTTTATGAATAACCAATTGATAAAAGCGAGAATACAAATAAGAATAGAGATGAGGTTCATTATATAAGACCTCATTAACATAGGGTTTTTTAAATAGTATTCATCAATAGCATCCAAAACTTCTATTGTACATAGATCTTTCTCGTCCGCTTTCTGTGCATAGACCACTGGCTTTAGCTCCCTCTGGATTTTCTCATTTCCTAAAAAATCAAAAATAAGATATATAACCCAAACAAATATATACCAATGAATCCACCCTACTGTAAGAAGGAGACCTCCAAATAATATTGATAGCCCCGTCGCAATAAACCACGGAGAATTATCCAACCTTTTCGTAACATATGACTCTTTTAAATATTCTTCCCATATCTTGAGCTCTTTGAAGGTTGCAGCCTTATATCTAGTATAAAGCCAAACCGTTATTAAGATCAGTAATGTCACCCCTACTATAAGAGGGATACCTCTCGAAATCACCCTGGCTTCACGCATTGCGATATAAAACGATAACGTTGCTAAAAGGAAACTTACTAAGTAGTTTGAAGTCTGATCCCATATCTTATTTAATTCGACATATATACCACGGCCCATAAAAACTCTCCTAGTTGCTAAAATTTACATTTTCCACCTGCAATAAATCCTTATACAATCGATGATACTAGACAATTTATATTTGCTCAACAGTTTTTATATTAAAATTTTAAAATAAGGTTTGCCTACTCTACAATGCATTTATCCACATGCAAGGGTGTCCTCTGCATCTAAAACAAACCAGATTCTAAGGTAATACCTTTGTAATTTTTTGTCGAACTCATCTTTAAATGCTAAAACCCACGCACTAATACGTGGGCAACATATTTTCTTTTTACTTCGACGGAAAATAAGAAAATCCTGTTACTAGGTGAGAAAGTTATTTTAGCAAAAAAGTTGTCCATTTTAGAAATGACTGATTAATGGGGGCAGGAGGGAGCAGGTTAGACATCCAACCTGGCGAGGGTAACACATGAAAATAAGATTAAGGCATATTTTTTTGTAAACATATACAGGATAATCCAATATTTTGGCGAATACAATATTGTCAACTTGTGCCAGCATCCTTGGGTGCTGGCTATTTTTGGAAGTAGCCATCTGTAGGGGTGAGCGGATTGAACAGCATCTATGGCGGTATTGGTACAGGTAATCCTGCTAAAAACAAGGACTAGGTATAGTTTAGGTTAATTTCTAATGCTTAAAACTAACCACATAAAGTAGGAGTGAATATAGTGAATAAGAATGTAGTAGTTAGAATAATTGGTGTAGTAATACCTATAATTGGTGTAGTAATTGCAACAATTGCTTATCTGTTTCCAAAACCTGTTCCTGATCCTGATTTTGATGTATCAGTTAATCCATTTCAAGATTCAGTCCAACAGGGTGATACTATACAAACAAGAGTTACTATAAAGGGTATAGCAAATTATAACTACTCGGTAAATTTAGTAGCAAATTGTGAGCCTTCAAACCCAGACATAATTATTTCTTTCGATTCATCATCAAGAGGAGAAAAACCGGATTATACTTCAGTTATGACAATAAAAGTAGGTTCAGGTGCTCCTGCTAGCGATTATTTGTTAAACGTTACAGGGAAGGGGTTTGAAAGGGAACATAGTTGTCAGTATAAATTAACAGTTAACCCAGCACCACCACCTAAAGAGTATATAGTTTATAAAGACGGTGCCATTTCTGACGGTGATATTGTTGTTTGGAGTGGAGCTGACCAAGGAATGGAATCTCCACCTTTAATTAATAGCAACTATAATACCTCAAATATTTCAGATGATACTAAATGTTTTGCAATCGAAAGCGGCTCTGGAGATTGGAATTACGTTGGCTGGGGAGTGTTCTTAGGCACCTTTAACAATCATAAATTACAAAAGCCCAATAGTGTAAATTTGTCAAAATTTCAATATCTAGAATTTAAAGTAAAAACACCAATTGATTTGAAGGTAGAAATTCAACAAGATGATACTAACGGAAAAAAATCTTTTCAATGTTTAATAAGCCAATATGGATGGGATAGTAGTAGATCTAATGATTGGCAAAGGATTACTATACCTATAAGTGAGTTCCTTAATGTCGATTTAAATAAAATTTTCTGCCCCTTCATGATTACTGGTATAGGGAGTCAAAAAGCTTTCTATGTTAGTGATGTCATATGGGTACAATAGAAAATCTGCTAAAACCGATTACAGAACCAAAAGCCTCATTTTAATTTGTGGGTAAAATAGACTTGAATATCTTGAGTTTTTGATGATTTCTTTGAATTGCGATCTCATTCGCTAATTAGGGTTTGCTGAACAGAACAAATCCCCAATAAAATCAAGGAATTAGTAG
>JAENZP010000022.1 GCA_016841205.1 Desulfoscipio geothermicus
TTGTATCCAGTTAGTTTTTTTATTCTAACTGTCTACTTTGAGGGGAGCATATCACAATGTCCGGGGCTCACTTCGTAACATATTCGGCCGCTATCCAACATATCTCCTGTAGCAGTTGTCTGCGGTGCCTCTCATCCTGCACCTGCAGGACTGTTTCCACCTTGCACTTGATATCCTCTAGGTCTTTTTTGTGTTCTCTCCAGTTTTGCGCTCATTTCTGTGCCGTCTTGCCGTCCACATATGCCTCATCGATAATAAACACTCCCACAGCAGACCCAATAGCGGCATATGCCTCATAATAACTGACCAACCCATTATTTCACTACAAAAGACAAAGCCGGCATAGAACACGGTGGTACGGTCGCAAGGCTTTGTCTTTAAATAACTGGCTGGAAAATTGGCGTATAGCCCTGATAATCAGGCGAATAATTTCTTTTTTTCACTCCCGATTACTCATTTACCCAGACCCTCTTCGTCGATTACTTTGTCCAGTAGATTATCATCGCTTCCAGCTTTGATTTTTTCTACCTCGGCCCTAAGTTTATCCACCCTCAGCCTATGCTCCTCAACCACATAACCCTTAAGCTCATATTTCACCACCATATCTTCATAACGTGCCAAAAGACCTTCCAAGATTTTTATTGCCATACTTTGGGCTTTCAAAAAACTAGCCTGTTTATCCCAAGCATACTGCAGCTCATATTCCTTTTCCCAACCGTCACTATGTAAGCCTCTGGTTTCATTTTCGTGTTTCAGATATTCGGTTAAATCGTCCCGGTCCTTTACAAACATAATCTTCTGCACCCGAGCAATGGGTGTTTATAGCCTATAAATCAGGTTAAACTAAAATAACTAAAACTGGAGGTGTATTCTTTGCTAAACCAAATATTTATCAATATCACAGAAGAAGTATTGGAACGTATGAAAGATTCCACCCTCGAAGGAAGACAACAAATGAGCAAAATAGCAGCGGAATTCACCAATATAACCATACAACTATTAAAAGAAAACCCAGAATTTAGAGATGCTTTTGCTCGTATTCATGCTGAGTTTTTTAATTACCCTGAATCAGAAATTGTTATAAGGCAGGCAATAAAGGCATATGGAGAATTTGCTTCTCAAGCAACTCATTAGGGCGTATTCTATATCTTAAATACCGTGCAGAACGACATTGTTTCGGTGCCTTTTTCTTTGGTAAATGGGCCATATTTCACGTTTGCAATAGAAATTGCGGCAGCGCATTGACGGGGAATAAAAATAACGGTGACATTGTTATAGCCCTGATACCGAGGGCTTTTTTCTTGCAAACAGAGTGGTTTTATTAACGGATTTTGAGCAGTCTTTGCTACTAGTTCTACACCTCTTGAATAAGTTCAATTAGGGCTTGCGGTATCAAAATCAAGAAAAACTTCAAAAGTAATAACCTAAAAAGTAGTTACCCCTCAAATATACTTTGAAATAAATAACATTGACCGAGACTTATTGCTTTGATAACCTTTAAATGGAATGCATAATACGGGAGGTACATATGCTGGATATAGAAAAAGAAATAATTAAAAATTATACTGAAAAGTACAGCAAGATCTGTAATGATAAAGGATTAATCGACAAAAGCCTGTATAACCTGCATGACGTAAAGCGCGGCCTTAGAGACATAAACGGGAAGGGCGTCCTGGCAGGTATCACCAAGGTTTCTTTGATCAAAGGTTTTGAAGAGCAGGATGGCAATAGAGTACCTTGTGAGGGGAAACTTTATTACCGTGGCTACGATATCAACGATTTAGTCAAGGGATTCACAACCCACAATCGGTTTGGCTTTGAAGAGATAACCTATCTGCTTCTATTCAGTGCGCTGCCCAATAAAGAGCAACTGGCAGAATTTACGAAAATCCTGGGAGCCAGCTGGGATCTGCCCAAAAATTTTGTCAGAGATGTAATCATGAAAGCGCCCAGTAAAGATATTATGAATTCCATGACTAAAAGTATCCTTACCCTGGCTTCCTATGATGATAGTATAGATGATCTGTCAACGGATAATGTATTGAGACAATGCCTCAACCTGATCAGCATTTTCCCGAGGATGGCCGTTTATGGTTTCCATGCCTATAATCATTATGAACTTAACGACAGTTTATATATCCATAGACCTGATTATAGCCTGTCCATGGCTGGAAATATACTGAGAATGTTAAGGCCGGATACGGGATATACCGAGCTTGAGGCCAGGATACTGGACGCTGCTTTGGTGCTCCATATGGAACATGGCGGCGGTAATAATTCAACATTTACCACCAGAGTAATAACTTCCGCAGGTTCTGATACTTATTCAGCCATAGCTGCAGCTATATTATCTCTCAAAGGGCCCAAACATGGAGGGGCCAGCAATAAGGTACCGGATATGATGCAAGATATTAAAGATCATGTTGCAGACATAACGGATGAAGAAGAAGTAAGACGCTATTTGGCAAAGATCTTGGATAAGGATGCTTTTGACCGGAGAGGCTTGATTTATGGCATGGGACATGCTGTATATACCCTTTCCGATCCCAGGGCTTTAATATTTAAAGGATTTGTTGAACAGCTGGCTGAAGCTAAAGGACGGAAAGCTGATTTTGATCTTTATTCACTGATTGCAAGACTAGCACCCGAAGTGATCGGCGCAAAACGGAGAATCTATAAGGGTGTCTGTGTTAATATTGATTTTTACAGCGGTTTTGTCTACAGCATGTTAAATATACCTATGCAACTATACACACCTATGTTTGCTATGGCCAGGATCGTAGGGTGGAGCGCCCACCGTTTGGAGGAGCTTATCAATGCCGATAAAATAATCAGACCGGCATATAAGAGCATCGGAGCACTCAATGAATATTTGGATATTGAACAGCGGTAATTACCAAAAATTGAATTATAACCGAAGGCTATATTGATTATGGCTAGCATTGGGTAGAGAAATAGCTCTTTCATGAATTTCATATACTTATAAGCTTATTTACTGAGTCCGGTCTATCCGTCACCACCATCACCCGCAGGAAGCGGTAACGGCCTATGTGTCTGGTTGAGCCAACATTTGCTTACCTACACCTTAGAGTTGTATGCTTCAGGTTATTTACGAAACAATGCCCGGTCCTTAACCATAGATGAAAGGACTATGCAACTGCTACAGACCCTATGCAGTGATGGAGGTATACGAGCAGGGGTAGGGTATAGGGGTATGCGTCCTCCTTTGCCACCCCTAGTTTTAATTTGGATTCCCCTGCTGCGGTATGAGATATTAAAAAGCTAATATTCCTTTGGGTCTTTACCGTTTTTGGCGTGGAGCGGGCCTCTGTGCGCCCGTTTAAGCATAGGGTAAATTATTGGCAATTTACACCTGATAATTAATTACCTTCTTTTGCTGCCGCCTGGCTTAGTCTACACCATCTAGCATTATTGTAAGTGCCGGGCGCGGGTCGTTTATGTCGGTTGGCCCCGACACAGCGACCAGTTGTATTTCTTTGGTTTCAAATAGCGGCTTATCTGCCGGTTCCTTATCTATATAAATTAAGTACGGTTCAATGGTCGCGGCCTCCTCCACGGTTAAACCTTCGCGCGCCGGTTCTATTGGGTCATTATATTTACATAATGTCAGGTTGTGCTTCTTAGCGTATTCCATAGCTTCATAACCTTTTAACCGCGTTTCACTGGGTAATTGATACGGCACCATAAAATATATTGTGTCAGTACCAGCGCCGCCTTGTTTAATGTAGGTGTGCAACGTACGGAGGGTGTCCAACAGGCGTTCTGATGTGTCCTGACCTTCTAGTCCTTCAGGTGGTACTATATACCCCTGCCATACTGCCCGGGTAAGGTATACAGGGAATTTAAACCCGGCTTCCTTGGCCATGCTTCCCGCGTCTACCTGCTCACCATCCTCGATGGCTTGCTCCCGGGTGTAAGAATAAATTGAGTCTAATACGTCGTTCAATGTGTTACCTCCTTTTTTTGATGTGATGAGAAAACTTATTTTATTATATTACCCACCGTTTTACCAGGAAGAGCTGTACTTTTTCTTGGTAGTACGTCTATTGGAAGGGGTTATTCCCGCCGGTGTTTAAGCAATTACTTCGGCCCGGCCTGGTTAGGGGGGGTCTTTACTTGAAGGTTTGCTCACCGGTCACGAGGAGCATATAATGGCTTCTGTCTCAAAAAAATAGCCAGCATCTCCAAGGATGCCGGCACAAGTTGATAAAATGTTTATTCGCCAAAATGTTGTATTATCCTGTATAGTTTACAAAATAATAAACAAATCTAAATCAAGCCTTCTTACCCATCAAGCCCAATTAACCAAATCGGCATCGTCAATACCGCATATAAATTCTTTAAATATTATGGTAATCTTTTCCATGCATCTTATTCCGACAAATGTGCTCTTCTAAAATCCTTGATCTTATTGGAAGTTTCTGTTTCGTTCAGCAAGCCTGAATTATTATCTGCGAACAGTTCAGGCTTACCCAATTTCGAGGCCACATAACATGTAACTGCACCATGGATTGAAGCAAACATAAACTTGTTTAATACAGTACCAGGCGATAAACGAGTTTCTTTATCGCCTTCGAATTTTCCAACAAATGCAGTGAGTGCAGATAAGAAAATATAACTTGGAAGACCTGCATAAGCACCTTTTAACACAGCATTCTTTTTCCCTGAAATAGACAATCCATACGTAAAGAAAATACCTAACAGGCTGGACATTATACTATCTGTAATATATCCCACGAGCTTTCCCTTTGGAGTATTAACCTCTTTTGGCCGTACTAGAAGTTTAGCAGACCTTTCCGGACACGAAATTTCTACCCAACCCTTTCTTGCAAAATAGTCACAAATTAATACTTTGGGAATATTACCAATAAGTCCGGAAACTGCCCCAAGAAGTAATTTATCTCCAATTTTGAACATCTTCATTTTGCCATCACCCAAACATTATTGTACACACTAGCATAAAAAAAATTACGCTGGCATGATAGTAAGTAACACCTTGGATGTTAATTGCTGTCAAGCACATACCATATAAGCTCATAGTACTAACGCCGCCTAAATGGCGGCGTTGTTATTCAAACTAAATATGGTATAATAGCTTATTTATATAATAATTAATAATAATTTCATTACTAAGCCTGCTCAAAATCAACCACATTATCCTTTACCGGTGATAGACTTTCCCTATCTTACTCTCAATTTCCGCATACATTTCGAGATTACCTCTCAAAAACTGGCGCACATTATCCCGGCCCTGGCCCAGCCTTGTTTCGCCAAACGAGTACCAAGCCCCGGATTTATTTAAAACTTTATATTGGCTCGCCAAGGTCAACAAGGCAAGCTTCCTTTGGGAATCCTTCTCCGTAGTATAGGTCGACATTAAAATTGCCCTTCTGGCAATACGTTTGCCTATTGGTGCCGTTCCGGACGGCGCTCACGTCCCTCAGGAACTTGGCTATGCCATACAGTCTGGCGCGCATCCGTTAAAAAATGTACCCACCTGGAAAGGGTGGGTACAAAGGAAAGGTGAGATAAGCAAATGCAATTTTAAGGGTTGAATTATATGTAATCCGGGTGATAGCCGGTTATTTTTGCTGCTGAAATACGATCCACCGATTGATTATATTTTAGCTTCCAATTATGAAAGTAACTTGAGTAAAAGATTAAAATTAGCTGAAAGTTAAACTAACCATGCCCGGTACTAACTGCGATAATCAAATATTAATTAATTATTTTGAAATGATGCTAGGCTATCATGCAGGTCATTTTTAAATCTTTGTTTGTCCTTATTATCCAACCTAAATAATCTAATTTTTAGCTTTTTATCTTTATCACTTTCTTTATACAATATTTCAATTTCCTTTTCAGTTTCTTTATTAATTCTTGCATTTTTTAAAGAGACTGACTTATTATAAAAAATTAAGTTTAAAGTAATATCATTATCACTAAGCACTATATATGGCTGTTTTTTGCCAATAAAATAAACCACTAGTCCTATAGTAGCACAAAAGAAGAAGGATAACGCTTCAAGATAGTTATTTATTGAAAGTTCAAGCAATCCAGAAGGGACAAAAATAATACCCATAAAAAGAAGATGAAATATGGAACTTTTACTACGTTTATACTTCTTCAAAAATATAACCTCTTTCCTCAGTAATCTACTACTAAAAACTTTTAAAAATATTGCTCTTTATTAGTAAACCTGCACCAAACTACCAAGGTATACGTCCTTTAACTTAACTAGAACAATTCTATCATAGGATTACTGTTGAAATTCTCGAATAATGTAAAATGCAAAAATATTAATTTGGTTAATATAATAACTACTTTAGATATAAACAAAGAAATAACTATTCAATTCCCGTTCAAGAGTATTTTTGTTTGGGCAAAAAATAAACCCCAGCACAATGGCCGCCTTACTTCGTCACATATTCCGCCGTTAGCCAGCAAGTCTCTCGCACAACTACCTGCACAGCCTCTCATCCTGCACCTACAGGGCCGTTTCTACCTTGCGCTTGATATCCTCTAGGTCTTTGGCCATCCTCCCCATTACCGTTCTGGCTATGTTGCCAACCAACCAGGTCATTTATATCCGCCCTTAACGTAACAACCTCCCCCCGTAAATAGATAATTTACTTCTCTTGGTCCAACCCGCCCCACCTCCGATAACCAAATTAAAATAACCGCCCTTAGTGGACGGTTTTGTTGCATTTACAAAAATTGGCTGGACCAACACCCCCTTAAAATATCGGAATATGTCGTACAAAAAAGTGACATGTTCTTTGGGATGGCTAATACCTGGATGACAACGACCATCCTTGATAATAGCCATTATTTGCCCTAATAAGCCACTGGTGATCCGGTGGTCTTTTTTTAATTAAATTTTAACCACGCTCTCGCTCGATTTGGTGAGCCCATACTATTAATATCTGCCACCATAGCGTCACCTCCATAAAAATAACCGCCCTAAGCGGTTGTTTACTAAATAATTTATCTTTATAGTTTCTCTAATTATATCACGTTGCCAATGCCAATACTGTGCCGTATATTTCGCTGTTCGTATTTAGTCAGGTCCCTGCGCCAAACAGTTTCAGATAGTTTTCTTGGTTCGCTGGCTTTTTGGGGTTCCTCAGGTGTTTTATCAGGCGGCGGAGTTTCATTGCCTCCGAGGAGTAGTGGCACCGCAACAGGACCACCCCGGTCGTAGCCTCGTCTCTCTCGGGTAAACCCAGAAGGTCTTGCATAAACTCTTCCAGGCTGTCATCGGGCAAGACGATTCTTCCGTTTACCAACTCATTGGTTCCCTTAATAATTCCATCAGCATTGCGTCCCCCAACCTTTTCGCATTTCAACTTCGGGTACCCATCCACATCCCAATTAAGGTCAACAAGCTGGGGTATGGCATAGCTATTTACCGTATTGCAAATGTAGTTTGAATTAGCGTTTAGCGACATAAGAAAGAAGTCGCTCTGGTCTTTAGCCAGTGCAAAGCTACCGGTGTCGCCAGTGCCAAGCTGCATAAAGTGAGCTAACCCAGCTTTGGCGATCATTTCATTCTGATACCTGGTATACTGCAACACCTCGATAGCTACTCGTTTGCCTTCAAACATTTCCAACTCGAAGCCATAGGGCAATACTACTCCAGCGTCTTCTCCGGAACGAGTTGCGTGTAATCTTTTCAGCCTCTTCCTTATCGCCTTCCTGCAGTTCTTGAGGAAGTTTTGTAACCGGCGTGCCAACATGGTTTTTTTCTATGCCGATGTTGGTTATCTTTAGTAAAAAGTCTTTGATAAACAAGTGCTTATAAGCTGCCCTGAGAACAGATATTCCGTGCAGCCGGCCTCCTTCCTTACGGTGGGTAAACAATAAACAGTTATCAATGGGTATTTCAACAAAAGAAGCCCCTGCAACGTATTGCTAAACACGCAAAGGGCCGCCCTTTTCGTCATACTTAAAGTCCTTGATTGTTTCATGCGGCCGCTCCGCGAACTTGCGCCACTTGGCATAGCCGTGACAATCAGCCTCGTATACCTTTTCGAATATGGCAAAGCCGAAGGCGAATATAAGCAATGCCAGACGCAATAAGTCGTCCCAGTGTATGGTCATGCCCTTTAGCGGGCCTGATAAAAGGTTTTCTTCTATAAACTCGACTATCTGCACATCTTTTGGATTGTAGCTGTTCATCCAGATCAACCACGGAAACTTCAAGCTCCACATCTCCCCGGGCCTTCAGTATTTAATAACACTGATGGCCACCTACAAGATTTCCGGTTCGCTCGTTCCAGACCATTGGCTCTACATAGCCGAATTCCTCGATGGACCGGCGGAGCTTTTCGTATTCTGGGTCACCGGGCTGCAGGTCTTTGCGGGGGTTATATGGGGCCGGGTTGATTTGATCTATATGGATACTGCGTATTTCCAGGGTTATCACCTCGATTTTACATGGTTTATATCAAAAAGAAAAAGAGCCTTATAGCTCCTCCTTTATTTTAACAATAGAATTCATTTTCGCCGTAAGTTGCAACTCTATAGCGCCTATAACATTTATTACATTGCCGTAATTCCACTCTTAGTAATCCATACCCAAGTTCTTTAATCATTTTAGGTCCATTAATAATAGTATAATTATTAGTAGAACACTTTGGACATTTAACTTTTTCCACTTTACTTTTCCTCCTTTCTACCGTCACCATTCGGCAAAAAGAAGACTTTATCCTTGACCAATATTCCGACAAACTTCACATGTCTTTATTATCCCGCTTTAAACTTGCAGCTATTTCCTCCAGCGACTACGTCATTGCTACATATGACTTTGCCACCTTTGTTCCAATAAAGACTATGAAAATAACCGTAAAAATCATCAGCACTACCGTAATAAACAAAGCTGCATACATTGCATTTAGGCTATATAACACACTAATATCTCCCACCGTTTTCCAACACAATTCGGCGGTAGAAGGCTCACTTTAATAATTTGTTTTAACAGAAGGATTTGTTGTTGAATAAATGTAAGCGTCAAGGAGGCCAGTACCTACTAAATGTAGGTATCAACAAAAGCCATCATCGGCAACACTTTTTACCTTGTTATATTGTCTTCGGATCAGCTGTTTAAATTTTGTATCTGATAGTCCATCGCCCGCATCCACGCCGTCTTCCGAAAGCAAATCATAAAAATATTCGGCATAGTCCCTATCTTCCCGCACCATTTTCTTGTAACGGGCTAAGATCTCAGTCTGAAAATCCAATTCGAATATATACCGGGGAGTTTTGCCTGACAGGTATTCATGTACCAATTCCATCATGTAATCAATATTCTTTCCCATATCAGTCTTCCTCCCAGGCATATTTTTTCGGTTTTGCATTACCAGGCTGCGGGGTGAATACCTTTTCTGGTATAGCTGCACTGCCAGGCAGGAAGTCTTCTATTGCAGATATGTAACCTGCTTTGCCCAAGTTGGGGGCATTGGTAAAAACCCATGTCAAATATTCAAATGGATTCAAGCCGTTTTCCCTTGCACTCACAATCAGGCTGTAATAAATTGCACTGGCCTTGGCGCCGTTTGGCGTGTTGGCAAAAAGCCAGTTTTTGCGGCCGATCACAAATGGCTTAATACTGCGTTCCGCACGGTTGTTTGAAATTTCAAGACGGCCGTCAAGCAGATATCTTTCAAGATATTTTCGCTGAGATTTTGCGTAATATACCGCTTTGCCAAGAAGGGTTTTAGGCAAGGCAGCAGTACTTTCAATCCAATTATAAAATTCAGCAAACAAAGGCCTTGATAGTCGTTCGCGTTCCTCGAAACGGTTATCTGGGGTAAGTGAAGCAAACTGTTTTTCAAGATGGAACAGTTTATCTAAGTAAGCTACTCCCTTTGCTGCATTGGAGTCTGCTTGTATGTCTTTGGGCAATGTTTTTAATGCATCAAAGAATTTCCGCCTTAGATGTGCCAGGCAACCTACGACGATTATGCTTTCAGGAAGCTTGTGATAACCTTCGTATACGTCTGCATGAAGATATCCCTTGAAATTATTTAAAAACGTTTCCGGATGTATATGTTTTCTATCGGGTTGATAATCATAAAGCACTATCTGGTGTTTGGCTTCGCCGCTGGTGCGGTACAGCCACATGTAACTTTTTGATTGTGCTGCCTTACCCGGTTCTTTTAATACCTGCAGGGTAGTTTCGTCCGCGTGAAGCACTTCGTGCTTACATAGCTTATGCTTCATCTCTTCATATATCGGTCCCAGCCAGTTCTCGCTGGCTTTGATCAGCCAGTTTGACATAGTCTGCCGGGAAAGCAGGATGCCGTTTTGCTTCCATTCCTGCTCCTGTCTGTAAAGTGGTGAAGCCATAACAAATTTCTGCACTGCTATGTGGGCAATTGTTTCGGGGGCGGCGAATCCACCTTTTATGACGGGTTCTGGCATATCTGCCTTTACGATGGGAACATGATCGGAAGTCTCTTCACATTTCCGGCAGGCATAAACATGCTGCACATGACGAGTAATTATTGCTTTTGCAGGAATTATCTTTAGTTCTTCGCGGGTTTCTTTGCCCATTGTGTGCATCTTGCTGCTGCATTCCGGGCAGATACAATCTTCAGCCGGCAGCTCGTGTTCAATTATCTCAACAGGTAAGTCCTCCGGCAATTTGTCAGTTGTAAGACGTGTCCGTTTGCGGTAATGGGCCTTTACCTCAATAAGCACAGGTTCCGGCGTGGTCATATCGGAATTTAATTCGGCCTCGTTGAATATAGTCAACTGAATATCGTCTGTCTTTTCGCTTGATACGCCAAATTGCTTATGCTTCGCAAGGCGAACCTGCGACATAAACCACTGTACCTGTTGCTCTAATTCAGCAATCCGGCGGTCCTTTTCTTCAATTATGCTAAGCAGTTTTTCTGCGGAGTTTTCCTGTGCTTTCATAAGAAAATTATACCAGTAAAACCGCATCAAAGCTAGATTTTAAGCGGCTTTAAGCACTTTTATGAGCTAAATATTTTAGGAGATTTGCCGCTCGAAAACTTCTTCTCTCTTCAGTTTTTTCTCCAATTTCGCACCTTCAATCAAATAGGATAGTTCTTTGGTTTCAAGAACCATGATAGCAGTGTCTCCCTTTGCCGGCCAGCGAAAATGCCCACGCTCCAAGCGCTTAAAATACAGCCAGAAGCCATCGCCGTCCCATTCCAGGATTTTAATTCTATCCCGATTGCGGTTGCAGAATACAAACAGTGCTTCCGAAAATGGATCAATGGAGAAGCTGTCTTTAACAAGCATCATCAGACCATTAATAGATTTCCTCATATCTGTATGTCCGCAGCATATGTATACTGGTTTTTCGCCCCATCTCATCATAGTACCCTTAATATGCGGCAGACTTTTATTAATAGTTCAGGATCCGTCTTTTCATCTACGGTAATATGACAGCCACCAATTTCAATATCCAGCGTTGTTTGCGTTTCTTGCTCCGGTTCAAGCTGCAGCCATCCATTTGGCACTATATCTGCGGGCTCTCCCAATTTTAAAAGTCCTTCACAGGTTGCCTTTCGCAGCTTCCGCTGCCAGTAGAAGTATTTATTTCTACTTATTCCTTTAACCTGGCAGAATTCCTTAATGGTTTGCCCGCTGCGCTGCTGTTCCTGTATCACGTGCATCCATTTTGATAACCGGTACTCCGCTGCAACTTTTTGTGTATCCATACAACCACTCCATTCTTGGTTGAAAAAGTTTGCTTACTTTTTCATCTTTTTCAACCTATTCATAGCGATTGTACTACCTTCAAAATTTCTATTCTATGTGATGGTTTATTTGACGTTTACGAATAAATCCACCTAATTAGAGAAAGAGTAAGCAAATAACATACTTAAAAAGGGATGTTTAATTAAGAATGAATGAAAAATTACTTATCTCTAAAGACCTCATTATGCTTTCCGGGATTGCGGGACTTATCGGTGCTATTGTTAAAATTATTTTTAGTGGTATTCCGTACTTATTACATTTTACGCAAGACTTTGGTGTGCTTATTGCTGGAAGAATAGTTTTTCATGTTAAAGATTTCCCCTTGGACTGGCCCCACATTACATTGTCTATTTTTGCTCATTTAATTTTCGGAAGTATCATTGGGGTAGGCTTAGGTTTTTTGTATTTGCTATCTGGCAAAGACTTTTATCTATTAAAAGGTGCTATATACGGGTTACTTGTTTGGTTTATCGTTAGAAATTACCTTGTTACTTTATCTGTTCCAGGAGAAAAGGAACAGCTTGATGCAATAACAGCTGCAGTTTCGTTTGGTAGCCATATACTATATGGGCTTATAACGGGGTATATTATAGCAAAATATAATCGTTTTGCCCCTTCAACATAGTGTATTGTACATTTTAAACAAAGTTTCAATCAGATCCCCAAACAAATACCTCCATCCTTGGCCTCTCCAGATCAATCTCCAGCTTCGGCACCATCACCCGCACCCAGTCTCCCCGGTCATCCTCCAGGATACCGTCGTACCAGCGCATCCATGAGAAACTTCTGGTTATAGTTGTCGGCCGGGTCCCTGATCCGCATATATGATAACAATTCGAATGATTGATGTGGAAATCCGTAATGATATTCTTTCAAACTATTTAATATGTAATCGCAAATAGTTTTAATTTCATCCTTATATTCTAATTAATTTTATTAGTTAGATTATTAATGTATATAGAGAAATGTTATCTAATGTATCATAAAAATCATATCCATCTCAATACTTTGGAAGTTCTAACGTATCATCATTAAAGATTGCTTATAATGTAGGCTTATCAACTGTTATTATGGTTACAAACCCTTTCTTTTAATCAAGTGAATATTTTATAATACCATTTTCTTCATAAATAATTTTTTCAATAAATAGGTCTTCGATAATATTATCGATATTCTGTTTGGGCGTACTTTTAAGTAGCGCCGTGATGAATCCAGTTAAACTGTTTCTCTTTTTGGGTCTTTTGTTGGCGGCAACTTTTATTAAACTTTCTTTAACTTTCTTAATTCCAGCTTCATCTATCTTTATAGCTTTGTTCTGGCCTAGTTCATGAAAGCTTACGATTCTCTTTACTTTAATCCCACTCTTCTTTAAATGATTGATTAGCGGATCATATCCTGTATCCTTGGAATAAATGATGAATGTTTTTTCGTTGTTTGTAGCAACATCTTTTCCCAGAAAGAAAGCGATGAAAAAGTCTAAGGCGTTTCGTCCCTTTCCATTTACCCGAATCCATTCAACTGCATTTCCAAACGGCTGGGTCTTTTGGACTAGCTCAATTGGCACCTTGGTTTGATCTTTCCCAACAATAATCGTTACTTTAGTTGTCGGCTTAATCACATCTATCTTAACGTCCTGAACATTTTCATAATCAATGTATAAATATTCTTCAAAAACAGACATAAGATCCCCCATATGTTGACTAAATTTTAATAAGCTTGATTTGATTTATAGCATATATAACACCGTTTCTACTTTTACGCTAGTTTAGGGTCTGCTAAACCAAACCAAAACCCAATAAAATCAAGGATTCAGGAGCATATTTGTCGAAATAAGCTGCATGAAAAATGCAGTAAAGATTACAAAAATCGTGCACCTGGAGGCAACTCCACTCACCCCCATGGATGGCTTCATTCACAAAAAATAGCCAGCACCCCCAAGGATGCTGACACAAGTTGACAATATGTTAATTCGCTAAAATGTTGTATTATCCTGTATATGTTTACAAAAAAATATTCCACTTCGTAACACAATTACGTAGTCAATCATTGGTTGGCCATGCTAAACTAAACAAAAGCTCAACAAAATCAAATGTCAAGTATTTTTACTTTTAGAGACTATTTTTTAAAATTTTTTGGAGTTGTGTATTTGGGATCAGTTTACATCAACTACATAACTCCTGTTAATTAGAAGAATTAACTAGGGACTCCTTGCTTGCTAGAGCTTGCTTTAATTTTTTGTTTTCTTCTTCAAGTGCAATTATAGTTTTACCTGCATCCTTCATTTTAATTTTTAGTCTCAATAACCTAATTATGCTTAGTAAAAAAACTGTAACAGCTCCGACAATAGCTGAGATTAAAACAACTAAAGCTTGGGATATAGATAAATGTAAATATAGAAAATTAATTTCTACAGACTTGGCGTTTTGTACGGCAAAGACAGTTACAATAACCGCAAATATAAGCGATAGAATAAATCTCCAATCCAAATTCTATCCCTCCCCTTCACGTTTTAATCATTAAGTTATGATTAATTTTACAATAAGTAAATATAAAAACTAATACTAAAATCTTTATCTTTGCAACTGTTACTTTTTGCCAATGTGCACATCTATTTGGGGATACGGTATTGAAATACCCTCTTCGTCAAAACGTTTTTTGACAGTTTCGATTATATCAAAATATACTGTCCAATAATCACTGGCATTGACCCATGCTCTGACTGTATAAACTAATGCGTTATCTCCATGTTCTGACATTCTTACAAATGGTTCGGGCTCCTTTAAAATAAGTGCATGATGACTTACAATTTCCATCAATACACTTATTACATGGTCGGAATCAGTTTCATATCCTACACCAAATTTAAAATCGACACGGCGGGTATCCTTAACGGAATAATTTACTATACTGGCATTTGAAATGTTTCCATTTGGAATATAAATAACCTTATTGTCAGGTGTAACTAATTCTGTGTAAAGAATTTGCACTGCCTGAACAGTTCCATTGTAGCCATTTGCTTCGATAAAATCTCCAACTTTAAAAGGTCTTAATGTTAATAATAGAACTCCACCAGCAAAGTTAGCAAGAGAACCTTGAAAAGCCAACCCAATTGCAAAGCCCGCAGCTGCAATTACCGCCACAAAGGATGAAGTGTCAATTCCAAGTATACCGATAACCGATAAAACCAAAAGAACCTTTAATAAGGCATTAATCAATGAAGCAATAAATGGCTTTAAATTTGGGTCAAAGGATGTTTTTTCAATAATATTAGTCAGTTTCTCGGTAACCCACCTAATTATTACTAATCCAATTACTACCGTCAATATAGCTAGGGCTATGCTTTTAACTATAGGCAAAGCTAGTGCAATAAAAATGTTATACAAATCAATCATTGTATGGCAATCCTTTCTTTTATATTTAATTAGCTATATAATAACAACAAATTTAGTAGATTTACTAATTCGCTAAAATGTTGTATTATCCTGTATATTTATGTAGAAAAAATAGCTAACAATATACGATTTGTGTGACACCCTTAAGCACTGATATGATAAACCTGCCCCAGCCTCTACTATAGGGTCATTCAAACAACCAGCTTAACATCTGCCAGATCTTATCTTTTTACCCATCTAACCCAATCAGCCAAATAGGCACAGTTAATACTGCATAAAAATTCTTCAAATACCACTGCACCCTCTCGAAATATACCATGTAACTAGCATCAGTTGGTGATACAAACTTAGTGAAGGTTGTTGCAACGACCCAAGAAGAAAAAGAAAAATGCGAACCCTAAGAACACAAACAAGCACTTGAGATATTCTAAACCAGGAATAAAGCCCACGAACCCGAGAAATCCCAAGAAGCTGAGTAACCCCAACCTTTCTGGAAATCCTAGATGCTGCTCATTGAAGAATCGTAGACTAAATATACTAAAAGCTGAAAACGCAGCTAGCCAAGGTTTAAGTATACTCCAATCTAGTATAATACCTATAACCCCGATTAACCCCAAGAGACCAATAAGTCCAACACTCTCCGGAAACTGAAGACGAAATTTAGATATAACATTCTCCTTAATGCAAAACATTATTTTTATATTTATTATATTGAAAAGCATCTGGGAAAACAATGAAAGGATTATTTTCAAACATACCGAGCGCTTAACCTGTCCAGCGCAATAAGGCAAATAATGCCAAAGTTAGTACATATGAAAATTGTGTTTAGGCGTAAAAAAAGGGAGATGACTAATTTAAATGCCTGGGATAATAACATTAGAAGATGGTTTACTATTGCTGAAACAGCTGATTTAATACCGAGGGGAACTGCAGGAATAGATAATTATTCCACTTATGGATTTTCCTTAACTTCATTGAGTACATATTTGCAAGAATTATATTACTAAGCCTGCTTAAAATCAACCACATTATCCCTTACCGGTACCAGGCATTCTCTTATTTGGCCCTCAATTTCCGCATACACCTCGGGGTTCCCTTTCAAAAACTGACGTACATTCTCCCGGCCCTGGCCTAGGCGAGTTTCGCCAAACGAATACAGCTTCTTAAACCCTGTTGTTTTTTGTCAGCAAGGAAAATAGAATGCAGAATAATTTCATGGGTAACATAATGACAGAGGTGAAAGCTTAATGCATAAAATCAAAGACCGTATCACGTTAGGAGCAATCAGTGGAATCATAGCTGGAGTTTTTGGACGCTTATTGAATGCGATACAATACAAACTAGGGCTAACAGATATAAGTTCCACTCAATTAGCCACACCAATTTTTATCCCAAAAAACAAAGCAGATACTCCTGAGGGAATTGCTCTTTCGGAAATTATCAACAGTACCAATACTGGTGCAATAGGAGTTTTAATGGCATATATGTTTTCTCTTACAGGTCGGGATAAAGCGATAATGAAGGGTATAGGGGTTGGGGCTTTATCTTGGGTTTTACTTCAAGGGGTTGCTAGTGGTTTAGGTTTAAAAGTTAAAAGTAACAAGCCCTTAACACCTATCCTTGGTTTCTTTAATCATGCTCTATATGGTAGCTTATGTGCTTATTTTATAACAAATTTAGGTAATGATAACTTGTTCCCTGACCCCCAAATAAGCAAACAAGAGAAGGTTCCTGTTGTTTATACGGGTACAACGCAAAATGGTTCAATAGATATTTTGGTGCAAAATAATAGGTAGGCTAATGCCTACCATTATTAGTTATATGTTAATTTATGGAAATATAATATTTGTGGTGCTACCGAAAGCACTAACACTTTATTCCTAACCACGCCCCCTATTGAACGGTCCCTCAAAATAACCAGTTTAACATTTTTAAAACTAATTCTACCCTTCTTACCCTCCACTTTACGGCATATTTGGCCTCCAGTGAGAAATTTAAGAAATTCCTTGTTAAGTATCCATTACCACAGCCCAAGATTTAATGCTAGCTGGAACATCTTTATAGTTAAGTTTGTTTTCTTAGCTAAGGAATTAAAGCTTTGGGCAGGATATAATCTTAAATAGATCAGCATATACACATAACTATTTGGATTTGGGAGTTTTTAATGAGAGTTCTTATTCTTTATTTTAGTGGAACAGGAAATACCAATTATGTTGCCAGGTATTTAGAGAAAAAGTTAGCATGTTTCTCCGTTATTACAGACCTAATTTCAATAGAAAAATTTTCACCGAAAGAATGCATTGATTATGACATCATGATAATTGGGTTCCCAGTCTACGCAGGAGCACCACCTGACTTTCTTAGACATTATCTTGATAAGCTACCAACTGTGTATAAAAAAGGTATATTTCTGTTTTGTACTAGGGCAATGTTTACAGGACAGGCAATTAATGATGTCCATAAAAAATTGGAAAACAAGGGTTATATTCTTTTAGGAATCAGCATAATAGCAATGCCTGGGTCTGATGCTCTCCCATTCATGAAAAGAAATTCAAGATATGTACGCAAAGCATTAAACAGAGACTATAGTAATATAAAGAAAATTAATAAATTTGCTCATGGAATAGCTTTTGTGATCGGTGAGATTAATCGAGGGAAAAGCATTGATTCCATGAGGATGCGTGCACCCCAAAGGATACCACTAATAAGCAATTTATTACAATTACTTTGGGCATATTTATATAAATTGGCAGAAAAGAAAATTAAACCTATGTTTTGGGTTGATGATAAATGCGTTCAATGCAAGCTTTGTGTAGAACAATGCCCATCAAAAAATATATCCCTAATAAATAACGCTATTTCCTTTGGCACGCATTGTTATATGTGCATGAGGTGCATAAATCAATGTCCTAAAGAAGCTATACAAATAGGGAAAGGTACTGTAAATAAATTTCGATGGAAAGGACCAAATGGCAAATTTAAGCCTAATATTTAATTACATGCCTCAGTTAAATAGAATTATAAATAATAGGTGTTATTGACGTTCGTATAACGTTCATCTCTATTTTTATTTTGCCAATAAACAATTTTTCAAACCTTTTCTCATACTTTATTTAATGTCAAGAATAGGGGATGGCATGTGTTTTTATAGTATAAAAGTTAAGGAAAACGTATTTTAGCGTTTCCTTTAATCTTTTTCAGAAGGGATTAGCATTTAGTGAAAGGAGGCTTTAGCTTTTTGGGGAATTCGGAGAATGCTGGCACAAGTTTACAATATGCGTATTCGCCAAAATATTGTATTATCCTGTGTATGTTTACATAAAAATATAACCGTCGGTGATGATTCCGTAAGCACTGAATAATAATAATTCCGCCCCCGCCCCTATTAAAGGGTCCTTCAGCAATGTCCGTGAAATTTGTGGAAAATGTAATCTTAACGACTGGAAATTATGCAAAGAAAAGGTCACCGTGATGGTGGCTTTTTTAGTTCGATATTATTCAATAATTTATATATTACTGCTCAAGCAGGATGTCCTGCAGGCCGCTCTGCCCAAACACAGTCGAAATACAATTGCTTGGGTCAGTGGAATAAGCTTGAAGCCATTCCGCCGCGTGCTCCCCGCGGCCGTAACCATAGCCAGGTTATTTAAAGTTCTAATGTATGCAACGCTGACATGTTAGGTGGGGATTATTAGCATTTTGTAGCTTTATTACATACATATAGTATAAAAATTTGAAAGGAGTTAGTTTTATGACAGAGCCAAATAAAGATTCTGAAGATAATAATATAAATATTTCTCTGTCGCCAGATTCTGTCAAAGATTTACAAGATTTTTTAGAACAACATTATAAACATTTTATTCTTCCCCCAACACGTATCCCCAAATATCTTAATCAACTGGTAATTCCTCCTGTATATGAACCGACAACAGTAATGGATCCTAATACAGGTGAAGTTTTAAGACAGGAATATACAGTTGACGTAAGTCAGTTTGAACAGCAGATCCTCCCAAGCCCATTTCCAAAGACAACCGTATGGGGTTATGGAGGTCAGGTAAAAGACTCGGACACCGGTGAAATCGTTTATTTTCAAAATACACCTGGTGCTACGTTCGAAGCCACCCGTGGTATTCCTGTTCATGTTTAGTGGGTAAATAATCTTGTCGGACCTCACTTGTTTGCGGTGGATCCCACCTTGCATTGGGCAAACCCCAATAATATATCCATGATACCTCCACGCCCATGGCCAAAATTTCCACCTGGGTTTCCCGACGCACAAATTCTTGTACCATTAGTTACACATTTGCACGGTGGTGAAACACCCTCAGTTTCCGATGGACACCCCGATGCATGGTTTACTGCCGGTATAATCAGGGGTGAGGCATTCGAAACTTCACTATATACGTATCCCAACATGCAGCAACCTACCACTCTATGGTATCACGATCATGCCCTGGGTATCACACGTTTAAATGTTTATGCAGGTCTTGCCGGCTTTTATCTGCTTAGAGATCCAAATAATCCCTTCGAAAACCCAAATTCATCTATTCTACCTTCCGGCGAATTTGAGATTCCTCTTGCAATTCAAGACCGTACTTTCAAATGCGATGGCTCTCTATTTTTTGATAAGGTTGGTATTAACCCTACCATTCACCCGTATTGGACACCTGAATTTTTCGGAAATACCATTATGGTAAACGGCAAAGTATGGCCAAATTTAAACATAGAGCCCCGACATTACCGATTCCGTATTTTAAATGGTTCAAACGCCCGTTTCTATAACCTTAAATTCTCTAACGGACAGTCTTTTATTCAAATTGGAACAGACGGAGGGTTTTTACCCTCACCGGTAACGCTTACCTCACTTCTTATAGCTCCAGGTGAACGTGCTGATGTTCTTGTTGATTTTTCAAGTCTCAGTCCCGGTACATCAATTATTCTTGAAAATGATGCCAACACCCCTTATCCTGACGGCGATCCTCCCGACCCGGAAACAGTTGGCCAGATAATGCAGTTTACTGTACGGGATCAGGAGCCAGTTTACCCACCAGAGTTACCTGAAACCTTAAATACAATTCCTAAACTAACGCCTACCGCACCAACCAGAACGTTAACTCTTAATGAGGTAATGGGCCCCGATGGTCCCGTGATAGTACTTTTAAACGGACAAAAATGGGATGCGCCAATCAGTGAAACTCCCAAAGTAGGGGCTACGGAGGACTGGGAACTTGTTAACTTAACAGGTGACACCCACCCTATCCATCTGCATTTGGTTCAATTCCAAGTTTTAAACCGCCAGATATTTGACGTAGAACGATATATAAATGACTGGACTTTGGTTAACGGCACGCCACCACTAAAAAACCCCACCGTGACATTACCTGTTACAGGTTATTTACAAGGGCAGCCTGTTAGTCCTGATCCGAACGAAATGGGCTGGAAAGACACCGTAAGGGCAAATCCTGGTGAAGTTACCCGGATAAGAGTTCGTTATGCACCTCAAGATGCAAATCCAGCCATAACCTTACCCGGGGTTAACTTATATCCATTTGACCCCACTCGAGGGCCAGGATATGTTTGGCATTGTCATATATTAGATCATGAGGACAATGAAATGATGAGACCGTTAAAGTTGCTACCATAATTAAAGTTCCGTCAATATCTAACTAACAGGCTGGAACGCAATCATATGCATAGGTCGCCGGTTCAAATCCGATCGCCGGCTCAAAAAAAATTAATGGCAAGGCTATCTAAAAACAGGGAGACCTTGCCATTAATTTTTAAGCTTATTTATTATTTTAAACGGCCGGTCAGGCTACCACGGATAGAATTGCGACATATAGGCACTAGGTTTCATGGTGTAGCTGGGAGGGCGCTTTTCCAGAAAGGATGTAATCCCCTCTTTGACACCCGCCTGCTGCCACAGTCAGTACATCATCTTAGACTATAAGCAGAAATTTGGTTATACTTTTACCACGGCATAAGGTGGGAATGTCTTGGTGCGTTTGAGCCCGATGTTATACACACTTTCTCACCCAATAACTGTTTTTCTTTTTTCCCATCGAGATAATGAGAAAAGAATACATATTTAGATGGTCCTGCTCATGCTGGTTCTTTTAAGTTTTGTTTCAAAAATCTTCTGGTCGAGAAGTTCGGCATTGCGGGTATCGGCACCGTTGACGAAGATATCAAACTGTTTATGTCCCAATAGGTAACATCGTCCCGTCGGTATGATATAATTCTACCGACAAGACATTACTTTTTTACGGGAGAAATTTATGGACAAAATCGGACAGCTTATCCATGCATTGATCACCTATTACGCCGGTGACGCGAAGCGCATAAATCATTTTCTGAAAGTGTACGGGTTTGCCAAGGCTATTGGCGAAATGGAGGGCCTGGAAAAAAGCACGCAGGAAATTCTTGAAATCGCGGCTCTGACCCACGATATAGGAATCAAAAACAGCGAAATAAAATACGGAAGCTCCGCCGGAAACCATCAGCAAATTGAGGGACCGCCGGAAGCGAAAAAGATGCTCGCGGAATTGGAGGTTGACCCGGCTGTAATTGACCGCGTTTGCTGGCTCATCGCGCATCATCATACCTATACTGACATTCAGGGGAGCGACTATCAGATATTGGTTGAGGCGGATTTTCTAGTTAACGCTTTTGAGGATGCTATACCGTTTACATCGATTTTCAACATTCGGGATAAAGTTTTTCAGACAGCCTCCGGAACAGCTCTTTTAAATGACATATATTTAATAAATGCTGGCTGAAGGTAAATATGATCGAAAGATGCTTTAAACAGTGAATGATATAGACTTCTCTGATTTTAGCTTTATTATCTTCATACAGTGAAAGATGTCTTCTATACTATACTAGTATTGTGCGATTTGGGTTATCAATTCAACAGTGCATATTGTTATGCCTTTGCTGTCCTCATACTTCAGAAGATGATGCCAAGCTCCGCTGTAATTCTCAACAGTCTTTTTAGATACCCCTTTTCTTCGATTAAATTCCTTACATCTTCTACTTGGGGCTTGCTTAACCAACAAAAACCCAATAAAATCAAGGATTTAGGAGTACATTTATTAAACAGTTGGTAAACAAGGTAAATATTATAAAAATCGATATTCAGTGAAAGATGATACTGATAATTTCCCAATTAAAATTGGAGTTATTATGATTGAAAAAAATATAAAAAGCAGAAAGAAACTAAAAATCATATCAGTTGTATTTATATTTTGTTTATTAATGTTGGTATCTATATTATTTATTAATTATTATGTTATTTCGTCAGTTAAAGATAAAATTATTACTGAAGATAAGGCAGTTCTGTTAGATGCGGATTGTATCCTCGTTCTCGGCGCAGGTGTGTGGGATAATGAAAGACCGAGTCCAATGCTTGAAGATAGGCTTTTACAAGGTATCGAGTTATACAGGAATGGGGCTTCTGATAGATTACTGATGAGCGGAGACCATGGCAGGAAAGAATATGACGAGGTCAATGTCATGAAGCAATTTGCTAAAGAAAGAAATATTGATTCTGAACATATATTTATGGATCATGCAGGTTTTGATACTTACGATAGCCTGTATCGTTCAAAAGAAATTTTCCAGGCCGATAAAATTATCATTGTAACACAGAAATACCATTTGTACCGTGCATTGTATATAGCCAAAAAGATGGAACTTGATGCTTATGGTGTAGCCTCTAATCCAAGGAGATATGTTGGTCAAGAAGTTAGAGACTTAAGAGAAGTATTGGCAAGATTAAAAGATCTCTTTAAAGTAATTCTTAAACCTGAGCCTACTTATTTGGGTGAGATTATACCAGTAAGCGGAAATGGTGATTTGACAAATGATCAACCTCAATAAATATGCTTTAAAACAGCTTAATCGAAGTGTCTGGAAACAGATGCTTTTTTTGTGCCTATTTTTTAGGAAGAACGCTTACCATTTTTATCTTAGGGCTTACTGAACTGAACAAAAACTCAATAAAATCAAGGATTCAGGAGTATATGATGGTTTTAGTCGCTTAAAAAAAAATAGCCAGCACCCCCATGAATGCTGGCACAAGTTGACAATATGGTATTCGTTAAAATGTCGTATTATCCTGTATGTTTACAAAAAATTTACAAGGCTAAATCAGGCCTTCTTACCCATCAAGCCCAATTAACCAAACCGGCACCGTCAATACCCTTAAAAATCTCTTAATACCAGGGGATAATTTTAGCAAGTTTAACACTGCGGTACCATCTTTCAATTTATCTTCAGGTGTACTGTTTTTGCAATCTTTACCGCATTTCCCATGCATCTTATTTCGACAAATATGCTCACAGCCTGTAATAGTACCCAAGCTACCTTTGGTGGAAAAGAAATAAAAATATCGTTATATATGTATATACTCCATTTTTTTACAGGCTCAATACATATTGCCAACATACCAACTAACTCGGCTGGAGAGGTAAAAACTCATTATTCACTACTCAAGTTATACTTTAAGTAAGTCGCACTATTGTACTTTGGCACGTAACGATTTTCCTGCTTTAAAAGTCGGCACCTTAGATGCCGCAATCTCTATTTCCTCACCTGTTTGTGGGTTGCGGCCTTTACGAGCAGCCCGATCTTTAGTTTCAAATGTACCGAAGCCTACAAATTGTACTTTGTCACCATTTATAAGGGCTTCTTCGATACTTGCTAAAACTGCACCTACAGCTTTTTCCGCATCTTTTTTAAGTAAATCGGTTTTCTCCGTTACACGGGATACCAGTTCCGCTTTATTCATCTTCAACCTCCAATAATTAATTTTCTACATTCTATCGTGATAAATATGACTTCCACAATAAGAAAAAAGTCTTATTTTCATTTGATACACCACAAATTAAGCCAAGTCTACCCCTCCAAAAATATTTTTTTACATTATATCCCTAATGAAAATATCATTTCCTCTTAATATCATTGTTTTAAGGGTTAATTTCTTTAAGATGGCAGGACTTTTCTTCCTTCTTTCCGTCGAATTCTAGCTCCAGGGTGAAAATTGATGGAAATCTTACTAGTTCTAATAATCCTGGGCAATAATCATCCTTTTCTTAGTACCGTCGCAAGTTGCCATCTACGCCCGCGTCTCTTCAGCTAATGCCTTTTCTAAGGCGGCTTCTCTGGTATTTTCCTGTAGTAAAGCTTTGGCCATAACAATCCCCTCCAAACAATTGTTTGCTTATAGTATAATAAAACATATGTTTTTGGATTCAGGCTTTTTTATTTGAAAGGGGTGATAAATATACCCTGGACATGCAATATAAATTAGAAACAGTCAGTGCTATGAAATATAGACTAATCAATAATTTAACCAGGAGGTGAACTTTTATGGCTGGCCACTTGATTCCAGACGGAAAAGGGAAATGGAAAATTATCATTGAAGCAGGTAAGGACCCGTCCACCTGCAACTGCAACTGCAACTGCAACTGCAACTGCAACTGCAACTGCAACTGCAAAAAAATTATCCGCAGATATAAAGGGCGAAAGCCAGAGACAGAAGAATATATGGCCAGGCTAATGGCCGTTCAAAAGACTGTTGGTGCCCTAAAGTTGCACCAGGAGGCAATGCTTAAAGAAGGCAATCATAAGCCAGAACAATATGTTTTCTGTACCAAAAACGGGACAGCTATTTTGCCCCGAAACTTTAATCGGAAATTTTATCTGTTACGCGATAAGGCAGCAAAGGCAATGTGTAAGAGGAACTAAAAAGAAATGCTGTTTCCAAGTTAGACAAATTACTCACTCCGAAAATTAACTTATGCAGAGCTAAGATAGTATGTGATAACTTTGGGCACCAATCGGGCACCAAAACAAAGTTCCGGCACCACTATGTGATGCCGGAACCGTTGATTTTACTGGTGGGTGCAGTAGGAATTGAACCTACGACCCCTTCTGCGTCAAGGAAAGGATCTTATATATGCAAGATTTGATATATTGGCTAGTGCCGCATTTTTATTGGTTTTTTGATATTCGTACATGTTTGTATAAGTCCTCAAAAATACCATGATAATGCACACCATTTGCACCAAACTTGCACCACTCAAATACAAAATTATTCAGCAAAACAACTATTAACTCTTTTAAGCACTACCCAGAAGTTAGTATAAGTAGTTAATCCCAAACCCTCTCTAGCATCCACCCGTCCTCCCTAAATACCAAATCACACAACATTCCCTGCTGTGTATCGCACCGGTACCGCGGCAGCTAGGCCGTATTCCGCCACTGCATCAATTGCGGCAGGTAATCCTTCACCGTGCATTCGGCCACGCTGTGCCACTGCTCCCGCCAGCGGAAGGCGATGGGCAGTCCCATCTCTGACCTGGGCCTTGATTAGTTGTCGGTAAAGTTTGGACATAAGGCATCACCCTGGGGATATTATAACAGAACTAACGTTTGCAGAAAAGAATTAAAAAATAGCCCTCGCTATAAATGAGGGCTATCTCCAACATCTCTTACCTTACCCGCAACAACCGCCTCTATGCCATTTAGGTCTGAAGGTTTTACAGCAAGTGCCATCCGATGTTTCCACCTTGTTATCACCACTGGATTGAACTTCAATGCCATCAGCATGACATGCATGGTTATCATTATAATGACATTCCCCACACATACATCTCATTACATTGGACATGGCTGCACCTCCTATTATTATAAATTTGGATTACCATAGCCCTCAATTTAATATCCCTTATCTATTTAAAAAATATGAAGTTAATAAATTACATCCTATAAAGTATTTTTATTTTCTTAAAAAGTAGTCAAAAAATCGATAATAACAAGCCATCGGGAATAAATAACAAAAGCCCCGGCACGATGATCTGCACCCTGTCAAGTAGACAGTGAAAAAAACAACAGATTTCGGGGATGG
>JAENZP010000023.1:0-12186 GCA_016841205.1 Desulfoscipio geothermicus
TAATTCAGTATCAAACGGGCCTGAAGTGGTACACTTTTACGATATCATTTATATTTTATGGGATCATATAGTTTTTAGATATTTTAATATCCGTCAGACACAGGTTTTTTCTACACTAGCTTTTGATGCTGATTTTATCGTCTTATTAAAAATGGGCGTTGGAATTTTACAGGAAGATATTAAAAAATTAGAAGACAAGCTAGTATATTATGGAGTTGGTTTGCCCAAGCATTTTACCAATATCACTGTTACAAAAGAAGATAAAACCATAGTGGATGATAAATTTATATTTAACACAATCATGCGGGGTATGAGGGATGTATTAGCATTGCATGCCTCATCCATTCAGGAGGTGATAGTTAATAATAATTTAAGAAAGTTTTTCATCGACTTGACTTTAAAGGAAATTGATTACTTAAGTAAATTTACCAAATATGGAAAGGTCAAAGGCTGGGTATTTCCAACCCCGGCATTCAGGGGTGGAAAATGATGTATATAAATTCCCTTGGAGGCATCTTAATGAACTTTTTAAAAAACCCCAGGCAAATAGAATCTGAAAAACTGGATGTTCATGAGGCTTATACCCTTTGGCGAGCTTATACTGATAGGAATATCTCCATAGGCCATATGAGCCTATTAAGAAATTTCATTCATGATGCTGATTTTGTGGTTTATCTGTCAAAAACTATTGAGGATTTAAAAAAGGAATGTAATACCATAGAGAAATTAATGCAAAAATACTCTATAGTCGGCCCTGAACCCGCTGTGGATAAGCGTAAGACAGCAGTCAATTCTGAAATATTAAAAGATCAAGATGCAGCTGAAGTTCTAGATCGTTTTCTAAGGTTGGATGTTAATTTAATAGCGTTGAGTTTAAAATATACACCTGCAGATGATGGAGTTTGGTCATTCATGGTTGATCTTACTAAATCAGCCATGTATAGGGTTGACAATCTCATTAAATATATGAAACTAAAAAACTGGATTATAGAGCCTCCATTATACCAGTATGTGCCACCTGATAATAATGAGAAAGTTGCAACCAATGAAATTGCCCTTTTATGGGATCATCTGGTTTTTAGGTATCATAATATTAAACAATTACAGAATTATTTAACATTAGCTTCTGATCCCGATTTTATGGTCTTATTAAACATGGGTATTGGATTCTTACAGAAAGATATTAAAACATTAGAAGATAAGCTAGTGTATTATGGAATAAATCTGCCTAAGCATTATACAAATATTATTGTTACTATAGAAGATAAAACTCTAGTGGATGATAAATTTATGCTTGGCAGTACCATTCGGGGCATGAGGAATGCAATAGCACTTCACGCTTCATTTATCCAGGAGGTTATTGTTAGTGATAATTTACGAAAATTTTTTATCGACCTGACCTTAAAGGAAATTGATTATTTAAGTAAATTTACCAAATACGGAAAGGTTAAAGGTTGGGTATTTCCAACTCCGATTTTCAGAGGATAAAATGGGTGTCCTAATTGAATCTTTCACGTAATACCTCGATTGCAATCGACCCTGTTACATATATTTAGTAATATTTAATAGAAATTTTTAGGCTGTTATCCGTCAATAATTATAAAATAGTTTGTAATTTGGGGGTATTAATATGAAATTTAAAAAGTTTTACATAGGCATAGGTTCACCATCCAGGCTGTCGCATAGATATAATAAAGAGTACAAAAACAGCATAAAAGATAAAATAAAAACGGATAGGTTTACACTAGGATTAGTGTCAGGTCTAATTGGCAGCTATTTTAATGACCATTCTCAACTATATTATCATATATACTACTCCATCCCATAATCGCTTTGCTGACTTTGTAGGAATTATGCTTTTCGGTTCTAAACCCAACGGTTTGGGTGAAATAATTATTGCTACAGCTGGTCATTTTATGTTGGGCGGGTTTCTAGGTATTATCTTTTCATACTTATTATTATTAATTTCTGAAAAATACTTAATAATAAAAGGAATTACTTACGGAATAATAGCTTTTTTATTTTTATTTTCACTTGGAGTAATATTTAAAATTACTGATTTGGAATTTAACCCATTGCGTACTATAATTACAAAAAGTATAGGTTCAGCATTTTATGGATTTGTATTAGCGTATACACTAAAATTATTTAACAAAGAGTGAATGAGCTATTAACATCTTTTTATACAAAAAGCAGATTTCAGCTCAGTTATGCCCAGAACATCGACGTCAAAACCCGGTAATGAACGAACAAAAAAAGTTGGCGTAAACTAAACAAAAAGACGGCACAATGACCGTCTTTCGTTGAATAATGAACCATTGCTATTTTTCTCGATACTTTTTCTTCCATGCAGCAAAATCCCACGACAGAAGGAATTTTTCGGCTGTTTCCAGTCCATTATTAAATAGTTCTTTACTTTCTTTATGTGTCAAATCAAAATCTGTCGTCCTTATTTTCTTTTTCCTACCATCTACTTCTACTGTAGTCGGAATAATCATTGTCCGGTCTTTATCGCCTCGCGAAACGGAAATATGATAGTTGTCACTGGCCCGCATCATTGTACTGATTGTAGCGATCAGATATTGTAAAATGTTATGGATTGGTTTGCCGGCATCGGTTTCTTGTTCACCCGAATCAGTTAGTTTAAAACCAAATGTAGGCCAGGGTGGGTTGCTGGTGCCATCATCGAGAAGCCAGATGGGATAATTGCTTAGCATCCCGCCATCCACAATATAATGTACTTTTCCCTTTTTATCTTCTAATTTAACCGGCTCAAAAAATATTGGTATACTCATGCTCATCCTAACAGCTCTAGAGATACTGAATGTGTCCGGGTCAATTCCGAAACATAATTTCAGATCATTCGGAAGAACTAGCATCCTATTTCTAGTTAGGTCTGAGGCGATAGCCTGAAATTTATATATGTATTTTTCATCTGAGGGATTTTCAATTTTGATCTGCCCAAAAGTTGTGATTCCCTTGGCTTTTAAAAGGCCGTCGAGCCAATTCTCAAAATAATCTCCCTCATAAATGCCATATTCGAAAACTAAGCTCAGGGATTCACCCAATAAGCCTAATTTATCCAGAAAATCTTTTTCCTTAAACTTGAGGTAGTCGACTTTTTGCAACTCTTCTTCAAGCTCATCCGCCGTGTAGCCAGCAGCAAGTAAAGCCGCAACGATGGCGCCGGCAGAGGTACCGGCCAGGTTTTCAAACTCGTATCCCCTCTTTTGTAATGCAGAAACCGCTCCGACAAATGCGATCCCCCTGACGCCGCCACCTTGAAAAACCGCATCACATTTTAAAGTCATTTTTATCTCTCCCCAAATTATTTTTTGCTAATGAATTCTAGTAATGCCACATTAAAATCTGGCTGCTCAAAATATTTATATTTTCTTAATAATATATAGCACAATCTAAATATTTTCAATTAGTTTTGTCCTAAAGCAGTATTTTAAGGGCCTAAGTCAAATGAACTTTTTATCCTTCGTAAATTATACGAATGTGGTAGCTTTTGGTTACATATAGTATAATTATATAAACTATCTGAATATTAGGAGGAATACAAAGTGGCATTTGAAGTATATAGACCGAGGTCATCTAGTGAAAACCTGGTATCAATAACTAAGCATCATATAAGGCTTGGGAATAAAATGGCGGACAAACTTAAAGGTGACCAAGTAGAAGTAGCTTATGATAAGGATACTAATATACTGCGTATTCGTGACACCGATGGAGATGGGATGAAGGTTACTAAAAATAAAATTGGCTCCAGAGGTATTTTAAATTATTTCGATATTAATGTAGCAAAAGGAAACTATGTAGCTGAATATAATCCAGAAGATAATGCTGTTTACGTAGATTTAAATAAGCGGAAATAAAAAATTAGCTGAACTGATATTAAATCGGCTGCATTGGTAAATTAAGGGAAACGTATTTTAGCGTTTCCCTAATTTAACTTGATAAACAATGATACATTAACGAATAAAATTCATAAATTTTTTATTCTCGCTTTCTGGTGCTTTAACAATTTCTTTCCCGTTTTCAATTATTTTCATAAGCCAAGCCATATTTTTACCAAGGATCCTCATAATTTGAACTCCCTCTTCATCTTGCAACGCTTCACCTGGTCTAGTACCATGAATTACATTCCAGTAATTTGAAGTTGGGATAAACATTTCTGAATAACATAGGTAGTTGTTTAACTGAGAAAATGCTGGAATCCCACCAGAACGTCTTACAGCAACAACAGCAGCACCAACTTTGTGTCTTAACATGCCATTATTAATACCTGTAACATAAAACGCCCTATCTAAAAATGCTTTCATTGTAGCTCCTATTGATGAATAATGTACAGGTGATCCAAAAATTATTCCTTCTGCATTTTTCATTTTTTGAATCCATTCATTAACCTTATCACCAGGAAGAACACATTCTTCATTTTTATTTGCTATACATTTGCCACAAGCAATGCATCCTCTAACAGACTGGCTTCCTACCTGAATAACCTCCGTTTGTATACCTTCCTTTTCCAGTTCATCTATTACTAGTTTTATAGCTTGATAAGTATTACCTTCTTTATTTGGGCTTCCATTAAATGCTACAACTTTCAATTTTTCTTACCTCCTCCCTAAAATCATAATAATATTTTAATTCTATTAATTATAATATATCCCTTTATAACTTTTTCAAAAATTCGGCTTACATGGAATTCATGTAATTAATATCAAATTTTTTTTTACTTGTTTGCAACAAACTACTACTTTATAATAATAAAGAATTAAAGGAGGAAAAAGTAGTCTCGCTGCGAATTTAGTTTGCTATGCGTCGAGTCCTATATTACGGAAAGGTGCAATGCGGATGAGGAAATTATTTTATATTTTGGTAGCATGTCTTGTCTTGCTAGTTATACCGTTAGGCAGCGCGGGGGCAAAAAACAGTAATGACGGCTGTACTGTAGTGGAATATGAAGCATTAAAGAACAAACTCTTTCAGACAGTAGCTAGCGAGAGAGGCACCTTCGGGGTTTACTTGATTGACTTGAAATCGGGTAAAACAATGGGCATTAACCCATTAGAACCTTTCCATGCAGCGAGCACATTTAAATTACCATTAAATGCATATTTATTTAAAAATATTACTGATGGGCAAGTGGATCCTAACTTAAACTTAGTATATCAATCCAAGCATTACGAAGGTGGGACCGGGCGGCTGCAATATGATCCTGTGGGAAGTTCCTACAACATTGAAACTTTGTCTAAGTATTCTATTATTTATAGTGATAACGTGGCTACAAACATACTTTTGTCTTATCTAGGTAAACCGAACGTTAAAGATTATATGCGCTCAATTGGCGGCTTGGTGGTCGATAACCAAAAAAATATAACTTGCCCGAAAGATATGGCTGAGTATATGAAATATTTACTTGCTTTGGCCGGTGAGAATCAAGAGTATAACCGCCTGCTGGCCTACATGGAAAATACTATTTACAATGATAGAATACCTAAATTGCTGCCTCAAAACGTTAAAGTCGCACATAAAATAGGCAACTGGCCTCCAACGGGTACTTATAATGACGTGGGTTATGTTGAACACCCCAGCAACCCGTACATTATTGCTATTTACAGCAAGGATACAGAAGATGTCAATTCGGCTTTCCAAGTAATTCAAAAGATATCCAGGGTTGTTTATGATTATCAAACCAGTCTTGTTACAATAAAACTTTTGGTTAACGGGCAGCCTATCCAAACAGGTGTGCCGATGGTATTAAAACATAATACCGTGTTGATCCCATTAAGAGATTTGGCTGAAGTGTTGGCGGTAAATGTACAATGGAATGGAAACGGCAAGGAGGTGATACTTGCCAGGCCTGATACAGAGGTTAGATTTGAAGTAGGTGGGCTTAATGCTCAACTTAATGGCACGATTCTCACTCTAAATGCACCTGTTGAGCTTATAGATAACCGAGTGATGGTTCCTTTAAGAACACTATGTGAAATAATGGGGGCCAAGGTTTCTTGGGACAACAATACAGATACTGTCAGTGTTGATACCATTGCCGATAACTCCTATGGTAACGTGGGCCCTGTTAAGGAAGACCCTTTAGCGTTGAGCAGTTTGAAGAAAACCTGTAAAACACACACACTCACCTTATAAGAATAAGAAGGCTATAGCTATTATGAGATAGGCTGCCACTAGTAGAGCGCCTTCCAACCAGTTCGATTCACCATCGCTGCTAATGAAGTTGGCTATTAAGACCGCCAGCGCTATCACTACTATCTCATGATAATTAAAAACAATAGTCATGGGTGTACCAAAAGCAAAACTCAATAAGACCAAAATTGGAGTTACCAACATGGCTATCTGAGCACTGGATCCTAATGCTATTTCGAAAGATAAATTCATTTTGTTTTTCAGGGCTACGGTTATAGCAGTATAATGTTCGGCAGCATTACCGATAATGGGAATAATTATTATACCGATAAAAAATTGCGACCATCCTAACGTTTTAGTCACTGAATCGATTCCTGCAACCAAAAATTCGCTTTCTATAGCAATTAAGACAGTACTCAAACCCAGAAACACAATTGATTGAGTGCGGCTCCAGTGCGATATTTCCAACTCACAGATCTCATTGCTCTGCCGTCCCATCGCAAAGGTCAATCCAGCCAAATATATAATTAGCAATATAACGGCTATGATCAGACTGAATCCAACCAGAGCGGAATGCTGCTGTACACCTTGAAAAAAGACGGCTGGAATAATTAACGCTATAACTGCCAAAAACATTTGACTAGTCTGATTATTAAAATGAACCCGGTCAAATTTCTGTTCACCATTTTTTATGCCACCAACCAGGATAGATAAGCCTAAAACCAACAATATATTACCCAATATACTGCCGGCAATGGAGGCTTTAACTACATCAAACATACCTGCCTTCAGGGCGAAAATTGTGATTAACAATTCTGTGGCATTGCCAAAAGTGGCGTTAAGGAACCCACTTAGTCTTTCACCGGTATGGCAGGCCAGGTTCTCTGTTGCCTCCCCCATTAAACCCGCTAAAGGTATTATTGAAATACACGAAGCAAAGAACATTCCTAGTTCATTTTCACTAAATCTAAAATATATACTGAACGGTATGGCTATTAATAAGTATTTCATATTCCTAAAAACGTCCTCCTGCATGCTACAGCAGCGTTCTGGAACCGGACCGCTGCTGTCGTTAATGACCATTATTTTAATGCTTAATAAAAACAACGTTAATAGCTTTTACCAGGGCATTTACTTTATCACCTTTGGTAAATCCCGCTTCCTCTAAACTGTCTCGCGTCATCACGGACGTGAGTCGGATAGCATCTTCCTTTCATCCGCCAACTCACATGACCACCTGTGCCATAACATTATCTGTTTTAATTTCTTCAACCTCGCCAGAAATATTATTTCGTACGCCGGCTTCCATAAATTCACCTCCCTTAGCAACTATGATCATTTTAGCCACAACCCACCATTTCTCAGTGAAAAATGCTATAAGTTTAGAGTGCGAATTTTTATTAAAATATATACTTAAAAATATATCAGCCGTTCTCATTATAATAAGGCAGCTATCGAGCAAATAGATAACATGAGCTGCTTTACAAGTCCTGTAGAGAAAAAAGTTCTCCCTTTGCACCATCCGCTCCAATGTCCAGTATTCCATAGCCTGCTTTGATGCTGGTTGGCGGGCGCGATGTGCTGCCCGGGTTGAATAAACACACGCTGTTTTCCCAGGTATTAACCGGTACATGGGTATGTCCGAAAACCACTATTTGTGCCTCCAATTCTTGAGCCCGGTAATACAATAACTGCAGTGTGTTTTTGACCCGGTAGAAATGACCGTGGGTGATCAATATTTTGGAACCGCCCAGCGTAATGATTAGCTCCTCTGGACCCTGGCACAGTGCGTCACAGTTACCTGGCACGGCATAGACAGGCACTTTGATAACAGGGTTGATGCGCAGTGCATCGCTGTATAAATCACCGGCGTGAATCAAAGCGTCTATTGGGCCCATTTGATGGATTGCCTGCACGGCCGTACTAATTGAACCATGCGTATCGCTGATTACACCAACGCGCAACAGCACATTTCCCCTTTCCAAGTTATTTTTCATCTATTCTTAACCATCCATACCAGGCAAGTTATACATTGGTTGATTTTTCATATATTACCTTTACGTATTACCTTTACGCGCCGCTGTTTCTAAAATGGCCTTAGCCTTTTGCAGCGCCCGTCCCCGGTGGCTGATGGTATTTTTAGTGGCGCTGTCCAGCTCGGCAAATGTTTTGCCGTACTGGGGTACGAAAAACAAAGGGTCGTAGCCAAATCCGTTTTCACCCCTAAACTCATCAATAATTATACCCTCGCAGGTACCCTGTGTGGTGGCCACTTGTTCGTCGGGAGTAACTATGGCTACTGCACAGCAAAAACGCGCTGTGCGTTGTTGCAGTGGCACGCCGCTAAGTAGTTGTAATAGTTTGCGGTTATTCGCTGCGTCATCATGGTCAGGTCCTGCAAAGCGGGCTGAATGCACTCCGGGGGCCCCTCCCAGGTAATCCACCAACAATCCGGAATCGTCCGCCAGGGTAGTTTTCCCCAGGGCGACCGCCACCTCCCGGGCTTTTTTTGCCGCATTGGCCTCAAAAGTATCGCCATCTTCCACCACTTCGGGTATATCAGGAAAATTAGCCATTGATACTACTTGAAAACCAATTCCCGAAAGCAGCTGCTGCAATTCTCGCACCTTGCCCTCATTGTGGGTAGCTAAAATAATGGGGTAGGCCATAAACTTTCTTAGACTAACTATAATATCGTGATACTCAGATGTATTTTTGTCCACCGTTTTACCATCCTTTATATCTTTTTGCTGCAGGTACTCTATTTACCGGGAACTGCCAATATAACCGGCTACCATACCTAGAACACTTTTTTGATATTCCATCAACTGTCTGATGCCTGATTCGGCCAGATTCAGCAACTGGTTGGTTTCATCTCTACTAAAAGAGGCTTCTTCTCCGGTGCCCTGGATTTCAACGAACTGGCCACCGCCGGTCATTACTATATTCATATCAACCTCAGCGGCGGAATCCTCTGTATAACAAAGGTCCAGTACTAGCTCGCCATTGACCCGGCCCACACTAGTGGCGGCTATAAAATCCCGCAGCGGCATTTTATCCAGTTTGCCCTCTAACACAAGATAATGCAGAGCATCCGCCAGTGCGACAAATGCACCTGTGATGGAAGCCGTGCGGGTACCACCATCCGCCTGGATGACATCACAGTCAAGGGTAATTGTATGATCGCCCAGTGCCTGCAGATCAGTAACCGACCGTAGCGCCCTGCCGATGAGCCGCTGTATTTCCAAACTGCGCCCGTTTTGCTTGCCTCGCACGGCATCGCGCATCATGCGCTTCCCTGTGCTTCTAGGCAGCATACCGTATTCGGCAGTAAGCCAACCTCCCTTTCCCTCCATCTTGCGCCAGCCGGGCAGGCGGTCTTCTACCGTGGCGGTGCAAATTACCTTGGTATCGCCCACTTCAATTAAAACTGATCCTTCAGCATGCTTATTCACATACCGGGTTATTTTCACCGGCCTCAGATCGCTATTTTTTCTACCGTCCGCTCTTTCCATGTTTAACCTCCAATAAATTTTATGTGATTAGGTTGGTGTGTTGCGGATTAAGGTAATTTAAAAACTGTATTCTGTCCAGCGGCCAACACTCCACTACTATAAGATTCCTCAGCCTCGGCCAGTAATTCATCGACATTATATTCCGGCCAGAAATGGGTGAGTACCAGGCGATTGGCTCTGACCTGCCTGGCTAGTTCACCGGCTTGCCAGGCCGTCATATGTATTCCGGCTAACTTGTCAGCGTCTTTATTTAGCCCACTGGCTTCGCAAAGCAGCAGATCAACATTGCTGGCTGCCCTGGCTATTTCCGGCGTGGGTGCGGTGTCGCTGGAAAAAAAGAGAGATTGCTCCCCCTGCCGAATCAGAACTGCGTAACCGGGCAGAACGTGCAATATGGGTATAAAATACATGGTAAGGTCATTTAGCTGTACTATCCTGGTAGGCACACCGTTAAAATCGCAGGTGGGCAGTTCTTCTATATTAACCACACTGAAAGCCATGGTAAATTCAGCCAACTCCCGGAATATTTCCGCCGGTTTCGGTGGTATAAACAGCTTAATCGTGTTTTCCATACGGCCGTCACGCCTAGCTCCCTCGATGGCGTGGCGCAGGCAGTGAATATCGGCGTAATGATCCGGGTGATAATGGGTGATTACCAGCCCGGCCAGTTGCTTGTAATCAATATGTTTAGTCAGCCGGGCAAAACTGCCGTGACCGGCCTCCATCATCAGTGCGGTAGTTTCGCTTTGCAGCAGGTAGCCCGAGCAGGCTTCCTCCGGACGGGGATAGGGTGCCCAGCACCCCAATACAGTTAACTGCATGTAATTCATCTCCATTTCTGCTCGGTATTCCTTGAACAATAAAGAAATTCTTGATCAGGTGGGGTTTATACATATTCTTTCCCGTGCCATAATGTTGTAATACAAAGCATACGTGTCAGAACTCGGACCCACCATATTGTACCACCTTTTTAGTCTAAAGACGCACCCCAAATTCACCAGTTTTTTAAGTAATTTCTTCCCTCATCTGAATCAGAAGCTGTTATCCATAAGCTTAGCGCTGTTCACGTACCTAATGGTAAAAAAAAAGCAGGTGTTCCTTAATTTCAGGAAAACATCTGCTATAGTAACTAATTAGTTGGTGCAAAATAATTATTTAGGGCCAGGGCTAAGGCTTCGGCCGCTTTGGCACGAACTGATTCCTGTTGCAACATTTGTTCTTCCTCTGGGTTAGATACAAAAGCCACCTCTACTAGAACTGCTGGTACTGGTGAAGTGCTCAATACCACAAAGTTGGCCTGAAGCACACCCAGGCTGCGTCTGCCCAGTGCCCTGAGCAGTTCCGATTGGACGAGCCCGGCCAGGCGCTGGTTGTCAGCCTGATCCACTTCCGGGGAACCCCCGGTATCCCGGCGGTAATAGGTGCTGGTGCCATTTTTGTCACTGCTGACATTTGCGTTGATATGGATGCTTAAAAATACTTCGGCACCTTCCTGTTGCGCAATAGCCGTGCGCTGATATAAATCGACAAATTCGTCGTCGCTTCTGGTTAGCATCACCCGGGCACCGTTTTCTTTGAGCAATTCAGCAAGCTTTAAGGAAATATCCAGGGTGACATCCTTTTCCTTCAGCCCGGTTGGTCCGATGGCACCGGGGTCGCTGCCACCGTGTCCGGGATCAATGGCGATAACGCGTCCAGCCAAATATTCACCTAATTCGGGCACATAAATATCCAGGTTTAGCTGCCGACGATCGTCGGAAAGCTTGTCCATGCTAACCACCGATTCGTCCAAGTCAAATACTAGCCGTACTATTGGTGGATCTTTACTAAATAATCCGATGCGCATTTGAGCTACCGCTTCTGTATTTATCGCTGACTGTTCCGGTAAATCACCAATATTTGTATTTTTAAGGTCAATGACCAGCCGTTGGGGGTTGCTTAGTAAAAACATGTCGTAGTTCAACTCCCCGGCGGCCTGGATGGAAACCAGGGTATGGCTATTTTCCTGGCGCACTTCAATTTTTTCTAGGTTATTGGTTTTGCCATTATTACTTGTATCGCTTTGGTCAGTGTCCTCGGTTTCCACGGGCGGATCCCCCGGTGCCGGGGATGCCTCGGCCTTTTCCACATCACCTAACCAACCGGCCACCCAACCGATTACACCACCCTCTAAACTAACTTTATACCAGTCGCCAGTCCGCTCCAGTACCCCCAAGCGTTGCCCCCGGCTCACCTGGCAGACGATATTGTGCTCCATGCCCGGGCCGCCCCGCACATCGACATCGTTATTGATGACGATTTGCACGTTACTGTTTTCATCAATGCCACCGTCATTGTTGCCAGTGCCAGTGTTACCGGAGCTATTGCTTTGGGAAGTGGTACTTGGCTGAGTTGTCGCGGCTTCGCTGACACTGGCCAGCCAGCTGGCAATCCAACCGGCTTTGTCTCCGGACAGGCTTATTTTCAGCCATTGGCCGTTTACTTCGTTTACGGTAAATTTTTGGCCTTTATTTGCACT
>JAENZP010000023.1:12196-24483 GCA_016841205.1 Desulfoscipio geothermicus
TCAGCCATTGGCCGTTTACTTCGTTTACGGTAAATTTTTGGCCTTTATTTGCACTAGAAACAATACCGTAAGATGTTCCCGGTCCCGAGCGCACATTTATGTTTGAAGCGGTTATCGTGGCCTGTTTTTCTATTGTGACGTTGTTTGAAACACCCGCGGTGCTGTCAGCAGCAGAATTTGACTGGACAGGAGTCCCGTTAGTGTTATTGCCTCCGGTTTGAGTAGCGGGCTGACTTACTGCAGACTCGCTGACACTGGCCAGCCAGCTGGCAATCCAACCGGCTTTGTCTCCGGACAGGCTTATTTTCAGCCATTGGCCGTTTACTTCGTTTACGGTAAATTTTTGGCCTTTATTTGCACTGGAAACAATACCGTAAGATGTTCCCGGTCCCGAGCGCACATTTACGCTTGAAGCGGTTATCGTGGCAATTTTTACTTTGCTTAAATTGTTTTGGTTGCTTGACGATGTTTGCTGGGCCGATTCTTGTTGTCCGGCTAAATTTTGTATTTGCACCAGCCAGTTGGCCACCCACCCGGTAGTTCCACTGGGCAGCTTCACTTTCACCCAGTCTCCGGAACAGGCCAATACAGGGAGTTGAGCACTTGCATTGACCTGGCCTATTACCGCATAGCTTGTCCCCGGGCCACCGCGAACATTTATTAAGTTGGACTTAACTACGGCTATGCTCGCAGAAGTGTCGGCTACATTTTTAGCCTGCACCAGCCAGCCTGCAATCCAACCCTCTACACTACCCACTTTAATTTTATACCAATCGCCGCGCTGGTCAAGGGCCGTGAACTTTTCCCCTTTATGTATAGTGGCAATAATAGCAGTGTTGGTGCCCGGTCCGCCCCGTACGTTGACGTAGCTGCCGCCAACGGTCAGCTGGGTGGCAGCGGGAACTGCCGAAGGTATGAGCATAAGTCCCGCTGTAAACAGACAGGATACAATAAATCCCAGTTTAATCTTCTGTTTCCAGTCCCAATGCTTATTCATAACAAGTTTCCTCATTTCCAAAATATTATCTGATATGCCTCTAATTCAACAAAAAACTCTAAAAACCTGTTAAGGATGTCGGTTGTTAAAATCTACTTATTGTACTAATTAAATAAATATTGATAATAAAAGGACACTTAAAAAGGTCAAAATGTTCCCTATCAAGCAAAAAAAATGGATAGTTTGCCTTTTCCGGCTGCATAATAAAAATAATTAATAATAATGGGGGAATATGCAATGGATAAACTAAAAGTGGGGATTATCGGTACAGGTCTGGCCTTTTCAAGGCTGCATTATCCTGCTTACCAGGAACTGTCCGACAAGTTTGAAATTGTGGCTATTTGCGACCCGGAGCCTGAAAAAACCCGCCCCTGGGCGGAGCAGTTGGGTCTAGGAGGCAATAATATTTACACTGATTACCGTTCCATGCTCTGGCGGGGTGACATTAATGTTTTTGATATTATG
The DNA here is from genome assembly GCA_016841205.1 of Desulfoscipio geothermicus. Taxonomy (GTDB): domain Bacteria; phylum Bacillota; class Desulfotomaculia; order Desulfotomaculales; family Desulfallaceae; genus Sporotomaculum; species Sporotomaculum geothermicum_A. Next base: position 13,659 of record JAENZP010000023.1, read on the forward strand.
GTGCCCATTGAACATAATTTTCGGGTCACCGAGGATGTAGCCCGGGCCATTGCCCATCAGCCAGGCCGGGTGATTATTTGCGAAAAACCACTGGCTGCCAATTACGAGCAGGCCCGGGCCCATGCTGAGCTGCCGCGCCGCTATGGTGTGCCCATTATGATTGCCGAGAATTACCGTTATAGTGAGGAAACCAATATCATTCGTGATTTGGTCAGGCAGAAGAAAATAGGTGATCCGGTTTATTTTATCCATAATCGAGTGACTTGTTTTCCGGAGGATATGCTTAAAAATGAATTTGCCCGGAAGGAATGGCGCCAGCATCCGGTATTTGCAGGCGGCGTAATCATGGATAACGGGGTGCACAATGTGGCCGCTCTGCGTCACATATTCGGTGCCGTTGATAAGCTGCAGTCCTTTGGGGTGCCACAGCATGATGACTTTTCTCCTTATGCGGTGATTAATGTGAACATGCGCTTTAAAAACGGCGTAACCGGACAATTCAGCTTTTATAGCGCCGGTAAAGAAATGCAGCGCCCGTTAATTGGCCTGCGCATATTTGGCACCGCCGGGATGATCTATCTTGAGGAAAATGATTGCGGTACTATCAACCTATCTTATAATGACGGTCGTACAGAGCAAATAAACTATCGCCCGCAGCGTGGTTATTATAATGAGTTGTTAAACATTTATAACGCTATGGCAGGTCGGGAAGTAATTTCCGTCACTCCGGAAATGGAATACGGGGACACTAAGACGATTTTGGATATACTGCGCTCGGCTAAAGATGGCAGCACCATTGCGGTAGACAGCACTGGAAGCTATATCCCCGCTTACCACCCGACCTATCAGCCTCAGTTTGAGTTCCAGCCAGTAAATTGGCATTAATATATCTTCTGGGCACTGGCCCTGATCAGGTTGCTATCGCGGGTCAGTGGTACACTGACATCCAGGTGCCCGGCAATGGATTCAACAACCTGTCCACCCACCAGTATCTGGACTTGCTCTATGCTGCTGAACTGGGTTAAGGTATTCACAATTGAATAAACTGTGGTGTTTTCCGACCCTGACCCGCCGCTATGTTTAGTAACCAGATCTTGACTGAAGTTGACGGTGCACAGCCCGTCTCGGATATTAATATCCAGCAACCGGGTGTCGCCGGGTATGGTAGCGAATAACCCCTGAGTAAGTGGGCCACGGCATAATTCCTGCATTGCCTGCCGGGCTACACCTGCTGTTTTGTTAACAAAGCGTTGTTCCGCCTGTAAGTAACCATTGGCATCAGCAAAGTAGAGCACTACCATAGAAGTTGCTGCTCCGGTTGCCTTTGGATCGTTTGTCGTGTTAGGCGTGGTGTTATTTGCCGTAGTGCCGGAGGGTACTTCCTGTCCAGAATCAACCGTCGCCCGGCCTTTATCTGCTGTTTGGTAATCAGCCACAGGCTTAGGTACCGGCGCCTGCTCTGCGGAGATGTTTCGGTTTTCACTAGCGCAGCCGGAGGAATACATGACTACCAAAATCATTGTCATGTAAATAAAAAATTTGATGGCCGCCTTCATGATTTAATGGCCCCCTCTCTTAGAGTTTGTCCATTTATCCTTATGGGTTTGGCCACCGGTTTATGACAAAAAACACGTAATTCAAGAAACATTTTTAGGCTGGTTTAATGAATATTAAGTCTCTGATCCTGGAGGGGAAAATGGTTAAGCAATTCAATACTACCTGTGTCGTCATGTTTACCGAAGTATGCGTATTCGCTACAGTACTTGTTATGTTAATGTTCCTGTGCACGAGTCCGTCCCGGGCGGCAACGGGCAATGCATATTGCTGTCCCTATTACCATCCGGAGCAAGAGGTAAAACGGGTTTTAACGTTTACTAAACCTGCCATTACAGGTAGCGATGTGGTACAATTACAAGGACGGTTAAATGAACTAGGCTATTATCATGGGCACGTTGACGGTATATACGGGGCGGCTACATTAAAAGGGGTTAAAAAATTTCAAAGGTCCCACGGACTTGAACCTGATGGTGTAGTAGAGGAACTTTTTTGGCAGGAACTTGATGAGGTTCAGTTTGTTTGGGTAGCACCAAATAATACACCGCCTCCTACCGGCAAAGTCAGCATAGTGGTGGATACTTATAGGCGCAAGTTGACTGTACTTTCAGATGGTGAGCCGTATAAACAATATCCTGTGGCGACAGGCAAATATGAAACTCCAACACCCGTTGGTAATTTCAAAGTACTACGCAAGGCAGCAAACTGGGGTACAGGATTTGGCACCCGCTGGCTTGGGCTGACGGTGCCCTGGGGTATATACGGCATTCATGGTACCAACAAGCCCTATGCTATTGGCAGTTATGCCAGCCACGGCTGTATTCGCATGAACAACCATGATGTCGAGGAAATATTCCCCTGGATTAAGCCCGGCACCCCGGTAACTCTTATTGGCAACCAGTTTTGCTACCAGCCAAGTGAATACCGAACCATGCGGCGGGATACGCGGGGTAGTGACGTTATGGAAGTACAACTGCGCATGCAAAGACTGGGCTTCTATAATGGCCCCATCGACGGTATCTGGGGTGGCGGCATGGAAAAGGCCGTGCAGCAACTTCGCAAAAGCCGGGGTCTGACCAATGATAATTCGGTCGACTCTGAAGTATACCACCTGTTGGGCCTGAAGTAGCCGGACCGTTAGTGCTTTTGTATTGCAAAAAGACCTCTTTACTGAGGTCTTTTTGCTTATTAAGAGCTTCCTTCCAGACTCTATTTGTGGCTAATCTGATTTGCTAGACTCCCGGGCCATCAGACGCCGGCGCGGCTTGGCAGCCGCCTTTTGGGCTTGGTACCGGCGTTTCAGCTCGGGCACTACCACGTTTACATACCAGGTGCAGATCAGCAGGCCCAGGGCGATATACAACAGCACAATGGGGAAACTGACAAAAACAGCCAGGGCTAGAACGGTGAACATCAACGCGCAGATGCCCGGGATAATATAATTGCCCGGTATGCGGTAGGGACGGTCTACCTCAGGCATTTTTTTTCGCAGCCTGATTACCGCTAGCCCCGCCAGCGCATAGATAATGCTCTCCATTGCTGCAGCTATATTTACCAGCACCAAGTAGCGGTGTGTCACCAGCACTGCAATGGAAATAGCCAGACCAATGATAAATATAGCCAACACGGCTGTCCACGGTGTAAAAAAGCGTATGCTGATTTTGCTGAATACTGGTGGCAGCACATGTTCCCGGGCTGAAGAATAAACAAAGCGGGATACGCTGATTAAACCGGCATTAAAGGTGGTAATGGATGCCGCCAGGGTGATTACTACCATCCAGGCTACCCCGGCATCGCCCAGTATACTGCGTGCGAAAAGTAAATGGGGTATGGGTGAGCCGGCCAGTGCCTCACGGGGGGTCGTTGCAGTCATAGCTACAGTGAAAAGTGCGTAGGTAACGCTTAGGATACCGATGGCCAGCAGCATGCCCCGGGAAACAATACGGTGGTGGGTCACTTCTTCAGCCAGCGGGGTCACCCACTCGAATCCGACAAAAAGAAAGACCCCCAGGGCCACTGCATTTACAAGGCCTACCGCGTTGCCTGTACCCAATGGGGTGGTAAGTTGAAAATTTACTTTGACCAAGGCAATGAACGCAAAAGCCAACATGGATAGTAACAGACCATAGGTGAGCACATTCTGAAAACCACCGGCGATTTTAACACCCAACACGTTTAGCGCTGTAACAATGGAAAACATGGTCAGTATCCAAACCAGTGCGGGCACTACCGGCCATACCTCGTTTAAAACCTGGGCCAGCACGTAGCTTTCCGCTCCAATTACGCCCATAATGACCACCATGTACAGCATAGATACGATGAGGGCCAGCTGGTCATTAAAAGCCCGGCTGAAATAAAGGCGAATGCCGGCCGCCGAAGGAGTCATACCGTTTAATTCGCCAAAACAAAGGGCCGCCGTTGTACACAGCAGCCCACCGGTCAGAATAGCCAGCCAGGCAGCGTCACCCGCCAAAAAACCGGCCACTTGCACTGCCGCCACAAAAGTGGAGCTGGATAGCGTCAAGCCGGCACTGGTGGCAACTATGGTACGCAGGGTGAGCACTTTTTTGAGCTGCAAGTCATTCACCCCAGATCATCAGAGAAATAAAGTCCAGACGCAAAATATCATCCTCAGAGCCCTGAATCACCAGGGTACCGTTCAAATAGGGCTCAGTAGGGGTAATATCACCGTAAAACAAATCTGCCAGTGTTTCGCTGTCCGATGTTACTACTAAATCAGCCTTTTGGTCAGGCGCACCTTGGGACACTGATAACTCACCGTTTTGCAGGGTCAGGGTGTGTTGAGAGTCTATATCGCTGGCTTTTATTATAATAATCCGGTTCCAGTCACGGTTCATTAGATTAAGCTTGTTATTTTTTTTATAACCTTCGTAAAACGATTGTAAACTGGCGGAAATTTCTTCGTGTGTCGCCATAAAAAATCCTCCACTTAATTATCCAATTCAATAATACGCGGTTTGAAGTTTAACTTTTTAATAATTTCCAGATAATCCACGGGGGTAATATCATTATAGGGCTTACCCAATAGCGCCACCAGCACGCCCTCGATTACATTCGTACCAAAGGAGCGGCCTTCAAACACCGGGGTGGTAGTCACCAGCCGGCCGGCACCGCTTTGCCATAAAAATTCAACATCCGCGGCGGTGGTGGTATTAGTAATGATGGTTTGCCCATCCAGCTTGTTCGGCATATAGCGTTTAATAAAATGGAAATCACCGGCGATTATCTCGGCATCCTGATAGTACTGGGCAAATTTTTGCGCCTTTTCCTCGTCTCGGGATTCCTGTTTTTTACCGGTGGGGTAAAGCATATGGAAGGGCAGCTGGGTCATTTCCGGCAGTAGTTTGGCAGCTATCTCCTCCAGCTCCGGCAGCGTTTTAATGGGATAGGGGATGCCCGCAGCAAAAATTAGATCACCATAGGTGACATCGCACTGGGCTGCGGCAAAAGCCTCGGCCATGCCAAACCGGTCCACCGCGCTGACCATGAGCACCCGGGTACCCTTTTTAATAAAACCAGTATTTTGCAGCAAATATGTAACTGCTTCCCGCTCCAGGGTATTTTTCAGGCCACTACCGTCCACCACCGGGGTGGTTTTTACGGCTTCCATTAATTTTAGCCCATCTTTAAAAGCGTATCTTTTATTGCCCGCATAGACATATATATCTATACCGCCCAGGCCGATGGCGTCCACCTGCCCGTCCAACTGCTGCAATTTAGTTAAGGCTCGCTCAAAATCGCCGTCCATGCCCAAGCGGCTTATCTCAAACTGTTCGCTGAGCAGTTCAACCTGCACCTGGTGGTCGCGCTTGGATGAACCCAGGCTGACACTGAACACGCGTTTCAAACCGCATGACCTCCCATCATCTCTATAGGTACTATTTTACACCCTATCATTGTAACCAAAAAAAGCAAAAAAAACAAGCTAAGAGGCTTTTTAGCATCTAATGTGGATTTTAACAAAGCCAGCCCCTGGTTGATAAAACTCAGGGGGGCTGGCTTATAGTCTAATAAACTTTAGTTATTACCCAAGTGCCCGGTTATGGTAGCGGTCTATGCTTAAGCACATCCGCTGCATTTACCCGTGGTGCGTCTTCCAGCACATCCAGGGCATCATCATAGGCATCGATGTAATCTGATTCCAGAACGTTTAGCCACTCTGGAGTCAGAAAAGGAACCTCTTGCTCACTGCGCAATTCTTCCGCAGTCCGGGATAAGTCTTTTTGCTCATCCAGCATGCTTATTGTCCCCCGTCTTTTTATTAAATAGTAATTACTTCCTATTTATAGTTTGCCCCCGTTATTTTTTAGTATCTCTTCCGCCTGTCCGGCATCTTCATCCCCTGTTACTACTGTGACCATAAAGGAGCTGCCGCCCGCTACCCCGGAATTGGGATTGCCGTACCCGCTTACCGAAGGGTCCGCACCCAACAGCACCCGGGTGTCATTATCCACTAACCTATCGGTACCTGCAGAAAAAAGGGTCAGCCCGGTAATGGTTTCCGCCCGTCCCATCAGGGGATTGTTCATCTCTGCGTTATTGGAGACACCATACTTGCTCACCCGATCCACCTGCACGTTCTCGTAGCCACTGTTTTTTAATTCTTGCGCTGCCGACTCAGCGGCGTTGCTATTGGGAAAATAAGCCAATAAAGCCCGCTCTCCCGGTGAAAGCTGCATACGCAAAACCTCCTTTTAATCGTAGTTTTTGCGAATCGGGTGCCCGGCAGTCATTTAATGTAATTAATTTTTTGCGGTAATAATTGTGATAAACGCCAAAATCTTGTCGGTTAAAAAAACGGCGGTTAAAAGCGACGGCCTTTAAAACGCAAAAAAGGCGCTGCATTAATGGCAGCTGCCTCATCCAAACCATAAGCCCAGTATAAAAATAATATAAGCATGCGGACCAGTTTAATCTTCACTCCATAATTTATCGGCAAGATGGCCTATCTCTTCTGTAAGCCGATTGATGCGATTCATTGTAAATATGCTGGCTTGACCTTTTTTCCCACATAAATCCGGACAATTAGGCAATACCCCGTAAAGGGAAATCCCTAGCGCCCGGCTTATTTCCAGCGGGTCTTGTTCGGCATGGGTGGGGTATCGATTTAGTACTAAGCCGAACTGGTCCAGGCTGAATCCTTCGTCCACCAGCAGGCGCACAAAAGCTTCAACATTAGGCAAGGAGAAACTAAAAGGTTCGACTATTAAAAGTACTTTATCCATTCTGAGCAATATATTTAGCGTATAATCACAAACTCCCACACTGTTGTCAAATACCAGCACATCATAGGGTGTTTTCAGCAGACTGTGCAGTATAACATTTATACAGCTCAGCAGCAATGGTGAACCAGCTAAATCCTCTATCGTGTTACTGGCCAGTACTGGTAAACCGTCGAAAGTTTGAACATATGGTTCTATTTCATTCCAGGTATAGTTAATGTCCCAGTAAGGTAAACAGTCCAATCGCTTGAGTATATCCGCTGCCCATTCGCCAATGTTCGGTGAGCTGTTCAGGCCTAGCTTTTCAGTTAGATTTCCTTTGGCCAGATCCGTATCCACTAGCATAGTATTGTGACCTTGCTGATAAAAAAAACCGGCCAATTCTTTAGCTACGGAGGTTTTGCCCGTACAGGGGGAATAACCATAAACTGCAACAGCTTTCATTGTACACCTCCCTTATACTAAAATTCACCAGATGTCTGTTTTCTCCTTGTAGCTAATTGACCAAAATTTAAAAATATTTTATCATGTTCACCTATATAAACATGCCTTTCATTTTTATTAAGTATTCCTTTTTGGTGTGCACACCTTTGGCACTACTAACATAATTTGGTTAAGAATAGACTTATTTAAAAATATTGCCATGGAGGTGTTATTTTGAATAAGAAAGACGATAAAAAACCAGACCAGGTCAAGGATGTAATATCAACCGGTCTGGGAGCATCACACAAGCAGCCGGGTGCAGGTGGCCAGCCAATGTTTACACCGTTTGACCCGTTGGCCGATTTACCGCCATATCCAATCCAACCAGGTTTCAGTCCCGGCCATCAACCAGGTCAACCAACTCACCCCGGTTATCCTGATTATCCCGGTTATCCCGGGTACCCCGATCAATCGGGTATCGCTCCATCCTGTCCGGGTATGGAACTGGCCAGGGCTTACTTTTGCATACAAAGGTGGGGTAAGGTTAATAACCCGGCCCGGGCTTTGGAAACAGGCACTTTGTTTCCTGAGTTGTATCGACCATACCAATATTAATTGTTCGGAGGTGAATTAATATGGATAATCGTAAGCAGGCGCAAATGCTGTTACAAATACAACAATTAGAATTCGTAGCACTGGACTTGAACCTATATTTGGATACACATCCAAATGACCGGCAGGCGCTAGACATGTTTAACCAGGTACACAAGGAATTATTACAAGCTGTGTGCAGCTATGAGCAAATCTACGGTCCATTGCTCAATTTCGGTTTTTCTCCGAACGTGCAAGATTGCTGGAAATGGATTGATAGCCCGTGGCCCTGGGAAATCAAGTACTAATTTAAAGGAAAGGATCTGTGAATATGTGGGTATACGAAAAGAAATTGCAAATACCCGTTCGGGTGTGCGGACCTAATCCCAAGCTAGCCAAATACATTATTACCCAATATGGCGGGCCGGACTTATGATTTTATTTACGTTTATATGCGGAACTTGGCGTCAACGATATTACCGTTTTCGTCAATGTATATCTCGCTGAAGTGGCCGATAAGGGTAAACTTTTCTTCCAATGGAAGCTCATCTATATTTTCAACGTGATTTTTTATTATCTCAAATAATTCGTTAACTAAGTTTTCGGCGTTATCTAACTTTTCAAGTTTATGATTTAAACTGTCAATATTCTGTTGAAGTGTGTTTTTTTCCTCTCTGAGTTCAGTAATCCTTTCCTTATATTCTTCCAAATTGATAACATCCTGTTCGTATGCCAATTGTTGTTTCTTTATAGCCTCGACAGCCTTCTCCAGTTTAAGTCTACACCGTTCCCTTTTATTTATAAGACCGCTGGGATCTTCTGAAAAAAAATTTACATTTCTTTTCATTGTACTTAAAAGTTTATCTTTATCCACAAAAAAAGACTTTATAAAGAGTAACAGTCTTTCGTCAATGGTTTGCATATCCCAGCTTTTCATTTTACCTTCACATTTTCCGTTAATACCCTGGCATCTGTAATAAAAACTATATTGATTATCCTTTTTTTTTCTTTTAGGTTTAACATTGAATCCATATATTTTACCCTTACAGGTTGCGCATCTTAATATACTTGAACCTAGATACTTTCTATCGCATGACCACTCATGTTGATACTTTTCTTGCTTATGTCTCATCAGTACCTGTATTTTATCAAATTCGTCCTGGGTTATAAGGGGTTCATGTGTGTTTTCCCGGACTATCCATTCTTCCTGTGGGCGGATAACTCTTTTTTGTCTGCCTTTGCTGTCTCTTATTAGGGTAGTAACGTTATATATTGTGACCCCTAGGTACACAGGGTTTGAAAGTATTGTCCTTATGCCATTGGTAGACCATTGGCCACCTCTGCGGGTTTTGATGCCTTTTTCGTTTAACCATTTGGCAATCTTTAATTGACCCCAGCCGTTAAAAAACTTTTCTACTATTTGCCTGTATACGGGTGCAGTCTCAGGGTTTACAACAAGTTTCTGCCTGTCTTCGCTTAACATATAGCCATATGCGGGCAATGGAACATTAGTTTTGCCTTCTTTTGCCTTAATAAGCTGGGTAACTTTAACCCGAGAACTAGTGGTTTTTCTTTCTTTTTGTGCTAAAGCACCGTGTAGGATAAGCAAGAATTCATCGTCATCGGTGCGGCTGTCGTAATTTTCTTTGATGGATATAAAAAAAGCGCCATAATCTGATAATGTACGCTTGATGCTGATAATATCCATGACATCCCTTGAGGTACGAGCGATTTCCTTGGATACCACGCCTTTAATTTTACCCTGTTTCGCGTCCTCAAACATATGGTTTATTTCGTTCCTTAGATAGGTATATTCGCCAGATTTTACGTCGATATATATTTTGCTCAGCTTGTATCCGTTTACTTCAGCCCATTGCTCAAGTAATTTTTTCTGGTTACCGATACTTGATTTCTGGCTGTCCTTTTTGGTGGATATTCTTATATAGCCTCCGATTTCAAGCCCTTTTTCTTCCAGAGTTTTTTTTGCATCTTCGTATGATGGGTAATTTTGACTGGTTATGTGAGGGGGTATAAACATACAAAATACCCCCTTTTACTTTACATTGATCTTCAATAAGGCTTTTCCACTTTTGGGTGTTTGAACTCTGTCTGGATTTTGCCCCTGGTATTTTTTTTCCATGGCCTTTTTTATGAATACTTTTAACATACTTTCATAAATAGTGTTAGGCATTTCCATAGTTTGTTTTGCCGCCTGACTCATAAATGCCACCTCCTAACGTCATATCAAAATATTCATTTTGTACTTAAAAGGTGCAAAGTGAAACTTCTCAGACAAGCTGGGAAGCTTCTCCTCGGAAGTTTCTCAATTTGATTGCTGGTCTCTTCCCCTTTCGGCAAAATAACCTTGTTCCTTATAATAATTTACAATATACTTATCGAGTTCCTGGCTGGCCTGAACCATTTTGGTGCTCGTTAGAGCTCCTTTCATAGCACATAAGCGTAAACGTGCCCTCTCAATTTTTTGTAGTGCTTTGCTTGTTTCCATAAAATACCTCCAGGTTGTTTTTAGTTCCACCCAAAAATAGTTTTATATTTAAGCTAGGCTAATGCCTAGCTTTTTAAACTACCAGTTTTAATTCTAATTCCCCATCACCTCCAGGTTCATTATCTAAAGCTTTGAGCAGTTTTCAAGGCCTCTATGTATCCCCCAGACTGCGGGTTACAGTCGTCCCAGGGAAAAGCGAAAACTCATCGAGATGATTAAATGGATTTTGCCCATGATAACGTTTACTCCGATGATCGGGTCATTCGATACCTTTATCAAAATAACCCTCACAAACCAGAAGCACTTGAAGGGTTGGATATGTTTTTCTTACGAGCTATCGGCAAACTTTCCTCCGAAGGGAAAAAGAAGGTCTATGACTATGTTGAAATGGTTGATGCATTGGAAAAACAAAAAAGAGAAGAACAGAATAAGAAAAAATAAACCACCGCAAGATTGAACTGCTCCCTGTCAAGTAGACAGATGAAAAAATGAAACCGTTTTGCTGGGC
>JAENZP010000024.1 GCA_016841205.1 Desulfoscipio geothermicus
AGTCAAGCGAGGCTTGAATGCCGCTGATACCGCCGCCAACAACCATTACGTCGCCAAAATTATTGTCTGAACGACTGGAATATATTTGTTTTAGTTGTTGTTTTATTTCATTTTCCACTATATATCACCTCATTTCATATCCGATACTCTCCATTCGCCTGGGCACCTTAATTCCTTTTGCCCATATAGGGGACAATCCTCTATGGGAGGATTGTCCTCTTTTATTTATATTAGCTCTTGGAGAACCTCCGTGAGGTCCTTAATCTCGATGACGTTATCAAAGTTCATATTTACTCTTGCATCTTCAAAGTTAGTGACGCAGTACGGGCAGGTGGTAACCAGCTCCTGCGCCCCTAGGGCAACCGCTTGTTCTAATCTAAGGTTAACGAAGCGATCAGCCATGAGAGTATCCACCCAAATCCTGCCGCCGCCCATGCCGCAGCAAAGACTGTTTACCCGATTTTCCTCATACTCAACCAGTTCTAGGCCCGGTATATTCTTTAACACGTCACGCGGCTCGTCATAGATATGATTGTGGCGGCCCAAGTAACAGGGGTCATGGTAGATTACTTTCTTCGCATATTCTTTATTGATTTGAAGTCTGCCTTCGTTAATTAGTTGGCAGATAAACTCGGAAATGTGCACAATCTCAAAGTGTACATTAAACTCAGGATATTCGTTCTTAAAGGTGTGATAGCAGTGTGGTGATGAAACCACTATCTTCTTGACCCCGTGATCGATCCAGCTTTTTATGTTGGCCTTGGCCAGCTCTTTAAACATTTCTTCGTTACCGGTCTTGCGAATGCTTTCCCCGCAGCAGTTCTCCTCTTCGCCCAGGATACCGTAATCCACACCTGCCGCGTTGAGTACTTTCGCTGTAGCTACAGCGACCTTCTTTAACCGCGGGTCATAGCATAGGTAACAGCCGGGGAAATATAGGGCTTCCATGCCTTCTTCAAAGGTTTTTACATTCAAGCCCTTGGACCAGTCGGCCCGGTTGGCTCGCGGTTCGCCAAAGGGATTGCCTTCTGCACCGAGGCCTGCGGTTACGGCGCGCACAGGTTTGATATGTTCGGGAAAAACGCCATACCCCGTAGCCATCCGGCGCACAGCCATCATGTTTTGAATCTGCTTGACTTCCCTGGGGCATACCTCCTGGCATCTCCCGCAGGTAGTGCAACGCCAGATCTCTTCATTTTCAATCTCGGTCAAGCCAAAGGTGGCCTCGCGGATTAGCTTGCGCATACTGAATTTTCTTACCCTGTTCCAGGGGCAGACTGTATCGCATTTACCGCATTGATAGCAGTATTTGACCGGATAGCCACCGTACTCTTTTATTTCTTCGATTACATCTTTGATGGGGGTTTCAGTATCCACATAATCCCCTTCTTTCAACTAATGATTTTGCTAACATTTTAGCCCTTCTCCGACATGCGAGCCATGGTGGCCACCACATTATCTAAGCCATACGTGTCTACCAATGCTTTGATACTCATCTCCATATCGTTCGACGGCACGGTATCATCTTCTTCTACTTCCCTTTCCTCATAAATCAGGGCATCTGCCAGGCACCACTGAACACATAAGGGTTCTTTTTGGGGCGGATCGTCTTCACACATATCACATTTAAGCGGCAGCTTGGAATCCGGTTCCTTGAACAGATCCCTGGATGGACAGGGTTGCCTGCAGAAGCCACACTCATCGTATTCCCTGCCGTCCATGATATATACGTTTCTGCCCATACATTCAGCCTTAGCCAGCTCACCGGCGTATACGGGAACATAGATGTCTCTCATTGGATCACGCATCATCTGAATGCGCGACCTTGCCGGGTTGACGCTGCTGTATTTTGGCGTAGCGTGAAAAGCAGCGCAAATCACCTCGCATGCCCGGCAGCCATTGCATTTATTAGCATCAATTTTAATGGTTTTAATGATCCTCTTGCCCACGTCTACACCTCCTTCTCTTTTTGTGCCGCAAGCTCATAGGAAGGTGTCTCCGAGTAGATCCCCCTCTTTTCGAACTCTTCGGCAACGTAATCCAAACCTAATTCATGTAAAAACTCTTTGGTGGGAACACCGTCGTTATTCCAACCCTTGTATTTATAATAGGTATCCAAGAGTTCCTTTTCTAACTCGGGGAATCTCTTATTCCAATGGTCCTCTGGGGGAGCCTCGTCTACTCGCCGCAAGCCCCTGATGATATTATTAGCCCTGACCAAATTCCGGACTCTTGTGGTGGTTTTTACCAGATCATCCGTATCCATTTCAATACCGCTGGCTGCCGAAATAATCTTCGGGTAATTAAATAAGTGATAAGGAGGCTTCAAGGGGAAGGAAGACATACCGGCGCACATACCGACACAGTCATCGACATAGTGCATCCTCTCTTGCCAGTCAACTATCTCAGAACACATTTCAGGCGTGGGGTAATACGGTCCTGCAAATTCTCCTTTAAAACTCCACTTCTGGACAACTTCTTTAATTCTTCCACTTGGGCACTGGAACCAATCGCTGACAAAGGCATCCTTTTCCTCCTGCGTCGCAAAGGGTGCCTGGGGGAAATTACCTTCAATTTGAGTAACCGTCGCCTTCTCATTGCAGCAATACAGCAGGTAATAAATGGGGTCCATGGTACCTAGCTTGAGCGGCAGCTGCTCATGTTTCCTGATATTGTTATGAGCAAAGGCATCCGCACCCTTACCTATCCTTTCGGCTGCCCAGTAAGTGCCATCGGCTAAGATATCCCCGATACCTTCCCGCCGCACGATTTTGTCCAGCAACCAATAAAATTTACCGTCGTTATCTTCCGGCATACCGGGGAAATCAGCCTGTGTTAATATACCAGCTTCTAAAAGCTCAAGGGCAAAAGCCATCACCTGCGGACCTGAATATCCGTCTATCCCATACTCGGTAGCCATTTGCGCAATGCTCAAACCAAATGCCAGGTCTGAATAAGCAGCCATGGTATAGGTAAGTTTAGTAAAGCACTTCATCATGTAGGTTGGCTTACCAGGGGGAGTAAGGGTCGCCCCACAGTTATTGGGACAGTTAAAGCAGCTAATCGTCCGATTCTGCATGGTTGCCATGGTCTCTTTCCAGTCCTCGGCAATTTCCTTGGTCCAAAAACCTCTTCTGCGAGCACGAGAATTACCCCAGCTGAAACTTTCGGTATGCCACTTTTCATCATCGTGCTTCATCTCTTGCGGTGAGCCAAGCCCGGCTAAAATTGGCATATAATTGGGTATTGGATTGTCATTCCGCCATTTGGTATATTCTAAAACTTCGTTCATCAGGCCCATAAGCTCAACCGGTTTAGCAAGATAGAGGTCCTTGGTGCCACGAACAGCAATCGCCTTTACATTTTTACTGCCCATTACGGCACCTAAACCACCTCGACTGCAGCTGGATCTGGCCTGTTCGATGGAAGCAAAAAAGACCCTGTTTTCACCCGCTAGTCCGATGGCGGACACCTGAGCTTTGGGTTCATTTAACTCTTTCTTAATCAATTCTTGAGTTTCAACCGCACCTTTACCCTGTAAATGAGAGGCATCGCGTATTTCCACTTTGTCATTGTTTATCCAGATATAAACTAGGTTAGGAGCTTTGCCGCGCATAATCACTTTGTCATAACCGGCCAATTTCAATTCCGGGGCCCAAAATCCCCCCATCATTGAATATTGAAATAATTTGGTCTGAGGTGATATAGAAGTAACTATGGTACGGTTAGCACTGGTAGCCGGTGTGCCGCATAAAAGACCGGCGCTGAAAATTAAAACATTTTCGGGAGCAAAGGCATCAGTTTCGGGAGGGACCCTATCCCATATTATCTTAGCGTTCGTCCCAAGGCCCCCCAAATAAAGTTCGGTGTCCCTAGGGTCAGTTTCAACTTTTTCAATATTTCCTCGCGTCAAATCAATCTCTAAGTTATAGCCTGTCTCTGCGTACCTCATTTTTACCCCCCTTTTTATATATTTTTATTATTAATAAATATTTAATATTTAATAAAATTATAATGAACATAAAAATTAAATAAAATCACTTAAAAGCATGAAGCTATGTTAAACTTGGATGAAAAGCGGATTAACAAGCCAGGTGAAACTTGGATGATAGGAGGATTAACAGACTAGGTTAAACTTTAATGATAAAAGGATTAATCTATGTGGTTAATTTAGGAAAGTATATTTAGAAAATTTACAGTATTTGTCCTTTCAACATAATATGACCTCAGGATTAATCTTTTCAGGCTAATCCAAGGGCTTACCAAAGTTGACAGGTACATAAGGCAGTTGTAAAATTACAATAATAGAAAGGGGGCTGGAATTTGCAATCGCATCCTAAACCCTTAACAACTGAGTTAATCCTTGCTTGTCAAGTGAGTCCCTCTTTTAAAACCACCAAAAAGTTAGAAACAACTCTGGAACAGATAATAAAAACTTCAGTCCATTCTTTTGGGTTTCAACGAGCTGCTTTGGTGCTGATACGAAGAGGCAACCCTCCTGTGTG
The DNA here is from genome assembly GCA_016841205.1 of Desulfoscipio geothermicus. GTDB lineage: Bacteria > Bacillota > Desulfotomaculia > Desulfotomaculales > Desulfallaceae > Sporotomaculum > Sporotomaculum geothermicum_A. Next base: position 4,506 of record JAENZP010000024.1, read on the forward strand.
GTGGCTTGCGGAGAATAAGTCAGTTTCCCTCAAGAATAAAAACGAATATTGGGCAGATCTTGATAAAAATCTGAATCAATTGGAAACCAATCAAGAAAATCTCTTAGAAACATTAAATCCGGTGGCATATACAACACTTCCGGTGATTTTGCAAGCTGGTGATCCCGTGGGTACAATGGAGGTTGGTATTTTTAATACCGACTCCGAGACTGCGGATTACATGCTAATAAAAGCTTTGTTACTAGGCCGTCATATGGCTGATATTATTCAAGAATCAATTTTTGAAACGCATAAGGATCGTGAGTTTAGGAAACTGGCGGCATGGCTGGAAGTTATTAGTACTGTTAGCTCGACTTTGGATATAAGACAAGTCCTTCATGTAGTTGCCCAGTTAACAGCTGATTTGTTTTTCGCTCGAACCTGCATATACATGTTGGATAAAAACGAAAAAATAATCCGGCCGATAGCAGCGGTGGGGAGTTATGATAATAAGTTAAAAAACAAATTAAAGGCCTTAACCAACTACCCTATTTTCCCCGCCATGAACATAGCTATTAAAAGTAAACGTCCTGTTATTATTACACCGCAGAATATTAACAAATATATTCCTTTGGATATAATAAAAGATTTTACTTACAGCTGGATGATCATGGCACCTATTGTTAAAAAAGATAAAACTTTGGGTATTATGCAGGTGGACAGGCCTTGCGCTCTAACCGGATTTGACCACGAAGAAACAGAAATTATTTCAGCCATTGCCCGGGTTACCGCAATTACTATGGAAAACGCCAAACTTATTGATGTGCTCGGTAGAAAGGAATTATTATTACACAGGCTGGTTAATAAATTAATTACTGCCCAAGAGGATGAGAAAAAACGTTTTGCTTTAGACCTTCACGACGGCATAATTCAATCACTTATTGGCATTTGGTATCGCTTGCAGCGAATAACCCGAAGCAGTAACAAAGACCCTGAAGAATGGTATAAAGAAATTAGTGATATAACCGCCGTGTTAGGTGAACAAATCGAGGATACCAGGCATATTATTTATGATTTGAGGCCAGTTATACTTGATAATTACGGTTTAGTGCCGGCTATTAAATCATATTCCAAAAAAATACAGGAACAGCATGACTTGCAAATACAATTAATGCTTGGAAAAGGAAATGTCAGGTTTCCTTCAAAAATAGAGATAACGCTTTACCGCATCTATCAGGAAGTAATTACCAACGTAATTAAGCATTCCGGGGCCACAAAAGTTCAGGTTAAATTTTCCGCTGATGAAAACGAAGTTAGACTTTCCATTATGGATAATGGCTCAGGTTTAAGTGATTCTACCCAGCAACAATGTCAAACCGGAAACCATCTTGGCTTGGCCAGTATTAAGGAAAGAACTCTTCTTTTAAATGGTACTAGTAAAATTAATTCTGAACCAGGTAAGGGTACACAAGTTCAAATAGTAATACCGATATAAACATGTCGAATTTTAAGAATTATTTTAAAATATAGTCAAATTATATAAAAATATGTCCTATTTCTAAAAAATGTTTCATTTCCTAAACAGGAGGTTATATGATGCAAATAAGAGTTATGGTTGTCGATGATCATGCATTGATTAGAGAAGGACTAATATATATATTAAATACATGTGAGGATATAGTTGTAGTGGATAACTGCGGAACCTCTGAAGAAGCTTACCGGTTATCTCTACAAATAAAACCGGATATTATATTAATGGATATAAAATTGGATAGGTGTAAAGGTATAGAAGCTACCAGGCAAATACTAAAAGATCTACCGGAAACTAAAATCATGTTTCTTACTATTTTTGAAGATACAGAATTCATAAAACAGGCCTTAGAAGCCGGGGCTGCCGGTTATGTTTTAAAACACGTTTCCCGGGATAAATTAATTGACATCATTAAACGAGTATATCGTGGTGAAAGAATTATCGATCCTGCTGTTTTCAAGCAAATTGTCGATGATTATATAAAATTAACGAATCCTTCTAATCTTGATGAGGAAGTCGAAGCAATGGAACAAACTATTGAACTTACGCCTCGTGAACAAGAAATACTTTATCAATTAATTAAAGGAATGACTAATAAGGAGATATCAGCATCAACACACCTGGCAATAGATACTGTAAAAACACATTTGCGGAATATTTTCAGAAAATTAGGCGTAAAAAACCGGTCCCAGGCGACAACTAAAGGCATGAAATTATTAAAAGCGAGTTCAAAATAACAACCTCCAAATAAAGGGTTGGCCCAAAATAAGGCTGAAATTCACAAATTATTATACATCAACCCAAGGTTCTTTTTCACAAACAGCTATGTCAATATCCAGCACATACCCGGCTTGTGCCAAAATTGCGTTTAGTTTCTTGCGCAGCGCAGGCAGCACCACCCGTTCGGTGGCAAAATGACCGGCGTCAATAAAGCACATTTTTGCCGTCAGCATATCCCGGGCGGTATGGTAGCGTACGTCTCCAGTAACCAGCACATCGGCATCCTTTTTTTGAGCCAAGGCCCACAAATCTCCCCCGGACCCGCCACACACAGCTACCCGTTGCACCATAGTATGGGAAGTTCCGCCATAACGCAGGCAGCTCCCATGCAATACCTCTTGTACTATGCCGGCAAGTTCAGCCAGCGTAACCGCCTGAGGTAGCCGGCCTATCCGGCCCAAGCCATGAACCGCTCCCTTGTTAACCAATGGATATAGATCATAGGCCACTTCCTCATAAGGGTGTGCCTCAAACATGGCTTGCAGCACCCGACCGGATTGCTGTTTTTTGATAATGGTTTCTATGCGAACCTCCTCCACCTGTTCCAGCCGGCCAACAGTGCCGATAAACGGACTTGTGCCCTCCAAGGGACAAAATGTACCAATACCCTTAAGGTTATAGGTGCAATGACTGTAATTGCCAATATAGCCTGCACCTGCCCGGCCCAAGGCCTCCCGCACTGCATCTGCGTGGGAAACGGGCACAAATACCACCAGCTTGAGCAATTGCTGATACTGCAGCGGCTGTAGCACTTCGATTTGCTCCAACCCCAGTATCCGGGCCAGTACATCGTTGACCCCACCCTCAGCACAGTCAAGAGTGGTATGGGCGGCATAAACACCAATGCCGGTTTGAATTAGCCGGTAGAGCAGACTGCCCGCCGGGTTATCCCGGCATACTGATTTTATGCCCTTTAGCAGCATGGGATGATGGCTAATGATCAGCTGGGCACCGTATTTCTCTGCCTCTTCCACCACCTCCCGGGTCACATCCAATGCCAGCAGCACCTTTTGTACTTCCGCTCCCGGATCACCTACCTGCCAGCCGCTGTTATCCCATTCTTCCGCCAACCCCGGTGGTGCCAGCCGCTCCATTATGTGCACCAAATCCTTGGCCAGTAATACCTTTGTATGGTCTACCACTTGGTCAGCACCTCCTCAATTTCAATGGCCTCTTGTCTTAATAATTGGGCCCGGTTACTCGCCGCCGGACTTTGAGCACGGGTTATTTCCGTCAATATTGATTTAATTTCCACTATCCTCCTGTTAAGGAACTCCCTCAACACAATATCCTTTTTTTCCAGCAGGCGTGGCCCCACCTTCAGCGCAAAGGAGTCCTCAATTATTTCCAAGCCCGGTTCAGCCACTATAACTACATAATAGTGCCCGTCTTCAACGACCATATCCTCATCCACTATCCGCCAGCCGTGACCCGCCAGCCACCGGCGGACCATAGGGATGTCCCGCATTGGCTGAATGACCAAACGCCGCACAAACTGCAAAACAGCCTGGCCCTGGTCAAAAATAGCACAAACAGTTTTGCCACCCATACCTGCCACCACTAACACACTAACCTCGCCGGGCTTTAATATGTTAAGACCGTCCCCCATTCGCAAATCAATACACTTTTCCAACCCGCTGGCCTGCACGGTAAGCCGGGCCGCATCAAAAGGCCCCCTGTTTATGTCACCGGCTACTACCCGGGGAGATATACCCTTCTGGACCAGGTAAACAGGTAAATAAGCATGATCCGTGCCAATATCCGCCACCGCCGCACCAGCCGGCACATGCCGGGCTACCGCTGCCAATCGTTTTGATAATTCCATTATTGCTATTGGTCCTCCTGTCAAGCAATATCACCGTAAAACCATGTTATAGCTGCTTCAAAGCAATTATTTTCCTACTTATTATAGCCTATTATGCAGCTATAGTTTAGTAATAAAACTTAACCGGGCCACATCTTAGCCTGCAAACTCCTTTAATTTATTGGCAAACCACGCGGTATGCAAGTCTTCATCAAGCAGGTTATCCCATAAAATATCAAACAGATGCCGGTCATTCCCAACATGTAGAATCAAATTTTTATAATCATGCATGGCCTTTTCCTCCAGGGTGATATCCATTTTAAGCATCAGCTTGGGCCCCAGCAGGCCACTTATGGTACCGGCAGTTTTTCCAAGTAGGGGCGAAATAATATCTCCCAGATAAGTGGGCTCTTTTCCACGTTTTTTAATCTCTTCAGCTAAGTTATCCACGTGCTGCTGTTCTATGGCCGCTATTCTAGCAAAGGTTTTAGCCAGGTAAATGTCCTCCAGCGCATGAGCTTGGGCTGTATATAAATCTACCTGGTTTAGCTCCAGGCTATAAAACCAGTTTAATTTAGCCATAATGGTCCTATCGTTCATCACTTTCCTGGTCACTAAAACAAGGCTGTCATGACCAGGCTTGCACCCCTTTCGGTTAAATGAGCCTGTTTAAATGCCTGCCGAAGTTTTAACCGTTCATGTCTTCAATAATGACATTGTAGACATCTTTAAGCTTCACCGGTAAATTACCTTGCGGCGCTTCTTTTATTTGCCCTTTCAGCTTCTGCAACTGCGCAAAAAGCTTTTTGTCGGTGGTTACATGTATGTCATACTCAGGAGCAATGTCTTTAACTTTGCTATGTAGCTCTTGCCTGATAGATTGCAAATGCAGACGATCAAAACCGGTAACTTTAACGGCCACAGCTATTTGGTTGTTCATTACCAGAGCAATACTGTCTTCCACTCCTTGCACCGTTCTGGCAGCACCCTCCACTTGTTCCGTAAGCTCAGTATTAATATGGGCCTGTCCTTCAACCTGGCCCGTTTGCGGCATCGGCTTTCTTTGGGGTGGATTATCCGCTCCACAACCGCCTACAACGCATATAATTAAACATAAAATTACAACTTTAATTAGTTTGTGCATCTGTCACCCTTCTTATAAACCTTTTATCCACTGTATCCTAGCTAATCTTGAGTGTACGCCCGCAATACTTGCCAACTATCTCAAGCACCTTTAGCTTACCCTTTAGGCCTCACCAGCAGAGCCGCCATGAAACCAAAAATAATAGCCGCCGATATGCCCGCGCTGGTTACCTCGAAAATACCCGTAATAATGCCCACCAGCCCGGTCTGCTCGGCTTCGGCCATCGCTCCGCGCACCAGTGAATTACCAAAACTGGTGATAGGAATAGTCGCCCCGGCCCCTGCAAAATCAATCAGCGGCTGATATAGTCCCAGACCGGCTAAAACGGCGCCAACCACAACCAAACTGCTGATGGTATGAGCCGGGGTAAGTTTGCCCACGTCCATGAGCAGCTGCCCGACTACACAAATAAGCCCGCCTACCACAAAGGCCCAAAAATATGTTTCCATATAAAAACACCCCTTTATTGTATCGATTCAATGGAAACAGCATGCGCAATACATGGAATACTTTCCTTCTGCTGGTAGGACAACGGAGATAAAAGGGCACCGGTGGCTACAATTAATACCTTGCGCAGTTCCCCTCTTTTCATCCTGTTCAGTATATGCCCATAGGTTACGGCAGCTGAGCACCCACAGCCACTGCCGCCGGCCAGCACTTCCGATTGTTGGTCCGGCCCGTAAATCATTATCCCGCAATCTGTAAATATTTCAGCGGGTATCTTAATGTTGTGTTTTTTTAATAGATCGGCGGCTATTTCATGTCCCACCCGCCCCAGATCACCTGTGGCAATTAGATCGTACTCCCGTGGGTCAATGCGTAAATCCCGGAAATGTGCGGTAATGGTATCCACTGCGGCCGGGGCCATCGCGCCACCCATATTGTAAGGGTCGCTTATACCCATGTCCACTATTTTACCGATGGTTGCACATGTAACTTTAGGGCCCTCCCCTTCGGCTGCCAGCAGAACCACCCCGGCCGCTGTAGCTGTCCACTGGGCTGTGGGAGGCTTCTGGGAGCCGTATTCGGTGGGATAGCGGAACTGTTTTTCCACTGCACCATTATGACTGACGGTACCGCAAAGCACATGATTACCCGCCCCACTGTTAACGATCAGGGCTCCCAAGGCAAGGCTCTCCATTGAGCTGGAACAGGCTCCATAAAGTCCCAGAAAAGGGGTCGCCATTGTCCGGGCAGCAAAACTGCTGGAAATAATTTGGTTCAGCAAATCTCCAGCCAGGAAAAACTGAACGTCTTGCTTCTGCAGGCCGCCTTTTTGAATAGCTTCGAGACAGGCTTCCTCAAGCATTTTCTTTTGCGCTTTTTCAAAACTGTCTTGTTCAAGCCACAGGTCGCTGTGCAAAAGATCGAAATCATTGGCTAGAGGACCCTCTGCCTCAAAGGGCCCACCCACGGTGGCCGCAGCTATAATGATGGGTTGATTATTAAATATCCAGGTTTGGTGGCCATGCAGCATATTTTCTAGCTTCCCCCCAACATTGCTAAGGTTGTTTTAATCAAAGCAACAACAAAGGCAGCAAACACTCCAAATACAATTACTGAGCCGGCCAGTTTAAACATATTCCCCCCTACCCCCAGCACCAACCCTTCGCTGCGGTGTTCAATAGCCGCCGAGGCTATTGAATTGGCAAACCCGGTCACTGGCACCGCCGTCCCGGCCCCAGCCCACTGAGCGATATGATCATATATCCCCAATGAAGTTAATATTACCGATATCAAAATCATTATCGCCCCAGTGGGATTGCCCACTGTTTTTTCCGTAAAATCAAAGTTCCACAGAAAAAAATCTGAGATTCCCTGGGCAATGATACAGATAATACCGCCGACTATAAATGCCCGTATAATATTTTTGAACACCGGCCGTCCAGGTTCCCTGGCCTTGGCAAAAGATTGGTACTCCTGCTGTACGGCGGTTAGTTTCTTTTTTTGTTTATTGGACAAGGTCATGCCCTCCCTATCTTTTTTCGGGGACATTATAATTGCTTGCAAATGCTATTTTTTAAGCAGTGGCTCCAATTCATCAATAGCATCGGCCAGCACGGCAGCGGATTTACCATACATTTTCTTGGCCTCCGGATGCTTGGTACCCAGAGCATACAGCTCGCAATCAGCCTGGCATTTCTTGAGTGTCGCCCAGGCCAGTTCTTTTGTTTTGGGCTTAGGCACCTGAATAGCATCATCAAACAGATCCAGATACAGCTGACCGGCGGAGTCCACCTGCCCGATGAATACATTTTCCGGAGCCACGCCCGCCTTCTCCAGCTCGGTGTGCAGCCAATTTCTGTTCAGCCCAATGGCGGTGAGAGGCTCGTCCATAATGTTCCCATCCATAATTACGGTTTGTGGTACACTTTCCAGACCCACATTAAGACCGACGGTTTTAGGGGTAACGGGCTGCTGATCCTTTTTGAGCAGCACGCTGACCTCACCGGTGGGCTCCAGTACCGCAAATTCTACATCGGCTACTTTAAAAGCATTTTTCTTCCTTAACTGGCTCAATAAATCTTCCGGTGTATACCGGGCTTCCATTAATTTATCTTCCAGCACCTTACCGTGGTTAATCAGTACCGTTTCTTTACCCTGGACAATATCCCTCACCGCCTTGTATTTGATGCCCAATAGGTAAATAAGTGCCGGGAGCACGGTCCAAACCAACAGTGCTATTAGGCCATGCACCAGATTTGCCACAAGGTTCAAAGATATGACGGCGGTGATAACACCAATGACAATAACGGTAACCAAATCAAAAAAAGTAAGCCGGGATGTTTGTCTTTTGCCAATTATACGAACCAGCAACATCGTTATGACAAATAAGCCAATGGAGCGTAGCGAAACTTCCAACCATTCGACCATGCTGATCGACCCCTTGTATATTAATAAAAGAATAACTTAAAAACCTTTGTACTGAGGTTCCTCAAATTCAAGTACGCCTAGTCTTTTTTCCATATCCTCAATAACACCTTCAATGCACATTATATTTTGCTGTAGTATCTGCTTGGTCTGCTGGTTTTCCTCAATGGCAGCAAAGGTTTTTAGTGTGGCCATAGTGCCTTGCAGGCTGGCAATAGTTTGTTTAATCTGATTGCTTACGGTCATAATGATCACCTTCCTTGCCAACTTATTTTGCATAGCAAAACCGTTTTATATACCCAATTGTAAAAACCAGATGGCAAAAAACCGGATACCTGATCCGGTTAGGGTTATAAATAAGGTTATTAACTCTGGTTATCAAGCGTGGTCACCAAACATGTAGTATGACCAGGCAAAAAGAGTCATTACTAGAATCCTTTGTACTGAGGCTCTTGCTTCTCAATCTCAATATCCTGCTCCAAACTATCTAGTATGGTTTAGGTCTGCTGAGCCGCAATACTTTCTTGAAATTTATAGATTACCCCGGTATTCCAGTTGAACAATACTAACTTAGTTAATTTCTATACCATGTTCGCCTGCAATCTTTTTGAAAAAAGTCTTTGCTCAGGCTGATTTTTTTCAACATAAAAAAAGAAGGCGCACCAAAGTCAATCTTTGATGCCGCCTTCCTTTTATGGTGGGAACAAACGGGCTTGAACCGCTGACATCCTGCTTGTAAGGCAGGCGCTCTCCCAGCTGAGCTATGCTCCCACAAAAGCTTTCATATGAAAAGCCGGAGAAAAAACTCCGGCGTCTGTTATATAATTGGTGGGCGATGACGGACTTGAACCAGCAAGCCACCGTAAACGCGTCATAATTCATTACCTCAGTTATAATAAATTCAAAAATATTCTTTAGTTGTTTTTAGATTCTATCGTAATATTAAAACATGGATAACATCACAGCGCTTACATGGTAGCCATACTTTAATTTGAGAAACTACACACGATCATTTATTAGAAACTATCTGCATTATCAAACTTGTTAATTTTAACGAAATATCATTTCTTAATTGTTTAATTGAAGCGAGTGATTGTACAATTTCCCGTTGTGCATTCAAATCGAACGCACCATCTTCATCAACTGGGATATTAATGGTAACTGTCTTCATGTTTTTCAAAGATGCTCTTAAGCCGCGATCAAAGCCATATTTGTGACTGTTAGCTTCTAGAAAATGTGCAAGAAAATACGGATCAATATCTGTTCTTTTTATCTTGATCGCACCACAATGATCAGTTGTGGCAAAGACCCTTCCCGCGGGCATAACATTAAATGCAAACACACCATCAATACCCCAAATTACATATGGAGCCGATGTGTCAGTTATGTTGGAGATCTCCGAATAAACAAAGGGTTCATATACATTTGCGCTATATACTGGGATTTCTCCCTTCGGAATTACATAATCTTTCTTTAGCACCCTATTACCTATTGATAGCTCAAACAATCGGCTGTCGCCTAAATTAACCTGTACGCTTCGAGATAATACATCACCCAAACTTATAGGATCAAGATGCAAGCCTTCTAAATGTGTCAATTGCTCTTTTAATGCACTCTTGTATTCGCTAATTTGGGTACTAAGCCTTGATAACTCTTGTTGTGACAGAAGATCATAGTTTCCAGCATCGTCAACAGGAATGTCGAATGCGATATTCTCAACCCTAAATGGTGGTAATGATGTATATTCGTTGGAACCGTTGGCGCCTATTCTTCCCATCTTTATTTCTCTAAAAACCGGTTCCAAAACAGACTTTGCATAGTGTAAATCAATGCCTGCGCATTTCGGGATAAGTACCGCTCTGTGATTTGTAGCCGAAAATGGTTCCAAATGTATCATCATATATCCGGCTAATCCATCAATTGCCCAACTTAAACAAGGTTCTTTATAATCGAAGCTGTTAATTGAAGAAAAGGCATGGGTTGTGTTGCCTGAATAAACAGGATAAGGTCCTTGATGGCTATTAGTATAAGTTTTTGTATAGGTACCGCTACCACGCACAATATTAAAAACATCAGAAATTTTTACCGACTTAGTTTTCCAGTTTTTTTTTCTGTCGGTTTCCTCTTGTTCACGTTGAAATTCAGTAAGCTCATTGCATATTTCCATCAAGGTGGAAGCAGTATCGTTGATCATAGAAATATAGTCATTCAAGGAAACTGTATCAACTCGTTCCTCTATACCCAATTCAATTTTTTCTTCCCTTGTCCACCAACGATCTATTGACCAGTGTGATCCATCATAAAACTTACTAATGTCTACAATTTTGCAACGTTTATCATCTGTAACAAAACGTTTGCGCACACCCTTGAACATGTTGTAAAGTGTAGCTGCAACATCAAGATCATTTTGTTCTATTTCAAAGCGATAAACGTCACGAGTTTCCCCGATTTCTGAACATAAGTAAGTAAAGACGGGCGTATTTTGTCTTTCTTTTGAGATTATACCATCCATAGTTATGGGAGTTTTCTTTGTCAAAACCATGATATACGTTTTTTTGTTCGTGGTAAAAAATGTGTTCAACGGTAAGGAAATGATGGCATCAAGAATGCATTCATCGAGAATGAAATCCCTGAGCTTTTTATCGTTGCTTCTATTCATGATTCCATCAGGCACCACAACAAAAGCTTTTCCACCTGGCTTTAGGGCGCGAACAATCAACTCTATAAATAATCCTTCAATGCCCATTGCGCTGACAGTAAAGTAGTTTTTTAGTTCTTTTTGCTTTGATATTTCTTCTTTGAGATTACTGCTACCACTCATGACATATGGCGGATTCGTAAGTATGAGATCATATTCATCTCTAACGGGTCTAGCTAATGTACCAAGAATGGAGTTTGTTTGAAGCAAAAATGTGTTGTTAAACAACTGTGCAAACTTTTTTGTCATATCCGGATGCTGCCTGATAAGACTGGACATATAAATAAGCATATTTGCTTTGGCAAGGATGATGGTCTTTTGCTCATCTTTGTCAAAGCCTTTGTCAAAGCCAGATAATTCAATCTGTGGTTTTAATTGTCCGTTTTCAACTTTAAAGAAACGATGCAAATCATGAAGAAAAGGTTCCAACAAAAATTTGCCTACACCGCAAGCGGGGTCACATATTTTCATTCCCGGAGTAATATCAACCATACTTACAATGGAACGCACTACTTTTAGTGGAGTGAAGAACTGCCCCCAGTTTTTCTTGCTAATAGATTCCTTCAAAAACGTTTCAAACAGCTTGCTCTTAAAATCATAATCAATGTTTTCAAGAGTACCGAAATCGTTAAATCTATTTAGAATTTTATGAAAGACTGTAGCATAGCCAGATACTGCCTTGTCATCTTTTGACACAAAGATAGTTCCGTTGATAATAGTGGTTTTGTCCTTGGGATTTCCGGGAAACAATTCTTTAATTTTTACACGAACAGTAGAAGCATAAAACTCAAGCACTTCGTTTCCATTGTTGCTCGCATACTGGGCAAGTAAATTTGAAAAAGAGTATATCCCTTTCAAAACTCCAAGGTCACTCAGATACTTGAATATAAATACTTCAACGAAAGTATACAAACAGTTCTCAGGCGTAGCACCGGAAACAGCCCATAAATCCTGCCATACTCTTTGAGCCAATGGCAACGGATCAACAACAGTCGCTTCACGAATTGTATCATTTGTAGTACTGATAGATGAAACAATCTTATTGATCAGTTTTATGCACTCAACATCATCTTTGCTAAACCGCAAGGAAATACGATTTCCATTTTCCAGTTTGATTTCATTACCAGTTAACGGATTAATCCAAAAGGTCTTTTGCCCGTCAGTCACAATGTATATCTTTGCACCTAATGCTTTAGCTGTTCCGATTTCTTGTGAAATTGCTTTTGCAATCTGCTTTTCAGTTCGCAAATCCTTAGGTTGCTTATATTCGATAGCCGCAATTACCTGAGGCTTTTTAACAATCAAAGCATCAGGTTTTTTCGTCTCATACTCATTGTAATCTCTGTCAGGAATAATTTTCGCGACTTTTAGCGCCTTTAGTGTTGTTGCTCCGATGTTGTAAAAACTCCAAGCCCCCATCTTCTCAGGAGCTTTCACAAGATTTCGCTGAATAAGTTCTTCGCTCATTCTAATTGGCTCCTTTCTTTCCATTTGAATGGGCTTGCAGGTAATCGGCAATGTCAGATTCCTTTATTCGCCAAGTGCGGTTTCCAACCTTGGAAGCAATTAGCTGATGATTCTTAATCAAACGTCGAACTGTCTTTTCGGATACCTGTAAATAGTTCGCTGTTTGTGAAACAGTAAGTAGTCCATCAGCCATATGATCACCTCCGACCGAACCTATATTCTATTAGTATAACCCAAGCCTTTGATACAGTAAAGCCCTTTAGGGGAATTTCCTGGACATAAGTGGACAATACAGGACAAAAGACAATTAAGCACTAAAACGGTAACGTTTTATCGCATTAGTGCTTTATATATTCCCAAATTATTACCAATGAAAAGGAAAAACCAAATGAAAAAATTATAAGATGCTAAATTAAAGAAAATATCTTTTTCAACGAAAAAATTTCAACAAATGTTATAGATACCACCCCTTATTAAAATAATTTTTGAGCCTCCAGAAAAATCCCCGGAAATGGAGGATTATCCTGGAGGCTCATGCTTCCATTATTGCAATTCAAAATTACCTTGTTTCATTTTTGCCATGCTGTCAGCTAATATCCAAAGAGCTTTGTTAAGCTTCACATTAGTGTCAATTGCTTGCACCGGTCGGGTTGAGACGCGCTTTCCGGTAGCAGAATAGCCGCGCTGTCCGCCCCTTATTAGGTTTTCTTGTACCCGGTTAAAAGAACCCCACAAGGTATTCTTATCCTCGCCGTTTCTGTCGTTATAACGGCGTGCATCAAGTAAACGAGCGGCGGCAACAGGGGCCTTGTCAACATCATCATACTTTAAAGAAAGCGCCGCTATTGCGAAGGCTTCGGCTTCCGGTAACGCTAAGGTGGTGGACTTCATAGTTTCCATGGATTCGCTGGCAGCGTCGAAACCGTCTATAATTGTGTAGGCCGCGTCTATAACGTTATCAACGATATTCCCCCGGTGCGGGACTCTGATGTCCTCAACCGTATCGCCGCAGATCATGCCATTCTGACAAACGAAACGGAAAACCCCGGCCAACATTTGATATGAGCTGGTCCCGTCATGGGAGTTGATTAAAATAATCTCGTTGGCCTCGTCGCCGTTAATCTGGTTTTCGTGTCTGAGCCGCAGCATGTGTTTTGTAAACTCCTGCTTGCCCTCGATCCGTGAGCGGGATTGGACTGCCATGAACGGCTGAAAACCTTCTTTTCTGAGCCCGTTTAAGACTTCGATTGTTGGGATATAAGTGTACCGGTCTGATCTGGAATCATGCTTACCCTGGGCAAAAATACTAGGAGCAACCTGCATAAGTTGATCATCAGTAAGCGGGTTATCTTGCTTTGTAACCAATGCATTCCCGAAATGCGTTGCTAATCCTTTATACATAAAATAACTACCTCCTTTTTAGTCCCCTTAGTAAGGGCGGGCCTTACGGCCCCGCACGATTCACACGCCGACTAATTGCCATATTCACGCTCAAACGCTTCTGTTGCGGCCTTGTTTGCCGCTCTAAGTTCGTTTGCTGCGATAAGCACCCACGCTGCACGAGGAAGTTCTCCCGGGCGCTTTGTGATCATCTCATCAGCTATAGACTCGGCATCAGGCATAATACGCCACTCGTCAAAGTCTGCGGACATCTCTTCGCCGTTGTCGTAATCGCCGTATGTCGGCATGTCGAATCCGTCATACTTTGTCACAATGATGTGGTGTCCGTTCGCTTCAACAATGTAGTGATCGTCGGCGTGGTCAGTGTGATATTTAGCCCATCCTTGTTCTGGCCAGCGTTGCGCGTCCTCGTCACAGCGGCGTGCATTGTCAATGTACTTGTCAATGTCTTTCTGGTTGCAAAGACCAGTTAAGCAGGTTATGCCTTTGGCTTTCAGGATTTCCAGTGCGTCTATAAGCGTCATTTTAAAAACCTCCGTTCAAATATTAGGGTCAAGCCCCAAAGAAAACACCCTTAAAAGAGGAAAGAGGATGCTTTCTTTTAAGCTTGCGCCCTGCCGCTTTCTGTTCGTTTCCTCACCGCTCCCCGCCTGGCTCAGTTCGTCCTACCTTGCCCCGGAATTGCACCGGGCTTCCTGGCCTCGTGCGGCTCGTGGCGGTGGTATCCCATACTAACGACCTCGGTATGCGGTTGTCAAAGATCATTTTTGAATGTGTATGTACCTTGCATTTATAGTAACTTTAAAACTTGAAAGTGTCAATACCTTTTTGGTACTTTTTTTAACCAAAATAAAAAAGCCTTGCAATACAAGGCTTTGTGGGTTAGTTTATTTTTATTTAAGCGACTTTTGCCTGATATATTCGGCGGCTGTTATATTGTCAGCAGCTGCCCGAACGGATATTTCATTCCATTCAGCGTCAGAAAATTTTACGGAGTGATTTTTTCGGCGCGGGCCGGGCCTACCAGCTCCGTACCGTTTTCCTCCCCAGTTAGATGAACGCTTATTTTTCTTTTCATCTGACATATCATCACTCTCCTGCAAGGATGATATCATATATACAGATTCAAAATCAATAAAAAAATAATCAGATAATACCGCTGCCCTTAAATCAGCGTACCCAGGCTGTGTATATATAACTGTAGTTTTTACGTTGGGCCGCCCATCATTAGTTATGTGTCCAGCCAGAACGGCCACCTGATCAAGTGATACCCCCGCCTGGATAAGGTTATGGCAAAACGATGCTGCAACCGGTGGGGGCTTACTTCTATATGTGCCATGTGGAAAATAGGCTAAAACCAATAAAAATAGTACAATCTAGAAATACAACCCATTCCAACATGCTACCAGTGTGAACTATATGAAATCCATACCTATTATTTGATATTGGCCACAATAAGGGAATACCTGCCCCGGCCATATCCGCTATCAAGTGGGATATATATCCGATTAAAAATGAAATAACCAATATCCTGTCAATACCCATTATACTGGCGGCAACCATGCCAATAGCCAAGGCAAGCGCAGGGGAATGTATAAACCCACGGTGGGGTATTCCGGCCAATATAACAAGTATCAGTCCGGGAATAGCCAGGGGTTTCCAGAGCAATCCACCAGCAGCCAACAATATAAAACCGGCCAGGTACCTGCCCAATGTGGACCGGGGTAACTTCCCCGGAGTAACCCTATGGCTAATTTTACTGTTGGGATGGTCTATATCCGGCGCCAGGGCACCTACAGCAGCCACACCCAATCCAATAGGCGATGTAGTACCCATCGCTATTGCAGTGGTAATACCAACTGCTATATGAGTTTTACCTGTCAAGCTTTAACCCTCCCAACCTGCCTGAATCTCCCCACGGAAGCCGAGGGCTTTATGGTACTTTTCAGCAACGTTTCTGCAGATCGACCTACAAGATAATAGCCGTAAGGCAATAAATTGCCCAAAAAACCTATGACGTAGGCCAAAAACAAAGTCCCTAAAACTAAAACAGTATATCTAACCCCAACAAATAAAGTATTGGGTAATAATAAATTTAGAATGTCTAAGCAAATCCAGTGGCTTAAATAAATACTGAACGAGTACCGGCTTATTTTACTTATAATCGCTGGTACTTTTTTAACTTTACTACATGCAAACAATATAAGAAATATCATGCTCCCACCATAAACCAATGAAAAGACATGCCAAGTTGGCATTATGGTTTGTCCTATAATTGAACCTACAATCAAAGAGGATAAACCACAAACTGCCATAAAAGAAGCAACAAATAACAAATTAAATGATGGTTTTTTAAATACTTCATTATTTTCACCTAAGTAGTATCCAATTGCAAAAGAAAAAATTATTGAAGGGAAAAATAGTCTAGGATCTCCTATTATTAATGTTAATTGGTCAAACGATAAATACCATACAAATGTTAAAAAAATTCCTACACACAATCCATTAATAGAGTTTAATAAATTATATCGCTTTATAAAATAGTAAATTATGTATAGCTGTATAATTAAAGGCACAAAATATAAATGCCCTTTGCTTTGCCCCAAAAGTAAAATATTTGCTACTTTTTCATAACCTATATTAATATTCCCTCCGTAAAATACTATATATTCAGCTAAGTAAATCACTCCCCAAAATAAAAAAGGTGGTACTAAATACTTGGCCTTCTTTCCAATAAAAGAGATAAAACTTCCTTCTTTTATCTGAGATGATTTTGTAATTAAAAAACCTGATATTGCTACATATAACGGGGTAGAGAACCTAAATAATTCCGAAAATGTTATAGATAAAATTTTATTTACCTCAAATATAGGAAAACCGGCATGTAATATAACAACACCTATACAGGCAATTGCCCGGGCAATAGCAATTTCAGAGTAATGCAATTTTACCCCTCCCAGCTAATCTTATCTACCGCAGCCCGTAGATCCGCGTCCCCAGGCTGGGTGTATATAATGGTTGTTTTTACGTTGGGCCGTCCATCATTGGTGATGTGGCCAGCCAGGGCGGCCACCTGGTCAAGTGGTACCCCCGCCTGAATGAGATTATGACAGAAGGTATGCCTTAACCGGTGAGGGCTTACCTCTATTTGTGCCATGTGGCCGTATTTTTTGAGCATGGCCCATATAGCACGGGTAGTTATTTTTGATCCTGCCCGGCCACGCCCAGGGAAAAGCCATTTATCCCCGAGGGGATACCGTTCTATGTATTCTGCCATTGCTTTCCTTGCATCATTGTTTAAGGGTACCTGCCTCCATTTATCACCCTTGCCCCATCGTACCGTTACACATACTTTTCTCTCGCTTATTTCCACGTCCTCAACGTGCAGAGTTACTACTTCATCCACCCGTAACCCTCCATGCAGCATGAGCATCATCATGGCTAGATCCCGAGCGTTGCCGTCACGCTGGACGGCCCTTAATAGGCGTAGTTGTTCCTTTCTATCCAACCATTTAGGTACCTGCCGACCGACCGGTACCCGACGAAGGGAAGCGGCCACCCCCGGACTAATAAGTCCCTGGTTGGCCGCCCAGGTACAAAATACCTTTATGCCGGCCACGGCCCGGTTGACTGTCGCCGGCCTGTGCCGGTGCATGAGATACCTTTTGTATTCGGCTAAGTCAATAGGGGTTATATTGGCAGGGCTAAATGAATCCCCGATAGTCTGCTCCATCCATATAGCCAAGTTATTTATTGTTTGCCGGTATGCCCTTATAGTAGCCGGTTTCTTATCTTGCCCAGCTAGATATTCGGTAAACTGATTAATAACGCTATTCATTAAAAATTAATCCCCTTAAATTTAAAAGCCAACTTGAGGAATGAAGTGTCAAGTAGATTTACCAAAACGAAGTAATTTGTCAAGTTGGCATATTTTTTCGGCATATTTTCCTTAAATTTTGCCCAGCTTACAAGTTATTACCTTCCACAGTTCATGCAAACAAACTTAGGCACGAATATTACCCCCTTCCCGTTATCTGAAATGATTTTTGGCCTATAATTACCCCCGTTTGTACCGTTATCAGAAATAATTCCTTCATTATAAATCAGATAATAGTATGTTCTCTGAAATCGTATAGCTAATTAAATGGGCCAACAGGCCCTGATTAAGAACGTCTATTAATGTCATCTGAAATAACTTCATTGTTTACATTCTGAAAGGTCCTTTGCAGTTACTACCTGCTTACCAACAATAAGTTTAAACTCCGGGGCGCGTTCATTAACCCGTATGTCCTTTATGGCTTTCCACAACAAATCCATGTAAAACTGCTTTTTAATAAAAGCATGGTCTATATTTTTATTATTTAACGCATCAAGTAATTGATTATCCAAGATCTCCATTGCAATACTGTGAGTTTCTTTTAACCATTCAATTTCTTGTACATTGCGGACTATGATACAACCACAATTCATCTCAAGCGCAGCCAGGGCGTTTTCAATCATATTTTCTATCGCATACCTATTGGCCGCGATAGCATACTTATAAGCGTCCTTGTGCCGTATGTAAAACCCTCCGGGGTAGTTATAATCTTTTTCTACCATTATTGGGCCTTTATTGCGCTCTGCATATTGCCGCCAATCGTATCTTTCATTTAACAGAGCCATTTTTTCACCTCTCAAGTCCCTATTTTGCACTTTTGAACCGGTAATATCAGCACCACAGTAAGGGCATATCCAAAGACTCTTTTCTGACGCACTGAAGCTTTTTTTATTGCATACCGGACATTGTTTGCTTAACATCTTACTCATCCTCTGCTACTTTTATTGATTTGGCTATTTCGTTGGGTATAAAGTAATAAACATGTGTGCCAATCCTAAAACTACGTTCCTTGTGCTTTTTTCTTTGATACCAGTTTATCTTATTAGATGGCAACACCGTAAAATTAGCCAATTCAGCGCATTTCTCTAATATCTTTAATTCTTTATAGTTCTGAAATTTTGCAACCATTTTACTAAACTTCACAACCGGAATTGAAGGATTAAAATAAAGCACTTTATATGGATTAGCAGGCATCGTCTATCACGTCCCACAGATCATCGGCAGCCATTCTTTTCTCATTAACCTCAATGATGTTATGTAGGAATTTAGTAAACTCCCTCTCGTTTTTCGGGAACGATACCGAGGTAACTATTTTATTGGTATCATACAAACCGGCCGCAAATATTTCCTTTGCCTTAAACATAGGAATAAAGCGCCGCCTCAATAGTTTTTGAGCCTGTGCGTCATAGATAAACCAAATAAACCCCCCCGGAGTCCGGTGGCAGTCAACCAGGATGTTGCACAGCATCCGCATCCTACTATCTAAGTTTTTGAAATGGGGCGTGGTCATGTACAGACTGGCCCGTAGCTTACGCAGATAAAACAAAAATTGTGTGAGGTAGATATTGCTACCTTTTTGAAAAAGACGGCTGTCTAACGATGTTTGGGCCTCGTCCAGACAGATTATACTGCCCGGCGCTTCAGCCACCTTATAAAAATCCTTATAGGTATTTAACATTTGACTATCTCTCAAGCCGTAGTTGCTGAATAATTCAATACCCTGTCCGCTTTTACGCGCCTTCTCCC
>JAENZP010000036.1 GCA_016841205.1 Desulfoscipio geothermicus
TAGAACGCCAAACCTCAGAAATTCAATCATGGGTTGATAATAACCCCGAACAACTACAAAAAGGCTTAATATTCCTCCATGAAACATTGGAACCAATGATCAAGCTGGCACAAAAATTAGGCATAGGGCCGAAGGTAGGTTAACTAAGTGACAGTTGCTTTCAGCTTAGCAACTGGACTTGTAACGGGTATGTCTTTAACCTTGCTTGTATAAAACATTAACTGGCAATTGTGAGGGGTATTAATGAACTATATAAAAGAGCTTAACGCTTTCTATGATTGGCTCGAAACAAACGTACTGTCACTATCTGGCATTGCTTTATGGCACGCATTGATGCACATAAACAATAAAACAGCATGGACGGATGAGTTTGCTGTGGCCGTATCGGTGTTAAGTGTTAAGACCGGCTTAGCTGCAAGGACTGTATCAACTGCCAGGAATGAACTAGTCCAAAAAGGCAGGATAAAATGGCGGCAACGCAAAGGAAACCAATCAGCTATTTATCAGATTATACCTTTCCACCCGGCACAATTGCAGGCAATAGATGCTTGCAATTGTGCCGATAAAACCAACATAACTCATTTGCAGGCATTTAATGCCGACAGCCATACCGACAACCATGCCGACAAGTGTGCCGACAGTTATGCCGACAACCATGCCGACAACCATTTGCAGGCAATAGATGCCGACAACTATGCCGACAAAACACATTTGCAGGCATTTAATGCCGACAATCATGCCACATTAAGTAGTAGTTGTTTTAATAGTAGTTGTTGTTATTCGAGCGTGCAGGAAATTCAAACCAGCTTACAAACATCCGGTATACTTGCACCATCGTTCCCTGAAATTCAAAGACTTGAGTATTGGGCTACTGAGGGGATGGAGCTGGATGTAGTTAAATTTGCTATTGAGAAAGCAGCTTTAGCCAATAAGCGCCGGGTTGATTACGTCGAGGGGATCTTGAAAAACTGGTTTCGGGCCGGCATTAGAACTAAACAGCAGGCTGAAGCTGAGGTAGAACGATTTAATCAAGAGAAAGGTGGAGGGATTCGTGCACCAGCAGGAAGATTTTTCGGAAACACTGGACGGTATTCTGGAAAGGATAACACATCATGTCTCGAAGGAACAGACTGGTCCAAAGAGCCAGAATATCTCTAATACGTCTCTTGAAAATAAAATAATAAGACAAGATAAACCTAACATTCAAAACAATGAAAAATCATGTAGCCCTGATTATTGTTTTTACGCTGGCCGTGCCTACACGGATATCTTGCATCTATGCGAAAAGAGGGACTTTAATTGCCCCCCGCTTAATTATGCACTAAGGACACAATTGATTAAGTGTGGTATATACGAACGCTATCATTGGGCCACTTTTGAGAATATAGAAAAGCGTGGTATTCCGGAAAAACAGGCTTATTCCAAAGTATTAGCCTATGTTCAAAACTTGGAACAGAACTTAAAAAACGGTAATGGCCTGATTTTAAAGGGTGGTGTCGGGACAGGTAAAACAACTCTGGCGGCTGCCGTTGTGCAGCATATGATCCGCATCGGCAATACGAGCTGCCATTTTGTTCCTCTAGCCAGTTTACTTGACGAAATATTCAGCCGTAAAGGTGATGATCAAAAAGAGTATATACACCAGCTTAAAAACTGTAAACTTTTGGTGATAGACGATTTAGGCCAAGAGTACGGCGAAGGCTGGGTACAGCTTAAGTTTGAAAACATTATTTCCGAACGGTATAACCGTTGCCGATCAACTATTTTTACAAGCAATTTAAGTGCTGAGAAAATGAAGGATCGGTATACTGAGCGTATTATTGACCGATTTCGTGATAACTCGGATATTATAAACTTTACGGGCCGAAGTTTGCGTGGTCAGCTCAGGGCTGTATAGGGTGTAAAAAATGGCTTTGGCCTCTGGCAATTATAGCTAACACCCGGCCTTCGCGCCGCGTTTGTGTATTATTAAAATACTATGTATTTAATTAACCAAATGCAAACTGGAGGGTAATAAATGACCCAACTTGCAGGATTAAAAAGCGAGAAAGATATGCTTATTGAAATAGAGAAAGAGTTATATAATTACAAATTTTACTACGATCTATTAAACTTATTAAATGAAAATGATATAAATTTAGGTAATATGATCAGTCAAAAAATAATTATAGTAAAGTTAATAGAAAACTTTATTCAAAGACTTCCTGAACATTTACAAGAATTTATTGCATCGCGTTATATAGATGGTTACACAATCGAACGAGTAGCTGAAAAAATAGGTGTTACAACAAGAACATGCTATAGATATCGTCTACAAGTTCTATGTAAGTTAAAAATATTTTTTGAACACCAAAAAGCAACTCATATATAGAGTTGCTTTTTTTGATATCGAAAAGTTGTCATATTTGTGTCATTGTTTTGACATAAGAGTTATGCAATTCTATTAGTGGGGATAAATAATGCTTAAATATCAAGTTCTAACACCTCACGGTGTTTTTGAAATAATACAAAGTTTATCATATGGGGAAATGATTATAGCTATATTGTTGATGATTTTAATTGTAGTAACCAGTATGAAATTCCTCTGGGAGGTAGCCACACGGGAAGGATGGTTCTAAATGTGGCCGG
>JAENZP010000025.1 GCA_016841205.1 Desulfoscipio geothermicus
CATCCCCGAAATCTGTTGTTTTTTTCACTGTCTACTTGACAGGGTGCAGATCACATGGCCGGGGCTCCTAATTGCTGACAACGTATACGCTTGCGGGCGGTAGAGCCAAACTTATTTAGCTAATGAATTATATTTAAGTATTGAACCTTACATAAAACGTTGTCCCAGTGGAACCAGTCTCAATATCTATCTTGGCATTATGTCTCTGAGCAATGCTGTAGCATACAGCAAGCCCCAGTCCAGTACCATTATCTTTAGTTGTAAAGAAAGGTGTACCTATTTTCTCAAGAATTTCTGGTGTAATTCCTGTACCCCGGTCTTGCACAGCCAGGACTACTTCATCATCATCCTTAAATGTTTTAATGGATAAAAGTCCTCCTGGTGACATTGATTCAAGGCCATTTCGGACTAGGTTAATGAGAAGTTGTATAACCTCGTTTTTATCAATGATGATATGTGGGATATCACCAAGTTCTATTTCAATATTTTTATCCTGTTTCAAGGCATCAGCCTGTAGTAAAGGTAAAATAGTCCTTATCTGTTTGTTTAAACTTTGACTTTTCTTTTCAACAGCCTTATCTTTTGCCAGTGAAAGAAACTCCGTGATAATTGAATTAGCTCTGTCCAGCTCTTCTATCATCAAATCCATATTTTCCTTATCTTGGGCATACCTGTCCTTTCCTCTGAGTAATTGTAGGAAACCTCTAACGATCGTCATCGGATTCCTGATTTCATGCCCAATTCCAGCAGACATTTCTCCCACCAAGTTCAAACGGTCTAAACGTGCCATTTCTTGTTGGTAGCTACGGAGTTCTGTTATATCATTATGTATTACTAAATAACACTCCTCATTATTCCACATTATGGAAACCCCTGACATTAAAGCTGTAGCTATTTCACCTGATTTTGTAAGCAAACTTGTTTCGTGATTTGTAACAAAGCCGTTTTTATCAATTGCTTCTCTAAATTTTTCACGTTCACCTAAATTCAACCAACCATTTATATCATTTATACTACAACCTATTATCTCTTCTCTGAGATAGCCACTACTCTTGGATAAAGCTTCGTTAATTTCCATAAATGTTTCATTTTCTGTTGATATAATACACATTGGAAGTGGATTAGCATTAAAAGTTAAATAGAATAGTTCTTCTGATTTACGCAAAGCCTCTTCTGCTCTCTTTTGTTCAGTGATATCTATAAAAGAACCCAGTATACACTTTTCACCCCCTATATCTAATAAATTAGTAGTTGCAACCACATAACTAATCTCTCCTGATTTACTTCTATATTTAAGTTCACAATTCCTGGCATAACCATTTTGTGCAAGTTGTTTCCGCACATCTTGCCTTTCTTCCTCGTCTGCCCAGATACCTAGTTCAAAAACACTTTTACCTATTATTTCCTCACGAGTATAACCCAATACTTCTGCATAGCTACTGTTCACATCAATATATACACCGTCTTTAAACTTTAAAAAGGCCATCATTGTTTGATTATTATGAAAGGCTTTATGAAATTTTTCCTCCGATAAACGAAGTGCTTCTTCTACCTTTTTACGTTCAATAATATCTCGAATAAATACACTATATAGAATGTTACCTTTATAACCTCCATAAAGATTCGAGGTAACTTCAGCAGGAAATTTCGTTCCATCTTTACGTTTGAATATCAACTCACCTTTATAACTGCCAGTCTTTTCTATTTCCTTATTAATACTCTTAACTTTTGAGTTCAAGTCAACAACTTCATTCATCCCAACACCACACAATTCCTCTCCGGTCCTACCAAGCAAGTAACAAGCTGAAGGGTTGGCTGATAGTATTATATTGTCTTTATTAGTCAATAAAATACCATCAAGGCACGTATCAAATATGGTACGGTAACGTTCTTTACTTTTAACCAGTTTTTCTTTAGTTCCGACATTTTCAGTTATGTTATTTAGCGTAAAAATCAATAAATCAACCTCTCCGGATGAATCAAGAACAGGTGCAAGTGTCCAGTCCCAATAAGTAAACTCCCATTCAGAATGATCAAAGAATGTGAAGGGACTGGCCGATGCCTTATAGATTTTTTTTGTCTTTACGACATTATCAAATATTTCTTTATGATCAGAAGGGTAGAATTCAAAGTGATTATGGCCTGGATAATCAGATACATCGCGGGAACATGCTTTAGCAAATGCCTCATTTACACGGATATAATTATAATTTCTATCAAGAATAACCACTGATGAAAATGTATAATTGAAGAAGGCTTCTAAAACCGCCTCTGATTTTTTTCTTTTTTCAATTTCCTCTCTTAGTCTTATATTTTCTGCTTCAAGCTCTCGGATAGGTGATGTTTTGTATTCGATTAACTGGGAACTTTTTTGGTTTATTGTGCTAGCAGTGTGATCGAATTTTACATATTGCTCAGATATTTCATCTTTGGTTATAGCCAAAGTGTTCATCCTTTCGTTTACTAAAATAAAACCCTTTTGTTATTTAAACAGCAAATTCGTTTTTACCTTTGGAAATAATGTAATATATTGTCATACATGAAATATTTTCATGAGAACAAGAGATGGACGGAGGTGTTAGGTGATGAACAAATGACTGCAACTCTTTTGGATCGGCTTACGCACAATGCCAATATTTAATTTAACCAGCAAGTGGCTTAATTTTTAATTAACATTAACATACTTTTCCTGCTAGATGATCTGCTTCATATTCCTGGTCAATGAAACTATCCAATTCATCATTTGTAATATCTGGGAAATTAAATTTAATACTTAGAATATTACCATCTTCAAAATCTTCTTCTTTATTTGCTTCATTCTTACATAGACTATTCGAAATTTTAGCATAGAAATTATTGACATTTAAAGCATTTATATTTAGACTAATAAGAAAGTGGTACAATTAAATAAATTTGGTGATTATGAGAAACCGTATACGGTGGCTCTAAAATAACCAATATCTTTTATAAATTAGCTACACTAGTTAATTAACTCGATTAACTTAACTAGCTTATTTGGCTATTTGTAAAAATATTGGTTTTTTTATTCTCTAATTGAAGGGAGAATAGGATAATGTCATCAATTTTTAGAGTTTATTCTAATGAACATTCTATTGAGTCTACACATGGTTGTAGATTAGATGAACGGCAACGTAAACAAAAGCAACATGAATTAAAAATCTACATGGAAAAATATTTTAAAGAAAAACTGGGTAAGGGCACCGATAATACTAAAATTATAATTTCCAATGATATGCTTATTATTCGAGGTGAAGGGTTTTTAACCGAACCAGAAAAATTTATCGTTGCAACTGCTGAAGGAAATAAGGTTGTAAATCAATCCCGAATGCATGTAGCCAGACAACATTCCATTGATAATATGCCATATATTGAGAAATTTTTGGGAGCAAAGGCTATCCACGAGACATACATGGTTGAAGCAGAAAATGATTTTTGGATGCATGCTATTGTCTTTGATAGAGTCTTGACCGATTAACGTAAATAACAACTTAATACAATGGTAGATTTAGGAGATACCGTTCGGTAGTTCCAAAACGGACCAATATTTTTATGATAAGCTCATCCACTGGGTGAACATATAAAAATATTAGTCCTTTTTTTTTGAAAGGGGGCTTGTATAAAGCAGAAAATATTACTGTAAAATCAAAAGTCCTATCGTAAGATTTTAAAACAAATCTAGAAATTAGGAGGAAAAAGAAATGAGTGATACCCAGAAAGCTCTAGTATATCGTGGACCTGGTAAATATGGCTTGGAGGATGTTTCTGTACCCAAAATAATTGAGCCAGGTGATTGTATTGGAAAAGTGATTTTGTCAACTATCTGTGGAAGCGATATTCATATCGTGCATGGTGGCATGCCTGAGGTAAGGTACCCGCTAACGATAGGTCATGAGTTTTGCGCGGAAATAGTAGAGACAGGTCCTGCGGTTAAAAATCTTAAGGTTGGAGACAGAGTAGTTGTATCATGTGTTGCTTTCTGTGGTGAATGCTGGTATTGCAAACAGGGCCTTTATGCTCACTGTTCAACACCAAGATATGGTTGTTTTGGGGTTTATGGACAGGAAGGCTGTCAAACATCATATGTACTTATGCCAGGTGCCGATAATTACTGTTACAAAATTCCTGAGGGATTAGCCGAACAGGACGTATTATTTACCGGCGATATTTTATCTACGGGTTATTTTGGGGCAGAAAATGCGGATATTAAAATCGGTGATGTTGTCGCTGTGGTAGGTGCTGGTCCGGTTGGAATGTGTTGCATGGCAACAACGAAACTATGGGGACCATCGTTAGTTATTGCTATTGATACTGTGCAGTCCAGATTGGATGTGTGCGTCAAAGAAGGAATAGCTGATATTGGGTTCAATCCGCTAGAAGTCAATGTTCCTGAGGCAATTAGAGCCCTTACGGGTGGCCGGGGTGCAGATAAGAGCATCGAGTGTGTAGGAGCCACGCCAACTTTTAATTTAGCATTGGAAATCGTTAGAGGCGGCGGCAATATGTCTACAATTGGCGTTTTCGAAAAGCCTGTGGAACTCCCTCTGGATAAGATTTGGGCTAAAAATATTAAGCTTGGTTGGGGATTTGTGCCGATGAACAAAATGCCCGAGCTGATCAGACTTATAGAAAAAGGGAAACTAAACACAAATTTCTTATGTACCCATAAGGCTCCATTAAATGAAATTATGAAAGGATATGACATTTTTGGCAATAAGAAAGATAACTGCCTGAAATGGCTAGTTACCCCCTGGGAAGATTAATTATGTCATAGTACTCACTCATATAAACCGGAAAGTCTTTCCGAAAAGAAAGGCTTTCCACCTTCTTTTTTTCTTCTAAACTTTCTTGACAAGTAACATCTAACATCCCATAATGATCCTTAAATCTAATAATGAAACAGCTAACTAAAAAATCCATAATTTATCTCGTAAGTAAATACAACCGCCACCTCCAGACCGCGTTTGACAGCCAGCTGGCCACGTACCTCGCATATCCCCTGTAATATAACGGCCGGTCCAGAATTTATTGACATCCACCGTATGGGAGCTGATTGGCTCTTCACCTTGTAAGTGGCGTATTAATTGGTTCAGGTTGACCGCGGGGTACACTTTTATGCCCTGAATTAGTGCTGACTCGTACGCATTTTCAACCGGCACGACAACCTGGTCGTAACCATCACAGGGTAACAGCGAAACCCGGGGCAATACCCCATTAATGCCCCGTATCGACCCGTCCAGAGACAACTCACCAATAAATATATAACCATTGACCAACCCGGAGTCTATTTGTTCTGTTGAAGCCAGTATGCCCAAGGATATTGCAAGGTCATAGACCGGACCCTCCTTTTTCAGGTCGGCCGGTGCGAGATTCACGGTAATACGCCTGGCCGGAAAATCAAACCCGGCGTTTTTAATTGCTGCGCGAACCCGGTCCATAGCTTCCTGCACAGCGGCATCCGGCAGACCCACAAGCTTAAACCTGGGCTTTATAATATAGTTCCTACGCGTTGGTCAGCGGGCAAGGGTATTTATTTTTGCCCACTTTCTTTTTTTCATACAATTTAATCAAGTAATTGCTTCACTGTATAAGTCAATTTAAGCTAAAATAATTAATTAACTTAGTGATCTAAATTCACATTTTTCTAAATTTACCATATTATATTAATAAATGAAAGGAGGATCAATATGCCTGACGATGTAAAAACACAAGACTATATGCCTTCGTACCCGCCATATGCCACCGAGCCGCTTGACACTATGTACCCGGATATTTATTACCATGTATACCCAACCGTTAAACAGTATTGCGAAATGTACGATAATCCCAATAATCCAGGTTGCTATCCTTATCCCACAAGAGTAGCTGTAGAACAAATGACTACTCAAATTTATCAAAAGGTTACTATGGTTACTAGTTATCCTTTAGAAAGACAAGATGGTGGCGGGCTGCTAAGACCTATAATATTAATATTGTTAATACGGGAATTATTAAGAAGAAGAGGTTCGTATTAACTTGGTAACAACTTCCTCTACGCGTGAATAGTATATACTAGTTAGAATAAACCTTAGCTAAGAAGGAATATTAATGGGTTATGGTGCTGGATGTGGTGGAGAAATTGCCGGTGGTTGTGGTTGCGGAAATGGCGGTTTTATTCTCTTCCTAATTCTGATTCTACTGATGTTTAGTTGTATGGGATTTTGCCGAGGAGTATGCTAATCTAACGCAGAGCGCTCCACAAGGGGCGTTTTGTTTTACATAATCACCTGCGGCACTAAGTATAATGTTAGCCTTACCCATTAAGACGCCTCTTCATATAATGTACTGTTTTAACAGCCCTCGGTTTGATTTATGTCGTCCGAGAGCTGTTTGTTTTAGGCAATGCATATGGTACAGAAAAGGCGGTGCTGGGTGGAGTGACGCCTTGGGGGTTGTGGTAAAAGTTTAAGATGGTGACGTCCCGGGGAAATATGCGGGATGGGTGAGGTTTAAGACACCACAAAAGTCGCAAGCCAAATCCACCACGCCATACCTATAGAGATGCCCAGTCTATATCAGGAAATAACTGATGTTTATCGTGACATCTAAAGTATACAACATCTGAGTTTAGCAAAATGCTAAATATAAACGAACATGAAGCAAAACAATTGGTCAAACAAAACGGCTAAGAGTTATAAAATAGCTTTAATTTGTTTGTAATGTATACTTAAATTTTCAATGTGCAAAAATAATCTTCAAAGGAGGAGGTATGTGTGAAAAAAGATAGACTAGTTGCAGGTGGATTGGCTGGAGCAATCGGGGCATTTGTGCAAAGTGTTTACGGCACTATTACCAAAGCAATAGGAATAACTGATCGGACATTTTATGATTTCGCCGCCATAATCGTAGCTTTTAAAGAATATCCAGGCGTTTTAGGTTTTATTGTGGGAATTATCGCCCACCTAATTGTTGGTGTTATGCTTGGTATCATTTTTGCCTATATAATAATGCTTACCTCCAACCGCTATTTGTACATAAAAGGGCTGGTTTATGGAGCAGTAACTTGGTTCCTACTGCTGGGCTTTGGAACAATTTACAAAATGCCTATGTTCAAAGACATACCACCAACCGCCGCGCTTTCCACATTTGTAGGCTCCTTAATTTATGGTACGGTTACTGCCTACACGCTTAAACTTTTAGAGAAAAGAACAAACCTACTTTAAAAAATTTCAAAATAATACTCTGATTGTCAATACCGTTTTATGTGGTAAAAATACTTACAGAGATAGAATTCGCCGGGCGGAGTTGATGGCTCGCCGCGTAGATGTTATTTTTATTTGTGTAAATTAAAGCCCGGATAATACCGGGTATTTTACTTATGCTTCCGCGCTTCTTGTAACCGGCCTGTTAGTTAATAGAGACTCTTTCTCTATGTCACTTTAAAATCTCGTTTTTGTTAATACTTATAAAAATCCTTAAAATAAAGGGGTCTAATTGAGTACCTGAAACCGATTTCATTATTTCTATTGCATCTTCATAACTTTTACCTTTTCGATATGGACGGTCGGTAACCAGTGCCGAAAAAGTGTCAGCTACAGATATCATCCTTGAGACCAATGGTATTTCATCTCCTCTAATGCGGTAGTACCCCAGACCGTCCATCCGTTCATGATGGAAAAAGATCCATTGTGATACATCATATAATTGGCTGATGGGGCTAAGTATTTGGGTTCCAATGGCAGCATGGTTCCTCACTATTTCCCATTCTTCGGCAGTCAGTTCTCAGATTTATTTAAAACAGATTCCGGTATCCCTATTTTGCCTATATCATGGAGTAACCCAGTATATTCAATAATATCTTTAGATATGTTTTTCCTTAAATACCTTGGGAGGTAATCATAAATGAGTAGCATTATTTTGGCGACATGCTCGGAATGGCCTTTTGTATAGCAATCTCTTGCTGTAATTGGGGTAAAATAACATCTCCTTGTCAGCCATTCATTTAATAAGAAACCACCAGTTGATCTGGTGGTTTCTTTACTTAAACTTTACCGCGCCCTCACATACTCGATTATCCAGTAAAAATAAGCTTGGTCCTTTTGGGTAAATACCACATCATTTTTTCATTAACTGAAAAGTTTACCTATAATCTTAAGCATTCTGGGGTTGGTTTCAGCCGGTATTTCTGATGGGAAAAAGAATCCGAATTCAGTAGATTCCACGCCGTCCGTTTTTAATTCGCCGGAGTAATCACGCGTGACATAAGCTATGGTAACAGCATAATACTGGTCTCCATTTGGCAGCGTAACGAAATATTCAGGGCCGGAGAATACTCCAAGGAGTTGCAGACTGCTTATATACAGACCTGTTTCTTCGTATAATTCCCGCCTGGCGGTTTCCTCCAGCGATTCTAAGATATGCAAAATATTTATGCCGCATTCCAAAGATAATACGATAAACGCAATAATAACTCAAAAAGAGCTTTTTTCTTCTTTTTTATTGCAATCTCTGGGAGAACTAAAGCGGGTTAAAGTTTTGGCTTTCATTCGGGTATGAACCATGTAATGTTTAGTAATAGTAATAGTAATAATGAGCAACAAATTAAGGGGGATGCATATGCAGCGGGACCACAGAGAAATACCTCTCTGGGAAAATGTCAGCCTTAAGGATTGGCAAGATTGGCGTTGGCAAATAGCAAACCGTATAACTTCTTTAAATGAACTTGAACAAGTGGTTCACCTCCAACCGGATGAAAGGGAAGGTATCAAACAATCCCTGTCTACCCTCCGCATGGCCATTACTCCTTACTATGCCTCGTTAATGGACCCGGATGATCCGAACTGCCCTGTGAGGAAACAAGCGGTACCTCTGTCAATGGAGTTACAGGACGGAGAACATGAGATGGAAGACCCCTTGCATGAAGACATAGATTCCCCGGTGCCGGGCATTACCCATCGCTATCCTGACCGGGTATTGCTGCTTATTACCGACCAGTGCTCCATGTACTGCCGTCATTGCACGCGAAGACGTTTTGCAGGCGTCAACGACCAACAGCGCCCCATGCGGCAGTTAGAGGACGCGTTAGATTATATTCGGCAAACTCCGGTGATCCGGGATGTCCTGCTTTCAGGGGGAGACAGTCTTTGTATTGATGACGATCACCTGGAATTTTTATTGAAAAGTCTGCGGCAGATTGATCACGTGGAAATTATTCGCATTGGAACGCGCACTCCGGTGGTAATGCCGCAGCGTATTACAGATAATCTTTGTAGAATAATAAAGAAATACCATCCTATTTGGCTGAACACTCATTTCAATCATCCTAAAGAAATCACCCCTGAGGCGAGGGATGCTTGCGCTCGTTTAGCGGATGCAGGCGTACCTTTGGGCAACCAAACTGTTTTACTGAGAGGAATAAATGACTGTCCCTATGTTATAAAAGATTTGGTGCACCAGTTGCTTAAAATGCGTGTGCGGCCGTACTACCTGTACCAGTGTGATATATCCCCCGGGATTGAACATTTCCGCACCTCGGTAGCCAAGGGGATAGAAATCATAGAACTTTTACGCGGGCATACATCCGGCCTGGCAGTGCCGACCTATGTAATTGACGCTCCCGGTGGAGGCGGTAAAATTCCGGTTGCTCCGCAGTATTTAATTTCCCAGTCAGAGGAAAAGGTTTTGCTTCGGAATTACGAAGGGGTGGTCTGTGCTTATCCGGAACCGGCTGAAAAGGGTAAAACCTGTGTGGATTGTAACAATTGTGAACGTCTGAGGAAAATTGACCCGATTGGGCTGGAAAAGTTGTTCGCAGATAAAAGAATAAGTTTGATACCTAAGGAAAACATCAGGGAAAAGCGCCGTCTCCAGTATGCTAAAGGATGCAACTGAAAGGGGAAGCACCATGGAAAGACTGGTTACAAATAATGCCACGGAATTAACCTGCTGCAGCTGTAACAGGGGGGAGTACATCAATGAGAAAATAATAGAAAATGATATCGATGGCAATTATATTGAAATTTTAATTGATCACACCAATGAACGCTTAAAGGTTTTAGATTATACGGTGCATGATTGGGAAAAAGTGTTATCATATCTCGAAGAGGCGGCCTCCATGAATCGCTCGGGTAAAATTATATTTTACGTTCGGCATTCCGCAGATTTTGCGTTAAGCAATCTTGGATATATTTTGGAGGGAGTCATTCCTGCCTTTTTCCGGGGAGAAGATGCATTATGTTATTCCCGTTTCATTAACCCTGAACGTTCTTGTAGTTTGAACAATAAGCAGGAGGAAGAGTTACTAAAAAAAATTCAAGAGGAAAAAAATACGGACGGCATTAAGGAATTGACTGACGGCTATACTGCCCGTAAAATCCGTAATGAACATGTCGATGAATTGGTGGAATTATATAGAAATACATTTAGTAGTTATCCCAGTCCTTTGCTTGATACTGAGTATGTACATAATGTGATGCAGACCCATGTTACCTTTTACGGAGTGTTTGCCGGTGATATTTTGGTCAGCGCAGCTTCCGCGGAAGTGGATCAACGAAACCGCAACTCTGAGATCACTGACTGTGCCACATTGCCGGAACACAGGGGAAAAGGACTATTAAATAACTTAATAAAGTTACTGGAAAGAGAGATGCGGGGCCAAAAAATCGGTGCATTATATAGTCTTGCTCGGGCTGGGTCCTATGGCATGAACGCTGCCCTATATCGGCTTGGTTATGAGTACAAGGGGAGGTTTATTAACAACTGCCATATTGGCGGACGCTATGAGGATATGAATCTTTGGGTAAAGAATATCGTTCTTATAACCCCGTGATATGCGAGGGCCAGGCGCTATATCTACAGCATCCATCGAAGCAGCCAAGGGAAAATGAGCCTATGTCGACACCTCATCTCCGAGGGTGCCGGCACAAGTTTTGCTGTTATGCATATTCGCTAAGATATCGTATTATCCTGATACATTTATAAAAAAATTACCCATCAATGCAATATTTATGATGTCCCAACACCGAAATAATAATCCTGCCCCCGCCTCTACTTGTAGGGTCCTCAAATGTAGTCTGTTAATTATGCGTAGCATTCAAAAAGCAATCTATAGGAGTATAATAGAACCTATAATATAAAAAATGTACAATAATATGTATATCGATGCATTTAAAATGAGGTAGAATGTCATGAAATTAATTTGTGAATCTCACTATCTTGGAGACTATTTACTTGAGTTGGATGTAGTTGATTATAGTAACCCCTTAATCAGAAGAAAGGTAAATGATTTATTTGCTTGCTCATTTAATGAAATTGAAATAATTAAAATTGCATTTGAATATGTACGTGATTCTATTGCACATTCTTACGATATACAAAGCTCCCATATTACATGCAAAGCATCAGAAGTTCTCTATTTTGAAGAAGGTATTTGCTATGCAAAGTCAAACTTGCTAGCGGCCTTATTAAGAAATAAGGGGATTCCTACCGGTTTTTGTTATCAAAGGCTTACCAAGGGCGATACACCCGATACAGGCTATTGCATCCATGCTTTAAATGCTGTCTACCTTAAAACATTAGAACGCTGGATAAGATTAGATGCCCGTGGGAATAAAGAAGGTGTCAATGCTCAGTTTTCTACTAATGAAGAGAAGTTAGCATTTCCTATAAGGACGAAATATGCTGAAAAAGACTATCCCATTATCTATACAGAACCGAATGTTAATACAATTACTGCATTAAAGCAGAATTCGGATTGCAACATGTTATTTTATAATTTACCTGCTCAGTTGTAGGTTTTTGATGCACAATCCCCAAAAGATACTACGACGAACATAATCCAAGAAAAGGATAATAAATCTTTGCATTAAAGCACGCTGCCCTATCTTTGATATGTACACTAAATGGTTTTAACTAAAAAGCATATCTACCTATAATAGTAAGTTGAATAAAGGGAGGGCAAGGCAAATGGGTTTCTATTGGGTTGGTCTTATTTTTTGGTTATTAATTGGAGCTTCATTGTTTTTATTTATATGGGGTCTATGTAAAAAATCTTGGAAAAAATTATTTTTTAGTGGAATTACCTTACTTCTGCCATCACTATATTTTTTTTGTGCAGAAAATTGGCTTAGAATAATTGCATTGTTACCTTTGATTCCTTTTTTTCTTGCCGCCTATTATACAAGTAAAAAAGTGATAGTTGAATAAATTATTTTGTTTACATACTACTTAGCAACATTTGATTTAGTCCGCGTGGCTCTCTTATTAACATACTGGCTCCTGATAAGTATTTCTGCCTGATTAATCATCTTCTAACATTCTGTACGCATTTCTCGTGCCGGCGTTTATATCAAACCACTTTTGGACAGTGCGCTAACGCTGTTGTTAAAAGTGATAATCACCCTGAAATTAAAGGCCGCTATTTATTAAGAAGCGGCGTGGCCATAAACGTGCTATTATAGCTATTGCACTAATGTTGCTTACTGCCATTTATTACTCTTAAAAATGGTGACCCTTACAACCCCAAACTTTATAGGAAAGCGAAATTTTCCCCTGCATCTCGTGAAATCGCAGTTGAACAGGCCATCCTTATAGCTCGAAGGCACGGATACCTTTTGAGCCCTTTATAGACGGGTCATTAGTGTAACCGGAATTTTCAAGTAACTTGATGGCATCATTAAATCAATTAGCAGGGATTGGCAATGGTTTTGGCGAAAAAAACGGCGGAGGTATCTAAACATGTTAACCATTGTCAGAAGTCTGGCCTTAAATGGTCTTGAAGGTTATATCGTGCGGGTAGAGGTGGATGTGTCAAGCGGACTGCCCGGGTTTGAGCTTGTGGGTCTGCCGGATGCCGCCGTGCGGGAAGCCAAGGACCGGGTTCGCGCAGCAATTAAAAACGCCGGGTTTGATTTTCCGGCCAGGCGTATTACCGTGAATCTCGCACCGGCCGACCTGAAAAAGGAGGGTCCGGTCTATGACCTTGCAATATCCTTGGGCATACTGGCTTCAACAGAACAAATAGACTCCGGGTTGGTCAATGGTTATATATTTATTGGTGAGTTGTCTCTGGACGGGTCGATACGGGGCATTAATGGGGTATTGCCCCGGGTTTCGCTGCTGCCTTGTGATGGTTACGACCAGGTTGTCGTACCGGTTGAAAATGCGGACGAGGCAGCTCTAATTCAGGGCATAAAAGTGTACCCCACGGCCAACTTGAACCAATTAATACACCACTTACAAGGTGAAGAGCCAATCAGCTCCCATACGGTGGATGTCAATAAATTCTGGACCGGCCGTTATATTACAGGGGATATGTCCGAGGTGCGTGGCCAGCTGGCTGTCAAACGCGGTCTGGAGGTGGCGGCCGCTGGTGGGCATAATGTCTTAATGCTTGGTTCTCCCGGATCTGGGAAAACGATGCTGGCCCGCCGGCTGCCTGGCATATTGCCTGGGCTGTCACTGGCTGAAGCACTGGAAGTAACTAATTTATACAGCCTGGCAGGGCTGCTGCAGTCCGGTCAGCCGCTGGTTACGGAGCGTCCGTTTCGATCCCCGCATCACAATACATCAACATCAGCCATAGTCGGGGGCGGTAAATATCCGAAGCCGGGTGAAATTAGCCTGGCTCATCTGGGTGTGCTTTTCCTCGACGAGGTTGCCGAATTTAGAAGAGATGCCCTGGAAGCACTGCGCCAGCCCCTGGAGGACGGTGTGGTATCTATATCCAGGGTCCATGCCTCGATAACTTATCCCGCAAGGATCATGCTGATAGCTTCTATGAACCCCTGCCCGTGCGGTTTTTTGGGCGATGCGGAGAGGGAGTGCACATGCACCCCCCTGCAAGTGCAGCGCTATTTAAATCGTCTCTCCGGGCCGCTGCTGGATCGTTTTGATATTCAGATAGATGTGCCTCGCATAACTTTTAATGATTTGGAAAACAGCCCGCCGGGTGAAACATCAGAAACCATTCGCCAAAGGGTGCAGATGGCCAGGGAAACGCAGTCAGCCCGTTTTAGCAAAGATATGTGCAATGCCGATATGTCGCCGTCGCAATTGAAGAAGTACTGCCGGTTGAACAGGGAAGCCATGGATTTATTACGCGCGGCCTTTACTAGACTTAAACTGAGTGCTCGCGCCCACAATAAAATTATAAAGGTGGCTCGTACCCTGGCGGATCTTGCCGGGTGCTCGGACATACAGGTGGAGCATGTGGCTGAAGCAGTTCAGTACCGCGGTATGGAGCGGAAATATTGGGGTAATTAACCTAATTCATTTAAGATAAGCCCGGGGTTTTTC
This sequence comes from Desulfoscipio geothermicus, assembly GCA_016841205.1. GTDB lineage: Bacteria > Bacillota > Desulfotomaculia > Desulfotomaculales > Desulfallaceae > Sporotomaculum > Sporotomaculum geothermicum_A. The sequence continues at coordinate 14,293 of JAENZP010000025.1, forward strand.
TCAAGGCAGAAATTTAGTTCCCAGTCAGAAGAAAACAGGCTTTTGCTGGTCTTCGGAGGAAACGCGGGCGTATATGGTAACTTGTACAAATATTATCTCTAATGGTAATGATATATGCCAATATGTGTTTGTTCAATATAGAGATAGGTAAGAAAGTTTTATAAATTGATGAAGGATATTCCTTTTATTTTAAAGAATGTTTTGAGAAAAAGATGAAAGGTGAGCTTTTTGTGAAATTTTTTAAAACTAATCATTTAATGTGGACTGTTATTTTTATTATGACTATTTTTGTATTACCGTCCGCCGTTTTTGCAGATGCCCCGGTTGTAAACTATGCGGCGCTGGGAGATTCTTTGGCAGATGGAATGACGCCTGAAAGAGGTTTTGGTGAAAGCTACGTAGATTTTATTGCGGATAGAATTGAGGAGGAGGGCTACCAAGTAAACCTTAATAATTATGGGCTCTATGGTTATACAACATCAGATGTCTTGAAACAACTTATTTTTTCGGACTCAGTGAAAAAAGAGGTCGCATCGGCTGATGTGATAACAATAGACATCGGGGCAAACGATATTATTCGAACTATGACCTTTGACGAAAATTCCGGTACAGTAACATTCGACCCAATTGAAGTACAACAAGCCGCAGAAGTAGCTTGTAATAACGTTGGTTTAATTATAGGGGCCATCAAAAATTTAAACTCAAACGCTAATGTATATTTAATGGGTTACTATAATCCATTCCCATACCTTCCTGAAGAAATGCAGGCTGGCATTGAAGAATTAATGCTCGGTTTTAACAATGGTTTACATGGGGCTACAGTACAAATGGGGGCAATATTTGTCCCAACAGCCGACGCGATTGAAGAAAAGTATACAAAGTTTCTTCCTAATCCACAAAACATACATTTAAGCTTGGATGGGTATAAAGCTGTGGCCAAAGAGTTTTGGAAGGTTATGAGGTTAGAGCTTCCAACTGTTTAGAATCAATAAATACTAAATTAAACCCTGCTAACATGTGGGGTTATTTTTTTGGTTTGTTACTTTTAATTATTAAATCATTTCTCATAAAAATATTTATGTTACGACAAATATTATATTATTACCGAAGGGAAAAAGGATCTGCTGCTTAAATAACGAATAGTTTTAAGATTTCGCAAACGAAAGGATGAATCCTTTGACTACTACCAAAAATGTAAAATCCGATGACCTTTCCAGCACAATCAATCAGAATAGTTCCCAGTTAATTGAGGATAAAACATTATGTATCCAAGATCTTGAAACAGAAATTATAAGCCTTAGAGAGGAAGTTGAGAAAAGAAAAAAATCAGAAGCAGTTTTAGAAGCCTTCTTTAATTATACAGTTTCATCAGTGGCTATCCTTGATAGAAATTATAATTATATCCGTGTAAATGAGGCATTTGCTAAAACGTGTTCTCGCGATGTTTCTGATTATCCAGGCCATAATCACTTTGAATTTTACCCTTCCGATTATATAGAAATATTTGATAATGTCGTCAAGACAAAAGAAATCCATAAAGCATCGGCCAGCCCCTTCACATTCTTTGATCATCCTGAATGGGGACTTACTTATTGGGACTGGACACTTGCACCTGTTTTTGATTCGTCCGGAGAGGTTGATTTATTGATTTATACACTAAATGACGTAACTGAAAATGTTGGAACTAAAGAAAAACTGGTTGAAAGTAAAGAACGTTACCGTACCATATTTGATACGAGTCTTGATGGTATTTTATTGACTAATCAAGACAATAAAATACTATCGGCCAACCCTTCAGCTTGTCATATGCTTGGTAGAACAGAAGAGGAATTGTGTGTTACTGGAATGAATGGAGTTGTTGACTTGGATTCAAAGGTCATGAGTGCTACTAAAGAAATAGAAAAGATAGAAAGCTATAAAGGTGAGATGATATTTATACGTAAAAATGGAACAAAATTTCCTGCTGAAGTTACCTCAAATCTTTATAAGGGTTATAAAGGTAACATTTTATATAGTTTATTTGTTCGAGATATTACTAAACGCAAAAAGACAGAAGAAGCCCTTCGCTTATCTGAGGATAAATTTCATAAAGCCTTTCATAATAATCAAACAATGATGGCTATTAGAAGGCTCAAAGACGGTGTATATATAGATGTGAACAATAGCTTTGCAGAAGTATTGGGTTATAATCGGGAAGAGATGATAGGTAATAGTGATATTAAGCTAAATCTCTGGGCAGACCTGAAAGAACGGCAAGAAATGGAGAAACAGCTTGCTGAAAATGGTTATGTCAGTAATTGTGATTATATATTCAGAACAAAGACAGGGGAGAATGGCTATGCGGTTTTAACTGCTAATCTTTTAGATATTAATGGTGAAAAGTGTATGCTTGTTTCCTCAATAGATATAACTGAACATAAGAAAGCAGTAGAGGATTTACATAAATCAAAAAAACTATTCTTTAAAATCTTTAATGCTAACCCACTTTCAATGGTTATAACAATTAAAAATGGTATGTTAATTGAAGTTAATGAAACCTTCGTGAAGAGATATGGCTATACTAGGGAACAGTCCATTGGGTTTACGGTAGCTGATATTGATCTTTGGGTAGATATAAACGAACGCCTTAAATATATAGCAGAGATTGAGAAAGAAGGCTTTGTTGAAAACTTTGAAACAAGGTTTCGTAACAAATCAGGTGAGATATCGATAGTTTTACTGTCAGGGGTTTCCATTATGTGGAATAATGAGAGATGTGTTCTTACAATTTTTAATGATCTTACGGAATTAAGACAATACCAGAATGAAATTGCACGTTTAGATCGTTTGCATCTTGTAGGAGAAATGTCTGCCGGAATTGGGCATGAAATTCGCAATCCCATGACCACTGTCAGAGGTTTTATTCAATATCTAAGTGGAAAGGACAGGTATACTCAGGACAAAGAATATATGGATTTAATGATCAAGGAGTTAGATAGGGCTAATTCCATTATAACAGAGTTCCTTTCACTGGCAAAAGATAAGGCTGTTAAAAGGAACAGTCAAAGTCTAAACCAAAAGATAAGGACTATCTTTCCTTTGCTAAGGGCTGATGCCATGAAACAGGATAAAAATATTGAAATGGAACTTGGTGATATCCCACATATTATCATTGATAAAAACGAAGTTATACAACTTATCCTTAACCTTGTCAATAATGGGCTTGAAGCAATGTCATCAGGAGGACTTTTATCTATAAAAACATTTGAGGATGATGATGGAGTAGTCCTGGCTGTGCAAGACCAGGGTACAGGAATTGCACCAGAAGTACTTGATAAAATAGGTACACCTTTTTTTACGACCAAAGATAATGGAACTGGACTGGGGCTTGCTATATGCTTTAGCATTGCTCAGAGACATAATGCGAAGATAGACATTGAGACTGGTTCCACTGGGACAACGTTTTATGTTAGGTTCAAAACTTAGATAGGTAGTGTCAAATGTTTTGTGCTTTTATCCTAATCCCACCGAAATTAACGCAGGTGGGATTTAACTTTTTCTGGGAAAAAGATGTATAATTGAGCTATAATTTGCCCCCAATTATAAATACGACTTGTCCACTTACGAAGGACATCCTGGGTAGCCATGTATAGCATTTTTAATAGTGCATCATCGTTAGGAAAATTACTTTTTCCTTTAGTGACCTTTCTTAATTGTCGATGATAACTTTCAATTATGTTGGTGGTGTAGATTATTTTTCTTATCTCTGGCGGGCATTGAGCATAATAAACCCTCAGCGACAAACAACCTGACCGCTCAAGGCCAATTGTGGAATCGCTTCGACTTAAATGTACAGACAACCAGTGGCATTTGTTGTCTGCATCAAGACGAATATCGACCAACTCAAAACACATAACAGCTAGGAATGGTAGAAGATGTCTTAAAAAAGATAGGAAATTATTATATCATTTAACATCACTTGAGAATACACTGAAGAGGCAATAGTGATATAAATCAAAGCTTCAGTATATAGGAGGCCACTGAAAAAGAAAAGGAACAATGCTAATGCACAGTCGTGAGTATTGTTCCTTTTGACTTTTTCAGTGGCCTCTACTCAGAGGCCTTCTATTGTTTGACTCCAGTAGTGCATTACCGAGATAAGTACAAAAAACAGGTACGACCTCTTTACTGAGACGGTAATGGCTGCTTAGTCAGCTTCTTCCAGTTGTTTGCGACATCTCTCATCCACGGAAGTTGATCTTGATGATCTTTACTGTATTGTGTACGTATGGATGAGATATATCGGCTCCGGGCTTGTTGTGTATTCCGGTTTATCCGGACAGTAATTCCGGGTACATCCGGACACTGATTC
>JAENZP010000026.1 GCA_016841205.1 Desulfoscipio geothermicus
TTGCCGGAATTAATTTTAAATAACCCCCTGGTTTTGTGCCGGGGGGTTGTTGCTTTAAAGGAGGGTGTCCCAGTGGGTTTTTCTTTTCTAGATCAGCTACACGTTACAGCTTATGTTACTGATGCGCAGCTAAAACTGTTATACATTAACAAAACTGCTGCTAGGCGCCACAAGCAGGCAGGCGAGCTAATCGGTCAAAATATCTTAGCTTGTCACAAAAGAGAGGGCTCCAGAGAAAAAATAAGGCAAATGGCTAAAGTTCGCAGGGGGAAGGAGAGAGCCTTATAAGTACTCGATTAAAAAAGGCTCTAAAATGGTGCACAAAGCGATTTACCTTATTATCAAGAGAATGCTTTTAGTGGTTTAATTGAATTGATGTATTTTGTTTAATATAGACGCCTACCATACATAAAAAAAGCCGGTTCCGGGTGAAATGCTCATCTGGGACCAGCTTTTTTGATTAAGCGCTTAAATCCTTAATAGCCTCAACGATCATATCTACCCCCAGGCCGCCGTGGAACCGGGGCTCGCCGTTAATCACCGTGAGCGGTAACCTAACGCGGTTTAATATCTTTTCAATCTCGGGATAGTTACTCATTTCATCGGTGCTGACGTCAATAAAACTTGTTTCAACACTGTCACCAAAAGCATACTGAAGTTTGCCCGCTAGTTCAACCGCCTCATCCTTCATGGTTCTATCTGACCCACATCCAGTGGAGTCTGACTCACCAGAACATCAGCCGCCGCCGGATATCGGCGCGTCGATACCAAATACCTGTACTATAACCTTTTGCTCTGCCATAAAATATACCTCCTTTAATTCCTTTAACTATATAATAGCCAGTTCCGCTTGTAATGTTTCAAGAAGTATTATTATATTATTAATATTATATGATACTGAAGTAAAGTCAATATATTTTTTTTATAGATCTTAATTTTTTGATAAGTTGAATCTATTAGATTAATGCCTTGCAGGTTTGATAGACAGAGGCAGAGAATTGAGGTAAAATTTACTTAGCAGAAGGTACCCAATATGTCAGCATAAGGAAACAAAGCAAGTAAAATAAACGTGCTTTATAAACTTGCTTTTAATGAAAAGAGAAAGTGAGCAGGATAATCGATGAGTATATACTGGAGTGAACTAATCAGGGGGCTTGCACCCTATGTACCCGGGGAACAGCCGAAGGATCGAAAATATATCAAATTAAATACCAACGAAAACCCTTACCCGCCTTCACCGGCTGTCCTGGAGGCGATTCAAGAGCATACCGGTCAGGACCTGCGGCTTTACCCTGACCCGAATGGAGATATCCTAAAGACTGCGATTGCCGATTATTTCAAGGTGGGGAAAAATAACGTTTTTATCGGCAATGGCTCCGATGAGGTTCTGGCCTTTGCTTTCATGGCATTTTTTAAGCAGGAAAAGCCGGTTCTTTACCCGGATATTACCTACAGCTTTTTTCCGGTTTACAGTAAACTTTTTGAAATCAAGACGATGACTATCCCGTTAACCGGCGAATTCCAGATTAATCTGGCTGAATACCCGGCGGACAACGGTGGGATCATTTTCCCCAATCCCAACGCGCCCACTGGTCGTTTATTGACCTTGGAGCAGATTGAGTCCCTCCTGAAACGAAACACCGCATCAGTGGTGCTTGTTGATGAAGCCTATATCGATTTTGGCGGCGTAAGCTGCATTCCCCTAATAAAAAGTTACCCAAACCTGCTAGTGGTACAGACTTTATCTAAATCCAGATCCCTTGCTGGTATGCGGATCGGTTATGCAATTGGGCCACCGGAATTAATCGATGGGCTGGAGCGGGCCAAGAATTGCTTTAACTCTTACACTCTTGACCGGCTGGCTCTGGTGGCAGGTACGGGAGCCGTGAATGACCGGGATTATTTTGAAAACGCCTGCCGGGCGATTATGACCACCAGAGAATGGGTTGTCCGTGAACTGAAGCAGCTGGATTTTGAGGTGGTGCCATCGGCAGCTAATTTTATTTTTATCCGGCACCGGAACCGCCAGGCAGGAGAGCTCTTTAGCGAACTGCGGCAGAGAGGGGTGCTGGTTCGCTATTTTAATCTGCCGCGTATTGACAACCACTTGCGGGTGACCATCGGCACCGATGGTGAGATGGAGGAATTGATTAGGCAGCTGCGTGCAATTTTATCGGGGAATTAAGCGGTTACTTGAATGAAGGTGCTGCTGGATGCTATAAGATCATTAAAGGGCGGTGCAGGATTATTTCAGTCAGGAGTACTAAAATATTTCCGCATCGCCCTTATATGCTTCTCTATCCGTTACTAAATCGTAGAACATCTCGTTAATGGGGCCATTACGGCAGGAAACACAGCTTGACTTAGAGAAATCATAAATCATACAATCCCGGTCGGGAACGTGCGGTACCTGTACCAGTATAGTTTCTTTCATTATTTGTGAGGTTCCATGAAGATACATAACTTTTTAAAAAATGATTGTGAAAAAGAAAACTTTAAGAGAGAAATACTTGCCAATAATGTTTATAATGGAAGAATTTTAGCAAAAATAGCCATTGGATTTGAACTTGTTTTCAGCATAATTGATATTGGTGCTTCAATATTGGAAGTAGATAATCGATTTAGATTTAATGATTATTTAATAATGTATTCGGCTATGATTATTATTAATGCTGTCTATTTAATTTTCTTAAATGGTTTTAAGAATTTAGAAGATAAATCAATTAATCAACTAAGAAGATTAGAAATTGTTATAGTGGTCTACCTAACTTTTATGTTGTCATGGGGTAGTATTATAGCTCTTATGGACCAAAAATTATATGGACAATTAACGGCTTTCATGGTAAATATAATGATTTGCTCAGTATTTTATTGCTTGGAAATGAAAAAAATGTTAGTCCCTTACGTATGTTCAGTTGTAATAATTTTAATAGGGCTACCATCCTTTCAAGTTTCAAGCGATATACTCTTCGGGCATTATATAAATTTGTTTTTTTTCTTAGTTATTTCTTGGTTTACGTCTAGAGTTATTTATCAAAGTTTTTGCAAAAACTTAAAGAGTAAAAAATTGTTACAACAAGAAGTAGAAAAAAATACCATTATTAATAACAGACTTACTGAAGTAAATCTTCAGCTTAAAGAACAAGCTTTAATTGATGAATTAACTGGGATGCCCAATCGAAGAAGCTTCGGGAATTATATTGATATGGCATTCGATAATTATTTTAAGGAAAACCCATTAATATCTTTCATAATGTTAGACATTGATTATTTTAAGCAATTTAATGATTCATATGGCCACGGGGAAGGGGATAAGGTAATAATAGCCGTGGCAAATCAAATTAAATCTATAGTAAGACACTCTATGGATTTTGCTGCACGATGGGGTGGAGAAGAGTTTATTTATGTGGCATTTGATATGGATGCAGAGGATATTAAACGTGTAGCAGAAACAATTAGAAAAAAAGTATGTGAACTTAAAATACCGCATGAATTTTCTAAAATTGATAACTACATTTCTGTGAGTGTTGGTGCGTGTACAATTAAGGGAGGAGGGAAGGAACATGTTGGTAAAGGTTTTGAACTAGTTGACAAAGCATTATATTTAGCGAAAAATAATGGACGTAATTGTATTAGATATTTACAAAAAGATAACAATGATTTTCTAGATTCAGAAGTATATACCCCTATTACCGTCTCGGCGATGCTTCCCGGTAATGATGATTTTGCCGGGATAGATCTGGCCAAGGAAAGGAAAGAAGAGCCGGTGAAGGTCATGAAATAATTAAAATAACTTTGGAATCCCAGCAAAATTAGGTAAGCCCTGGATGCAAACTTTTATATATTCCTTTAACCGACTCAGCACATGTGTAGCGCGTGATAAGGATATAACATAAAAGAATAGTAAAAGGAGTAATTGTATGAGCATTTTTGAAATTATTATGTTGTTATGTTTCGGCGCTGCGTGGCCATTTTCGATCTATAAATCATATAAGTCCCGTTCTGTCGAGGGGAAAAGTTTGTTATTTCTATTAGTAGTTTTTGTGGGGTATGTATCAGGCATCTTACACAAAATTTTCTATTATTATGATAGCGTGATATACTTATATTCTTTAAATATGATTATGGTAGGAATTGATATTTTATTGTATTTCCGGAATAGAAGATTGAGTATTTCCGGATCAGATTCAACAAGAGTAGATGACACTCGTTAGTTCGAAAGCAAAGAGAACCTAATAAAAGGAATAAGTAATACGGTGTAAAATGTTAGAATATTATTAACAAATGAAATATTGTGTAATTGTTATATTTAACTGGTCAAATGTACGTAAAAAATATGTTTTAAGGAGGGGAGTATATTGCCATTGATTCAAGACAAAGAAAGCTTTAAAAAAGAGTATCTGGAAATTTTCAGCCGGGTGGAAAGTAATCCTTTGGAATCGGCGAACAATTGGGAGAAGTACCATGCCTTAGTGACTTTAGTCAAGGAAATGATGAATACCTTTTGGGTCAACACCGTGAAATCAAATATTGAAAAAGATAAGAGACGTGTCTATTATTTATCGATGGAATTTTTGATTGGCAAAATGCTTTCTTATAATCTGATGAATTTGGGAATAGAAAATATCGTGCGGGAAGGGTTGGCCGACTTAAATATTTCCTATGATGAACTTCTTCTCCAAGAAAAAGAAGCTCCTTTGGGGAATGGAGGTTTAGGGAGATTGGCTGCCTGCTATTTGGATTCCATGGCTCATGAAAAGGAAGCAGGCTATGGTTTTGGCTTTGGCATCCGCTATAAATATGGCCTCTTTAACCAAAAAATCGTTGATGGTTATCAGGTGGAGGTACCTGACCCCTGGCTGAGAGATGGTTATGTATGGGAAACGATAAAGCCGGATCGGATGGTTATGGTTAAATTCAAGGGGCATGTGCGGACGGAAATGGTAGGCAACCGGTTGGTTTTTATTCATGAAAATTATGAGCCGGTATTGGCCGTTCCTTATGATATGTTATTCTTGGGTTATATGGACACGGCTCGGATCAACTATCTTAGATTGTATAGTGCCGAACCCATGATGCAAGATTTTGACCTGCAGTCATTTAATCAGGGGGAATTTGTCAAAGCGGCCGCTTATCGAGCAGAAGTGGAGGCCATTAGCAGCATTCTTTATCCGGAGGACCAAAATGTAGCCGGTAAAGAATTGCGCTTGAAACAGGAGTATTTCCTTTCAGCAGCCAGTGTGGGGGATTGCATTTTTTATTATAAGATGATTTATGGGTCTTTGGATAAATTTGCCCAAAGGGTAGCTTTCCATATAAATGATACCCATCCCGCCGTAAGTATTCCTGAATTGATGCGCATCCTGATCGATGATGAAGGAATGGGATGGGAGGAAGCGTGGGAGATCACGGTGCACGTCTTTTCTTATACCAATCACACTATTTTGCCGGAAGCTTTGGAGCGTTGGCCGGTCGAGCAATTTCGGGCTTTATTGCCCCGCATTTTTATGATTATTGAAGAAATTGACCGGCGTTTTCGAATGGAGATAAACAGCAGGTTTCCCGGAGATGAAGAATTGCTCCGGCAAACAGCTATTATTGCCGACGGCGAGATCAATATGGCTCATTTATCGGTAGTTGGTTCCTATTCTATAAACGGAGTTTCCCAAATTCATTCAAAAATACTTAAAGAAAATATTTTAGGCTCTTTTTATAAAATTACTCCGGAAAAATTTCATAATATCACCAACGGTGTAAGCCATAGACGTTTTCTGCATCTTGCTAATCCGCCGTTATCTGATTTAATCTCTCAGACCATTGGCCGGGAATGGATTTACCAAGCAAATGAATTGGAAAAATTATTGCCGTATAATAATGATCTGGGTTTTCTTGAACAACTGGCCGAAGCGAAATACAAAAATAAAGAGCGGTTGGCCAAATATATTTTTCAGCAGCAAAGGATAGCTATTGACCCGGCATCGATATTTGATGTTCACGTTAAACGTTTACATGGCTATAAGAGGCAATTCCTCAACGTCCTAAAAATCATGGATCTTTATAACGCCTTAAAGGAAGAAGGGAAGACCATTCAGCCCACTACCTTTGTTTTTGGCGGGAAAGCTTCTTCTGGATATAAACAGGCCAAAGATATCATCAAATTAATTAATTCTGTAGCGCAAATAGTCAATAATGACAGCCAGGTGAGTGATTATATGCGCATTATTTTCCTGGAGAATTTTAATGTCTCTCTGGGAGAAATCGTCTATCCGGCGGCTGATATCAGCGAGCAGATTTCGACCGCCAGTAAGGAAGCCTCCGGTACGGGGTGTATGAAATTTATGTTTAACGGAGCTATTACTTTGGGAAGCTATGACGGTGCCAATTTAGAAATACACGAAGCTGTGGGGGATGAGCACATCGTTCTCTTCGGACTGACCGCCGAGCAGGTAATGGATCTTTATGCTGACGATCGTTACAAAGCCTGGGATGAGTATTTGGGTACGCCTCGGCTGAAAAGGGTGGTAGATCAGCTAGTCAACGGATTTTTTAAGACTTCTTATGATTTTCACAGTCTTTATGAGTCCCTCTTGCGGGAAAATGACCAGTTTTTTGTTTTGAGGGATTTTTGTCCATATATCCATGCTTGGGATGGGCTGAATCAAAAATATGCAGATCAGGAAAAATGGCTTCAAAGCGTACTGCATAATATCGCCAAAGCCGGAATATTTTCAAGTGACCGGGCAATTAAGGAGTATAATGAATTAATCTGGAACCGCAAATAAGCGCAGCATGTGAATAAAATTTGGGGGCATACCATTGCTAAACCATTAAAAAAGCCGGCGTACACCTTATCGGTGGGCCGGCTTTTTTGGTAAAACCCCTGGCAGTATTATTGATTGGTATACTGCTGCTGTTGCTGCTGTTGCTGCTGTTGCTGCTGTGCTGATGAATGAGTAATAAAGTTTTGCGGGGAGTTAGGCAGTTGATACCAGCCCCGCTGGGACATATAGGTATAGATTTCATAGGACATTTCGATGCTATTTCGGGCCATGTTGGTCAGCGCTGCGCGGATATGGGGCTCTGAACTTTCCAGGGCTGCCCTGGTGGTGGTATCCGCGCCGCACTTGTGGAACTGCAGCGCTCCTTCGGCTATGGAGCGGTCATTGAAAATGCCGGCTAAGCTGCCCTGGCTACCGGTTTGCATACCCATTTGCATACCTAACTGAGACTCTGCCTGGGTGGGCATGGACATACCTATTCCTTGGCTGCCTACGCCATGCTGCATGGAGTAGGGCGTAGTGCCCGATTGCCCGGAACTGTACCGGGGTGTAGTCCATTGGGAGCCATATGGTGCGGAAGCTGTCGTTGTTGTGGTCATGGTGCTGCTGCTGGTCATGGACATAGTAGTGGGCAGCGGAATATTGCTGGTGTCCATTCCGTGGCTTTGCATCATTTGGATTAGCCTTTGGAAACTGTCCAGGGTATGTCTTTGCTGGTGGTCTAGTAAGGAGCGCAACTGCTGATCCTGGCAGCTATTCATGTATACGTTGTAATGGTCAATCATGCTGGCGTTACTCCGCAATACTTCGCTAATTATTATTGCTTCGCGGGTTCCCGTGTTCATGGAATTCCTCCCTTTGCAAGTTGTTAAAGTTTCATGCTTATTATTCAGGTATTTCTCGGAAATTATACAAGGGAGGAGTGTTTTATGAAATTTTAGCATACTTGGATAAACTTGCCGGTTAATTTACTCGCTATAGGAAGGCAAATAAATTGGAATAAATTATTATTTTCGAAAATTTTATCCAATAAAATTTTTGTCAAGTGAGAAAAATCCTTAATAGCAAGGCTTTGGCTTGGATTTAATCTAAATTACGTTGTTTGAAACAGTAAAATTTTAAAATATTCTCGTAATGGTTTGGTCATAATTAGGATATTACTAAATACAAGATTTATAATAAGGAGGTTAACATGGATGAAAGCAACTGGCATAGTAAGACGTATAGATGATCTTGGCCGTGTTGTTATCCCCAAAGAAATCAGGCGCACCATGAGAATCCGTGAAGGCGAACCGCTGGAGATATATGTTGACCGTGAGGGAGAGGTGATTTTAAAAAAATACTCTCCCATTAACGAGCTGGGCGAGTTTGCCAAAGAGTATGCAGATTCATTACATGAGGCTTTAGGGCATGTGGTATGTATTGCTGACCGTGATGAAATAATTGCTGTCTCAGGCGACTTTAAAAAAGAATTAATAAAAAAACCCATTAGCAGTATGCTTGAGGAGATTATTAATAACAGGCAGACCAAAATAATCGCTGAGGAGCACAGTTTTTCCACGGATGAGCGGACGATGTTTAAAAACAGTGTCATATCTCCCATTATTGCCAACGGGGATGCCATTGGTGCCGTTATCATCACTACTAGTGGGGATGCACGCATGGGCGATCTGGAAAAAAAGCTCTCAGAAACAGCAGCCTCGTTTTTAGCCAAACAAATGGAAGAATAAACGCCTTACGGGGCGTTTTTTTTATGTGCTTTTTATGTCATTACGAGTTCGGATTGCTTAAGGATAATAACTTGATGGCCCTAGCGTATACTTTCAAGGTGTCCGAGGCAATCTGTCGCCAATTAAATTTAACCGCTACATTGCGCCTGGCTCGCCTGGTAAAGTGCCGGGCCAGCTCCGGGTTATTGAGCAGTTCGCTAATGTAATAAGCCAGCAGTTCGGAATCATCGGGTGGCACGCAGTAGCCGTCTACGCCGTGCTCAATAACATCACGCAGTCCCCCGGTATCGGAAACTACCACGGGCAAGCCCGCTGCCATTGCTTCCAGTGCTACGATTCCGAAAGGTTCGTAAAGGCTGGGGATCACAGCCACCTCGGACTGGTTCAGCAGCTCGTTGCGGTCATGGTCATTGACATAGCCGACAAAAATCACTCGGTCGGCTACGCCTTGGGATTGGGCCAGTTCGGCCAGCTCCGGCTGGTAAGGCCCTTTCCCGGCGATATATAGTTTGACCGGCCCGGCCTTTTGCAAAATTATCGGCAACGCCTCAATTAATACCTGCACACCCTTTTCAGGTACCAGCCTGCCCAGGAAAAGAATGTTTTTCTCCTTGCTGTCCCGGGATAATGGTTTTCCCCGGTCGGGCAATATGTTTTCGGGCTCAACCCCGTTGGGTATAACGGTAATCTTATCAGTTGGCTGGTTAAATAAACTGGCTATTTCCAGGCCCATATACTGGCTGCAGCCGATTAATAAGGTGGCCTGACTGGCCAGCTCCTGTTCCAGGTTATGGATATTTTTTTGCAAATCAGAGTGCAGGCCTTTGTTACGACCGTATTCGGTGGCATGAATAGTGGCCACCAGAGGTAGGTTCATTTGGCCGCAAATTTGTTTACTTGCTTTACCCACTAGCCAATCATGGGCATGTACCAGGTCGAAGGCCCCGAACACTTTCACCAGTTTGCCGGACAGTTCCGTCATGCCATTGTTTAACTGGTTCACCCAATCCATAAAGTTTTCAGCGGTAAGCAAATCAGGGTGGATACGGTGCACATGTACGCCCTCTTCCAGGGTGTAAATACCTCTATCCGATGCCGGGCATGTAATTACGTGGACTTCGTCCCCAAGGGCGGCAAGGGCGCAGGATAGGTCATGGACATGCCTGGCCAGCCCGCCCACCGTTTTGGGTGGATATTCCCAGGATAATATTAAAATACGGTAGCTTGCGCGTGCGGTGGCAGGCCGGTTTATCATGCTGTGGCTGCAAAAAAAGTGAAAATCTATATCCGGCAGAAATTTGGACCTTGTTTCGATTTCTTCAAGCATGTCTATTTGTATTTCGCCGTTTTCCAGCATCTGCGTTAGAGCAGTGAATCGACCGATATGATTAGTAAACCGCTGCTTTGCGTATTCTACAGCTGTTCCCGAATGAATGATGAAAGGCCAGTCGCTGCTTTGGGCCAGCAATAGCTCACGGGCAGCCTGGTTAAGGCACCTGGCTTCTAAACCCTGTGCGTTTAGGTGATCGTCGGCCAGTTCGGTCATTTTATCCTCGGCGTGGTGCAGGTGTCTGTATATCCAATCTGTGGAGGGGTTGAGCCAGTACTGGTTATAGCCGCCCGAGCCCCAGCTGCACATGGGCAGCTCAACTGCCTGGTTATCCGGGTATTCCCGAAGATATTCGGTGGGGGTGATCATGCGCAGTGAGTCGCTGGCGGAGGCTTCCCGGCAAAGGAAATTAAGCCAGTCCGGGCCTTCAAACCACCAGTGCCCGAATAACTCGGCGTCAAAGGGGGCCAGTGCCAGCGGACGTCGGTTCATAGTGCGGGCTACCAGTTCCAGTTGTTCACGCCGCTGCTGTAAGAAATCTTTGGCGTGCTGGGAAGCACGCTTTCTGGCCAAGTCAGGCCGGTAAGGCTCCTTGTGGGCGCCGCTTCCGGTGATGCGATGATACTTTAACCCGGTATCTACCCGGATATTGCCGCCGGGCAAAAATGGTCCTATATAATGCAGAGGCAAATCGTAGCCGATGTCCCGGTAAAATTCCCTGTATAATGGGTCGCCCGGATAACCGCTGTGTCTGTCCCATACTTGCCTGGAAGATGCGGGGTCCCGGCCAAAGGCAGCCACTCCGGCGGCGGTGCAGACAGGCGCGTATGTGCCAAATTGCGGTATTGGTTTGCAGTTATAGATACCGTGGCTATCTACAAAAAAGTAACCGATGTGGTATTCCCTAAGCATTTCATCCAGGCCTGGTGCATAAGCGCATTCGGGCAGCCACATACCCGCCGGGGGGTGGTCGAAATAATTGGTAAACAGTTCTAGAGCTGATTGGATTTGCGCCCGCCAGCTGGACCTGCTGTTCATTAATGGTAAATAACCATGAGTCGCACAGGTGGTTATTAACTCCAGAGAGCCCTGCCGCTGCAGTTGTTTTAAAGGTTTAATTAAATCGCCGTTATACAGTTCATACAATTTTTTTAGCCCGGTCAACGTATCTAAATAAAAGCCGGCCAAATGCTCATATTCGGGATCGCCTTTAAGACGATCCTGTTCCATTACAGTCAGTTCGATGGATTTTTGCAAATGTTTCAGGTACCGTTCCTGCAACATTTGGTCATTTATCATAGTGATCAAGGAAGGGGAAAGTGAAAGGGTGAGACGAAAATTTATCTTATCATTTTGCATTGACTCAAAAACGTTCAATAACGGCAGATAGCATTCGGTCAGCGCTTCGAAAAGCCATCTTTCTTCGAGCATTTCGGGTATTTCCGGGTGATATACATAGGGGAGATGTCCGTGTAGTACAACAGCCAGATAACCAATATACATTAAACATTACACCCCTTTGGATTTTTCGTGAATGCCCATATAAAAGGACATTTGTTCAACTAATTCATTAATTGTTTCAACGGACCGAACGGTCGGGGTCGTGATTGTTTTATGCAGCTGCACTTGCTCTACAGACCGCCATTTGGCTTGGCTTGTTATGCCCGGAGGTTCAGCGGGCGGTACATTTACAATATTGGATTTGATAAGGCTGTAAAAGACACTATTGTGTTCCCAACCTATATCTGCCCGGTAATGGTGGTCCGGTTGCAGCTCGTTGAAATACCAGTTTGTGGTAAACGGTGGTAAAACTACGCTTGTTACCAATCTTGGCTGCTCATGCAGTTTTTGCTCCGGGGGTTGTTCAAATAAACGCACTATAAGCTGGTGATCCTGCACAGCTTGGCTTTGGCTAAAGGCAAGTTCCCAATATAAGAAAATGGTATGGGGGTTCACTACCATTAGAACCATTTTATTTTCATCATACAACTGAGGCAGCTCCATCCGGTCAATGGAATTTGACATGAGATCACCTTCCGTTAATACCTAATTTTCATTCCGTTTGGGAAAACTTGCATAAACGTCCACTGCTAAAGTATTATCATAATTATAGCAAAATTCATTGCAGATATGCTATATAGATTGTTAAGGTTGTGTAAAAATAAAAAATCATGGTAAGATTATGTAAATTAATAATTATAAGGATGGCTATATATAAATATTTAAGAATAAAATAAAGTAATATTATGTGAGTGGAGGGATTTAAATGTTTTCCTACCGCACCGTTACGGTCGTTCCCCGGCTACCTGAGGAGATTAATCGCCTGAGGGAATTAGCCTATAATTTTTATTATAGCTGGGATAATAATGCCGTCGATTTGTTCAAGGTTATTAATCAGGATCTATGGGAGCAGGTTTACCATAACCCCGTAAAATTTTTATTGCGGGTGAGCGAGGCTGATTTGCAAAAGGCGGCGTCTAATGGACAGTTTCTTAGCCAGTACAGGGAGGCAATGGACTCCTTTGATAGCTATATGCAGCAGCAAACCTGGTGTGATAAATATCTTACACATGGCGGTGCTGCCGAGCAGGAGAACCCGAGTGCATCTGGAAGTGCTGGACAAAATACTACCGGTCAAAATTTTCTGATTGCTTATTTTTCCGCCGAATTTGGCCTGCATGAATCATTCCCTACATATTCCGGCGGTCTTGGATTGCTGGCCGGGGATCACTGCAAGTCGGCCAGTGATTTAGGACTGCCTTTTGTAGGTGTGGGGCTGCTTTACAGGCATGGGTATTTTAACCAGTTGATTAATCGGGAAGGGAATCAGGAAGTGGAGTATCGAGACCTTCACTTTAATGAACTGCCCATATCTCCTGCATTGGACAGCAGCGGCCGGGAATTGGTGGTAACGGTGCAATTGCCGGGGCGGCAGGTAAAGGCCCGAATATGGCGTGCGCAGGTGGGTAGAATTAGCATATATTTATTGGATACCGATATGCCGGAAAACAGTCTGGAGGACCGGGAGCTCACCGGGCAGTTATATGGTGGCGACCAAGAGACGCGCATTTGTGTGGAAATATTGCTGGGTATGGGTGGTGTAAGGGCGCTTAGGGCTTTGGGGCTGGCACCCACGGTGTGGCACATCAACGAGGGGCATGCATCTTTTTTATTGGTGGAACGGCTACGGGAACTGGTGGAAGAAAAAGGACTTTCAGTGGGCGTGGCGTTGGAGGTATTGCGGGCGGATACAGTGTTTACCACCCACACCCCTGTTCCAGCCGGCCATGATATTTTTACCCAAGAAATGATCGATCGCTATTTTAACCAGTTTTATTACCGGCTGCGCTTAACTAAAGAGCAATTTATGCACTTAGCTCATGACCAGGGACATAGCGGCTTTAATATGACTTTGCTGGCCTTGAACCAGTGCGGTTTTGCCAATGGGGTTAGCCGCTTGCACGGTGCCGTCACCCGTTCTATGTTTCATAACCTTTACCCGGATATCCTTCTGGAAGAAGTACCCATTGGGTACGTGACCAACGGTGTGCATATACCGACTTGGCTGGCCCCGGAAATGCGTAAGTTACTTGACAAGTACTTGGGGCAGAAGTGGAATTGGCCTACTATCGAGCCTTATGACTGGGACCAAGTGGAAAATATACCTAGGCGTGAGTTATGGGATGTACATATGGGCTTAAAAGAGAAAATGGTGCTTTTTGCTCGCCGGCACCTGGCCAAGCAGCGGGTGCGCAATAGAGAAACGCTGGACCGGGTAAAAGAGGTGGAAGTCTACCTGCGCCCGGAGGTGCTGACCATTGGTTTTGCCCGACGTTTTGCCACTTATAAGCGGGCCGGTTTGTTATTCAGGGATAAAGACAGGTTGGCAGCACTGGTTAATGACCAGGATTATCCGGTGCAGCTTATTTTTGCCGGTAAGGCCCACCCTGCAGATAAGCCGGGACAGGATTTAATTAAATTAATTAATAATGTTGCTGCCGATGA
Source organism: Desulfoscipio geothermicus (assembly GCA_016841205.1). Classification (GTDB taxonomy): domain Bacteria; phylum Bacillota; class Desulfotomaculia; order Desulfotomaculales; family Desulfallaceae; genus Sporotomaculum; species Sporotomaculum geothermicum_A. Next base: position 13,845 of record JAENZP010000026.1, read on the forward strand.
TCGATTCCGGGGCAAGGTTATTTTTTTGGAAAACTATGATATTAATATTGCTCGTTATTTGCTGCAGGGAGTGGATGTATGGGTAAATACCCCCCGCCGTCCAATGGAGGCAAGCGGTACAAGCGGCATGAAGGCCGCTTGTAATGGCGTATTGAATTGTAGTATACTTGATGGCTGGTGGCCGGAGGCATATAACGGGGAAAATGGTTTTGCCGTGGGTGATGACTGGGATTACCCGGATGATGAAACCAGGGATGAACATGATTTTTATTCGCTATATGATCTGTTGGAAAAGGAAATCATTCCTGCGTATTACGATCAAACGGCCGGGGTGCCTAGAAAATGGGTGAAGTGGATGAAGGAGTCTATCAAAACCATTACCCCGTATTTCAGCACCAGGCGGATGGTGCTGGAATATGCCGAAAAGTATTATCGGCAGGCTAATGCAAGAAACCAAGTATTTTGTGCTAATGAATATCAGGTAAGTTATGAATTGTACGAACTGAAAAAGTTTTTGCGTGAAAACTGGTACAATGTCCAAATAAGCAGCATTGAAACCAGCGATGTTGATATTTTGTATCCGGAAGATAAATTAAATATTCGAGCTACTGTAGAACTTGGCCTGGTGCCCCGGGACAAAGTGCGCGTGGAAGTAGTATACGGCGAGACCACCAAGAATGGAGTGAGGTCAGTCGAAACTGCGCCTCTGCATGAGGAAGAGAACATGACCGGTGAGCGGGGGCAAATTGTTTACACAGGAGATATCAGCCTGCCCCAGGGTACCTTTGCCTACACAGTGCGTGTTCGCCCGTACAGCTCATATTTTGCCCACCACTTTGAATTACCGCTGGTGTGCTGGGCATCATCATTGTAAAAGAACATATCAAGAGGTGCTTAGTGGCTTATGAAAGAAAAGGCGCTGCAGCATATATACCAACGTATTATGAATTGTCGTTGCCCGTGCCCGGGTGAAAGGACGGGGGGCATCTTGGTCAGGGATCGGGGCAATCCCTTTACCCGTATAATTTTTTTAGGTGAAGCGCCCGGGGGGGAGGAGATCAAACAGGGCATACCATTTGCCGGCCAGGCCGGGCGTAATTTGGCTGGGTATTTGCAGCTGGCCGGCCTGGCGCGTAAAGATATATTTATTGTAAATACGGTTAAATGCCGCCCCACACAAAATAACGGTCGGGCCAACCGCAAGCCCGGGGCTTGTGAAATAAAATACTGTGCCCACTGGCTTGATGAGGAGTTAGCGGTACTATCACCCCGGGTGATTGTAACTCTGGGTGATGTGGCCCTGAAAAGGCTGGGCGGCGGGAAAAGTATGCGAATAGGTAACTGCCACGGACAGCCTTTTGTGCTGGAAAACTATACTATATTTCCTATGTATCACCCGGCGGCAGCTATTTACCGCCGGGCTTTGGTGAAGGTAATCGAGGAGGATTTTATAAGGTTGGGCGTTTGGCTGCGGGAAATTAAACAATAGTATCTATCCACCGCTCACCATAGCTAAAAAAATTATCTCATCTCCTTGTGATATATATTATATAATTATTAATCTTTCCAGGTCTATTATGCGACAGCCTATTTGCTCAAGTTCTTCTTTGCTTAAAGGGGAGAGGGAAAAACTCCCATGTAGTTTCCTTCTCCCTTAATGTTAAATTATACCTGCCTCCGCGAGGGCTTTCATCGTTTCATTTGAAAACTTCAAAAGACCCCGGTAAATATCATCGTTGTGCTGACCCAGTGTCGGCGGAGGACTGTCCACACTGCCCGGAGTTAAAGATAACTTGGGAACAATACCAGGCACTCTAAACTTACCAAGACTGGGATACTCTGTTTCTACAAACATTTCGCGGGCTTTGATTTGAGGATCTTCCACCATTGTGTCCACGCCATGCACTTTAGCGCTGGGCACTCCTGCTTCGGCCAGAATTAAAACGACTTCCTCTACTGTCTTTTGGCTCACCCAGGCCTGAACCACTTCATCGACGTCATCAACGTTAACAACTCGATCCGAGGGTGTTGCAAACTTCGGGTCATTAATTAGCTCTTCCCGTCCCATAGCCTGGCACAACTTATCCCACAGATTATTGCTGGTAACCCCGATGACTACATACCCGTCCCGGGCAGTATAAGTGTTATAGGGTGCCACCCAGGCAATGCGGTTACCTACCCTTTTCTCTTTTAAACCAAGGAGGTCGTAATTAGGCACTAGGTTTTCTAAAATAGCGGCTACGCTATCTACTAAAGCGCAGTCCACATATTGCCCTAAGCCTGTCTTCTGCTTATAATGTAACGCGGCTAAAGTTCCGTAGGCAGCAAACATCCCGGCCAAAGAATCAGCTATAGCATTGCCTGTTCTCATGGGCGGGCCATCAGGCATGCCGGTCATACCCATTAACCCCCCGATAGACTGGGCAACGTAATCTAGACCGGTTCTGTCTCTATATGGCCCGGTTTGTCCGTAACCGGAAATGGAGGTCATGATAATGCCCGGGTTAACCTCTTTTAATTGTTCATAACCGATATTCCACTTGGCCATAGTTCCCGGGCGGTTATTTTCCACTACGATATCGGATATTTTAGCTAAATCCTTAAAGATTTGTTGGCCTTCCGGTTTGCTTAGGTTCAAAGTAATACTTTTTTTGTTGCGGTTGTTGGATAGAAAGCAGGTGCCCACTCCATTTACTTGTGGATAGGAGTGGCGGTGTTCATCACCAAAACCCGGAAGTTCTATATGTAGAACTTCCGCTCCCATGTCTGCCAGTAATATTTCTGCATAAGGACCGGCCAACATCCTGGTTGCTCCTAATACCCGTATTCCTGATAGAGCTTTCTCCATGATTCATCTCTCCCTTCAATTAAAAATTTCTATCCTTTAGTCATCAGTGAGGATTTCAATTTTAATTAGTTCTACCGCTTGACCATTTCTTGACATCCACTGGCACGTGTTATGAATAATTACCGACGGGTGGCTCCGGAAACATGATTTAAATACAAGCCCGCTAAAAAAATTAACACGCGTCGGACCCGTCTGTCAATATATCTCCTTCGGCGCATGCTTAATCCTTTGGGGTCACCTAAAACATGGTTTGCCCCGGGCGGTAATTGATCCGGCTGTTAACAGGGAAGGTATCCCGGTATGCTGCCGGGTCCGGTCCGGTAACACCGCTGAGATATCTGCAGTCCGGCAGGAGATTAATCCCAAGAAGCAGTGATCACCCCTATTAACACGTGTCATTTTTTATCTAGCCACTTGCTCTTGCGTGAAGCCTTGCGCGCTTTCTTGTAGCCAGGTATTGTCGAACGCTGTGTAAATAAGTCATACATTGTAAGAAAGTGAGACACATTAATAACATAATTAATCGCATAAGCGCAGGGACCTTGCGCACTTTTTATGCAAATCAGTCTATTAGCGGATATTGACTTGTCCATCCTATAGTAACAAATAGTCATAAAAGATTTACCATTTTTCGTGGTCCAGACAGCGTTTGCCTATCTCAAACAATCCAGCTGATACAGTACTCTTAAAAATCTAAAAAACAAATGCTCATCAGGTGCAAGAGGAACAAGATTTGCAATAGTCTAACAATGGAAACTTAATACACAGACTTTTCTGATATACATGATTTTTCATAACAATTAGGAAGTCAGAAAATGAATTTACTGAATTTACTGATTTACTGATTAACTGAAGGAGGTGGGGTTTATAGGCTAATACGATCTATTATATGAGTATACTTTAAGGGCGTACGACAAAGAACCGTTAGCGAAAGGATGCTGAATGGGATTTATACTAGTTACATTTTTATTTAACTAGCACAGGAGGGTGTGATCAAAAAGATCAAATTACTGCATAACAATGTTTGTATTTCTGTTCAAATATAAGACAACTTATGGATGGATTCTATTTAAATAAAGTCCAGCGGTAATATGTCAAGCCCCTGAATCTTGTGAATTGGAAATTTTCTT
>JAENZP010000010.1 GCA_016841205.1 Desulfoscipio geothermicus
ACCAAGTTCCTTGAAAACTGCACAGCGGAAGCAAGAAAGAAAAGCACAGGTAAGATACAAGCCGCCGAGACCAAACCAAGGTCAAGCTAGCAAGAGCGTACGGTGGATGCCTGGGCGCTAAGGGCCGATGAAGGACGTGGTAAGCTGCGAAAAGCTACGGTGAGCCGCAAGCAGGCACAGACCCGTAGATCTCCGAATGGGGCAACCCGTTACCAGTAACGAGGTAACATCCTATGCTGAATCCATAGGCATAGGAGGGGCACCCGGTGAACTGAAACATCTTAGTAACCGGAGGAGAAGAAATCAACCGAGAACCCCCAAGTAGCGGCGAGCGAACCGGGGCGAGCCTAAACCTATCTTGCGTGCAAGATAGGGGTTGCGGGACTTTCACAACGGACTAGTAAGCCTTAGCCGAACCCGGCAGGAACGCCGGGCCACAGAAGGTAACAGCCCTGTAGGCGAAAAGGCAACCAGTTTAGAGAGTATCCCAAGTACCGCGGGACACGAGAAACCCCGTGGGAATCAGGGAGGACCACCTTCCAAGGCTAAATACCCTTAGCGACCGATAGTGCACAAGTACCGTGAGGGAAAGGTGAAAAGCACCCCGGGAGGGGAGTGAAACAGAACCTGAAACCGTACGCTTACAATCAGTCAGAGCACAATTAACGTGTGATGGCGTACTTTTTGTAGAACGGACCGGCGAGTTACATTTAGCGTGCCAGGTTAAGGCTGACAAAGGCCGTAAGCCGCAGCGAAAGCGAGTCTGAAGAGGGCGCACAGTACGCTGAAGTAGACCCGAAACCGGGTGATCTACCCATGTCCAGAGTGAAGCGGAAGTAACATTTCGTGGAGGCTCGAACCAACCGTCGTTGAAAAGGCGGTGGATGAGATGTGGGTAGGGGTGAAATGCCAATCGAACCCGGAGATAGCTGGTTCTCCCCGAAATAGCTTTAGGGCTAGCCTTGTACAAAATACCCGGAGGTAGAGCACTGAATGGGCTAGGGGCCTTCACCGGTTACTGAACTCAATCAAACTGCGAATGCCGGAGTATTAAAGTACAGGAGTCAGACTGCGGGTGCTAAGATTCGTAGTCGAGAGGGAAACAGCCCAGACCGCCAGTTAAGGTCCCCAAATCGTGCTAAGTGGCAAAGGATGTGAGGTTGCCCGGACAACCAGGATGTTGGCTCAGAAGCAGCCACCATTTAAAGAGTGCGTAATAGCTCACTGGTCAAGTGACCTTGCGCCGAAAATGTAACGGGGCTCAAGCACGGTACCGAAACTGCGGAATTTATGTAAATAAATTGGTAGGGGAGCGTTCCCATCGGATTGAAGCTATACCGTAAGGAGTAGTGGACTAATGGGAAGTGAGAATGCCGGTATAAGTAAGCGCAAAGGCAGGTGAGAATCCTGCCCGCCGAAAACCTAAGGATTCCTGGGGAAGGCTCGTCCGCCCAGGGTAAGTCGGGCCCTAAGCCGAGGCTGCAAAGCGTAGGCGATGGCCAATCGGTGGAAAATCCGATACCACCTTAAAGCCGTTTGAAGGATGGGGTGACACAGCAGGGCAAGCCAAGCGCGCGATTGGAAAAGCGCGTCCAAGCCGGTAGGGCGAACTGCAGGCAAAACCGCAGTTCATATAAGCCTGAGAGGTGACGGGGAGCGAAAACGAGTAGCGAAGTGGCTGCACCCAAACTGTCAAGAAAAACCTCTAACGAGGCCTTAAGGTGCCCGTACCGCAAACCGACACAGGTAGGTGGGGTGAGAATCCTAAGGCGCGCGAGAAAACCCTCGTTAAGGAACTCGGCAAAATGACCCCGTAACTTCGGGAGAAGGGGTACCTCGCTAGTGTGAAGTCTTTAACAGATGAAGCATGAAGAGGTCGCAGAGAAAAGGCCCAAGCGACTGTTTACCAAAAACACAGGTTCCTGCTAAATCGCAAGATGACGTATAGGAGCTGACGCCTGCCCGGTGCTGGAAGGTTAAGGGGAGAGGTTAGCGTAAGCGAAGCTTTAAACCGAAGCCCCAGTAAACGGCGGCCGTAACTATAACGGTCCTAAGGTAGCGAAATTCCTTGTCGGGTAAGTTCCGACCCGCACGAAAGGCGTAACGATTTGGGCGCTGTCTCAACGAGGGACTCGGCGAACTTGTAATGCCGGTGAAGATGCCGGCTACCTGCGACAGGACAGAAAGACCCCGTGGAGCTTTACTGTAGCTTGACATTGGATTTTGGTATTGCATGTACAGGATAGGTGGGAGGCTAAGAAGTCAGGGCGCCAGCTTTGGCAGAGCCAGCGTTGGGATACCACCCTTGTGATATTGAAACTCTAACACCGGAGCCTGAATCGGCTCTATGGACAGTGTCAGGTGGGCAGTTTGACTGGGGCGGTCGCCTCCCAAAGAGTAACGGAGGCGCCCAAAGGTTCCCTCAGCGCGGTTGGAAATCGCGCGTTAGAGTGTAAAGGCAGAAGGGAGCTTGACAGCGAGACACACAGGTCGAGCTGGGACGAAAGTCGGGCTTAGTGATCCGGCGGCATTCGAGTGGAAGAGCCGTCGCTCAACGGATAAAAGCTACCCCGGGGATAACAGGCTTATCTCCCCCAAGAGTCCACATCGACGGGGAGGTTTGGCACCTCGATGTCGGCTCATCGCATCCTGGGGCTGTAGTAGGTCCCAAGGGTTGGGCTGTTCGCCCATTAAAGCGGTACGTGAGCTGGGTTCAGAACGTCGTGAGACAGTTCGGTCCCTATCCGTCGCAGGCGCAGGAAACTTGCGAGGAGCTGTCCCTAGTACGAGAGGACCGGGATGGACGGATCACTGGCGTACCAGTTATCGCGCCAGCGGTAGCGCTGGGTACCCATATCCGGACGGGATAAGCGCTGAAGGCATCTAAGCGCGAAGCCCCCCTCTAGATAAGGTTTCCCATCCAGTTAAAATGGAGTAAGACCCCTGGTAGACTACCAGGTAGATAGGCCGGGCGTGCAAGCACAGCAATGTGTGCAGCGGACCGGTACTAATAGGTCGAGGACTTGACCTGATTTTCGGTTAATATGTAGTTTTACTTGCTGATTTAAACTTGCCAAGCTGTGCATTTTTGAGGGAACAATAAGTTAAACACAAGGTGCCAGGCACCGTTAAATTAACTTATTATCCCTAAATAATAGTATATAAAGTTTTCCGGTGACCATACTGGAGAGGATACACCCGTTCCCATCCCGAACACGGAAGTTAAGCTCTTCGAGGCCGATGGTACTTGGGCTTTTGCCCCGGGAGAGTAGGTCGTTGCCGGAATTAATTTTAAATAACCCCCTGGTTTTGTGCCGGGGGGTTGTTGTTATTAGCTAAATTTATGTAGATATTATACGTGTATAACGCTATTCTATAACGGAGGTGTTTAATGATTGATAATGAAAAAAATAAAGATAGGACGGTCCGCAAGCCTGTTCAGCACGTAAATAAAAATATTATAGATGATATTGATGATAATAAGGATAAATATATTGATGATGAATATGATTATAGTGATTATATTGATGAATCTTTTTTAGATGACAATTATGGTGATAATAACGATATCTATGAACACGAAAATGGACATGTCCCATCTAGGCGATCCTGGCCGCTGCGTATAGTAGCTTTAGTCACAGCACTGTCGTTTTTAGGCCTTGTTGCGATCACTTCCTGGCCCACTTTACAAGCCCCCCTGGGGGATTTAGTAGCACGATCGCTGCAGTTGGAGAAAGATATTAACATCCAGCGGCTGCAAGACGCGGTAGTGCAGATCAAAGTGGTGGCACGCAAGCAAGGTGCACTGGCATTGGTGGAACAAAAATCGGGTACCGGTTTTAACATTGATTCACGCGGGATGATAGTTACCAACCACCATGTCATCAAGGATGCGCTGAACATGGTTATTAGCTTTCCGAACGGAGAGATCTACAAGGCTGTCAACTGGGCCAGTAAACCGGAATTTGACCTGGCTGTTATCACTCTTCAGGCGGACAAGCTGCCGGTCGTGCCGATAAATATCGAAGAGCAACCGGCACCCGGTGATAAAGTAAGGGTGGTGGGCAATCCGTTGGGGATGAACAATATTATAGCTGAGGGCCAAGTGGAGCAATACATGATGTTTGGGGATAAGCCTGCTAGAGTATTTGGTATCAGCGCCCCTGTATACCCTGGTAATAGCGGAAGCCCTGTATTCGATCACAATGGCCGGGTGGTTGGAGTGGTGTTTGGTAATTTGCACAGGCAGGTAGACGGTATGGATAAGGTTACAGGACTGGCCATTCCAATACAAGAGGTGTTGGATTTAAATAAATAAGCTCCGCCCATGAAGTTCCGCTTTTTAATTTATCATGAACATTATATATAATAAAGTAGAACGTTAAACTGTACAGTATTTGGTACATATTATATAATGTTCGGAGGGGGGATATCTTTGGGGAGTTGAAGCATTATAGAATTGGCGCCATAGCCCAACTGGCCGGGGTTAGCAGGAGAACCATAGATTATTACACCAAGCTGGATTTACTAAAACCCATTCGCTCGGAGAATAATTACCGGTATTATACCAGGCATACTCTGGCAAGGCTTAAAATCATCGCTGCTTTGAAAGCGCAGCGGTTTACTCTGGAAGAAATAAGGGAACAAATAACTATGCTGGACCAAAATCAAGACGGGCATTCTCACAAGCAGATTAATATCGACTATATCCGCGAGCAAATGAAGCAGCTGGAAGACCAACTCACCCGTCTGCAACCCGCTGCGGCCGGCCTTGATTCCGACCAGAAGGCGGTATTGTCAAAGCAGGTAATGATAAGGGGAATAGCAGTTATGAATGCACTAATTATCTATGTAAATGAAATAACCAAACTTGTATAACAGTGCCCCGATATATTTCCAGATGCCCGTCTTCGCACGTCGTGTTGACGGTAAATTTAATTTAACGGAGGGATGCGAATGAATGCCTTAAAGGTCTCATTATTAATGGGCGCGCTTACAATTATACTTGTATTGATGGGTAATGCCTTTTTTGGGCAGTCCGGTGCTATGATGTTTTTCTTAATTGCAATGGGCATGAACTTTTTTAGCTACTTTTACAGTGACACAATTGCTATAAAAATGACACGCTCCTACCCTGTTTCCCAGGGCGAGGCGCCCGAGCTTTATGACATAGTGGCAAGGTTATGCCAGCGGGCCGGTATTCCCATGCCTAAACTTTACGTAACGCCATCGGAGCAACCCAATGCCTTTGCCACCGGGCGTAATCCTTCCCATGCGGCAGTGGCTGTAACCGAGGGCCTGATGCGTATGTTGAACCGGTCTGAAGTGGAAGGCGTGCTGGCCCACGAGCTGGCGCATATAAAAAACAGAGATGTACTGTTGGGTACCATAGCGGCTGCACTGGCCGGTGCGATCACCATGATGGCCAACGCTTTTCAGTGGGCGGCCATATTCGGAATGGGCCGGGGTGAGGATGATGAAGGCGGCGGTGGGTTGATAGGTGGGCTGGCTATGGCCATTTTAGCACCCATTGCTGCCATGATTGTGCAAATGGCTATTTCCCGATCCAGGGAATATTCTGCCGATGCCACAGGGGCCCGCATTGCCGGTTCACCGGATGGGCTGGCTAATGCTCTGTTGAAATTGGAATCCGCATCGCTCCGTATTCCCATGCAGGCTAATCCCGCCACTTCCCACTTGTTCATTGTTAATCCATTCTCCGGGGCTAATATGGCTAAATTGTTCAGCACCCACCCATCCACCCAGGATCGGGTAGCACGGCTGAGGAGTATGCGTTAATGCTAAGAGGTTAATGATTCAGCCATATTTAACACTTCAAATATGTCAAGGGGCTTGGCCAGTATATCTTGATAATAGTTCTTGGGCGGGAAGTCTTTGTTATTGGGGACGGAACCGGACATTATCGTCACCGGAATATTGCTCAGCCGGGGGGCGTCGTACATGGTCTCCACGATTTCTCGCCCGCTGACAACGGGCATACGTAAATCCACAAACACAATTTCAGGTTGGGGGGATTGTTTTAATTTTTCTATGCCGGACAAACCATCAATATTCATCATTTAAATAAAGTTGGCGGCAAAAAATGCCGCCAACTTTGTCAAATGTCAAGGTCTGACCCCTGACTAAACCTTGAAAATTTTTCTCTTTAAACATTCCTGCATAACCAGCCCGGCTAGGAAGCCAACTCCCATGTTCCAAATAGAAAACCCGGCTGTAACCAACAATGTGTAATAATCACTTTTTTCTTGGCCAACATCCCTGGTTGAAACAGCAAGTTCAAGTCCGGCAAAAAATAGGATTACGCCAAGTACACTGGCAGGGAATATATTAAAGATCAAGAGAACTGATTCGCTAAAGCAAAGCGCCACGATTAATAAAAGGGTGCCTAAAATAATGGTGGCACCTCCGGTTCGGGCGCCAAACCTAACATGGCCCGCCATGCCCCCGGCCCCGTGACACACCGGAATACCGCCAAAGATAGGTGAAATTAAATTTAAAATTCCCTGAGATATAGCAATTTTCTTTTCCGTAACGGGGTGTTCGGGAAACAGCCGGTTATTCTCTGCTGTAACGGCAATAACTGCATTGCCCAGTGACAAAGGGATCTGGGGGATACCAAGAATAAGAGCCCCCTTAATCATGTCGGTCCAGGTAATTTCACCTAAAGCAAACTGGGGGAAATGAAAGCTAAATTCGATACCGGCCAGTTCATGAACCAGCCCGGGGTTTTTAAACATTGCGGCAGCAACACCGAATATTATTAGAGCAAACATGGCTGGAATTCGCTTATTAGTTAAAAGGATAAAGGTCATAACCAAAGCAATTACCGCCACAGCAAAATCAGTTTTCATCATCCGGGTTCCTTCCATAATAAAGGAAAAACCGAGACCGAGCACAATACCTCTGATTACTGGTTTTGAAGTAATCTTAGAGATAATGTTAAGCGCGCCGGTTGTCCCCATGATTAACCAGAAAAGCCCGGTAAAAAGTCCCGCCCCCCATACCATTCCCGAGCTTATGACGGTGGATTGAGTGATAGCCGCACTACCGATTGCCTTCATTGGTTGAATCGGAATTGGAGTTTTATAATAAGACCCGGCAATAACTAATAGGATACCAAACGTAAACAGCACATCCAGGGGGTTCATTTTCATTACTGTAATATAACCTACTACAAACGGGATCAAAGTTCCCAGGTCGCCGAAGGCGCCCGCCCATTCGGACTTATCAAAACGATTTTTCAAAAGCAATTTGGGTTGAGTTTGAGTTTCTATAGTCGACATAAATTCTCCACACCCTTAAAAGTTAGCTAATAAATAGCTGATAAGCTGTCATTTGCAAATCCGAATCTCTAAATTAAAGTATTAACCAGCACGGCTAAGAATTAATTCCACAGTCATAGAATTTAAGCTTAAGAATCTGCCTAACAGGGAATCAGCCCGTTGGCCTCCAATATTCCCTCTCCCCGGGGGCCTGTGAGAATCTCGATAAAATCCTGGGCTATCTTCTTTTGATTTGAATTTTTAGGTATGGAGACGGCAAATTCTATCGGTGCGCCCAAAATTTCCGTTTTCATGCCGGGGGAATTGCCCTCTATAACAACCTTGGCCCGGGCATAACAATCAGTCAGGCGAGGGTCACTTAAATTAATTTCCGCTGGAAAATGAATAAACTGCAAATTCATTTGTTTAGCTACAGACCGGTATTCAAAGCCATAGTCAATTTTGCCTTCCATCAATGCTACAGCCAGGTCGAATGATTTGGAGTATAAGCTGCTCGTGCCATTTACTAAATTATGGTACAAACCTGGCTTGGTATAGTATTTTTCCGCCAGTTGCCATAGCATTAAAGTCCTATAACCGCAAGGGTCAAGGCGGTAATCTGAAAGCGCATATTTAATAGCAGGGTTACTCAGAAGCACATCCATCCAGTTTAGACTGTTAATTTTATCGCTGTCAATAGAAAATTCATCAAAGGCCAGCACCATTTGGTCGGTTGCAAAAGCAAAGCAGGTATCTACAAACCTAGGGATTAAAATATCACTAAACACCTGGTAGTCCGCCAGGGCAATTACATCTACAATTTTACCCTCAGCCACTGCATTGGCGCAAGCACGGGAGCCGGCGTAATCCAATTCCACTTTTAAATTAGGGTATTTTCCCCATAAAATATGGATGCATTCTTTTATAGGTTTTCTCAGCGCGCCTGCATGCAGTATTTTCAGCGAGTTCGGGTCAGTTTTCAATGGAGTGCCCCCCCTTATTCGGTAAATCATTATACTCAGTTAAAAAATCTTCAATTTGCTGCTTTTGCTTCTCCAGTTTCAGTACAGCTTCTTGCAAGGCTTTAATTCCATCTTCGGTAATGTCATATTTTCTGCGGGCCGGACCGGACTCGGAAGCCTCCCAACCGGATAAGACAAACCCTTCTCTTTCCATGCGCCGCAGGTTTCGGTAAATTGTACCCGGCTCCACAATTTCACCTTCATGCACAGCATTAAAGCTTTGGATAAGCTCATAACCGTGGGTCGGCTTTTTTAAAATAAGCATAAGCAGCATGGGCTGAATCATTCTATCCAGAGGAATACCAGTGTCATTTTCATTTTTTCCCGTAGCCATTTTTACCCCTCCGCTTGAGCACATTGTGTTTAAATATTTTTATATATTTAGGTTAAAATTTTACCTATGTGCACTTTACACTTAAGGTTTATTAAGATATAATATCATCAATACCTTAGTAATACAATATTAGGTTATTACTAATGTAGACTGTTGTATAAAACCTTATATTTAGTTAAAAATATTATAATACTTAATGGAGGTGTATATTATGGCTAATGCCAAAATTTTTGTTCGTGAGCGGCGTAAGGTAGGGGAAAAGGAGAAGAAGCCACGTTATTTCGTGGTAGCAGTAGCAGGTGTGGATTTAAAAATCAAGGCAAAGCATATAAGGAAGATGGAAATAGAAGAGATCGCCGGTGTCATTGGGGCTGATGTTATATACCTTCAGGCCGGGAAAGACAACCCGGAAGATGATCTTGATAATGATGACGATGATGAATAGAAAAGAAGGTTAGATAATGGCATTAATCCGTGAAAAGGACAGTAAAAGACTGCATGTTAAAAGTAAACTGATGGGTGAATCCCTGGTGGGTAAAACATTTTTACAAAGCCTGGAGTACAAAGAATCATTTAGAATCCTGCCCGACGTTAGTGTTCTGAAAATCGGCGGCCAGAGCATAACCGATATTGGGGCCAAAGCTGTCCTGCCCATTATTGATGAGATCGTTGAAAACGCCGGGCAGCACAAAATGATCATCTCGACCGGTGGAGGAACCCGCTCCAGGCACGTTTACGCCATCGCAATGGAACTTGGTATGCCAACTGGGATAATATCAAAATTGGGCCAGAGCGTATCCGAGCAAAACGCTTTGATGCTGAGCACACTTTTGACCCCTTACGGGGGGATCAAGATCGGACATGACGACATTCCAAAGCTGGGGGCATATTTTAGACAGGGTTGCATTCCGGTGATTCACGGCATGCCGCCGTATGGATACTGGGAGCACCCACCGGAGGAAGGCCGCATTCCCAGCAACCGCACCGACGTAGGGGCATATTTACTTGCCGAAGTGGTCGGGGCTAAGCAGTGTATTTTTGTCAAAGACGTAGATGGTTTGTATACGGACAATCCAAAGGTAGCCCCGGACGCTGAATTTATTCCAAAGATCGGTGCAAAAGAGCTGATGGACAGGGACCTAGACGATCTGGTTGTAGAAAGGGTTGTACTGGAGTTGCTCACCCGTGCCCAGAACATAAAGCAGCTGCAGGTCATCAACGGCACTAAGGCGGGCAATATTACCAAGGCATTAAATGGTGAGCATGTAGGGACTATTATTTATAAAGACGTTTGAAAATGCTTTTTAGGAAAATCTCTCACTTTAGTGGGGGATTTTTTTTGTTATTAAAAGCATTTAGCTAACTATATTCGACTTGGTGTCTCTTGTAAATTACGGAACCTATTTTAATAACCTGCCATATTATACAAATAAATTTCTCAATAATTTGACAGGAGGGAAATAAGGTGACGTATACAGTTCAAGCGGGAGATACTTTGTTTATCATTGCCCAAAAATACTCTCTAACCTTAGAAGATTTACTTGCTGCAAACCCCCAGATTAAAAATCCGGCTCTTATACTACCGGGCCAAATAATTAATATTCCAAGTCAGGCCCCGGTACCGGTTCCTACCGGTGGGAGGAAAAATGAACCAGGCATACCTGGACAGAAACCATTGCATGTTATTGACATTACCTGGGAGGGCAAGAAGACTAAAGAATCAACTATAATTCCTAAAAAAGAAACTTTAACAGTAGAGTTTGACAAAAATGTGGTCAATGATGCCGTGTGGGAGAATAATAGAAAAAGCTTTTCCCTCACTTCCCGTCAAAAAAATATACCAATTTATGTAACCAGGGTTAAAGACACTGTTGATTTTTCGCAGAGGGAGAAAATATTTATTCAACCCGTAAATCCCCTGACCACTGGAAATGTCTATACCTTAAAAATCTCACCGGACTTGAAATCAAAAGCCGGGGTTACCCTCGCGAGCACTACAGGCGGAAAAGGTTATACAATCGATCTTAGGACGGAAAGCTAGTTATTAAAAAATTGTTGCAGGAAATTACCCCGGCATAGTCGAAAATGGTATTTATTTAAAAACATCCAATTTCTCCGCTAATCTCTCCGATCCAAACTTACCTAAAGCACTAAAGCTAGGGCTTGTTGGACTACAGGGTGTGCCGGGAAACCAGTGCGCCTTCTGTTAAGAAAAGGAGAGCTGAGCTTGTAGGCTATGCCGGGCAGCTTTGCTTTTCGCAAATTTGATCCGGTAATTTATTTTTTTTTTAGGTGCTTTCATATAAGTTAAAATATGGTAACAAAAATTATCTATAATTAATATAAATAATAGATAGGTAGAAAGGAGGTTTGCTATGAAGCTCATAACTGTCGCCGGTCCGCCCTCTTCAGGCAAGACATCTGTTATTCTAAAACTTATTGAGTGTATGGGCTTACCCAAGGGCAGTGTGGGTGTGGTGAAATTTGACTGTCTCACTTCATTTGACAATCTGCGCTATAGAGAAGCGGATATTCCTATTCAGACAGGGTTTTCCGGGAAAATTTGTCCGGATCATTACTTCGTCAGCAATATTGATGACGCTGTCCAGTGGGGTATGAAATCAGGCTTTCAAATGCTCATCACTGAGAGCGCCGGTCTGTGCAACCGTTGTTCTCCCTATATCAACGGGATTTTTTCAATTTGCGTAATTGATAACCTGTCTGGAGCCAACACCCCACGCAAAATAGGGCCCCTGCTGAAGTTAGCCGATGTTGTAGTAGTGACCAAAGGGGATATTGTTTCCCAGGCCGAACGGGAGGTATTTGCTTTCAATATTAAGCAGGTAAATGCGCTCGCCAAGGTTATTTTTATCAATGGGATCACCGGACAAGGATCCTTCTTGCTGTCCAAACATTTACAGCAAGCCCGCGATATTCATACCCTGCGAGATATGAAATTGCGCTTTACAACTCCTGCAGCAGTATGCTCCTATTGTACTGGAGAAACGAGAATCGGCGATTCTCACCAAATGGGAATGATGAAAAAGATGGAGTTTAAGGAGTTATGATTAGACAGGACTTTATAACGCTTGCAACTGACCTAAGTATTGAGGACTTATTGCTTGAATACCCCATAGCCGCAGACTTTTTGGCTAATTTGCGTTTAGACAGTATTCCGAAGCAATTGTCTCTGTCTCAGGCACTTGAGGAAGTGGATGAGGGAATCCTACAAGAATTCGGCTTGGACAGATTCGGGGTGTTGCGCAGTTTTTGTGAGTTCATGGAAACATTTACTCCGGCTGAAGTATCCCCTCATGCTGTATCGTCCCTTACTATCATTGGGGGCCTTAACAAATCCGGGGAACCCGAAAAAATCAGCCTGACTATTTTCTGCGGAGAAATCATCAGTATTGTAGGGCCTACCGGTTCCGGCAAAAGCAGATTATTAAACGATATTGAGTGCCTGGCCCAGGGGGATACCCCTACCGGCAGACGCGTCCTGGTTAATGGAGCTGAACTTGATGATCTTCAACGCTTTGAGATGGACGGCAAGTTGGTGGCCCAGCTTTCACAAAACATGAATTTCGTTATGGATCTGACTGTCCGTGAATTTTTAGAAATGCATGCCAAAAGCAGGTTGACGATTAATGCAGAGCAAGTGGTGGAGAAATGCTTTTTATGTGCTAACGAGCTGGCCGGTGAAAAGTTTTTGCCGGATACAAAGATAACCCAACTTAGCGGCGGGCAATCCAGAGCTCTAATGATAGCCGATACGGCCTATATGAGCAACTCCCCCATTGTGCTTATCGATGAAATTGAAAACGCTGGCATTGATAGGCGGCAGGCCATTGAACTGCTGGCGAAAAGGGAAAAGATTATCTTTGTTTCCACCCATGACCCTCTGCTGGCACTCAGTGCCGATAAACGAATGGTTATCAAAAACGGCGGAATCATCAAGGTCATGGATATCTCCGATACTGAAAAGCAAAGTCTTCAAGCCATTGAAGAGCTGGACAATACCATGCAAATACTCCGCAATCGCCTGCGTGACGGAGCACAAATCACGTTAGATCTACTGAAATCATAATAAGGAGTGTATTTATGATGTGGCAAATTTATGACGCTCTGATCAAGGGAATTCCTGAAGACTTAATAGTAGATGAGCTTATTTGCGGGAATCACTATGCCTATGTCCGCAGCGGGGATGGTGCAGGCATTGCCGGGCTTAGTCATTATGAAACCAGAAAACCCATGTATTCAAAAAACCTGCTTGGCGCAACCTTGCAGGAGGTTGCTACTTGTATTAAATCATGGAATTTAGTCGAGGCCTCGGTAGGCCTGGCTGCTATCAATGCTTATTATAATCACCCCAGGGTAGCCAGGGCTAATGGCGTGGTTTTTTCCGATAACCTGCGAATTGAGGACAGAATTTTTGATCCCTTTATTATGTCTCAAAATGATATACGGGGCAAAAAAGTAGTGGTAATCGGACATTTTCCACATTTGGAAAGTCTCTTCGAACCCATCAGCGACTTTTCTATTATCGAATGGGATCCGATAGAGGGGGATTACCCTATATCGGCCATCGAATACATTATACCTGAGTGTGACTATGTATATCTAACCTATATCAGCGTTATTAACAAGACCTTGCCCAGAATCCTTGAACTATCCGGAAACGCCATACAAGTCACGATGGTTGGCCCCGGGACTCCGCTGGCGCCTGTTTTATTTGATTACGGGGTGGGAGTCCTTTCCGGCTTTATGATTAAAGATAATTTACGGGCTTTAAGGGTCGCAACAGGTGCCGAAAGAATAAGAATGTTTTCTAACGGACAAAAAGTATCTTTCAAAAAAAGTGAATGTAAAAGTGTTCGGCATGGAGAAGATCATAGTATATAGGAAGAGAGCCGGGCGATATTAGGCCCGGCTCTCTTCTTAATCAAACCAATGATTCATTTTCTTAACTTACCGGAAATTGTAAAACATCATCTAATATCACTAAATGGAGACCACCGGCTTCTTAATTCCGACTTATACGTAAGGAGATCAGCCATGATGGCAAACAGAAATTATTATGTGCCGGGCTTTTTAGAGTAAACAAAAATTTTGCAGGAAGTTGAAATTGTTCAGAGAATAATAATTTGTAGGATTATGTAATAAAAAATTCCAGGCAAAGGAGAGGCTGACAGATGAAGAACGTTGAAATGAAACAATCATCATTGCAAAAGCAAAATCAAATTTTCAAATCATTTTATAATACAGATTCAGTAACTGATCCAGTCGCTGGCTAATTAGAATCAACTTTTTTGTATTATAGGGTTCATGTTGTGATATATCGTATAACCTGCGACGTTCTTGCTCTATTTTAACCAGTAATTTACCCCAGCTTTTTAAGTCCATATTTAATCACCGTGAACTATAGTAACATAATATGACATAACTGTAAATATGCCAACATAAAATCGAAAAACAATCGTGTTACCCGTGCAACCTGCATTCTTAACCCCAATTTCCGCATACATTTCGGAATTTACTTTTAAAAACTGTCGCACTGCGTTTTGACCGATACGGATTTATTTAAGGGGGTAAAATAATGTCTCTATTTGAAAAGTTTAAAGAATTAGTGTATGAAAAAAGAAAAATTACAGAACCAATTTTTTTAAAAGATTTTAACAGCAATAATTACCAACTAAGATATTTAGAGAACTTATTTGCAGAATTAAGATCAGGTTACATAAAGGAACAGGTTAAACGAGATATAATTTTTTTTAAACAAGGAATTGCGGGTGAAAAATACGTTTATAATGAATTAAAAAAATCGTGTCTGCCTATTTTATGTTTGTACGATATTAGGATAGAGCATGAAGAATATGTAGCCCAATTTGATTTTATATTGATTTCTCCAAAGAATATTTATGTTTTAGAGACAAAAACACTTAACGGTGATATTACAATAACACCTGAGGGTAATTTTATTAAATTAGTTAAATCAGCATCTGGCAAGGTTGATAATAGAGAAACTATATATAGCCCTATAGTCCAAAATGAACGAAGCGCTAATTTACTTGGGGATTATCTTCAAAAAAACAATATATCCAGGTTGCCTGTAATGTCACTTGTAGTAATTGCCAGCCCTAATTCAAAAATTAATTTTGATAATTGCCCAATCAAAATAAGTGATAAAATATGTAGATTTGATAAATTAAACATAATATTAAAAGAAACACTTGAAGATAAACATTATGATAATTTTATACCGGAAAAAAATATGTATAAAATTGCACATTTTATACAAGACAATCATAAGTCAACACAAGCGATGGATTTTATAAAAAAGTATAGATTAACCAATGAAGATTATGTTAGCAACCCGGATTTACATATAAATATATATGAAGAATTAAGAAAATACCGGCATACAGTTTCCAGAGAAGAAAATATTAAAACTTTTATGGTCTTTTCGAATCAGACACTGGAAGCGTTAGCGGAAAAAAGACCACGGACAAGAGAGGAGTTGCTGCAGATTAAAGGGTTAGGAGAGAAAAAGGTTGATAAATATGGGGATGAAATTCTTTTGATTATTAATAGTTAGGAAAAATAGGTAAAAAATTATGCAAAATATTGCTTCTACAATTGCCGGATTTTTATTCGCGTCCGCTTTGTTAAATGTTTTCATTTTATTATATTCGTTTAGACTAAACAATTCGTATGTAAAAACCTTTTTACTTCTATGCTTGGCCAGTATTTTTTATTCTATTGGCTATGCCATGGAAATATGCAGCACCAACTTGAATCAGGCACTTTTTTGGAATTTGGTTCAATACATTGGTATACCGTTTATACCTGCTCTTTGGATTGTTTTAGCCTTACAGTACAATGATAAGGAATATTTGCTTAACCCTGCTGTGAAGTTTGGCATATTCATTATACCGGTCATTACTCTAATACTCCGTTATACAAGCAATATAAATCATTTATATTATTCTAAAGTTCAATATGATACGAGTAATCTCATCCCTGTACTCTTTATTGAAAAAGGTCCTTGGTATTTGGTTTTCGGGATATATATGTCTATATGCGTAATATTTGCCAGTTATTTATATTTTCATCAGTATATAAAATCAATTGGGCCCATTCGCAGTCAATGTATTACGATGTTTATTGCTTCTTTATTCCCCTGGTTTTCTTACTTTCCAAACTTGCTGAATATATCACCGTTAGGTCTTGATTTAGGCCCGTTGACCTTCACTTTTTCTTATATTTTAATTATAGTTGCCATATTCAAATATCAGTTTCTAAATATAAAACCGTTGGCCAGAGATAAGGTTTTTACATGCACAAGCGATGGTGTTATTGTGTTAGATGCAAATTATAGTATTATTGACTTTAATCATTCAGCTGCAGTTATTTTCCCTGTTTTAAAGGAGAATATTGTTGGCAAAAATGTTCGAATCATATTTGGTACAAATAATAAATTAATAGAGTCAATTTTTAATTCTAAAGAAATTCAATATAATAGTGACCAAGAAGATTGTAGTAATTACTATAGCGTTAAAACAGTGAAAATATTAGGGCCCAAAAACTGGGTACTCGGATTCGTTGTGAATATAACGGACATTACCCAATTTGTAGTAAGCATGGAAAAATTGAATTATTTAGCCTCAAGAGATGATCTAACAGGAATATATAATAGGAGACATTTTGTTGAAATTAGCTCCTGTGAACTAATTCGAGCTAAAAAATATAATCATGCTATTTCTTTTATTTTGCTTGATCTTGATTTTTTTAAGGACATTAATGATCAATTCGGTCATCTAGCCGGTGATGCAGTTCTGCAAACAGTCGCCGACACCTGTCGCAAATCCATTCGTTCCATAGATATTCTAGGACGTTTTGGTGGTGAAGAATTCGTTGTTTTTCTCCCGGAAACAAGATTAGAAGATTGTAAGATTATTGCCGACAGGATATTAAAAAATATTGAAACAGCGGAAATACTTTATGAAGATAATTGCTTAAAATTAACTGCAAGTATAGGGATTACTGGAATTAATACCGTAACTAATGAAAGCTTGGATTATTTTATAAAAAACGCTGACCAAGCTTTATATCAAGCAAAGACAGATGGGCGAAATTGTGTTCGGTCAATCGAACTTTAGTTTTATACGAAATAATATATTTTTAAAAGGGAATTTTTAGCCACGTCGATACAATCGTGGATACCAGCTAGGATTGTGTGGGTAATTAAATAAATAGCTAATTTTTTCTGTAGATGAACATGTTTAAAAGACCATCTTTTTTTATTATTAACTTCTTTTAACAGTAGGATAGCTGCTGTTTATATAGAGTTTTTGCAAAAGCAAGCAGGAATTTATAAAAATTTTGAAGAAATTTATCTAAACGTATAAGTTGTTTTTTTCATGCACTTAATAATATCCGAGTCTTTTTGCCTGTGGTTGCAACAGCTATGGTTGAAGACCTGTAGGGTGTGTTTGGAAACGGACCACGCCTCCCATTGTGGAAAGGATCGCTGTTTGCATTTGTATGCCGGGCGCGGTTTCCCCGTTCCCGGTTTTTTGCATTGTAATATATAACTATAATATCCACACAACGATCGGAGAAATTGTATGAATGCGTGTTATAAGAGTGTGTGGCTTAAGCGGGTAGTACTAATTTTAGCGCCAGTCATTGCTATATGCATTACCTTGTTCGTGGGACGATATTCCATAAGCGTTCCGGAGGTGTTCCGTGCTATTTTTTCGGATAGCGGCAGTTTTGGAACCACATCCCGTGAGGTAAACACCGTCCTGTGGCAGCTTCGGCTGCCACGTGCCGTGGCGGGAGCCTTTGTAGGCGCGGCTCTTGCTGTGAGCGGCGCCGCCTTTCAGGGGGTTTTCCGCAATCCGCTGGTCAATTCGGGTATATTGGGCGTCAGTAACGGTGCCGGCTTCGGCGCGGCGTTGGCGATAGTATACTTTGGGGGGGGCTATTATAACTATTTTTTCGCGTTTGCTTTTGGCATTATGGCGGTATCGCTTAGCTACTTTTCAGGGCGCATATACGGATCGACACCCACAGTTACGCTGGTATTAGGGGGTGTGGTCGTTTCAAGTTTTTTCGGTGCTCTGACCTCGATACTTAAATATATAGCGGATCCGTATACTCAACTTCCCGCCATAACCTTTTGGTTCATGGGCAGCCTTGCCTCGATAAACTACAATCATTTTATTGCTTTTGTCCCTATGACTATAGGAATTCTCATGATCTATCTGTCTCGCTGGAAGATAAACGTTCTCTCCATGGGGGAGAAGGAAGCGCTGGCTCTTGGGGTGGACACTAAATTTTACAAGCTTGTAATAATCGGCGGCGCCACGCTGGCGACCGCAGCAGGCGTGTGCATAAGCGGCGTTATCGGATGGATAGGGCTTGTCATACCTCATATAGGCAGGATGATAGTGGGCAACGACAATACCAAGCTCATCCCCGTAAGCATGTCGCTCGGCGCCTGCTTTCTCGTACTAATGGACATGCTGGCGCGTAATATAAGTTCCTCGGAGATACCCATTGGAATACTCACCTCACTGATCGGCACACCGTTTTTTGTCTACCTTTTGAAGAAGACCAAGGGAGGAGGCTGGAGATGAACGAGTTATTAAAGCTGGAAAACGTCTCCTTCTCCTATCCCGGCAAGGAGGTATTGAAAGATATATCCTTGACCTTAAACACCGGTGAGATACTCTGTCTCATGGGACCAAACGGGTGCGGCAAGACTACGCTGATAGACAATATCATGGCGCTCCACCGTCCCCAATCGGGCACGATACTGCTCTCGGGTAGATCCGTCGAGCAGTATAAACGGCATATGCTGGCGCGGAAGATCGCGTTTGTTCCGCAGATACATGATATAACCTTTCCCTATACCGTAAAAGAGATAGTGATGATGGGCCGCACCGCGTATACGGGATTTTTCGGCGAGCCGGCAGCGCAGGATGAAGAGATATGCATGGAGGCACTTAGAAAGGTGGGAGTCGAGCATTATGCCGACAAGCCATACAGCCAACTTTCGGGCGGCGAGGTGAAGATGGTGCTTTTGGCGAGGGCGCTTGGACAGCGCGCGCCACTCATTATTATGGACGAGCCTACTGCGCATCTGGATTTTAAAAACGAGCTGATCTTTCTACAGACGATAGTAGAGCTATGCCGGAAGGAGGATATCGCTATCCTGATGGTAACACACGCGCCTGCCCATGCTTTTTATTTCGAGTCCAAGGGTATAAAGATCAGGGCGGCGATGATGCATGATGGTGTCATAACGGCCTATGGTGTACCCAGTGACGTGGTAACAAGTGAAAATATTGCGCGGGTATACGGTGTAAAGGCGAGAATTGATGTTACGACAGATGAAGAGGGCCGAGCAATCAAATTAGTAACACTTTTTGAAACGTTATAAGGGAGTATATATGAAAAAATATACAAAAATTCTTATTGTAATGATGATGGTAGTGCTTCTGTCCATGCTCTGCTCCTGCGGGGTGCAGACAGGCGCGGTAAAGACGGTCACCGTTACAGATTGTATAGGCAGAAGCGTAGCTATACCAAAGCAGCCGCAAGCGATCGCTACCCTCGATCCCTTCGCGGGTCTGGCAGTGATTATGTTCGGGTGTGGCGATAAAATGATCGCCACCGTCGGCGGAGTACAACGGGACCAGCTTTTACAGCGGATCTGTCCTTCCCTCGCGAATGCCTCGGTGGTTAAAGAGGAAGGATCGTTTAACGCTGAAACGGTGTTAGCAATGGGTATAGATCTAATGTTTGTCAAAAGCGACATGTACCGCAGTAACACTGAGCGGGAAAAGCTTGATTCTTTAGGTATACCTTATCTGGTTATTGACTATAACAGCATTGAGTCCCAGCGTTCGGCGTTTGCGGTCATTGGAGAGGCTTTGGGCCGGAGCGAGAAAGCAGAGAAGATGGAGGATTACTACGAGGGTGTAATGGAAAAGGTTTCACAACGGTTAAGCGAGATTCCGCAAAAGGAT
Organism: Desulfoscipio geothermicus; assembly: GCA_016841205.1. Taxonomy (GTDB): domain Bacteria; phylum Bacillota; class Desulfotomaculia; order Desulfotomaculales; family Desulfallaceae; genus Sporotomaculum; species Sporotomaculum geothermicum_A. The sequence goes on from JAENZP010000010.1 coordinate 19,679, forward strand.
CGTCCTAGTTTGTACCACTCCTGCAACGAGGCGCTGCGTACCGATACAGAGGACAGCCTCGGTGCGGAATGGGTTGGGTTAACGGGAGTTAAAAATGTTTCATTAGGTGAAGATCTAATCTTCGACGAAAAGAATTACTACACTACCCTTGAGCAGATATTTGTTTGGGACCCCGACGTGATAATCTGCAATGAGAGCGGTGTGGCAGACTATATGATAAAAAGCAAAAAATGGCAGGGACTACGCGCTGTACGGGAAGGCAGGGTGTATCAGGTGCCGATAGGCGCTTCACGCTGGGGTCATGATAACAGCTCTGAAACGCCTCTTGCCATACTGTGGCTGGCGAAAACACTGTATTCAGATAGATTTGAGGATGTCGATCTCAAGTCGGAGATGACCTGGTTTTACAGCACATTTTTTGCATATGATCTTACGGAAGAGGAGGTTGATAAAATACTTTCAGGCAAGGGTATCAGGAGTCCTAGAGTAAATGTTCTAGAAGAGTAGAAATTTTAAAGGGGGGAGAGACAATGTCTGCTATATTAATGAGAAACCGGGCAATACCTGTTATCCTGCTAGTTGCCATGCTGGTAATGATACTGCCGGCTTGGGCATTAGCCGCTGATATTTCCCTGACCGGCGTTACGGTAAACGGAAATACATTTCCGGTAACCGGAGACAATGTGACGGTAAGTGAGCCTTTCAGAGCTGGTGATCAGCCAAGGTTCATTTTGAATTTTAGCCATAATGTGGCCAATGCACTCGATGCGAACCTCGCCAAGCTGTCGATGGTTAAGATTATGCCTAGCGGCGAAGAAGCGATAGATACAAGCACCTTTGGCGGTTTTACAGATTCAAGTTTAGTAATAAAACCCTTTAGTGGACTTGAGGATGGTAGTTATAAGATCATCGCAGCACAGGGCATCCAGGCGAACACCGGTGCGACCCCAAAAGCCTACGAGATATATTTTAACGTGGGAGGCCAACTGTCCGGCGGGGATGGTGGGCAGGTAAGCGCAGATGCCCATAAAATAGTCTTTGATATGAAGGGTATTGCGGCGGATACCAAGTATATCGTGACAGTAAAACAGAACGATCAGATCTTCTATCCCAATACCGGCAGTACATTTTTTCTTGAAACAGGGGAATATACCTATGCGGTGAGTGCGCCGGGCTACGTTACAGTCACTTCCGGATTTACGGTGAGCCAAGATGAAACCATCTTCATCACCATGAAAGATAGTGTTTTAGTCACTATTAACACCGTACCTTCCGACGCATCGGTGCGTGTCAAGGTGGGGCAGAATGAGTTTATCGATGCATATGATAAAAATGTATTTAAGCTTACACCCGGTATAGAGTATACGTATATTGTTGAGGCGAAAGGTTACACCACTAAAGCTCAGCGGTTCACACCTGTTGCCGATGAGACGAAGACAATTGAGCTTTTAGTAGGCGCTGCAGCAGGCAGTTACGGCGAGCAGGGTAACGGCGGCAACACCCTGACTATGCTTGTACCCGGCGCTTCTCGAATCACCGTCAAGGAGGACAATCTCGATTATTGTTACAATGTGCTCTCCGGCACCTTTGACGGGAGCAAGGAGATCACCTTTGGTTTTACTATAGGCGCGGGGATCAACAGTTTTGGCGACGGTTCCGGCTTTATAACCAATAATATGCCCCAGATTGCAATTTACAACAGTTATAAAAACGGTCCGCAGGGTAGCCCTGTAGCGGATTACAAATCAGGTAACGGCAATCTTAAATATATAAGTTTTAACGCGGAAGCGCCTGAAGGCAAACTTATTACCATTGGTCTGGACAAGGGAGTTTTGAAGGACGGCACCTATGCTCTTGTCTTTGGCAAAAACATTTGCGGCAATAATGTAAACAAAACTCTTGGCAAGGATATTGTGTTTGAGTTTGTAGTGGGCAAAGGCGGCAATAGCGGATTAATAATTGAGCCAATCACACCTGCCGAGCCGGTAACCAAAGCAGTCTTTGCCGATGTTGCAGAAAACAGCTGGTATAAAGATGCTGTAAGCTTTGTGGTGGGGAACGGGTTGTTCGAGGGCACTTCAGACAGCACTTTTGGATCCAGCATGTCCATGACCAGAGGCATGTTCGTAACAGTACTGGGAAGACTGGCGAAGGTTGAGGTCAATTCTATAAATACCGGCATAAGCTTCACCGATGTAAAGCCGAATGCGTACTACGCCAAATATGTTGTATGGGCGGCGGAAAACGGCATAGTTCAGGGTACTGGCGACGGCGTCTTTTCTCCCGACAAGAGCATAACCCGTCAGGAGGCGGCTGCTTTCATGTTCCGTTATTCAAAAGCGATGGGTTATGATATGACCGTTGCGGACAATGCGGCAACGGATAAATTTAGCGATGCTTCCCGCGTAGCCCCGTGGGCAAACGACGCTGTAAACTGGGTATTGGGGAAAAAGGTGATCGGCGGCAATGCCGACGGAACCCTGAATCCCGGGGGAACCGCGACTCGCGCGCAGGTGGCCCAGATAATAATGAACTTTGTCAACAACGCGGGGAAATAAGACCGGAAAAATGAAAGTACAAGAAAACACCCCATATTAATGAAGCAAAAGGGGTGCTTTCTTATATTCAGTCCGTTATTTATCACGTTCTTTCCGCCTGTGGATGATGCCGTATCCCGCGATGACTGTGGCCGCTGCGACAAGCAGCGCCGCCACCAGGATGATGTAAATAGGACTACCGGCATTTTTCTTTATCGTGTCGATGGGAATAGAAACGGGTGCGAGAGGCTCCTGTTTAGCTCTGGGCACATCGGCCACCTTATTCTCGACGACATTCTTCGGGCCATTCGTTTCATCTAACTCCTCACGGTTGGCGTCTGGTTCTTCTTTTACATCCACATTTGTTTCCTCCACCGTCGCTTTAGTTTCAATGTTTTTGGGCGGTGGCATTTGAGTACCGGTGACAGCGACGCTAAACAGGCCGGTCCGGTTTACGGAAACTATCTTATACCCATCCGCTTCCAACGATATGATTTGCGAGGTCGTAAGGTCATCACCTACTGTATAAACATGGGACGTTCCAGGTTTAGCGCCGCTTACTACCGGGATTTGTAGTTCTATATTTCCCTTCGGCTGTACTTTGAGGTCATGGCTGTACAGCTTGATATCGTACACGGCAAGCTTACTGTCCTTTCCGAAAGCGGTTTGCAGCGTTTGATAAGCCTCTTCGAAGCCGGACATGGTCTTCACATACATAACGACGTCATCCGGCACAACACCCCTGGGGATAACAGCCTTAACCCCGCTCGCGCGGTCAAACAAAATAAGGTTATCCTCGCGTACGACAGACGCTTGCACACGGGTCATGGCTTCCTTCAAATTATTGATGGCTTCATTTATTACACTCTGGTAGTCTTTTTCAGACAGAGCAGACGCCGAGTCGATCGCTTCTTTTAGCGCAAGAGCCTCTGCCTTGCCGTATTGACCTATTCCCGTGCCCAAGTTGGCGGAGGCAGTTTGATACAGATCGTTCGCTTCCTTGAGTAGGGCGAGCAGTGTGCTAATGTCAGAAGTGGACGGTTTGGGAAGCTGCGCTTTTTTTAGAGCGGTCTTAAGCTCCAGAAGCATGAGCTGCATATTTTCCTCAGCTTTGGGCTGAAGCTGTTTTTTTATCGAAGTTTCCGCTTCTTTATCCAAGGACTGCAGGGTGAGTATCAGGTCATTTACGTTCTCTTGAGTATATTTGCCGCTGCTGATATCCTTTTGGGTGATGCTGCCGACAAAGTTTTCCGCTTCCTGCTTGCCCTCATTCCAGGTGGTTAGGTCGGCGTATGTCTGCACCGAAAAACGCATTGGTACGAGGTGAAAATCATATTTGTAGTCACCTGTTTGAGGATCTTTAACTACCCAGTAACTTGACATAAACTGGAATTCTTGATACTTGTCTTTCTCGTATTTCTGTCTCTCCTCCGGTGTATCGATGTATTGTATATAGCCCTTGCCGTCCTCGGAGAAAACGAGGGTTATGCCGTTTTTAGCCTGCAGCCCGCGTTGGAAAGCAAATTCATAATAGCAGCCCGGTTCAAACTCAAATCCTGTGATGGGTATGGCCCAATCTGCGCCGCTGCCCAGGTCGGTCTCAACACTTAGCCGGCCCGGAGCCCCCGCATAGGAGGAGAAGTTGGGGATCGGCTGTCCGTTTTTGAACGCAATTAAGTACTGGTAGACCTGCGGGTTGCGGTCGGTGAAGGCATACAAGGTGTAATTTGAACCGTCTAATTTTTTGGCGTCAATATAGCTAATGCCGTTTTGAACACCTGTGTAAGACACCGGTTCTTTACTGTTGTCGAATCGGCTGTTAAGCCAATATTTGTCTGTGTCGGTTACGATGACATAGCCTCTTGGCGTGAATGGATTTTTTCCATTACCCGACGTGCCATATTCCCAAGTAACCGCAAAGGCGTCGGCGTTTAGAATAAATGTTAGTATTGCGACAAGTGCTGCCGTGCTAATTAGCTTCTTGAACTTTCTCATTTTGTACCCCTTTCGAGCAAAACAACGGGCTGAAGTGCGCCGTTTTATTGACGAAAATATCAAGGTATGCTAAGCTGAAAAAATCAACTAACTGGTATGAGAGGAGCTTATAAATTGAACCTGAGCATAAAGAAAAAATGGCTGTGCTATGCCGTAATCCTTTTACTGGCAGTCGTTTTTGTGCCGTTTGCCCACGCAGTGTCTACTTCAGTTGATAATATAGGAAATGGTATGGAAAGCGGTCCAGGTAACGGTACCGGCCAGGGGCAAAACGCCGGTATAGCTCTGACCCTGGTTTCATCCTCTGTAGCAGACGGCGATACAAATGTACCCCTTGATCCTGTGATCCAGCTCAATTTTAATAAAAACGTGATAAATATCGCCGTGCTGGATAATAATTCCAAATGCTTCCACCTTATCGATGAAAGTGGCGTTCCTGTGCCAATTGACCTCATCTTCCCCGATGACCAGATGCAAAGTACCTTCAAGCGCAATGTGTTTATCATACCCAAAGAAAACCTGCAGACAAATTCCAAATATGAACTGGTGGTGGACAGCATACTGCGCGCCAAGAACGGCACCGACATCGACAATGCCCACACCATCACTTTTACAACGGGTGCCGCCGCCACGGGCGGACAGAATGAAGCCCTGCTTGAACTGGGCGATAATATTATAGAATACACCAACGCCCTTGAAAAGACGGAATATTCCGTGCCGCGCGAGCAAGAAGTACAAAAGCCTAACGAAACACGCCAACCCTCCGCCAAGCAGCCAGTGGATATAAACAGGCTATCCTCAATAATCCTTTTGGTGATCGCGGCGGTGTTTGTCGGCGCCAGCATGTTTTTAATCCTGCAAAAGAGGAAGGGCAAGGATTAATAAGCGGGATAACGCAAGCACAAGAAGATCATTATCGCCTTGTGGTGTAGTTTTTTCCCTTTAAATATCTCTTCGGCAAGAAAGTGCAGGTAGCCACTCATGCAGGCAAGCTCATTTTTTTCTATACCGCAGCCTTCTGCGGCATAGCGTGCTCTATAGATATAGCCCAATATGCTTTCAATGGCTATACCGGGCGGATGAGGATATTTTTCATTCGCTTGCTTTAAAATATCATTCGCCGCAAGGGCGTCTGTTTTTACACCGTCAAACCGCAGTAGCCTGATTAAACAGTAGTACATATACAGGGCAGCTTTGCGGGAGTCTTGTTGATTAAAGGCACGGTGTATTTTCTTTTTGTACCATTCACGCCATAGCAGGGTAGCCGCCAGTAAGATGAACAGTGCAAGGGGTATCAGCAGTAATTTCTGATCAAACCCGCCGGACTCATTTTGGGGCGGGGTGATGATATCATCTCTTACCGCTTTCTTATCTTTTAAGTAGAGATATTTGGGGTTGTCGGCTAAAATATCCTTTTTATCACTGTTGTTTTCCTGGCTTTTGGTTAGGGTATAGAAACCCGGGGTCACTTCAACAGGCAGCCAGCCTATGCCGTCCTCGTATACCTCTATCCAGGCGTGGGCGGATGAGTCGGGCATATCGAAGGTTACGGATGTCATTTTAGTATAGATGCCGGTGTCCTTAGCCGATAGATAGTAACCCTCGACATATCGCGCGGGTATGCCGGCCTCGCGTAGGAGCAGGGTGGCTAAGGTGGCGAAATGTATCTCATACCCCTCCTTATCACGTAAAAAGTTTTCTAGAAAATTATCGCCTGCTGCTAGAGGAGATACCTCCAACGAGTAGGAGAAGCTCTCGGAGAAGTACTTGCGGATCATGTTAACCACCACGCGGCGGTCACTATCTTTCATGGAGTCCAGAGCAGTCTCTGAAAAATAATCTCTGAGCAGACTATCTTCTTCGGGCGAGATTTGTAGATAGCTATGATAAACGAAGCTGCGGTATACCCTTTCTGATGCTACAAATTTTGTATATGCCGATGTGCCCTTGATACTGTCCAGCTGTAGTGCCGCCAGGTCAGCGTCGGCATAGTTTTCGATAGGGGGCAGGCAAGCGTCGAAAGAATATTGTCGCGTACCTCGAAGCCCGTGGCTAAATATGGTGTCGTCTTTTTCAAAACGAGCGCTTGCACTGTCTAAAGATAGTCCAGGCAAGGCCTCATAGGGAGCGAAGAAATACTTGCTGCTCAGGGCTATATTATCTATGGTTACCCTGCCCGTTTGCGCTTCCTCTAAAAGGGCCAGATATGAGCCAAGCTGTAGCTGCGGGTAGAAATTGTTATAATGCAGCCACAGGAATATCCCTGTATAATCGTCCGAGTAAGCGTCGGGGGATAGACTGCTCCATTTCCCGTTATGATAAGTGCTGCCCGTAAAGCTGCGTAGGTAAAGAGGACGCGGTTTTTCCATTGTCACCCGCAGGGCGGTGTTTTCGGTATACATGGCGGAACCGGCATTTTTTAGGTCGCCAAAAGGGAGCGGGTATATGGTATCGCTATTGGCGTTCACGTAGCGCAGAGCGTCCGCTGAGGCTGTGAGCTGTTCTTTTAGCTGTTCTGTTTTAAGGGAGGGCACGTAGTGGTTGGCAGGGAATAGCCAAGCCAGCACGAGAAAACATAACAGCACTACCGAAGCAGACAAAACGATGGCCGTTAAACCGGGAATGCGCCAGGTCTGTCGCGGCTCTTGGGAGCGGCCCTCAGAACCGGCTACGCAGAACGCAAGAAGGCATACACAGCCAAGGACGAGTAAAAACAAGGGCAGCGGTTCCGGTTCGATGCGGAGGGCGACGCCCAACAAGGGCAGCAGAACCGCAAATACTTCGGTAAGGATGACATACCGTTTGATTACACCAAATACGATAACCGCCGACGATAGGATACAAACCGGAGCTAGGGCCATAGTAACATGCACAGCCGTATCTACTCCCGATGTTGCAAAGGGGATAACTGAAATGCCAAGTTGGTTCAGACGTTCTATGATACCGTTGGCTATCAGCAGGTAGCCGTCCCACACCGCGTTGAGTTTTAAAACATAGAATGCGGCAGCGGGCAAAAGGAGATAGATGAACACAAAGTAGGGGCTAATTTTTTTAAATAGCAGGTACAAAATGGCGGGGGAAAGCACTATAACAGGGAAAAGTATCCATTTGGTAAAAACAATGTCCACCATAGATAACAAAGAAAACCAGCTTCCTGCGCAAAGAGATAAACATAAAAAAAACTCACAGAGGAGCACCATTTTTGTGCCCAAATTGTCCGTATCCGGTTTTTGCTTGATTATCATAACAGAGGAGGTGTTATCATTTTTTTTCATCACGGTTAAGTCAACTCTCTATATTTTTTAGGTTAAATATTTATAATTAATTGGCCAAAACTATCAGCAGCCACAGGGACAATGTCACTATCACTAACGGATATGTCCGCGGCGTGGTTCTCGTTGGCGATGACAAGGATGGTACTGACCGCCTCGCAGGGCAGTACTTCCGTAATGCCGGCGGTATTTCGGCAAGCTGTCACATAGTAGATAACCATACGGCGGTTGGCAAAGCCGCTGTTGGCGTAGCAGTCAAGAGCTAAAAAAGGTTTCGGGTAACCGCTTGCAGAAAGCAAAACGGGGATAAAGGTATCCAGTTCCTCAACGGAAGAAATCTGCTCTGTGTGGAAGTAGCCGTCGTCATACCACGCTATATTATGACTGATGCCGAGCTGCAGAAAAGACAGCGATAGCGAGATGAAAACCTCCAGGCAACAGGAGAGAGACCGTTCATCCTCTTCATCCCCCACATGCTGCGTTTCCAACAGCAGTACTATGGGATAGTCAAGGGGCAGTCCGAAATCGCGTACAATGAGGTCGTCGGTCTTGGCGGACAGCTTCCAGTGTACCTTTCTTAAATCGTCACCCTGCGCATACTCGTGCAGAGCGAAGATCTCGGTCTGATCGGAACCGGGTTTGTGCTGAGAGTATATGTTTCCGTCTTCAGACTCGACACGATTACTCATATTTATATTGAATTCAGCAAGGCGTGGATAGACAAGGCAGAATTTTTCACCGGGAGCATCGACGCGCAGGCAGCATAGCCCGAACAGGTCATAAACTCTTACCTTGCGGGTAGTGATAATAAGCTTCCCCGCACAAAGACCGGTCAGGGAAAGGGGGATTTCCTCAGTAGAACGACCTTTGATGAAGGCGCTTACTTTCAAAGACGTCTCTCTACTCATAAGTTGGGTTTTGATGGCAACCTCCCACTCGATTTTCGTGGCGGGGAGGGGAGCATTGTTCCTGGCGATATAGGTAATGTTTTTTTGGCCTTCCGGCATAATTACCGCGACAACACTTATATCAAGACGGATATGTCGCGCAGTATACAGCAGGAGGGAAAAGGAGACAAAGGGTGTGGCAACGGAAAACAGCAGCAGCAACAGGGCAAGACGACTGTTCGACATTATATATACAAGCGCGAGTATGGCAAGGAGAATGAAATACCCTACGCGTTTCTTCGGCATGTCAACCTCCTGTATTTATAAGATGGATGGTGCGGGCACTTCCATAAGAACTGTGTTAAGCATCGACGGTGCCGTTTCCTTCATTATTTTGGCCTGCGGCTTCATTACAAGACGGTGACAGCATACGTCAGTAAAAACATCTTTTATATCTTCGGGGATGACAAAATCTCTGCCGTTCAAGAAAGCGCACGCTTTAGCCATCTGGATCAGGGCAAGCACTGCGCGGGGGCTGACTCCTTGTTCAATAAGGGTCATGTTCCTGGTCGCCTCGCACAGAGTTACTGTGTAGCGTATCACATCATCCGCCACGAAAACGGCCTGTACTTGCGTGCGAAGGGTAAGCAGATCTTCTTTTGAAACGGCAGGACGGATGTTGTTTAAGGGGTTTTCCGTCTGGCGGCTCTTGATTATGTCTACCTGGTTATCCAGGTCCGGGTAGCCCATGGACAACCGTACCATGAACCGGTCAAGCTGTGAATTGGGAAGGTTCTGAGTGCCGATACTTCCCGTGGGGTTCTGGGTAGCTATGCAAATAAAGGGGTCGGGAAGAGGACGGGTCACGCCGTCTACTGTAGCGCTTCCCTCTTCTAAAACTTCCAGAAGAGCAGCCTGCGTTTTTGGGGAGGTACGGTTTATCTCGTCAGCAAGCAATATATTGCAGAACACAGCGCCGGGAAGATATTCGAATTTGCCGTTTTGCTTATTGTAGACGCTGTAACCGACAATATCACTGGCCATAGTGTCGGGAGTGAACTGAATGCGGCGGCAGTCTAATCCCATGCTCTTTGAAAAAGCGAGGGCCAGGGTGGTCTTGCCAACGCCGGGGACATCCTCGAGCAGGATATGCCCGCCCGCGAGGACAACCATGAGCACCTTATTAATGATTTCATCTTTGCCGACGATAGCCTTTTTTACTTCGGAGATGATTTGATTGGCTTGTGTGAGCATAAAATTACCCTCTCTGCTTTCTAAGAAATTTTTCAAAAGCGTTGCGCGCTAACAGCGGCGTGGTCAACATCATCACAAAATGGCTCAAAAAAAGCCGGGCACGAATAAATATCACCCGGCGTTTAAGCAGCCAAATAATATCCTTTCCGCAACGGGAGGCGTACCCGTTTCCAGCCACACCCTAACGGTCCGTTTGCCATTGCCATAAAGGCCACAGGCAAAAAGACTCGGATATATATTTATTAATTAAATACAAAATTCTTTTAATATCTTATAAATTCCTGCTTATTTTCGCAAAAAACTTAATGTTAATAAGTAGCTAGGGGAGGGATTTATTTACTGCTTAAACAGTTGGATATATAGTTTATGATCAGTCAAGCCTGCTTTTTACTGCAATAATTTTAAATTAAAACGAATATAAAAGCAAAGCCATTATATAAATGTTTTTATAGTTGACATATTGCTCTAAAACAAATGTCGAAATGGGTAAATTTGGCGGTTATATAATTTAAAATTAAACAGGAAAATATATTCCTTTTGTGGAAAAATAAAATTTATACAGTTATTAAAATTAAATACTTCCGAGTCTTTTGACCTGTGGCTATTCTTGGCTATGGTAAAGGGCCAAAGGGTGTGGCTGGAAACGGGCACACCTCCCAGTGTGGAAAGGAAAGAACCGATGGTTTATTAGCTGGGTTGCGCGATTTTTGCTTCCCGGCTTATTTTTATAATTCTAAAGGGGGGTGTTGGTTTTATTGATTAGTTATTTACTGTTACCGGTAAAGTAATAACAATGAAAGAGGAGGTAATTAATTTAGGATAAAATAACTGGGCAGGGATAATCTGCTTGGATGTCCATTCGCATTAATGAAAGGCCGAATTAAATCCCATTACTATTAAACCGGAGGTCATATCTAATGTTAGACAAGAAAAATAAGTTTTTTGGGAGATGCCGGGTAAGCTTAATCGCAGTCCTTGTCTTTTTGTTGAGCCTTACCCTGGGGCAAAGTGCCCTGGCCTTATCCCCGGCATTAACAGTGAGTGGCACATTAGCTGACGGAGCGACTGAACAAGAAGTTCAGGCTGGTAATCAGACTATTGTGTTAACCCTGCAGAATGCAACCTTTACAGAAGATGTGGTAAGCAATGAGACCAAACGTGATGCATTGCTTACCGGTCTGGCAGCCGGACGTCTATATAATGAAGCTTATGCTGGAACCGGTCTGCTTACCGGCGATCTCAGTACTTATGACAAAATATTGAGCTCCTTGGACGGGACAAAAGCGAATGACCAGCTAGAATGGGCTGAGGTAATTAATGTCATTAATGCTGATTCTGCAAATATTGCATTAAATGAATATCATACACAAGTGACGATTACAATTCCCGCAGTTGCGGGTTATGACATTTTTCTTAACCAGACTATCCAGGTAACGGTACCGGATGATGTGTTGGTTGGTGCTGCTGCCGATTTGACAGCGGCCAAACCCTTCTTGATTGATGCTGTTTTAGGCACGTTAAGTTGGAATGGCCAAAATGAGAATGATATTGTAAACGGCGGTAAAGTAATTACCGTGACAACTACCTGGTCCGGCGGTTTTGCCAATAAGGCTGCTACTCTTACTTCTGCGGGTGGAAAGCAGACAGCTTTCATTGATTACTTTGAAGCCCAAAGTGAGACCGACCAATGGGCTAAAGTAAAAGACAGCTTATACGACACCGCTGGGGCAGTTGTTCGCGCACCTGATGGCATGTCGGTAACAGTTTCGCTGCAGCCAGTTGCGGACTATAATATTACGAATGTACAACAAATTCGTTACTATTTCGCAACTGGTCTAATCGGACAAACCGGCGGCGGTACAGGCGGAACAGGGGCTTCGTTCCCGATTGGGATTGCGGTCCCTTTGATTTCTATTGATACTGCAGGCGGAACCGGGGTGTTAGATACCACACCAATCGACACGGCGATAAATGCAGCGAATGTGGCAAAAACAGGCGTTGTAATCAGTACTGATGGCACAGATGTATTACCGGGAACATACTGGGTAACCCAGGAAGTCAATGATGCCTTAGATGCTGCCATTGCCACAGCAATAGCAGCTAAAGGTACAGTAACAACAGCCCTGGAAGTGACAAATGCAGCAGCAAAATTAGATACTGCAGTCAGTATATACAATGCTGCTAAAAATACGGACTCTAATATAGATATAACCTTGCCCAGTTGGCCGGCCCAGAGCGTTTTATCTGCCACCTACGTGACCAAGAACACCTTGACCCTAACTTGGCCTGCCGCTATGGACAATTTGGGAGTCACTGCCTATAAAATTTATAAGGACAGCTCTGTTATCGATAACGTTTACGGGCACATTACGACTTACAACGTTACCGGCTTGAGCGCCAATACTCAGTATACCTTCCAAGTGCAGGCCGGGGACGCCGCAGATAATTGGAGCACCGATGGACCAATTACTAAGATAACCACCAGCGGAAGCGGTGGTGATGCTGGCAATGACGATACACAGGCCCCTACTTGGCCGAATAAAACTTTTAAAAAAGCCTCAAAACTCGGGGACACTAGTGTCGTTCTTGAGTGGTATGCCGCCACGGATAATGTGGGTGTTACCGGCTACAATATTTATCATGGTACTGAGCTAATAGGCAGTGTCAATGGAAATACCACAACTTTTACATGCGCTTTGGATCTGGGATCAAGCACAGGCCAACAGCCCTATATTGTTCAGGCAGTTGACGCAGCAGGCAACGAAAGCACCGATGGTCCATATAAAGTGCTTGGAGGAACAAACCTTCCGCTAATTTATGAATATGGTTTCTTTAGATACTATCCTGATAGCAATACGACTAAACCAGATGAACTAATCGGAAAAAAGACGTCTCCCCCCTGGGAAATTAAAGATGTTCCTTGTACTTTTACAAACAATCAGGCAATAGGGTTAAAGTTTTCTACAAACGTAACAACTAATAAATACTATAACGACAATAAAGCTATAATTAAAATGTATGATGCCTCAAGTAAAAGCATTAGCATAAAAGTTGACAGAGCAGGCGACGGCTCTTCTACGAGTGCAAGTAAAAACTACATTTTTGTGATACCTCAGGTTACTTTGGAGCCGGGAACCACGTACAATATCATCGTTGGACCGACTCTAACCAGCAACAATGGAATGCAGGCAGGAGAAGAGCAGGAAGTATTTTTTACTACTAAAGGTAGCACGGCTGCTTCCTCCGGCGGTGACACAATTACTACTGATGGCCCCACCTACACCAACGGTTCCGGTTCTGTTGATCCGGATGTCGGGGCGACAGTCGGTCTGAATGATATAGCCGAGGTGGTCATACCGGCCGATGCCCTTAAAGGAAGCAGCTCTGTTAAGGTTAATATCAAGAAGGTAACCTCGCCACCGGCGGCACCGGCAGGATTTAAAGTGGCCGGCGATGTATACGAGTTTAGCGTAGGAGATAAGACTTCCTACAGCTTTGCTAAAAACGTTGCCCTGACGTTTAAGTTTGACGCCTCTAAAATTGGAGCGGACGAGGTTCCGGCGATTTATTACTATGACGAAACCCAGAAAAAATGGGTCAATATCGGGGGTACTGTGTCCGGTTCAACTATAACAGTACAGGTAGATCACTTTACCAAATACATTGTATTCGCCGTCAAGAAAACCGAAGCTCCTGTAGAACAGCCAACAGTACCCGTAGAGCAGCCCAGTGTAGCCTTAAATGACATTGCCGGTCATTGGGCACAAAGCAATATTGAAAGACTGGTGAGCTTAGGCGCTGTAAGTGGTTATACCGACGGCAGTTTTAAACCCGGCAAAATAATCAGCAGAGCCGAGTTTGCCGCAATATTAGTTAAGGCCTTTAAACTTACAGCCGGCAGCGGTAAAAGTTTTACGGACACCGCCGGGCATTGGGCTAAGAACGATATTACCACAGCAGTGGCCTGTGGTATCGTGAACGGCTATGACGAAGATACCTTTGGCCCGAATGACCCCATTACCCGTGAACAGATGGCTGCGATGATCGTCAATGCTGCCAAGCTTTCCCCGGCAACGGGAGAAATCCAGTTTGCCGATAGTGGCAATGTCTCCGGATGGGCACAAAAGTCCATTGTCATTGCGGTCAAGAACGGGATTATGAAGGGGTATCCCGACAATAAGTTCCTGCCCCGGGGCAATGCCACCAGGGCGGAGGCAGTCACAGTAATTGTTAATGCGTTGAAATAAGCGATGGGTATATAGCTAAAAAGGTTTGCAAAGAGATAATTATTACTTTCTTGAGAAAGGTTGATGATTAAAAATTAACATGCGTAAAATGCGAAACAAAACATATGTAACACTATTATTAACTCTATGTCTGCTGCTTACGATGGCAGGCTATGCGTTTGCAAATAGTTTTACAGATGTACAGGGCCACTGGGCCCAAGAACAAATAAATAAATGGTCGGTAGATGGACTGGCAAGTGGCTATGCAGATGGCACATTTAAACCGAATAACCAGGTTACCCGTGCCGAATTTGTCGCCCTGGTCAATCGCGCTTTCGATATTAAAAATGAAAACGCGACAACTGACTTGATCGATGTTAAGCCTGGTTCATGGTATTACGAAAACATAGCAGCCGCTAAGGCCGCAGGTTACATCGGCGGCTATACCGACGGGACATTTAGACCCGGCCAAACAATTTCCCGCCAGGAAGTAGCCAGCATTTTGGTCAGGTTGTTAAAACTCGAACCAACAACTGAAGGGGTTACCCAATTTGAGGATTCCGTTCAGATACCGGAATGGTCCCGTGGTAATATAGGCGCTGTTAACCAAACCGGGCTAATGCGTGGTATGCCCGATAATACCTTCCAGCCGCTTAAGGGCATTACACGTGCTGAAGCAGTGGTATCACTGGATCGTGCTTTGGAATATGCACCGGTTGAAGTACCACAACAGCCATCTGAAAGCAGCGCTGTTGAGGATGTCGTAACTGTTACATTTGATAGCAACGGAGGCAGTGCAGTAGCACCAATTACAAATGTAACTGCCGGTGCAACCGTAACATTGCCGGCAGCACCAACACGGTCAGGATTCACTTTTAACGGTTGGTATACAGACAACACAACCTTTGCCAACGCTTTTACGTCCGCAGCAGCAGTAA
The DNA here is from genome assembly GCA_016841205.1 of Desulfoscipio geothermicus. GTDB lineage: Bacteria > Bacillota > Desulfotomaculia > Desulfotomaculales > Desulfallaceae > Sporotomaculum > Sporotomaculum geothermicum_A. The sequence goes on from JAENZP010000010.1 coordinate 34,788, forward strand.
AGGCAGATGTAACAGTCTATGCAAAATGGACGGCAGTAGCCGTATCCGGCTCCGGTTCCGTAACTGTCAGTGGCACACTGACAGACGGTGCGACTGAGCAAGAAGTTCAGAATGGCAATCAAACTATAGTGTTAACCCTGAAAAATGTAACCTTTGCAGAAGATATGGTAAGCAATGAAACCAAACGTGACGCATTGCTTGCCGGTTTGACAGCCGGACGTCTGTATAATGAAGCTTATGCAGGAACCGGAATGCTTACCGGCGACCAAACAACTTATGACATAGTACTAAACGCCTTGGAAGAAAGAGGATGGACAACAGCGAATGACCAGCTGGAATGGGCGAAGGTGATTAGCGCTATTGATGCTGATCCTGCAAGTATTGTGTTAAATGGAGATCATACGCAAGTGACGATTACAATTCCGGCAGTTGCGGGTTATGACATTTTTCTTAGCCAGACTATCCAGGTAACGGTACCGGATGACGTGTTGGTTGGTGCTGCTGCCGATTTGACAGCGGTAAAACCCTTCTCGATTGATGCTGTTTTAGGTGCACTAAGTTGGAACGGCCAAAATGAGAATGATATTGTAGCCGGCGGTAAAGTACTTACTCTAACTACTACCTGGTCTGGTGGTTTTGCCAAAAAAGTTGGCACTCTTGATGATTTTGGTGGTAGGCAAAGTGTTTTTATTGATTACTTTGTAGCCCAAAGTGAGTCCGACCAATGGGCTAAAGTAAAAAGCAGCTTATATAATACCGATGGGGCAGTTATTCTTGCACCTGACTTCATGTCGGCAACAATTAAGCTGCCGGCGGTTACGGGTTATAATATTACAAATGCACAACAGATACGTTACTATTTTTCAACTGGTCTAATCGGTCAAACCGGTGGCGCTTCAGGCGGGATCGGGGCTCGCTTCCCGATTGGAATTGCTGTTCCTATTATTACTATTGACTGCAAATAACTAAAACTAAATAAAAATAGGAACAGTGATGTTTTATTATGTGATTTACCTAAAAAAGGGTTATTGAAAAGGAGGCTAAGATTGAAATAATAATCAGTTAGTTAAATAATCCCGGTTAGGTGCTAAATAAATATGAAGGGGTGACTAATTTGCATACAAAAAAAATCATCTATCAGAGTTTAGTTTTTTCCCTTTTTCTGACGCTGGTATTCTTATTTACTATAGTTGCCGCGCCAAACGCTGAAGCCCTTAATGGTGACTCTACTGTCGTAGACCGGAATAAGGCAGACGTTAACGGGGATAGCACTGTAAATGTTCTGGATGTGGTAAAAACTTTAAACATTGCCCTGGAAAAGATTCAGCCTAGTCCCGAAGAAAGTTATGCTGCCGACGTCAATGACGATGGCCAAGTTAATGTACTAGATGTGGTACGCATAGTTAACATTATCTTGGGTGGTGGTGAAGAAGATCCATTAACCTATACAGTAACATTTGACAGCAACGGCGGCAGTGCAGTAGATCCAATAACAAATATAACTATCGGTGCAACGATAACATTACCGGCAGCACCAACACGGGAAGGATATACTTTTGACGGTTGGTACACAGACAACACAACCTTTGCCAACGCTTTCACAGAAGCAACACCAGTAACGGCAGATGTAACAGTCTATGCAAAATGGGTGGCAGAAGCCGTATATGGCTCCGTAACTGTCAGTGGCACACTGGCAGACGGAGCGACTGAACAAGAAGTTCAGGCTGGTAATCAAACTATTGTATTAACCCTGCAGAATGCAACCTTTGCAGAAGATGTGGCAAGTAATGAAACCAAACGTGACGCATTGCTTGCCGGTCTCACAGCCGGACGTCTGTATAGTGAAGCTTATGCAGGAACCGGTCTGCTTACCGGCGACCAAACAACTTATGACACAGTACTAAGCTCCTTGGACGCAAAAGGATGGACAACAGCGAATGACCAGCTGGAATGGGCTGAGGTAATTAGCGCTATTGATGCCGACCCTGCGAATATAGCATTAAATGAAGATCATACACAAGTGACTATTACAATTCCGGCAGTTGCGGGTTATGACATTCTCTTTAGCCAGACTGTCAAGGCAACAGTACCGGATGACGTGTTGGTTGGTGTTGCTGACGATCTGACAGCGGCAAACCCCTTCTTGATTGATGCTGTTTTAGGCACGTTAAGTTGGGACGGCCAAAATGAGAATGATATTGTAAACGGCGGTAAAGTAATTACCGTGACTACTACCTGGCCAGGTGGTTTTGCCAATAAGATTGCTACTCTAACTTCTGCGGGCGGTAAGCAGACAGCTTTCATTGATTACTTTGAAGCCCAAAGTGAGACCGACCAATGGGCTAAAGTAAAAGGCAGCTTATATGAAAATCAGGGGGCGGTTGTTTATAATGCAACTGTTACTCCACCCACGGTAACAATTAAGCTGCCGGCAGTTGAGGATTATAATATTTCAGATGCACAACAAATCCGTTACTATTTCGCAACTGGTCTAACCGCTCAAACCGATGGCGGTACAGGGGGGACCGGGGCTTCGTTCCCGATTGGGATTGCTGTTCCTATGATTTCTATTGATACTTCAGACGGAACCGGGGTGTTAGATACCACACCAATCGACACGGCGATAACTGCAGCGAATGCGGCTAAAGTGGGCGTAGTGATCAGTGTTGATGGCACGGATGTATTACCGGGAACATACTGGGTAACACAGGCAGACAATGATGCCTTGGATGCTGCTATTGCCACAGCAACAGCAGCTAAAGGTACAGTAACAACAGCCCTGGAAGTGACAAATGCGGCAGCAGCATTGGATATAGCAGTAGGCACCTACAATGCTGCGAAAGCAGACGGAACCAAGGCAGTATTTCCTGCTAAAACAGACAGCACGATATCCAATGATGTAGATACCTTGGGCCTGGTTGGTATAACTGCCGCATCAAGCGATGACACAGTAGCAACAGCAATAGTTAATACCGGCACAGGCAAAATTGACATCACCTCAGCGAAAGCAGGAACAGCTACAATTACAGTTGCAAACGGATCGACACCGGCCCATAAGGCAATAATCGATGTAACGGTAGCAGCTGATGGGACAATCACTATCGGAACAATCACAAAGTATGAAGATAAGAGCGATTTTTCTGTAGCATTAAATAACCCTGGTGACAAGTATGCAAAACAGGTCATTCAAGTAAAGATTGACAATGCAAAAAATACTGCAGGGGAGAACTTGCAAGGGTTTAAGAGTGTTGTCATGAATTACAATAGCAATCCTGTTTTTGATTGGGATTTTAATTTTGTTGATGGGAGCACAATTGTATCGATTCCTGCAACGACTTTTTGGGATGCAGCACCTGGAACATATCCATTGAATTTTAGTGTAGAAGATATAAGTGTAAACAAAAATCTTGATATAGTGATAGCAGGTGCAATGCAACAATCAAGTGGCGGCGGTCCTTCTCCTTTCGAGTGCATGGGAGCATATAAAACAGTGCTCAGCGGAGTTTATTCCTCTAACGATACTGTTTCGGTGCCCACGGGACTTGTTGCTGCCGATACAATTGAATACAAAAGCATTGCAGATGATGATTTCGTAATCAAATTGGGTTTCACAAAAAATGCAGTGCCTGGTGACATCAACGATCCGTTATCAAAAATAAACCAGAATATCTCAAAAATAGGTCTATACAACCAAAATGATCCTCGTACAAAAATTGATAGTTCTATTGCTCAAGTAGTAAGAATTGGAGACGGATCCACCGGCAACTGTTTTAGTGAAAGAGACAATATATTTGTATTAATCAACGACTTGCCTGATGGGGATTATTTCTTGAAATTGGATGCTGGAATTAAAGCGAATAATGACACTCTATACACATCAGAAGATAGTTATATCTTTTTTACAGAGAACTAAAAACTATATTAGAAGATAATCTTCTTGTAAGCGGAAAATTAATAGGTGCTTATGTGATACCGAAGGAAGATTATTAGGTGTGTTTAAAGTAAGGAAGGTTTTTAGCTTGATTAGCTAAAAACCTTCCTTACTTTTTATTTATTGAGCTGATTTGCATATTTAAGGCTAAGCGCATCACTTACCAGCATTTTAATATCTATGCGTATTATTAAACTGGCAGTCCGTGAATTGCACAAATGTTTCCCAGACCTTCAATTGCCAATGATGGGTTGCTGATTTCGTAGAGGGTGTTTTTACAATTACACACGGACTGTTGGTGCTCAGTTGCCTGCCGCGTTACCTCAAAGTAAATGATGGTTATTTCGGTTGTTCTTAGGGTTACTGGTAGGAACAAAAATGTTCTTTTCAAGATTTCATGAAGATTATGCAGGAATTTAACTTCAATAGTCGAAAATTTACCTAATAAAACACATTGTAATCTCTCCGAGCCAGCTTACCTAAAGCCCTATGCTATGGTTGTTGGATGACAGGGTGTGCCGGGAAACCAGTGTGCCTTCCATTGTGAAAAGGAGAGCTGGGCTTGAAACTTCGCCGGGCCAGCTTTGTTTTTCGCAAAGTTGCCCCGGTTTTCTTTAGACATTCAGGAGGCGGACACTATGGAAACAGTCATTTTTTTTGCCCTATTAATTATTTCAGGAGGATTTTTCTCTTATGAAGTCTACCGGCGCTACCTTTACACCAAACTGGGCAGGCTGGAAGATCGTTCTGACCATCCTTTCAGAAGGTTTATTTTTGTTCTCTCCAAATTATTCTATCATGAGAGAATAATGCAAAAGCCCATTTTTGGAATCCTGCACTTTTTTATCCTGTGGGGTTTTTTGGTTTTGCTGGCAGGCACGGTTAATATGGCTGAGGAATATCTTTTTGATTCCCGAATTACCTTTGTAGCTGATAGCCCGGCCTACCTGCTGGTTAAAGATATACTGGTTATTTTAATCAGCATATCGTGTGTTGGATTTTTGCTGCGCAGAACTATTTTTAAGCCCAAATGGCTGAAAAATACCCCTATCGCTTTCGTGATTGTTGTATTAATCCTGGTCATTGCCATTTCTGAAGCTATGTTTCATGGAGTCCGGATTGCCCTGGGCGAAGGCGCCAACCTAGCCGGGGCAGCCCCTATATCGTCCGCTATCGCCGACTGGTTCGCAAATATGGATATGCACAGTGTGGAAAAATTGGGAACCCTATTTTTTTGGTCGCACTATCTGGCTGTGTTTGCTTTGTTTTTTATTATACCGAGTTCCAAGCACCTGCACCTGGTTTTCACTCCCTTCAATCTTTACTGGCATAAGCTTGAGCCCAAAGGCTCCCTTAGAAAGATCACGCTTAAGGGGGAAGAGCCCGTTGTTTACGGGGCCGAAAATGTGGAGGATTTTACTTGGAAACAGTTATTAGACGCCTATGCCTGCGTTAAATGCGGGCGCTGCGATGAAGTTTGTCCCTCTCACCAGAGCGGCGAGGCGCATAAACCAAAGCGGTTGAATGGCCGCTTGCGCAAGCAAATCGATAAAAGATCGCCCTTAATAATGAAGTACAGGGCGCTACCAGAAGCTTCGCGATACAGTAAAGCGACTGAAGACGAGCGAAAAATCCTGAAAAAAGTCATCAGTGGAGATGTTTTCGAAGACGAGTTTATCTGGAACTGTACCACTTGTGGGGTGTGCGTGGAAGTTTGCCCAATTTTTATCGAGCACACGGCCAGGCTATTCGAAATGCGCCGTTACATAGTCTCTGCTCAGCAGAACGTTCCTGAAACAGTGAGTAAAGCTTGTGCCGGTATAGAGCAGCAGGGCAATCCCTGGGGTATTGAGCCGGGTAATATCCATGATTGGGTTAGAGAACTAGGGGCACCAACTCTGAATGAAAATCCCGGTGCACAGTGGCTATATTTCGTCGGCTGCGCCGGTTTATATGACGATCAGGCCAGGAAAACTACCACGGCTTTAATCAAGTTATTGAAACAGGCTGGCGTTGACTTTGCCGTTTGGGGCTATGACCAGCGATGCTGTGGCGATACAGCCCGTAGAATGGGGAATGAACGGCTTTACCAAAAAATTGCTCAAGATAACATAGCTGCATGGAATAGCAAAGGCGTCAAAAAAATCATTACTGCTTGTCCCCATTGCTTTAATACCTTGAAGAATGAATATCCTCAGTTCGGCGCGGCGTATGAAGTCATGCACTACTCCGCCCTGCTAGCTGACCTTATGAAAAAGGGCAGCCTGAAGCCTGTTAATTATCTTGATAAAATCGTTACTTACCACGATCCCTGTTATCTTGGCCGCTACAATGATATCTTTAACGAGCCGAGGGAAATTATAATGGCCATACCCGGCGTACGGTTGGCTGAAATGCCCCGCTTTAGAAATCGCTCTTTCTGTTGCGGTGCCGGGGGAGGCCGGGCTTGGACCAAGGAAAAATCAGACAATGCCATCACTAAAAGTCGTACTGGTGAAGCCGTTGCCACCGGTGCGGAGGTAGTCTGTACAGCCTGTCCTTACTGTCTGACAGCTTTCTCGGAAGAACTCCTGGCTCAGGAGCATAAAAACGATGTCGTAGTAATGGATATTGCAGAAATTTTGGAAATGAGCTTAACAGGGGATGAAAAATGAATCTTATTAGGGCAAGGATAATAAAGTTATTATAGCGGGGGGAAAACTTATGAAAAATAAGGTCATCGAAGTTACCGTGAAATATATTAAAGAGATAGATGGTATTAAATATTTTACTGGGGACAGCAGTGTCGGTGAGGACCTGAACGCTACCGTTATTCTCGCCGAAGCTTGCCCTTTTTACAGAGAAGACGTGGATGAAGAGTTGTTTCTGGATGATGTAGTAACTTGTTATAACTGCCGCTTTAGGCGGTGGGCCCATTTCGGATTCAGCTGTTATAAAGATTTTCCAGTTGGTTAAGGATTATGCAAATTGAATAGATTTTTAGGGAGGTTTTAAAATTGATACGGGTTTTAGTATGTGCTGATGATACGGACAGAATTGATAGTGATTGGGGTACCGGTGAACTGGTGTCCTTAATATCAGATACTATGGAAGAACGCGGCTGGGGCAAGAGTCATGGAGTGACCCGGCACCAACTGCTTATTCATCCGGATATTCCGTATACCTCACATAACAGCTCAATGTGCTTTGCTGCAGATTTAAATGAAGCGGATCTGGATGCATTAACCGGTTACGCTGCCGAATTTTTAGCCAGAGAAAGTGCGTCGGGGTCTGATCCGGGCTTGTGCATAGCCGTTGCTGAGCGGGTTAAAGAGCCGGAACTGCTCATTGCTTTTGGCCGTAAAGCCAAGGATACTGTGGTAACCAAACAGGAGGCCTGTAGCCTGGCGCAGCAATTGGGCGTGCACCTTTCCGAACATGGCGGAACCGGGCAGGGGGTAATCGGGGCGCTTGCCGGGGTAGGCTTGCGTTTAAGCGGTAATGACGGGCGCATGAAAGGCAAACTAAAACTAAAAAGCATTGATGGCATAGCCACTGTCGAAAGTATCCTTGCACAGGCTAATATTGATCTGGTAAAAAGCCTTGAAGGAGTTTTGCTGGCGAATAATGAACTGGTGAGGCTGGGAAATACGGTGAAGCCGGTCCTTCAAAATGGAAAATATGTACTGCTGGTAGCTCCCGTTGATGCCGGAGATAGCGGTGGTGCCTGGCAGACGCTCACAAAACAGCAATTGAAGGGATATTAAGGAGATAATAAACGGTTGCACCGCGGGCAAAGTGACGGTATGCTCCGACATTTCACCTCATTCAGATAAAAAATAAAGATCCGGTTGGCTAAAATTTAGCCAGCCGGATCTTTGCGTCCGCATGAAGGTGCCTTTGCAAAATGGATTGGGCTACCAGGTTAAGAAAAACCTGGTAATAATTTAAGTTGGCGCAGGGCATCCACAGGTTTGGTGTATGTTGGTGATATTCCGGCTGATTTCAAGTAGGCTTTTGCTGCTGCTTCGACCTGTCCCATCCGTTCGAGGCAGCAGCCTTTGTAATACAAGGCCTGAAAACTGCCAACCCCTTTTAAGGTAAGGTGTTGCAAGTTCTCCTCACCCATCTCAAGGCATATCTCAAACTCTTCCAATGCCTCAGGATACATCTTCTTGGCATAGAGGATTACACCTTTATAAAAGCGCAAATCCACATAGTCCGGGTAAAGGGCGATGGCTCGTTCAATGCCCGGCCAAGCTCCTTCGTAGCTTCCCAGAGTAAGCAATATTGAGTATTTCAGATTATACAGCAGTGATGGTGGCATAAGTTTGTTCTTTAGGAAAAGCATAATAGACTTGTTGACAAATTCAAAAGCTTTTTCATACTGCTGAGCACGGTAATGTTCGTTGGCAATATAATAGTCAATCCACGGGTTATGGTCCTCCTTAGACAATTCTTCTTCAAGCATTTTGACATTGCGCTCAAGCTTTTTCTTGTTAAGTACCACAGGATCCATGTATCCATAATGATATACTTTAATGGGAATAGTTTTAATTTTTTGTACTTCCTCCGGAGTGAGTACCTGGTATGCGTTAAGTTTTTCATGTATTTTGTTCTCAAATCTAAACCCCAGGTGGTTGCGGAAGAGCCGGGGGTGCGCAGTATGAAACGTTTGGTCAGGGTCAGGCTCATTGCCATAGTAGTTAATCAAATGAATAGACAAAATTTTATTGTTTTCAAAACATAGAATATCCCGCAGCCTACAGGCATCCTCTTCGTTTACTTCTTCGTCAGCGTCCAGCCATAAAATCCAATCTCCTGTCGCAAACTCTAGGCCGTAGTTGCGGGCATCCGAAAAACTTCCGTTCCAGGAGAATTCATAAACTTGGGCACCATATGATCGGCAGATCTCAATAGTCCGGTCTGAAGATCCCGTATCCACAATGATTATTTCATCCACGGTGTTCTTCACGCTGTTCAGGCACCGGCCGATATTTTCCTCTTCATTCCTCACAATCATGCACAACGATAGCCTGTTAAACCTTGACAACTTTTTTCCTCCCTGTCATGAGCCGTTTTCCCGTATATTTATTATTATTGATTGAACCTGCCTAGTGTGCTGTTCTTTAATGTTGCATGGTTGGTAATTTTATTTAATAATTACAAAAAAAAACATATATTCAATCACCTTCCACGATGCTGTGAATATTATGGAGTATATTTTAGAAAGGAGAGTATATATGTCACAAGCCAACATTCCTAACATTACCCCTAGCATCACCGTCACCAGGGACAATGCGATAGATTTGCTATTAACATCCATTGCTCTGGAAGAAATGGGCTTAGCCCACATTGTTAACGCTGAGGCGGAAAAAATTCAGTTAGCTATAGGAGTGATCCCCGGGTTAACACCTAGGCCAACATTAAGTCAAATACTAGACGTTGACGCAAACGTTCAAGCAATTTTAGCTGGAGTTATTCAAAAAGAAGCAGTCCTGCAAAGAAAATTAAGTGAAGTCTTAAGTGCTGTCACCGGAGCAACCGGAGAAGGGGTAACGGGAGCCACTGGTGCCACCGGTGCAACAGGCGCAACCGGAGCCACCGGAGCTACAGGTGCAACTGGAGCCACCGGTGCCACCGGCGCAACGGGAGCCACAGGAGCCACAGGTGCTACTGGTACAGCAGGCCTGGCTGCTTGGGGCTATGTATTCCAGTTGGGTACCCAAAGCGTACCGGTAAATGATAATATAAACTATAGTAACAATGGCCCGCTGTTTAACATCACTCATAATCCCGGCATGTCAGCAATTATAGTTGATCTTCCAGGAACCTACGAAGTTAGATTTGCGGTTTACACTCAAGCGAATAACCCGCAGGATTGGGGCGTGGCGGTAAATGGTGTGGTTGTATCAGAATTTTCTGCTGCCGGTCAGAATATGTGGGCTGCCACCAAGCTGGTTCTTGCTGCCGGAGATAGAATAACCATTCGAAACGCGGGCACCTTCCCTGACCCAGCTACTCTTAGAATAGGGGATATTACCAGTTCCTGGGTAGATATTGAAAAGGTCGACTGACAATGTTCAAATTTTTTAAGCATAGGTCTAAAGTGAATTCAATAAAAAGGAGAGTTTATATGTCACAAGCCAACATTCCTAACATCACTCCTAGCATCACCGTCACCAGGGACAATGCAATAGATTTGCTATTAACATCCATTGCTCTAGAAGAAATGGGCTTAGCCCATATAATTAACGCCGAGGCGGAAAAAATTCAGTTAGCTGTAGGGGTAATCCCCGGGTTAACACCTAGGCCAACATTAAGTCAAATACTAGACGTTGACGCAAACGTTCAAGCAATTTTAGCTGGAGTTATTCAAAAAGAAGCAGTCCTGCAAAGAAAATTAAGTGAAGTCTTAAGTGCTGTCACCGGAGCAACCGGAGAAGGGGTAACGGGAGCCACTGGTGCCACCGGTGCAACAGGCGCAACCGGAGCCACCGGAGCTACAGGTGCAACTGGAGCCACCGGTGCCACCGGCGCAACGGGAGCCACAGGAGCCACAGGTGCTACTGGTACAGCAGGCCTGGCTGCTTGGGGCTATGTATTCCAGTTGGGTACCCAAAGCGTACCGGTAAATGATAATATAAACTATAGTAACAATGGCCCGCTGTTTAACATCACTCATAATCCCGGCATGTCAGCAATTATAGTTGATCTTCCAGGAACCTACGAAGTTAGATTTGCGGTTTACACTCAAGCGAATAACCCGCAGGATTGGGGCGTGGCGGTAAATGGTGTGGTTGTATCAGAATTTTCTGCTGCCGGTCAGAATATGTGGGCTGCCACCAAGCTGGTTCTTGCTGCCGGAGATAGAATAACCATTCGAAACGTGGGCACCTTCCCTGACCCAGCTACTCTTAGAATAGGGGATACTACCAGTTCTTGGGTGGATATTGAAAAGGTCGACTGACAATGTTCAAATTTTTTAAGCATAGCCTAAAGTGAATTCAATAAACTTGATAAATTTTTAGCCCTCATTTTATGAGGGCATTTTTTTTATGGAAACAACCGCACTCATTTAGATTAAAACACCCTTAACATGTGAGAATTAAAATTCGGCCTGGAAAAGAAAAAGAATACAACGTTGTTTGGGGGATAAGAACAAATCAGTGACACTCTTAACAACAACAATTAATAGTATGATTGTATATCTTTATTAAAAAAGGTTAACTTGGTGCCATATTTAATAGGAATGTAAGGATTGAGGTGAAATAAATGGATGTCAAACGGGTACTTATTGGTAGCATAGTAAGCGGGCATCCGGCTAGCTTAAGCAAATTTCTAACATCCCTTGCGAAATTGGAGCAAAATGGTTTGGCAGTAGATTATCTTTTTATTGCAAAAAGTGCTGATGAAGCCGTCAGATTGTTATTGACCGGCTTTGCTCAGGAACAGGGTAATACTAGCATAATCAACACAGATCATGGAGAGCAACCTGGCCATAGCAGTGAGACTGTGAACGAGGATGAAGATGAATGTATTTGGCGAATTGCACGCCAGAAAGACACCCTGATCGAACAGGCCGGTAAAGAAGGCTATGATTATTTGTTTTTGGTTGACGCAGACCTTACCTTTCACCCGCATACCTTAACCCAATTGATAAAAGTGAATAAAGATATTGTCTCAGAAATTGTTTGGATCTGTTCTCAGCAGGACAACATTGAGCTGCCGCAGGTGTGGTTACAAGATCAATATACGCTTTACCGAAAAACACGGGATGAGACTTTATCGGAGGAGGAAGCACAACAGCGTACAAAGGAATTTTTTGAACAACTGCACCAGCCAGGCATATATGAAGTAGGGGGATTGGGTAAGTGTATACTGATTGGCCGGAAAGCCTTGGAGGCCGGTGTTTCTTTTGCGAGAATTAAAAACCTGTCTTTTCGAAATGAAGACAGATACTTTTCCATCCGCGCTGCAGCTATGGGTTTTCCCCTTTATGTGGATACGTACTTTCCGGCTCAGCTCATCAGAACTGTGTCCGGTACGCATGGTACGGCCACAGCCTATAGTAAGAATCACACGATTGCCTCAATGCGGGAGAAGGGGATTACCATCAGCCTGTGCATGATTGTCAAAAATGAAGAAGATGTGCTTGCCCGGTGTCTATCCTCAATACAGGGCATTGCCGATGAAATCATCATCGTGGATACAGGTTCCACCGACCGCACCAAAGAGATTGCCGGTCAATTTACCGATAAAATTTATGATTTCCCGTGGATTGACGATTTCTCCGCAGCCAGGAACAACTCTTTTTGTCTTGCCACACAGAAATTTATCCTATGGTTGGATGCGGATGATTACTTTACCATGAAAGATCGCCTGCTATTGCTCGAATTGAAAAGAACACTCGACCCCACAGTAGACAGCGTCACAATGGACTACCACTTGCTTGTTGACGATACAGGCAAAGTTTTACAAAGTATTCGTCGTAACCGGCTGGTGCGGCGGGCCTGTGGTTTTCGGTGGATTGGAGCTGTGCATGAGTACCTCGCTGTGGGCGGTAAAATTTTTAACAGTGAAATCGCCGTCCGGCATCAAAAAGAAAAACAGCATACCGACCGGAACCTGCGGATTTATCGCCGGCGCCTAGAGTCCGGTGAAGAATTCACCCCGCGTGACCTTTACTATTATGCCAACGAACTAAAAGATAATGTCTTTCCAGAAGAAGCGGTACTGTATTACGAAAAATTTCTGAATACTAAACTGGGTTGGCTGGAAGACAATATTGCGGCCTGTTTGAAAATGGCTGAGTGCTACGGTCAGCAGGGCGAGCGTGACAAGCAGCTGCAAGCCTACCTCAGAACTCTGGATTATGACCTGCCACGGGCCGAGGCCTGCTGCCAGATTGCTGCTTTATTTTTCGACGAAAACAAACTGGAACAAGCGATATTTTGGTATGAGCTGGCGACAAACCTGAAAAAGCCGTCCGAAACCTTGGGCGCAGTAAACCATGCAGCATGGTCGTGGCTACCCCACCTGCAATTGTGTGTATGCCATGATCGCCTGGGTAACTATGAAAAAGCCCGTCAGCATAATGATATTGCTCTTTCTTACAACCCGACCCACCCCAGTATGTTATTCAATAAACTATATTTTGAAAAAAAGTTTGCAGAAAAATAACCACCATTATTACATAGAACTGAATTTAACTGAAAGGAGCTGCACCATGAGTAGAAATTATAACAAGCTGACCCTATCCATGATTATCAAAAACGAAGCAGACCGTTACCTGCGCCGTGCCTTGAAAGCTCACAGAGAGTATATCGACGAAGCGGTGATTATCGATGATGGCAGCACCGATGCCTCAGCTGACATTTGCTGTGAGGAGCTTGCGGGGATTCCCCTTTACTTGGTTAAAAACGCTGCCTCCTTGTTTTCTAACGAAGTTATACTTCGAAAACAGCAATGGGAAGAAACGTTGCGTACAGACCCGGTTTGGATTCTTAATCTCGATGCCGACGAGATTTTTGAAGAGGGGTTTGCCGGCCAGGTTGACAGCATCCTGACCCAGACCGCATATGACGCTGTTTATTTCCGCCTATACGACATGTGGAGTGAAACCCATTACCGCGAAGACAACTACTGGCAGGCCCATTTCTATTACCGCCCGTTTCTTGTACGCTACCGTCCGGATGTAATATATACTTGGCGTGAAACACCCCAACACTGCGGTAGGTTGCCAATGACGATTCAAGAGTTTTCCTACCTGTGCCACCCGGCGCGGCTGAAGCACTACGGCTGGGCCCGAGCGGCAGACCGGCTAGCCAAATATCGGCGCTACTTGGCCTTGGATAAAGATGCACGTTACGGTTGGAAAGAACAGTACGAATCAATCCTGGATGAAAATCCAAAGCTTATTTCATGGGAGACCTAGAAAATGCAGTGCACGACTTAAATAATTTTGAGAGGATAGAAGCAAATGGTTAAAAAAAAGGTGCTTATCGGCAGCCCAGTTCACCAGAACCCGGCCATATTAGAAGAGTTTTTGATATCGCTTGAGGAGATGGAGCAAATCAGCGCATCCATTGACTTTATGTTTATGGACGATAATACCGATCGAACCTCCAGTAAGCTCCTCTTTTCTTTTCAAGAAAGGCATCCGGAAACTATAATTATTAAGAATAGTCAGTTGCAGAACTATACCTGTGATGAGTACACCCATTACTGGCGGGAAGAACTGGTCTGGAAAGTGGCCAACTTAAAAAATACGATGATTGGGCATGCCAAAAGATATAACTATGATTACCTTTTTCTGGCTGACTCCGATTTGGTTATGCATCCGTACACACTGGAACAGCTTATGAAAGCGGGCAAGGATATCATAGCTACAATATTTTGGACCTGCTGGCAGCCCGAAACTATCGAAATGCCGCAGGTGTGGGTTGAAGATCAGTACACGCTTTATAAGAAAAATCCCGGCGAAGTTCTTACTGATGAGGAAGCTAACCGGCGGCTGTTTGAGTTTCTGGGTCAAATGAGAATTCCAGGAGTCTATGAAGTAGGGGGGCTGGGAGCGTGTACGTTAATTAGCCGCCAAGCGCTAAAAGCAGGCGTCAGTTTTGCGGAGATTAAAAACTTGTCGTTCTGGGGTGAAGACAGGCATTTCTGTATTCGTGCCGCAGCACTTGGTTTTTCACTTTTTGTTGATACTCATTTTCCTGCTTATCATATTTATCGTGAATCGGACTTAAGTGGTATCGCCGGCTACAAAGCCAAGGGGACGGTTCTACTGGTTTGAAAAACCTTAGAAAAAGATTGTTATGCAACCCTATTTATCAGTGTCGCTACCCAGCATAAAATAGGAGCAACAATTATTGCGGGGAGATAATTAGCTACCTTAATCTTGGTAATGCCAATGAGATTCAAACCAAGTGCTATTATGATTAGTGAGCCTGCGCATGTGATTTCGGCAATAGCGGAATCAGTCAAAATAGGCTTTAAAAACTGCGCCAACAAAACAATAGAGCCTTGGAATACTAAAACGAAAGAGGCGGAAAACAATACACCTATGCCGAGGCTTACAGATAATATGGCAGATGATATTAAATCCAACACGGATTTAGTAAAAAGCATCTCGTTGTCTCCAGCTAGTCCCGCGTTTAGCGAACCTACGATTGTCATTGCGCCTATACAAAACAAAAGGCTGCCTGTAACAAAGCCCTCTGTGACTGAAGCGGAGTTGCCGGAAGTTGTTTTGAACCGTTTTCCAATCCACTCGCCAAAAGCATTTACTCGCTTGTCAATATCCATCAATGTTCCTATGATGGTGCCGGTAACGATAGAAAAGATAAGTATAAGGGTGTTCTCACCCTTTAGCGTTCCTGATATTCCAATATAAACGGTACATAGGCCGATGCCTATCATAATTGCGTCGGTAAACCTTTCGGGGATTCCTTTTTTAAACAGCAGACCAATAAGGCTGCCTATGATAACAGCTGCCGCGTTAATGAGTACGCCTATCACTTATATTCTCCCTTCGACATTTTTCTTCAAACGCAATGTTTCTCTCGTCAATGTAATATGAGGTATTATAACACATGGTGATACAATGTTTTTTATAGCCTTTCTTTGTATCAACTATTAATTTGATTGTGATATTAAATGTAAATTATGGCAATATGTTGCACTATTATGGAAGGAAAAACAAATCTATTGTTTAATAAATGAAAGTCGTGATTTCGTAAACGAGAGAAGGTGAATACTTTGGCTATCGCTAAAGATGAAATTTCCGGGCAATATGTAAAATGTAGTTATCTTACTAGCACAATCGACCAAAATAGTTGCCAATTAACAGAGGACAAAACACCACGTATCCTAGAACTTGAAGCGGAAAATATAAGGTTAAGAGTAGAAATTAATAAACTAAAAAAGACAGAAGAAGCCCTTCGCTTATCTGAAGATAAATTTTATAAAGCTTTTCATTTTAATCAAACGATGATGGCCTTTATAAGGTTAAAAGACGATGTATATATTGATGTGAACGGTAGCTATGCAGAGGTATTGGGTTATAGTCGGGAAGAGATGATAGGTAAAAGTGTTTTAGAGTTGGGTGTTTGGGTCGACCTGGAAGAAAGGCAAGATACACGGAAACAACTTACAGAAAATGGTTATGTAAGGAATAGTGAATTTAAATTTAGAAGTAAGTCAGGAGAGATTATTTATGTGGTTGCAACTACTAATTTATTAGATATAGAGGGTGAAAGATGTTTACTTACTTCTTTAATAGATATCACTGAACAAAAGAGAGCAGAAGAGGCTTTACGAAAATCAAAAGAATTATTCTATGCAACTTTTAATGCTAACCCACTTCCAATGTGTATAATATCAAAAAAAGATAAAACATTTATGGAAATTAACGAAGCTTTATCCAAGAGTAGTGGCTATACCAGAGAAGAGATGATAGGTTATAGTATAACTGATATAAAAGGTTGGTTGGATTTAAATGAACGTGAAAAATTTAGAGAAGTAATTGCTAAAGAAGGTTTTGTTACAAATTACGAAACAAGTTTGCTTACAAAATCAGGTGAAATACTGACAGCTTTAATTTCAGGGGTCTCCATAATATGGAATAATGAGGAGTGTTATCTTGTAATACATAATGATATAACAGAACTCCGTCGCTACCAATATGAAATTGCACGTTTAGACCGTTTGAACTTGGTAGGAGAAATGTCTGCCGGAATTGGACATGAAATCAGGAATCCGATGACGACCGTAAGAGGTTTCCTTCAATTACTCAGTGGGAAGGACAGGTTTGCCCAAGACAAGGAATATATGAATTTAATGATAGAGGAGCTGGACAGGGCTAATTCAATTATTACAGAGTTTCTATCATTGGCTAAAAACAAATCTGTTGAATTGAAAAGGCAAAGTCTAAATCAGAAGGTTAGGACTATCTTTCCTTTGCTCTTCGCTGATGCCATAAAACAGGATAAGATTATCGAAATGCAACTTGGTGATATTCCATACATAGTCATTGATAAAAATGAGATTAAACAACTTATCCTTAACCTTGTCCGTAATGGCCTTGAAGCAATGTTACCAGGAGGAATGCTGTTCATTAAAACATTTAAGGATGATTATGGAGTAGTCCTAGCTGTGCAAGACCAAGGTACAGGGATTGCACCAGAAGTTCTTAAGAAAATAGGTACACCCTTCTTTACTACCAAAGATGATGGAACTGGCTTAGGTTTGGCGGTGTGCTATAGCATCGCTCAGAGAAATAATGCCAAGATAGATATTGAAACTGGTTCCACTGGGACAACGTTTTATGTAAGATTTAATATTTAGTTATATATTGGCTACGTGGAGTACAAGGGGAAAAAAATTTTAATCACCGCCGTTTCCTAGTTTGATAATCTGGTCGCTGTATTTCCCGAATATGAAGCTGTTTATTCGATGGGCATTGGCTGTTGAATCTATTAAGTGGGGAAGTGATCTGCTTATCGGTTATATATTTCTTTGCCCATCGCAAAAGACTAATCCTAAATACTCATGGAGAAAGTTCTTGTTACAGCTTTCACTCAAGGTTACCGGTATGGGAGTTCGCATTATTAGTCTTGTTCACACGACGAATTGCATGACCAAAGCAAAAAGCCCTTGCATGGTATAAACCAGCAAAGGCTTGATATATCTACTTTGGTGCCGAAGGCGGGAGTCGAACCCGCATGAGTTACCTCGCACGATTTTGAGTCGTGTGCGTCTGCCAATTCCGCCACTTCGGCATCTTTTATGGTTAACCAAGTTCAAAAAGCTTTTCGGATAACCTGCAAGAAAAATTGTAACATAGTTTAATTAACCTTGTCAACGGTATTGTAATGCAAACTTCTACCGGTCTCTAGCATACATGATAGCAGAGGCCTGAGTGGCTTGATAGGCAATCAATTAATTATTTCCAGCTTATTACCCTCTGTTATGCATGGCAGGAAGTATGTTTAACCATGTCGAAGAATAAATGATGGAGGCGTATACCCTGGTTTTTTTTGTTGGACGGGAGTGAATCATAGTGTATCTTCCTGATGAGGTGCTGGTCCGGAAAACCATAAATGGCGACCTGGATGCATTTGATGAACTGGTGCGCCGCTATGAAGGTAAGATATATGGTTTGGCTTACCGCTTTATGGGTAACCATGCTGACGCCAGTGACCTTGCCCAGGATACTTTTATACGCGTTTATCAGGCGCTGGCCGGGTTTCGGGGGGATGCTTCTTTTTCTACCTGGCTTTACCGCATTGCGGCAAATATTTGCCGGGACGAGCTCAGAAAGAGGCAGCGGCGGCGCAGTGTTTCTATTGATGAAATGATAGACGCTTCACCGGCCAATGTGCCCACTGCCGATGGCAGCTATTCACCTGAGGAGACTGTGCAACGGCGCGAGGTGCAGAGCCAGGTGCAGTTTTGTTTAAACGAGCTCTCCAGTGACCACCGGTTGGTTTTGGTAATGCGTGAAATACAGGGATTAAGCTATGAGGAAATTGCCAGTGCATTACAGTGTTCAATGGGCACGGTGAAATCACGTATAAGCCGGGCCAGAAGCGCGCTTAAGGATAAGATGATTAAGGAAGGGGAACTTTTATCAAGTAGCGATCGTCTTAACGCAAAAGGGGGGAAGACCAATGCAATGTCGTAATATCTGTGAAATGTTGTCACCGTACATTGATGACATGCTGGAATCTTCCCAGGTTGTTGAGGTGGAGGAACACATTGCTGTCTGTGCGGCGTGCAGGCTGGAATATGACAAATTGCGAGCTGCTGTGGAGTTGGTTAGAGGGTTGCCGGAGGTGCTACCGCCTTCGGAGTTCCATGAAGATTTGCTTCAAAAACTACAATCGTTACCCGCACATTCTGTTACCGACAGCCCAACCGTTTGGATCCGTCGGCTGGCCTGGGGGAAATGGTCTAAGACATTGGCTGTCGCAGTGGTACTGTTTCTTACCATAGGGGTCACCGCCTTTTGGTATGGTAATAAGGAGGGTGGGTTACCTGGTTCTGCGTTCCAGCTAAGTGTCGGTCAAAATATAGATGACCGGGGCGAACGGTACGGGGGCGATGCAGGAGATGATGGGCGGGATTTGGAAACTGCCCAAAAGACTGCCAAAAATGCTCAAGAACAAACTGCTAAAGATACAAAAGCAACGGAGCAAGTTGAGACGGAAAAAAATGCGGCCAGGGATCAGGATACAGGCCAAGGAAATTTGGCTGCGCCTGGTGTATCCGTGTCTAACAAACAGCTTGCTGTTTCAAGAGAGACTGGAGAAGAACCTGTGACTGCCGCGGGCGACGACAACCCGGGTTCAACTGCTGCCGGAGGGGATCAGGTGTCCCGTGATTTGGTCGCGCTGGAGGGAAAGCCGGTTGGTGATGATTCCCTATTCAGTATGATGGCCGCACCCCGGGATGATTTAGGGGATGTCGCCATAATGGAAAATAATAGTCTTCCTGCGGCTACGGAGTTAACTGCTACACTGACGTTAAATACCCAGCCAAATGCAGTGACCGACTGGAGTGCAACAGCGGGCAGGTACGGTGGCTTTGTCGAAACTGAGCCGCAGCAAACCGGGGAGTACTGGGTGTTACGTGTTCCCACTGGCAATGTGGACGGGTTTATAAAGGAATTAAACAATTTAGGGCAAGTGGACATTCAATCAAACACCAGGGATATAGCTGTTGATTTAAAACGGGCTGAAGAGCGGTTAAACATGCTGCAGGAACAGGAAAAAGCGCTGGTAGCGCAGGGGGCCGGGCAAACGGAAAGCGATGCCGTCGGTACAGCCGAGTTGGATGCACTGCGTGAGCAAATAACTTTGCAGCAGCGGGCCCTAGAGGAGTCGCAGAAAGATGTTAATTTTGCCAAGATTAATCTTTATGTAAAATAAATGTCGGGCTGGTGTTAAGTAATAAAATGGTCGCAATTTGTTGGAATTAAAAGTTTTACTATTGCTTGGCTGGTAGATAACAGTTAAAATAGAAATAGTTAATGATTTGGCGGCTAATAATATTAATTTTTTATTGTTATAATATTTGAAGAAGGGAGGTTGAAAAAACAGTGCTCGAACAAGTACAAGCTGTTCTAGATAAAGTTCGCCCCATGCTGCAGCATGACGGTGGTGACGTCGAGCTTGTGGATGTTACACCTGATGGTGTGGTGAAAGTAAAACTTACAGGTGCCTGCGGCGGGTGAGCGATGTCCACCTATACCCTTAAAATGGGTATTGAGCGGTCGCTCAAGCAAGAAGTGCCCGAGGTGAAGGAAGTAATAGAGGTTCGGTAAATTACTAACTGCGAGTTTACCTCGTATATTTATCGGTGTAAGTATTTTAATATAACCACTTTTTGCCATTGTATACTTGGTGGAAAGTGGTTTTGTGCATTTTGCCGGGCAACGTATATACTATTATTTTGCAGGCAGTATATCCATAATATAAGGGGCGGTTCCAACCTAATGTGCCATCGTAATTTGTATATGGAGTATTGAGAAGTGCGCAGCATTTATTATTAGCCTGGCGTCTAGCAGTTCCGGCGGATAAAATAAATTTCGTGGAAGACACCGGCGTTTGATTAGGTTAGCGGCGTTGGTTCAGTAATTAGCAAGGCAAGCTAAATGAAGGGTGGTTGTATTAATGGGTAAATGCAAGCTAGCAGTTGGCCAGATTAATGTCACCAGTGATAAAACATTTAATATAAGTCACGCCCGGGATATGGTGCGCCAGGCAGCCAGGCAGGGTGCGCAGGTGGTGTTGCTGCCGGAAATGTTTAACTGCCCTTACGAGACAAATTTATTTCCCGATTATGCGGAGTCTTACCCGAACGGGGAAACGGTACAAATGCTGTCCCGGGTGGCCGCCGAATTAGGCATTGTGTTGGTGGGCGGCTCTATACCTGAAAGGGAAGGGAACATTGTTTACAATACTTGCTTTATCTTTGGTCCGCAGGGTGACTTGTTAGGGCGGCACCGCAAGATGCACCTGTTTGATGTGGATTTGCCCAACTTAAATGTGCGGGAGTCCAGCACGCTGGGGCCAGGCGGAGAGTTCACTGTTATAAATGCCGGGATATGTAAAATAGGCGTGATGATCTGCTTTGACGTGCGCTTTCCGGAATTGGCCCGCCTGCTGACCCTGGAGGGAGTAGATGTGCTGTTGATACCAGCGGCCTTTAATATGATTACCGGCCCGGCCCACTGGGATTTGACCATGCGGGCGCGGGCGCTGGATAACCAGGTTTACGTGGCGGCAGCCTCCCCGGCCCGTGATGACCAGGCGGAATATATAGCCTATGGCCATTCTATGGTAGTGGACCCCTGGGGTGATGTGGTAGTCCAGGCAGGTACCGGCGAGGAAATTATTATGGCGGAAATTGACCCGGAAAAGATTCAAGATGTGCGCGAACGCCTGCCATTATTATCCCAGCGGCGCACTGATCTTTATGAATTATGTATAAAACAGGTTGTTCGGTAATTGCCTGGTACATCGGCAAGAAGCCGCCTCTTTTTGTGTCCTATGGCTCAGTGATTTGGTGCTTGGGCCGCCAGGTGTTATGTGCTTGTATATGTTGGTGTAAAAAGGTAAAATTAGACGATATGTTTTTTAGCTGATGAAGAAAGGAACGGGGACAGCAAATGCTAACTTGTGGTATTGTCGGCTTGCCGATGGTGGGTAAAACCACTCTTTTTAACCTGGTAACACACTCGGAACTCGAAACATCCAATTATCTGACAGGTAAAACTGAAATTAATGTGGCGATGGCCGAGGTGCCCGATACGAGGCTTAATTTTCTTATTAACCTGTATAAACCCAAAAAGAACGCTTATGCTCAGATTCAGTTCAGTGATGTACCGGGGTTGGTGCGCGGGTCCAGCGAAGGTAAAGGGGTGGGTAACCGCTTCTTAGACGGCATCCGCAATGCAGATTTACTGGTGCACGTGGTGCGTGCATTTAGCAACAAAGATGTGCCCCATGTGGACGGGGATATTGATCCCATGCGGGATATGGAAACCGTTAACCTGGAATTGCTGCTGGCTGACATGGATCTGGCGGAAAAAAGAATCCAGCGCATTGAGGAAGGAAAGAAGATTAAAAAAGAACAGCTTGCTGAACTGGATGTACTGCGCAAGTGCCTGGCGGCGTTGGAAAATGAAGTGACCATGCACAAGGTGGGGCTTTCCGAGGTCGAGCGCGAACTGCTGGTGAATTACAGCTTCTTAACGGATAAGCCCATGCTGCTGGTGGTTAATATCGATGAAGAGCAGCTCCGTGGCGGCAGTTACCCGGGGCAGGAAAAGGTTCGCACCTTCGCTGCTGAAAAGGATATAATCTTACTGGAAGTTAGCAGCTTGATTGAAATGGAAATCAGCGAACTGCCCGAGGATGACCGGCGCGAATTTATGGAAGACCTGGGCTTGCAGCAATCGGGCATTGACCGGCTGGCCCGGGCCGCTTACGATACCCTGGGGCTGATCTCTTTCTTTACTGTGGGCGAAGACGAGGTAAAGGCCTGGACCATCCCGGCCGGGCTGAATGCCAGAGGAGCTGCCGGTAAAATCCATTCGGATTTGGAACGCGGGTTCATCCGGGCCGAGGTGGTGGCCTACCACGATATGCATGAATTGGGTAGCATGAACAAAGTTAAGGAAAAAGGCCTAACCCGGCTGGAGGGTAAGGATTACATAGTAAAAGACGGGGACATATTGAATATTAGGTTTAATGTGTAATGATATTTGTTCTGCCATCAACCGCCCGGCGTTTTACGCCGGGTTTTTTTGCGGTTTTAAGCAACAATATAGGAATTATGTCCCAGTAAGATAAGACTTTACAGTATTAAGGTTAAGACTGTAGAAGCATGTAATTGTCTAACAGAAAAGATAAAATAATAAAAAAACTCGGAGGTGGAATACATGTCGTTGCTAGCTAAACTGTGGAAGGAAGAAAGCGGGCAGGGAATGGCGGAGTATGGATTAATTCTGGCCCTTGTGGCGGTGTTATGTATTGGAGGCTTTTTTGCACTGGGAGGTGCTATTAACGGTAAGATTCAAGGTGTTGGGACTTCTATTACAAACGGCGACGGCAATTAGAAGATTAATACGAACGGTTTAATTATATTGTTATGATCGCGACAGATTAATTAACAAACGAAAAAGGTAAGATGCTGTATGCCATTACGTTGTAATACAGTATTTATGGGGCTTGAATTAAAGGTATCATCTTAGGTTAATAAAGCTAATATCGATAATAATTTCCAACACCCCTTAACTTCCCATATGACCCTACTTAGGCCCGACTTAAGTAGGGTCCAGTTTTAGAAAGGTTGGTTAATAAATGATTAACTTAACCATTGCCAACATAACATACGTAGATATGACATTAATTATTCTCTTACTGGTGTGCTGTTACACCGATTTGCGCTCGAAAAAAATTTACAACGCTGTTCTTTTGCCGGCCGTGCTGGTGGCGTTTATCGCTAGCTTAACCAATGGCGGTTGGTCCGCCTGCCTGGTCAGCGTTAAAGGCTTGCTGGCGGGTATGGCTCTTTTACTGATACCATTTGCCGCGGGCGGCATCGGTGCCGGTGACGTCAAACTGCTGGGCACTATAGGCGCATTTAAGGGGCCTGAGTTTGTGCTCATGGCTTTTCTGACCGGAGCCGTAGTGGGTGGTATTTTTTCAGTTTACCTGTTAATTAGACAAGGCAGGCTACTGCTTACCTTAAAAAAATTTTACTACTTCTTTATTAGCAAAGTATTACATATTCCCGTGTCGGTAAGTTTTGGCCACCTGGATGTGGCGACGCGGGGTGAAAGTTTTCCCTATGCGTTGGCCATCAGCCTGGGTGCGGCGTGGGCTTACTTCCTGCTCTAATTGGTGGGTACTAGGAATGACGAGATACTTTAAAAATGGGGATGGCGTTAATGGCCGGGGGGATTGTATGCGAGTTTGGAATAAATTGCGCCGGGAGAAAAAAGGACAAGCCCTGGTGGAGTTTGCCCTGGTGCTTCCTTTACTGCTATTACTATTAATGACTATCTTTGAGTTTGGTAATATATTTTACTCTTATCTGCTTATTACTGCTGCTTCCCGTGAGGGAGCCAGAATGGGCGTGGTCGGCAATAACGATACGGAGATAATCCAAAGAGTGCAGGAGATCTGCTCAACGTTGGATACTGAGCAGCTAACTGTAGAGATAGTCCCCGAGAATACGGCCAACCGTTACAGGGGGGTTCCGCTGCAAGTCGAAGTGGACTATGACGTTTATTTGATCACGCCTATGCTGAGTACATTTTTGCCGGATCCTTTTTTGCTTAAGGCAAGGTCGGTGATGAGAATTGAATGAAATGTGCAAGAAATTACTAACTAATCGCCGGGGTTCTGCAATCATAATTGTTAGTGCAGCTATGGTGGCGTTAATTGGTTTTTGTTCCCTGGTGGTGGACTTAGGTAATCTTTTTCTGACTAAGCAAAGGTTAAATAACGCCCTTGATGCTGCTGTGCTAGCGGGTAGTCAGGAATTACCCGCTATGGTGGATAACGTTCAAGGCCAAGTGGAGGAATATTTCAATCAGAATGCTGCGGAAAACTTCACTCTTACCAGCGTTAGTGTATCGGATGACTACAGGACGGTGACAGCTACCGGTCAGGTCACAGTGCAATATTTCCTGGCCAGGGTGCTGGGTATTACCTCTACCACGATAAACTGCACTGCCGCTGCGAGAATTGAATCACTGACGGCGGTCAAAGGGGTTATACCTATAGGTATACAGAAGCAAACACTGCTGTTTAATCAAAAATATACGCTTAAAATATCATCTGATTCTGATTTTGACGAGTTCATGGGGCCTGGGACATTTGGCGTTCTGCAATTGGGCGATTCAGGCGCGTCAACTTATGAGGAGAACTTTAAGTACGGATATAATCAAAAAATTATGGTTGGTGATGTAATAGCTACGGAAACCGGTAATAAGAGTGGTGCTACGAGGGATGGTATAGAATATCGGGTATCTCAATGCACACATGCTTGTACCCCGACCAGTTTTAATCCGGCATGTCCCCGGGTGGTTATCATTCCTATTTACGAACCTGCCGAACCCGAGAACCCAATACCCGGTGATAAAATTACCAAAGTTAGAATTGTAGGATTTGCCGCATTTTTAATAGACGTTCCTGGAGATAAAACAGTGGGTAATATGAGTTATGTGGACGGGTATTTCGTGCAAATGGTAATTGAAGGGGAAAGTGATCCCGGGGCGGATAATCAGGGAGTTTATGCAACCAGATTAATTATGTAACTTATGTAGGGAGACAAATCCAATGAAAAATCACAAAATAAACCTCATATTGCTCCTGGCTGTTATTTTCGGTATTGCGGCGGCCCTAGGGGTATTTCAGTACCTCAGCGCTGTCAAGGCTGCCTATGTTAAACAAGGTAACTTTGTGCAGGTAGCCGTGGCCACACAGTACGTAGCGCCTAAAACTCAGTTGACAATGCAAATGTTTACCATGCGTGATATACCGTCCAAATATGTTAACAGCGACGCAGTAGTGGACCCGGCGGAGATAAATGGTAAGTTGACTAAAGCTCCAATTTATCGGGATGAGCAAATATTGCGCAGTAAAGTGGTCGGGAAGGATGACCGTTCAGGAACACTGGCTTTTATTGTTCCCGCTGGTAAAAGGGCGGTGACCGTGGCGGTGAATGAGGTTTCGGGCATTGCCGGCATGGTGATGCCGGGGGATATAGTTGACGTGCTGGTTACCTTTGACGATAATAATGAGAACCCGATGACCTCGCTTATTTTGCAAAACATCTCCGTACTGGCTACAGATCAAGAAACTGATACCGGGATGGTGCAAAGCGACCAGCAAAAAGAAGCAGCCAAGACAGTGACTTTAGCGGTTACCCCGCAACAGGGCCAACAGCTAACCTTAGCCTCTGAGCAGGGCAGTATTCGCCTGATGATGCGCTCGCCTGCCGACCAGAAGGTAGTGAAAATTCCCTCCGCCAAGTTGCCGGAACTGGTTAGGTAAGCAGATATTGAAGGGAGGCACCGGCGTGCAGCCAATTAGCATATTAATTGTGGATGATGTGGAAAACACCCGGGAGGATATCAAACGGTTTTTATACTTCGAGGAGGATATGGAAGTGGTGGGTGAGGCGGCCACTGGGGAGGAGGCCGTGGAACTGGCTAAAAGCATTAAGCCTGACGTTATTTTAATGGATATAAACCTTCCCGGTCTGGACGGTATCGGTGCTTCGGAAATAATATCGGTGCAGGTGCCCGAGGTCGCTATCATTATCATTTCTATTCAGGGCGAAAAGGAGTATATAAAAAAGGCGATGGCGGCCGGGGCCAGGGATTACTTGGTTAAGCCTTTTACCAGCACCGACCTGGCGGAAACGGTGCGCCGGGCTAATGATTTCTCTCGCAAGCGCCACCTGCGCCTGGTGGGTGAGGATGAAAAAACGGCCGTTCACTCCGGTAAAACACCGGGTAAAATAATTACTTTGTTTAGCACTAAAGGTGGGCTGGGCAAAACAACACTGGCTTGCAACCTGGCTATTGGCATGGCCACCCAATCGGGTCAAAGCGTGGTGCTGGTTGATTTGGACCTGCAGGGTGGAGATGTGGCGGTGATTTTGAATTTAACGGTTAACCAGACCATTGCTGACCTGGTGCAGGAGGATTGGGAGGGTGACATAACGGTTATCGATACCTTCCTGGCTGCGCATTTTTCGGGTATAAACGTGCTTTGTGCGCCCAACAGCCCGGAGCAGGCGGAGTTGGTCACTCCCGGGCACGTTACTAAGTTGATTAATTATCTCAAAACAAAGTTTGATTTTGTTATTTTGGATACCGCTCCTGCTTATAGTGAAATTAACCTAAATGTGCTGGAAATGTCGGACAGTCTGGTGGTGCTGGTGGCTCAGGATTTACCAACTTTGCGGCATGTGCGCTCGACAATGGAGGTACTCGCCGCGCTGAACTTTACGGATAAGATCAACCTGGTGCTTAACCAACTGCGGCCTGATGGCATCAGTGTCAAAGAGCTGGAAAAAAACTTGGGCCGGAGCATGACTACGTTAATTCCTACTGATGACAAAACGGTGTTGCAGTCGGTGAACAAAGGGCAGCCTTTTGTGCTAACCCAAAAAAATAGCCGGGTGGCCGGCTGTCTGATGGAATTGGCCGGAAAACTGGCTACGGCGGAAAAAACAAAGCTAGAGGTGGGGAAAACCGCCAAGATTAACCCGATCAAAAAGATGTTTAGTTTTAACAGGTAAACTTTAAGTAAGAAATCCTTATAAAATAAAAATTTAATCGAGGCGATAGACTGGTGTCTCTAATGGAACGGCTGGAGAAAAAGGTGGAAAGAAATCCGGAACCCCGGGAAGTGCCGGTGAGGGATAGCAACAATGAGCTGCGGGCGGAACTGCATAAAAAGATTATTACCGAGCTTACGGGAACCCGGCAGCCCGGCGTTGCCCCGGAAGATATGGCGGGCCAAATAGAAACATTGGTGCTTCAGCATTTGGCGGCCACCAATAATAATATGCCCAGGTTGGAAAGGGATCGCCTGGTGGAGGAAATAATTAACGATGCCATAGGTTATGGTCCCATTACCCCACTATTGAATGACCCGGATATCACTGAAGTGATGGTCAATGGTCCGTACACGGTGTATATTGAGCGCCGCGGTAAACTGGAAGCAACCGGGGTTAAATTCAGAGATTATGAGCATATCAATCATATTATCGAAAAAATCGTTGCTCCAATCGGACGGCGCATTGATGAAAGCTCTCCAATGGTGGATGCCCGGTTGCCTGACGGCTCCCGAGTGAATATAATCATACCGCCGTTGGCCCTTACCGGGTCTACTATCACTATCCGTAAGTTTTACCGGGATCCGTTGCAGGTGGAAGATCTGGTGCGCTTGGGCTCGTTGACGGCTGAGATGGCCGAGTTTTTGGAAGCCTGTGTTAAAGCACGGCTAAATATTGTGATTTCGGGGGGCACCGGTAGCGGTAAAACCACTATGCTTAACGTGTTGTCATCGTTTATACCCTGCAACGAACGCATTGTTACAATAGAGGATTCAGCGGAATTGCAGCTCAGACAGGCTCATTTGGTGACTTTGGAAAGCCGCCCGCCCAATATCGAGGGTAAAGGGGCCATCACCATCCGCGACTTGGTGCGCAACTGTTTGCGAATGCGACCGGACCGCATTGTGGTTGGTGAGGTGCGCAGCGGTGAGGCATTAGACATGCTGCAGGCCATGAACACAGGACATGACGGTTCTTTGACCACCGGCCACGCCAACACGCCCAGGGATATTTTATCCCGCTTGGAAACTATGGTACTGATGGCGGGAGTTGAAATTCCGGTTCGGGCTATACGGGAGCAAATAGCTGCGGCTGTAGACTTAATCATTCAGCAAAGTCGCATGAGGGACGGTACCCGTAAAATTACCCACATTACCGAAGTGCAGGGGATGGAGGGCGATGTGATTACACTGCAGGATTTATTTGTTTACCGGCAGACCGGAGTCGACGACGATGGCCGGGTAACCGGCCGGTTTGAGGTTACCGGTATACAGCCGCGCTTTATAGATCGGCTTGAGGCAGCAGGTGTGCAACTGCGCCGGGATTTGTTCACTGGAGGAGGGTATTGGTAATTGAATCAGCATGTTCCAATTATAAAGGGGTGATATGATGAGCTTGGGTTATATTGCTGGACTGGTCTTTGTTTTTGTTGTGCTGTTGGTGCTGGGTGTATACCTGCCTATGATAGCCGACCAGCAGGAGTTTTCCCGGCGCATGTCTGGAATTTTTAGAAGAAAAGAAGCGGTTAAACATGACGGTATAGCTTCTGATCCTGGATTGCGGGGAATATACCTTTGGCTGACCGGTATATTAAGCACCACGCCCTTGAAAAAATGGGCGGAACGGGAGCTGACCAAGGCCGACCTGCCCTTGCGGGGAGAGGAGTTTCTCGTCTTAACCCTGGCGGGACTGGGGGGTGTTGCACTAATTACAATGCTGTTCACCGGTAGTATTTTGATTATGCTGATGACATTGTTGGTTTTTTTGCCTGTGCCATATCTCTTCATCAGGCGAGCTCGGCAAAAGCGTTTGGCCACTTTGAACGGCCAAATTGGTGACGTTCTGATGTTTATTGCGAACTCACTGCGATCGGGATTTAGTTTTCTACAGGCGATGGACCTGGTGCGTAAGGAAATGCCTGATCCCATCGCCCGGGAGTTCGGGCGCACTTTCCAGGAGGTTAATCTTGGCACCCATACGGAGCAGGCCCTGCAGAACATGGTTGAGCGGGTGGGCAGTGATGAGCTGGAAATGGTGATTACGGCAGTATTAATCCAGCGCCAGGTGGGTGGCAATCTGGCCGAGGTGCTGGATAAAATTGCTCATACTATGCTGGAGCGCATCCGCATTAAAGGGGAAATAAAAACTCTCACTGCTCAGGGGCGCATTTCGGGCGTGGTAGTGGGACTGTTGCCTTTGGCTCTGGGTGCATTTTTATTTGTGATCAACCCGGTATACATATCATTATTATTTACCAGCAAAATTGGGCTGTTGATGGTGGGAACGGCGCTTGTTGCCCAGAGTACCGGTTATTTACTTATCCGGCGGATAGTGGATATCAAGTATTAAACGGGGGATGAAGATGATTTATTTGCTGGCACTGGTTTTTATGGCCGCCTTCTTTGTTTTCCTGCTGGGCTATAAGTTTGTGTTTGGTGAGCGCATTATGCTGGCCAGGCGGGTTAACCAGGTAATGGGTACACCGGCTGTAACCATTAGGGAAAAGGAGCTTAGCGTTCCCTTGACAACCAGGGTGATTAAGCCGCTATTTAGCCGGGCGGCCACGGTGTTTGCCAAGGTGTTGCCGTCGGAAAAGGAGGCTGCGCTGGAGAAAAAGCTCCGGCGGGCCGGGCTTTTGGAACAGCTGAGACCGGTGGAGATGATGGTGCTCAAGTATCTGGTGGCACTGCTATTGGGTTTGGTTGCGGCGTTTCTAGGTGGCATGGCCGGATTACCGCCGGTTAATATTTTATTATTGATTGCCATGGGTGTAGCCGTGGGTCTGATACTGCCTGAATATTATCTGACGGCCCGGGCCAGACGCAGGAGTGCTGAGGTGGAGTCCGTGCTGCCGCAGATATTGGATTTGTTAACGGTGAGTGTGGAAGCGGGACTTGGCTTTGACGGGGCCATTTCCAAAGTAGTTGAAAAAACCCGGGGAGTACTTACCCTGGAACTGCAAAGAATGATGCAGGAGATCCGGGTAGGTAAAACCAGGCGCGAGGCGTTAAAAGATATGGAGGGGAAATTTGCCGTCCAGGATCTGAATAATTTCGTGAGTGCTATCATACTGGGTGAACAACTAGGCATCGGTATAGGCAATGTGCTGCGGAGGCAGGCTGATCAAATCAGGCTGAGCCGGCGCCAGAGCGCAGAAGAGCGGGCCATGAAAGCGCCTGTAAAAATGCTTTTCCCGCTGGTGTTTATGATCTTCCCGGCATTGTTTATCATCATCCTCGGTCCGGGGGCCATCCAGATTTACCGGGCGTTTATTCGATAGGAGGAGCATGGGGCATGGCAATGCAGAGTAGTCAGATATTGTATAATAAAACCAGGGGGAACGTGGTTGCCGCCCGGGTTGTACGGGCAGATACTTTTTGGCGGCGTTTGCGTGGGCTTATGGGCCGCACCCGGCTGGATTTCCCAACGGGCACAGCGTTGGTGATTACTCCTTGTAAGCAAGTACATACATTTTTTATGTGCTTTGCCATTGATGTTCTGTTTGTGGATGCTGATTTTCACGTTGTACAGGTGCTGCCGCAACTGCGCCCTAACCGGGTAAGCCCGCATGTAAAAAGTGCCCGCAGGGTTATTGAACTGCCTCCAGGTACTATCGCTGCAAGTGGTATTACCCGGCGGGATATGCTGGCGGTTATTGAAGCCCAAAGCCTCTAAAACGTCAAAAACACGTTATCAACCGGAGGGTTGGATTATGAAAATAGCTGTAAGGAAACAGGTATCCATAACTTTTAAAATTGCTGTTTGCCTAAGCACGTTAATTGTTTTTTTAATGCTTATATTGGGGACGGTTACTGTTTTACAGTTGAAAACAGTAGTGCAGGAGGAAGCATATGACAAGGGTCAGTTTCTAACCGGGCTAATGATACCCCGCCTTACCGGTGCGCTGCAGGTTGGTAATATAGCCGGGCTAACCCCCTTAATAGCGGAGCTCAAGGCACAGGATGGCGTACAAAGCGCCTTTATTACGGATAGGAAGGGTAAAGTGTTAGCCGGCAGTGCCAAGCAGTTAACGGATAATGATGTATGGGATGTGGCAGGTACTGGTGATCGCGCATTCATCGCGGAAAGCATCAAGGTAGATGGCGTCCCTAAATTTATTTTTACCCGTCAGGTTACCGGCTCATCCGGCGATCTCCTGGGTTGTCTGGGAGTAGTCACAGATGCAGGTTTGATGCAGCATAAAATAAACGATCTGATCATATATTTAGGTACCACTACCATGGCCGCAGTGATCGCAGGCATATTTTTGGCTATGGTGATCAGCCGGCGCATTCTCAGTCGTCCTATTAAAGATTTAGTAACAGCTACCGAATATATTGCCGTGGGAAATGTTACTACCAAAGTCGATTTGCATCAACGAGATGAGCTGGGTGATCTGGCCACGTCTTTTAACATGATGACGGGCTACTTGGCTAACCTGTTTCGCTCCATTATATCTTATACAGGGGAGCTGATTAAATCATGCCAGTTACTGATCATGCGAATTAAATCAACGGTCAGTGCTTCGGGGCAGCTGGTGGAGTCAATGGATAAGCATGCCATGATGACCAGGGAGCACATTAATTTGCTACAGGGTTGCGCCGATTTAGCCTGTGAGCTGGTGGACCGGCTGGAACAAAGCGGGCAGGCGTTAAATCAAAAAGCAGCAGCCATCATTGCTGCAGTGGAGGACAGCGGTGAGCCGGGCGCACTGATGACCCGGGCGGCGGGTGATGTGGCAGATATCGGTCACTCCCTGAATGAGTTACAAAAGGCAGTCCAATCTAGTAAAGAAGCGTTGCTGGAAATGGAGCAGATGGCCGGGTTGTTTACAAATTACCTGGATCACAGTCGGACGTTTAGCTTTAACATTGCCGTGGAAGTGGCTAGGTTGGGCGGCTCGGATATGATTGAGGATTTACAAGAATTGCAGGGTTTGGCCGACGAGGGCATGGTTAAAACCAGAGATATGCTGCACAAAATGCAGTTGGTTGGAGATGCCGTAACGAGTATTGACGACGCCGTTGCCCGGAATATCAAGCTGGCGGCTCAGGGTGAGCAGAGCATTAAAAATGCCGGGGTATACTGGGAACGCTTCGACCACCGGCTGACTGGGGAGAAGGAGACTACCAAACAATTGGTTGACGTCTTGACAGATAACAATAAACAAGGTGAACAACTACTGGAGGCCCTGGAGCATCTCATGACCGAGCTTGATAAATCATTACAGTCCTTTATCAGCACCGGGGTGACTGGTAAAAAACAAACTGAGCAGCTTGAGGAACTGGAAGCCACATTGCGTAAAATACTTCGGGTGTCCAATACCTTGAATAATCTGTGTTTGCAGTTTAAGGTTGATGCGGCTGTAAAGCATGGGACTGTTGTACCTGAAGCATAGGAAAATAGTCTCACTGGGAAACCACAAACCCCGCCGGTTATTGACGGGGTTTTTAAATTTCCGCTATTTTTTCTTTTATGGCCAGCAGTGCCGCTTGGGTGCGGTCGGTAACGTCCAGTTTTTGAAATATGTTGGTCAGGTGATTTTTAACGGTTTTTTCGCTGATAAATAACTTTAGGGCAATTATTTTGTTGGAGTCACCCTTGGCCACCAGGCGCAATACCTCCAGTTCCCTGTCTGATAAGCCATGGGGTCTATTTTCTAATGGCTTGCTAGTTGATAATTTATTTATTTGGTTGAATATTTTAGCTGTCAGGGATGGAGAAATAAATGATTTTCCCTCAGCCACCTGCAGTATGGTATTAATCAGCTGGTCCGGGCTGATGTCTTTAAGCAGATAAGCGGCAATACCGTTGCGGATCATTTCGATTATATATTCTTCCTGGTCATGGATAGTCAAGGCAATTATACCGGTGTCGGGTAGTTCTTGTTTGATGGCCTTGCAAACCTCCAAGCCGGTAATATCAGGCAGGTTGATGTCCAGCAGCACGATGTCGGGGTGCTTGCTGAGGCACAGTGAAATGGCCTGCCGCCCGTTGGCCGCCTCTGCCAAGACATTGATGCGCTGTTCTAAAGATAGTATTTTCCTGATTCCTTCCCTAACGAGGGCGTGATCGTCTGCAATTAGCACGTTAATTGGCTGCAATGTAATATACCCCCTTTTGTTCCATGACGTTGCATTTAATTAATCGGTATGCTTAGATTAATTAAAGTGCCCTTGCCCGGGGTGCTGGTTATTTTAATTTCACCATTTAATATCTGCACCCGCTCCCTCATATTGATAAGCCCGTAACATTCACGGTCGCTGTTTTTTCCCACCGCCTCCGGTTCAAAACCGCTACCGTTGTCTTTAATCGAAATGGTTATTCTGTTGGCGAGCTGCTCCATTTTTATCAGTACGTGCTTGGCCTGAGCGTGCTTGTGTACGTTATTCAGTGCTTCCTGCACCACCCGGAATAGGGCCACTTCCGTGGCCGGTGGCAGGCGAATCTGCTTACCGAAAAAAACAAATTCGGCATGGATATCATACTGCTTTCCATAATCTTCCATGTAGCGGTTAATAGCTGGTACCAAGCCTAAATCGTCCAATACCATCGGTCTCAGATCGAAAATTATTTTGCGAACATCCTGCAAGCTCTGTCTGACCAGTTCTTGCAGGCTGACCAGCTCTTTTCTGACTTTTTCGGGGTTCACTTCCATTAACTTTAATATGTACTCGGCACGCATGACTATATTGGCCATCAGCTGCGCCGGGCCGTCGTGAATTTCCCGGGCTACCCGCTTGCGTTCTTCCTCCTGTGCCTTGATGATGCTGATGCCTAATTGCTGTAATTGTTGTAATTCTTCGATGCTTGAGGATATGGTGGATAAATGCTGATTTAGATAATCGAATACTACGCCCAGGTGCGAAATCAAATTTTCCGCTTTATTCAGCATACCCTGCAGCCGCCTAAGACTCCGCTCTAGGTTGTCCCTTTTGTCCCGGAGCAATTGCTCCTGTGACTGCATCATGGCCAGTTCCACTTGTATTTTTTGAGCTCTGTCGTAGGCCCGTTTGATGTCGTCTTCATTATACCGGTTAAAATTCTTGCTTACTTCCATTAAATGAAGGCGGGCTATCTTTTCCCGCTCACGTAGTTTATTCACGCGGCCAATTAACTGGGCTACTGATTCCTTTACTTCTTTTAGATCATCCTTAATACAGTTATATTCGGTCTGAGTATATTCCGATATATCGTATATTTGTTCTTGGGATTCCTTAATGTGTAGTATTATTTTGTTTATGATGGTGTCCATGCTTGCTGCATCAAGCAAAATGTTTCACCTGCCAATGACCGTGTGCTGATATAAATATTCGCTATTTTACTAGTGCATCCTGCAAAGATTGTTGAAAAAGTGTTCTCTAATAGAAAATTGCCGGCGCATTTCGTATAATACGGTGTGTGCCGGCAATAGGTCGCATAATGCATTGCGTGGTTGGCCGCTGTATTAATGTACTGTCACAGGTGCTTGAAACAGTGCATCCTCCGATGTCGCCGTTTTTTCTCTGAACGTTACCTTACGCTGCCCGGCATCCCAGCTGACTTGCAACAACGGCAGTGCTTTTTGCCAGAAGGACAGGGGGACGTGTGCGGTACCCTGTGCCAGTTTAAGCTCGGGGCAGGTAAATACATTCTGCCCTGTTGTTACCTGGCCGCTGGCGCATGCTACGACGATTTGCTCGGTTCCTTTGGTGATGATGAGGGTGCGGTTGGTATCGTTCCAGACGATGGTATAGCTCAGCTTTTCAAAAATCGCCCGTAGTGGCAGCAGTGGTGACCCGTCCGAGCCGGTACCTGCCGGCTCCTTTACATCGATAATATATTGGCCCAGTGTTACAGTAACAGGCAGCGGCTTGGGTTGTGCAGCAACCCGGGCAGTGCCGCTTCTGGTAATTCTTACCGGTGTTCCTACCGGTGTATGGTCGTACAGCCAGATGGCATCCTGGTTATACATGCGAATGCAGCCGGAAGAAGCGTAGGTGCCGATTGACGATGGGTTATTGGTGCCGTGAATGCCATATGTGCCGCCACCTCCGACGCTAAGGCCCAGCCAGCGATAGCCCAGCGGGTTTTTAGGGCTGCCCCCCGGTATGTTCTTACGGGCATAGTAGGGGTTAACCACTTTAATTACTATGGTAAAGTTACCCTCAGGAGTGAGCGACATATTTCTCCCAGTGGCTACTGGAAAGGTTTTTAGCAATACTTCGTCCTTGTAGTAATGTAATTGGTTGGTTAACTTATCAATAACAATCCGTACTCCCGCTAAAGCCATTTCGGTATGAACAAAACAAAAACAAAGGGCTATCATTAACACTAAAAATCTTTTTGCCATCTGTTTAAATTCCTCCCGAGATTTTGCTTATACATATTACGGGGTTAGATTGTAGTTATGACCCTAAAAATTCATTAGTAATTAATAATAAACATGGAATTAGATGTTAATCTATAATACCCTGAAAATTTTACCATTTTAAGGCCCACATATATTTTAAAAACTGGTAAACAATAATTTTACAATTAATTTCCGAAGGAGGTGAAATTTATGCATATGGGCAAACTCACTGAAATGGAAAGGCTGGCTATTGAGGAACAGCTGCGGTCCGAGGAGATTTGCGCCAGCAAGGTGCAGTTGTATATGAGCGTCACTCGTGACCCGGCGGTTCAAGCTGTATTGCAGCAGATGGCCGAAAAGGGACAGCGTCATTTCAGCACATTAAACAGTATGCTGCAAGAGGCCGGAATTGCTTCCGGAATGACCCAGAACTAAATTGGGAGGAGGTGTGAAAAATGCAATTCGGTGATAGGGAAATAATGACTGATTTACTTATGGATACTAAGTATATATCTACTAATTATCACAGGGCAGTTCTTGAATCAGCCAATGACCGGATCCGTAATACGCTGATTCAGCTTAATAATGAGGAGATAAACCTGCAAAAACAAATTTTTAATTTAATGCACGATCGAAACTGGTATGAAGTGCGTCCGGCTAACGCTTCCGCTTCCGCATGGCAAGCTGGGTCGGGCACGGGTGTCGACGCAATGCACCAACAAATGCCTTATTAAAGATGGTGGGGAGCATGGGGGTAGCATGGGGACGGTCGCTTGCTCCCCCTTCCGTGACTTCAGGTGCTGGGTCAAAGCAACGTGTGCTTAAAATAGGGCTTTCTCGACTATGGGGGCGTTGTTGAATCTGTTGGGGGAAAGCGGCGCCGGGTCCAAGGGTGGTTGTTCTCCCAGCACCAGGCAGGCTGTGATTAGGCCGATGGCCGGGGCGTGCATAAAGCCGTTGCCACCAAAGCCACCGGCACAGTAAAAGCCGCTTACTTCGGTTTCCCCCAGTATACCTAGCCCGTCGGGGGTCAGGGAGCGAATGCCTGTGTATATGCGGGTTATTTGAGCTTCTTCCAGAGTCGGCACCCGGCTTATAGCCACTTCAATGAAATCTGTCAGCCGGCCTCTATCTACTACTCTTTCCAAACCGGGGGCGATATCCCTGTCGGTACCGCCCAGCAGCAGTATGCCATTTTTTTCAGCATGCACGTAAAAGCCTGTGTCCAGGTCGACAAGCAAAGGAATATTCGCAGGGATAGTGGGCATGGGGGCGCATACATACACCTGCCGGCGGTAGGGGGTCGCTGGCAGCTCGAGGCCGGCCATCCGGGCCAGCAGATTTAAGTGGGGACCCGCGGTGTTGATCACCATCGGGGTGTTGATCATATCCGGTTCAGTGGAAGGGCTGTTTGGCCGGTTGGTTGGCCTACAAAGCACGCCGCTGATCCGGTTGTTATTAACCTTAATGCCGGTGACTTCCGTGTTGCACAGCACTTGTACGCCTAGCTTGCGGCACTGGCGGTAATAACCTTCCATAACTCCATAAGGGTCGGCATAGGCGTCGAGGGGACAAAGGCTGCCTCCCAGCAAATCGCTAGTTAAAACAAAGGGATAGGCTGTATGGATTTCTTTTGGGGTCAGTAGTTGGGAGGGTATATCCAGCTGTTTTAACTGTTCCTGCATTTTTTGCAGTTCCTGCCATTGGTTTTCCCCGGCGGATACAAAAAGGTATCCTCGCTGGCGAAAATAAATAGGGTATTGCATATCAGCGGTGAAGCGCCGGAAGTAAGGGTAACTTATTTTAGTTAGTTGAATGTTTACCGGGTTGGTAAACTGGTGCCGGATACCTCCGGTGCACTGGGCAGTGGAGCCTGCGCCGTGAAATTTCTCTTTTTCCAGAATGATTATGCGCAGTTTACTGCGTGCCCGAAGGGTATTATTTTGGCGGGCCAGGTGATAAGCAGTGCTGAGGCCAATTACTCCTGCTCCGATAATAATGATATCTGATTGCATAGCCATATTATTTATTCCCCCGTTTAAAATATATAATAATTAACTCATATAATCACGAGTAATGTAAGATTAAGTTTCCGGCTCAATATAAAAACAAAAAGGTGTTACAAGTAAAAATGCAGAAATAATATTTGCAGGTATTGTACATCTAGTCTTACTGTAATGACAAGGGGGATTTGGCTTGCACTTATACTCTACAGACGGTGAACAGATGAAATATATGCTGGTGGGGGCTGTCAACCTGCTGGCTTTGAATAAGTCTGAAATTGATGCACTAAATGTGTTTCCCGTACCCGACGGTGATACCGGTACCAATATGTACCTCACTATGCTGGCCGGAGTTAAGCAAGCCCGGCAGGTGGAGAGCGGTAGAATCAGTGACGTTACTACGGCATTGGCCCGGGGTTGCCTAATGGGGGCCCGGGGCAATTCCGGGGTGATCTT
Organism: Desulfoscipio geothermicus; assembly: GCA_016841205.1. Classification (GTDB taxonomy): domain Bacteria; phylum Bacillota; class Desulfotomaculia; order Desulfotomaculales; family Desulfallaceae; genus Sporotomaculum; species Sporotomaculum geothermicum_A. The sequence goes on from JAENZP010000010.1 coordinate 72,862, forward strand.
GTCCCAGATTTTCAGTGGGTTTGCTTATGCTCTGGAAGGATTTAACAGTGCTGGTGCAGCTGACATTGCCAGGGCCTTTGCCAGTGGTGCCGAGGCGGCCTACCGGGCTGTGGGTAACCCTGTAGAGGGGACGATACTGACGGTATGCCGTGAAACAGCGGTAGGCTTGGAAAAGGCTGCTGTACGGAGTAAAGACCCAGTGCGGGTGTTTGTGCTGGGCTACCGGGCGGCCAGCCGGGCTTTGGCCCGTACACCCGAGCAGCTGCCGGTGCTGCGTGAGGCCGGTGTGGTGGACGCCGGCGGCCAGGGGCTAGTGGTGATACTAGAGGGTATTATTCAGGCTCTTAAAGATGCGGCTGCCCGGCGGAATATTGAATTATTCGACCTGGCGGCCAGCCAGCAAAAGGAATTCATTGGCAGTCGGTCCAGGGATTTCACTACCGATATTGAATTCACTTACTGCACCGAATTTATCCTCATGGGCCGCAATATACCGATGGATACCTTGCGACAGGAACTGTCCCCTTACGGTGACTGCCTGCTGGTAGTGGGGGATGATCAGGCCGCCAAAGTGCATATTCACTCCAACCACCCCGGATTGGTACTGGAATGCGGCTTGAAGTACGGTGCTATGCAGTCCGTACAAATTAGCAATATGGAGGAGCAAAGCCAGGAAGTACGCCGCATCACTACCGCTACCGAGAGTAAACCGCTGGGTGTGGTGGCTGTGGGGGTGGGTGAAGGCATTGCTACTATATTACAGAGCATGGGGGTGGATGCAGTCATTGAAGGAGGGCAATCCATGAACCCCTCGGCGGAACAACTGTTGGATGCGGTGAATAGTGTCAATGCCCCGGCAGTAATCCTGCTGCCGAACAACAAAAATATCTTGCTGACCGCCCGGCAGGCCGCGGCAATGGCTGATAAAGAAGTGCATGTGGTGCCTGCGGTTAGCATCCCCCAGGCCTTTGCGGCGCTGCTGGTTTATAATCCTTATGCAGCGGCAGTGGAAAACGCAGCTAAAATGGAAGGCGTTTTAAGCGAAGTTAAGACGGGCGAAGTGACTATGGCCGTGCGGGACGCTGTTATTGAGGGTCAAAATATTGTTAAAGGTAATTTTATCGGTATAGCGGATGACCAACTGGTGGCGGTTAGCCGTCGCCTGGATACTTTGCTGTTGGATTTGCTACAGGCTATGGTTGATGAGGATACCGGGTTGCTTACACTTTATTACGGAGCCGGCCTGACCGGCGCCGAAGCCCAGGAAGTAACAGGAAAGCTGGAAGAAGAATTTGCCGGGCTTGATATTGAGCTGCATTATGGCGGCCAGCCATTATATAAGTTTATTGTCTCCGTGGAATAATATCTAGCTAATTGTGGTAAGGAAGGTGTATTGCTATGGCTAAGGTCCGCATAGTGACAGATAGTACGGCGGATTTGCCGAAAGAGTTGGTTGAAAAATATTCTATTACCGTAGTGCCGTTGAAGGTTTTTTTTGGTACCCAGTGTTTTATCGACGGGGTGGATCTGTCAGCCGCTGAATTTAATAATCGTTTAGTTGCTAGCAAGGAATTGCCCACCACCTCTCAGCCTTCGCCCACTGAATTTATAGAATATTATCGCCCGTTGGTTGACGATGGGGCAGACATTGTATCCATCCATATTTCCGCTCAGATGAGCGGTACCCTGCAGTCCGCCCAGCTGGCCAAAACCATGTTAAATTACGACGGGCTGGAGGTAGTTGATTCCCGTGGCGTTAGTGTGGCGTTGGGGATGCTGGTGCTGGCGGCGGCACGGGCCGCCGAAGCCGGGCGTTCCCGGGCAGAGGTGCTGACCCTGGTACAGGATATTATAGCCGATCACCGGGTATATTTTATGGTGGATACCCTGGAATATCTACAGCGCGGCGGGCGTATCGGTAAGGCCCATGCTTTTCTGGGCACTATATTGAATGTCAAACCAGTATGTACTATATTGGATGGGGTAATCAACCCCTATGAAAAGGTGCGGGGCCGCAAAAAAGCGATCAACCGGCTGGTGCAGTTGTTTTCTGAACAGTACCGGGATGCCGGACCGCTGTTCTGTTTTATAACCCACGGTAATGACCCCGAGGGGCTGCAATATCTGCAAGGTTTAGTGCAGGAAAAGCTCGAATGCCAGGAAATTTTGCATAGCCAGATGGGCTCGGTGGTGGTAACTCATGCTGGGCCGGGTTTTCTGGGCATTGTGGTTTGCCCACAAAAATATATGCAGGTGTAGTAGTTTAAATACCCAATGCATAGGAGCATGACCAGTGCATACAGAGCCGGTAATTGAAGCATGCGATTTGGTTAAACAATATAAAGGCATCACTGCGGTGGCCGGGGTTGATTTCCAAGTGTGCCGTGGAGAGTGTTTTGGTCTGCTGGGCCCAAATGGAGCGGGTAAATCCTCCACTGTGAAAATGATCTACTGTTTTTCACCGGTAACCGGCGGCACGATAAAGGTGTTGGGAATGGACGTACGGGAGCAGCCCAGGCAGATTAAGGCCCGGTTGGGGGTAGTAGCCCAGGAAAACAATTTGGACCCGGAACTAACTGTAATGCAAAACCTGCTTTCCTACGCCGGTTTTTATGGTATACCGCCAGATGCGGCCCGGCAGCGCGCGCAGGAGTTGCTGAACTTTTTTGAGCTGGCTGACCGCGCCGGTCAAAAAGTGGATACGCTGAGCGGGGGCATGAAACGTAAATTGACCATTGCCCGGGGACTGATTAATAATCCGGATATACTTATTTTGGACGAGCCTACCACCGGGCTGGACCCCCAGGCCAGGCACATGGTCTGGCAGCGGCTGAATAATCTGCGGGATCGTGGGGTGACCCTGCTGTTGACCACTCATTACCTGGACGAGGCTCACCAACTGTGCGACCGGCTGGTGATTATGTACGGGGGTAAGATACTGGAACAGGGTACGCCGCACGAGTTAGTGGCCAAACACATCGGCAGCGAAGTGGTGGAAGTGGGGCGGGGCTCTGCTGAGGCCGGTTCAATTATCGGGCAGGTGGCCCAATTAATCCGGGGACATCTGGTAGTGGGGGATATCCTATACCTTTACCCGGTGGATGGACGTGAGCTAATGCGGGAACTCGGCAGGCTGAGGCTAACTCGCTTGTCCTTGAGACCCGGTACGCTGGAAGATGTGTTTTTAAAACTTACAGGCAAGGGTCTTGGCGAGGTTTAAAGAATATGTTTAGGTTAGTAGATATTGCGCCGCCCCTGGTATGGCAGGTATTCCGGCGGAATTTCACGGTCTACCGCCGCACCTGGATGGTCAGCATGTCCTTTAATTTCATTGAGCCGCTGCTGTACCTGGCGGCTATGGGTATTGGCCTGGGAGGTTACGTGAGTTCTATGGAGGGCATGCCCTACTTAAACTTTCTGGCACCCGGTCTCACCGTTTCATCGGCCATGTTCGCCGCGGCTTACGAGTGTACCTATGGCAGCTATGTACGTATGGAGTATCAAAAAATATACGATGCCATCATCGCCACTCCCGCTAGCGCCGGTGATGTGGTGTTGGGGGACATGCTGTGGGGCTCCTTTAAATCTCTGTTATACGGTTCAGTCATCCTGTTAGTGATCCTTGTTCTAGGGCTGGTGCAATCTCCCTGGGCTTTATTGGTGCCTCCGGTGCTCTGGCTGGCCGGCCTGACCTTTGCCGCCATGTCGATGGCGTGGATAGGGCTGGTGCCCAATATAGACAGTTTTAATTATTACTTTTCTTTAATTGTGACACCGCTGTTTTTACTGTCCGGTATATTTTTCCCGCTGACCGGCCTGGCTGCACCCGTGCTTGCTATAGCGTGGTTCAGTCCCCTGTACCACGCCGTACAGGTGGTACGCAGCCTGGTTAACGGTAACGTTAGTCCGGCGCTCTGGGGTGATGTGCTTTGGCTGGCGGTGGCGACCCTGGTGCTGGTTCCACTTGCGTTGCGCCTGATGCACAAATTGTTGGTTAAATAGAAAAATAATGAGTTACCTCACCTGGCTTTTGAACATAATGGTGGTAAACTTCAATTAACGCCGATTAACTTTTTTTTTATTATATTACAACCATAAAATAAATAAAGATTCAATAAAATTATAGTAAATGAAGAAACTATCCTTTGTGAAACTCAAAAGTGATATACTATACTTATTTAATTTATAAAGGAGTTTTTATATGTACATCGGTAATAAAATATCCCTGTTTATTAAAAATTCAGTAATGCAGGCTCAAACTATAACTCGCTACCGGGAGCCATTGGTGGGCTTTGCCGATGCATATGATCACTTGTTTACCCAAATCAAGCAGGTTGTCGGCCCCTACCATATGCACCCCCGGGAAATACTGCCCAGTGCTAAAACTGTTGTAGCTTTCTTTATACCCTTTGCGGAGGATGTAGTTAAGTCCAATAGGCGGGATAAAGAGGTAGTGGCGCGTGAATGGGCGGTGGCATATATTGAAACCAATCGGTTAATTAGTCAAATTTGCGAACAACTTATACAATTGTTGCAAGACGAAGGAATTGAGGCATTGGCGGAAAAGCCTACCCATAACTTCAATGAACGCGACCTTACTGCGGGCTGGTCTCATAAAAGCGTTGCTTATGTGGCTGGACTGGGCACTTTTGGATTAAATCGCATGTTAATCACTACTTCCGGTTGTGCCGGTCGGTTTGGGAGCCTGGTTATTTCTGCTGAGATTCCCCCTACTCCCCGGCCAACCAGGGAATTATGCCGTTACTACCGGGAAGGTAAATGTCTGTATTGCGTAAATAACTGCCCCATTGAGGCACTCCAGGTACAGTATTTAGATAAACAAAAGTGTTATAAGCGATTACTGGAAGTGGACAATCAGTTTAGCGATTTGGACCTATGTGATGTTTGTGGTAAATGTGCCGTGGGACCTTGCGCTATGAATCCCGTCTAATTTAGGGTTTTTTTAGTAATTATAATGAAGAGAAAGGAAACCTGTGGCTTCCTTTCTTGAACTCTCATTTACTAAATGCGGTTGGAGTTGTGTTGAACCAGGTCTATGGTACCTAAAAGAATATGCGCCAATCCGAAGCCCGTTACACCCCAGCCGACCATAGGGTTCACATTGCGCAGGGCTAGCCCGGTGGTGGTAACTGCCGCCCCTAAAACAGTGGGTATCAAACCTTCGCGTGCCACTGTCATCCCCCCTGTTAGATTTTTGAGAGTTCCACATTATTGTGTGGTTATCACCAATTTTTATACCTGTTAAAGGGCGTTTTATAATGTCTAACTTAGGACTATTTAAGAGAATATTGTCTTAATATTAATGAAAAAGTTGCATAGTAAAAGGGGTTAGTAAATTTTTATAGAAGAATTTATAAAGCTATGGTTTAGCCCTAATTATGCCTGGTGCCATAATAAAAAGAAAAAGCGGTGCAAATAATGGTGAATTGCAGGCAATGCAAAAACTTTTATATAACCTGGGATGCCAGATTTCCCAACGGTTGCAGGAGTTATGGAATAAGAAGTAGGTACAATCCGTCTTATGAAGTTTTAAGAGCTACAGGAAAAGCGTGTATATGTTTCCATGAAAAAGAGAATAAACGTATTGTGCACAACGAGTGAGACTTTCTCTTGTACAATATTACTGAGGTGTTTTATAATTTAAATGTTGATTAAATTGAAGAAAGAGATCTTCTTAAAGATGTATTTAAATAATTAGCAAGGGCTTGAGTGCCAGAGAGGTTTTTTGTAGGAAAGGAACGGGACGAGGTATGTTAGCAGGCCCCGTGTATGCAGTTGGCAAAAAGAAAAAATTTATTTTTTGGCAAAGCTTTTTTTTTATTTTTATTATGTTTCTGGCAGGCTATGTTTTGCTGCAATCATCCATTTTTACAATAACTAAAATTGCAGTGCAAGGAAATAATAAGCTAACTGCTGGAGAAATAGTGCAGGTGTCGGGTATTGTAACCGGTATGAATATTTTTAAAGCTGACCTGCAAACCGCCTTCGCCAGAGTAAAGGTTCTGCCTATGATAAAAGAGGTAAAGATCAACAGAGATTTTCCCGATACTATAGTTATTGAAATTGTCGAGCGGAAGCCCGTGGCGCTGGTGGCGGTGGATGGGCATTTTGTGGAACTGGATGCAGAAGGCTATTACCTGCGTACGGGTAGCGTCGCTGCCAACGGGCTGCCTGTGGTAACCGGTGTGCAGGTGCAGGCTGTGGGACCGGGTAAAAAAGTTACCGGAAAGAGATTAGATATAGCACTGCAAGTAGTGCAGGAATTGAACGACGAATTGCTGAATAATCTGTCCGAGGTGCATGTTGATAACGTAGGTCTGGTAACCCTGTATACATTGGATGGTATAGAATGCCGGTTAGGTACACCGGAAAACGTTGGTACTAAAGGAGATTATTTCATCCAGGTAATAAAAGAATTGCAAGAGGGAAATAAGAGTATTAAGTATGTTGATTTCTCAATCATCAACTCGCCGGTTGTAAAATACAAAGATTGACCGTATTAATTATGGGGGAACTGGCATGAAAATAAGATCATACTACTGGATATTGTTGATGTGTATGGTTATGGGTTTTATTCTGGCGATGCAGTTCCGAGTTACCCGTGATATGCAGATTACACCGGATTTGGACAGGCCCATAGCGCTGGCTCAGGAACTGTACCAGGCCCGTAAATCCAGAGATCAATTACAAGCTAGAGTAGACGAGCTACGTAACCAACTGGACAATGCGGTAACCGGCCCGGAGCTATCCAGGTTAAAGGAAGAGCTGGATGAAGCACGCCAGGAGGCGGGAATGAAAGAGGTGCAGGGAGCCGGTGTGGAAGTAACACTAAATGATAGTAACAAAGTACTACAGCCAGGGGAAAATCCGAACTTTTTTGTGTTGCATGACGGAGATGTATTGCGCGTGTTAAATGAGCTAAAAGCGGCCGGGGCAAAGGCTATTTCTCTTAACGGGCAAAGAATTATTTCAACCACTGAAGTGCGCTGCATAGGGCCGACCATTTTAGTGAACAAAAATCAGCGTCTCAGTCCACCGTTTATCATTTCTGCGGTGGGCAATCCCGAAACACTATCCAATTCCTTAACAATGAAAAACGGAGTAGTTGACTACCTGCAGTTTTGGAGCATTCAGGTGGATGTCAAAAAGGTAGATAAACTAGTCGTTCCTGCGTATACGGGCGACCTCGTTTTTGATTATGCTAAGCCCAAGATATAATAGGGGAGGTGGTTGGCCTGTGCCCCAAAAAACTAGTATGTATGTCTCCATCATGTTGGTTGCCGCGGTACTGGGGTTAATGCTGTCCGTGCAGTTTCGTGCGGTTAATCATGCTTCAAATGGTATATCTATTGACCGCGCCCAGGAGCTGACAGTAGAACTTAAACAAATTAATAAAGAGAAAGAAGATTTATCAATAGAAATAAGCGATCTAACCTTTAAATTAAACCAGATCAAACAGGGCCAGACCGAGGCCATTAGTGCCCTGCAAAGTGAGCTGAACAAGGTGCGCATGAATGCCGGTCTGATTACGGTAAGTGGTCCAGGGATTGAATTGGTACTGGATAAACCTGATACTAATACAGGGGATACCCAGATATCGCCCGAGCTGATGATTATCCAGGATGAGTATTTATTAAGCGCTTTAAACGAGCTATGGGGTGCCGGGGCAGAAGCAATATCAATAAATGGCCAGCGCATTATTGCTACTACCGAGGTCAGGCAGGCGGGTTCCTTTATTAATATTAACCTTAACCGGGTGGTCCCCCCTTACCAAATACTGGCCATTGGTAATCCACAGGAACTCATGGATACTCTGGGAATAACGGGCGGGTTACAGGAATACTGGCGGGATTTGGGTATTAAGGTATCTTTAGAAAAACACGATGATTTGACTTTGCCTGCATACGGTAAAAAATAATTATACCGTGAAAAAATTCAGTATAAGCTTATCTAATTTTAATTGTTTGGAATTGTAGTTATTGCAAAAGGTGTTTGGTAACGAAATTATTATGAAAAACGGAACTACTAATGCGGTATTTTTATTTTATCCAATATTTCCCTAGTATTAAGGAAACGGCGGGTGACGTAGTCATGTGGATGGGCATTTTTTTAGCTTTGATTGGCCTGGGGCTTGGTGCATTGATTGGTTTTTACATACCGGTGGCTTTACCACAGGATTATGCCAAGTATATGTCCGTGGCGGCGCTGGCGGCATTAGATTCAGTTTTCGGTGGTATCAGGGCTGCTTTTGAAGATAAGTTTGACAAGGACATATTTGTCACCGGTTTTTTCAGCAACGCTCTTTTGGCGGCGGGTCTTACTTATATCGGGGACCGGCTGGGAATTGATCTTTATCTTGCCGCAGTAGTGGCCTTTGGCGTAAGGTTATTCCAAAATCTAGCCATTATCCGCCGTTATATTTTAAAAAATTAAATTAACAAATAAAGAGGGAATTATTACTAAGTGTTGAATTTGCAATATAAGTAAAGTATAGGAGGTAAACCTGCTTGGCCGGGACAGTTAAAAAAGATGTGGTGGTGGGAATGGATATTGGCACATCGGGAATAGCTGTAGCCGTACTAAACCGCGGTTGCGGGGCCAAACAGGAGCCTTTGGGCTTTGGTTTTTGCGCATCGATGAGTATGGAAAAGGGCCGTATAGATAATCCCGAGGATGCTGCCATTGCCATACAAAAAGCCGTGGATGAAGCCCGGACCGCTGCCGGGGTGCCATTTACCTCAGCTTATGTGAACATTGAAGGGCCGGAAATGATCACCAGACACGGCAGCGTAAAGCAAACAATTACAAGACGACAGGTAATCGAATGGCGGGATCTACAAAAACTTCAACAGCATTTGTGTGAAACTGTTTTACCGGCGGATTGGTCAGTTATTCAACTGGTTAATATCAGATTTTACATAGATGGCGAGCATGTTGTTAGGCCTCAAGGATGTCGAGGGCGGGAGCTTGGTTTGTCAGCTACAGTCTTGGCTGTTCCCGGTAGTCAGATGGAACAGACACGGCAATGTTTGCGTAATGTGGATTTACAGGTGACTAAAACTGTGGTTGGTACGCTGGCTGCTGTTCAAGCGGTGCTGGCCGGGGTGGAACGCCAGGTGGGTGTAATTTGTGTGGATATAGGTGCCGGTATGACTAAGGCGGTCTTTATTAACCACGACATGCTGTACCTTTTAAGGATATTTCCAGTGGGAGCCGGAAATATTACCGCCGATTTGGCGGTGGGTTTGCATACTTCACTGGAGGCTGCTGAAAAGGTTAAAAAAGAATACGGACTGGGTTCAATTGCCGGACATGTTTATGTCCCAAATTTATCGGGTACTGGTTATAACGTTGTCCCCGGTGCACTGGTACATAAAATTATTAGATCTAGAATTGAAGAAATACTTGATTTCGTAAAACAATTTATTGAAAACTTAAAATTGGGGTCATCCGTTCCCGGGGGAATAGTCATCACTGGGGGGGGGGCCCAGCTTAGCGGACTGCCAAGGTTAGCGCAGGATTACTGGATGATGCCTGTACGCATAGGGTGTAACACGTTGTTGAGGAAAGAGGCGCCTAATGAGGACGCTTATCGATACACTACTGCCATTGGTCTGGCTCTCTGGGGATCCGGGCAGAACCGGGTGACTAATGGGGTAAGGCAAATGAAAGAGGGAGGTTTCATGGGTCGTTTTAAAAGTTGGCTTCGTTAGTAAAATTGTGTTTAGCAAATTAATGGCCCCCGAGAAGGAGGATTTGTTATGCTAGATTTCGAACTAGACCTGGATCAATACGCACATATCAAGGTTATTGGGGTGGGCGGTGGTGGCAATAATGCTGTTAACCGGATGATCTTCGCTGGTTTAAAAGGTGTGGAGTTTATATCGGTAAATACCGACTCCCAGGCGCTGCAAATGGCTCTGGCCAGTAATAAGATACAGATTGGTGCCAAGTTAACTAAAGGGCTGGGCGCCGGGGCAAATCCGGATATTGGTCAAAAGGCAGCAGAGGAAAGTAAGGACGATATTGAACAGGTGCTTCGCGGTGCCGATATGGTTTTTGTAACCGCCGGTATGGGCGGTGGAACGGGCACCGGCGCTGCGCCGGTGGTGGCTGAAATAGCCAAGGAAATGGGTGCACTGACTGTTGGTGTTGTGACCAAGCCTTTTACCTTTGAGGGCAAAAAGCGCATGCTGCAGGCCGAACACGGTATCCAGACTCTTAAAGAAAAGGTGGACACTCTCATTACCATACCTAATGACAGGCTGCTGCAGGTAGTGGAAAAAAACACTTCTATTGTTGAAGCATTTCGTATTGCCGATGACGTGCTGCGACAGGGTGTACAAGGCATTTCTGATTTAATTGCCGTGCCGGGACTAATTAACCTTGACTTTGCTGATGTGAAGACCATTATGAAAGATACAGGTTCTGCGCTGATGGGTATCGGGAGTTCAAGCGGCGACAATCGTGCTGTAGAATCAGCCCGGGCGGCTATTTCCAGTCCGCTTTTGGAAACCTCAATTGAGGGTGCCCGGGGTGTTCTGCTTAATATTACCGGCGGCACGTCACTGGGGCTGTTTGAAGTGAATGAGGCAGCAGAGATAATCGCCCAAGCGGCCGACCCGGAGGCTAATATCATATTTGGGGCGGTAGTGGACGAGCGCATGGAGGAAGAAGTACGGGTTACTGTAATAGCTACCGGTTTTGACCAAAAACAGTTTATTAAGCAGCAAAAGCAAAAGGCTGTCGATGAGAGGCCGGAGTCCAAATCTTTCACTACCCAGGATGATTTAGATATCCCTGCTTTTTTGCGTAGGAGATAATGTCGAACGGAAATGCCACTCATATGACAGTTAATAACAAAATTTACCAGCCCTGGCGTGTATAATAAAGCCGGGGCTTTTTATTTGTGTAATGATTCATAAACATAAAGTAGGTGCCATATTTATCTAATAGAGGGTTTATCCGATAGCTAACCACCGCTTATCTCCCGCTTCTTTAAGCGGGAGATAAGCGGCGCTAAGCTCCTGGATAACAACTTCTAAGATTCAGTTGGGGTTCTCGTACCCGGAGGGTGAATACCCTACCTGAATTAAGAATTTGTTTATTGTTTCAATGTGTTGGGGGAAGCTAAGTGCCAACTTATACAGTATATATAGACCAGGTGTTTATCGGCAGCCTGGTAATGAATATGATGATTCTCTGGGTCACGGCCAGGCTGGGTAAAATTGCATATAGCCGGTGGCGTCTGCTGGCTGGTGCTGCGGTGGGTGCTTTGTACTCATTGTTTTTGTTTATCCCGGCTATGGAAGGCTATCTTGGACCCGGTTATAAGCTATTAGTGTCTTTATTGATGGTGACGGTGGTTTTTGTACCCAGACCTCCCAAGAAGGTGCTGGCGCTGCTGGCTTACTTTTATCTCAGTACATTTATGTTGGGCGGCACTGTGCTGGGGATTATTAGCTTTTTGCACAAAAGTTCCTTTGACGGGCGGTTGACCGGCCTGATGCAAGCTGTAGATACCTATCTGTGGTACGGTATATTACTGGCCTTGGTTATCTACTGGCTGCTGGGCAGGGTTGTACCCGCGGTGCTGCGCAAGCGCCTGATGCTGCCTTTGCTCCAAGCTGATTTAACGGTACGTTTGGGAGAGCGGAAAGTGAGCCTAAGTGCGCTTCTTGATACCGGCAACAGCCTTAGTGATCCGCTTACCGGCCATCCGGTGATTATCGCCGAGTATGCAGCAATCAAGGAGATATTGTCTGAACAGGTATGTGCCGTGGTGGACTCTCATGGGCGGGACGACGGTGCGGCTGTACTTGCCGCATTGGGAGAAAACATTCGACCGGGCAACTTTCGTATTATCCCATACCGGTCGGTGGGGCGGGAAAATGGCTGGCTGCTTGGTTTCCGCCCCGATGAGGTGGAACTTAAGGCTGGAGATAATCTTTGTAAAGTTAGCGATGTGGTGGTTGCCCTTTACCGGGATTGTTTGCAGGGTGATACTTCGTGCCGGGCCTTGTTGCCCACTGGTTTATTGTAAACTTATAAATTTTATTCGGGGGGAAGTGCCTGATGCTGCTTGGAAAAATAAGATTGTACCTGCGTATTACATTGGTAAAAATACTGCTGCGGTTGGGTTTGAAATCGGATGTTTACTATGTGGGCAGCAGTGAAGCTTTACCACCGCCGCTAACCACTGATGAAGAAGCTTACCTTATCAGTAAGCTGGAGTCAGGGGACGGTGCCGTGCGCACCATATTGATCGAAAGAAACCTGCGCCTGGTGGTATATATAGCTCGCAAGTTTGAAAATACCGGGGTCGGTATCGAAGACCTGGTTTCCATTGGTACTATTGGGTTGATTAAAGCTGTAAACACTTTTGACCCGGCCAAAAAAATCAAATTGGCCACCTACGCCTCCCGGTGCATTGAAAATGAAATACTGATGTATTTGCGCAGGAATAATAAAACCCGAACCGAAGTTTCCTTTGACGAGCCACTGAACATTGACTGGGATGGTAATGAGCTGCTTCTTTCTGATGTGCTGGGTACGGAAAACGACGTTATTCATAAGTATATCGAGGAAGAGGTGGATCGGAAGTTGCTTCATCTGGCCTTGCAGAAACTAAATGGCCGGGAAAGAGGGATAATGGAATTGCGATTTGGTTTAAAGAGTGGTAAAGAAAAAACCCAGAAGGAAGTGGCGGATATGATGGGTATTTCCCAATCCTATATTTCCAGGCTTGAAAAAAGAATTATAAAACGCTTGAAAAAGGAAATCAATCGTATGGAATAGACTGGAGCAGTCATGTATAAATCACCAAAGCCGAGGTAATAATGAAATTGACTTCAGCATAAGTCAGGGGAAAGGGTGGTTTGTCCATGCTAGTCAATAAGGTTGAGATTTGTGGCGTAAACACATCCAAACTCCCGGTGCTATCCAGTGCTAAAATGAAAGAACTGTTTATTGCACTGCAAAACGGCGATTACCCAGCCCGCGGCCAGCTGATCAATGGTAACTTACGGCTGGTGCTCAGTGTGATTCAGCGATTCACCAACCGGGGTGAATATGTGGATGATCTATTTCAGGTGGGTTGCATTGGTCTAATGAAGGCTATCGATAATTTTGATCTATCTCAGAACGTTAAGTTTTCAACTTATGCGGTACCTATGATTATTGGTGAAATTAGACGTTATTTAAGGGATAACAATCCCATTCGAGTGAGCCGCTCGCTGCGGGATGTAGCCTATAAGGCACTGCAGGTGCGCGACTCGCTGGTCAACAAACATTCCCGGGAGCCATCTATCAATGAGATTGCCAGTGAACTAAAAATGCCCCGGGAGGAAATTGTTTTTGCTCTGGATGCCATTCAAGAACCTATTTCTCTTTTTGAGCCTATCTTTCATGACGGTGGTGACCCCATCTTTGTCATGGATCAAATTAGTGATGAAAAACATTTGGATTTAACCTGGCTTGAGGGTATTGCCATCAGAGATGCCCTACGTAAACTAAGCGATCGCGAAAAATTGATTCTCACCCTGCGGTTTTATGAAGGTAAAACGCAAATGGAGGTGGCCGATGAAATAGGTATTTCTCAGGCACAGGTTTCACGATTGGAAAAAGCAGCGCTCCACCACATGCGCAAGCATGTGTGAGTAGGGGGTGCGTGGCTTGCTTAAAAAGTCGGCCTGGCTTGCTTTTATTATGTCTATCCTTATTACGTTACCGGTTTACGGGTCGACACCAGATAATGATGACGTGGTCCATGCTTATAACGTGAATAATTTATTCTATGCGGATGAGCCTTTATGTTCAGATTAAGCCGGCACCCTCATATACATAAATATGGGGGTGTTTTATATGGTTAGAATCTCCGATTTGCGTATGCGGGAAGTTATTAACATAGCAGACGGGCGTCGCTTAGGTCCTATAAAGGATATAGATATCAATTTGGAGGAAGGGTGCATTAACGCTATTATTTTACCGGGGCATGGCGGTGGGGGTACCGGAAGGCTAATGGGCATCATCGGGCGTGAAGAAGAGTTGGTGGTGCCCTGGCCAAAGGTTAGAAAGATTGGCGTTGATGTTATTCTTGTGGATCTGTCCTTTAATTTACCGGGCACTGAGCTGCACGGCGGTATTAAAGAAAAATGGTAATAACTACCCCGGAGCACAATGCTACCGGGGTTATTTTTGTATAAAAGCCATTTTATTTAGTATATATGTTTACCAAAACCTGCGGATTTTTATGTTATTAAGTTTCTTAAATAGCAAGAGATAGCAATATTGATAAAAATACAGTTTTGAGTACCGTTTTCCTTTTTCCCTTTAATAACAAAGTTTAGTATAATAGAAGAGTCAAATATACTATATATATTGTTTGATTGATTTAACATGGGCGGTGAAATTATATGCGATGCCCCTATTGCGGCACTGCTGACAGCCGGGTATTAGATTCCCGGCCCGCAGAAGAAGGTAATTCCGTGCGCAGACGCAGAGAATGCGGTGAGTGTGGTAAACGGTTTACCACATACGAGCGGGTGGATGAGCTACCGTTAATTGTGGTGAAAAAAGATGGTCGGCGAGAGTTTTTTAACCGGCAAAAGCTGCTGGCCGGTCTGACCACGGCCTGCCAAAAACGTCCCATACCTACTAATTTACTGGATCAAATGGCCGAAGAAATTGAACGTGATTTAAAGAATAATGCTGACCGGGAAGTGCAAAGCAGTGATATAGGCGAACAGGTTGTGGTGCGGCTGCGAGATTTAGATGAAGTGGCATATGTTCGTTTTGCCTCAGTTTATCATGAATTCAGGGATGTTCAAGGATTTATGCGGGAAATTGAGCAGCTTATAAAAAAGAAATAAATATAAAAGTGATATGGAGGAGGCTAACTAGTTGTTCAAGGTTATCAGGAAGCGGGACGGGCGTGAAGTGCCCTTTGACGACAGTAAAATTACCGATGCTATCTTCCAGGCGGCCCGGGCGGTAGGTGGAGAAGACCGGCAAACTGCCATGGAACTTACCATTGAAGCTCTGAAGATGCTAAAGAAAAAATATAACGGTATCACCTTCGGTGTGGAAGATGTGCAGGATGTGGTGGAAAAGGTGCTCATCGAGGCAGGTCACGCCAAAACTGCCAAGGCATATATTCTGCACCGGGACAAGCGTACGCGCATCAGGGACGCCAAAAGCGATTTGATGGACGCGGTGGCGGAAATACTGGATGAAACCAGCCGGGAAAACGCCAATATTGGCAATTCCCCTTCAGCTAAAATGCTTCAAATAGCCAGCGCTGCCAGCAGGAAATATTACCTCACCCGGTTAATTCCCGAAGAATTCTCCCAAGCCCACCAGCTGGGGGACATTCATATCCATGATTTGGATTTTTATGGAAAAACATTGACTTGTGTGCAAATACCACTGGGACAGCTTTTAGCCGAGGGGTTTGATAACGGACACGGATATATTCGCCCGCCCAAAAGACCCAGCTCAGCCACGGCGCTGGCGGCCATTATACTGCAAAGTTCCCAGAATGATATGCATGGCGGGCAATCTTTTGCTTTTTTTGATAGGGACATTGCTCCCTATGTAGAAAATGCCAGTGATGATGAGATTTACCAATCGATGGAGGCTTTGATATATAATCTTAACTCCATGCACAGTCGCGCCGGCGCACAGGTCCCCTTTAGCTCCCTTAACGTAGGGACCGAGACCTCCGAGGCAGCCCGCAAGGTGACTAGAAACCTGTTATTAGCCTATGAGGCCGGGTTGGGTCGGGGTGAGAACCCCATTTTCCCTAATATTATATTCCGGGTCCAGGAAAGGGTTAACTTTAACCCCGGCGAGCCTAACTACGACCTTTTCAAACTGGCTTTACGAGTATCGGCCAAGCGGCTTAACCCTACTTTTAGCTTTATGGATGCCAGCTTTAATAAAGAGTGGGGCGACCAAGTAAGTTACATGGGCTGCCGCACCAGGGTGATGGCTAACCGCCGTGGTCCGGCAGTAACCGATGGGCGGGGTAATCTTTCTTTTACCACTATTAACCTGCCCCGGGTGGCTATCAAGGCGGAGCGGGACATGGATAAATTTCTCCGCCTGCTGGACGAAGTGATGACTTTGACCATTCGCCAACTGTACCACCGTTTTGAAGTGCAGGCCAAACTCAAGGTGAAGGACATGCCCTTTCTGATGGGACAAAGACTGTATCTGAATTCCAGGGGGCTTAATGATTCTGATCCTATCCGGGAGGCTATCGTCAATGGTACTTTGTCGGTTGGTTTTATTGGGCTGGCTGAGACGTTAACCGCTTTATCCGGTCGGCACCATGGCGAGGACATGGAATCTCAAAAGTTGGGCGAACAAATTTTGGCACACATGCGGCGTCGCATTGACGAGGCCAGTGAAGAATATGACCTTAACTATACACTGCTGGCCACGCCGGCGGAGGGCTTAAGCGGACGGTTTATTGACATAGACCGCAAAGATTACGGTATTATTCCGGGTGTGACAAATAAAGAGTATTATACTAACTCTTTCCATATACCGGTTGGTTTCCCAATCTCCAGCTTTGATAAAATCAGCTTGGAAGGCGTTTACCACAAATACTGCAATGCCGGGCATATTAGTTATGTGGAAATGGCTTCGCCGCCGGTGCATAACCCCGAGGCGATGGAAGCTATCGTCAGGCACATGAGGGAAAGCGATATGGGCTATGCCGCAGTCAATTTCCCGGTGGATTTTTGCACGGGCTGTGGAACCTTAGGGGTAATCAACGAGGATACCTGTCCCCGCTGCGGATCTACGGCTATCCGGCGGGTGCGCCGCATTACAGGCTACCTGAGCACTGTAGACCGGTTCAACGACAGTAAGGTGGCCGAGCTGCACGACCGGATAGTGCATAATTTCTAGTTAATAGCAGCCAGACCGAAAATTTTAGGAGGGATTTTGTTGAATACAATTAAAATATCCGGCATTGTTAAAGAAAGCGTGGTGGACGGGCCTGGTTTTCGATTGGTAATATTCACCCAGGGCTGTCCCAGGCATTGCCGGGGCTGCCAAAATCCCGAATTGATACCGGCAATTGGCGGGCGGGAAATGACCCCTGAAGAAGTGCTGCAATTAATTAAACAAAATATTACGTCGCTGACCGGGGGAATTACCTTTAGCGGGGGTGACCCTCTGATGCAGGCTGATGCGCTGGCCGAAATATTAAAACTATTGTGCCAGGAGTACCCGAAATATAACATTTGGGTATACACCGGGTATACTTTTGAAGAGATAAAACACTGGCCGGTGCTCCAGTACGTAGATGTACTGGTGGACGGTCCATACGAAGAAAACAGGCGTGATATTTCGCTGGCCTTTAGGGGTTCATCAAATCAGCGGCTCATAGACGTAAAGGCGTCTTTGGGCGGTGAAATCCGGTACCTGGGTATTTCATAGAAGAACAATTAAAAAGGCCCATTTTTCTCCAGCATTTACAAATGGCACTTTTCCTCCTTTTGGCTCATAAAATATGTAGAGATTTGTGAATTAAAAAGGAGGGATAATTGATGACTTATACAGTACAACCTGGCGATACACTGTCATCCATTGCTTACCGGTATGGCACCACCGTACAGCAATTGGTTGAGTTGAATAACATAGCTAATCCCAATTATATCTGGGTGGGGCAAAGTATAGTAATTCCTGGTGAAGATGACGATGTCGGCCAGCCTGGTGAGACGGGAGATATGGGAGGGGACCCTTCCGCGAGTAGAATTGTCAGCGGCCTGCGCTATACCATCAGCACTAGTCGCGCTAGTTACCAGCGCGGGGATCGAGTGAACATAACCTTCACAAAATGTAATGTTTCCGGCAGTACTATCAGGCTGCGCTACAATACAAGCCAGCGCTTTGATTTTGTAGCCCTGCGCAATGGTCGGGAAGTCTGGCGCTGGTCGGACGACCGGTTTTTTACTCAGACTACCGGCACGGAGGTGCTGCGATCGGGGGAATGCCGCACTTACAGAGCCACTTGGGACCTGCGCAATAAACAAGGTAATTTTGTGACCCCCGATGACTTTACTATCAAAGCTTTCAACGTAGCCCGGACACTGAGCGGTCAGTCCGTTCAAATCAACATCCGGGTGGTGCGTGCAGGTGGGGAGCAACCGCCCCCCCCGACCGGGCAGCCCTGCCCTAAAACAAATATGTTGTCTGATCCGGGCATTGAAAGGTGGCTGGACAGAAATACACCCAGGATCTGGTCGGGAAGCAATGTGGTACGAACTACATCCGCTCACTCCGGCAGCTATGCTGCGGAACTGGGCGGCTATCCCGGTCGCCAGGCGGTGCTGTCCCAGACCGTGGATGCTGAACCCAATCGTATCTACCAGATTACCTTTTGGGGTATGGAACATGTGCAGCCCGGGCGGACAGCAAATTTCGTACTGGAAGTGGAAACGTTTATATACGACAGTGCGGGCCGGTTAATCGGCCGGGTAGATCCGACCTTTAATCCCGGCGCTCTACCTAATAATACCTACCAGCAGTACACTTTCACTACCGGGGTGCTGCCGGCGCGCACCGACCGCGCGGAACTGCGCTTTGTATTCCGGCCCAGCACCGGTAATGACAACACGGTGATCATTGATGATGTTGTAATGACTTGTGTACGTTAAATACAGTTATCAAAGAAGAAAGAAAAAGGCAGCCTGTCATAATCCGGCTGCCTTTTATGTTGCACTGGCATTTCACGCCCAGTGCCTGATCGCTTAAAACCTGACCTTTTAGTGTCCGCAGGTGCTGCAATTGGTAGAACCACAGGTGCTGCAGCCACCGCCTCCGCCTGTAAACTGGTCGCCCGTCCCTTTGTTGCAAAAGCCCGACATAACTCTTTGGGGGGCCAGGGTCGAGCAGGCAGGGCATTGCATATTTGCACCGCTTTCACCCATGGAGCATAACTTTTCAAAAAGGTGCCCGCATTTATGGCAGCGGAATTCGTAAATCGGCATGCCCATACACTCCTTCCTATTATAATTTATGGCGAGCGGCTTTTGCTGTCAAGAATAGATGATTTTTTCCGATTAATTTTGCAGGGATTTAGGGTCAAAAAGTGAATAGTTAATTATAATATTACCTTTGTATAGACATCGTAAACATAACACTTAATTAAACAACAAACGGGAGGCCAAAATGCATATAACTTTTTACGGTGCAGCCCAAACAGTTACCGGTTCGTGCCATGTTGTGGAAGCAGCTAACAAGAAAATAATGATCGATTGCGGTTTGTTTCAAGGTCCCCGGTTAATTCGTGAGCGAAACTACCTACCCTTTTCCATGATACCTCAAACAGTGGATTATTTACTCATCAGTCATGCGCATATTGACCACAGTGGCATGATTCCCAAACTGTATAAGCATGGTTTTCAGGGGCGTGCACTGGCTACCGGAGCTACTGTGGACTTGCTGGAAGTAATGCTGCCCGATAGTGGCCATATACAGGAAATGGAGATTGAACGCTTAAACCGCAAAGCCATGCGGGCGGGCACAAAACTTTTGGACCCTATTTACACCGCCGAGGACGCTTTTGATTGTGTAAAAAAAATTGAGCGGGTAAAATATGACCAGGTTATCAGCCTGGATGAGAATATTACCGTGCGTTTTGTAGACGCCGGTCATATACTGGGGTCATCCATAGTGGAATTGTGGGTGCGTGAGGGGACCAAGCAGACCAAACTGGTATTCAGCGGGGACCTGGGGGCCATTGACAAGCCTTTCGTCAAAGACCCCACGGTCATAGATGAGGCGGATTACTTGGTGATGGAGTGTACTTATGGCGGCAGGCTTCATCGCGATAAAGGCAACCGGTTGGAAAAATTACGAACAATAATTCAGGAAACCTTCGAAAAGGGCGGCAACTTGATTATACCTGCTTTTGCCGTGGAACGTACCCAGGATTTGCTTTATGATATTAATATATTGCTGATGAATGGCCAACTACCACCCATGCAGGTATATATAGACAGCCCTATGGCAGTGGCTGCCACCGAGGTTTTTAAACGGAATTATGAACATTTTGATCAGGAAACTACCCGGCTTATAACAACGGGTGAAAATCCACTGACCATGCCGTTGCTGCACCTGTCCAGTACTGTGGAAGAATCTAAGGCATTGAACGAAATCAAGGGTGGTGCTATCATATTGTCGGCCAGCGGCATGTGCGATGCCGGGCGAATTAAGCACCATTTAAAACATAACCTGTGGCGGCCTGAAAGCACTGTGCTGTTTGTAGGTTTTCAGGCCCCCGGTACCAAAGGGCAGCGATTGCTAAGCGGGGTAACCTCTATTCGTATTCACGGTGAAGAAGTGGCGGTGCGGGCGGATATCAGATCCATTGATGGTTACTCTTCTCATGCCGATCAGCAGGGATTGCTTGACTGGATAAATGCTTATAAACAAAAGCCGAACCGGGTTTTTCTGGTACATGGTGAACCGGAGGCGCTGGCGGTGATGGAAAAGCTGGCGCTGGAACAAACCGGTATTGATGCGTACGCCCCAGCCTGGCAGGAAACCATAGAACTAACCCCCGGAGTTGTCTTTGAAGCCGAGGAACTACAAAAGGCTTACCATGCCGTGTCATCAAGAATGGATAGTTTTATGCAGTCTACTCCCAGCCAAAGAGATTTGGAGCGGGTGATGGAGCAGTTTAAACAATTGGAATCCATTCTTGCTAAAGTTCCCCAAGCAGGTTAGTAAATCAAATCTGAAAGGAAACTGTATATGCAAGGTGGTTTTAAACTCCACCGGTGTGGTGATCTGGCTTATTTTACTGTGCCTTCTTTTGCCGCCACCGGGTTGGTGGCACATGCTTTTACCACCAGGCTTGGTGGGGTTAGCTTATCGCCTTACAGTTCCCTGAACCTGGGGCTGCATGTAGGTGATGATCCCCATAATGTAATTGCTAATCGGCAGTGTATTTGTGAAGCGCTTGGTGCGAATATTTCACGTCTAGTGGCGGGACAGCAGGTGCATGGTGATAAGGTGGTCACCGTGGGCGCTGCTCATGCCGGCAGGGGTGCTAAGTCCGAAGGTGATGCACTGCCCTGCGTGGATGCTTTAGTTACCGGTGAGCCATACGTGCTGCTTTCCAGTTACTATGCTGATTGCGTGCCTCTGCTGTTCCTTGACCCGGTGCGCCGGGTCATTGCTCTGGCCCATGCCGGCTGGAAAGGCACGGTGCAAAATATAGGAATTAAAACATTGCACCATATGGTAGAAAAACACGATTGTAAAGCGGAAGATATTTTAGCGGCGGTGGGCCCGGCTATTGGACCTTGCTGTTATGAAGTGGACGCCCCCGTTATGAAAGCGGTGGAGAGGTGTTTGCCAGACGGTCCGGTACCGGCCCGCACCGGCCAGCCCGGGCGCTGGTGGCTGGATTTGCCTGTAGTAAACTATCGCCTGCTGTTGGGTGCAGGTGTACGAGCTGAAAATATCACCATGGCAGGTTGCTGCACAGCCTGCCATGATGATTTATTTTATTCATACCGTAAACAAAATGGCAACACCGGGCGGATGGCCTCGTTAATTATGTTGAAATAGTGCTGACCGTGGTGCTGCTAATTAATTATATTTTGGCCCTTAAGGGGCGTTTTTTTATTTCTTAGGCAGGAGATTTTTGTTTTACGAGGTACTAAATATTATATACCAAATTCTTGTTAATATGTTGAGTAATACTGTAAGCTACGATTCCAGTACTGACTAGATAGATAAAGGGGAGACAGTGTGGGCAAATACAGAGTGCGTCCCGGCCGGTTTATACCTGTATCGGTTGTGTTAGTTTGCGCGGTGGGATTAACTCTTTGGGGTACCTGGAGCACGCTTGCTTGGGCGAAAAACAATGTGCTGATGCATTTGCTTGATGTACAACCTCTGGTTCATGATGAAATTAGAGAAACTTTGGCAGTTAAGGGTTTGCTGATAAAACATGAGGAACCGGTTAAGGCGCCGGCAGCCGGCAATATCCATCTGCTGGTACAAGATGGTGACCGGTTGCGTATAGGTATGCTGTTGGCCGAGATAAGTGGTATTTCAGATCAAAAGATTTGGAGTCCCAAAACTGGTGTTTTCTGTACGCACCTGGATAATTTGGAGAATTTGCTTATACCCGGTATGATCGATATATTGGACATGGATGAAGTTGAAAAAATAGACAACAGCGTAACGCCGGTATCGGATGAAGTAGCCGACGGGCAAATCATCGGCAAAGTGGTGGACAATCTGCAGCCGTTGATGGTTTTTATCCAGGTAAAAAAAATGGATGAATTTATAGCTCGATCATTTAAAAAGGATACAACAGTGGCCTTATTCTGGAATGATCAAAAGCTGGCGGGAAAAATTGCCCAAGTAAGTGTTGTGAATAAAACATTAAGTATGATGGTTGAATTATCTTCGTATCCGGAAGATTTTATCCATGAGCGGCGGGTACAGCTTGATTTGGTTATCCGGCGGATGACCGGTTGGCTGGTTCCCGAGGGAGTGATAGTTTTCAAAGAAGGTAAACCGGGCCTTTATATTGTTTCTAAGCAAGCTATCCGCTGGATGCCCGTTGCGGTGCAGGATCGTTTGCAGGGCATGGTCGCTGTTAGCAGTGATACATTAAGCGGTTCAGTGCGTTATATAAAAAACCCTAGTTGGGCGCGGGAGGGTGTCCGGCTGAATTAGGGGAGGGGGAATTCCATGGGCGTGCGGGAAAATCTGCAGCAGGTCAGGGAAAAAGTCCGCCTAGCCGCGGTTCGGGCCGGACGTGATTTAGAAAAAATCAATATAATAGCTGTAACTAAAAGGGTGGAGGTCTCCCGGATGCAGGAAGTTATACAGCAGGGGATTATCGATTTAGGAGAAAACCGGGTTCAGGAATTGACTAAAAAAATCACAGTTCTACCGGCGGGCTTGCACTGGCATATGATTGGTCATCTGCAGACCAACAAGGTGAAATATGTGATTGGTCAGGTAGATTTAATTCATTCCCTGGACAGCTGGACTCTAGCCGAGGAAATCCACCGGCATGCTGATAATCATGGGATGGTGGCTCGGGTGTTGGTTCAGGTAAACATCTCTGGGGAAAAAACCAAGTACGGTATATCTCCCGAAGAATTACCTGATTTTCTGTTAGCACTGCGTGACTTGCCACAAATATCAGTACACGGGTTAATGACTGTTGCTCCCAATGTGCAAAACCCTGAAGAAGTGCGTCCTTATTTTAGGGAACTACGGTTGCTGGCCGCAGGGCACAACTTGGAACATCTTTCTATGGGCATGACCAATGATTTCGAAGTGGCTGTGGAGGAAGGTGCTGATATGCTTCGTTTGGGTACGGCGATCTTTGGCTCTCGTGAAAATTAATATGTTATTATGAGTGAAAGGGACGGTGGGCGAATTTGGCAAAGTTAGTGGATAAAGTTCTTAATTTTATGGGCTTTGAAGAGGAACAGGAAGATGGTAGCGAAAAGGAAATAAGTGCTTTTGAAGAGGAAAGAACAATAATTCAGAAACCCAAGAAAAAAAAAGGCCAGGTGGTCAGCTTACATTCCCAGCGACAAATGCGAGTTTCAGTGGTTGAACCCTATAGCTTTGATGACGTTCAAGGCATAGCTGATCATTTAAAAAACCACCGGCCGGTGATTGTTAACTTGGAGCAGACCGAGCCTGAGCTGGCCAAGCGGGTAGTGGACTTTGTAAGCGGTGCTACCTATGCGTTGGATGGCGGCATGCAAAAAGTGGGCAAGGGTATTTTCCTGTTTGTGCCCAACAATGTGGATATAGATGTTGATATAAAGGAACAAATAAAAGAAAAGGGTATTTTGAACTGGATGAAGTAATCATGGAAGGAAGTTAGACTATGTCACTGGATGGGAAAAAGATCGGCTTTATCGGTGGTGGGGCTATGGCCGAAGCGTTGATTACCGGACTAATCTGCGCCAAACTGGTTTCGGCGCAGCAGATACTGGTCGGTGATTTAAGCGACCAGCGCAGGGCGTATTTAGAGGAAAAATTTGCTGTAGGGGTCACCACCGATAACAGCGCAGTGATAATAAGTGCAGATATTGTTATTTTGGCAGTGAAACCGTTTGTTATGAGTGAAGTTCTGGAAGATGTAGGGAATCATTTTGGCCCTGGTAAAACTGTAGTTTCTATTGCTGCGGGTATTACTACCACGTACATAGAAAAATTTCTAACAGGACAGGTACCGGTGGTGCGGGCGATGCCTAACACTCCGGCACTGCTGGGTGCAGGAGCAACAGCGGTGTGTTGTGGCCGGTGGGCTGCGGATCAGCACCAAGAACTAGCCCTGGCTATATTCGGCGCGGTGGGCCGGGCGGTGCCGGTGCCGGAAAAATTAATGGACGCTGTAACTGGACTCAGTGGCAGTGGGCCGGCATATATGTATATTATAGCTGAGGCGCTGGCTGATGCCGGGGTGCGCATGGGGTTGCCGCGGGACGTGGCGCTAACTCTAACCTCCCAAACCATGCTGGGGGCTGCCCGGATGATATTGGAAACAGACCGTCATCCGGCAATGCTCAAAGATATGGTAACCACTCCCGGGGGTACCACCATTGAGGGATTGTTTGCTCTAGAGAAGGGCGGCATAAGGGCCGCGCTGTACCGGGCGGTGGAAAAAGCCTGCCGGCGTTCCGGTGAACTGTCCGGAGAGGACAAATAACCAAACGGGGTGAATTATGAATATCGGCTTTACTACGGTAGTTTACTATGCTGTTGAAGTATATACATGGTTAATTTTTATTCGCATTATCCTATCCTGGGTCAGAGTGAATCCTTATCATCCGGTGATCAAGTTTATTTATGAGACTACCGAACCGGTGCTGGGCTTTTTTAGGAGGTTCGTTCCTGCGGTTGGTATGATTGACTTTTCCCCTATACTTGCCCTTCTTGCTGTGCAATTATTGGGTAATCTAATCATCTGGCTGCTGCGTTCAATTGGTCTTTACTAATCAGGTGATACTTGCCAATGACGCTTTCAGTGGGGGTGAATATCATGCACCCGGACAAATTGCAGAGCATGTCAACTAATCCGGAGGATAGGGAGATATTGGCCCGGGCTTTGGATTTGGCTGAAATGACCGTCAAAATCCACCGGCCTCAGGTAACAGACTTTTATGATCCCTATCGCTGTGCTATGATTACCCGCGCCGTGAAACATATTCCCGGACTAGCAGTGGTGGTGGACGGTGGTTATCCCGCGGCGGAACGGTCGCGGGTATTAATTTTTCCAGATTACCTGGCCGCTGTGGATTTGGATGCCGGACTGGCCTTTTTTGCAGTGCAGGGCAGCTTTCGCTTCAACACCGTTACCCATCGGGACTATCTAGGAGCGTTACTCGGTCTGGGACTGCGCAGGGAAAAGCTGGGCGACATACTGGTAGATGAAGACGGCGCTCAGATAATCGTGGCCGCCGAGGTGTCCGGATTTATCCAAATGGAGCTAACTACTGTGGGCCGGGTTGGGGTCACTACACGTGAAATAAACCGGGCAGCACTTAAGCCGCTGGCCCGGAATTACCGTGAAATAAAGGTTACGGTGCAGTCGTTACGTCTGGACACGGTGGCGGCCCACGGTTTTGACCTATCCAGAACTAAAATGGTCAGAGAAATTGCCGCTGGTAAAGTATACCTCAATTGGCGTCTTTGTTTGGAGCCTTCCACGCCGGTGTGCTCTGGAGATATGATTTCCGTCCGGGGCCGGGGCCGGGTGGTTTTGGAACAAACCGGCGGGCAGACTAAAAAAGGCCGGACCAACCTGCTATTACATCGTTACGGTTCTGCTCGGTGATAAAGCCAGGCATAACTATGAGGTCAAACTAATCGCCAATAATTCTTCGCTAGATAGATAGTAAAAAATCTGTACGGAGGTGCTGCAGATGCTTACTCCTTTGGATATTCGGCAAAAAGAGTTCAAACGCTCCTTCCGGGGTTATAACGTGGAAGGAGTGGACAAGTTCATTGACCAGTTTGCGCAAAGTTACGATGCACTGTATTTGGAAAATCAATCCTTGAAGGAAAAACTGGAGATTAGTGAGGCAACAATGGAAAGTTACCTAAAAATGGAAAATACTATAAAGGACGCTGTAATCATGGCGCAGAAAAACGCTGATGACCTACACGGCAACGCCCGGCGGGAAGCTGAGCTGCTGCTTGAAGATGCCCGGTTAAGGGCCGAGAAAATTATTGGCGATGCCGAGGAAAAGTCGGCGCGGATGACCCATGAGGCCGGGGAGCGGGCGCGGTACCGCATTGAGGAAGCCGAAGGCCAGGTTAAAAAGGTCATAGAGGAATACCGCTTTCTAAACAAGCAGGTCCAGGTGTTCCGGATTAGATTCCGTTCCTTCCTGGACGCCCAGATAAGTTTGCTGGACGGACAGGGAGAAGAAGTGCTGGGATTAATAAACGATTGGGAACCTGGTTGGCTGGAAACAGCTGCGGGCCGTACCGAGGTTGATACCGGTGCTGCTAAAAGCGTTGATACGGAGAAAACGGTTGTAGTGTCCCAAGCCGAGCCCGGTGCCACTGCTAGTGAAGTTGGGACACAGGTAGGTAGAGTGGATTAATATGTTTAATAATGCACAATAACTAGGCTTTATTGAAGATCAAAAAAAACGCCCAGGGGAAGGTGGTTGAGCCATGCTCGATATTAAAGAGGATAGCGATGGCGTATCTATAAAAATACGGGTGCAGCCCCGGGCCGCCAAAAACCAGGTGGCCGGTGTCATGGACGGAGCCCTGAAAGTACGACTTACCGCTCCGCCGGTGGACGGTGCGGCTAACAAGGCCTGTTGTGCATTTATTGCCGAACTGTTAGGGGTGGCCAGAGGTCAGGTGGCAGTTTGCAACGGGCATACCGGGCGCAATAAAATGGTGCGGGTTGAAGGGGTGTCCGCGTGGCAAGTGCTGGATAAGCTCAATTATTGACTAGACGGGTGTTATTATAATATAATAATGTAGCTTTATATTTGTGTTAAAGTGCCGGTGATCGGGAAGAGTAAACGGTGCGGCTGCCCAGAGAACCCGGGTAAGGTGAGAGCCGGGTGCAGTTAATACCGCTTGAAAATCACCCGGGAGGCGACGGCTGAAATCCTCGGGGAAATTAGGCCTGTCCGGCTGCCGCCGTTAATGGCGATGCAAGTGGGGCTAAGCGCCAGCGCCGGTCCAATCAGGGTGGTACCACGGAAAACATCCGTCCCTTTGTCGGGGCGGTTTTTTATTTGCAAATCATTATGATAGAGGTGTTATTATGGATTACGGGAAAACGCTAAATTTACCTAAAACCGACTTTCCCATGCGGGGCAATTTGCCTCAGCGGGAGCCGGAAATCATGCAATACTGGGAGCAGAACGACATTTATCACCAAGTACAGCAGCATAACAGCGGCAAGCCTAAATTTATCTTGCATGACGGCCCGCCGTATGCCAACGGCCATATTCACTTGGGGCACACATTGAACAAGGTGCTCAAGGATATCGTAGTTAAGTTCCATTCTATGATGGGCTACGATGCCCCTTATGTACCGGGCTGGGATACCCACGGTCTGCCCATCGAGCAGCAGGCCATTAAAAACTTGGGCCTTAACCGTCATGCTGTGGACACGGTGGAGTTCCGGCAAAAGTGCAAGGAATACGCCTTGCAATTTGTGGACATACAGCGAGAGGAATTTAAACGCTTGGGCGTGCGGGGAGACTGGGAACATCCATATGTAACCTTGATGCCCCACTTTGAGGCCCGCCAAATCGGTGTGTTTGGGGAAATGGCCAAACGTGGTTATATTTATAAAGGGTTAAAGCCGGTATATTGGTGCGCCACCTGTGAAACCGCTCTAGCCGAAGCCGAGGTGGAATATGCCGACAAAAAATCCCCTTCCATTTACGTTAAATTTTTGGTGCGTAATGGTAAAGGAGTTTTACCGGAGGAAAACACTTACGTAGTTATCTGGACCACCACCCCCTGGACGCTGCTTGCCAACATGGCTATTGCCGTACACCCGGATTATGATTATATTCTTATGGAGCTGGACGGCCAAAAAATGATTATCGCCAAAGAGCTTAAGGCATCCTTCTTGCGGGAAACCGGTTTGACCGAAGGACGCATTACCGGTCAATACAAAGGGAAAGAATTGGAAGGCATTGTATGCGGTCATCCCTTTATTAACCGCGACTCGATGCTTATACTGGGCGACCATGTTACTTTGGATGCGGGCACGGGTTGTGTGCACACCGCGCCGGGGCATGGCCATGAAGACTACCTGGTAGGCTTGAAATATAATTTGCCCATTCTTTCACCTGTAGACGGGCAGGGCCGGTTCACAGGTGAGGCCGGTAAATTTGCCGGACAATTATACAATGAAGCCAACGATGGTATACTGGACATTCTTAAGGAAAACGGCGCATTAATCAAGTCCGACAAAATCAGTCACCAGTACCCGCATTGCTGGCGCTGTAAAAAACCCGTATTTTTCCGGGCAACCGAACAGTGGTTTGCCTCCATAGACGGTTTTCGCCAGACAGCCCTGGACGAAATTGACAAAGTGCGTTGGATTCCCACCTGGGGCAGGGATAGAATCCATAATATGGTAGCCAACCGGGGTGACTGGTGTATTTCTCGCCAGCGTACCTGGGGAGTGCCCATTCCCATATTCTATTGCAAATCATGTAATAAGGAAATTGTTAATGACGAAACCATCAGCCGGCTACAAAAGCTGTTCCGGGAACACGGTTCGGACGTCTGGTTTGCACGGGAAGCGGCAGATCTGGTACCACCGGGGCTAACCTGTCCGGTCTGCGGAACCAAGGAATTTACCAAAGAAACCGATATCATGGATGTGTGGTTTGACAGTGGTTCCAGTCACCTGGCTGTATTGGATGAGCCGGACATTTGGCCTGACCTCACCTGGCCGGCTGATTTATACCTGGAAGGCAGTGACCAGCACCGCGGCTGGTTTAACTCCTCCCTGAGCACATCGGTGGCTGTGACGGGGCAGGCCCCCTACCGGGCGGTGCTCACACACGGCTTTTTGGTGGATGAAAACGGGCGTAAAATGAGCAAATCACTGGGCAATGTAGTGGACCCGTTAAAAGTAATCAAGCAAATGGGTGCCGATATTCTGCGTCTATGGGTCTCCTCGGCGGACTACCGGAGTGATTTGGCGGTGTCGCCAAACATTCTTAAACAATTAACCGAGGCGTACCGAAAAATAAGAAATACCTGTCGGTTTATGATGGGCAATCTTTATGACTTTACGCCCGAAAAAGATAGCGTTCTTTATGAAAAAATGCCGGAGCTGGATCGCTATGCCATGATAAAATTGCAACGGCTAATCGAGCGGGTGCTAGATTCATACCGCAATTATGAATTTCACGTGGTATACCATGCCATCCATCATTATTGCACGGTAGATATGAGTAACCAGTATCTGGACATTATTAAGGACCGGCTGTATTGTGAAAAAGCGGATTCCGAACTGCGCCGCTCTGCTCAAACGGTTATGTACCAGTCGCTGCACGCGCTGGTGCGCTTGCTGGCCCCCATATTGGCTTTCACCACTGAAGAGATGTGGCGTTACGTTCCCAAAGCGGCGGATGCGCCGACAAGTATTCAGCTTACCGACATGCCTGAACCTGACGACCGGTATATGGATGCGGCTCTGGAAGAAAAATGGGGACAGCTGATAAAACTGCGCGGCCTGGTTACTCGGGCGCTGGAAAAAGCCCGCCAGGAAAAAGTAATCGGCAACTCTCTGGAGGCCAGGGTACACCTTTACGCTGATGAAAAAATTACAGATCTAATTAAGCCGTACTACCAGGATCTAGCCGTGTTGTTCATAGTCTCCGGAGTTACCGTGCATGCATCTGCCGAAAGGACTGTGGGTGCTATGGAGTCTGATGAAATTCCCGGTCTGGCTGTAAGCGTGTCCCGGGCCGCCGGTGCCAAGTGCTCCCGCTGTTGGATATATCATGAGCATGTAGGACAAGACACCGCTCACCCCGAGACCTGCCCCCGCTGCGCCACAGTGCTGGAACATACCGGCGGCGCCGGGTGCTGATAATCGTTGCCTTCGATGCTGCTTTGAGACGTTTAATAGAAGCGGTCTGCCAACCAGCAGACCGCTTCTTTAACATAAACATTGTCCTGGAGTAAAGTAATTATCACATGTTCCATTAAGTAAATCTCTAACGTGCTTTTGTGGATGTTATAATAACCGTTGCCACGATGGCTAAACTATTTTATGGCTGCGAGATATTCTGGTTCAACATTTCAGAGACAGGCACCGGTTCGAGGCCGCGTTCTCGTAATTTTTGGATAATGACCGGCAAAGCCTTAAGCGTGTTCGGGTGGCCTTCATGCATTATAATGATGGAGCCCGGCTTAACTTGCTCCAGTACGCTGGCTATAATTTTCTCCGGGGAGGGATTCTCCCAGTCACGTGGGTCGACATCCCATATGATTACCTTATAGCTTAGCTGCTTTGCTACCGCCAGCACATTATCATTGTGTCTGCCATAAGGGGGGCGCAACAGGCTAATCTCCCGACCTAAATTAATTTGCACCTGGTCTCCCACAAGGCGCAAATCTTCGGCAATAGCGTCCGCTGTTAGCTGGTCCAGCCTGGCATGTTGCCAGGAATGGCTGCCGATTTCACTGCCATATTGCACCACCTTACGCGCTAACTCGGGATAAGCCTTAATGCGTTGACCAACCATAAAAAAAGTAGCCCGGACATTTAGCTTGTCCAACACTGCTAAATATTCCGCGGTCATTTGGGGATAAGGACCATCGTCAAAGGTTAAGGCTACCATATTATCGATACCATCTACCCTTTTGATTAACTGGTTAGTTACCTCAGACGTTGGATTTACCGCCGGTGTAATCGGTGTCTGCGGAGTTAAGCTTTGATCAGGCTCAGTTGTATCTCCCGGGTTTTCTTGATTGACCTCGGTCGGCTCATCTTCGGTTACGATGACACTTTGCCCGGTACTGGGGGTAGAGGATTGTACTGATATACCGTTTTTATTTTCTAGCTGTTGTTGGCTAGGTCTCACTGTCTCCTTGAATATATTCGGGTTGGTTTCATGCACTGCTTTAACCTGCCGGCTTATCTTTACCCCGGATTCATTTATAGGCATGCTGGATGGGACATTGGCATTGGTAGGATATAAGTACAAAAAACAAAAACAAACAACTAGCAAGAACATTATCATAGCCGAAATGCGTAAAAATACGGATGACATTACATTACTTCCTCTCCCCGGAAAATATGTCCATTCTATATAATAACAGACGAATTTTTGTATTATTTGTTGCATTAAATACTGGTAGTTTAAAAAAATTAAGTTAAAAGTAAAATTATTCAAATTTAATAATACGAAAATCTTGTACTTCTATGATTTTTGCGTCATTATTAATAAAAAGGGAGGTGTTGTAAATGAGGCTGACTCCAGCAGACGAGCTGGCCCGGCGGGTTGCCGCATTGCAAAAACTACTGCGGCAAAAGGGCGTTGATGGGGCGTTAATCATGGAAAATGCAGATATGTTTTATTTTGCAGGCACCGTTCAGAGTGCCCACCTGTTTATTCCCGCCGAGGGTAGGCCTTTGTTAATGGTGAAGAAAAGTTTTACCCGTGCTCAGGGAGAATCGGCGTTTGAAGATATCATCCCCCTAGTTAACGTGAAGGATTTGACTCAATTACTAGGTGAGCATGGTTATAAAAACATAACTACTCTGGGGTTAGAGCTGGACGTATTGCCTGCGTCGTTGTACTTGCTTTACCAAAAGTTATTTGCATCTGCTCAGATTGTAGATATCAGCGGATTAATTCGAGCTGTGCGCACAATTAAGTCACTTTATGAACTGGAGGTGCTCCGGGATGCCGCCCAGCTTAATTATACTCTTTTTTCCCAGATTAAAGACTATTTAAAAGAGGGCATGACTGAATTGGAATTAGCGGCTCAGCTGGAGGCGGTGTATCGCCTGGCGGGTCACGAGGGCGTTGTGAGAATGCGGGGTTTTAACCAGGACGTCTCTTATGGGCACATATTGTCCGGTGCAAATGCAGCCATACCCAGTTGTATGAATAGCCCTACCGGGGGGCCGGGTGTGAGTATCTCCTTCCCACAGGGTGCGGGTTATAAAAAGATCGCCAGAAATGAGCCCGTGCTGGTAGATTATGTAGGGGTTTACGACGGCTATCTGGCAGACCAGAGCCGGATATTTTGCATCGGTCAACTGCCGGATAAACTTATTCAAGCTTATGAGACAGCTTTCCGTATTCAGGAGGCCGTTAAGCAGATGGCTGTTCCGGGGGCAATGTGCGAGGACATTTACTGGCATGCTATCAACATGGCGGCCGAATCCGGGTATGGAGAATATTTTATGGGTTACCCCGAGCCCGTGCCTTTTATCGGACATGGTGTGGGCATAGAGTTAAATGAGTGGCCTGTCTTGGCCCCTGGTTTTAAAACGCCACTGAAGAAGGGCATGGTTATAGCCGTAGAGCCTAAATTTATTTTCCCCGAAGGTGCCGTGGGGATAGAAAACACTTTTGTCGTAGGGGAAAAAGGACTGGAAACATTGACCTTGTTTGATGAAAATATCATTTATCTTAAGTAAAAACATATCAACTAAACAAAAGGAAGGCAAGTGCATTAAACGCTGGACTCTTTTTCCGCGTTAAAAGCAGCTAATGGGTCTGTTTCTTCGCCGAGGGTAGCTTTAAGGTTCTCCAATCCTGGTCCATACTTAGTATCGGGTTTGGGTACAAATTCCTCAACGGAATCCTTTTTAAGAGCCATTGTATCTCACCTCTATCATAGCAATGGCCCGATCTGCCCTTTTTATACTATAAGATATTTACACCGGCTATGTGTTTATGGTCAGTGTAGGCATGCTTTGGGGTAAGCGATATCTGTTATAAACTACCAAATGACTTTTACCCGGGTGAAACCCACGTTTTCCCGGGTAGGCCAAAGCTATATCCATACGTACATGCAAATCAGCGCAAACTTTCGGGATTTAAACCCTCAAGTTCTTTTATAACAAACCTGCCGTCTTTTCTTACCGGCACATCGTCAAAATAGATTTCCCCACCGCCGTACATAGGTGTTTGGATGCATACCAGGTCCCAGTGGATGGCGGATTTATTACCATTGAAGCATTCATCATATGCGCTGCCTGGAGTGAAATGAAAAGAGCCGGAAATTTTTTCATCAAACAAGGTATCCTTCATTGGGGAAGTAATGTATGGGTTAACACCGAGGGCAAATTCACCTATATACCTGGCCCCTGCATCGGTATCCAGGATTTTGTTGATCCGCTCCCGGTCGTTGGCCGTTGCTTTGACTATTTGTCCGTTTCGAAATTCCAGCCTGATCTGTTCATAAACAAACCCCTGGAATTGAGACGGGGTATTATAGGTAATATAACCGTTTACCGAATCCCTGATCGGTGCCGAGTAAACCTCACCGTCCGGTATGTTTCTTTCTCCAGCACATTTGATGGCCGGTAGACCTTTAATGGAGAATGTCAAATTAGTATCGCGCCCTACAATTTTAACTTTATCAGTGCGGTTCATTAATTCAACCAGCGGGTCCATCGCCCGGGACATTTTGGCATAATCCAGGTTGCATACATTAAAATAATAGTCCTCAAATGCTTCTGTGCTGGTAGTGGCTTGTTGGGCCATAGATGGTGACGGGTATCTTAATACAACCCACTTTGTTTTAGCCACCCGAATATTTTCGTGCACCACTTTCCAAAAGTATTTATTGTATAAATCCATTTTTTCTGAAGGCACATCCGCAAGCTCAGAACTATTTGCCCCTGATCGAATGCCGATATAGGCATCCATTTCATTCATCCTGACTGCTTCGTACTGGGCGCGCATTTTTACCTGCTCTTCCCCCGCGCCCAGCAGCCAGGCCCTTTCAATGGAACTGTCCTTTAATGAAACAAAGGGCAGGCCGCCAACTTGATATATCTCCTTTAATAACTCCTTTACCAGCGGTGCCTCAAAGCCCGTGTTTTCTATTAAAACCTTTTCCCCGCGCTGCAATGCGCAGGAATAGCGGATCAGGCTTTGGGCCAACACAGTAATTCGCGGGTCAACCATAAAAATTCCTCCTTGCTCTTTTGTTCTCGTAGAAATATGATTAGCTAAATATAGGTTTAAATTG
Source organism: Desulfoscipio geothermicus (assembly GCA_016841205.1). Classification (GTDB taxonomy): domain Bacteria; phylum Bacillota; class Desulfotomaculia; order Desulfotomaculales; family Desulfallaceae; genus Sporotomaculum; species Sporotomaculum geothermicum_A. The sequence continues at coordinate 107,116 of JAENZP010000010.1, forward strand.
ACATGGAAATGGTTACCTTCTATGGAAAGTGCCACTGGTTTATTGTACTCTAAAAAAGTATATTTTACGACAGTGGTGGTATTACTACTGGTTTTGGTGTAATTTGTCAAGGCGGTTTAGCTCTTTTTTGACACCCAAATACAAAAGGGCGGCAATAATAACACCAATGCCCAGGTTGATATAGCCCTTGCTGATGTTGATAAGATTATAAGTGAATGCTGTTTCCAGCACCAGAGCAGGAAATTTACCGATTATGGTAGCAATGATGAAATTCCGTAGCTGAATGGCGGTTAAGGCTCCAAGTAAATTAATAAACCCTGATGGCACAAAGGGAGCCATGCGCAATATCGTTAGAAAATAAATTTGTCTTACCCCGGGTAAAGCATTGATTGTTTTTATGGTTTTCCAGCTATCAGTAGGTATTTTAGCGGCGGATTTTATGCCCCACCTGTAAAGCGTGAAAGAAACTGTGGCACCAATTACCTCTCCCACCCAGGATACCAGGAATCCACCGTACAGGCCGAAAACCAGAACATTTGCCCCGGTTAAAAAGACTGAAGGCAGCACAACCATTATGCTGATAGCAGCATTAATATAAATACTTATCAGGATGGCCGGTGTTCCCACACCTGCAATGACCTGTGCCGCAGACTTTATATCGCCAGAGGCGGCAGTTTTCACCACAGCCCTTAAATCAATATCCCAAAGAAATATTGTTGTCAAAAACAATATTAGGGTAAAAGCTAAGATAATTAAAGGTTTCTTAATGCCCACACTTGGTTTCATACATTATATATTACTACATTTTAACATATCCAGCACTAGCTTAGTTTATGCTGGCAACCACAGCGGGGTGAGTAGTCAAGATTTAGGGCATTTCCTGGGGAAAATATGGCCGTAGTGTTATAATTAAGTTATGTAATAATGTGCTATGAAAACGGAGTGAATTACTTGCAGGAAGGACAGGAAGTAAAGCTGCAAATAACGGATATCAATCGTTACGGTGAGGGCATTGGACGGGTGGATGATGGTATGGTGGTTTTTGTGCCCGGTGCGGTGACCGGCGAGCAGGTTACAGTCTGCATTGAAGAGCTGCGTAAAAGATATGCCAGGGGGACGCTGTTGGAAACCATTCAAACTTCAGAACACCGGGTAAAACCGTCCTGTGACTTGGCTGCAAGCTGTGGAGGTTGTAATCTGCAGCATATAGCCTACGACGAGCAGCTGCGGTGGAAGACCACTCTGGTTAGGCAAAATATATCCCGCATAGGCGGAGTTGACGGAGGTGTGGTGCGCGATATTATTGGCATGGCGGATCCCTGGCATTACCGCAACAACGTACGGTTTAAAGTGCGGTGGAAGGGCGTAAAAGTGGCGCTGGGCTTTTTCGCTGCGGAATCGCACCAACTGGTTGCGGGTGCCGGGACTGCGTGCCTGTTGGCTCACCGGGATTTGAGCCGGGCGGCCAAAGCGGTTCAGGAGGTGCTGGAGGATAGCCCGGCAGGTGCCACATGGCCGGAGGAGATTATGCTGCGCCGGGGCAGCACCGGTGAAATAATGGTGGTATTGATCGGTAAACCCGCAGGTGCTCAGAGTAGAGAGGCTTTGGCCGGGCTGACTCGCGGGATACTGGCCATTCCCGGAGTGGTGACGGCGGTAGGCTATGCCAGGGGAACCGGTAAAAAAACAGATGGCCGGTACCAAACTCTGGCCGGCCGGGGCTATATTGAAGATGAAATGGATGGTCTGCGTTTTCGCATTTCCGCTCCCTCCTTTTACCAGGTGAACCCATCCCAAACTGTTGTACTTTACAAGCAGGCGTTGGGTTACTGCGCTTTGCAGGGGCATGAGGAAGTAGCCGACGCTTACTGCGGGGTGGGCACCATTGCCCTATATTTAGCCCGGTACGCCAGAACAGTGCGGGGTTATGAAGTGGTGTCTGGGGCGGTGCGGGACGCCGAAGCCAACGCTGTGCTCAATAGTATAAAAAACGCCCGTTTTTTTACCGGTGCAGTGGAGCGGGTGCTGGCGGAGCATGTGGATAGGGGGTATTGTCCGGAGGTGGTGGTGCTGGACCCGCCCCGCAGCGGCTGCCGCCCTGAGGTGCTGGATGCCCTAGCCCAAAGCGGTGTCCGACGGGTGGTCTATGTTTCTTGTGATCCTGCCACCCTGGCTAGGGATGTGGGTTATTTGCACCGGTTGGGTTTCGTAATGCAGGAGGTGCAACCTGTGGATATGTTCCCCCATACGACACATGTGGAGACAGTGGTAAGGATAGAAAGAAGATAAAAGGCCGGTTATACTATAATCAATAAATAATAAAAGAAGGTATATGATGATAGAAATAGGGAAAATGCAGAAATTGCAATTAATCAGAAAAACTGAAATGGGGGCGTATTTGAATTATAAAAATGCAAAAAACAGGGATGATATTTTATTACCTAAAAATGAGGTGCCACAGGAATTTGAAATAGGTGCTGAAATAGAGGTATTTGTTTATAAGGATTCTGAAGACAAACTCATAGCTTCGGATAGAAAACCAAAACTTACAATTGGAGAACTGGGGCTTTTAAGAGTAGTTGATACTACTAATTTTGGTGCTTTTTTAGACTGGGGTTTAAAGAAAGACTTGCTATTACCTTTAAGGGAACAAGTGGGTAAGGTTTCAAAAGGGGATTTATGTTTGGTAGGTTTGTTTATTAATAATAGAAATAAAATATGTGCAACTATGCGTATATATAATCTGCTAAGCACCGAATCACCATATAAACAAAATGACAGAGTCCACGGAATTGTTTATAGCATAAATAGAGATATCGGAATTTTTGTAGCAATGGATAATAAGTACCACGGATTAATCCATAATAATGAATTGTATAGCAATTATGCTATAGGTGACTATATAGAAGCAAGGGTTAAGAAGGTGAGGGAGGATGGTAAGCTGGAATTAAGTTTTAGAAAAGAGGCTTACAATGAAATAGAGAGTAATGCGCAAAAGATTATGGCTCGGTTGAAATTAAGTGGTGGTACTCTTCCAATCAATGATAATAGCTCCCCTGATTATATAAAGGCAGAGTTAAGCATAAGTAAACGTGCCTTTAAAAGGGCCGTTGGGCGACTTTTAAAAGAAGGAGCAATCAAAATTACAGAGGAAGGTATTGAGCTGATGTGGGATCTAAAATAAGAATAAGTTGGAGTGTTTGGTAAGAATAGAAAGAAAGCAAGGGGCAAAACAAATGAATATTCAAATTTTCGGAGTAAAAAAATGCTTTGATACACAAAAGGCGGAGAGATACTTTAAAGAGAGAAAAATAAAATATCAATATGTTGACTTGGCCAAATATGGTTTAAGTAAAGGTGAATTTTTGAGTGTTAAAGCCGCAGTAGGGCTAAAAGCGTTAATAAATTGTAAAGCTAAGGAGTACAAGGTGCTTAATATGCATCGCCTTGGAACTGGAAGTGTTTCGGAAGAAATCCTTTTTAATAACCCAAAACTTTATCAGTCCCCAATTGTAAGGAACGGTAAATATGCTACGGTTGGATATAGTCCAGATGTATGGAATAGTTGGGAGTAAAAGGTGATATCTATGGAAGGTCAAAATAGGAAAATTATCTATCGGGGATAACTGTAGATATTGTTTTGAAAAAAGATCAAGGAACAGGGAAAAGGACATAAGGAAAAAGTAATTTTCCGAACGATGATGCACTATTAAAAATGCTATACATGGCTACCCAGGATGTCCTTCGTAAGTGGACAAGTCGTATTTATAATTGGGGGCAAATTATAGCTCAATTATACATCTTTTTCCCAGAAAAAGTTAAATCCCACCTGCGTTAATTTCGGTGGGATTAGGATAAAAGCACAAAACATTTGACACTACCGACCATGCTGTTGATCAAAGCTAAATAGTATTCTTGTGCGATTTAATTTGTTTTACGGTAAGATTATTACTTTTTGCCGGAGTAATGCATCCCGTATTTTATGAGTGTTTATTAATAACAATGTCTTCTGCTTATTAATATATGAAATTTTAATTTAGTTGCTGGTTAAAGTTTGTTGAAATTGTAACCTTACAAAGTACCTAGATATCAATCGTTCTGTGGCACGTCCCAGACTTCTTAACCCTTTGTCAATTACTTCTTCCTTCTGTCTGATATGAAACCTCCTTATGTCATCTTTGGATAGTATTTCAGGTGGTACGATGTTACCATCCTCAACACAAGTCCAATTAAGTAATCAATGAGTTCGTTATATATTTGTTCTTTAAGAATTATATTTGGCATTTTAACTTTTCCTTTGTCTAGTTCTATGTTTTTTATATATAGATATAAATTCGTTATGCTATTCCCATATCCATCAAAATATTCACTTTATGCCGAGCAACCCTAATTACACAACATATCAAGGAGCTAAGTGAAATAAACCCGTACTCAGGTATTTTTCACCCCTGTCGGGGAATATTACCACCACAAAGCCTTCATCTATATCTTTCATGCATTCCAATGCAGCAACCATGGCTGCTCCACTGCTCATACCTACAAAGATACCTTCCTGCGCTACAATATTTCGGGCCATCGCAAAAGCATCCTCGGATTCAATCATAACCTTTCGGTCGATCTGGGTGGGATCATATATTTCTGGGACTATGGCCTCCTGCATGTTTTTGAGGCCTTGGATATAATGGCCCACAACTGGATGCGCCTCAACTATCTGTATATTAGAATTTTGGGTTTTTAAACCCATTCCTACTCCCATGAGAGTTCCTGAGGTACCAAGGGCGGAAACGAAATGGGTAACCTTGCCCCCGGTGTCCTCCCAGATTTCATTTGCGGTAGTTTCATAATGGGCCAACTTATTATATTCATTGGAAAACTGGTTAGGCATAAAGTATTTATCAGGATAGTTATGGCAAAGTTCATGGGCTTTCATGATGGCTCCATCCGTTCCTTGGGAGGCATCCGTTAGAGTAGTCTTTGCTCCGAAAGCCTCAATCATTTTTCGGCGTTCAGCCGAAACCGCTTCACTCATAACTATTTCAACTGCATATCCTTTTATGGCACCTATCATAGCCAAACCGATCCCTGTGTTACCGGAGGTGGGTTCAATTATGGTTTTTCCAAAAGTGAGAGCGCCGCATTCTTCAGCCTGTTCAATCATTTTTATGGCAATGCGATCTTTGATGCTCCCTGTTGGGTTAAAGCCCTCTAACTTTGCGTAAAGTGGAATATTTGGTTTGGGGTTTAATTTATTTATCTTAACGAGTGGAGTACGACCAATGGTATCGATAATATTATCGTACATAAGCTTTTTCCCTCCTGATTTACTATTAACACTGGCAGATTTACTGTCAAATATATTATATATGATCATCCATGATAATAGTAGCAAAAAGGTTGTCCGGCATGACAGATTTCTGATTAAAGCGTAAAATTGGGGTCTGAATCATATGGATATTTCCAAATGAAAAATGAGTAGGGCATAACCTTAGGTATTAACAGAAATGGGAAAGGATTAAGGGCCGGAAATACTGTAGCCATAGCTGTTATACAAAAGATCGGTTCTGGCGAGAAGAGGATGCTGCAGTAGTTGCAAATATAATTCTAGAGTTCAAAAAGGTGAATCATTAACGGAATGGCTTAAGGATTTACTCCTGTCAGATACCGATAAACAGGAATTTGATAGGGGGTATAAAGAATTAAACGAAGAGCAGGAATAAGACTTATATTATCGCTTTTCTTGACAGGGCTACGCCACTTGGTAGGCTATACGAACAAAATAAGCATTTGCACAAGAGTTATAAAGATGCTAATTTTCATTCCGCGGAAGAGATCGCCAAATTACTGGAAATAGCAGGTTTTGAAATACAAGAGAAGAAACAAGCAATTTATTCATTGGATAATAATATGCAGAAAATCCGGAGCGGTGTTGGAGTAGGATTATTCGCCGTCATTAAAGCTAAAAAGCTTTAGATAAAAATTATAATTGTTTATTTGAAAAAGTGATAGTAGAATAATGGCAACCATTTCTACATGGATTAATTAGAAAATTTAAGAAATGAGAGATAATTACGAAAGTTGGATTGGAGGTTGTCCTGGAAGAAAGCCGCCAATAGAACAGCAGAAATGATGATACGAGGGGCAGATACAATTGTATTGGCGTCTTGTATAACAAGAGGTAGCCCAATAGGTTTTGAGGGAATACTTTGAAGGTATTAATATCGAATTGGAGCATGGAATAGTTGATCCTGATAATGAAGCTTTATACTGTGTATTATCAAAGCAGGTTTCATGTACTGCAATAGGAAGACCTGGCTTGAGCCGAATCTCCCTATTGTAGTGCATAGGTTAGAGCGCAAAAAGAAAATAATAAAAGGTAGGTATTTGATTTTTTAAGGAGATTTTAATTTGGGTAAAAAGATAAATATGAGATTTATAAGAGCGCTGGTTGTTATTTTTTTAATTGTTTTTTGGTTTTACGTAATTTCAACCGGATTTATGTTGTACTTTACAAAGCATATCGCTGGTACTACTCCTATACTTTTTGGAATAACCAGGTCATTGTGGAAAGACCTTCACTTCTGGCTGAGTGTAATTGCTACTACTGTTACCGTTTTCCATATTATTGTTGATTGGAAAGCGCTCACCGCAAATATCCGCTATTTAATAAAAAATCAATGACCATAAACAGTTAAGACATCAGTAATTATCTTTTATTGAGTAACCACCTGACACCTAGCAAGAGACAGCTAAGCACCAATATTGTCCCCGTAACAATGTAAAACATCAACGAACTGAGACTTGATTTCTCTTCAGCTTGCCCAGAAGATCCAGCGGCATTAATATTGTTATTAGTACTAATATTTTGTTCAGCAGTATTGGTGGTTGTCTTCGACTGAGTAGTAAATTCAATGACTACTGGTTTGTTGTTGGTGGCCACTCCCAGGGCAACTCCGTTTTTGGCCATCAAGCCCGGGCTGATCATAATTTTGTATTCTTCACCTGGATTTAGGTTTTTCAGGGGGGTAATAAAAATAACTTGCCGCGACTCATTTAAACCCTGGTCGGATATCCTGAAGACTTCGGCTGGAACCCTGACCCCAGAATTATTAAAGATATTTATGCATTGTTCGTTATTTGGCCAATAGGCATCGTAGACTACATTTTTGTCAAAAGCAATTTTAATGGTAGGTTTGAGCGGTACCTGAGCTCTAGTTATTTCTGCTTCTGTGGCCGATGAATTTCCGTTATTGGTTGTTAAGTAGGCTCCAACAAAATTAACCGGTTTTTTTTGGGTACTAGTGCCCGTACCAGTGCCAGCGGCACCATTACTAGCACCGTTGCCAGCGGCCAGCGCTGCCGCAGACAATGCATTGAGTAATAAGCAAGTGCAAATGATAAAGAGCGCTAGCTTATTTTTTTTTGATAATAGAAAGTTACTGAACATTATTTTCACCACTCCTTAAAGTTGGTTTTAACTCCACATCCGGCACACTATTTTTTGAAATTATCTGTCCACTTGTTGGTAAGCATCGCCGGGACAAGGCTTTATATTTAACTAATATAGATTAACATTCTTATTTTATTAATACAATCTGAAACTGCTGCCTGCAAATTTAATAAATATAAGTCCCATAATTATGCATATCAGTATAACCTTTTTATATAATACATGGTGGAGTATGTGATAAGGATAGAAAAAAGGTAAGCTTAATAATTTTGTGATTCTTAAATCATAAAATATGTTTCTCTAGAGATAATCAAATGGTTGTAAGAGAAACGTAATGTAAGATTTTGAAAAGTCCTGTGGAGAGTGCATAGAGGAAGAAAACATTAAGATGCATAGATTTATTGATGAAATTAAGAAATTTGAAAGTAGACTTAAACCTTTAATTACTAGGTAATTATTTATTATATGTTGTATTTGTAATTAGTATTTTTTTGAAACCAAGCTGTCTAGAATATAAATTTTTAATTGGGGGTTTATCTGAATGGATTATGATAATAAATCAAGGGAACAACAATTAACTCCCGAATTGGTTAAATTAAGGCAATCCTACGAGCAACTACAAAAAGAAATTGTCAATTGCCGAAAAACCGAAGAAGAGTTTACCACTTTTATTAATTTATCCCCTGATGCATTTATATTTGGTGGACTGGATGGAAATATAAAATATATCAACCTAGTTTTCTGTAAAACTATCCTTGGATATGACCCAGAGGAAATTATTGGAGTACCCTTTTTAAAATTTGTTAAAAGGTTCGTTCACTATGATGATTTAAAAATGACAATTAATGTAGTAAAAGATGCGTTGAATGGTGTGATTACAAATAATTTTGAGAACCGCTATGTATGTAAAGATGGTTCTTATAAATGGTTCGAATGGACATTAACCCCATTAGTTGAAAAAGGATTATTGTATGCAGTTGGTCGCGACATAACAGAAAAGAAATTAACGGAGGGAAAACTATTATTAAACCAGTTACGGCTTAAAGCTTTAGTGAAATTAAATCAAATGAGCAAAGCAACATTAAAAGAGATTAGTGAATTTGCTTTAGAAGAAGCAATAAAATTAACTGGAAGTGATATTGGATTTATAGGGTTTATAAATGAAAACGAATCTCTAATGACTTTAAGTACATGGTCCAAAAGGGCAATGAAGCGATGTTCCATGAATGATAAACCTGAAGTTTTTCAAATAAAAAACTCTGGAATTTGGGCTGAGGCAGTTCGCCAAAGATGTCCATTTATTATAAATGAATTTAAAAATGATAATCCACTTAAAAAAGGATATCCGAAAGGGCATGTGCCTTTAACACGTTTGATGAGTGTTCCTATATTTGATGGAAAACAGATTGTAATTATAGCTGCCGTTGCTAACAGTAAAGAGAATTATAATGATTCTGATATCCATCAGTTAACGTTGTTGATGGAAGGTATGTGGAAAATAATTCAACGCAAAAATGCAGATGAAATGTTACGTTTATCGGAAGAACGTTTTAACATAGCATTTAATGCTAGTCCCTCTATTATGGCTATCATATCATTGTCTGATGGCAAATACATTGATGCTAATGAGAGCTGGATTCATAAGTTAGGTTATAATCGTGCAGAACTTATTGGCAAAGTGGCAAGGGAGTTAAATTTACCAATACACTTAGATAATGTTATTAATAAGGGGGAGGGGGGAAGAAGAAATGAAAATAATTACAATATAGAGATTAATTACTATACAAAGATGGGTGAAATGCATACAGGCTTATTGTCTACGGAGATTGTAGACATCTCGGGTAAGAGATGTATTCTTTGTGTTGTTCAGGATATAACAGAACGTAAGAAGTTTGAGGAAGAATTAGTAAAGGCAAATCAAAAGATTTCTAATATATTACAAAGTATAACTGATGCATTTGTTGCTTTTGATAATAATTGGAAGTATATATATATGAATAGTGCCGGGGAAAACATTTTTGCAAGAGTATATGAAATTAGAAAACGAAGTTTATTGGGGAAAAATATATGGGAACAGTTTCCCTTATTTGTGGGGACAAATTTATATCATGAATTTCATAGGGCTATAACAGAACAAATACCTTTATATTTTGAATTTACGTCACCTTATACAAAACTTAATTATGAAATTAATGTTTATCCATCACCAGAAGGGTTATCGGTATATTTTCGCGATATTACTGAACGTAAAAATGTTGAAAAAGAAATGGCTCGTCTTGCTAAACTAAACCTTATAGGCGAAATGGCTGCTGGTATTGCCCATGAAATTAGAAACCCTATGACTACAGTTAGGGGCTTTTTGCAATTGCTGGGGCAGAAAGAAAAGTATCACCAGGACAAAGAACATTTCAATCTTATGATTGAAGAACTAGATCGTGCCAACTCTATAATAACAGAATTCCTTTCTCTTTCTAAAACTAGGATTGTAGATTTTAAAATACTAAACCTTAATAATATACTGAATACCTTATTTCCATTAATTCAGGCTGATGCAATGGTTTCGGACAAGTATGTTATTTTAGAGTTAAATGAAATTCCAGATATACTTTTAGATGAGAAGGAAATTCGTCAACTTATTTTAAACTTATCCCTTAATGGTTTAGAATCATTATGTACAGGGGAATACATTACTATAAAAACATATTTAGACCGTAGTGAAGTTGTGTTATCAGTACAAGATCGCGGCAAAGGAATACCTGATGAAATGCTAGAAAAAATTGGCATTCCATTTTTTACTACCAAAGATAATGGGACAGGTTTAGGATTAGCAGCTTGCTATAGTATTGCCGCAAGGCATAATGCCACTATTGATTTTGATACCGGGCCGGGGGGGACTACTTTCTATGTGAGGTTTAAAACTAGTACAGAAAAAGTGGATTTAGTGTAATGTAAAAGGATAAAGTTGTATATTCCTTTTAACGTCTCGACACATGTGGAGTACGTTATGTTGATAGAGCGGAAATAGCTTAATATCAAAGGGTTACAGGGTTTTTGTGTGTTTTTATAGACGTTATATATGTTCCCTCAGACTAATGTTTTGGGGGATTTTTTGTATTTTAATCCATAATTGTCTGCTTTGTATCAGTGCAGTCAGATTTGTTATCCTGCCGCGTTCTCTAGAAACTTAATATCGTGAAATTTACTTCTGATATAAGTACCCGCGTACGTCTTTCTTCAAATTTGGGGCGTCTACCGCTTCTATACCTTGATGATAGTCGCATGGTGTATATTTCGGCCACATCCGGACACCTAAACCGGAATTATCCGGACAGTCGTT
>JAENZP010000011.1 GCA_016841205.1 Desulfoscipio geothermicus
CCAATCACGACTGGCTTCCGATTTCCATCTCTTTGCACTGTTTAGTTTTCAAGGATCATTCGGTGTTTTTCTCACCGACGAATTTTATTATATAACTTTGTTTAAGGTTATGTCAATAGCAATTTGTGGTTTTATTCAGGAATATATACTACAAATTGCTATCATTACCCTGTTGTTCCATTTTTCATCACCTTATTAGCAGCGACATTTGATAATATAGCACATTTTATTACACTTTGCAAGATGTATTAACAACTTTTTTTATAATTTCTACAAAAAAGTTGACTTAATATTAAAAAACCCTCCTCCACAAGGAAGAGGGTTTCTATTCAGGCCCGCAATGACCTGCGCTACAACCATTATGATTATCTACGCAGCCCATAACAACCTTTCGGCTATTATAAACCATTCGACACCAATAATAATTTTTACTCGACCATTATAGATTCCTGATGAGCCTACAGCAACCTTCTCGACTACCGCAAACCCAAATAATCAAAACCTGGTTAGATCATTGATTTATGGGAACCTATAATAATCTTAGCTTGATCGATAAACATCCCTTACGATCATATGACAATCGTTTATGCTGCCATACAGCCTGCCTAAACATTTACCAATCTACCCGCCGGCTATTATTGAGCCGACCAGACCCGGTATTAACCTTTGGCCGACTGTTACAGAGCCTTTAAGACCCTGCAATAATCTTGGCTCGGCCATACGAACCTTATGTTACTATTATGTCTGTTAAATAAATATTAATGTAAAATCGTACCAATCACTAATAAGGATAGTTGACATTTAAGCACGAAACTAGTATTATAATTTTTGCATTGATTAGAATGCCGACGTGGCTCAGGGGTAGAGCAGCGCACTCGTAATGCGCAGGTCGTCGGTTCAAATCCGACCGTCGGCTCCAGAAAACATAGTAATGGCAAGGCTCCCTGCAACTTGGGACCTTGCCATTATTTTTTATTTGCTGCTTCTCTTTGAGCATCAGGGTAAATATGCGCATAAATATCTCCTTTAATACCTATGCCCGAATGTCCAAGTCCGGCACTTATGGTCTTAAGGTTTTCATTCATTATAAGCAGCAAGCTGGTATGCGAGTGGCGCATGTATGAAAAGAAAATGCCCCCCATTGTCAAATTGGTCATTACCCTCCTTTCTGTGTTTGTATGCTCAAACAGCTTCTTAAAGGCAAAATCGTTAACTGTGGTGACTTCTTGCAGCACTTCCAGAACTACCTTGCTTGTTCTGCTGAATAATGATTTCGCTTTTTATGTTTCCAGTATAACTTACATTTTCGATTTTGTGTCTCACTCTATGGGAGCATTATAGTATATACGGGAATTTCCATTATTACATATCGTTTATTGTCTTAATTAATCGAACTCTTAATTGTAGGAAAATGGCATTCAATGAAGAAGTTTATATTAATGCGTACTGTTGGTGGTTTACTTCCAGCTTATGAGCATTATTTAGATGCCTATAATGTTCTATAACAAAAAGCTTTGATAATTGATTTATGAGGGGGTAATTAAATGAAAAAAATAATTATTTTTTTCATTTTTGCAACTCTAATTATCTACAATGCAATTCCAGTAAAAGCCGCTAACCAACCAATTAAAATTGTCGTAAATAACAGTTTAATCTATTGTGAAGCACCCCCTATAATGGTTAATGGAAGAGTTCTTGTTCCACTAAGAACAGTTAGTGAAGCTTTAAATGTTAAAGTTAATTGGACCCCAGAAGGTTATACTTATAATAAAATTACGAATCAAAATATACCCCATGGAAGGTGGCATGCATTTATAGAGGATGGAATGAAAAGAATTCAAGTTTTTCCCAATGACAAAATTGCCTTAGTTGATTTAGAAAATGATAACAAATTTATACCAATAACCCTTGATGTTCCTGCCCAAATAATAAACGGATATACTTTTATACCGCTTAGATTTGTTTCTGAAAATCTTAGTTGTAAGGTAAGTTGGGAACCAGATAATAATGTTGTTAATATAATACGCAATAATGAAGATTCAGCTAAAAAAATAGCTAAGAATTGGCTAGAATCTATCGTTACAGTAGTAACCGATAAAGGCATAGGGTCTGGTTTTTTATATTCTGAAAAAGATATAGATGGTTATATCCAAGTGATTACTTGTGCTCATGTAATTCAAGATGCAAAAACAATAACAGTAATTACTATGAATAAAGAAGCATATCCTGCTTATGTGTGGGACGATTACACACAATCGGAGTATCGTAAACCTGTAGACTTAGCGAGATTAAAAGTTTACATAGGTAACAATTCAGTTACAACAATCCCTCTTGAGATTATCGGTGACTCTTCTAATGTAGAGATTGGAGATCAAGTATTTATATTAGAGAACCCACAAGGTATGACTGGCAGAGCGTCTGAAGGAATAATAAGTCAAATACTGTATATAACCATTGACCAATGGAATATTAAGGTTTTTCAGACAACAGCGGCATTGTCTCCTAGTTCGAGTGGTTCTCCTGTATTTAATGAAGACGGACAGATTATTGGGGTATTATTTTCTAGTATAATTGAGGGTCAAAATATCAATTTTATAATTCCAAGTGGTTATATTATTTATACTTAAACTTTACTAAATAATCCTAAGTTTGTTATGGATACTTAAGTTGCTGTTAGTTTTAGTAAAATTTTGGCACAGTAGCTTATAATGACCTGTACCAAAATTAAAACATTTATTTAATTAGCTTTAGGCGGTTCATAAACAAAGGCACGACCTTTATAATGCTCCCATATAGTGAGACACAAAATTGAAAATGTAAGTTATACTGGAAACATGAAAAAACAAAATCATTATTCGGCCGAATTTAAAAGCAAGGTAGTCCTGGGAGTGCTGCAAGAAGCCTCCGCAGTCAACGAAATTGCAGCTAAGTATGGCATAAGCCCTGCCATTTCACGACTTCCGGATCGTTATGCGAAAAGAAGCAGCTTTTTAAACTTTTACCGTTACCGTCAATAATTAATAGCTTTTTTCCAAATGTTTACTCGTAAGAAGCCTCATAAATAGCAACACAATCTTCAATGCTGAGTTCTTTCCTGTCACACAGGAAAAGTCCACCCATAGTTTCCTTAGCGTTTATAGCCAGCGTTTCAAATTCTTCCGGTTTGATTCCGTAATCGGACATTTTAAGGTCTGCAACACCACAATCCTCTTGCAATTTCACCAACATTGAGATGAAATCCATCGGCTCTTTTGCATCTTCCATTCCCATGGCCTGTGCCATTTTTACGAATCTTTCATCGCCTACATGTTTGTTAATGAAGTGGGTAAAGTACGCCTTGCTAATCATGATTAGGCCTGCACCATGTGGAAGTTCCTGATGGTAGGCCGACATGGCATGTTCCAAGGAATGCTGGCTTGTGACGCGTCCAACACACATAACCACACCGGAAAGAGTATTTCCAAAAGCCACCTTTTCACGTGCGTCAATGTCATTTCCGTTTTTCACCGCTTTTGCTAGATTTTGTCCTATATTTTCAATAGCTGTAATGGCATACATATCGCTCATGAGGTTCGTTGCATTCGATACATAGCCTTCCACACTGTGGAACAATGCATCAAAACCTTGATAAGCAGTGAATTCGGGTGGTACAGTCAGCATAAGTTCAGGATCGACAATTGATAGCACCGGGAATAGTGATTCATGTACGAACCCAGTTTTCTCATGGGTTTCTTTATTAGTTATTACTCCGCCCGCATCGGCTTCGGAGCCTGTTCCGGCTGTCGTTGTAATTGCAACAACAGGGAGAGGCTTATTGGCTAGTGGTTTGCCTTTTCCAGTGCCTGAACCGATATAATCCCAGTAATCGCCGTCATTGGTTGCCATGACTGCCATTGCTTTGGCTGCATCCATGCAACTGCCGCCACCCAATGGGACAATGAAATCACAACCGTTTTCTCGCACAAAAGCAGCGCCTTCCATGACCGTTGATTTCAGCGGGTTAGCCTGTACTTTGTCAAATACAACGGTTTCCACACCGGCCTGATGTAGCTGTTCTTCCGTTCGTGCCAGATAGCCGTTGGCTCTTGTAGATTTTCCATTAGAAATAACAATCATAGCTTTTTTGCCAGGCATTGTCTGAGTATGAAGTTTGTTTAATTGACCTTCCCCAAATAAAATTCTCGTTGGTACATACATATTAAAGCTCATTACTAACCCTCCATTTATGATGATATTTCATATTAGAGTTTACCCTGAGTCAATCTGATGCGATGTAAAATTGTTCACTCACTTTACTGTAGTTTAACTTTTGAATAATAGCCTATCATTTGGAGTTAACTCCAAGTCAAGTACTTTTTAATAAGAGCGCATTAAAATTAAACTATACCTCAACCCTAATAACAGAACCAATTAAAAAAGCCGGTTAAAGGTTAATCCCTTCACCGGCTAGCAAAACTCACTTATATCTAATTTCACATTCTCCCTCAGACCCATCTAGTCGACATAGCTAAAAAAGACTAAAATAGGAACAATTAAGTATTATGGGAGTAAATTAAAAGGCCATGACCTATGAAAAACTAAATAAGGAAATAGAATGCCACATTATCTTAATTAATTGCAAACAACTGCCCCCACAAATGCCACCCGGTCAACATGGCATATAATACAAATAGCCCAATCATGTCCACTAGTATTACCCTGTTATGTTGCCACTTAGTTCGGACAAACCATACCCAGTAGAGGGCGGCGGGAATGATTAATAACTTATATAATGGAAACAGTGGTGTGTACAGTATGGCATTAATAATGGGGTTGTGTTCCTCGGCCCCGTGAGAAATAGCACGAATGGTAGCTACGTAGTCGATAGCATTAAATATTACCAAACCAATAAGGACTTGACGTAACACAGTATCATCTCCGGTAAATATTTGTATAGGCATATGGTTTACTTTCGATCAGGTATTTTACGGGCGACAATGCCAGGTTAAGCCTTCTGAGAAATAGTCCTGTATCCCCTGATCGAAAAGACAAAGGTTTCAATTTATCAGGTAAAGTAATCCTTTTCATAAAGATTGACAATTTTTTATAGATTAATACTAAAAAGCATATTTAAATTGTTATCTTACAAAACTGTTCACTATCGCCCCGTTGCCCAAATGGCTTATGTTTAAAACATGAAAGCAAAATAGTTATTAAAGGTGAGAACATTAAATACTGGAGATGATTAACGTCGATAGAAGTGTTAAAAGATATCAACGTATATTGAAGGATTTTGTTATAGCTTCAAGAAATTTTAATTGGCTGAATTTATGGCCTCAAGTTAAAAGTCAAAATGCTCAGTAAAGATATACAAGGAGGCCTTTTCGATGAATATCAAAAAGCTGAAAAAGTGCGTTAGCGCAAAGATGCTTATCTTGATGCTGGTGCTGCTGACGGCAACACTCCTACCCGGTCATCTTGCGGCAGCAGACCATACCCCTGCCCAGAATTTAGAGTTCCTGGATAAGGAGCAGACGGTGAACGGACCTGGATTTTTTACAGGCAAACTGGTTAAGGTTGACGGGAACGTGGAGGGCACAACCTTTGCTTGCGGTCAGGAAGTGCGGATCAATGGGACGATCAACGGAGATTTATTTGTGGCTGCTCAAACAATTTCGATAAAAGGGAAAATTAACGGGAATATCTACGCTGCCGGCCAAAACCTAAGAATTGGGACCCAAAGCACTGGAGATGTTTTTGCAGCAGGTCAGACAATTGATATTGCCAAAGAATCAGTAATCGGGCGTGATCTATTCGCTAGCGGACAGAGAATCTCGCTGGACGGCACAGTTAAACGGGATTTTCGCAGTGAAAGTTCGGAAGTTGTGATCAGCGGTTCCATCAATCGGAACGCGGAATTGGGTGCAGTAAACATTAGTCTGCTGGATGGCGCATTGATCAGTGGAAATCTTTCTTACAAAAGCGCGAATCAAGCTGAGTTTGCTCCCGAAGCGAAAGTAAGAGGCTTGACAGACTGGCAACACATAAAAACGTCCCCCAATCCAGAAAAAAGTACCCCTGCCAGTTCCTTTTTCAACATCTTGCTAAGTATCGCCAGCGCTTTACTGATCTGGTATCTGGTCAAAATATGGCGTCCGGAGCTTTGGGCCGGGATTGCCCGTCCTATCGCCGAACAACCGCTTAAAACGATAGGCATTGGCGTCCTTGCTTTTCTACTAACACCGCCACTGATAATCTTATTGATGATCACGGTCATTGGTCTGCCCCTTGGCATTATCTTGGGGCTTATGTATGGAATCACGCTTTACCTCTCCAAGATCATTGTGGCAGTATTTGTGGGTTCATTGCTGACCGAGCGCTTAGGTTTGACGGAACGGCATAAAGGGGTCTGGCCGGTTCTGCTGGGCTTAGCAGTGCTGGTGCTGTTAATGAAAGTGCCGGCATTGGGCTTCCTGGTTTGGCTATTGGTAGTGTTTACCGGACTCGGTGCATTGATTTTGTCCAAGTACAAAGTAGCCGCATAATTTTAAAGGTACACGCATTATAATACCCGGCTACTGCCGGGTTATCTTTACATTTTTGTGGCTCATTCGCCAGTACATATTAACCATCATCTTGATATCATCAGGCTTGACTCCGCATAGACTTTTAAATAACCTCATCCCATGTGCTCATGAGTGATTTATCCCATGATAACCTGAGATTGATTTAATTGTTATACAAATATTTCATCCGTATACAGTATATTTAAATAATACTTGAAGGTAATAACGAATCTGTTGTTTAAATAGAAGTCTATATCTTGTGAACGAATGGATGGTACAACGTTTTATGTAAGATATATAGGTAGCACTGAATTTGTGCCAATTTTGTGGCTAATTAAAAAATTTATAAGATTAGAATTTTATACGAAATAGCACGGATTTTGCTGTTAATCATTGACTGCATTAGTAGTACTTTATTACAATAAAAGTATAACTTATTAATAAGAAGGAAGGCAGATTTGATGAGTGAAAAAGGTTACCTTAATCAATTAGGCATCATAAATATTAAAAATGTGCATCAAAACCTTTCACCGGCCAAACTGGTGGAAATGGCTTTAGCCAGGGGCGAAGGGATCCTTGCCGCCAACGGTGCATTGAGTGTGGAAACAGGAAAATACACCGGCCGTTCTCCTGAAGATAGGTTCATTGTGGACAGCGAATCGACCCATGAAAATATTGAATGGGGCAATGTTAATCAACCAATCAGCGAGTCGGCGTTTAATCATCTCTACATGCGGCTGACTGCTTATCTGCAGGGAAAAGATATTTTTGTATTTGACGGATACTGCGGTGCCGATCCACAATATAGTATGCCGATTACAGTAATCAACGAATATGCCTGGCAAGGTCTCTTCGCAAACCAGCTTTTTGTCCGTCCCAAGGCTGATGAATTAGTAAATCATGAACCTAAATTTACCGTTATTTGTGCTCCTGGATTTAAAGCTGTTCCAGAATTGGATGGAACCTATTCTGAAGCATTTATCATTCTGAACTTCGATAAAAGAGTGGTCATCATTGGAGGTTCCAGTTATGCCGGGGAAATAAAAAAATCAATCTTTACAGTAATGAATTATCTGTTACCGGAACAGGGCATCTGCCCTATGCATTGCTCCGCCAATGTTGGTTCCAACGGCGAAAGCGCTGTTTTCTTCGGCCTTTCCGGCACCGGTAAAACCACCCTTTCCGCCGACCCCGAGCGTTTTCTCATCGGAGACGATGAACACGGCTGGACGGATCAGGGCGTTTTCAATTTTGAAGGTGGATGCTATGCAAAATGCATCAACTTATCCCAGGAATACGAGCCACAAATTTGGAATGCCATTCGTTTCGGCAGTGTTGTGGAAAATGTAATTATTGAGCCGGAATCCAGAAAACCTGATTATAACAGTGAAGCCATTACAGAAAACACCCGGGCTGCTTATCCGGTTGACTATATTCCCAATGCTGTAATCCCCGGTGTGGGCGGTCACCCGAAAACCATTATTTTTCTTACTGCGGATGCCTTCGGTGTCATGCCCCCCATTTCCCGCCTAACGCCTGAGCAGGCTATGTATCATTTCCTTTCCGGTTATACCAGCAAACTGGCCGGAACAGAACGAGGCATTACCGAACCCAAGGCCACCTTTTCCACGGGCTTTGGCGGACCATTCCTGCCCCGTCGCCCCCTTGTTTATGCTGAAATTCTCCGAGAAAAGATTGAAAAATATAATACCCAGGTTTACCTGGTGAACACCGGCTGGACCGGTGGTCCTTACGGAGTCGGTCAAAGAATGAACCTCAAATATACCCGCGCTATGGTCAGCGCTGCCCTGCACGGCGGTTTTACCGAAGTTGAATTTAAGAAAGATCCCATTTTTAATATAGAGATTCCTCAAAGCTGCCCCGGTGTGCCGGCTGAATTGCTGAATCCGAAAAACACTTGGTCTAATCCTAGTGAATATGACATCCAGGCCCGAAAACTAGCCATGCTTTTCAAAGAAAACTTCAATAAGTTTAAGGGAATGTCTGAGGCTGTGATAGCAGCCGGTCCTACCATCGACTAATTTGGCCTTTAGGTAAGCGTAAGAAATCCCCACTTTGTAATTAAAGTGGGGATTTCTTACGCTTACCTAAATGTTCAATCCCATTGGGCTTATTAATCAAGCTTACCATCTGCGTTCAAGTCATTAAAGAGTTGTTCATATGTTTCTGTCGCCTGTTTTATGAAGCTATCGATAGCACTGATATCAAATTGTTGGGTTACACTGCCAGAAGCAGTATTAATATCAAATTGAATCTTCAAAGTATCAAAATCTCGATTGAGAACTGATACTACATTTACTTCATTGCTGTATCCAGCTAATTCCCAAAAAACTCTGGCTACTGACCTCAAAGTCCATTCCACAGGTTCATTTTCTAAATAATAAACAGTTGGGGTTACAAATTTTGTATAAATATGGGGATTGAAGTCGTGCTTTACGCAAGTTGTATTTAAGGCAAGCCCATTGAGCGAAAAGTGGAATAAATCCAGCAATATTTGAAGGATACTTAAAGCTTTATCTTTGAAAATACCGATATCTAGCACATTGGCGCCTTTTTCATCATTCAATTTATGTTTAATATCGATACGCTTTCTATATAACATTATTTCCCAATCGCCATTAACTGTATCTAACCGGGGTCTTATTATGGGTTGCTGAATAACAGAATCACTTTCTAAAAAAGTGTTCGGTACCAATTCGTATTCTTGAAATGCTTCAGTTAATTTCACCATCATCTGTAATGAGACCGAGATATCTTTAAAGTCTCCGAAAACACTGATTTTGTAATTCGTATTTATATCCATCATTGTTTTACCCCATCTCCCTATACCTGTTATTATATACCTAATATATCAAAACTTAATGAATAAGCAATTATCGCAACTTGCATGATGGCCGCATGACCATGTTAATAGAATTAGAATAAGTATTTATGGACAGAATATATTAAAATCCTTGTTGGAGGTTGGTTCGTTTGGTTATTAAAGATACAATTACAAGAGGTTTTATTGCCGGCGTAATTGCTGGCGTACTAATGAACATAATAAGCTTCATATCTTATTATCTAGGTATTGCCAAATTGCGGTTTTTAGATTGGCCAAGCATTATTATCACAGGCCACGGTCCGGCTAATGCTTTATCAGCTTTGTTTTTTATGATCGTCCAATTAATTTTTGTGGGTTTTTTAGGGTGTATATTCGCATTACTTATTTCCAGACTTACGACGAGTATGAATCATATTTTTAAAGGTTTTCTTTTTGGCGTAATATCCTGGTTTGCTATATATGGACTAACATATATAGCAGATGTACCTAAGCTTACGCCCCTAGACATGGGTACAGCAATAACAGACTTTATAGGTGCCATTGTTTTTGGGATAGTGTTATCTGAAACACTAAATCGATTAGATACGAAGGATAAATTGTCCTAAATAACTTGCGCTCGGGCTGAGGCCGGCGGGGCAACAGCAATACCTACACATCTTGAAGATCATGGAAAAAGGAAGTCATAATGAGCAAGAAAGCCCCATATAAAGAAGAATTCATATTGCGATTTGGTATATCACTCTGCAGGAAACTGCAGCCATTTGTTGAAAGTGATCGTATGGCAGCGCGTATTTGTTCGCCAGGACATAACCTTAATAGCAGACATTAATAATAAGCTACAAACGAAGGGTTGCAATTAATCGTTTAGGCCGCAGCAGCAGGTCCAGGCCATCAGTGATTTCTTTTACCGCTAGATCGGCGTTTTGCAGTGCCTGCACGGAGGTTCCTTCCGGTCCTAATATGACAATACCCAAGGCTGCTTTCGCCAGCATCAGCCTATCGTTGGCTCCATTGCCTATCGCCACGGTAAACTCCGCTCCCAGTGTTTCAACATAGGCTTCTTTTGCTTCACCCCCAACCGGCTGGGACAGGATATGAACTATACCGTTGATGTCTTTGCACTCACTCTGGCACTTACCGAAGGTGTCAGCAGTTAGTATGTGTACCTCCAGACTCTTGCTAAGCTGGTTTAAACCCTCCTCGACTCCGGTTAGCAGTAAACCGTCTTTGGCTATCGTGCCATTGTAATCCACCACGATGTATTTGAGCTGCAGCGTACCGCGGCCGGGTATATCCACTGAAATCAAGCTTTCACCCCATTTCCTGAACTATTCCTTAAACTATAATGTAAAATTTGTCATTTAACAAGTTTTATGATGTGAGACATGGCCGTCCACATGGATGATGTGGGGCTTATGGTTACCCAAGTCAACGGCAAAGGTTATATAAAATTTCAAAACATGGGCGGCTAATAATCTATAAGCTAAAAGCCCACTAGAAAAACGCAACCCCCAAACGTTTGGGGGCTATGTTTAGGTCCAGACACTCTATTTTCTTGTTAATCGCCGCTTAATAAATTCTTTGTAATTTATTTTTTTACTTGCTTTTTCACAAGCTTCACAAAATCATACCACAATACAGATACTGCTGCGATACCCAAGGCTGTGAAAAGCTGTCCGATTGTAAGAGGCGAAAACTTTAAAAACTCATGCAATGGGGTATACAGAAGTAACAGCGTCCCAACAATCGTTCCAATATTAACCACCCACATCACCTTATCCTTTGCAAGTCGTTTTACAGATTGAACCACAAAGTCGTGGTCAGAGCTGTTAACCTGTACCAGGAACAGGTTGGCAAGAATAATAATTACAAGGCCCATTGTACGAGCAAGCGGTGCATCATTAGGATTTTGATAAAGTATTAAATAGTAAGCTCCAAAGGAAGCCAAGAAGATTATGATACCCTGCAACCCACTCTTAAGTAGAGTTCTTGCATTCAAAATATTTTCTCTCGGATTACGAGGCTTTCTCTCCATAATGTCAGTTTCTGCAGGCTGACGCTCTAACACTATAGAACATGTAGGATCAATAACCAGTTCCAGCAATACCACATGGAGAGGAAGTAAAAATAAGTTTGCTGGATAAACACCTAAGATCGGTGCCAGCAATGAAGAAAAGGCAATAGGAATGTGAATGGTGAACACATAACCTACCGCTTTGCGAATATTATCATAAATCCTCCTACCATCCCGAATTGTATGGACAATAGTAGAAAAATTATCGTCCATCAAAATAAGGTCAGCTGCTTCGCGTGATACCTCCGAGCCTCGTTTGCCCATAGAAATACCAATGTCCGCATATTTCAAAGCCGGTGCATCATTGACGCCATCACCTGTCATTGCTACAATTTCCCCGTTCGCTTTAAATGACTTGACGATACGCATTTTATGCTCAGGTACCACACGGGAAAAAATATTGACCTCTTTGACTTGCTCCTGCAATTCTTCGTCGGTCATGTTATTAAGTTCATCACCTGTGATGATATTATCGCTGTTTGGCATTCCAATCTGCTTTGCGATGCTGCTGGCGGTAATACCGTTGTCTCCTGTAATCATAACAACACGCACACCGGCTTTCGTACACTGTTTTATGTCTTCTTTGACAGATTCTCTGGGAGGATCAGCAAGCCCGATTAAGCCGCAGAGAGTAAGCGTACAAGCTGTAAGCTGGGTTGGAATATCGCCTTTGCTTACAGGCTTCATAATACCAACAGCAATCACTCGAAGACCTTGTTTTAACATGTCAAGAAGTTTAGCTTCTGCCTCTTTACGCTCGATATCATTCAGATTGCAGATAGCCAGAATTCGTTCAGGAGAACCCTTTGCCGCAATGATGATTTCATCATCATGTTTCCAGACATGCCCCATCATTTTCAATTCGTTAGTAAAAGCATATTCTGTGATCAACTCGCCGCCAAAAAGATGCTCTTTAGTAATGCCTAACTTCTCACAATAAGTAAGCATTGCTTTTTCCATAGGGTCATAGGTATCAATTTCACAGCCAAGTCCCATAGTTTCACATAGCTTCATATTATCATTATCTACTGCCCAGATATCACGAACCGTCATTTGGTTCATCGTAACGGTTCCTGTTTTATCTACACATAGCACAGAAACAGCACCTAAGGTTTCAACAGATGGCAACCTGCGCACCAAAGACTGCTGTTTGGCAAGTCTCCATGCCCCCATAGAGAGGAAAACTGTCAAGATAACAGGAAATTCTTCCGGAATCATTGCCATAGCAAGGGTAATACCGGAGAGAATGCTTTCAATCAGCCGGTCGCCAAATGTATGGTCAGGGATATTAAACCAGGTAATAAATCCTACAGACGCAAACAAAACAGCAGCAATGCCGGCACAAAGCTTAACAAGACTTTCGGTTTGTTTTTGCAAAGGCGTAGGAGATTCCGGTGCAGACGCTATATTTGCACCAATTTTCCCGTATTCTGTGGCAACTCCGATTTTATCAACGAGCACATACGCGCTGCCTTGTGTTACCAAGGTTCCGGCATAGCAGTAATCCTTGCGCCAATAATCGGAAGAAGGTTCGGCATTTTCAACGGTGGTTTTCCAAACGCCTTCCGCTTCGCCGGTCAGAGAGGACTCATCCACACATAGATCGCTTGCTTTTACTACCTCTCCATCAGCAGGAATTTTTACACCTTCGGAAATCAGCATAAGATCGCCGGGCACTAAATCGCTACTTGCAACGACAATTTCTTTTCCGTCACGTATGACTGTGCTATGAGGTGCGGATAAGTCTTTAAGTGCATTTAGTGTTTTGTCGGTTTTCCATTCCTGTATCACATCAATACTGATTACACCGACCACAAAAATTAGCATAATTGCGCCGTCACGCGGTTCCCCAAGAATAAAATAAATGATTGCTGCCACAATAAGCAGTAAAAACATTGGCTCACAAACGATGTGAAGCACTTTACTGAAAAAGCTTTCTTTTTTCTTTGGGGTCAGTTCGTTTTTCCCATACCGTTCCTGACGTTTTCGGGCTTCATCGCTAGTCAAGCCCTGCAGGATTGTTTCTTGTTCTATCATAAAAAAGTTACCTCCACTTTGCCTTTCGGCTGATTAAGATAGCTCTACGGCACTTCATAGACTTTTAACAACTAATGTTCCGAATAGGAGTATAAAAAAACACACTTGTGGAACATACTACTGTCCCACAAATGTGTTAAAGTACACCATTTGCTGCCGTTAGGTTACGGCCCAGCCCCAGGAACCTTTGGCAAGGTCCCTCGCCTGCTCAGTTTGTACTGTAGATTTATATGCAGTGCAAAGAGTTCTTGTTATTGTAATACATGTTTATACCGTATGTCAAGTTCGTCTTATGTATTTCAGGACTATATAAAACATACCTTAACGAAATTATTCCACATGGACCCCGATTGCGATCAGAATAAGAACAGCAATTGTTCTATGCATCAAAAGCCATGTTCCACCTCTTTTTTTTACCTTACTTCCGTATATACCAAGCCCAACCTGCAAAAGCATGATTCCTGCTGCAATTACCCCGGTAGTATTCAGGCCGTATTGACTAAATTGGATCAAAAAGTGCAGAAGCAAGAAGGCGATCGTCAATACACCAAATAAATTATGCCTTTTTACAATGAATTTCATAAATTTAGTAAAGGAACTATATAATTTTTCATTTATTATTAATTCATTTCGATATTTCTTATAGATGAATTTAACTAAATAATTTAGAATTGCTAATAAATATAATAATACAGTGATACTGCCAAAAAGACTTCCTATTTCCTTAAACACATAAAAACCTCCCTTCGTATTAAATTTTTATGCAAGTGTTATAATTAAATACCTGAAATTATCATTGATGGCTATTTATAGCAATATAAGCGAATACACTTCCTCCAGAGCGATAAATCTAGACCACCAGAAAAAATCCATCCTGGAAAATAGAACCGCAAACAATGCTGCCATTATTGGAAAAGAGGCGTGGCTTGAAGTTAAACAGCAGGACAAAAGCCAATGGAAGAAGACGACCTGGAAGTTGACGTTATACCCGGCCCAGGCGCTCGGCTACCTGGGCCGCTTGCTCCTTGATTTTCTTGGGCATTTCCCGGCCCAATTGCGGATCGTTAAGTCTCCGCTTCCTTTAAATGATAATAGAAGTGACCAGGTAGAGCAGACCTGCCATTAAGGAGGTTACGGGCAAGGTAATCAGCCAGGCGGTGACCATTTTTTGCGCCGTCCCCCATTTTACCGAATAGAAACTTTTGGCGGAACCAACGCCCATGATGGCGGAAGATATTACATGGGTAGTGCTCACAGGCTGGCCTAGTGCAGTAGCGGCGAGAATTACCGTGGCTGACGATACATCAGAGGCAAAACCACTCATGGGCTGCAACTTAATGATTTTAGTGCCCACCGTTTTGATAATTCTCCAGCCACCGATCGATGTCCCCATAGCCATAGCTATAGCGCAGGATAATTTAACCCAAAATGGTATCTCCATTGTTGTATGAAGCCCACCCGCGATTAGCGCAAAGGTGATAATACCCATTGATTTTTGGGCATCATTGGTGCCGTGGCTGAATGCCTGGAACGCAGCGGTGAATATCTGCAGCGACCTAAAACTGCGGTTTGCAGTATGGGGATTGACATTTTTAAAGATAAACCTCAGTATCGACATGATTACATAACCAACAGCAAAGGCTGCAAAAGGTGAAAAGATCAGCGCTTTAATAATATTAATAAAACCTTCTAAATTAACCCCGGATAAGCCTGCGGCAGCAACTACCGAACCGGCTAATGAACCGATCAAGGCATGGGAGGAACTGCTTGGTATACCGTAATACCAGGTTATCAGGTTCCAAACAATGGCTGACATTAACGCGACTATAATAACGGCCAGGCCGTTTTCCAGTTGAAACGGGTCGGCAATTTGGCTGCCAATGGTTTTAGCCACACCCGTAAAAGTTAATGCGCCAATTAGATTCATTAAAGAAGCTAAAATAATGGCTATCCGCGGAGTCAATGCCTTAGTAGATATGGAAGTAGCAATGGCATTGGCGGTATCATGAAAGCCGTTGATAAAATCAAAGGAAAGGGCCATCACAACCACAATGAAAATTAAAATAATAGTTGAATCCATACATAATCTCCTTATGAATTGCACATCTCTTTACTACCCAATCTACAATTTTCTAATCCGTCGATACATTCTTACCTACTCTAGCAAATAATTATTAAACTGAGATTAACTTTTTGTAAAGTTTGTAAACGCTTTGATTTAAGACAAAACCATTACTTTATCAATTATAGAATAAACCTTGGTTCTTTTTGTCACGATTATTTCTCCCATATGTTAACAGTCTCTTTTGACTATGGTTATATCTTTAATCTTCACTGAAAGTTCTTTTATATTCTTTTCGATCTGCTCAATTACATGCTTAAACTCTTCATCACTTTTCCCCGTTGGATCTTCAAGTCCCCAATCTTCTTCATACTTACTTGGTAGAAACGGGCAAACAACGTTGCACCCCATTTTAATTACTATATCAACTGGAGGAATATCAGTTAATAATTTTGGATGTTGTGTTTTCTCCATATCTATATCATAAATCTCTTTCATCAACCTAACTGCATCTTGATTAATTTCAGGTTTTGTTTCCGTTCCGGCAGAAAAGCTCTCAAAAACATCTCCGCCAAAATGTTTCCCAAGGGCCTCTGCTATTTGACTGCGGCATGAGTTATGGACACATATAAAAGCAACTTTGTATTTTTTTGACATTAATTAAATTCTCCTCTTCATTGCATTTAAAAAAGCAAAAATATTATGGTTCCGCATACATTTAACCTGTCTTTCAACTTTTTATTCATTTCATCCTCCAAATTAAATTTTCCTGCAAAGGAAGTAAAACAGCCCTCGGGAAGGTCAAAAAGTGGGTCCCAGGGCATTGTTATTAAAATATTTACGAAAATAAAAAGAGACCTCCAATCAAGGAGATTCTCATTCTGCTGGCTGATCATTTTTACCCTATTACAATTTGTTGGCAGTGTTTGTAATATAAACCCGTTCGATTAACTTCTTTAGCATTATATTCGGAGAAGTCTTCAAAGCTATTGGGCTTTGGCAAATTGCTGCGACTGTTGTTTGTGGTAAACCAAGAACTCACTAATTTTATGTGTAGAAGAATTTAGTATCTGTTCCTTGCGAATTCCTGCTTGCACGGCCAAAGCCATCGCATTAGTATTTTCCCCAACATTATAACAAATGTGAGCATCGCTGTTGATACAGACTAAAACGTTGTGTTTCTTGGCCATCTTGGCAAACTGATTACAAAATGTGTAACTGCCCGGTCTCACGGTAAAAGAACTGTTATTAATTTCTAGTGCTTTATTGTATTCCTTGGCTGCAAGAACTACTTCTTCCACATTAACCGGGTATTTTGGATTGCCCGGGTGCGTTATGATGTGAACGCATGGATTCTTGATGGCCGCTATCATGGCCTGAGTGTTTTCATCAATACTGGTTCCAGTATATCCAGCCGAATCATGGAATCCTGCCAAAACGATATCCAAATAATCAGTTAGCACACGTTCTGACATATCAATGTTACCTTGCATATCCAGGATATTAGCCTCCACGCCCCGCAGAACCTCAACTCCCTGCATAACCCGGGGTAAAGATATCATATTTGTAAAATGGTACCAGTGTGGCGCCCCCGGCATCTTTAACCCGTGATCAGTAATTGCGACCATTTTCAGTCTTTTTTCGCTTGCACTTTCAACTATTTCTTTAATAGTGCTATACCCATGACCGCTGGCAGTAGTATGAACGTGCAAATCAGCTTCTAATTTCATTTATTTATCACCTCCTTTGAACTTATTATAAAAAGTAAACTTTAATTTAGTTTGTTGTTTATGTTAATTTTGTGTTATATTTCAGCTCTCATATTCCAAAAAGACTGCTGACAATTTTTCTGCCAACGGTCTGTGTAGCTTAAAAATACAGTCCCCGTATGCTCCCAAAGCCCCTACCCTGAGGAATTATAATAATATTTACATTAACTTAACACTTTTTTAAAACACTAGAAATCAAACCTTTACATATAAACATTAAAATTTAATAAAGAAATTATCACCCGGAAGGTGCTGGGCATGAGCTATAAAATACTGGTTGTGGATGATGAAAACATCCTGGAATGATCGATACTCACTTGACTCCTCCAGTATTATGATTTAGCATTTATCTGAAACAATATAAACAATTTTAGTTTTTCAATAATCTTTACGGGAACCCTATAGCGGAGGTTTAATTAATGGCATATAAGGTACTGGTTGTTGATGACGAAAAATCAATTGTCAGGCTGATAACCTTCAATCTTGAAAAGGAAGGTTTTAAAACTTTACAGGCCAGTAACGGGGAGGAAGCTTTGCGCCTGATAAACGATCAAAACCCGGACCTGGTGCTCCTTGATTTAATGCTGCCGGTGTTGGACGGGCTGGAAGTCTGCCGCCGCATCCGCCAGGAAGGCCATTCGGTGGCGATCATTATGCTTACCGCCAAAGACCAGGAAATTGATAGGGTACTTGGGTTGGAACTTGGAGCTGATGACTATATTATCAAACCATTTAGTCCGCGGGAACTGGTAGCCAGAGTAAGGGCAGTACTCCGGCGGACCTCAGCACGTAATGACTCGCTACATGAAAAAAATCCCCTTCCAGGTGAAAAAATTAGCATCGATGGATTAGTTATCGATTCAAACAAATATGAGGTGAAAGTGAACGATAAACCGGTGGAGGTTACCCCAAAAGAATTTGAACTCCTGTACTTTTTAGCCAGAAATGCAGGCAGAGTTATGACCAGGGATAACTTATTGAACAATATATGGGATTACGCTTTTGACGGCGATACCAGGATTGTTGATGTCCACGTGAGCCATCTCCGGGAAAAAATTGAGGCGAATCCCAAAAATCCGGTATATATAAAAACGGTTAGGGGAGTAGGATATAAATTCAAAGGGGACTAGGTATAAACAGTGATAAAGTTTAAGCGCTTAAAATGGAAGTTTATCGCAACCTGTATCAGTCTGGTAATAGTTTCTATGCTGATCCTAGGTGTTTATCTACTACAATCCCTGGAAAAATATTACTATCATAATTTAGAGACCCGCCTAAAAAACGAGGCCCTGTTAATATCCCACCTGTTTAAAGGAATGCCTGGCGGCTGGAATCTACCTGCCATGGAAAAGGTTGCCGGTCAGATTGGCAGTGACATAAATGCCCGTGTAACCATTATTGATATTAATGGCACCGTGCTGGGAGATTCTGAAGAAGACGCCACGCGAATGGAGAACCACCTGACCAGACCGGAACTGCAACAGGCCCTGGCCAAGGGATCAGGAATGACTATTCGCTATAGCAGCACTTTAAAAAGCGATATGATGTACGTAGCCGTACCGATTCTGTCTAATGATAAAATGATTGGATTCGTACGCACCGCTGTTTCCCTTGCCGCAATCAAGCAGTCCTTATTTAACCTGCGGTCGGTGGTAGAACTAGCAATTTTACTGGTCGCACTGATAACGCTGCCGGTAAGCCTTGTCCTGGGTAGAAAGGTAACTGAACCGTTGGAGCGCTTAATAGATTTCGCAAAGCGCATTTCCAGCGGAGATTATGACCACCGGGTTAGTATAAAAAGCAGTGATGAAATAGGAGAACTAGCCAACACTCTTGAAGAAATGTCCGAAACCATTAAAGAGAAAGTACGGCAGGTAACAGAAGGCAAAAATAAGTTAGAAGCAGTGTTGGCCAGTATGACCAGCGGAGTTATATTTGTCAATAAGAAAGGTCAGATAAGCCTGGTAAACCCGGCCGCGGAGAAGTTTCTCGCATTTCTGGCCCCAAAGGATGCAGATATACCCCACGCTACTTCTATCAGATACCCCAAATTATCCTCAGCCATCAATGAAGCTCTTCAAACTGGCAGGCACGTGAAACAACAACTTAAATTACCTGTTCCCCGGGAAACTACCCTTGAGGTGGCCATATCCCCTTTCCTGGACGAAGAAGGGCAATTAAACGGGGTTGTAGCTGTACTCCACGATATTACCCAAATAAGAAAACTGGAAAGAATGCGTACAGAATTCGTCGATAACGTCTCCCACGAGTTAAAAACACCGGTTACCGCCATAAAAGGGTTTACTGAGACCCTCCTGGATGGAGCCATGTACGAAAGCGGGACATGCCGGGAATTTGTAGAAATTATCGACCAGGAAGCCGGGCGGTTAAGCCGGTTGATTCAAGATCTGTTGGATCTCTCCAGAATTGAGTTTAAAAGAGTAAATACAAAGCTCAGAAAAGTAGACCTTTTATCAATTATTCGCAATACCGTAATTAAATTGCAGGGACATGTGGAAAACTCAGGCCTGGAGTTTATCATGGACCTGCCCGAAAAAACTATGCCGGTCAAAGTAGACAGCGATATGATCGAACAGGTTTTATTTAACCTAATTGACAACGCTGTCAAGTACACACCGGCGCATGGCCGCATTAAAATTGAGGTAGACGAATCAGAAAAGGACATTACTGTATGGGTGCGCGATACCGGTATCGGTATACCGCGGGAAGACCTGGACAGGGTATTTGAAAGGTTCTACAGAGTGGACAAAACCAGAAGCCGCGCCATGGGCGGAACTGGTTTGGGACTTAGTATCGTTAAACATATCATAGATTTTCACGGAGGTATCGTGGGGGTTGAAAGTACTCCAGGCATTGGTTCCAATTTTTATTTTACATTGCCAAAGGTTAATGACTAAACAAATGGCATGACATTGAAGTCCGGAAATTTAAGAGGCAGACTTTAATAAAGTCTGCCTCTTAAATTGCTTATTTATTTAATCTATACGGATGTAGCCAACTTCCTCAACTATATCTTGACCTTCAGTACTGAAACCGAAGTCCAGGAAAGCTTTGGCAAGACCTTTAGCTTCACCAATGGTATACATGTACAGGTTACGTACTATAGGATATTCACCGCTCTTAGCTGTTTCAACGGTAGGTTCCACAGGGCTTTTGCCCTCAGCGCTAACCGGCAGGCCTTTGATCGAACTGCCTATAAAAGCTAAGCCACAGTAGCCGATGGCTGTTTCTTCCTGGGCAATAGAGCTGGCCATAGCAGCATTAGAAGCAGCACTCCGTGCGTTGGCAACAAATTCTTCTTTTTCCAGGACACTCTCTTTGAAATATTCGTAAGTGCCGGAACTGCTGTCCCTGGTATAAACCAGAATTTCCGCATCTTTACCGCCCACGTCTTTCCAGTTGGTGATCTTACCGGTAAAGATGTCCTTTAGTTGAGCAAGGCTAAGAGACTTCACAGAGTTGTCCGGGTTTACGATAACAGCCAGGGCATCCAGACCCACCACGTATTCTTTAACTTCACCTTTGATTTGTTCCTTTTCTTCGTCTTTCATTTCGCGGGAGGCCATCGCAATTTCAGTGGTGCCATTAATAAGCGCTGCAATACCATTGCCGGAGCCCGTACCGGATATTACTACATCAACTTCCGGATTTTTCTCATTAAATGCTTCCGCCCAACCCTGGGCAATGGGGGTTACTGTGGTGGAACCGTTAACCTGTAAGGAACCGCTTAATTCCGTGGCATTTTGCTGTTCCTGCTGTCCCTGTTCTTTGTTGTCTCCGCTCCCGCAACCTGCTGCCAAACCAGCAGCCAGCAATAAAACAACCAGTAGTAATGACATACGAGACCATTTTTTAAACATACTCATCTCTCCCCTTTTTATTTTTACTAAACTATCTTGTAACAATATAGCAAACAGTTTTTAATTTGGATTAAAAGCTATGTAAATTAAGTAAATTTTAGATTAAGGTTTAATTATCTCCCGGTCGATATAAATATCTTTATAATATATAAAAACCGCCTGCTTAAAAAGGCGGTTTGAATAAAGAGCTATTCTTGGGGGTTAGTTTTATTCACCGTGCTCATGTCACCAAGCTCAAGTCTTTCTCCGGTAATCATATAAATAATCCATTCACTTAGGTTTGTGGCATGGTCGCCGATACGTTCCAGATATCTGGCAATAAATAAAAGGTACATAGATTGCTTAATAGTTCTGGCATCTCCGGTCATTAATCCAACCAGTTCAATAAAAGTATCATTGTATAGTTTATTTATGTCACGATCATGCAAGGCAGCTTCAAAGGCTGTGTCACGGTCCTGTTTTATGAAGGCGGTCAAATTTTCTCTAACCATTTGCTGCGCCAGCTCAGCCATACGCGGCAAATCTACCAGGGGCTTAATAAAAGGCTCACTGCCTATTTGCAGAACAACTTTACAAATATTGCGGGCGTAGTCGCCCATCCTTTCCAGATCAGAGTTAATTTTAAGCGCCGTGCCAATAAACCTGAGATCACGGGCCATAGGCTGTTGCAGCGCCAGTAGTGAAAGGCACGCGCTCTCAATGGTTAGTTGCAACTGGTCTATTTTATCGTCGTCCATGAGCACCTTTTTCGCCAGTTCCAAGTCCTGGTTTACCAAAGCCACTGCTGCCATATCAATTGCATTCTCAACCAGATTACCCATTTGCAATATATCGTTTCTTAATTTGCTTAGCTGTTCCTGAAAAGATTCTCTTACCATGCTGGAAATCTCCTTTATCCAAATCTGCCGGTAATATAGTCCTCAGTGCGCTTTATCCGCGGTGCTGTAAATATAATGTTAGTCACATCATATTCAATCATTTCACCATTAAGGAAAAAACCCGTAAAATCAGAAACCCGTGCAGCTTGCTGCATATTATGGGTAACAATTACAATAGTATAGTTGCTTTTTAACTGGTGAATTAGGTCTTCCAGTTTGGCGGTTGAAATTGGGTCAAGGGCAGAGGCCGGCTCATCCATAAGTATGACCTGCGGGTCAACCGCCAGAACCCTGGCAATTACCAACCTCTGCTGTTGCCCACCGGATAACCCCAGCGCCGATTTATGCAACCTATCCTTTACCTCATCCCAAAGCGCCGCTGCTCGCAAGCTATTTTCAACGATTTCATTTAAATCATCCTTTTTTTTACGGCCATGAATACGCGGGCCATAAGCTATATTATCGTAAATAGACATGGGAAACGGGTTGGGTCTCTGAAAAACCATACCAACTTTCTTGCGTAATACCACCGGGTCTACCCCGGCGTCATAAATACTTCCCTCATCAAGCAGTACTTCTCCCTCAATTCTGGTCCCGTCGATGACATCATTCATACGATTCAAGGTCCGCAAAAAAGTCGATTTACCACATCCCGAGGGACCAATCAAAGCCGTTACCGTGTTTTCCTTAATTGGCAAACTGACATTAATTAAAGCTTGAAATCCTTTGTAATACAGGTTGAGGTTTCTGGTTTCCATTTTATTTTTATTGCCCATGTAATCACCCTTTAACATATTCATTACCGCATTCGTTTTAGCCTCATTTTCGTTCGTATAACAACCGCAACCAGATTCATAGAACCAACTATGGCCAACAGAACCAGCGCAGCCCCGAAAGCCATCTGCTGAGATACATTGGGCACTTCCGTGGATACAGCATAAAGGTGGTACGGCAGCGCCATTACCTGGTCGTATATGGAATCAGGCAGCCTGGGAGTATAGACCACCGCCGCGGTAAACATAATCGGCGCTGTTTCACCCGCTGCCCTGCCAATACCTAGTATGGTTCCGGTAAGTATTGACGGTAACGCCACCGGCAACACAACGCGGTGAACGGTTTGCCACTGGGTTGCACCCAGGGCTAGGCTGGCATAACGATAGCTGTCCGGAACCGCCAGCAGTGCTTCTTCGGCGGTGGAGATAATTATGGGCAGAGTTAAGATACCCAGCGTGAGCGCACCGGCAGCCAGGGATCTCCCCAGGCCAAGTGTCAGCACGAACAGCCCCATGCCGAATAGCCCGTATACCACCGACGGTACTCCGGCCAGGTTGATAATAGCTATCCTGATAAGTTTAGTAAAAAAATTCTCCCTGGAATATTCAACAAGATAAATGGCAGTGCCTATGCCTAACGGCAGAGCTACAAGTATAGTCCCCACAGTGAGCGCCATTGTACCGATAATAGCTGGAAAAATCCCACCCTCAGTCATAAATTTGCGCGGTGGCTGCGTCAAAAACTCCCAGGTCAGCGCCGGCCATCCTATCCAGACCAGATAGCCGATAATGGCCAGTACCGGGATAATAGCCAAAAAAGTCAGCACCGCCAGCGCTCCGAAACCAGCTTTCTCCTTTAACCTTTTATTCATCATAATGAAGCGCCTCTTTTAACTGAAGAAGTTTTAGTAAATATAAGGTCTGTTATTAAGTTTATTACAAAGGTAATGGTGAATAAAACTATGCCCAGCCCGAACAAGGCTTGGTAATGCAGACCGCCTTGGACCGTTTCACCCATTTCCGCAGCTATGTTCGCAGTTATAGTACGCACCGGGTCAAATATTGAATGAGGAATAATCATAGCATTACCGGCCACCATTAATACCGCCATAGTTTCGCCAATTGCCCTGCCCAGTCCCAGCATGGAGGCGGCCATCAAACCCGAGCGGGCACTGGGCAGCACAATCTTAACGGTAGTTTCCCACCTGGTAGCTCCCAGGGCCAGTGATGCCTCCCTATATTCACGGGGAACAGCATCCAAAGCATCTTCTGAAATACTTACAACCGTAGGAAGCGCCATGATGGCCAGTACCAGTGCGGCAGTAAAGGCTGTAAGTGCGCTGGGCAAGTTAAGCAAATCCTTAATTATGGGAGCCAGCACCGTCAATCCTAAAAAACCGTATACAACCGAGGGGATACCGGCAAGCAGCTCAATAACTGCTTTGGCAATCTCACGAACGCTGCGCGGCGCCACCTCGGCCAGAAATACCGCTATGCCGATACCCGCCGGAATCGCAATTATACCGGCGCCCAACGTTACTATAATGGAACCAATTATCATCGGTAGTGCACCGAAATAAGGCGGCTCTGAAACCGGTAACCATTTGGTGCCAAAAATAAAGTCCAGCACACCAACGTAATGAAAGGCACCAATGCCTTCCCGGAATAACAAGAAAAAAATAAGAAAAAGTATTAATATAGAAGTCCCTGCAATTAAACCCAAAAGATATTTGATACCTTTTTCATAGTAATAAGATAGCCTTGTCTTCATTCGAAGCCTCCAAACTAAACATCATTTGTACTTAACTGCCCTAACCGTTGCCTAAACTTTACTTGCTTCTTGTCTACTCTAGCAAATAATTGTTAAAAATAAATTGACTGATTGTAAGGTTTGTAAACGTAGTATTTAAATTTCATTAATAAAAAAGAAAAAAATAAGGGGCAACCCATAAGGTTACCCCTTGTCGATTAACAAACAGACTGGTTGCTGCTAACTTAGCCATTTACACGAAATAGTTCATTTTCTACATTGCCTTCTTTTAATTCCAACCTTTCTCCTGTGACCATGTATACAATCATCTCGCTTAAATTTGTGGCGTGGTCACCAATTCTTTCCAAATACCTGGCTATAAATAATAAGTAAACAGCCTGCTTGATATTCCCGGGATCCCTGGCCATTAACACTTGCAATTCATTAAAAACCTTGGTAAAGTAAGCATTTATATCATTGTCAAGCAGTGCTGTCTTCAGGGCCATTTCGCGGTCCTGATTAACATAAGCCGTTAAGTTATCCCTAATCATTACCTGGACTAAATCGGCCATGAGGGGGATATCTATCAGCGGCTTAATAAACGGTTCATTACCTATTGATACAACAACCTTGGCGATGTTACTGGCGTGATCGCCCATCCTCTCCAAGTCAGTGATAATTTTTATAGCAGTCCCAATAAATCTAAGGTCACGGGCCATAGGCTGTTGTAATGCCAGCAATGACAGACACCTGCCTTCTATCTCCAGCTGCAGCCGATCAATATTTTCATCGTTCATCGCCACCTGTACAGCAAGTTCCAAGTCCTGGCGCTTTAAAGCATCAACTGACATCTCAATAGCGTTTCCCACCATTTTACCCATAAGCAAAATATCGTTTCTCATTTTATTAAGTTGTTCTTGAAAAGACTTTCTGGCCATTTTTTAGCCCCCTTTTAAACGAAACGACCTGTGATGTAATCTTCCACACGCTTATCCCGTTACGTGGTAAATATTTATTGAGTTGCCAATTTTCAATTATTTAACCATTTAAAAAACAAACCATAATCCAAGATATGAGCGTTCTGCGACATATAATTAGTAGCTGTTATAATAGTATAGTTGTTTTTCAACTGGTAAATCAAGCATAAATTTTTGACTAGAAATGTATTGAGTTCTCTCTAAATGTTCCCATGTAGATTTTATAAACTATACAATTTAATATCAGTATACTATTGATACACTTAAAATGCTTTTATTTAGTATTAAAAAACCAGGGATAAAGCCCTGGTTTTTCTTGTAACCGCCATTTCATATTAATCTGAAGATTACATAGTTCTTAACGTTATTCTTCGTTCTATTTCATTCAAGCCACTTGTGAAACTTGATATGTCTACCAGCAGCTATCCCAGTGAAAATATTTTTAATTCGAGCTACCGTATCTACATACGAACTTACATATATAGTTTTTTGTAGAGGATTCAACGGACGTAAACATAAAAAAATTTAGCTTGCGCAAAATAGATCCTATAGTGTCAATAAAAAATGCGGGAGGCCGAAATGTGCAAGCGACATAAACAAAACCTTCTCATTGCCACCCTTGTAGCATGCCTGGTGTTAGCCGGAAGTTACAGCTACTTAAACCAGGAAAAGCCAGTTTCGATTTTAAGCATGCAGGGAAAGACCGTGGTAATTGACCCCGGTCACGGTGGCGATGATCCAGGCTGCGTGTACAAAGATGCAATTCAGGAAAAGGACATTACCCTTGCGGTAGCGCGTGAACTTGCCCAAATGTTAAAGGCTGAAGGTGCCACTGTCAGGCTTACCAGGGAAGGTGACTATCAACCTGGTTGTAAATTATTTTTTAAAAGGTTTTGCTTTTGGCAACCACCAAAAGATAATTTGGATGAACGAGTTGCTGTGGCGTCAGAAAGCAAAGCGGATATTTACGTAAGTTTACATATTAACTCCTCTCTTAAAACAAATAAAGCCGGAGCGGTGGTATTTTATAATCAGACCAATCGTTTAGGCCAGTACCTGGCGAAAAACATCCAACAGGAACTAAGACATATTCCCGAGGTGGTTAAAAGAACCAGTCATGACAGGGATTATTATATATTAAACCACCTAGCCATACCTGCCGCAGTAGTAGAGCTGGGCTACATATCCAACGATAAGGACCAGCAGCATTTAAAAGATGCCATGTACCGCGAAAAACTGGCCCAATCGGTCTGTGCGGGGATAGTCAATTATTTTAATGATTCCAAGGAAGTAACTCTACCCGGAAATCCGAAAACGCCTACCCCGGACCAGGCCAATAATAAGACCGTCAATGAACCCAAATTAAATCTATCGCCTAATTTATATTTTTTGTCTAAAAACAAAGCAAGACTTTTTCTCGCTTCCGAAGAAATGGCTCCTATAAACATGGTCGATGTTTCGGTGGAAGAGTTGGCCCGGTCGGCACTTAAACAGTTGACGGATGGTTCCAGACAGACCAAAGACTTGATTTCCTGCATACCGGATGGCATGACCATTAGTGATTTAAAAGTATCGGGATCTCTGGCTACGGTTGACCTGTCAACAGTAAGCAGAAAACCCGGTTATATCGGCAGTGAAGAGGAATGGACCACAGTTAGTTCGATTGCCTATACCCTTTTTGAATTACCGGTTATCCAAAAGGTTCAAATATTGATTAACGGGCAGCCAAGTAAAACCCTGGCCGGACATATCGATATTAGTGAGCCGTTATCACGTAGTAAATTGCCTTTAACTAAAATTGCCGGGGGTATAATGGAAGGCAACAAAGCCAAAGTAGCTATTGTTATTGATGACTTTGGCCAAACCTATCCCGGTGGGGCAAAAGAAATGCTTTCCATTGACAGGCCATTAACTTTTGCTGTAATGCCTAATGGTGAATATTCACGCCAGCAGGCCGTGCAGGCCGCAAAGCGGGGGTTCGAGATAATCGTGCACTTACCGATGCAGCCGGTGAGGGGTAAGCCCAGTTGGCTGGGACCCGGTGCTATAACTGCTGACATGACCGCGGAGGAGATCCGCCGGCAAGTGCGCCGAGACTTCGCCCAGGTGCCGTATGCCAGCGGGTTCAATAATCATATGGGTTCCTTGATTACGGCGCGTGAGGAACTGATTCGCCCGGTGCTCGAGGTGGCTAAAGAAAAAGACTCCTTTGTGCTGGATAGCCTAACCTCCGGTAATTCTAAAATTATTCCCATGGCCGAAAGCTTGGGGATAGCCCATACCAAGAGGGATGTATTTCTGGATGATATTAAAAACGAAGCCCAGATGAAAAAGCAGCTGGAACTATTGGCAGACAAGGCACTAACCCAAGGCAGCGCCGTAGGTATCGGGCATGTGGGTGTGGATGGCCCAAAAATGGCCCGGGCAATAAAGGAAATGATACCGGTAATGGAAGCCAAGGGAATTGAGTTTGTCTACCTGTCGGAATTGGTATATTAACAATCATACTTGGAGATTAGCATGAAAAAAATATTTATCATATTTTACTCATTAATTTTTGTTTTATATTATCCTCATATAGCTGCCACAGCTAACCATGCGGCAGCAAAAAATCTTCTTGAATCTAAAATCATTGCCATTGATCCCGGGCACGGAGGTTATGATCCCGGCACAATATGGGGAGATATTAATGAAAAAGATATTAATCTAGCAATATCCCAGAAATTGACCAAACGTCTCGAGAGCTATGGAGCCAAAGTAATATTAACCCGGAACGGTGATTATAATTATGCAATTGCCGGACTGCACGGACGTGATGCCAAACGCTACGATCTAAATCAAAGAATTAAACTCATTGAGTCTCAAAAGGCTGATACTGCACTTACTATTCACGTAAACAGCGTAACAAAAAATTCGTATGAGGGTGCTGAAGCTTTTTATCACCCTAAATCACAGGAAGGTAAAAAACTAGCTTTGGCCATTCAGCAAGAACTTAGAACCATTCCTGGGATGGAGAAAAGAATGCCTAAATTTAGTGACTGCTATATGCTGCGCAATACCAAGATGCCTGCAGTGCTGGTGGAAGTCGGTTATTTAAGCAACCCCCACGAAAGAAAGCTTTTACAGGACCCCCAATATTGGGACACCCTGGCCGGTAAAATCACCGATGGGATAGTAAACTATTATAATGCACCGGATGATGTTATTGGCCAAGGATTTTGGCAAGAAACAACCTCAAGTACTTACTTTATGATAAAGTTATTGGAGTACTCATTTAATTTCGGTAAAAATCTTGAAACTGAGTGCGATTGCATTATTCATTAGAAGGTAATAATTGGCCTGCCCTCAAAAAAAGGTTTTATGATAAAATAATTAGGCTTGACCAACCACAAGGATACATTTTTTAACAACTAACTGATTTTTTAGTATGTTAATCAGCCAATAAGGAGGAAATGAATGTTTAATTATAAAAACAAGCTTTATTTATTCATAGCCTTAGCGCTTGTTGCATTTTTAGTGATATTACCGGGCTTTTTACCCGCAGATAACTTGCTCGGACAGCTGACTTTACCACAAAAATCCTTAGGCGCAGAGCAGGCACCTAATGTACCATTTAAAGATATCCTGGCTGCCAAGGGTATCGTGCCCGGCGCAAGCCAAGAACTAAAAATAATCGTTGATAAGTCAGACAAAACTTTATCTATTTATTTTAAAGACAGTCCGCTAAAATCTTATCACGTGGAATTAGGTGAGGGAGGTACGGGGGACAAGCAGGTTGCCGGGGATCATAAGAATCCGGAAGGCCAATTTTACGTAAGTGAGAAATCTGTATTGTCTCCACCCGACCAATACCTTGGGTCAAGATGGATGAGACTGAGTTACCCCAATATAGAAGATGCACAGCGGGGCTTAAATAGCGGATTGATCAATAGGCAGATTTATAATGAAATTGTAGCTGCTATCAGCAATGGTACAACCCCTCCGCAGCGTACCGCACTGGGTGGCGGAATAGGCATTCATGGTGGTGATGTGCCGGCATTTAACGACAATTGGACTTGGGGCTGTATCGGTCTGGCTAACAGGGATATTGAAGATTTTTTTAATTACATCTCTGTAGGTACTCCAGTCATTATCCAAAAATAAAACATCCTGTTTTTGATTCTAATTCTACTGGTATTTGGTATATCACACACCAAACGCTCCAAAAGGAGCGTTTGGTTTTTTCACCTTCAAAATTCCTCTTTTCCGTGCATAGACCCCGGTTAGGCGAAATCTTAGCTACCGCTCTGGGGGCAGGGTCGGGTAAAGTATACGGCGTTGTTAAGATTTACATTGTTCTTGGTGTTATTCTCCGTCCTATTTCGCCCAATTCACTTGTAAAGCTGGATATCGGTTTGCCGGAGGATATCCCTTGGGACACTTTTTTAATTCGCGTTACCCAAGCCACATCTGAACTAACATATACTGTTTTTATAGAGGGTTCTACGCCTTTAATTTTTTTGATTACTTCGTCTTCCACAGCTATGGTTTTGTTTTTTTCTATATTTGAGTTTATGTCCAGACCGATATAAGCCTTATCCCCCGCCACCACCACAGTAGACCGCTTTACGCCGCTAACCATGTCAGCTTCCCGGGCAATGCGCGCTGCTTTATCCATACTCGCTTTATCAGTTTGGGTTAGATTGGTGTTAGTTTGGGTTTGATTGGGCGCTGTTTGAGTCGGGCCTGGTTTCCGGGCAGCGGAACAACCGCTAAAAATGAATAAGGACATAACAAATAAACTCAAGATCAAAATGGAGAATTTCTTTGTATTCATAGTATCACTCCTTAAATGGTTTTTAGAATTGTAATAATTTTAACAAAGACCAATCCAACGTCTATTACTGTTTCTAATTACCCGACCAGTATTAACCGGATTTCATAATTAATCTCTATTTAATTTTCTTCTCTCCTCCTCTTTTTATTTACCCTTTATTATTTAAAAACTTTCTTTTTTTATACGAGTAGATAATGTGGAATATTACACTACGACTCCTTGAGTCTTATAAACGGGCTTTAATGCAATAATAATCTTCTTAATCTACAAGCTGTATTGTAGAAATACATTTTTTTTGCAGAGTGCAAAAAAAATAACCCAAATAATAGGTCAATACAGTTAAAAAAAAATTGTTCCAGCGCTAAAATTAATACTAAATCATGCAAGGGTGAACAGCTATTTTCAAAAAGCCAGGGTGATCATATAAGCGGTTTTATTGTTGTTATTGCTGCCATAAACACCCAGGATAGCTAATCAAGTATCCGGGTATCATTGAATTGTAATAAACTAAAATTTCAAAGGAGGCCTTTCGGATGAGTGTTGGAACTCAAGTCAAACAAACCCTGGCCGGGCTGAAAAGTGCCCAGGCTAGCTTGGAAGTTTTTGCCATGCAAACTCAAAATCAGCAGGCTAAAGACCTTTATACCAACGCGGCCCAGCAGACCCAGGCCATTATTGACAGCTTAGAACCCAGGATTACTGAGATTGAGCAGCAAGAGCCACAATATAAAGGGTTCTAATATTTTTTATCCGGCCATCACAATTCTTATGGTGATGGCCGTACTACTACCATTACGCACCTTAATTTTATGGACGGTGTTCCTGTTGCTTGATATTACCATTAATCGGTTGTTCTTCTTCGCTGACAGGATCTATATGTATATTTACCCGCGTGTTTCTAAACTCTTCCCACATAGCCTTTTTAAGGCACCCAATAATTTC
The DNA here is from genome assembly GCA_016841205.1 of Desulfoscipio geothermicus. GTDB lineage: Bacteria > Bacillota > Desulfotomaculia > Desulfotomaculales > Desulfallaceae > Sporotomaculum > Sporotomaculum geothermicum_A. Next base: position 31,350 of record JAENZP010000011.1, read on the forward strand.
ATGTATTTCTAAAGCCGTAGCATATTGGTCAACAGTAATATGAAAATCGATATGTTTCATATTACCTGATTTTCGAGTCTTAAGCTTGTGAAAACCCTTAAATTTATCGCTATGTTTTTCTATAACTTTTATTATTTGGGCTTCTTCTGCATCTGCCAACTTTGTATCCAAAAGATAATCAAAGGCATTTTTACACAGCTCCCACGCTTCTTTGATGATAAGCAGGGCAACCAAAATAGCTACAATTGGATCAATTATATGCAGTCCAGTTAGTTTAATAAGCACCAGGCCAACGGCTACCCCAAAAGATGTATAAACATCAGTTTTCAGGTGTAAGGCATCTGCCTCAAGGGCCATCGAATCCTCTTCACGGGCAACCTTATATAACTTTCTTGAGACCAGAAGATTTATTAAGGATGCACCTAACATAACTGCAATAGCCAGGGTAGTCTGTTCAATTTCAACAGGTGCATAGATTTTGTTGATAGCTTCCTTTAAAATCATTCCGGCCGCAATAAAAATTAAGAGGCCTTCGGCTATGCCGGAGATATTTTCTATCTTACCATGACCGTAAGGGTGCTCCCGATCGGCGGGTTTGGCGGACTGTCTGACGGAGAAAAACGATATAAATGATGCAATTAGATCCATTCCCGAATGGATCGCTTCCGAAATGATACTTACTGAACCGCTTAATATGCCTGCTATAACTTTTAAAATTATTAGTGTTGCATTGGATATAATCGATAATAGCGCAACTCTAGCCCTTCTGTCCCAGGATCCCACCAGTAAAACCTCCTAAACTTTTATAGCTATGCTGGTAGTACTAAAAAACATCTGTAGAACATTCTACTGTCCCACAGATGTTGCATCTGCTGCCGTCGCCAGCCCGGCCACATGAACCCATACAAGTGTTCATAGCCTGCTCAGTTTATACTGTAGATTTATATGCAAAGAAATTATTAATTATATTATTCCTTGCAAGTAGTGTTTGTCAAACAATATTAACTTACAAACATTAAATCCTAAGTCTTTATAATTCCCCTCCTATACACGCCAACCGAAATATCCTCCGTTAATGGAAGCAGTGGAATATTTGTTGCAGCATAACCACCGACTCAAAAAGGGACAATAAAATGGAGAAGGAGGTTATTTACATGAAGCAGGCAAGAGCAATTATCATTATGCTTATTACGATCTTGCTTGGAATATTGCCAGTGCATGGTGATTATTCAAGCGCAGCAGAAGATGCTGCCTTATGTCTAATTCATGAAGTTAACCTTGGTAATAAAGAAAATCAGTTGGAACTCGGAGGTTACAGCAAATCCAAACAGATCGGTTCAAAGGATGACAGTGTATATAAAGAGTTTCCTGGCATGGATAAACCATACACCGGCCCCTTGCCCTGGAAGAGAGACCCCAAATTCCTGGAAACCATCAAGAAACACGATACACCCGTGCTGATGGCCGCATATAAGGCTACTCTACCGGACCCGATACAGGCGGAAGGCTATAACATTGGGCTGGCGGCGGAGCAATTGGCCGGAAGCGTGGTACAGCCGGGTGAGGCTTTCTCACAAAACGGAACGATCGGGCCATATACCGAGTACCGTGGCTATCAAGCCGGCCCTACATATGCGGGCAATCAACTTGTTACCACTGTAGGCGGCGGGGTGTGTAAAATTGCCTCCTTGCTATACAACGTGGTTACTTTTAGCGACCTAAATGTGCTCATGCGCAGTTGCCATTCCATGACCGTCCCTTACGTTCCCCCGGGGCAGGACGCTACTGTATATTATGGAGTTAAAGACTTTCGCTTTTTAAATAATTCAGACAGCCCGATTGTTATATGGTCTCAAAAGGTTGGAGATACCCTTTATATGGCTTTATACGGCCGCCAGAAACCACCCAAAGTAACCTGGCACCACACGGTACAAAAAAGGCTTAAATACTGGACTGAATACCGCTATAATCCCAACCTCTCGCCAGGCATGGAAAAAGTGACGGCCCCGGGACAAGACGGCTATGTAATTAAGTCGTGGGTGACCGTGGCAACACCCGATGGCAAGGTTACCACCAAAGAAAAAGGCGGCAGTTGGTATAACGCCAGCCCGCGCATCATTGAGCGCGGGCCGCGCAAACAGCCATAGGAAACAATTTATTTGACCACCCGCAGGGTATAGATATTTGGGTCGCTGCAACCCTGGAAATGTGCGCCCAAATCCCGCTTTACGATGAGGTAATTCACAATTTCACCGGTCACTTTTTCGCCGGGGCAAAGTACCGGTATACCAGGGGGGTAGCAGGCAACGACTTCGGTACTTATCCTGTCCACGGCTTCCTCCAGGGGTAAAGTGGCTACAGGAGCAACAAAAGCCTCCCGGGGTGGAATAACCAGCTCGGGTATCCCGGGGGTAACATTTACCATCCTAATAGCACTGTTTGCTCTGACTTGGTTTTGGACAATATATTTTCGCATATCTTTTAATGCCCTGAGGAAATATTCAGTGTCTGTGTGACAGTTACCAAAGCCGACAATTAGCAGCAAATTATATACATCTGACATTTCCACCTGGATATGATGCTGCTCTCTGAGCCACCGTTCAGCCCAGAGTCCGGTAACTCCCAATTTTCTAACTGAAATAGTTACCTTGGTGGAATCGAGGCCACAAACCCCGTTCCTGCCGATCATCTCATGTCCCAAAACTGAAAAACCCGGAATGGAATTAATCTCACGCCTCAGGTAATTAGCCTGTTCTAGGGCGTAATGAAGCAGCTCTCTTCCTCGGGCTGCCATCTGAGCCCTGGCTGCATCCAGGGAGGCCAGCAAAAGGTAGGAGGTACTGGTGCTTTGGAGGAGCCTTAAGCAAGCCTCCACTCTTTGCTTATTAATTATATTTCCCTTAATATGCAGCATGGAAGCTTGGGTAAAAGCCGACAGGATTTTATGGATGCCCTGAACCGCGGCATCCGCTCCACTTTCCAGGGCGGTCCGGGGCAAATCCTCATGAAAATGCAGATGCGGTCCGTGTGCTTCATCAACCAGCAAGGGAATATTGCGGGCGTGTACGATTTCAGCAATGCGCGGAACATCTGAAGTTATTCCATGATAGGTAGGGTTGACCAGAATAACAGCCTTCACGTCGGGATGGCCATCCAGGCTACGGGTGATTGTTTCAGGAGAGGTGCCCACAGGAATCCCATAATCGTCGTCATATTCCGGTTTAAAGAATACCGGATAAGCGCCGCTTAAAATGATCCCGCTTAATATGGAACGATGCATGTTCCTGGGTACTAAAATCTTATCACCCGGGTTGCATACGGTCATAACCAGGGCTTGTAGCCCACACGAACTGCCATTTACTAGAAAATAGGAAAAATCTGCACCGAAAGTTTCCGCTGCCATTGTCTGGGCTTCTTTAATAACCCCGTGGGTCTGGTGCAGGTCATCCATACCCGGAACATTTGTAACATCAGCGGCAAAAACTTTATTCCCTAAAAAGTCATTTAATAAGTTATCATTAACCTGTTTACCCTTGTGGCCGGGCATATGAAACCTGACCGTCCCATCATCAATATACCTCTGCAGTGCATCAATTATTGGTGCATTTTGTTGATTATACACCTACAATTCACCTCGATTTTAACGTTACTCTCTTACTATTCTGGAGCGGTTTAATATGTCACATTTAAAAGCGAGGTAATAAATGACTGCAAAAATTTGAGGGATATAGTACAGCAAAATAAATTTAATGAAAGTGCTCCGAATAATCACTAACAGTACGGGGTATAATTCTAAGACTCCCTATCCTTACTAATAAAAATGTAATGTTTACACAGCCCCCGGTTTAGACAACCGGGGGCTGTTGTGTTACAGCAATAAAATAAATTTATCTGCCTCTGGCTATAATTCGGGGTCCGGGAGCATAGGCGCTTATCCCCAGGTCTTTGGTTTCTTCTTTACTGTTTTTTTCGATTAGAATCCAGGAATGCACCGTAATTCCCTGGGAACCTTCGTGAATTACCTTTTCGGCGCCTTTTGGAAGTGTGGCTTCACTAACATATTCTGTCCATGTTTCAGACTGACTCAAAGTTTTATGCACCCAGCTTACCCGGGGCGGTTTGGTAACACCGTAAAAAGCCATGTATAAAGTACCATCGATGTTTTTGGCCCAAATGAGAATAGGGCCATTTGTGTTATTTCTGAATTTAAAATCTTTAGTACCATACGATATTGTTGCATCCTGTCCAGGCGGTACATAAGGAACAGTCATGGAATGCGGGTGCCGCTCAATAATCTCTTGGTTGGCAAGGATAGCCACATTGTACATTACTGAAGCAATTTTGCATACGCCGCCGCCCACAGTTGAAACAATGCGGCCTCCGCTGTACATTGGACCAGGCTTAAAACCCCGCTCAACGGAACGCCAGCCAATTCTGGCGTTAAGGGAAAACACTTCTCCCGGTTTAACCACCGCCCCGCGCAAATAATCAGCGGCCCGGGAAATGTTATGGCGTTCATAGAGAATCGGATCCGGCAGGGTGGCCTGATAGCTGGCCATTAGTAATGGTGTGCCGGCTTCCCTTTTGGCTTTGATAAATTCCCGGTCTTTTTCCCAGGGCAGGTTTATGCCGTTTTTTTCGTTTCCAGTGTCCTTTGTCGGAATTTTAGTATCGCTTTGTTGCTGTGCCGTGTCTTTTACCTGTACCGGCTTTTTCTCAGGCCTTCCCGCGGCACACCCGAAAATGAAAAGTGCCAGCAATACTACCGGCAGTATCACCATGCGGAACCTCATTTTATCGCCCCCATTTCAAGTGTACAAGTTATTATGTCCTTACCTGCCCTAAGGGAAAACAGGTAGATGCACCCAAATGCGGCATAACGGATTGGATTCTTCAGAAGTCCAGAGTTTTAATAAGTTAAATGTTATGTTAAGCAAAAGACAGCTAAATGTCATATTATACCATAAATTCTATCTATAAAAGATTAACACTTGTTATGAACAATAACAAGTTGGTGGTATTGAATAACACTAATGTTTTTTTTGGAACAGAAGGAACTTTTTGTATTAGGGAGAAATTAAAATATAATTGTAATTATTACCCGCAATGTCTATTTTTAGCATAATTTAATATAAATTTCAGAAGCTTGTCTTAGGGGTGATGATATAGTGATTCAAGCATGGGGAACATTCATTGTCAAAGAAAAATATACTTATAGAACTTCGGCATATCTACAGTGGGGATCTTCAAGCCGACCTTTAGGTGCAGTTATAATGCTCAAACCAAATAACGTAAAGTTAGAACTGCCACAAGAAGGCGCTAGTAAACCAATAAGTGGACCTATTGCCCTTGACCCCACTATGAAAGAATTAGTGGAACTTGTTGAATTAATGAAACCAAAATCAGGTGTTAATGGCAGGTTATATATCTATAATCTGTTCCCTTTACAAAACACTTCTGATAATAATGCCGAAAAGCTATTCAATACGCTATGGGAGCAAAATGAAAAGTTAGTTAGGAACTTACCTGAAGACAGAGAAAAATTATTGGGGTGGTTTAAGGAATACCCCTGGGTGTTAATTTGTTGGGGTTGCAGATACAATTCCCCATCTCTTAGGGAACTGAAGTTACTATGGAAATCCCTTATAATAGATGCAGGAACTCCGATTTTGGGCAAACCCGGAGAAACGGAATGGGATTATTATCATCCAGGTCCTCGGTTAATGGAAAGAAAGAATTTGTATAAAGAAGAAATATTGAGTCAGTATTATGATTTAATCAAACAAAATAACTATCGCACTTATGACAATATTTTTGACATAAATGATATTATTAATTATAAGTTAAATAATATCAAAAAAAATATTAGGGAATACCATGACCGGTATGAATACTGCATAAAACCCGATTACGGAGAAAAGCACAACGGAGTCCTATTACATAGCATTCAGTTGGGTGATATTTTCCCGATATTACTTGAGATGGATAACGGAATTATTCTTGTTGCTATTATATTTTACAAAAGTTCATTTAACCTAGAACAAGTATTGACCTGGTTAAATACTTTCAAGGTTTATATTGGCCGAGCTGGCCAAGAAAGTTATAAGATAAGTAAATGCAGTAAAGTTTTAAAATCAATCAAGTTTAAAGGGCAATTAATCGCTACTTATTATAAAGGCAATCAGGTTGTGGAATTAGCAGCCGGCGCCATTAAAGAAACAACAAAAAATTATAAATATAAGTATCAAAAGATAAATACCTGGCAAGCCACAAATACACAAAGTGGAGTAACCGTCTTACTCAATGGTAATATTTTAAACGGAATTCCTAAAATAGAATTGGTTAAATCAAAGGATATAATAATATCAAATGGAAATTGTATCGTTGCAGACTATATTGATGCGTATGGAGATGGAATAGGGTTTTATAGAAAGGAAGACCGTCTAATTCCTGTCGCGTATTTGTTAAACAATAATACAACTGTGGAAATACAAATTACTAAACGTACTAATGGCGGGAGGTTGTGTGTAGTTAAATATAAATATTATGTATTCGATATTAAAAATATTTAATTAGTGCTTGCTGAACTAAACAAAAAACAATAAAATCAACGATTGAGGAGCATATTTGTCAAAATAAGATACACGGAAAATGCGTTAAAGATGGCAGCAAACATATTGCTGCACCACTCCTCGCCCCCTGTTCGGCATATGTCGACCGGGGGTTGCGCGTTTTAGGGTATAGGGAACGAGGGGTCAGACCTTCACATTTGACATGCTAAGCCAGGTGCGTTGAAAACCGGCTGCCTTGTAATTGTGCAGAGGTTATTTTTTTGCACTTTTATCAAAAGCATGTAACCCTACAATACAGCCTATAAGCCACAACCCTCCTGCTGCAAAACCGGCGAGGACATCACTTGGAAAGTGTACCCCCAAATAGATACGGCTTATCCCAATAGCTATAATTAATAAGACTGTAATTACGGGTACATACCAGCCGGGCTTTGATTGTTCACGTAAATTAAGCCATAAGAGGTAACCCAGCATACCATAAAAAGCTGTGGACACCATAGCGTGCCCACTTGGAAAACTATATCCGCCAACTTCAATCAAATGCTGAATATCAGGCCGGGCACGCCGAAAAGCTGTCTTTAGCACTAAATTCAACAACCACCCACCCGTTAGGCAAATTGTTAAGATAGCTGTCTGCCTTACGTGTTTTAATCTAAAAAGCCAAAATCCGCCAATAACCAGCATTAGCCCAAACTCTATGAAAGCTGAACCTAATTGGGTCAGGATAATTGCCAACTTGGTTAGTTTCACAGATGTAAATCCCCGAATATAGTCGCCAATTATGATGTCAAAAGATAAAAGTTCATTATCCAAAAGGTCTTTAGCAAGATCTGCGAACAGAAATAACAGAAGCGACCCAGTAATAAAAGCCCAGGTAATATACGATCCAAACTTGATAATAGGAAGCCGAAGCCACTCTCTCTTTCCATTGGAAGAAGCCATGGAAATTTACCCCCAGACTCAACAAAGTATAAAATCTCTAGTAGTTTATATATCACGGTTAAATTTCCTTTAGAAAAAATGCATAATAAACGTCTGTTTTTAAGAACTTTTAGGTTCCATTATGATTTCCTTAAAAAAACCACGCTTTAATTAAATAAAAGATGATCTGACAACTCAAACGTGGAGAAGTCCAGATACTTTTGGTTGTTCTTACCTAGCAGCAGACTATTTCCATAAATAATAAAAGCTGCCCCATAACTGGACATAACAGCGGATACAATTGTCTGCAATCTAAATACTGTCCCCAAAACGAAGGCGGTAACGGGGTTTAGAATCAATACTACTATCGCATAAAATATCAATAAAAGCTGCAATATTATAGTTAAATGAAAAATTCGGGGTGAGTTAATTTTGATTACGGCAAATAAAAAACAACCTTTAGAGCTAGCTACCTTTGCAGGTGGCTGCTTTTGGTGTCTAGTCGCTCCTTTTCAGCAAATACCTGGAGTGGTTAAAGTAGTGTCCGGTTATACCGGCGGTCACAAAGAATTCCCTACCTATGAGGAAGTCTGCTCTAAAACAACAGGACATTATGAAGCCGTTCAAATAACCTTTTATCCTGATTTGTGCTCATATGAAAAATTACTTGCCACGTACTGGCGTCAGATTAACCCCACAGATACCGGAGGCCAGTTTGCCGACCGTGGACAATCATATAAAACGGCAATTTTTTATCATAGCCAAACCCAAAAGCAAAAGGCTAAGGCATCTAAAAAGACAATTGAAGAAAGCGGCCGTTTTGACCTGCCCATTGCCACGCAAATCATCGAAGCTACCCGCTTTTACCCTGCCGAGGAATACCATCAAAACTACCACAAAAAAAATCCCGAACATTACGATATGTACCGTCAGGGCTCGGGACGTGCCAATTTTACGGAAAAGTACTGGGGAAAAGATGCAGACAGGAAATTACTTAAGCAAAGACTAACCAAAGTCCAATATGAAGTAACCCAGAATAACGCTACGGAGCCGCCCTTCAAAAATGAATACTGGGATCATAAGCAGGAAGGCATATACGTGGATGTAGCTTCCGGCGAACCATTGTTTAGCTCCTTGGATAAATTTGATTCCGGATGCGGTTGGCCCAGCTTTACCAAACCGCTCCACCAGGAGAAAATCAACGAGCATCTGGACAAAAGCCATAACATGCTCCGTACTGAGGTTAGAAGCAAAGAAGCGGATTCTCACCTAGGTCATGTATTTGATGACGGCCCGACCCCAACGGGTTTGCGCTACTGCATTAACTCAGCAGCACTACGGTTTATTCCCAAGGAGGACCTGGCAAAAGAGGGTTATAAAGATTACCTCAGTCTTTTTGATTAAAAAGTTAGCTACATAATCCTATAAGAGTTGGGCTATTCTTTGTGTAGGCAATTGAGCCAGTATTCGCAAGGGATTGCGAGTACTGGCATATTATTTACATAGCTTCTTTTATGATTTTACGGCTAACTTCCAACGTAACCGCTCCAGTTTCGGACAATTTTGTTATACCATGCTTTTCTAATTCAGTATAATTTAATGCTTATTGCGGAGAACTTTTTAGCCCACTAGCGCGTCTTAATTATAAAAGTGGTTATATATCTTGAAAATAAAAAAGCGTGAAAAGTTAGGACGGTGTATTAATGCGCAAGTTATTATTTTTAACGCTAACTGTTTTGCTTCTATTGATCGTTAGCGGTTGCGGAAGTGCAACAGACAACACGCCCGCTCCGAACGGCAAAAGTGACCAGTATGCTAATCATGCTGCCGATATGTCTACTGAACAAACAGGAAAAACAGAGACGGATGAAGACGGTCAGTCCGACGTACAGCAAAAAATGATTACCACCGTAAACCTGGTAATGGTTGTGTACGACGTCGAAAAAGCCGTCTCAGAGATTGATAAAATACTCCCGGAAGTTAACGGCCATATCCAAGTTGCCAATCTTTGGCATACCAACGACCAGCCCGAGTGTAGTTTAGTATTGCGAATGCCCGCAGAAATGGTGGATAAGGCCTTGCCCCGCTTAGAAGCCCTGGGTCGGGTCGATAATAAGAACATTGCTAGTCAGGATGTCACCGAAGAGTATTACGACATCGAAGCACGTAATAACAACCTCAAAAAACAGGAGGAACGGTATCTCGAGTTGCTGAGCAAGGCAAATACGGTTAAGGATATGCTAGAAATTGAGAACCAACTAGCCCGGATACGCGGTGAGATTGAATCCCTTGAGGCCAGGCTAAAGGTACTAAATAACAAGGTGGACTTGGCCACCTTAAACGTGAAGCTCCGTTCGCCCCAGGGATTATCCACCGGCGAAACATTGCGGGGACCCTTCAGCCAGCGAATACAGGCCGGATGGCAGCGTGGTGTCAACGGCATGATCAACCTTGTTCAAGATCTGCTTGTTCTAGCGGTTATATTATTGCCCTATACACCTATTTTTGCCGTGGGCGGTTACCTCTTCTACCGTTTATATAAAATACGACTGACAAGAAAAAATAGCAGCGGTGAGAAATAAATGGAGGTTAAAGCATGAAAAAACGCAGGTTAACAGCACTTTTGGGAATTTCTATTTTTCTCTCCTTATTAATGACAGGCTGTAATACTTTTTATTGTCGTTCTGATAAAGATAGCCAAACGGGGCTGCAAATATATTCTAAAACGACAAGTTTAGGTTCTATAGATAATAATTTTGACACACAAAGGTTTTCATATTCCATATACCTAACCAATGAGGATAGTAAAAAACAATATGTTAAATGGATTGAACCTGTTTTAGGAGATAGCTTTGCTAAGCGGGTAACAAACCAAGATTTAAAGGTTAATGTAAATAAGCCGATAGAAGCAAATGAAACCATTGAAATTGAAGGGGAGTTGGTTTTTGACAGCAGCGATTTATCAAAACAAGATATATTCGATTTAGAACCTTATATCACTGATATAAAAGTTGTATCCGAAAAAGTCATTAATGTAGAAACAAATGATTAACCGAACTCACCTATTTTAATATTTTCAATGATAAAGGAAGAAAATAACCTCAACGATAAAAAATCTTTGGAGGACTATCTATGCCAAAAAACGTCGCAGCAACTATTTTAGATCAGCTTGCTACTTGGGGTGTAAAGAAAATTTACGGATTTATCGGAGATGATGTATTCCACCTTTTCGATGCCCTGGCCAGCCAGTCTCAGATTGAATTTTACCAGGTACGCCATGAGGAAACCGCAGCTTTTATGGCTTCAGCCCATGCCAAACTAACAGGCGAATTAGGAGTCTGCCTTACAGATGGCGGTCCAGGTACGCTGCACCTGTTAAACGGCCTGGCAGACGCCTATGCGGACCGGGTGCCTGTGCTTGCGCTTACCGGGCAGGTTGCGCGTAAAGACATCGGAACCAACGCCAAACAGTATATAGATCAACAATCTTTGTTCAGGCCCCTGGCTGCTTATACTTCCCTGCTTTGCGACCAGGCCAACGTAACGGATGTCTTAGGAAAAGCTTACCGTTGCGCCGTTACAGGGCGGTCGGTGGCCCATGTCAGCGCGCCTATGGATGTGCTGCCCATGCCCTGCGATGCCGAGATTTTACCTGCTGCCCCTTATCTAAATACGTATCCAGCGTCATCAGCCCAGGTGATCGACAGTGCCGTGGCTATGATGGAGCAGGCCAACCGCCCGGTGCTTCTCATCGGCGAAGGGGGGCGTCTGGCCGGGGCTCTGCTGACGGAACTATCTGCACGTTGGGGGGCTGCTATAATTACTACCCTGCAAGGCACAGGAGCTGTTGATTGTGCTCAGCCATTATACATCGGCGGGCTGGGACATGCCGGCACCCCGGCAGCAGCCAAACTTTTGAGCCAGGCTGATTTGTGCCTAGTGGCCGGGGCAAATTGGTGGCCCCAAAAGTATGTGCCCCGCAATATTTCAATGATACAAATAGCCCAAAACCCCTCCGATATCGGCGCAACCACGCCAGTGTCCTATGGCGTGGTTGGCGATACCGAATCGATCTTGAAACATATTTTAGCTCAAGCCCATTTAACTACCAATCAAGAATGGATTAAAAATATTGAACAGGAAGCTGCAAACTGGCTTAGCCAACTTGAACAGGAAGTTAATGCTCCTGGTTCCCCGCTTCATCCGACTGCTGTAATCAGGGCTGTGCAAAACGCGGTTGCGGATGATACCATAATATGCCTGGATACCGGCGATCATACTGTGTGGTTTGGCCGAGCTTTCCGGCCTAGTAGACAGCGTGTTTTACTCTCCGGCAAATGGCGTTCTATGGGTTTTGGCCTACCCGCAGCTCTAGCTGCCAAGATTAACCGCCCTGACCAAAAGGTGTTGGCTCTGGTGGGTGATGGCGGCCTGGCCATGAATATGGGGGATTTCCTTACCGCCGTTAAATACAACTTGCCGGTTACTGTGGTTGTTATGAATAACCGCTCTCTTGCAATGGAGAAGAATAAAATGCTTGCCGGCGGCCTTACTCCAGAAGGAACATCACTATTAAACCCTGATTTTGCCAAATTCGCTGAATGCTGTGGCGGAAAAGGTTATAAAGTGGAGCATGCGGATGAATTGAATGACGCACTGCAGGCAGCCATTAACAGCGAACTGCCCACAATAGTGGATGTTCAAGTGGCTGACTTGGCAGTGCCTGGAACAGCTATGCCATCATAAGCAACGCAAAAATTGCTTGGGCTCAAATGCAATTGGGACATTCCTCAGATAAAGGTGTGTCCTTTTTTATTGACAAAAATCTCATCCTAAAATTTCCACAGCAACGACTTTTTCAGGTGACATCTGGAACAATTTTTACCACCCGCTGTAAATCAAATAGGTTTTTATCTAATCAGCTTCCCCGTAAAAATGCTATAATAAAGCTATGAAAAATAGATATATGCTAGTGATCAGTACCATAGGTGATGAACGAAAGGTGATACGGATGTATAAACAGCGTAAAAAAGCAAACTGGCAGGTATGGTGGAGGCTGTTACGGCCCCATACACTGACTGCTGCCTTTGTTCCCGTAACAGTTGGTACAGCACTGGCTCTTCAAGTGGGACAAGTTAACTTTCCCTTGTTTTGGGCCATGCTGTTGGCATCATTGCTCATTCAGGCAGCCACCAATATGTTTAATGAATACTACGATTATGTAAAAGGCTTGGACACTCCGGAATCCGTGGGCATAGGCGGCACCATTGTCCGCGACGGTGTGCAGGCTTCTACAGTCTTATATATTGCTCTAGCCTTTTATGCCCTGGCTATTATCGCAGGGTTCTATATTTGCGCTGCCAGCAGTTGGTGGCTTGCCGTTGTGGGGCTTGCTTGCATGGCTGCCGGTTACCTTTATACCGGCGGGCCGTATCCTATAGCCTATACTCCGCTAGGAGAACCACTTTCCGGAGTTTTGATGGGCATGATCATTATTCTTATTTCTTTCTTTATCCAAACTAACACTGTAACTTTACAAAGTGTGCTGGTTTCTGTTCCGATCACTGTACTCATCGGCAACATTATGCTGTCCAATAATATCCGGGACCTAGACGGCGACCAAGCCAAAGGCCGCCACACCATGCCAATACTAATTGGCAGGAACAGAGCAGTTATGCTTCTCGCGGTAATGTTTATTTTCTGTTATCTCTGGATTGCCGGCCTGGTGCTGCTGAACATCATTACACCGTGGTCCTTGCTGGCCCTGGGCAGTATTCCTAAAGCCCGGCGGGCCGTTAACGGTTTCCGTGGCAAAAGCCTGGCAGTAGAAATGATGCCGGCTATGCAAGCAACCGCCCAGACCAATACTATTTATGGGTTTTTATTGGCCACCGGGCTGGCTATAAGCTGCTGGTTTTAACCATCTCGTTTTTCTTATTGGAACATTGAAGTTTTTTATATTAATCGGATATGATATATAGAGAAAGATGTTTACCGAGGGAGGATTAATATTATGGAAGAATGGGTAACCTTAAAGTCTTTATTTGATACTGAAGAGAAAGCATTAAAAACCGCCAATATTGTGGCTACTACAGAAGCCAGACTGGCCAGTGAGCCGCACGGCCCTCAATACGAAGTGGAAACCAGAATTGAACAGTTTGGAGACAAATGGCAGGTATCCTGGCGTAAAATGTTTGTTGGTTTTAAATCCGGTTGCGGCGGGTGCCAGTCCTGCCAGCCACCAGCACCTAAACGCACCGGCACTGGCACGGGCAAGGTTATCCCTTTTAGAAAACCCACTGTTTAGTATGCCGGTATTTATTTTGCATATTATTTAATTATTTAGCCTGTCTGTTTGAATTCTTTTAAGGCGGACAGGCTATAAATAATTACCGGTTATTAAAAGACCTTGTTCAAAAATGGTCATGAAGAAAGGGTACAAGATGAGCTTATTAATTGCTGAAAATATTTCTAAAAGCTACATTGATAAAAAACTGCTCAATAATGTTAATCTCAGCTTAAATGATGGCGATAAACTGGGGTTAATCGGTATTAACGGCGCCGGCAAGTCCACGCTGCTTAAAATTATTGCCGGAGTGGAAAAAGCGGACGAAGGACAGGTCACTAAAGGGAATACAATGCAAATAGCCTACCTGCCTCAAAATCCTGATTTTGATGACCGGGCTACGGTACTAGAGCAGGTTTTCAAAGGTGACAGTCCTATAATGAAGTTAATCAGGGAATACACCACTTTCTTGGGCGACCCGGATACCTCCAGCGAGCAAGTTGTTCAACTAACCCGCGATATGGATGCCCTGAATGCCTGGAACCTGGAAAGTGAAGCGCAGTCCGTCCTGACTAGGCTGGGTATTAGTAATTTTAATGTCCCCATCAACACTTTATCCGGTGGGCAAAAAAAAAGGATCGCGCTGGCGGCAGCGCTGGTTAACCCTGCTGATTTACTTATTTTAGATGAGCCAACCAACCACCTGGACAATGAGGCCATCGACTGGCTGGAGCAATACTTAAATAAGAGAAAAGGTTCCCTGCTCATGATTACCCATGACCGGTATTTCTTAGACCGGGTGGTCAATCAGATTATTGAACTGGACAGAGGCAGCCTTTATCTGTACAAAGGCAATTACAGCTACTACCTGGAGAAAAAAATTGAACGCGAAGAAATAGAGCAATCCACCGAGCTAAAAAGGCAAAGGTTGCTTAAAAAAGAACTGGCCTGGCTCAAAAAGGGAGCTAAAGCCAGATCCACCAAGCAAAAAGCCAGAATAGACCGTTACCACAAGTTAAACAACCAGCCCGTTAGTCAAAAGAGTGAGCAGATGCAAATATCCGTACCCTCCAGCCGCCTGGGCAAGAAAACCATTGAGCTGAAGCAGGTTTGCAAAGCTTTTGACGGCACCAGAATAATAGATAATTTCAGCTTTGAGCTAGCCAGAGATGACCGGGTCGGTATCATTGGTCCTAATGGCAGCGGCAAGTCAACTCTTTTAAATATCATCTGCGGCCAGGTACGGCCGGACAGCGGTACGGTGGACACCGGAGAAACGGTTAAAATAGGGGTGTTCTCCCAGGAAATGCAACATATTGACGATAGTTTGAGAGTTATCGAATATATTAAGGAAGTAGCAGAATATTTAAGCTCATCAGAAGGGAATAAAATAAGCGCCTCGCAGATGCTGGAGAGGTTTTCGTTCCCCCCCCACATGCAGTGGAGCCTGATTGAAAAGCTTTCCGGCGGGGAGAAAAGAAGGCTGTACCTGCTTAGGGTGCTTATGGAAGCGCCCAATATATTACTTTTGGACGAGCCTACCAACGATCTGGATATAGCAACGCTAACCATTTTGGAAGATTATCTTGATGATTTTAACGGGGCGGTGGTGGCTGCTTCCCACGACAGGTATTTTCTAGACCGCATAGCGGAAAAGATTTTGTCCTTTGAGGTAGACGGGCACATTGGACAGTACACCGGCAACTATTCGGACCACAAGGCTAAGCACAGCGACCAGGCCGTAGATAAAATAAACAAAGTAGTATCGGATAAGATTATTGTCCCAAAACAGCGGGAATATCAGCTGGAAGAGCAAATAAAAAAGAAACCGCTTAAGTTTACTTATCAGGAGCAAAAAGAATACGATAAAATAGACGATATCATCGCCGGACTGGAAGATCAAATAAAACAGCTGCAAATTCAAATTAATAAGGCCGCTGCTGATTACGTCCTATTGCAGCAGTTAGTAACCGAAAAGGATGAATTAGACAGACAGCTCCAAGAAAAATTGGATAGATGGGTTTACCTGAATGAGCTAGCTGAAAAAATAGCTAAGGGAACTCACTAGCCCCGCCCGATCTTTTCCAGAAAAGCAGCTATCCGCCTACCACCGGGCAATCGGCGCACATCTTCGGCCCGCACACCACCCAGGCATAAAAGGGCTGTGGGGTAAAGCACCGCGCCGGCCATCACGGCCAGCATAGTAGGCCAGGTATTACCACCCATTTCTCTTACACTCACCTGGAAAACGGCCCACACACCGGCGGACATAATCAGCGTAGCGGGCACGGACCGGGACAGCATTTCCCACAGGTTAAATCGCAGGCCCGCCAGGCGGGACAGCGCTGTTACATTGAGCAGCGAGGAAATCACAAAGATAACCACGGTGCCATAAGCGGCGGCCCGGATACCCCAAATGGGGGTCAGGTAATATGTAATGGCGATTTCAAAAAAAATGCCGAACACCAGGTTACGTACAGGTACTATGGCCTTACCCATGCCCTGCAGCGCCCCCGCCGTAACCAGGTGCACCGACCAAAATATCACCACGGCGGACACAGCGGCCAGGGATACCCCGGCTGCCGCTTCGGCAAACAGCAGTTCGGTTAGCTGAGGGGCCAACATATATAAGCCGGCCGCAGCAGGCAGGGCAAACATTACAGCCAGCCGCAACGCCTGAGCCAATTGGTACCTGATTCGTTCCATATTTTGCAGCGCAAAAAACTCCGCCACTGAGGGCACCAGGCTGGAACCGAGTGAAACAGCGAGAGCAATAGAAATATTGATAAAAGCCATTGCCATTTGGTTATATTGCCCGAACATGGCCACAGCCTCCTGGTGGCTGTAGCCCGCAAACTGAAGTCGATCGATAATCAGCCACTGGTCGATAAGATGAGTAATGGACATGGCCACCGAGGCAAACGATACCGGTATCGCCACGCTAAATATCCGCTTAAGCAGAGACAGCGTTCCCTCCCTGGCCCCGGATAAATCCTGGCCGGCCAACTCAAACATATCCCGTCGCTGCCAGCGGAAAAGGAAAACCAGCATCAGCGTGGCCCCAACCGCTCCGGGCACAGCACCAAAGTTAGCCCCGGCTGCGGCAACGGCTAAGCCCCTCGGCAGCAGCAGGTAACTAAACAGCAAGGTGGCCCCCACCAGCATTACCTGGTCGGCCAATTGCGAGTAAGCTACGGCCCGCATATTCTGCAGTCCCTGAAAAAATCCCCGGTAAGCAGCGGTAATAGCGGCAAAAAAAATCACCGGGGCTATGGCTTGCATGCCTAGGTAAGCCTCGGGTATTTGCACTAAACCACGGTCAATAAGCCAGCCCGCACCGAAAAACAGCAATAGCGCAAAGGTAGCACCCAGCACCAGCATGGCGGCACGGGCCACCCGGAAGGTGCGCAACGCATCGCGGTAATGCCCCAAAGCCATTTTTTCGGATACTATGCTGGCCACAGCCACCGGTATGCCGGCTGAGGAAAGAGTGAAAAACAACAAATAAATTTGGTTGGGCACGGCATAGATACCCAGCCCCTCGGCACCCAGCAAACGACCCAAGGGTATGCGGTAAACCGCGCCTAATATTCTAATGATCATCCATGCAACGGTCAGGGTCATAGCACCCTGCAGCACTGTTTGCTTGTTCAATAGTTTATTAGCCATGTAGTTATCTCCCGCGATGCATATATGAAAATCAACTCGGATCCTACGGACTCCCGGTCTACACAAGCTGATACTTGCCACCGGGATCAGGTTGTATCCCCTCTGCAGCCAGCAAGCGCGCCTTCCACGCAAGGCCACAACCAAAACCACCAATACTGCCGTCACTGCGGATTACCCGATGACAGGGGACAACCAGCAAAATACGGTTTGCTCCCAAAGCGCCACCCACTGCCCGTGTGGCCCGGGGACAGTTAATCTGGGCGGCTACCTGTCCATAGGACAGCAGCGTACCGTACCGGATCTCCCGCACCGCCTGCAGCACTCGCTGCTGAAAAGGCGTAAACACCGACCAGTCCACGGGAAAATAAAGCTGCACCCGTTTCCCGCTAAAAAAGCGATTCAGCGCTTGCACCAGACCGGTGAGCACATGACCGGGCTCCGGCGGCACTACCGGGCACCCCTCCTTTACCCCCAGCCAAAACAGATGGCGCATGCACTCCTCAACACTGGACTGAGGCAGCGTCAACGCCACCAACCCGGCCTCACTGCGAGCAGCGCCCACCCAACCGGCTACCGTATCCATCATCCAAATTAAGGGGTCAGGCTTATATTTTTTTAAAATTACTAGCTTATTTGAATATATCAATATAATACCCCTTATTATTAGCAAATATATCTACTGGCAATTAGTCTTATCATACCATGCAATACTTAGCTATTATTGGCTATATTATTATCAACCGACTGATTCTCCGGTTGGGTAGTTGATTTAATAAATATCACCAGACCAGTAATAATAATCAACCCACCCGCCACCTGTAACGGAACAGGCACCTGGTGGAAAATAAAATACGCTAGTATGGTAGCCCCTACCGACTCACCTAATATGCTCACCGATACCACCGCCGCTTTGACATAGCGCAGCGCCCAGTTAAACACGGTATGCCCCATAATGGTAGGCACCACGGCCAGCAGCACAAACATCAGCCAGGTGCTGGGCGGATAGGGAGCAAGAGGTAGTTTATACACCACTGCCATCAGGAACAAAGCAACAAAAGAGGACCCGAAAACCATAGTTATATAAGGCAGCAGCGACAGATGCTCCCTTACTCCCCGACCCACTAACATATAGCCCGATATAAAAATGGCCCCAAGAAAGGCCAGCAAATCACCCCATAGGGCCTGCCCCCCTACCTGAAAGTCGCTAATTCCCACTACAACACTCCCGGACAACGCTAAAGCAGCACCCAGCAGCCCCCCACGGGATATCTTTTCTTTGTAAAACAAGTAGCCGCCCGTAATAACAAAAAGGGGCTGCATATCCACCAACACGATGGAACTGGCTATGGAAGTATAGTTCAGTGATGTTATCCACGTGGCAAAGTGCAAGGCCAGCATTATACCCGCTCCACAGGCCAGCAGCACATCCCGCCGGGTTAGTTCCCGCAGCTCACGCCGCCCCGTAACCAGCGTCACCGGCATCAGCAGCAATACGGTGAAACCCAACCGGTAAAGAGCAATAATCAGCGGTGGTGCCGCGGCAGCCTTCGTAAATATAGAAGAAAATGCAGCGGCCAATACGCCCAGCAATATCGCAAGGTAAGGATTTATGATTGGTTGCGACATTTTATGTACTCACTCCCTTGCTATGCCTGTATTGAGCGCGAATATTAAGTCGTATTTTATTAATATGCTGTTAAGCTCCAGATAGCTTCTAGATAACAACGGTTTAATCCAACCACCTTACTTAAACAGCTCCGTAGATAAATACCGCTCCCCGGTATCAGGGAAAATAACCACAACGGTACGTTCACGGTTTTGCTCCCGCCCGGCCAGTTCCCGTGCCGCATAAGCCGCCGCCCCCGAGGAAATGCCTACCAACAGTCCCTCTTCCCGGGCCAGGCATCGGGCAGTCTCTATTGCTTGATCACCGGTCACCTTAATAATTTCATCCAGTATAGCTACATTGAGCACCTGAGGTACAAAACCGGCCCCAATGCCCTGGATCTTATGTGGGCCCAGCTTGCCACCGGACAGTACAGGTGATTCGGCAGGTTCCACCGCCACCACCTGTAAAGAAGGGTTTCTTTCTTTAAGAATCTCACCAATACCTGTTATAGTTCCCCCGGTACCCACCGCTGACACCAGCACATCCACTTGCCCGGCAGTATCCCGCCAGATTTCTTCGGCCGTAGTAGCCCGGTGCACGGCGGGATTGGCCGGATTGTCAAACTGGGCCGGCATAAAAGCACCCGGGGTTTGCCGCACTAGTTCAATAGCACGATCTATGGCCCCGGCCATACCCTCGGCCCCGGGTGTAAGCACCACTTCGGCCCCCATTGCCCGGAGCAGGCTTTGCCGCTCCACGCTCATGGTTTCAGGCATGCAGAGGATACAGCGATAACCCCGGGTGGAACAAACCATCGCCAGCCCGATACCGGTATTGCCACTAGTGGGCTCGATTACTACGCTGCCTTTAACGCTACAACTACCCAGCAAGCCGCTCTTTTCCGCTTCCTCAATTATAGCCAACGCTACCCGATCTTTAATACTACCGCCCGGGTTAAAATACTCCAGTTTTGCCAATATCCTGCCCAACAGGCCGCTGCCAAAGCGCTTCAGCTCATAAAGGGGCGTATTACCGATTAATTGCTTGATATCGTAAGCAAATGATATAAAAATCACATCCATAACCTTAATTTTACATACACGAGTTTACTTTATCATTAGCGGCGGAGCTTGTCAATTAAGGTCGTATCTGTATGATTTTTAAGCATAGACTACCTTCTAGGGAATCCTAATTAGGGATCTGAACCAAACTTATTTTATAAAATATCATAAAGATGATCTCTCAAAACCAGATTATACCTTTAGAGATGTCGCAGAAAAAAGGATAAAAAAACACTGTCTTTGAGGCGTGCCATAATACATTAATATTGTTTAGCATTGGTATTAATTTTAGCAGTATCAACCTGATCTGTGAGTTTGCCTACCCAAGTCTTAAAATAATTTACTCTAATTTGGGAATCAATAATTTAGAAATTAGCAATTTTAGAGGGAGGTAGTTTTTTATGTGGGACGGTTGGCCAATAACCCGTATCCTACTATTATTTACAGGTTTTGCCTTTTTCATGATTTCATTACAGGTCACTATTTTTCATTCTCGTCAGAATTTCCGGCACTGGGCCATGTATGGACCTGTAATCGGCGGCCCAATAATGGGCATATTTGCTATATTACTGTCTTTTTATAATATCCCTATATTACGTACCATCCTGGTAGTTTTATTATTTGCTGGTGTGGCTTTGGGCATTACAGGGTCAGTTTTACATGTTTACGGCATTGGACAACGGGTTGGCGGATATGGGGAATCGCAAAACTTTCTTATCGGGCCACCGTTAACATTACCGGCAATGGTAGCTGCCATGAGCATCTTGGGTTTAATTGCTCTGTATTGGAGGTAACGGCATGCAGGAAAACAGGACAAGATATCCAGGTTATGACATATTAAACGAAAAAGAACATTGGGATGAGCATACCTGGGAAATTGTTTTAAAAAGGCTGGGGCCTTTTCCCAAATATAAATTTTTAAATGATAATGAAGCTAAAATGATTTTTACCATAGCCCAGCATATTGTCTATGACAACAGGAATGAAATTTTAGATTTTGTTTTATATCATATTGACAGCACACTCACTTCACCAATAGGAGAGGACCAGCGTAAGGTTGGTACTCCTGAGCAAAAGGTATTAGTCCGCGAGGGGCTTAAGGCAATAGATAAGCTGGCGAAAAAACAATACGGAGCACGTTTTTTGGAAAC
Source organism: Desulfoscipio geothermicus (assembly GCA_016841205.1). Classification (GTDB taxonomy): domain Bacteria; phylum Bacillota; class Desulfotomaculia; order Desulfotomaculales; family Desulfallaceae; genus Sporotomaculum; species Sporotomaculum geothermicum_A. The sequence goes on from JAENZP010000011.1 coordinate 52,619, forward strand.
GGACGTACAGCAGCAGTTATCCATTTTAGCAGCTGTGCAAAAGGGAAAAGCTGTGCCGATGGATGAATGGCAGACCATACCCCAGAAGGAGTTATTTAAAAAACTAGCTACGCAAATTACCAGCGCATATTACTCTCATCCAACCGTATGGTCTGAAATAGGGTATGGTGGACCTGCCTATCCCCGTGGCTATGTGCGCGTGGAAAGAGGACTAACTGATCCATGGGAGGCTAAAAGAGATGCCAACGAATCATGACTATGTTTCACATGATTGTGACCATTATGACGGACACAGGTATAATCATTTAAATAAAAGAAAAAATGGTAACGGAGCAGATATATGCATAGTTGGCGCAGGCGCTGCCGGTGGAGTGCTGACTTACGAGCTAAGCAAGGCCGGTTTTAAGGTAGTGGTTATCGAAGCCGGGCCTTTCTGGAACCCGCAAACAGACTTTGCCAGCGACGAGCTTTCTATGCAGAGCCTGGCATGGAATGATACCCGATTGGTAGCGGGCAATGATCCGCTGGCGATGGGTCATAACAATTCCGGGCGCGGCGTGGGCGGAGGTACCGTGCATTTTACAGGAGTTTTTTACAGGTTCCACGAAAGTGATTTTAGGGTAAAAACCCTGGACGGTGTGGCGGATGATTGGCCTATTACATATAAGGACTTGGAACCTTATTACAAAAAAATAGAAAAAGATATTGCCGTATCAGGACCTAAACATTTCCCCTGGGGTCCTTTCCAGGGGCCGTATCCCTACCCCCAGCGTGAGCCTATTAGCGCCAACGCGCAAGTTTTTAGAGAAGGCTGCGAAAAGTTGGGTATAAGAAGTTCAGTGGCCCCCCTGGCTATATTATCTGCTCCTTTTGACGGACGTCCGCCCTGCATAAACAGGGGTTTTTGCAACCAGGGTTGTAAGCCCAACGCCAAGTTTAGCACGCTTATACATCACATACCCAAGGCTATCGGCCACGGGGCAGAAGTGCTCAGTGATTGCATGGTTACCAGGGCTGACGTTGACAAGACCGGAAAGGTGACCGGAGTTACTTTTGTACATGATGGTAAAGAATACTTTCAAAAGGCCAAGCTAACCATCATATCTGCTTTTTGCATTGAAACTCCCAGACTGCTGCTGCATTCAGCATGTCCACAGTTTCCCGACGGACTGGCCAACAGCAGCGGCATGGTTGGCAAAGAATTAATGACTCACAGCGGACATGATATTTATGCCAAGTTTGATGACGAAGTTCGAATTTACAAAGGTACACCTGTTCTAGCTGTATCTCAAGAATTTTATGAAACCGATCAATCACGAGGATTTGTTAGAGGTTATACCTTCAATGCACACGGGGCAAGGCCGTTAGGACTAGCCAAAAACCTGGTATCCAAAGCAGGCATATGGGGTCAAAAACTATATGACATCATGAGGGATTACAATTTCTATGCCCAAATTACTCTGGTGGGCGAAGTGCTCCCCAATATTAATAATTCAGTGACATTGAGTGATGAGAAAGATGAGTATGGAATGCCTAGACCCATTGTAACTTTTAGTTACGGCGAAAATGACAACAAGCTGATTGCCCATGCAGTGGGTAAAGCTAATGAAATACTGAAAGCTGCAGGCGGTGAACCGGCTTTCGTTATTGCCGACACCGGTCACTTGATGGGTACATGCAAGATGGGAAATGATCCGTCGAATTCAGTAGTGAATAGTTTTTGCCGCAGTCATGATATACCCAACCTGTATATATGCAGTGCGGCTGCTTTTGTTACCTCCGGCGGCTGTAACCCTACGGAAACAGTGATGGCCATTGCAGCCAGAACAGCGGATCATATTATCGAAGAAGCTAAAAAAGGTGCATATAACTAAACTTAATTATTTTGATTATCCTAGAATCACATTATTGCTAAAAATACATCAGCTTGGAAGTCTAAAAAGGCTCTTAGTAGAATTAAAGCTAAGGAAAATTATGTTGAGCGTTTATGACAATAACAAAAATCTTGGCGTCCGGAGTTTTCCTAATAAAGGCTACCGGACGTTTTTCTTTCAAAGGTAATATTTATTATCAAGAGTCAGCATAAATGTTTATCTTTTGTTCCCGCTAATGACTATTGTGCATAGTCCATATTAAACTGATTAAATAAATTAAATTTATAAAACCTAACTAAACAAAACAAATGAAAAATAACAGTTTTTATGCCTTCTTGTTGGCAAACTGTGGGAAGCTTTATTTAAGACGGAATTATAAAGAATTTCGTATAAATGATTTATAATTCCATTTTACGAAATTGCAAATCCAACAGATGAATTTCTTGTTTTGCATTGTTTGCATGATTGCTGATAAAAATTTCTGCAAACTTACTTCTGTAAATACCTTTCAATATTATTTTTAATAGGCATGTAGGACATAATAAAAATATATTTAGTTTGAAAGGCGTAATTGGTATATTCCTTTTTTTCAATAAGCGATAATAGTCTTTTAATTCCATACACATTTTTTCTATTGCAAGTCTGTTTTTTGCTGTCGTATACGCAGTACCACCATCATAATAAATTGCATTTGCCATTGGAATAACCATTGCAAGATGGCTTTTCTGCCAAGCATCCATATTGTTACAAATGTTGTATGGGATTTTTGATGTTTTAAATATCTTTGCAAGCTGCCGCAACCGATCGGTGTTCATACCGCTTACCTCTCCAAAAGTTGTGGGCTGAATGATGTACGGTGTTAATCGGTAATAAAGAACACCTTCTTCTATACGTCCACCCGCACCGGGAAAGGCTGCAATCAGTCTATCCCTGCCTACAATATTTCCCCATTCATCATAACCTTGCGGATTATTTACCATTGTGACAATTGTATTACTTCGATTTAATTTTATTTCATTGAGTGCTTCAATTATTTGTTCAAGACGTACAGCAGCAAAAATGAAGTCATAAAAATCATTATTATTAAGTTTTGATATTACATTTACATTTGCTTTTAAAATATTACCATTATCCACATAACGCAAGCCATTAGTTTTTAATTCGATAAATCTGCTACCTCGCGCAAGTATTGTAATATCGAATCCTGCATTAGAGAACTTCATCGAAAAAATACTCCCGATTACTCCCGCACCAATGATCAATATTCTGTATGACGTTTTTTACACCTCCCATCATATATTTCAGATCCCCGAAATTATCTCTTTTGCTCTTTTCTAGGAAACAACGCTAATAAAAATAATACCCCTGCACAAGCAGAAGTTGAAATTACAGCCAGTTGGATGCTATCGGAAATATTGATGAAATAAATAAATAATCTTGATTAATCCATACTTATTTATAAATATCCTCTTGTCAAAGCTAATTTATTTTTTCTAAATAAACCTAATATTGCCTTGCATTCTAACCTCCTCCTTAAATTCTTCAGCGATACGTATCTTTTTTGTTATATTTAATATCGGTAACCTCACAATGATACCAACTGAAATCTCCAGTCTTTAATTTCCAGATTACTTCCCCTTTAGCAGGAATCCTAATCCCATTAAATTCCTTATAATCATCCATTTGAACCGACCAGGTTTCCAATACAAACTTTCCATCAAATTCCCCATATCGTTCAGCAATAAAGTTTATAACTTCACCCTTCTCGTTAAACATAAATACTCCTAATGCAGTTACTCCTTTATAGCTCATAGTAGCTTTTGCAGAATTTGCATCGATTTCTTCCCATATAATGTACTTGCTTAAAGCAGCAGACGGGAACCACACTATCTCAGCGAGATATCGTACCAGCGTACCCTGGTCTATTTCTTTTCCTTTGGAATCCGCGACCGTTATTAATGAAAGAACTTTTATAAGCATGTTTCCTTGGCCTTGATCATACTTATCTCTTCCTACAATATGCACTAATGGAGCAGCTTTAATTTTAGCCTTCCAAATAAAGCCCGGTTCGTCTATCTTAAAGTACTGTTCCGCTTCAACAGGCATCCAGGACTGTTCTGCTTTTAATCTCATCGTTGCTTTTTGTTTTAAGTAAGCTGTTTTAATTCTTTCTTTTCCAATTACCTGAGAGTATTCCATCCATTTTTGAACGTTGGGCGGCAATCTTTCCAAATCGGCTTTCTGAATAATCTCATCCTTGTATTCAACAAAATTTAAAAACTCTGTAATTTCTTTTTTAACACTTTTATTGAATTGAAAATTTGCTATTGATGAAACTGTTATAACCAAAACAATAATGGAAAAAATAGCACAAAGTATTATTAGGACAATTTTGAGCATATCGACAACCCCTTAATAATTTTTAGGATCCTTAGAATACGATATCCTTCTATTTGAAAATAAAATAAGCAAGTGATCCAAAAACTATAACGTAAACTGCAAGCACGGCAAAACTGCTTAACTGGTTAGCGCTATTTGTAAAATCTAAAAGCGTCATACTGAATGAAAAATAAGAGGTTATTAATAATGATCTTGTTTGTTCTATTAAGCTGGCAAGTATCTGTAGAACAAGAAATATTCCTATACCTACGCCGATACGATTCCGTCAATCTTTATCATTGGCCTATTTATCATGCTGATTACAACCTCCCTTGACAGTAATTTATAAAATGTCTTTCCAGCCAGTCAGAAAGTATTCTTGATAAGTCAGTATGGACGGGTAGGCCAGTAGTTGCTTTGTATTGCTGTTTGAAATTTATGGCTGAAACAGGTCCTGTGTATTCTTTCAACCCATGATCCATATTTTCAATAACGTGGCATTCCACTTCTCCTTTTGCTATACCGAGAACATCTTTTATTCTGTCAGGGTTAGCCTGAAAATCTTTGGAACCGGTCACGGCTAATACCGGGCATGCTGCTTTTTTCAGATCATCGAGGACATTATAAGCTAAATGTTCCCTAAACCATTTTGCATTCATTTTCACGAAATTATATTTTAAGATATCTGCATCTGATTCCTGAATTCTTCGTAACAGTTTTTGAGCTTGCCTTTCTCCCAATTTATCGACCCTTGTTAACCGAAATAAAAAACCTTTGAACCCTTTGGAATCAAGCAGCTCCGCATAAGCTATTGCACGCTGGCGCTTTAAAGCAGCCTCTAAAGGCTCAGCAGCTCCTGATAGTAAAATTAAACCGCTTACAGGTTTGCGGGCATTTGCTGCTGTCACCAGGATACAACCCTCGCTGTGTCCCAGAAGAATAATATTGTTCTTATCTACTAAGAGATGTTTTTTAATAAATTCCATATTTACATCAATATCATCAACCAGATCCCACATACCTGTCTTAAGATAGCTTCCTCCGCTTTGGCCTACACCTCTCTTATCATAGCGTAGGGTAATAAATCCAAGCTTGGTTATAATTTCAGCCAGTTTCTTGTAAATATTGGTGTTTAGCTTCATCTTTTGTACATTTCCATCACGGTCAATTTCCCCTGAACCCGAAACAATTAGTACCACAGGATATTTCTTCTCCATATTCTCTGGAATCGTAAGCGTACCTTTTAGTTCATGCTTTCCGCTAACCGTTACCTGTTCTTCTTTGAAGTTAATACAACCCATTTAAACACATCCTCCCTTCCTTTTAATTTTTTCTTTCTATTCATTTTCTTTTTTTGAGGGATTGCAGAGCTGAGGAAGTACAATAGTTGCTATATTCCTGGGCTTCCTACCGGGTGCTGGCTCATTATGTGCAACCTTCTGGAGCGCATCTGCAATTGTTCTTTGCAGTTGGACGAATTCCTCATCGTTCAAATAAACTGTTGCCAGACGATAACCGACTCCATCCGATATTAAATCAAATTTATCCTGGCTGAGGTATTTTTCAAAATCGCCTAAAAGGTTGGTCAGAAAAGTAAAGAAATATCTAAAATGGTCTTCTCTGGTAGCGTTATCTATATCCTCTTTTGTCAAATGTTCAACATGCTCAGCCAAACTGTATACCTTCTCTACAGTACCCCTTACCTGATTCTCTTCAACCACGGTAATAATTCCCGCTTCCAGAAGCTTATTCAAATGTCTGTACATAGTAGCTTGCGGAACATCAGGAAGCAATTCATTAATCTGTTGGACCGTCAACCGTCTTCCACCAATTAAAGTTTGAATAGTCCTCATACGAATCGGATGCAGCATTATGTCTATTTTTGATTCTTTCATCAATGTCACCTTCAGTAATATTATCATTATTAATATTATTATTGTTAATGATAATATTACTGAAGGTGACATCTGTCAAGTATTTTTATCCAATATCCTTAGAAATCCCTCTATTTTTCGCATTTGCCCTATTTGCGGATACAAGCTTATTTGGGGGGGAAAGTAGAATAATTTATGGTGGATATAATTTAGATGCTAATAGTAAAGCATTTATCCATAATAATATACTAGTTATAAAAAACATGCTTTGAATGCCAAAATGGGCTGCCACTTCTCCTCCTAATACTGAGCCTCCAAATATGCCTAAATATTGCGCAGATATGTTAAATCCCAAAACTCTACCGATAAGGAAATCCGATGTGATTTTTTAACCAGAGCATTAAGTGACGAAAGCAAACTGCAGAAGCCGGAGTAAGTTTAGAGCAGATTATGCAGCAGCTGGGCCACAATGACGACGACACGACGAAAAACATTTACCAACATGTAACCAAGCCGAAAAAGAAAGAAGCCTCTCAAAAGTTTGTGGACTAATGAGAGGCATCTAATATGTGTCTTATGTGGGCAGAATGTGGCAAATATGATTTGCCTACATTAAAATCCTTGATATTTTTGGGCTGTAAGGCTGTCTTACATCATGCCGCCCATGCCGCCCATACCGCCCATTCCGGGAGGCATGCCCATAGCCTTGGGATCTTCAGGCTTATCAGCCACTAAAGTTTCAGTGGTCAAAATCATGGCCGCGATGCTGGCTGCGTTTTGCAGCGCGGAGCGGGTAACCTTGGCCGGGTCAACGATACCGGCCTCAATCATGTTGGTATATTCACCGTTAAGGGCGTTAAATCCCACACCGGGTTCAGCAACCCGCACTTTTTCCACAACAACTGAACCTTCCATGCCGGCGTTATTGGCAATCTGCCGCAGAGGCTCTTCCAAAGACCGGCGCACTATGTCCATACCTACTTTTTCATCCATAATGTCTGTCGTCAAATCATTCAGCGCACTGATGGCTTGTACATAGGCCACGCCGCCGCCGGAAACAATACCTTCCTCAACTGCCGCGCGGGTAGCGTTCAAGGCGTCCTCAAGGCGCAGTTTTTTCTCTTTCAATTCGGTTTCGGTAGCAGCACCCACCTGGATAACAGCCACACCACCGGCCAGTTTGGCCAACCGTTCCTGCAATTTCTCCCGGTCGAAATCGGAAGTGGTTTCTTCAATTTGCTTTTTAATCTGTGCTACCCGGGCGATAATTTCGTCGCTGCTGCCTACACCACCCACGATAATAGTTTCTTCTTTCTTAATACGTACCTTGGAGGCACGCCCCAGCATGGTGACATCAGCTTTATCCAGCTTTAAGCCTACTTCTTCTGAAATCACAGTGCCGCCGGTCAAAATGGCGATATCCTGCAGCATGGCCTTGCGGCGGTCGCCAAAGCCGGGAGCCTTGACAGCCACGCAGGTGAAAGTGCCGCGCAGTTTGTTAAGAACCAAAGTAGCAAGCGCTTCGCCCTCAACATCTTCAGCGATAATCAGCAGCGCTTTGCCGGACTGTACCACTTTTTCCAGCACCGGCAGAACGTCCGCTACCGCAGAAATCTTGCGATCGGTGATTAAAAGATAGGGATCGTCCAAATTGGCTTCCATTTTATCGGTGTCGGTGATCATGTACGGGGATATGTAACCCCTGTCAAAGTTCATCCCTTCAACAACTTCCAAGGTGGTGCCGATACCCTTGGATTCCTCTACAGTAATGACACCGTCTTTACCTACTTTTTCCATAGCGTCGGCAATCAAATTACCGATAGAGCTGTCGTTGGCAGAGATTGAAGCAACCTGAGCAATAGCGGATTTGCTCTCCACAGTCTTGGCCGCACCCTTGATAGTGTCCACGGTTTTTTCAACGGCCTTTTCAATGCCCCGCTTAATGATCATAGGGTTGGCACCGGCGGCTACGTTTTTCAAACCTTCCCGCACAATGGCCTGAGCCAGTAAGGTGGCCGTGGTGGTACCGTCGCCGGCTACATCGTTAGTCTTGGTAGCCACTTCTTTAACCAACTGAGCACCCATATTTTCAAACGGATCTTCCAGTTCGATTTCTCTGGCAATGGTCACGCCGTCATTAGTAATCATGGGTGAACCAAATTTTTTGTCCAACACTACATTGCGGCCTTTGGGGCCCAAGGTAACCTTAACCGCATCAGCCAGCGCGTTTACACCCTTTTCCAGTGCTTTACGAGCATCTTCGCGGAAAATAATGTCTTTACCTGCCACTTAAACTTACCTCCTTCAATTGGATATATGCTCATGTTAAATAACTTTCTAAAAAAGCTGACTTAACAGCTCACACAGGTTACTCGATAACACCGAGAACGTCCATTTCCCGTAAAATCAAGTACTCAACGTCGTCGATTTTGATTTCATTACCCGCATACTTGGAAAACAGTACCTTATCCCCTGCTTTCAGATCAATAGCTACGCGCTGCCCGTTATCCAACAGACGGCCCGAACCCACGGCCACTACTTCGCCTTGCTGCGGCTTTTCTTTGGCCGTATCCGGCAGCACAATACCGCTTTTGGTTACTTCTTCGCTAGGCATAGGCTTAACAACTACCCGATCGCCTAAAGGTCTTATCACAAAAACCCCTCCTTAATATTATTTGATAAAGTATTGAGCGGTTTTATTATTGTTAGCACTCATTAATACCGAGTGCTAACACCCAAGTAATATAATATAGAACGAGCCAGCCAAAAGCAAGTATTTTTTAACAAGAAATTACCCTTATTTTTTAAAAATAGGACAATTTATTAAAATATTACTCCGGCTTTCTCCTTCTATATGATTATTGGAGCCTAATTTTAAACTGTCTAATCTTTTTAGACTCCTAGAAATATTTTCCCACAATTAACTCAATTTCATACAATAATTTTCCAAAAAATTATCGTAATGTTTTTTACTACTCCACACTGCCGCAATCTGTAGCCAGCCCTGTAAGTATTTCCAGACCGTGAGGCAGTGCAGGCAAAATTGCTTCCAGGCACTCCCGCACCCCTTTGGGGCTACCTGGTAAATTAACAATGAGTGTCTTGTGCCTAATGCCCGCCACTGCCCGGGAAAGCATGGCCCGGTTGGTTTTTTTCAAGCTTTCCATGCGCATAACTTCGGCTATGCCCGGTGCCTCACGGTGGATAACCGCCCGCGTAGCCTCGGGAGTATTATCCCGCAGGCTAAAACCAGTACCCCCGGTGGTTAAAATAAGTTCATGCTGGCCACGGTCAGCTAATTCAATTAATGTTTCCACGATAACGTCATAATCATCTGGGATAACCCGGTAATCTCCTACCGTCCAGCCCTGCTGCTCTATCAATTCCCTAATTATACCGGCACTAAGGTCCTCGCGCTCGCCACGCGAACCCTTATCGCTCATTGTTAAAATGGCCGCTTTGAACACGTTTTAAGCCCCCTTAAGAAAGTACTCCTATCATTACAAACTACTTTCTATTTATAAATAAAACATTTTACGTTTCTTTACCTATATATGTAATATTAACCGATTTTTTCTCATAATAAGGCCGGCTATATTTTTGTGGAGACCCGCCACAGGGAGCGTACATAGTGTCGCCCTCAGTGACGGTGAACAGATTGCCGGGTATCCGGGCATCACGATAGCATTAGCAAGCTTTGCCCGGACCAACCGGATGAGTATTTACACCCCGCCCCACTATTCCCGGCTGTCGTACATTATTTTGCCACAGTCCCGCAGGTCGTAACCGCCCAGAGCGTTGACTTCCTGCTGGAAGGCAGGCTCTGCCATTACCTCTAACAGGCGCTGGATATACAGTGTATCGTAGTAGGGCCCCGGAATACACAAATCATAACGTTCCTCCATCACAGGCACAAAATCCAGTCCCAAGGCTAGAGCCGCGGCTCGAATACCCATGCCGGCATCGGCCGATCCCGAGGCTACCGCCGCTGCCACAGCCATATGAGTGTATTCCTCATGCTCGTAGCCCTTGATATCGTCCGGGTTAATGTTATGTTCTTGCAATTTATAATCAAATAGAATGCGCGTGCCCGCGCCCCGCTGCCGGTTTATGTAGCTGAGTCCCCCGGCTGCCAGGTCCTCCACCCCACGAATATTGTGGGGATTACCGGGCGCCACCATTAAACCTTGCTCCCGGTGTACTAAATTGACCAGCACTACAGGCTGTCCGGCCAGCAATCGCTTAATGTAGGACACGTTATAATCGCCGGTTTTCTCGTCCAGCAAGTGAGTACCGGCACAATGTGCCTCGCCCCGTTTCAAGGCGCTCAAGCCCCCCAGACTGCCAACGTTGGCCGAGGAAAGAGTGGCGACGGGATATTTTTTGCGCAGATGGTTGGCCAACACATCCAGGGTAATGTCGTGGCTGCCGATAATCACTGTTGTCTCCCGGATCTCCTCCAGCGGGCGCATCAATTCCACCGTCACGGAATCCCCGGCGTTGTAGCCCTCAGAAAGCCTGGGCACCCGCAACATGCCATCAGCCCGTACCATCGACATAATAACCCCGGCCCCCCGGGAAATGGCCGTAGCAATTATCTTATCTCCCACCTGGCCCATTTTAACCCGCACAAATTCTTCAGTACCCATAGGTGATACAATTTTACGGGATACTATAGCGTTGGCTTTTTCCCTCGCGGGCGGCGCCGCGCCCAGCTTGTTGTAAATGATTGGCCTGACGAACAGCTCAGCTGCCACTACCGCCGACACCGAGTAGCCAGGCACACCAACCACCGGCTTGCCGGCCACTTCGCCCAGTATCACAGGCTTAGCAGGCTTAATGGCTACCCCGTGGGTGAGCACACGCCCCAACTCACCAATAAGCTCAGCGGTGAAGTCCTCCCGTCCCGCTGAGGAACCGGCGTTAATCAATACCACGTCAAAGTCCGATACCGCTGCCTGCAGCCGCTCTTTGAGGGCCTGGTAGTCATCGACGGTAATTTCATGGCGTATGGGGACACCGCCCCATTTGGCCACCATTGCTCCCAGCACCCGTGTATTGTATTCGATAATATCACCAGGCTTAAGCGACACCCCGGGTTGCACCAACTCGGTGCCAGTGGGTAAAAGCGCCACCCGGGGTCTGGGATGCACAGCGATTTCCGTTAGACCGCCGGCCAGTATACCACCCAGGTCAACTGGACGTAACCGGTGGTTAGCGGGTACAATCATTTCGGTAGCCACCACATCCTCGCCAATCACCCGCACATGCTGCCAGGGCACCGCACCGCTGGTTATTTCAAATACATCTTCATCAATAAAATGGATGTCCTCAATCATAATAACAGCATCACATCCGGGTGGTAGGGGGTCCCCGGTGTCCACCACGGCGATCTGCGTACCCAGAGTCAACCTTTTGGGCGTAGCATCGGACGCGCCAAAGGTATCTGCAGCCTGCACCGCCACCCCGTCTACTGCCGACGCATGGTAGTGAGGCGAAGAAGTCCGGGCGTACACCGGTCCCGCGGTCACCCGGCCCGCAGCCTCCTCCACCGCAATCATTTCACTGGGGCCCGGGGCTAGCGCCCCAATCCCGGCTAGATAATCAAGGTATTCCGCCAGCGCCTCTTCCAGCGGCTTGTCATCCAAGTAAACATCCCTTTTCATGATTTCACTCCGTTCGCCAAATAGTCCATCCATCAAAACAGCTTGACTTCAATATATTCACCGGCTTCGACGCCTTCTTTTTCAGATGATATGCGAGCCAGGCCACTGGCCCGCACCATTGTACTGATAAGCCCTGATTTACCAAGCACAGGATCGGCAATCAGCACGCCTTTTTCCTGGTACAGGCGGACCCGCAGGTAGTCCTCACGCCCGGAGGCGGAGCGCATATTGCGTGTCAGGCGGGCACGCACGGGGAATTCCAGTGGGTCATCAAAGTAAACACCGTGCCTTAAAAGGGGCGTGACCAGCAAATCAAAAACCACCATCGCGGATACCGGGTGGCCGGGCAATCCGAATACCGGTTTACCATCTACCACAGCCCCTACTGTAGGTTTGCCGGGTTTAATAGAAATACCGTGAAACAGCACCCCCGGCGAACCCAGAGTATCCAGAGCCCGGGCGGCCACATCCCTGGTACCTACCGAGCTACCGCCTGAAAGCAACACCAGGTCACATTCCGCCAGTGCCTGCTTGAGCCTGTCCAGCAACAGATCAAAATTATCCCGCACAATGCCGTAGATACGAGGCTGGGCACCGGCGGCCGCCGCCTGGCCGTATAAAGCGTAGGAATTGATATCCCGCACCTGGCCCGGCCCGGGCTGCTCCCGAGTTTCCACCAATTCATCACCGGTGGATATTATACCCACCTTTGTCGGCGCCAGCACCGGCACGTCGGACAAACCCACCGCCGCCAATAACCCCAGGTCCTGGGGTCTGAGTATGTGTCCCTGGGGCAGCACCCCGGCCTCCGAAGCGATATCTTCACCGGCAAACACAACATTGTCCCCCGGCGCTACCGGCCTGGTCACCCCAATGGTCCATTCATCCAGGTCCTCAGTGTATTCCACCATAACCACTGCATCAGCCCCGGGCGGCAGCATACCCCCGGTGGGCATACGCCAGGCCTGACCCACCCCGACTACACCCGTAGCCGCGGCATCTTGCCCCATATACACTTCACCGGTTACATCAAGGTAAGCGGGCAGGCTTTCCGTAGCCCCAAATGTATCACGGGCCCGGACTGCAAAACCGTCTACAATAGAACGGTCAAAACCGGGCACCGCATCTAAGGCTGTCAGGTCTTGGGCCAGCCTGCGGCCCATTGCCTTCAGCAATGGTACTTGCTCAGCCAGGCCGGTCACCTTGATATGTTCCCCCAACAATTCCCGGGCCTCCCGCACCGTACGGGCCTGAAACAGTTCACCCATAAAATTACCTCCCAACGCTCGTCATCCATGCTAGCGGTCCCATACCAAGCAATAACCTGGGACTGATTAAATCTATTGTTTGTTTACCATTAGACCATTTTACTCAAAACAGCCCAATTCACAGCCATAGAGCTTTATTTTCAGCTCATTTGCCATCTGGCCGATTTCCCGGGGTGCAACACCCAAATCACTGGCCAGCTTTCTGGCTACAGGACAGCTCAATCTACCGTCTTTAGCGGCGTTTTGCACGGCCGTTTTAATTTCCTCACTGTTTTTAGCCATTTTCACAATCTCCTTTCATATTTAACATAATCATCATTGATACAAAACAACACATTATGCATAGCTCTAAGACAATATGTTTTCAAGCAAGCGTTCTGCTTAAACATTGTCATTATAAAGATAACCTTTATGACCTTATTGTGCAACAGATAAAGTTAACTTAATCGACAAAAAGTCCGGCCGACAGTTTTTTTCACCGCAGGGTTAATGCTTATTACTGCTAACGCCAATGCAATTTCATCTAATGAAAAATATCCACTGTGGTCCTGTCTTGGCATACCATATCGCATAATTGGCGAATTAAACTCAGCGTTCCCTCAAGGCGCAAGAAGCTGCTTGAAGGCATCCGGAAACTGGTCTTCATTGTAACGGTGTTATTATAAATCCCCCTAGCACTAAAGGTACTCGCTTTACTAATTAATCTTTATCTAAACCCGCAAGAATATGAGCTTGTTTCACAAAAATTGCGGGCTTCTTGGATGTTTGAAGGAGATCACAGTTGAAAAACGAATTTCTTTATTAAAATGGAGGGACTATAAATGAAAAAAGAATTTCAAGTTAATCCCCAAAAGTGCAAGCGCAGTGGTATTTGTGCAATGTCATGCCCGGGGAAACTAATTAGTATAAATGAAAAAGATAAACTCCCTTACTGGATCGAGGGAGCAGAGAAACAATGTATTCACTGTAATCGCTGCGTTACATCTTGCCCTAACCTAGCCATCACTATAAAAAAAATAAAAGAAGAAGATGATGATGATGAAATTAGAAATAACCTGTTTAAAATTGACGCCCAAAAATGCAAACACGATGGCATTTGTGCTGCGGTATGCCCTTTGAAGCTAATTACTTTTAATAAAAAGAATAAACTCCCCGCCCCGATAGACAAAGCAGAAAAACAATGTATTCACTGTGGGCATTGTATTACAGTTTGCCCTTCTGGAGCTTTTACTCTTAAAACAATAAAGCCTGGTAAACTCCGTGTTGACCTAGATGGATCATTATATTATGGACCGGTTTCCCAGCAAACAATGAAACCGGAGGATTGCGAACAGGTTAACGCGAAGCTCCTACCCTCCACGGAGCAAGTCAGGCAATTTCTGACCACCCGGAGGTCCATACGCGCTTACCAAAGCCGACCAGTAGACCGGGAAACTTTGTCCGGTATTATTGATACTGCTTGCTACGCTCCAACCGCAAGGAATTTACAACCGGTAAATTGGCTGGTCATTGAAAACGCCGGCAAGGTCAGTCTTTTATCCGGCCTGGCAATAGAATGGATGCGACATGTAATAAATGATGAGCCTGAACTTGCCAAAAGTATGAATATGAAACGGTTGGTTGACGATTGGGATAAAGGAATAGATCGAATTTGTCACGGGGCACCTCATGTTATCATTGCCCATGCCGAGGAAGATCTCACAAGCTCCCAAACATCCTGCACCATTGCCTTGACTTACCTGGAGCTTGCCGCGTTTGCAGCCGGTTTGGGCGCCTGCTGGGCAGGATTTTTCAATGCCGCCGCAAACTTTTATCCACCAATGAAGGATGCTCTAAGCCTGCCCGATGGCCATCAGTGCTTTGGGGCCATAATGGTTGGTTATCCCCGGTACCAATACCACCGCATTCCGTTGAGAAAAAAAGCGGTAGTTACCTGGAGCTAGGGGTTATTGGTGCATCGTGGTTGGACTTCAATTGTCTAACGGTATCTAATTCGAGACAGGGCAATAGCATAAAGCAAAAAAAAGCCCGGTTTGTGTGTGGGAAACCGGGGTTGTTAAGGAGTGTAACATATTAACAGCTTAAACCTAAATGAAATTTACATTTGGCCTGCCGTCTTAATATAAAAAAGCTTTACCCTATTATGCAAAAGGATAAAGCTTCTTATCAAAAAAGCCATACTCTCCTTTCCACAATGGGAGGCACACTAGTTTACCAATGTACCCTACGGCCTGATAACCATACCTTAGGCTTAGGTTTTACAGGCTCGGAGAACTATTATTTTTACTAACAAGTTTTAATACTTCCACATGTCTGGTCAAATTCCTTCTGCAAAATAAAATATTTTTATAAAAATTATTCCTTTAAATTCAATTACTTACCTTAAGCTGTTTTATCGCTTGCTCCAGTCCAGTTACCGACAGCTCAAACATGGGAAATAATTTGCGGACCATAGTAATGGAACGCGCACGATAGTTCAATTGCTCATTCCATCCCTTGGCCGGTATGGGGTTAAGCCAAACAGCGTGCCTGAAATGCCTGGCTAAACGCTCCAGCCAAACCAATCCCGGTTCTTTATTCCTGTTGTCCCAGTCAATAGCCCCGTTAACCGCAATCAATTCACTCTCTGCTATACTCGCGTCACTGATAACTATTAACCGGTAATCAGAATCGAGGTTATGCAAAAAGTCATAAGTCATAATGGCATTTTCTTCAATACAGGCCGGCTTCACATAAATATTGTCATAAATACAGTTATGGAAATAATAAATCTTTAGTTCTTTTAAATGACTGGAGCGTTTGAAGGCACTGAATAACCGGCTGCAAAGATTGATATGCATGTCCATTGAACCACCTGAGTCCATAACCAGCGCAATTTTCAAATTATTCTTACGCGGACGTGCCCAGACGAGCTCCAGCCTGCCGGCATTCCGGCAGGTGGCATCAATAGTACTGTTTATATCCAATTCATCCTTAACGCCCTCATGGAGATTAGTAAGCTCCCGCAGGACTCGCAAAGCTGCTTCAAATTTCCTTACCCCAAGAATAACGTCACTGCGGTATCCCTGGTAGTCCCGCCGGGCTGCCACCTGAACTGCTGAGAAATTGCCCGGCACGCCCCCAATGCGCTCCCCTTTCGGATTAAAGCCGCCACGGCCAAAGTACATTCCGCCGTCTTTAGCCACCGCATTGGAAACCTCTTGGTAATTTTGATCCTGCTCGTCTTTCTTTTCTGCAAGCTCCCGCTGTATTTTTTTCACATCCATATCCTGGTACAGCGATTGTTCTTCCGAAGCTAGCATCTGGGGCGGTAACCCATCCTTCAACCATTCTAAAACATCATCAACCCAATTAGCCGACGATTCAATGCCACTAAAATAATTTTGGAAGGCCAGGTCATAATTATCAAATTGAGATTCACTTTTGACCAGGACTGCACGGGCTACGTAGTAAAATCCACTCAGGCTGGAAAATGCCAATCCCTTGTTCAAGGCTTCCATCAAAGTCATCCACTCGATTAGGGATACCGGCACACCCGCTTTCCTTAGCTCATACAAGAAATTAACAAACACGGGGTAGCCCCCCTAATAAGCTTGACATCCAAATCCACCGTGCAACATTTATTCAGCAGAGAATTAAAGATATTCCTGTTTTAAGAGAATCACGGACACTTCTGCGCCTTTTTTTACGGGAGGGTGTCCCACCGGAAGATCAATTAAAGCATTACAGTCTCTGAGAAAAGCCTTGGTCATGCTTGATTTTTGGCCCGGCAATATTATTACGTTCCACCCGGAATGATCGCAAGCTGCAGTGGCCAGTAAAAAACGCCGGGGGCCGCCTTTTTTCGAAAAAACATCGGCACATACAGCGGAAAGCCGTGCTTGATGTGGCTTCATATGCTGCAAGGCACGCAAAACCGGAACAACCAGTAAGTGAAAGCTAACCACACAGGCTGCTGGGTTTCCGGGAAGTGAAATCACCAGTTTTTCCCCAAAGGTCGCTGCGCCGCTATGGCTGCCTGGTTTAATCTGAACTCCCCAGAACAACATATCCGCTCTGCTTTGCTTGATTAAAGGAAAAGCCTGATCACTAACACCATGTGCGGCCCCACCAATGGTAATCAAAATGTCGGAGCACTCAAGCAACTTTTCAAAGCGTTCTCCAATTTGAGCAGTACTATCAGCTCCAGCGACTTCTACACCAATTACCTCACACTGCTCCTGCATTACCATCCCGGCCAGATGCATGCCGTTACTATTCCGCATTTGTCCCGGCATTGGTGTTTCCCGGTAGGAAACAATGTCTGTCCCTAAACTTAATATAGCAACCCGGGGCTTCTTGTACACAGTCACTTCATTTATTCCATACGATGCCAAAACACCGGCCATACCAGGGCTGAAGCAGGCTCCTTTCCGTACCAGCAGATCACCCTTCAGAAAATTCTCTCCAGGTGGTTTAATATTACTGCCGGATTCAATTAATTTATTATATGTAATATATTCTCCCTTTAGCTCAACCGCCTCTTGCGGTACCACTGCCACCACGCCTTCAGGCAGCGGACCGCCGGTAACCACCCCGGCGGCTTGGCCGGAACTTAGCGAAACAGCGGACATTTCTCCCGGACGGAGGTGTTCTATAACTTGATAAACCCCGCCGTCACCTTCAGCCACAGCATAGCCGTCCATTGCCGCCTGTGCAAATGGGGGCATGTCATGCTCCGCAATGATATCTTCGGCAACAACGCGATCCAATGCCTGCAGCAAGGGCAAAGACTCTCCTGGCAAGACCCTAACGTGATTTAAGATAATATCCTGTGCCCTTTCTAATTCGATATTTTCAAGCACCCGGCTCCCCCACTTCTAATGTTAGATTTCTGTCGCCTTACCGAAAGCACAGGCCGGATAACGGCAGATCTCACATTCTTCACACAGTCCGCCCTGGCCAAGCGCTACAATATCCGACTTGGTCAAACGCTCACCGGTAAAAATACGCGGCAGCACCAGATCAAAAACAGTAGTCTTATTAAACATCACGCAGCCCGGTAGGCCGCAAATCGGCACTTGGCCCAGATAAGCCAGCATAAACATAGAGCCGGGCAGTACCGGTGCACCATAAGAAACAACATCGGCTCCGGTCGCCTTAATTCCGGTCGGGGTCACATCATCCGGGTCTACCGACATACCTCCGGTTAGTATCACCATTTCCGCTCCTTCACCAACCATGCGGAGGATTTCCATAGTTATCATATTCGGGTCGTCAGGCAAAATAACATGTCCGAATTGCTTTGCCCCGAAAGATTTAACCTTTCTACTGACCACACTCGTAAAGCCGTCCTTGATCCGTCCTGAATAAACCTCGCTCCCGGTGGTTATGATGCCAACTGAAAGCGGCAGAAAAGGTTTAACGTATAATAAGGGATCTGCCTCACCGCAAATTATTTCTGCTTCATGTAGGATTTCACGTTGTATCGTTAGTGGAATAACCCTGGTTCCGGCAACGAGCTGATCTTTAGAGACTATGCGGTTATTATGTACCGTCGCCAAAACCACCCCCTCCAAGCTGTTGAGCTGGTTCAACCTATCGCCCCGCACTTTCAACATTCCATCATATGAAGCACGCAAGCTTACTTTGCCCTGGTTTGGTTCCTCCCATTTCAAGCCTGGCCCGGCGGCAATTCTGGCCAAGAGTACAGCCGCTTCGTCTTCATGAACGAGATTATCTACGTTCTCCCATACATAAATATGTTCTTTGCCCAAATCACGGAGCTTAGGGACATCTTCTTGGGTTAAGATTTGACCTTTCCGGAAAGCCCGTTCTTTTTTACTACCGGGAATAATTCTGGTAATATCGTGACAAAGAACCATGCCTACCGACTCGGCTACAGATACCTTTTGCATTAATAACCCTCCTAGATTTCAAGTTTTTCACAGCCTGCTGCCAGACCCTTCTTCAAAGAACGTAATTAATTATTAAAAAAGGAAAAGCCCTGTTCCGGTAAGAAAGAACAGAGCTTTATAAACCAAGCAATTTTCTCCTTTCCACAATGGGAGGCACACCGGTTTCCCAATGTACCCTAACGGTCAGGTAACCATACTTAAGGTTTAGGTTTGACTGACTCGGAGTATTGTATTTTGTAACATCAGACATTTTAATTAGTTTTTAATATGACTCGCTCTATCAAATCGGCTACCCCTGAAGAATCATCAAGCCCAAAACAGGGTGCTTCACTATCTAGCGGCACATCACTTACGACAGCCAGAAGTTCGTCTATAGGTATAACCGGTCGTTCGGAAACCCCCTGGTGGTAAACTTCAATCTTGGGCCACTTACCCCTTTTGTAACCCTCAATAACGATTAGATCTACCCCGCTTATCATTGAAATAACTGCCTCCGGCCCAGGATCAGACTCAAAATTCCTGATCAAAGACACACCACCCGGCGCAGCTAGAGCCACGGCCTCGGCGCCGGCCCGGGAATGCCGCCAAGTATCCTTGCCTGGTTGATCAAACTCCACCTGATGATGGGTATGCTTAATAACTCCAATTCGGTAGCCGCGTCCTTTCAACGCGGCAATCAATTTCTCTAGAAAAGTTGTCTTACCGGAGTTGGAAAACCCGGCCAAACCTATTAGCGGAATACACCTTTCCTTTTGCACCATTTTACATCCCCGCGTTTAAACAAAGCTAACTCAAAAAGTAGCCATCTTTTTCTTGGCTGGATAAATGAAATTAAGTTAAAGTTCCAAATAGCCATGTTATAATAATTTTAATATCTCTGCTAAGATAATATATAAGTTAATAATTTATGTCAAGATTTTTAAATTAATAAAAATAATCATATTTATTGTTGTTTTTATTGTAATTATGTCGGATATGTGTTAGTATAATCAAAAAATAATTCTCCGAGCCAGTTAAACCTAAACCCTTAGTATGGTTGACTGGACGTAAAGGTATATCAGGAAACCGATATGCCCCCCATTGCGGAAAGGAGAAAGATATCTTTTTAGTATAAAGCTTTATCCTTTTCACGAACCGGATAAAGCTTTCCAAACCTTTAAGTATGGTTGACTAAACGTCAAGGTATATTATGAATCCGATATGCTTACCATTACTAAACGGTTTGAGATATCTTTTAAAAGCTTTATCCTTTTCACACATGGGATAAAGCTTTTTTATTATGTTTCACATTGACGATAATTTAATAGACTTGTCAATATATTGATTTTTTAATTAAGTCCATAAACTGTATAAAGCTTTCCAAATCTTTAAGCATGGTTGACTGAAACGTCGAAGTATATTACGAAATCGATATGCTTTCCATTACCGAACGCTTTAGGATATCTTTAAAAAACTTTATCCTTTTTATACAGCGGGGTATAGCTTTTTACAGTGTTTTACCATACCGCTTATCTAATGGACCAGCTTAATTAATTAAACTACTTAATTATTAAACTTAATTTCAGATTAAGCAGCTCCCAATCAGAATTTTATGATTTATCCATATAGTAAAAGAAACCAAATAAATTATTGAAGGGGGTGAGCCATTAGAGATACATAAATTGCCAAATTAACTTACCCTTAATTTGGCTTATGATCGGCCTGGTTTATAACAGTAGCCAAGACCAAGACTTAACTTTCCAGCGAGAAAGTTATAAAAGGTAAATAATTTAGGGTAAGTTAATTGTTTTAGTTAAATGAACTAATAATTAGTGGAGGTTGAGCAAATTGCAAAAGATCCAAACTGACTGCGGCTTATGTATTAACTGCTGTGGCATTGATTGCTACGTAGAAGATGGTAAGCTAGTAAAAGTTGAAGGCACCCCGGGCCATTGGCTGAACAAAGGTCAAATATGCTCCAAGGCTAAATTCCTGGTTGAAGGCACCTATTCCGACAACCGCCTGCAATACCCGATGAAAAAAGTTGGCGGGAGATTGGAAAAAGGCAAATTCGTAAGGATCTCCTGGGAACAGGCCTACAAAGAAATCGGCGACAAACTACTAGAACTGCGAGAAAAATACGGCGCCCATACCCTGGCCACCTGGACAGGCTCAGTAGGTGTCGAGCACTTTGAAATGGCCGCTTTTAACCAGCGCTTTGCCAAAGCTTTCGGCAGCCCGAACTTCTTCAACCCCGAAGGCATCTGCTTCCGGACCCGGATCCTGGCCCGCCAGATTACCTTTGGCCGCTATCCGGTGGAACAGCCGCGGGAAGCTGATCTTATTATTCTCTGGGGCCATAACCCGGAAGCCAGCTACTTCCCCATCGGCTTAGACATTCGTGAAAAACTCGCCGCCGGCGAACAAGAGCTGGTCGTCATCGACGTGCGCAAGATCCCGCTGGCCAGTGAAGGCCTCTACCTGCAGCCCCGCCCGGGTACAGACTGCGCCATCGCCCTGGCCATGATGCACACCATCATCTACGAAGACCTGTATGACCACGAATTTGTGGAAAAATGGTGCAACGGCTTCGACAAGCTGGTCGAGCATGTTAAGGATAAGACCCCCGAGTGGGCCGCCAAAATCAGCGGCGTAGCCGCCTCCGACATCAGCAAAGTGGCCCGGATGTATGCCAAAACCAAAAAAGCCGCTATTCTGGAAGGTGTCGGCCACCTGAACCAGTACCAAAACGGTCTGCAGACCGAAAGGGCTTTCAACATCCTGGTCGCTATCACCGGCAAAGTAGACCGCCTCGGCGGATGGGTGACCTGCCCGCAGATTCGTCTGGCCGACCTGCGCGTGCCGGTAACTGAAAAGAGTCTGGGTCACGATGAGTACCCAATCTTCCACCAGTTTAACAAACGCACTCCGCCATACGGCTCCGCATCCATGATGACCGAAGCCATTATCACTGAAAAACCGTACCCGATCAAGGCCTTCATCTCCTCGGGCAGCAACCCGGTTTTGGCCTTCCCGGATACCGGACGCTTCCTGGATGCCATGAGAAACACCGAGCTATTTATCAGCATTGACCCGTACATGACCGAGACCTGCCAGCTGGCTGACTATGTGCTTCCTGCCTGTACCTTTATCGAAGAGACCGGCGTGGGCGGCTTCCCCTACGGCATCTCGCACTGCGTGCCTTGGATCATGCTGCGCAAAAAAGTCATTGAGCCGCTGTATGAAAGCAAGCCGATCTGGAGTATCTGGAGCGAGCTGGGGCATCAAATTGGCTTAGGCGAATACTTCCCCTGGAAAACTGATGAAGAAGTTGCTGCGCATCTATTCTCCACCTCCGGAGTAACTTACGAGCAACTGGTGGAAAATCCGGAAGGCATGATGTTCGGTGAAGTAGAATACGAAGTTTTTGAAAAAATAGGCTTTGCTACCGACAGCAAGAAAGTAGAACTCTATTCCGCCCAAATGGAAGCTTTAGGCGCACCTGGGTTGCCTGATCATATGGAGCCGGAACAAAGCTACGTAGCCAATCCGGAACTGGCGGCAGAATATCCGGAAACTCTGCTCACCGGCGCCAGGCGCCAGGAATATATCGGCGCCCAGATGCACGAAGTACCCGGTCTGCGCGCAATTGCGAATGAACCTTTTGCCCTGGTCCACCCGGTCACCGCCAAGAAGTATGACATTATGGACGGCGAATTGATGGGCATAGAAACACCACGCGGCATGATCAAGATGAAAGCTCACGTCACCGAGGATATCAGGCCAGGTGCAATTGACGTTCCGCACGGCTGGGCGGGCGCCAACGTCAACGTGCTGCTGGACGCCATGGTTAGAGACAAGGTGTCGAGTTATATTACTATGAGAGGTAATGCTTGCCGCCTGGTTAAATTGGATCCGGTCAGAGGTCTGGAATCTACAACTATTTATAAACCGGTTATTAGATAAATACTGTAATACTGGTTCATGCTAGACTAAAACCTAATAATGAAGTAAAATAAAGATAACGTCGGTGTCATGCTAGAGGATTATGTTATGATGCCGGCGTTATTTTAACTAATCGGCTCGTCCTGCTCATGCCTAGCCATATTTTGCCAGGGAGGGAGAAGTGTGATTGAATTAACCGAAGCATATACTATGGTACCGGTAACCAGGTACAGAAGCGGGGTCTTTTCCACCGGCGAAGATAAGGTCATTAAGGAAGTACCTGTTAACTTAAATTTAAATGGTTTTGAATTTTCTACTATGGCTTGCTCCCCGTATGATCTTAAAGAAATGGCGGTGGGCTTTTTATATTCCGAAGGATTGGTGCAACAATCTGGAGATATTAAAAGTATAACTATTGATGAGGCTAGTAAAACAATCATAGTGGAGACTACGGGAGAAGGTATAGCCGAAGACAAATTTGTCAAGCGGTTAGTCACTACAAGCTGCTCCCGGGGAGGTCCTTCCCTTTATTTTTTTAATAGCGTTAAAAAAGTGGTTCCCGTCGCCAGAGATAATATAAAAATAACACCTAAAGAGATCTTTTATTTATGCGATGAGGTAGAGAAAATATCCCCCCTGTTCCGGGCAACCGGTGGCTCGCACAGTGCAGCGCTCTGTACAAATGAAAAAATACTTTTTGCTTTTGAAGATGTCGGTAGGCACAACGCCGTAGACAAGGTAGCAGGGCGCGCTTTGTTAGACAATATTACTATGTCGGATAAGATCCTGGTATTTAGCGGGCGGATTGCCTCTGAGATCTTAATTAAAGTAGCCAAGATGGGTATCCCGCTAATTGCCGCTCGTTCCGCCCCTACTGAACTGGCAGTCAATCTGGCCAAAGAATTCGGCATTACTATTGTGGGGTTTATCCGTACAGACAAGTTAACTGTTTACACACATGAATACCGTGTAGTAAAGAATTATTAATGAAGTAAAGAACAAGGCCGCCGGATTTGGATGCCTTGTTCTTTTACTAAAGCAGCTCCCGCTCCATGCTGATAACTTCCACTTCATCATGGTTCTCCACAAAACGCACCACCGAGTCCAGTATGTTTTGCATATGCGCCATGTCACCACTGACAGCGCTAACACCTACAGTGGAATATTTCCAGTTGTCCTGCCGGCCAACCTCCGAAACCGATATGTTAAAACGGTGTTTTAGTCTCTCCAGCAAGCTTTTTAACACCTTTCTTTTGTCCTTTAAAGACTCCGCCCCCGACAGCAATAATTCCAGGGTAATTACTCCCACTACCACTATGATATCCCTCCTAATATGCAACTGTTGATTCGATTATTAAGACATATGTTACCCCAATGCATGCCAATACACCACATGCAAGAACCCAAAAGGGCCATATTATAAAAAATTATGCCATTAGTAAGCTTGTTTAACAACCAGCCTTTGGCTATCATGGCCAATATTTAATTACTTATTTCATATTGAAAATTATGTATCTATACATGTAAAATAAGAATATAGGTCTAATACAATAAAATAAATTAAAATAACTTTGGGGAGGGGAAAAATATGGATCCGCATGAAGTACATGGACATGCTGAACCGGTACAAGACTTTAAAATGGATTATTCTGAATGGAGCGCCAATAACTTTATACCGGCCGTCATATTTTTTGGCTTTTTAGCCTGTGCGGCTGCAATTTTTATCATATAACTAAGTTATTAAAGATTTTGGGGATCCGGGTATTTCGAGAAATGCTATCTTTATAACCATGTTTTGCCGTAAAAAAATCAGCAGGTGTTACCTTTTAGGGTTTTACCTGCTGATTTTTTGTCTTTGCCAGGCATTTAAACGGAAAGTCAGGGAGTCGGAAATACAAGTAGCTTGCTTTGCTCATTTTCCTCGTAAAAATACTTGCGGGCAACGCCGGTTTCTACGGCCGCCTGCTGCACCGCTCGGGACACCGCCGGGCACACATCTTCATTAAAAACCGAAGGTATAATATATTCCGGCGCAAGCTGTTCGGGGGGCACCAGATCCGCCAGCACACGGGCCGCCGCCACGCACATTTCATCGTTTATTACGCAGGCATGGCAATCCAGCGCCCCCCGGAAAACACCGGGAAAAGCCAGCACATTATTGATTTGATTGGGAAAATCGGAACGCCCGGTAGCGATAACTCCGGCGATATCCTGTATTTCCTTGGGATCCACCTCGGGCACCGGATTGGCCAGGGCAAAAATAACAGGTTTTTCCGCCATGCGCAATATGTCTTCCCGGTGCAACAGCCCCGGACCGGAAACTCCGATAAAAGCGTCGGCCCCTTCGATAACTTCCGGCAAGCTGCCGTGCGCACAGCGCTCATTGGTATGCTCGGCCAGCCATTTTTTGGAGTCAACTTCCGATAAATTATCCCTGCTAATAGCTCCATTGCGGTCGCAAATTATTATATCCCGTGCCCCCGTCACCAATAACATCTTGGTAACGGCTACGCCGGCCGCACCTGCACCGCTAATCACAATTTTCACCTGGTCGATACTTTTACCCACCACCCGCAGCGCATTGAGCAACCCGGCTACAACCACAATAGCCGTGCCGTGCTGGTCATCATGAAATACTGGAATATCCAGCAGTCGGACCAGCTCTTCCTCGATGGCAAAACACTGGGGGGCCGCAATATCTTCCAGGTTAATCCCGCCATAGGTGGGTGCGCAGGCCACCACCGTGTCGATAATTTCCTTTATGCCGTGCACATTAAGGCACAGAGGCACCGCGTCGATACCGCCAAACTTTTTAAATAATAAGGCTTTCCCCTCCATCACCGGCATTGCTGCCTCGGGACCGATGTTACCCAGTCCTAAAACAGCCGTGCCATCGGTGACGATAGCCACCGAATTACCTTTCATCGTCAGCTGGTAAACCAATTCAGGGTCGTCTGCAATAGCCTGGGAAACGCGGGCCACCCCGGGAGTGTATACCAAGCTTAGATCCTCCCGGTCAATGATTTCTCTTTTGGCTTTAATTTCCATTTTACCGCCCAGGTGCTTGGTGAAAACCCGATCGGCAATCTGCTCCACCTCTACGCCGGGGATCTCCTCCAGCGCGCCAATCAAGCTCGCCAGGTTTTTTTGTTCAGAAAACCCAACCATCAGCTCCCTTACTACATAACCGGATGCAACGGATACCACATCTATGGAACCCAGATTGCCTCCCTCGGCAGCAATCATGGCCAGCACCTGGGCCAGCATGCCAGGCTGGTTGACTAACTTTAAACGAATAGTTACATTAAGCGACATTGCCATACATTAACCCCCCAAAAATTTCTACACGTCTTTTTGTTTCTGATATTGGTTTTCGATATAATATAATATCATCCTTTGTTTGCCAGCATTGCCTTGTTCTTCTGCTTACAAGGCTAACACATGATACATTGCCGTGTAAAGGACTATACTTAATTCCAACAATACTTTCCTGTACTGTAGGCCTATTATGTATGATAGAGTAAAATATATATATCCCGTGGTAAATGGGAGGGATTGCTTTGTCCAAAATACCTGAACAAGAACTGTTAAATCCTGCTCAGATTAGCCAGACACTGGGCATTACCCCCAATAACATAAAACGTCTGACCGGAGAGGGCTACCTTGAGGTACAAAAGCAGGTAAACTTTAAAAACGGTGTCATGCAGCTATTTACCAGAACACAGGCACATGGTCTAATACCCGCCATGCCCAGAATTAAACAAGCCTGGGAGCGCTATGACAACTATCACCAGGGGGGTAACCGGATGGCCAAAGCCAGGACTTACAGGCACCAGTCATACCGAAACAAAGTCAATCGCAAGGAGCAGTTTTTAAATTCGATAAATGAGCTGTCCCAAGACCGGCAAGCAATTCTAATCGCAGCCTACTATCTCTACTACCTCAATCATTATGCCAAAGCAGGCAGCTCTTACCTGTACGATTTAAAGGAGACCGTCCTGCACACCCTGGTCAAAAATTATTACCACCGAGATAAGTGTTTTAAGATCAGCTTTATTGAAGGAACCAACAAAATCGCGTTATGCCCGGAGTGCCGGGCCAAAGCAAACAACCAACATCTAAGTTATCTGGAATACCTGGATAAAACCGGCGGGTGTTTGAAATGCACCAGAGAATATAAGTATTACAGCCTGTACGAATTCACCATTGGCTGCCAAGACTACCGGTTCTGCTTTCACACACCCTATGCTACCGCTAAAAAATGGTTTAATAAACATACTATGCCCCCCCGTAAGGAATGCCCCGAAAGGGAGGGCGCTTATGCCTTCGGCCGGGCCATATATGATTCCGAAGCAATGGCCGTGGAATTAATAGAAGTGATTGACGAATTACAAAAGTTTCTGGCTGTATTTGAAATAGAACCATTAATTAACACTTATTAAACGCTGCGCTTCTACCGGCCTGCATTGCCAAAACTGGCCTTAATGATATCCTGCCGGGTAATGATGCCGATAAGTTTACCATCGTCATCGATTACTGGTACCCGGTTAACATCATTTTCTGTAATAATTGTGGCTACATCCTCGATTGATGCTTCAGGGCCAACAGTGTAAGGTTTGGTAGACATCAGGTCGCCAACCTTCTGAGCAACGGCACGCTTGATATCATGAATAAACCGGTTAGGTTTCTCCAAATAAATAGGGCTGTCGAATATTACCACATAAAACGGAGTCCTAACCGGCTTTTCCTGAAATACCAGATCTGTCTCACTTACAACCCCCACCAATTTCCCGTTATCATCTACTACCGGTAACCCACTGATCCGGTGCTCCAGCAGCAAACGCGCCATTTTTTCCACGTCATCATTGGCATTAATGGTAATTACATTTGTCGTCATGATTTCTCCGGCCTTTTTCATCATCTTTCGCCTCCTTTATATTCCATTATGATTATATTATTTATAGCGATATTATTCAAACACAGCAGCATATCATTTAGTAAAAGAACATTTTAGTAAATATGCAGGTATTCCTCCAGCGTTAAGATGCCTTTCGCTTGCATAAAAGTAGCC
Organism: Desulfoscipio geothermicus; assembly: GCA_016841205.1. Taxonomy (GTDB): domain Bacteria; phylum Bacillota; class Desulfotomaculia; order Desulfotomaculales; family Desulfallaceae; genus Sporotomaculum; species Sporotomaculum geothermicum_A. Next base: position 80,572 of record JAENZP010000011.1, read on the forward strand.
ACCGGCATACCTAGATACCGATAATGCCACGGCTCGTAAGCGTAACCCGTGATAGATTCTTTTCCCCTGGGGTAGCGCAGTACAAAGCCAAAGCGCGGGCCGTTTGTTTCCAGCCACCGGTAGGTGACAGCACTGCCGCCAATATCAACAGCCAGTCCGGTTTCGTGCTCACTGTAACCGGGCTGGCCAACGGTTGCTTCAGTCACCGCTACACCATACAGCCTTGCCCGTTCATCAAACAATGTCTTTTGTTCAGCATAACTCCGGTAGGCCGAGGTCATGGCGATAGGGATACCCTGCTGCGCAGCGGCTTGATAGAGCTGCTGCAAGGGCTGCTGCAGCAATGCGGATACTTGAAAATCACCGAAATTGACCAGCAGGCTGGGCTGATAATCCTGCGGCAAGCCCTTTAATTTGTTAACCAGTAAAATACGCTGGGTTGGTGTAACCTGCGGTTTATCATCCCCCGGCAGGTATACCAGTACAGCATGGCCTGGTTCATCCCATTCCACAATGTAACCAAAATACTGGGCCACCCACCGGGCCGGCAGGTATATACGCCCACCAATTACTTGCGGAACTACGTCCATTTCCACCGGCCCTGCCGCAGTAACCAGTTGCCTATTACCCGCTTGTAAAGAAAGCATTTGATTATTCCCTTGAAGGGTAACGGTCTGAGAAGGTGCATCCCAAACTATGCTGCCATCGTATAAACCGCAAGCATTGGCTAAATAACGCACAGGAACATATACCCGACCGTTTTCTATAAAATTAACGGCATCCATTTTTTGCTGCTGCCCGTTTAATGTATACATATCGACGCCTGCGGGAAACACTGTTTGGTTAGCTGCTGCCGAGACTACACCCAACGTCATGCACAAAAAACAACTAATTGTAAATAATACGATTATTCTTTTCAATCTGCCCACCCCCCTTAACCAGGTCCCTGCATCAACAATAAAATCACTTATATATTGGCTAGCCATTAACCCAACTCCTTCAGAAAAACGATGAATCCATTACCTGTAAATCGACCCGTAGGAATTTTAGCCTAAAAAAAGATGCTGCCGGGTTATACCCCCTGCAGCATCTTTTGGTTAATTAGGCTAAACTAGCTTTTTCTATTCAGTAATCATTTCGGGCTGTTTATCCACTGTTTCATTTAGCAGAATACGGTTTTTATAGTTCCAGGCCAGCACCGCCTCTGCAAAGGAGACCATTTTTCGAGTCATACCACCACCCACTTTACCGTTCAGGCGGCTGGGCAGTTCCCCCTTGTCGATATAGGCGTAATCGTCCATACCCAGTTCCGAGGCCATTTCATTTCTAAACTCCTCCAGTGCCGGGGCCACATAAGCCTGTAACTCCCGTGGCACCAAACCGGTGGCGGCTGTTTTGCTCATTAATTCCGGAAGTGAATTCTCCAATGTCATCAAATTTATTGCCGGCTCTTTTGCCAAAACCGTCACCTCCATGAAAATTTTTTTAAAAATTATCTTGCCCCATTATCGTAAATAGTATCCCTTTTTTAATAATTATTATGCTATAAAAAAATGCCCAGTTTTTTAACTCAACATTGGGAAAAAAATCAAGGGGATCATCGGATTTAACACAATTGCCCCATGCCTATTCCGGTTTAATCAGCTCGGATCTACCTCATCGTAGGACAGAGTTGTCACCTGAGTGTAGTCACCCATGGCTTTGTCCTTTTTACCGGCATCTTTTTTAAGAAAATCATCGTCCCCTGCTGCCACTGCATGTTTCTTCTCCCATTTATTTGTACTTTTCATAATACCACCTTTATTTTTGTTTTTATTATTACGCACAAGTTATTATGCGCAACTTAATGGCCTTTGAATCATAAAATCCATCCCAACACGCTACCAACCAATGGAGCTATCAGGCAACTTTATGTCGTAAATTGGTGATATATGAATTACTTAAAAAACTCTCCTTGACTTAAATGAGAAATGTTATTAATATTTATTTAATCAATTTAATAATATGCTCCGAGTTAAAATACCTAAAGTGTAAGCTATGGCTTTTAACCATTGGGTGCAGAGGGAAACATCTGCGCCTCCCGTTTGGAAAGGAGATTTTTTTTCAAGGACTTTCTATGAGAAAGAAGTGAAAGACTTTGTAGAAAAAAGCAGTTTCCAGGCGGAAACTGCTTTTATTTCTATCTGGTATAAATCTCTAAAGTTGACAAAATTAAATGCATGGTGAGGTTAATATGCGTATAATTATATTTTTTTCTTTATTGATTGTTTCCGTATGTTATTTTTCCTTCCAGATATACAGGCGCATTTGCTATATTCGCTTAGGCAAACCGGAAGATTGCAGTGGTCATCATCTAGAAAGACTTAAATATTTATGTCAGTCTATTTTCCTTCAAAAAAGGATTGCGGAATATCCCCTTTCAGGTATTTTTCATTTTTTTATTATGTGGGGTTTTATTATTTTAATGTTTAGCAGTTTGGATATGGCTGCCATGGGTCTTCTTAATTCAAAAATAACATATTTGGAATATCCGTCTTTCTTGTTTTTAAGGGATCTGTTTATTTTATTGTTATTAATAGGAATTTTAGGGTTTACTATACGCCGCTTACTATTAAAACTTTTAAAACAAAACTGGCTGCATAGTTCTTCAAAAACTTATGCTATTCTAATTTTAATTTTTATCATTGACTTTAGCTTACTCACTTATTTTACTACTTATACTGCGTTAATAGAAAGGCCGTTTCCCGGTGCCTGGCTGGTTAATCCCTTTGCCTACGGACTTTCTTCCCTGGGAATGACAACGTTACAAATGCTTATAGAAATAAGCTGGTGGTCGCACTTTTTAACAATTTTTGTTTTTCTATTAGTTATTCCAAATTCTAATTATCTACACCTTGTCTTTGCGCCTTTTAATATCTATTGGCGTTCTTTGCGGAAGAAAGGCTCCCTGCCGCCGGTTTCTTTGCCGGAAACAGATGAACAAACCTGCGGTGTAAATATAGTAACTGACTTTACCAGAAAGCAGCTGCTTGATACCTTTAGCTGTTTACTTTGCGGACGCTGCCACAGGGAATGCCCGTCGGAACGAAGTAATGAACGGTTAAAGCCCAAAAGACTAAATGGTTTTATTCGCGCTTACCTGGAAGACGAGGGTCCTAAGCTCCTTGCAAATAAATCTTCGATAAAAATAGCCGGTGACCTTTTCTACTATGATTTTATTTGGAGCTGCACTACCTGTGGTGGGTGTAATGAAACTTGTCCCGTATCAGTTGACCATATCTCCAAAATTATTGATATGCGCCGCGGCATCGTATCGGAAAACAAACATATACCCCCTGTCATGCAAGAGTTTTTTAAAAATATTGAGAGCACGGGCAATCCTTTTGGTAAACTATGCAAACCCGAGCACGACTATATTTGGGCCGGCGAATTGGAGATTCCAAGTCTTTCTGAAAAGCCTCATGCCGAGTATTTGTTTTTTGTCGGCTGTCAAGGAACTTTTGACGCATCGTCATCAAAGGTGACTGCAGCTCTAGCTAAAATTATGAAGTTAGCCGGAGTGGATTATGTAATTCTCGGAGAAGAAGAATGGTGCTGCGGTGAAACCGCAAGAAGAATGGGTAATGAACTCCTTTTCCAAAAAACAGTCCGGAAGAATATTGCCCATTGGGGAAAATACGGTGTCAAGAGAATAATCACCTTCTGTCCCCACTGTTTTAATACTTTAAAGAATGAATATCCTCAATTTGGCGGGAATTATGAGATTATTTCCCACGCAGCTTTTTTGGCCGAACTGCAACAGCAGGACAGACTCCCCATACCCAGCCCGCAAGATATTGCCGTTACCTATCATGACGCTTGTTATCTCGGGCGCTATAATGATATTTTTGAGCAACCCAGGCAAATATTGCAAGCAATACCCGGAGTGCGCTTAATAGAGATGCCCCGATGTAAAAAAGAGTCCTTTTGCTGTGGCGCCGGCGGCGGACGTTTCTGGACAAGGTCGGAAAAAGAAAATCGGATAAGTGTAAATCGGATTAAAGAGGCTTTAGCCACGAATGCTTCAATGGTGGTCACCGCCTGCCCCTATTGCCGTAATATTTTTGAGGAAAAAACAAAACAGCAAGAAACAGATAGCATGCCGGTTAAAGATATAGCAGAACTATTGCTCTCAACATTTTTCGATTAACATTTTACATGATTCCAATAAGCTGTTGATTAACTGCTTGTATCGCTTTATAATTTATTTTAGTATTTTGTTGTTTTTATGAAGTACGGTCTTATATTTCAGATAAGCAAAACATTACACTGAATCTTCTGCTGTATTGGTAGAACGGGAGGAAACTAAAAATGCCCATCACGGAAATACTATCGCATAATGCCAAGATATATGGCCAGGAAACATGCTTGACTGAGATTAATTTGGACCTTCAGGAAAGTCATAATGTCACCTGGCTTGAGTATGAATTGATCGAAAACAGCCCGGCAGGTGAATACCGGCGGGAAATGACCTGGCGTGTTTTTGACGAGAAGGCCAATCGGCTAGCCAATCTACTGCTTAAGAGGGGGATTAAAAAAGGAGATAAGGTAGCTATTCTTTTAATGAATTGCCTGGAGTGGCTGCCGATTTATTTTGGGATATTAAAAACCGGCGCTGTCGCAGTACCGTTAAATTTTCGATATACAGCTGAGGAAATTAAGTACTGTTTAGATTTATCGGATACCATTGCTTTGATTTTCGGACCTGAATTTATTGGACGGGTAGAAACGATTTATAACCAGATACCCAAGGTGAAGACACTTTTTTATGCAGGGGAAAACCGGCCTAGTTTTGCTGAAAACTATGATCGCCTTACTGCCAATTGCTGTTCTTCAGCTCCACAGATTAAACTTACAGACGAAGATGATGCGGTAATATACTTTTCCTCTGGAACGACAGGATTCCCAAAAGCCATCTTGCATACGCACCAAAGTCTGATGTCGTCATGTTATACGGAAATTAAACATCATACTCAAAAGCATGAGGATAATTTTTTATGCATTCCACCGCTATACCATACCGGCGCCAAGATGCACTGGTTCGGTAGTTTAATGTCGGGAAGCAAAGCCGTATTGCTTCGCGGGGTTAAGCCTGAATGGATACTCAAAACAGTCTCGGAGGAAAAAATCACTATTGTATGGCTTTTGGTTCCTTGGGCTCAGGACATTCTAGATGCACTCGATAGAGGAGATGTGAGGCTGGAGGATTATGAGCTTTCCCAGTGGAGACTAATGCATATTGGAGCACAGCCAGTTCCACCCAGCCTGATTCATCGCTGGAAAAAGTATTTTCCAAACCATCTTTACGATACAAACTATGGTCTAAGCGAAGCTATCGGTCCCGGATGTGTCCACTTAGGTACTGAAAATATTCATAAAGTCGGAGCTATCGGTATACCGGGTCACAATTGGGAAGTCAAGATTACCGACGAGAACGGATGTCTTTTAAACCGGGGACAGGTTGGGGAACTGGTGGTCAAAGGATCGGGTGTAATGAAATGCTATTACAACGACCCAGAATCGACGGCGGCCGTAATCAAGGATGGCTGGTTATTTACCGGAGATATGGCCAGGATGGATGAAGAAGGTTTTATTTATTTGGTTGACCGGAAAAAAGATGTGATTATCAGCGGTGGAGAGAATTTATATCCGGTACAAATTGAGGATTTTCTACGTGCGCATGATGCCATTAAGGATGTAGCAGTCATAGGCTTGCCTGAAAAGCGTCTGGGTGAAATAGCGGCTGCGGTCATAGAACTAAAACCGGACTGCAATTGTACTGAAGAAGAGATTAAGTCATTCTGCAGTCCAATGCCTCGTTACAAACGTCCGCGAAAAATTATTTTCGATAAAGTCCCGCGTAACCCCACCGGCAAGATAGAAAAACCTCGTTTAAGGGAAAAATACGGCGCAATAAGTTTAGTGGCAGCTCAAACGGAGCGATAAACGATCATGAAAAGGGGAGCACGTTGAATTATCATCGGCGTGCTCCTTTATGTATATACGGGCTGCTACATTAAAGGAGCAAATATCCGAAGAATACGCTGTAAAGCCCTGGTAGGCCACTTAACAGCGGCATAATCTTCAGATTTAATTTGAATACAGATTTTTAACGTATTTAGGTAATCTTCCTTAAGCTGCCCGACTGCTTCGGATTTAAACAACCAGGCACCGCATTCAAAATGCAAATATAAACTCCTAAAGTCCAGGTTAGGCGAACCCACCGTAGCTACTTCATCATCCGCCACAAAGGTTTTGGCATGCATAAAGCCAGGTTCATATTCATATATTTTTACGCCTGCTTCAATAAGCTGCGGGTAATATGACTGGGTAACCAAGTGAACATACCATTTATCCGGGTGATGAGGGGTCACAATTCTTACGTCCACCCCAGTTTGGGCAGCCAGGCAAAGAGCGTTAACTACTTCATAGTCCGCTATGAGATATGGTGTATTTATATAAACGTAGCTTTTTGCTTTATTTATAATATTAAGATAAATATTTTCGGCCACCAGGTATTCATCCAGGGGCATATCCGCATAGGGCTGGACGAAACCGTCGGATTTATACAAGAGTTGGTTCTGTTGCAATGGCCGGTATTTTTCATAGTCAGTATCCGTTAGCCTTGTCGCATTCCAAAGGTGCAGAAACATAAAGGTAAAACTCCAGGCGGCCTCACCTTTGATCATAATGCCGGCATCTTTCCAATGGCCATGCTTGGGGTAAACATTAATATATTCATCCGCCAAATTAATACCTCCGGTAAATGCAACCAGCCCGTCAATAACAACTATTTTTCTATGATCGCGGTTATTCATACGCAGCGATAAAACCGGTGAAACAGGATTAAAAGCGGTACATTGAATGCCCATACCGGTCAGTTTTTGGTTAAACCCGAGGGGCAGGAGATAAATCGAGCCCACATCATCATACATAACCCGTACCTCCACCCCCTCCTGTACCTTTTGCGCCAGGATTTCCAGGATACTATCCCACATCAGGCCTTCTTCTAAAATAAAAAATTCCAAAAATATATATTGTTGAGCTTGGCTTAACTCTTCCTTTAATTTTTCGAACATAACCTCACCGGGGGATAAATATTGAGTAACTGTATTTTTATAAACCGGAAATGATGAAGCGTTTAAAATATATTTTGATTGATTGGCTATGTTCTTGTCCCGGCCCTCCAATTCATTGATAATTTTCTGATCCTGAGCCAGCAAATGTCTGAGATTTAGGAATTCTTTCAGGATCCTTTCTTTAAATATCTTCATGGGTTTATTATTTCCCAGCACAAAATACAGCAGGGCGCCAACAATGGGCAGGATTAGAATGGGTACAATTATAGCAATTTTGTAAATAGGGTTGCTGTGGCTGTTAATAATTTGCAACACCAGCAGGGTACTCAGCAGCAAAAAAAGGCCCTGTATATAGATAAAATATTCATTTAGCTGCCAGACAAAGAACAATAAAAATACTATTTGTACGATAATAGCTATAGTTACGATGGTCATCCTGTTTAAAATAAATTTAAATATTTTCTTCATCAATTGTATTCTACCCCCCTTCAAAGGTGCCGGTATGAAAATAATACATCCATTCTGCTATAAATCACAATCTGTTTATGTTAGATAATATGGTAAATAGTAATTTAGATGAAAAACTAAATATGATAAAGCAGGAATACATACTTTAGAAAAGAAGGTTATAACAAAGCGAGGTGTATTCAATGTTTAGCTTTGGCTTCCAAAGAAAAACAGTAAAAGAACTTCGTAAAAATCAGGGATTAACTGCTAAGGAATTGGCCTATCTGATCAAGGTAGATACCGTGAGAATATTACAAATAGAGGATGACAAACTCAAAGACGTGCCGGAACCGCTTAAGACAAAGCTTATACCAGTTTTGCGGGGCGACCATATGAACAAAATACCTTGGTGAAGCGCCAAAGCTTTTAGGTACTTAAAAATATTGTTTTCATTATTTATGGTTATGTTATTCCAAACCAATCGCATCTCCCTTGATCGGTTAATGTTTATCATTTATTATAAAAAAAATTTATTATAAAAAAACAAGCCCGGTTAGTGAAATAACCAGGCCTGCTCTGCATAAAAAGTTACGCTTACGATATCAGCAGTTTTCGCTCATATTCATGTTTGAAATACTGCAGCGTAGTGAGGATAGGACTCGGAGAAGCCTGACCCAAACCACATAAACAGACTCTCTCCATTACTTTCCCCAACCGGGTCATATTATCAATGTCCTGTGCTGTTCCTTTGCCCTTATTTATCCTGGTCATAATCTCACAACACCTGAAAGTGCCCTCGCGGCAAGGATTGCATTTCCCACAGGATTCGTCTTTGAAGAATTCGGCAATACGCCTGACTATATCCACTATATCACGAGTCTCATCCATAACGAATACGGCGCCGGTTCCCAGCGTGGCTCCTATACTGCGCATGGAATCAAAATCAATAGAGGTATCCAGCAGCAATTCAGGAATAAAGCCGCCCGAAGTTCCTCCAACCTGCACGGCTTTGAACTTACTTCCGTTTTTAACGCCGCCTCCGAAGTCAAAAATAACTTCTCGGAGTGTAGCTGTAGTAGGCACTTCAATAAAAACCCGATTTTCCACATCACCCGTCAGAGTTAATACTTTGGTTCCCGGATACTTGGGTGCGCCTATGGCTGCAAACCACTCGGCACCGTTAAGCACTATTTGGGGCAGGTTAGCGAATGTTTCTACGTTGTTGACCACAGTAGGCTTGCCCCAAAGACCGGAGACACCCGGAAATGGAGGTTTAAAGCGGGGTTCACCGCGATGGCCTTCAATTGATTCAATGAGAGCGGATTCTTCACCGCAGACATAGGCGCCGCCGCCCATACGCACTTCGATACTGAAATCACCCAGTACTCCTTTGCTGCGGGCTTGATCAATAGCCCGGTTCAGTAGATCTACTACGTAGGGATATTCTCCCCGGCAGTAAATGTAACCCTGTTTAGCATTGACCGCATGACCGCAAATGGCCATACCCTCAAGCAACTGCTGTGGGTCCTTCTGCACGATAATGCGGTCTTTATAGGTACCAGGTTCACCTTCGTCAAAATTGCAGACCACATAGGTCACCTTGGCATCGGCGGGCACAAAGCTCCATTTAAGTCCACAGTTAAAAGCAGCTCCGCCACGGCCGCGCAGGTTTGACTTTTTAATCTCGGCAATAAGATCAGCTCGAGACATGGAACGAGCCTTCTCCAGGCCCTGATAGCCACCGGTTTGCAGGTAATCTTCGATCTTTTCCGGATCAATATTATCTGCATTGCGCAGAACAATACGTTGTTCTTCAGTCAAATTAATACCTCCCTTCTATTTTTTGATTACTTGCATTGAGCCAGTACCGCAGGCACTTGTGCAGGCTTAATATCAACATAGGGCACGCTATTAATGGTGATAACCGGGGTGGCCTGACATTGACCAACACACTCGGTAAACTCCAGAGTAAACTTACCGTCCGCCGTAGTCTCACCCATCTTGATGCCCAGCTCTCTTTCCAGAACGGCAATTACTTCCGCAGCTCCGGCAATATGGCAGGGAGCACTTTCGCAGATCCGAATTATATATTTGCCTCTTTTGCCAACTTTTAAATAGGAATAAAAAGTTGCCGCTCCAAAGGCTTTAGATGCCGGAATGCCAAACACCGCTGCCGCTTCGCGCACTGCTTCTTCCGGGATATAGTTATATTCTTTTTGGACAGCGTGATAGGCTTCAAGCAATCCGCCGGGAAGGTCTTTATACTTATTAAGAATTTGTTTATACTCAGCCATCTGATACTGCCCCCTTGATGGAGTTTTTTTATTTGCTTTCGACTCATACATTATTCGCCCGGCAGTTGTTAGATTTTTTCTATTTTCACTGCACATACTTTATACTCACCGGTTTTAGTGACCGGATCCAAAGCGGCACTAGTCAAAGCATTGGTAGGAGTATCCCCGAAATGGAAGGACATCCAAACCATACCTGGGAGAACCCGGTCAGTGACCTTAACTTTGGTGGTAACCTCTCCACGCCGGGAAGTTACTTTGGCAGTGTCACCATTATCCAATTCCAAACGTACGGCATCTTCCGGGTTAATTTCAGCATACTCTTCCGACCACATACTGCTTATGGCAGTAGAATATGGTGTGGTTACATTGTAGTGATACAGTATGCGACCTGTGGATAGTAATAATGGGTACTCCTGATCCGGCAATTCCACGGGTGGTATATGTTCGATCGGCTGGAACATGCCTTTACCCCTGGTAAATGTGTTAGCGTGCAAATAAGGCGTACCAGGATGATCAGCACTGGGGCACGGCCACTGGATGCCCTTTCTATCAATACGCGTATAGCTTATACCGCCGTAAGACGGGGTAAGGGAAGACATTTCATTAAAAATCTCCTCAGCACTTCCGTAGTAAGCCGGTAACCCCATTTTTGTACAAAGTTCTGCTATGACCTGCCAGTTGGTTTTCCCCGGCAAAGGCGCAATTGCTTTTCTAACCCGCTGTACCCTGCGCTCGGTACTGGTAAAGGTGCCATCCGTTTCCGCAAAACTAGCGGCAGGCAGGATTACATCAGCATATTCTGCGGTTTCAGTCAAGAACAGCTCATGAACCACCAGAAACTCCAACTTCTCAAGGCCGGAGCGAATATGGTTGCTGTTGGGATCAGTAAGTACAGGGTTTTCACCGAGAATATACATTGCTTTCAAATCACCGGAATTGGCCCGCTCAAACATCTCGGGAATCATCAGCCCGATATCACCGGATAAGGAAACACCCCAGGCCTTCTCGAATTTTTCCCGGGCTGCGGGTTCAATCACCTTCTGATAGCCCGTAAACACATTGGGCAGTGCTCCCATGTCACAGGCACCCTGCACATTGTTCTGACCACGTATCGGGTTTACACCGGTGCCTGGCCGTCCTAAATGCCCGGTAAGCATAGCCAGGTTGGCAACGCTCATAACATTGTTTGTTCCACATACATGCTCAGTAATACCCAGGGTATAAAAAGTCATCGCTTTATCGGTGCCGGCATATAGGCGGGCCACTGTATAAAGATCTTGGGCCGGTATGCCGGTCAGACCGGACACGTAATCAGGGGTATATTTTTCAACGGCTTCCCTTAATGCCTCAAAATTTTCTGTTCGTTCTTCAACAAAAGTCTTATCATACAGATCTTCACTAATGATAATATGCATCAGACCATTAAGAAACGGAATATCGGTACCTGGCTGGATACGCAGCCAGTGATCTGCTTCCTCCGCTAGTTCTATCCGCCGTGGATCCACTACAATGAGTTTAGCTCCCCGGCGTGCCGCCTGCCTCATCTTATAACCAATCACCGGGTGTGCTTCAGTGGTATTGGTTCCTACTAACAGCAATAACTCAGCTTGCTCAATCTCAGCGATAGAATTGGTCATCGCGCCGCTGCCGAAAGAAGTGGCTAGACCAGCCACCGTCGGAGCGTGTCATGTACGGGCACAATGGTCTACGTTATTTGTGCCCATCACCCCCCTGGTAAACTTTTGCATCAGGTAATTCTCTTCATTGGTACACCTGGCCGAACTTAAAGCGGCAAAGCTATCAGAGCCGTATTTGTTTTTCACTTCGCTTAGCCGATCGGCAATTAAATTTATTGCTTCGTCCCAGGATGCTGGTTCGAAATTTCCGTTGCGTTTAATTAATGGAGTAGTCAACCGGCGATTATTATTAACAAAGTCCCAGCCGAATCTTCCTTTAACACAAAGGGCACGGCCGTTCACCGCACCATCCGGGCTTGTTGTAACCCCTACTATCTGGTTATCTTTGACACACAGGTCGAAACTGCAGCCGGTGCCGCAAAATGGGCAGGTGGTTCTCACTTTTTGTAATTCCCAGCTTCTGGCCTTACCATGCATCTGCTTTTCCGTCAATGCGCCGGTGGGACAAACTGCAACGCATTGACCACAAAAAACGCAATCGGAGTCCACATAGGGAACATCACCCGCTGTGGTTACCTTGCGATTGTACCCACGATTCATGTAAGACAGGTTGTCCTTCCCGGTAATTTCTTCACAGGCCCTTACGCAGGCACCGCATTGAATACATTTGTTCAAGTTACGGATAATAAATGGATTGCTCTCATCAACAGCATAATTGTGCTTTTCTCCCACAAAGCGACTGCCTTTAACGCCATATTGATAGGCGTAATCAGCCAACCTGCAATCTCCCATCTTGTCACAGGTCATACAATCCAAAGGGTGGTTAGCGATCAGCAGTTCCAATATAATCCTGCGCGCTTCAATGACAGCAGGCGATTCGGTGTGTACTACCATTCCAGGCGTCACTGGTGTTACGCATGAAGCGGGCAAAAGCACATTTCCCTCTACTTCTACTACACATAAGCGACATTGCCCCATAGGACTTAGGTCAGGAACATAACATAATCTAGGAATATTAATCCCAGCATTTTCGGCAGCCTGGAGTATGGTACTCCCTGCCAAGGTTTCGACATCCTTTCCGTTGATTTTCAGTTTAATGAGTTCCATTATCGCCATCCCTCCTAACGTTTTATATGCATAAGGCAATAAAAAACCTCCCTATTAAAGGAGGATGCTTTTAAGATTCCTGATAAAACAGGACACCGCTTAGCCTTCAAATGCACGCTCCCCCTATTCGAAAACAATTTACAGTGCCGATTGCAATTAAATGCCCAACGCGCTACCCGGGCAAATAGTCGGGCAACATAAATTGCTTTCACCGGCCAGTTACTCCTTTCCAAGTAAGGGAGGCAAACCCATTTCCAGATTTACCGTACAGGTGGTATACCATGTCGGCTAAGTCCCCATGGCCGAAGCTTTAGGGAAAGTAGCTTGGAGCTAAGCTTTTGAAAGTATATACAATTTTATGGTAATATAATTTGGCAACGTTATTAAAATTACTTGTACAGCGAATAAATAGAAGGTATAAACTCAAGGAGAACCACTATGCTTTTTTAAGCATAACGACCTTGACCGTTGCTTTCGTAAGTAAAAGGGACTGTTATAGTTATAAAATGCTACTTGCCTCCTTGTTAATATTTTTGTTAACCAATCGTTATGCTTATTAAAGCATAACGATTGGTTAAGTTATAGTATTTACTTCGTAAGTGGAAGTAAATACTATAACTATAAATATATTGTATAAGAAATAATGATTAAATATAATAGCTTAATAGCATGGAAGAATGATTAACTAAAGGATGAAAAAGTAGATTAACCCTTGGGTTACTTCCTCTCGCACTTTAATGCTAACCTTTATGATGTAATTCTTTTTTCCATATCTTTACATGGCAGTGTTTTGGTTGACGCTAGATGATTAAATCTCAGCACAGAGACGCATGATATTGCGTGGCATGTTATACAGTACACATTTAAAAATATTATCTGTTATGCCAAATAATTTTAATGGTTTTAAAGAATACATAGTTACAACTACATAAATAATAAAGCTAAATAACATTGAAAGTATATATCACAAACTATATTTGATACAAAACCCAAAATTATAATGTCAAATTCCTTTACACACATGTTTTTACAGTAATATTCGACATCTATGCAGAAAATATGTAAGCCGCCGGTAATATTCAAAGTAATAGGAACACTGGGAGAAACGAATAAACCAATCCTTTCGCTGTTAAAGGGTAAGCGGTAAAATTCTATTAAAGCAAAGGCCGGAAAATTAGAACTGCTAATAGATATAGCAATTTTTGGGGAAGGTTATGAAATACTATAACAAATCAGCATATATACTTGTCTTTGTAATTGCTATAATTCTTGTTTCTGTATTAGTAAAACATCAATTATTTGACTCTAACTTAATTAATAGTAAAAATAAAATTACTAAAAATAAAAACACTATAATTTTTAACAGGGATGCCAAGTTTAGCTCCGATCATAAATTTACATATATAGTATTCATACAAGGCTTAGGAAGCAGATGTAACGGGACTCGTTATGGTAATATAGGCTTTAGTTATATTCGAAGAAGACTTACTTCGTATGGTTTCCAATATCGTGATAAAAGGTTTTTACAATATAGCTATACCGGGGGAGAAGTTAAGGCTGGAAAGTGGTTCCCTAATAAGTATGGTCCCGAAGATACAGGCCAACCTATTGAAATAAGTGTAAAAATTTTAACCGATTTAATTAGGGAATTGTCGGCTGCCAATCCAAATGCCCAATTTATAATTGTGGGGCATAGCCTGGGAGGAGTTATTGCCTTTGATTTTACAAGTAAATATAAAGAGGATAATGGTCGTAGAATAAAAGGGGTGGTAACGCTAGATGCACCCCTATCCGGCTATATATATAATGTTCCTAATATTGTTTTAAATATTTTAGAGAATAACGGCTCAGTTTGGGGAAGTACTGCGGTACGAGAGTTAATTTTACAAAATGAATTTAAAATAGAATTGGAAAGTATGAGAAGGCAAGCTGCTCAAAGACTTCAAAAAAACGGTGTACATCTGGCTACATTCGCTACCCAACAGGACTTAATTGTTCCCTACCATTCAGCTTATTTAAGAGATATAAACAATAAACCTATTACGGAAGGTGACATTATTTCTGTTAGCAGATTAGGAAAACTTCCTGATAGCCTTTATGGACATAGGCAAATATTAGAGGAAGATTTAATAGTCGATTATATTATGTCTATCTTAAAAACTGAGCTTCCTCCGGGAAAATAGAATGTGGTAAAACCATTCGTGGTTATTAGATCTAAAACATGATAATAGGTAAGTACGTTTGCGTTAACGGTTAAATGACAAAGCATTTACGAAAAGGAATGCTTTGCACTGATATATTATTTAGGAGGAATAGAGCCTATTTTACTCATTTATATGTCGACTATTTATCAACAGCATATCCGCAACCACAGAATCCCATACCAAATACCAGGAGTATCAGTATGAGAAACAGTATGAAACCTCTCCAGAACCGCAGCCAACACCACAACCTTCTCCGTAGGCCATGTTTTTCCCCTTTCTTTGTAAAGTAAGGTTATTACTAACCCTCCGATTTTTTATAATATGGGGAATAGTGATTTAATAATATGGGGAATAGTGAATTTTTGTTACAGAAGTGACATAATTTATAAAGTCCCGGATAAAATGTAAGTACACTAGGGCCGGAAACATATTTGACGGATAGAAGATGCTCAACTTCAAAAATCTGGTTATAAAATAACTTCTCTATAAACACCAAAAACTTAGCATTTATACAGTAAATAAGTATAAACAAGGCCATGGAACTTAGACCCAGGAAATATTGCATGTTAGTGGTCTGTACAAAAAGTTAATTTTGGTTTAAAAGAGAATAATATAATAATATCCTCACTAATATCCAGTGGGACAGGGCTGCAGCAGTTGCCGGCGCCACTGCTGCACCTTCCACCGGATCCTTTCACCGCAATATCTGCATAATTTTTACGAATAAATTCCCTATGGCTTCTTTATCTTCTATAAAATCACCTTCCATCTTTTTGTAGCTTATAAGATCTTATTAAATAAAGATGCAGTATAAGAAAAAAAGACGCAATTTTTATGCGCCTTTATATTAGTAAAATATTTACGATGACTATATTTATGTTTATAATTTTTTTTAAATGTTTATCTCTTTCCCCGGTCGGATTCGATTTTCACATCTAGCATGTTTGCTTAATCGGCAGCTCTAATAAAACGAGGGCTATTTGAGCTCGGGAGAGTAATGTTGTTATTTTGTAGTAATTGTGTTGCGCATTTTTAACCCTTATTTTAGCACAATTTACAGTCACTGCATTTATGTCTATAATCTATTACATTCCCTAAACGGTCAAATTCCAGATAGCAGCAGTCAAAAAGCATTTCTTTC
This sequence comes from Desulfoscipio geothermicus, assembly GCA_016841205.1. Taxonomy (GTDB): domain Bacteria; phylum Bacillota; class Desulfotomaculia; order Desulfotomaculales; family Desulfallaceae; genus Sporotomaculum; species Sporotomaculum geothermicum_A. The sequence goes on from JAENZP010000011.1 coordinate 96,520, forward strand.
AACTTCCCCCGTGCCCTTTGAACCCTCGACTTAGCCCCAGACACCGATAAACCCATTCGTTCCCCCAATTCCTTCTGAGTCAGATTCTGAAACTCCGTTAATATTAGCGCCTGTTTATATTTTTCAGGTAAGTATTGAATCATGGCTTTTAAACATTGTGCAATTTCGTCATTTGCAGTTACTTCATCCTGAGTCTCACTTATAATTGACTCTGGTAATTCTACAGTATAAGATTTATATTTTTGCGTTCTATAAAAATCAGCGATAGCATGCTTTGTTATTCTATAAACCCATGGATGAACTTTGTCGGTTTCATTTAAATTACTAAGGTTGTTATTAATCTTATAAAAAACATTTTGCAGAATATCCTCTACATCCTGGTCGTTATCAACTCGTCTTTTAATAAAACCCCTTAGAGGTATACTAAACTCTTCCCAGATGTTCTCAACACACATAATCATTGAAATATCCCCCCCCTGTGGAGCTCTCAAAGGACTTGCTGTCTTCACTGATTGTTCCGTTGTCCAGGAAACCGATTTAACTCCTGCTTCCATTTCCTTTTCATCTTTAAAATCACACCCGCAGACCAAACGCCCGTTAGCTATGGCGTCATCGTTATTGCCCATCACGGTAGGGATACCGCTCTCTCGAATGGCCTGAACCATCTCGTCTGGATAGGTCTCCCGTACCCCACCAGGTCACCCAGGCAGACCACCAGGTCCAGTTCGTGCCTTGGTATATCGGCCAAACTGCCTCCAGAGCATGTTTGTTGCCGTGAATATCTGAAAATACTGCTATGCGCATAGCTATCATATCTTCACCTCTGGTAGACCTGGCGTCGGTAATCTTAGTTGCCGGCATTTTTAACTGGAAAATTGCTCTCGCTTATGTGGTTGTCGGCATTACCCTGGCCGTCATCGGCGGGACTATCATTAACAACGCGAAGATGGAAAAGTATGTTGAGCCATTTGTACTGTCAAACTTGGGTTAGAACAATTAAGGAAAACAAAAAGCCGAGGATAATAGTTCCTCAGCTTTTTTGAAATTATCTGGAGGCGACACCCGGATTTGAACCGGGGGATAAAGGATTTGCAGTCCTCTGCCTTACCACTTGGCTATGTCGCCTTATTTATCTATCTGCCGCATCGCAGTATTAATATTAACAAATTACCGCCGGTCAGTCAAGGGGGTAATTTGCACCAAGCGCTACTAATAGGTCTAGGTCCAGACAGCAATATAAATAAAAGGCTACAGCCGGAAAGGATGCGTAAACGCATCCTTTCTACTCAGTTGCCTGATTAGCCATCTCCACCGGCTCATCAGGTTCATCTGATACATCAGGTTCTGCTGGAGGTAATACTACCTGCGCTGCCGCCGCTGCATTCACCAGGCCTGCCCCCTGGTCATAAGCCGAGTATTTGCTAAAGAGACGGCAAGAATTAATCAGCCGCTCCTTGACCTGGTCGGGACTGAGCTCGGGTTTGACCTCCAAAAGTAAGGCTACCACCCCACAACAAATGGGCGTGGCCATAGAAGTGCCGGATAGCACGGTATAGTTATCATCATACCGGAATGCGCTGTCACTTTTATCCAACTGTGAACGAGGTGACCGCAAAGAAATAATATTGCTGCCCGGCGTCAACAGGTCGGGTTTAGCAAGCCCATCAATGGTGGGGCCACGGCTGGAGAAATCAGCCACTGCATCATCATTTATATCAATGGAATTAAAATCATTAGAAGCTCCTACTGTTATAATAACCGGATCAATAGCCGGGCTGCTAATAGTTTTTTCGGCAGGCCCCTCATTACCGGCAGCTACGCAAACTACGACACCGGACCGCCAGAGTTTTTCTACTGCCAGGCACAGCGGGTCCTCTTTATAAGACTGCTCCGCAGTACCTCCCAGGGAAAGATTAGCCACTTTAATATTGTGCTGCTCACGGTTATCCCTGCACCATTGCACAGCATCAATAATAGTGGAAATATTACCCGACCCGTATTTGTCCAGCACCTTAAGGCCTACCAGACCCGCTCGCGGCGCAGGGCCACGAAATTTACTTGCAGAGCTGGTGCCATCCCCGGCGATACAACCAGCTACGTGAGTACCGTGGCCGTTATCGTCATAAGCTACTGTTCTGTTACCAACGAAATCCTTAAAAAAGGTTATCCTACCGGCCAAATCAGGGTGCTGGTATATTCCGGTATCTATCACCGCCACTGTTACTCCGGCCCCGGTATATTGCGCTCCATCCAGAGCCTGCCACAATTCGGGGGCCCCCACCGTTGGGGTAGCAATATTTAAAAGCGCTTTTACCTCGTAATCATGCCAAACTTTAACCACAGACACATGCTGCACTACTTGTTCCAGCTGCTCTGTGCTGAGTTCTGCCGACACTGCGTAAATAATACCCAGCTCTCTTTTCACCTTGACCCCCAGCATGCTGGAAAGCGTGAGCACTTCACCAGCCTCCCTGAACAACGGGTCGAATTGGATAATCACCTGATGTTTGTGCCACTTCTTTTTTAATTTGCGCACTAATCCTTGTAGAAAACAAGGTACAAATTTAGCAGGCTTATAGTCGGACATTACCTGTTTCTTTAAATTTGTGCACATTTTGAACCTGTTTTCCCGTATCCATTTGACATGGTGGAATAACATGATCTAACCTCCCTATTTCCAATTAATTAACATGTTATTCCAACAAGGGAAAATGCGTGACTATCACGAGCGATGTTAACGAAAAGAGTGGGTAGGGAAAATGCAGAGAAGAAGGAAACAGGTAGAGTAGAAAAATAACCTACCATTATGGCAGGTTATTCTCTAATAAACTGGAGCGGAAGACGGGATTCGAACCCGCGACCCTCGCCTTGGCAAGGCGATGCTCTACCACTGAGCTACTTCCGCATATGGTGCCACGGGCCGGAATCGAACCAGCGACACGAGGATTTTCAGTCCTCTGCTCTACCGACTGAGCTACCGTGGCTTATACTGGCGGAGCTGACGGGAATCGAACCCGCGATCTTCGGCGTGACAGGCCGACATGTTAGACCGCTACACCACAGCTCCGCGCTTGCCATAAACCGGTTTCCCATAAGGCACCCGGCTCACTGACAATGTTAAGTATACAAAAAAAACGCTTTTATGTCAAATGGAATTTTCTTTACCAAACATTAAAATTGCCTCCCGAACCAGCTTGGCCGCCAGCAGTGCAGTGCGGTCGGTCTGATCATATACCGGGCAAACCTCCACCAAATCCATGCCCACCACATTTAATCTCTTGAGCATATGCAATGCCGCTATGATTTCCGCGGAACTGCACCCACCCGGCTCAGGCGTGCCCGTACCAGGAGCAAAAGCGGGGTCCACTACATCAATATCCAGAGTAACATATACCGGACACCCGTGCAGCCGGTCAATGACTTGCCGTAGCGGTGTTAGTATTTCAAAAGGGTAAAACCCTGTGTTTTCCTGCCCATAGGCAAATTCATCAGCAGTACCGGAACGGATCCCGAACTGGTAAACGTTATGGCTACCCACCACTTCCGCCACCCGGCGCATCACCGTAGCATGAGACATGCTCTCCCCCAGATAATTGTTGCGCAGGTCGGCATGAGCGTCAAAATGCAGCACGGTTAGATCAGGATATTTTTGGGCCATTTGTTTAACCGGCGCCAGGGTAATTAAATGCTCGCCGCCCAAAACCAGCAAGAACTTATCGTCCTCCATCAACCTGCTAATCACTTCCTCCAACCGGAGCAGGCTCTGTGGCACGTTCCCAAAGGGCAGTAGAACATCACCGGCATCATAGTAACGGTAATCCCTTAAATCCTTCAGCTGGTAGGGGCTGTATTCCTCCAGTCCTTCAGAAACCTCCCGAATGCGCCTAGGACCGGAACGAGTGCCTGGCCTATAGCTAACAGTAAAATCCATAGGCGCGCCCAATATTACCAAGCGTGACGAATGGTAGTCAGTACTGGCACCCATAAAACCGCCGCAACGTTCCAAAAGCTCGTCCATTGTCCACACCACCCATACTATTATCTCGGCAATAATTCCTTTACAAAGGGCTGTAGCATAAAGGCGGTCCGGTGTATTTCAGGCGAATACCACTTGGTTTTAAGGGCTGATATTTTATACTTGTCCACATCAACCGTCAGTGGGTCATACTTTTTAGAGCCCATCGTAAATGTCCAATAGCCACCGGGATAGGTAGGCACTACAGCCCAGAACAACCTGGTCACCGGGAATATGCCATTAACGGTAGTAGTTACTTGCTTAATAAGCTCACTGTTAAAGAAAGGTGATTCAGTCTGGGCCACAAACAGGCCATCCTCAGTTAGCGCCTCGAAAACACTGCTATAAAAATTCTCGCTAAAAAGACCTACCGCCGGTCCAACCGGGTCGGTGGAGTCAACGATGATCATATCATAAACTCCTTTGTTTTCCTTAACGTGTTTGATACCATCATCCACTACTATTTCCACTCGGGGGTCTTTAAAGCCACTACTCAGCTCGGGAAAGAATTTTTTGGCCACGTCAATGACCATTTGGTCAATTTCCACGTGCACAACCTTCTCAATTCCCTCGTGCTTGACAATTTCCCGCACCGCACCCCCGTCCCCGCCGCCGATAACCAGCACCTTTTTGGGGTTAGGATGGGTGTTTAGGCCCACATGGGTAATCATTTCGTGGTAAACAAATTCATCCTTTATATTAGTCTGGATTACATTGTCCAGACTAAGCATGCGCCCAAATTCAAGGGTATCTAGAACCGCCACCTTTTGAAAAGGTGACTGATCGCTGAACAGGACCTCCCGCACCCGGCAGCCAATTCGTAAATCTTTAGTTTGATTTTCGGTAAACCATACCTCCAACTGTTATCCCTCCTGAGCATTTTAATAGTACATGGGTACGGCTGCCAGTGCGCAGCCCACTTTTTCTACCCGGTGTTCCACGGCGGCAATTTTAACTTCCTTTAATTCCATACCGCGCGACACAAAAGCCTCCTGGAGCATGGCATCAATTTTAGCCGCCGCCTCATCGCGGCTGCAGTGGCCGGCAAATTCCATAATCACACCAAAAGTGTCTGCGGAAAAACCTACTCCTACCGCAGCGGAAATCAGCTCACCGGGCACATTGCTGCAAATAAACCCGTAAGCGGTGGGCACCAATGATCCGGGGGGAATGACTAAATCGGGATCGTATTCTGCAGCGGGGGGCAAAATGCTGCTCACCTTGAGTAAATTAATATTGCCAATTTTACCTGCCAGCAGTGCATTATCAAACGCGGTCAGTTCACTATGACCTTCCGCGGCAGCGGCTGTTAAAAAAAACTTCTTTGGGGTAGGTAACATGGCTATAATCCCCTTCCAACACTAATTTTGCAAAACAACAAGATTTATTATATCAGACCCTGGAAAAAAATAAACTGTATAATTCTGCATTTATCGTTATTTTTCATACTTGCGCATATTATCCCAGCGGTGGTGACATATTAAAAAAGAATACTGGTAAAAGGAGGTTTTTTTTAATATGAAAACAGTTTTAAGCACGTTCCCCAACCGGGATGCAGCGGAAAAAGCAGTAGCCGAACTGCGCCAAAAGGGGTTTGACAAAGACATATCCATCGTTGCCAGGGACGATCAAAACCGGGAAAAGAACCAATACACCACTATGGGTACCGATGGCATCACAGATGGCACCACCACCGGCGGAGTGCTTGGCGGACTGGCAGGACTCGCAGTGGGTGCCGGCGCGCTGGCCATCCCGGGCATTGGGCCTTTGATTGCCGCCGGCCCCATTGCCGGGCTGCTCTCCGGTGCCGCCACCGGTGGCATTGCCGGCGGTCTGGTGGACTGGGGCATCCCCCAGGACCGCAGCAAGTTTTATGAGGATAGGGTTAAACAGGGCAGCATTTTGGTATCAATCCGTACTGACGACAGCCGCATTAATGAAGCCGCTGACACGCTTAGACGCTTTGGCGCGCAGGACGTAGAGACTCACTAAAGTTATATACTTTGAAGAACTATTAAAATAAGGACGCCGAACAGCGTCCTTATTTTACCTTCAAAGATTCGTAAATTTGCCGGTAAACCAGTGCGTCCTCAACCTGACGCCCGGCGGACTCACAAATTACCGTGGGAGTCATGTTCCTTTCACCTATTAGCCGCGCCAAAAGCGTAAAATCAGGGCCATACCCTTCATCCAGCATAGTGCGGTGCCGGCGTTCCCCCGCCCGGGTAAATTCTATTTGACTAAAATGTATATGTAGGCTTTTTACCGCCCCGGCGCCCAGCGCTGCTTCAATCCTATCCAGCACCGCGCTAAAACCCGCCGCATCCGTCAAAGCACCCAACCCGGCAGCATGCAGGTGGCCGAAATCAACGGTCGGCACTACCTTTTCCCCCACAGTGCACAGCTCCAGAATTTCATCAAGGTTCCCCAGCTGGGCCGGTTTGCCCATTGTCTCCGGTGCCACCGCTATATCCCCCAGACTCTCCGCCCTGGCTGCATCCAACAACTCCGCCAAGTGTTCTTTAGCCCGGCGCAATGCGGCGAACCGGTCATCCCCTACTTTACCCCCCGGATGCATCACCACTGGCTGTGCCCCCATCCACTTGGCAACACGCAGCGCATCCAGGAAGTGCTTGCGAGTTTTATCCCTAATCCCCTGGTCCGTAGACCCCAGGCTAATATAGTAAGGCGCGTGAATGCTTAATGTGATACTATGCTCTCTGGCTGCCTCACCTAATTGTACAGCGGTTGCTTCCTTTATATGTACTCCCCGGACGCACTGGTATTCATAGGCATTGAGCCCCATGCCGGCCAGCCACTTGGGCACATCGAGCGATGACTTATAACCCGCCGCATAAAAAGAATCACTATTTCCCGCCGGGCCAAATCGTACCTGCACCATATTTCGCGTTCCCTTCTTTATTGGATATGTATATATCTTACCATATTCACAGTTTATTGCCACATCCCGATTTATAACAACTAAGCTGATCAGCAACCGGCGGTCATTGTGATATATATACTTCCCAAAACAAATATTAAAGACCCATTGGAAATAAAAAGGATATTTAATTATTTTACAGTATTTGTATATTATGGTTATTTAAAAGCAATTTACACTTGGGAGATGATAAACATGAAACCTTTAAATCTGCTTGCTTGTATCCTGCTTTCACTATTGACACTGGTCGTACTTGTCCAGCCGAGATTATCGGAACAAGAGCTGCAAACTACCGGACAGGTGTCCGAAAGCACTGACAACACCGGAGCTGTTAACAAGCGCATAATAATCGCTCAGGAGTACACCGTATCCACACTAGACCCGACAGCCGCCACCAACACCGGATCAATTCGGTTAATTGCCAACATTTTTGAAGGGCTGGTGCGGTTCAACCCGGGCACCGCCCAAATTGAACCCTGCTTGGCTACATCCTGGAAGGTTTCCGAAGATGGGCTAACCTACACCTTTAGCCTGCGCCGGGGCGTTAGTTTTCATGACGGCATCGCAATGGACGCATCGGCAGTGCAATCCAGCGTGCAAAGACAGCTGGCCAGCTTGGCTTCAGGGACCACCTCCTACACTGATTTTATATACGCGCCGTTGGATAAGATAAAGGTTATTGACCAGTATACCGTCGAGTTTCATTTAAAATATCCTTACTCGCCATTTTTAAACAACCTGGCTATGCCTATGGCGGCACCGGTAGTCAGCCCGGCGACGTCACGCCCGGCACGTGATAAATTAGGCGTCCACCCGACAGGCACCGGCCCGTTTTACTATGCTGGAAAAATAAACGGTGGATTACTCCTAAAGGCCAATCCCAATTACTGGAATGACCCACCGTCGGCAGATGAAATATTGTTTATTAGCGAACCCAAGGCTGACCAGAGAGTACAAAAGTTGCTGGGCGGTCAAATTGATATTGCTCTCGACTTAACCTTTGCTCAAACAGCACAATTACGTTTTAAGGGATATCCGGTGCTGCGGGCCACCGGCCTGGATATCGGCTACCTGGGCTTTTATACCGACCGTCAGCCCTTTAATAAACTGGCAGTGCGACAAGCAGTAGCTTGCTCATTAAACCACCAGGATATATTTGAAAAGCTATGGCCCCAGGAAACACGCCCGGCTCATGGACCACTGCCGCCAACCGTACTTGGTTACAGCGCGGACTTAACCCAGATTGACTTCGCACCGGATAAGGCTGCTCAACTATTACAGGAAGCTGGTTATACTAATGGGCTGTCCTTCACTTTAATTACTTATACAGATATACGCCCTTACAGCCCCGGAGGTGGTCAGGTCTTGGCCGAGGCTCTGGCCAGGTCACTTGCCGGTCAAAACATTACGGTCAAAGTGCAGGCTTATCCCTGGCAGCAATTTAAACAGGCACTTACCCGCCGTGAAGGGGACGCTTTTTTATACGGCTGGATCAGCGACAATGGCGACCCGGATAATTTTTTATATACCCTGCTGGCTGAAAACCAGGTAAAAAACGGGCTGAATATCACCCGTTATCATAATACAGAGCTGGAAATATTGCTGGGGGGTGGCCGTCAGACTAATGATCCGAAAACCAGGCAGCAAATCTACCGCCAGGCGCAGCAAATCATTAACCGGGACGTACCTTGGCTAATACTTGACCATAGCCTCCATCATGCCGCTACCTCCCCCCAGGTGCAGGGCTTTTTATTAAGCCCGACAGACTGGCCGGTAATGAACAGGGTGAGCAAAGTTCAATAAATGCAAAATTCCATTAAATCCCATAAATATTAGTACAAATTTGGTACATAATAGGTTCGAAAGATTTTTAACTAAAACAACCTAAGGGGGGTATTTAAATGGATCAATTTTATCAACTGCAACAGCAAATCCAAAGATTGCGCCAGGAAATTAACAACATTACTTCAATGACGTCCCAACTACAGCAGTTCGAGCAGAACAACGCTTCCCAACTGCAGCGTCTGCAGCAGAACGAGGTAAACGCTACCCAGCAGTTACAAAGAATTCAGCAGATTTGCGGCCAAATCAGCAGCGACCTAAACAGCGTCAGCAGTGCGGCACAGCAGGCCAGCCAGTCCATGTCACAAAACTATTCTCAATTCGGCACAGGCATTAGCGGCTATGGCCAGCAGTTCGGCACCTTCGGCAACCAGTTTGCCCCCGGACAAAGCACCGGCGCGTTTGGCTCAAGCCAGTATTACCAACCAAACTATATTTCAAATATGCCAATGCAGCAGCAGCGCTTCGGCTCCCAGTTCACTGGTGGTTATTCACCTATTATGTCGGGCTACTCACAGAGCTATAACCAGTCCTTTGGTGGTTATGCATCACCAAGCCTAATGAGTTCACAAGGTTATGGCAGCCAGCAGCAAAACCAAAGTTTTGCTGAAAACCAGCAAATCAGCCAGCAGGCCCAGCAAGCGCTGGCCAATCGTATGAACCAGAATTTATCCAACCTGAATAACCAGCTTTCCACGGGGAGTAGTTACGCCAGTTTCTAAGTTACACTACAGATTGCAGCAGATAAAAATAGGTTTACCCAGAGGCCCCTTACCGGGTCCTCTGGGTTTTATCATATTTAGGTGGGTATGATTCTTCAACTTATTACAAGCAATTAGACAAATATCTTTACTTTACATATTTTACCTTTTAATTTATAATATGGTAAAAGATTATTTAGGGGGCGGTATTTTTGGCTAAAATGATTAAAGAGGGTACCTCTTACAGCCAACGTGAAGTAGTAGACTTGCTGGTAGAGTTTTCTGCGTTTAAGGATCGGGTGGAAAAAAAGTTTAAAATACTGGCCAACGAACTTGACGGAAAAAATAACGAACATGACCTCTGGGTTAACTTATATCTTATTTCAACTGATTATTCTGAGGAGATGCAAAACAAGCGGCTAAAACAACCCGAAGACTTGCAAAAAATCTCTTAGTTCGCCCGGTGATCATTGGTTTAAGTAAAATTTAATCCTTCTATGTATAAAAAATGCTCTCCTGGTTAATATAATTAATAAATCCAATATTAGGGGAGGAGTTACTTTTGCAGAGTGTTACAACCAGTTGGATCGTTGTTGGCTTGGGGGTAATTGTTTCTTTGATTGGCTGGTACATAGGCGGTTATTGGGGAGCAGGCATACTTGGTTTTGGTCTGGCCCACATACTGCTGGGCGTTCTGGACATGTTCAGAACCACAGTTAAAACCGAGGAGTAACAATAACACAACCACGTGTACTTAATAATTCCATCAATAGCTCTGCTATAAAACATAAAAGCAACAATGCCAATTAGGCTTGTTGCTTTTTATTTTTTATTTTTTACATAACCTGACCACAGTCGCACAAAATATAACCATGTTTACCAAATATATAATCTATGGCCTGTTAGGCTGGGATATGGAAGTAGCCTTTACCGGTTTTATGTCCGGGCTGCATGGCAATCCCCGTTTGATAGCCCATACTTACCTGTGGATGCTGCCTATTTACGGTTTGGCGGTTTTTCTAGAGCCGTTGCATAACATCATACGCCCCCTGCACTGGTACCTGAGGGGTATGATCTGGGTACTGGTCATCTGGGTGGTGGAATTAGGCACGGGTGGGCTAATTCGCGCCATTACCGGCACCAGCCCATGGATTTACCGGGAAGGCTGGCAAATAGCAGGCCTGATCCGCCTGGATATGGCCCCGCTGTGGTTTATAACGGGTTTATTATTTGAGCAAATCCACGACCGGCTTGTAGGCAGACTGTATCATATATTCTAGCTTCCATTATCGTTAATTTCCCTGGTCAGCATTTCACGCAATCGAAACCTTTGCACTTTATCATTAATAGTTTTAGGAAAGGAAGAGACTATCTTAATCTTATCCGGAATTTTATATTCAGCTATTTTGCTCCTTAGAAAGGATGCTATCTCTTCTTGAGTTATCTCCGTTGAGCCGTCTTTAGGAATAATGAAGGCACAGGTTTTTTCGCCAAGTTTATGATCGGGGTAACCGACAATACATGCTTCAGCCACCTTCGGGTGAGTGTACAAATATGATTCTATTTCATAAGGGTAAATATGATAGCCCCCCCGGACGATTATGTCATCAATTCGCCCAATGACGGTAACATTTCCCTCCTTATCCATAAACCCCAAATCATAAACATGGATCCACCCGGAGTTACAGAAAGTAGTTTCTGTCCGGCTAGAATCCCCCCAATACCCCAATGCATTGCCAAAACTCCGGACATAGATCTCTCCGACGTGGTCGCATGGAACAATCTGTACATTACTATTGACAATTTTTACTTCTACACCACCATGAACCGGCTTGCCGGAGGTGCTATATACAGTTTCCGAAGGATCCGCCAACTTTGCCATAGTGGCATGACCATATTCACAAGCGCCATAAGATGTAGTCAATGTACAATTAAATTTATTTTGTAATTCGATAAGGATCTCTTTGGGTGCAGAAGCCCCGTAAAAGTAAATATTACGTACCGAAGAAATATCATAGCTAGAAAAATGCGAGTGTTTCATTATTCTGATAAAAGATAACGGCATACCAATAGGAGAAGTTACTTTGTATTGCTGAATTGAATTTAATACAGCCTCTGAATCATAACTTTCCGGAAGCACTAAAGTAGTCCTGCTTAGAATTGGGCACGTTTCGAGATACATTACACCAACAGCTGAGGAAAGCGGCAGCATTCCAAGCCATATCTCATTATCTAGTACCTCCCGCATATAGATGCTTGAACAGGCAAGGCGATAGATTGTATTATGCGTGTGCACTATCCCTTTGGGAACAGCGGTAGTTCCGGAGGTATAAACAATTGCTGCAATATCGTCCGGATCGACCGGGTGATCATGGATATATTTTTCTACCGAGTTTTTGGCATCGTTATCGCCGGTGAGAAGTTGGCGTAACGAAATCATCTCTGCTTTCGTCCTGCCTTTTACGATTACATGTTCCAATGCAGGAAGCTGTGGACGAAGTCCGGCGATTAAATCAACAAAGGAAAAATCGTCAATATCCGAAGTCATTATTATCGCCCGCACCTTACTATGCATCAAGGCGAATTTCAAATCTGATTCCCGGAAATTTATATTTAGAGGGACTTTAACTGCCCCAATTTTTAAGATAGCTTGACTGGCAATAATAAATTCCGGGCAGTTAGGCAAAAGGATCGCAATATTATCACCATGTCTAATCCCAAGATTTAATAATGATTGGGCTAACTGGTTAACTGAATCATCTAATTGCAGATAAGTAATTTCTTTATTATTAAAAATTATGGCGGGTTTGTCCGGTACCATCGCTACGACCTGATCCAAATAATCGCCAGCAGTCATACCGGCCGCAATAAACCCATTTGATTGTGCATAGCTTTTCTTTTTATACATGGCTTTCTTCACCATTCCTTATCGAGCCACCTATTGCTGTCAATAAACTGATTAGCACGTATTCAAAACCCCGGCAACTCCTAGCTTGCAAAGCCTTAAGTCACCTTAGCCCGCTGGCTTAATTATAAAGCAAAAATTATACCATGTATATTTTCGATAATTTTTAATAAATTCGGGATTATTTACCCCCTTAAATTGTCTGACAGTCATACAATGTTTCAAATTTTATCGCTTTAATTTATCATACAAAGCAGCCCGGCTAATACCTAATATTTTGGCCGCCTTTGATTTATTACCCCCTGTAATCTCAAGTGCTTTTTCTATCGTATCTTTTGTTACCTTTGATAGAGCCAGTCCATATCCAAAATCATCATTGTCATTTTTCAAATCCTGCGCGTGAATACCAAGATCATCTAATTGAATTAAATTAGTGTTACAATAAATAACAGCCCGTTCAAGCATATTTTCTAATTCCCTAATATTTCCTGGCCAGTTATAGCTTGTTAAAAATTTCATAACTTCGTCTGTTACACCATTAATTTGCTTTCCAGACTCCTTACTAAATCTACTAATAAAATAATCCAACAAATTGGTAATATCTTCAACATGTTCTCTTAAGGGCGGTGCAGTTATAACCAATACATTTAATCTATAATAGAGGTCATTTCTAAATTTCCCTTCTTTTACAAGCTTGTATAAATTTTTATTTGTGGCGGCAAGAATACGCACATCAACTTTTTTTGTTTTAATGCCGCCAATCCGCTCTACTTCTTTCTCCTGGATTACACGCAATAATTTGCTCTGCAACGACATGGGCATATCGCCAATTTCATCCAGAAATATAGTACTTCCATCGGCAAGCTCAAACTTCCCCGGCTTTCCATGTCTAAGAGCACCGGTAAATGCCCCTCCCTCATAACCGAACAACTCAGCCTCGGCAATCTCTGCCGGTATCGCAGCACAATTAACCTTTATGAAAGGGCGTTTGTAGCGCTTGCTCGCGTTATGAATGGATTGGGCCACCAATTCTTTCCCAGTCCCACTTTCGCCGGATATAAGTACCGTAGAAGTACTTGGTGCGGCCTGCATGATTTGCCTTTTTATTTCGGCCACCACCGTACTTCTGCCAATAATACTGTCTATAGTGTACTTAGTACCATTCAACTTTAATAATTCATCAGAACGGTCAATTTTAATCTGAGAGGCTGCTTCTTCCTTATTATATTGTTTAGCTGCATCAATCTCAGCGGCATCCTGAATGATCAAAATTGCTCCTTTGGTTTTACCTGCATGAATTATCGGGATACCATTGACAATTAAAATTTTGGACCGGTAATTAATTCTTTGCGGGCTTCTCCAAATCCCACAGATAATTTCGTCAAAAGGCAGGTCCGGTAGTATTTTATTAATATGTCCTTCAATCTTAACATCCGGGAAAATGCGGTTAATAAAACTGCTGACTAAATTTATTGTCCCAAACTCATCGGTAGCTACAATTCCACACGGCACTTGCTGAAAAATATTAGATAGCTCCTCATATAAAAATTCAATATGGTCAAGCAGGTGATTAACTGCGAAAGGCTGGGTAATCACACCGCTTGGTCTGCCGTCAAGGTCTACTACGGGAGTTTGGGCAATCTTAGCGTTTCGCAACCAAAGTATTAATTCCGATAGATTGTTAAAAGTTTTGTCCTCTCGAAAATACATAACATCCCGCAGGTAATAATCTTCTATAACAGTATCCAAGTTCGCTCCCTGAAGAATGCAATCATGCAAGTTAATGCGGGTAAATACACCGATTAACAGTCCATCTTGGTTAACTACAGGGATTCCTGTCATTCTGGTCTTGCGAAATATAAGCAGAGCATCTCTCACAGTATCATCAGGGCTAAGGGAAACTGTAGTCGGAACCATGATTTCCTTCGCCTTCATATACTCACCCCAATCCAATTTGGCACTTAAAACCAATCGACAATACTTGTCTTTATCCTGAATATGGGATCCACCTTGTTTACCTAGATCAAATGCAACCCATCTGAGATAAATTAAATTAGTTTTTTTAAATTTTACATTATTCAAACTTTAAAAAACTTACAAGACTAATTTTACACCAATTTCTTTATATTTTGAAGTTCTTCGTCAAATTTCTTAGTTTAAATTACTTGTCATATAATTACATTGGTAACAGAAATCATCGTTTGAATTCTAAAAAGACAATAAAAAAAGGGCGTGCAAGTCACAACTTGCATACCCTCTAAGCTCGAAAGAACTCAAACTGGCAATCCTAATAATTTTGCGGCATTTAAGCCCAGTATTTTTTCCTTGGCAGCTTCGGTCAAAGGCAACGCCCGAATGGTGTTAATATTTTTTTGAATACTATCAACACCGGGCCAGTCGGTGCCAAACAAAACTTTATCGGCCGCTCTTTCTAGCTCCGGGAAATAATCAAGTAACTTCTGTGGCGGTAGCCCTGCTACCTCCATATAGACATTTTCGTGCAGCCGGGCCAGGAAAAATGCATGCTGATACCAAAAGCCTCTGCCACTGTGCACCAAAATTATTGGCAAATCGGGAAAGTCAACAGCCACATCATCCAGGTAAAGAGGATCACCATATTTCATTCGCGATCCTTTAAAGATCGAGGACCCGGTATGAAACATAACCGGGATTTGCTGTGACTCCGCCTCGGCATATAACGGATAAAGAAGACTGTCATTAGGGTAAAATTGCTGATAAGTTGGGTAGAGCTTGAGACCCCGGAAACCATCTGCTATCAGACGCTTTAGTTCCTTTCTTGCACTCGGAACCATAAAAGGGTTAACACTGGCAAATGGGATAAGACTTTCATGTCCCGCACAGAACTGTGTTACATATTCATTGGGACATACACCAGTGGCCGCAGGACATAGTTCTGCTAAAACAACTCCGTAATCCACACCATTTGCATGCAAATATTTAACGAACTCATCCGGATTGCAATACCTGTCATGAAACTCTTGCCAGTCTCCCCCGGATCGAGCATTTTCAAAGAATTCAAGGCAGCTTTCGGAATAGGAATCATAATGCACGGTATGGATGTGAAAATCTATAACGGGAGAACTCATAATTAATCACCTGATTTCTAAATTATTAAACATTTTGTACTATTTTATAATATCACTACTTGATACCATTTTCTATGGTCATTTTAGATCATGACGATGCCCAACCCGTACCGTGGTAATAAAGTCAATCATTTGCAGTAATAGTTGTATTATCTTAATTATGTAAAATCGTCATACATGTAAGCAGAAATGACAATTTTATTTACATCATTCAACCTTTATAAATAGAAAAATCGACGAGAACTATGTCCTCGCTCCTCGACCATACTTTAGGTCAACCCTTCAACGGCCTTCGTAATAAAGGAAGGCGGGCAAAATTCATCTTCTGGGTAAGACCCAAAACGAAAATCACGTTCAGGCGATCTTCGTTCGGGCCGTAACGCTTAAAAAAGCTTTGCAAGCCATTTACCAAAAGAACAGGACCACTTGAGCGGCCCTGTTCTTAACACGTTATTTATACAGTTGAGAGTTCCGTGAACATGTTACTAATCTTGAAATGGATTTTTGGGCCAATGATACTTGCAAAACATTCCAAAAATCACAACCATCGCCAAGTTAAGGAGTATTTGATAAAACACATGCCAGGGGATCCAGCCAAATACTATAGGGTTAACTGTATTCCACTGCCAAAAGTCAACATAGAATACAAAGGGAAGGAACATCATTATAAACCAAAACATTGCTTTCCCTGTCATAAAGAATAACCTCCTTTAAAATAATTTTTGATTACACATTAAACATTTTTCTAATCAGTTAGTTATTAATCTCTTAAAAAATTATACATTATTCTTTAATCATGCATTTTGACTTTTGAAAATCGTATCCATGAAACCATGTTTTTCATCGATTGCTCTTTGTTCATCTTGGCTGTGATTTGTCATTAAACTTACAACTATTAATACTACTGCACTAATAATAACTGCCGGGACACAAGCTTGCCATTGGCCAAGAACCGCCGGCGAAATTATACCGAATGCAAATAGCGCCACGATTGCCTCGCCTGCCAATACCGAGCAAATAACACCAGTTGCGGTACTCCTCCGCCAATACAGGGCAGCCAAAACTCCCGGAACAAGTACGGCGTATCCGGTAAAAGCCCAGGTTACAATAGCTAATATTGCCGCCGGCGGCTTAAGAGCAATGACACAGGCCAAAACTGCTAAAGAGAAGATAAAAACACGTCCAACAAACACTTCTTTGTCCGGGCTAAGATTCTTGTTTATATATGGAATGTAAAAATCCTTTAATATCATTGTGCTAATGGTAATTAATTGAGAGGCAGTCGTTGACATTATGGCAGCTAATACGGCTGATAAAACACATGCCCCAACCCATGGCGCGTAATAGTTTTGTAACAGCATCGGAATTATTGAATCTGATGCCTTACCCTCAAGGCCTGGGAAAACTAAAGTTCCAAACGCACCGAGGAATAAAACAGGTATATAAATCACGATCATGGCAATTGGATAAAGAGTCATAGTTGTCTTTAAAGAATCCGGGTTTTTAGCTGCCAAGTACTTTGTAAAAAGCTGCGGAAAAACAGGTACGCCCAAGGCAATAACAAGACCGAAGCTAATCCATTTCTCAATTGAGAAATTACCTCTCCCAAAAAGTTCCGGATGGACAGCCATTAAATTATGAGCTGCTTCTGTAGGACCGCCGATCTTAAAAACAATTAAAAGAAACGCCAATACAACACAAATTATCATTACGGAGCCTTGAAATAAGTCCGCGTAGGCAGTGGCCTTTAACCCGCCCATAAAAACATAAACCGTAATAAATACTAAAACCATTAACACCCCTACAAAGGCAGGTACGGCACCCCCGGTTATTGCGTTGATCACATAACCGGCCCCGATAGGTTGCACTAACATGTACGCTACGGTAAAGACCGCCATCGCTAATAACATAACAAGAGTTACACCCTTGCTGTTATATATCGCCCCCAAAAGTTGAGGTGCTGTCATAAATCCATACTGCCTGCCAAGCAGCCAGGTGCGATAGCCAATTGCATAAAAAAACACAGCTGCTAAACTTGTAGTAGTCGCCAGATATCCAAAGAACCCCACCCCTAAGTGATAAGATCCGCCGGGAGCGCCCATATAAGCAAATGCACTAATATTTGTTGCAAATAATGTAAAGAACATTACATAAGGGCCAAGTTCTCTGGCTGCTAAAAAATATCCTTCAGATGATTTTGCTGATTGCCTGCCTGTATATATCCCTATACCAAGGGTAAATGCTAAATAAGCTAAAATAACAAACATTGCCCCCATTGCTGGACCTGACATATAATATCCTCCTCGTATAGTATTTTTAGAATCTTCTTTTCGAAGAATTTCCAGTTAAAT
>JAENZP010000012.1 GCA_016841205.1 Desulfoscipio geothermicus
TGTGTAGCCCTGAATTTTTGTTTTTTCAGGTGTCTACTCAAAGGGGAGCTTATCAACCAGCAAGGGGATTTTCTAATAATATTTTATTACTTTTTAGTGCCCGGCAAATCTAGGGAAATAAATTGCCCGGCATCTTCCAATAATTTAAGCTGTGTTGGTGGGGATATTTTCTCAGCTATCGATACCAGCAATTCCTGAGGAGGCTGATATTGACCGGTCAAATACTTGGCTTTTTTTGCCTTTTTTTTGTGAGATTTCTTTTGTGCCGGCCCACCCGTGCTTGCCGATACCTCCGGAAGCGGATCTACCGTCTCCGGAATATAAGTTTGCTCACAGTCATTGACATCCACCAGGTTTGCCACAGCCACCGATTGAGCATCCACACGCAGCGGGGCTGTCGCTGGTGCCGCCTCAAAGCGGGCATCCAGCAGTAAATTCCCAGCCCGTTTGGTCACGGCATGGGTAATGCGTTTATCCAGGTTAAGCTGTTTCATTTGATCCTTTAGTTTAACCACGTCACCCATGATATTTTCCAATGCTAATAAATCTTCGGGCGTACCTGCTGCACTGGCGGCGTGATCAATTAAATCAGAAATATCAATCATCCAGTCAAATAGTTTTTCAAAAGAACCATCAATTTCTTCTAATACGGATTTAGCCTTCTTAACCATTGTCGTACCTAGCCACGCCTGTTCCTCGAGCAAGCTTTGCAGCTCATTCCGGTCACTGTTATTAAGTCTCCCTGCTCGTGCACCAAGTTCTTCCAGCCTTAGCATCACTTCACCATATCTTTTTAGCATATGTAATGTCACCTCCATTTATAAAAAATTGCATGTATCCCATAATTTTCCTGCTAGTAAATAAAAAAAATTATTCCTTTTTTTGATCTTCTTTATGTTCTCTAACTTTTTTAGTATTAAATATGGAGCGAAACAATACTACCCCCAGCCAAACCCCGGAAATTCCGGTAACTAACGGATCAGCGAAAAAAGCATATGGGTAAGTATGGCCGCCCACCCGTAGCCAAAAAGGCTCCGGTACCAGGCTCAGTACAGCGGCCGGCCCGCCTTGAAGGATAAGTAAATCAGTATCTATTTTTACTTCTACGGTTTGTCCCCAAAACCGGCCAAGTTCTATCAAAAGGCCGACCAGCACTGCGGTCATGGGCAGAAACAGCGCCATACCCCAACTCCCGGCCAAACCTGACAGGGGCTGATAAGTGCTATAAAAAAAATATGTATAGATCAGCAAAAATATTGCAATACCAATGAACACCTGTCCGGCGGCATATCTAGCCTTTTTATTCAATTAAGTTCATTGCTCCTTCCTCATCATCCGTACCATCGTTGTGCAGATGACGGGTAACCATAGGCGGCCACAAATTTTGCGGATCCAGTCTTTGAAAAGCCGTTAAAAACCGGGTTTTTATATCAGGATAGCGCTCGCTCAGCGAATTCACCAGGTTTTTCATTTCTTCTCTTTTAGTTTTGCCGTTTACGGGGCAAAGACTTTTCACTACCGGCAAATTGTAGCGCTCTACAAAAGTTTCCACGGTTTGTTCAGTTATATAAATCATGGGACGGATCAACGTGATGTTACTGCGATCCATGAAGGTTACCGGAGCAAACGTTTTAAACTGGCCGGTAAAAATTAAACTCATCATAAAAGTCTCGATAGCATCATCAAGATGGTGACCTAGAGCCAGTTTATTCAAGCCCAAATCACGCACGGTATTATTGATCGCTCCCCGACGCAGGTTGGCGCACAGTCCGCAGGGATTCTTCTCCTGCCGCTCAATGAAAACAACCTCGCCTATATCGGTTAGTTTATTAGTAAATGGTATATCCCGTTGCCGGCAAAAATCCGCCATTATGTCAACATCTATAGGCCAGCCGGGGTTAACAAATATAGCATGCAAGTCATAGTGCACCGGGACTTCCCGGCGTATCATATAAAGCGCCTGTAACAACGCTATGCTATCTTTGCCACCGGACAGACCCACGGCCACCCGGTCCCCATCATTTATCATATTATAATTAGTCATAGCCTTTTTCACTTTGCCCTTAAACCATTGCAAATAAGTATCTTTCAAGCTCATCACCCTATTCTGTAACCAAAATAATCATGGGGACAATAGGATTATTATACCATGAATGAGCTAAAACATTACAATCATAAAATAAGCAAGCTACTTTATTAACATACCTAAAGTAGCCTGCTTCTTCACGCTAACTTAAGCTCTGGCAATCCAATTATAACCGCTATTATTATCCCAGTTATTAGCACTATCCTTAAAGCAAAAAGCCATAGTATGATTTTTCATGGGCACATTTTTCTCCCAACCTCTGGACGTGCGGTCCATGTTCGTGGTAATTGATTCTTGCCAGTTATTAGGGTCGCTGTAACCACAATGCAAATACACCTGGTCAGCGCCGCTTTTACTTAACAATCCGCAATAGCAAATGTTGATTTGATTGCCATAGGTCGGTTTAACTTCAACGCCTTTTTCAATATCGGTCCAACTTTGCAAAACAACACCTCCATAATTTTATTGTTAAATCATTAAACTTATGAAACTATTATTTATATTGCTTTTTTTTGTTTCATTTATGCGTGGAAAAATGTTATATTGTAATTAGAAATAACCTTAGGGGCGTTTGTATGAACTGGTTGTTGACTTTTTTACTTAACGCGCTGGCCATAGTACTGGCCGATCGTTTGCTGGAAGGCATTCATCTTTCCGGTGTCATACCGGCACTGTTGGCCGGGGCGGCACTGGGTATTGTCAATACATTTTTACGCCCTTTGCTCATGCTGCTTACTTTCCCTTTAACTGTACTCAGCTTGGGCCTGTTTATCTTTATTATCAACGCCATTACCTTTGCCATCGCTGCGTGGCTGGTACCAGGATTTGATGTGCTCAGTTTCGGAGGCGCCTTCTGGGGTGCGTTGATTACGGGTATTATCAGTTGGCTGCTTAATTTACTGTTTCTCGAAAAAGACTAAATAAACCTTATAATTTGACAACTTAGAATTAAGTGATAGAATAACCACAAAGAAATTAGCATATATAAAGGTATCAGCAGCCATTGCCTTCCAGCAGCCCGAGCCAATACTATATTCTTCTCCGGGAGGTATAGTCTCATGATCGTTAAAGTAAAAGGAATTGCCTATGATATGTCGGGCAGTCCTATAATATTACTCACCGATACCACAGGAAATAGGGTATTGCCTATCTGGGTAGGACTTTTGGAGGCCCATTCCATCGCTTTAGCTATGGAAGGCGTTCCCCAAACACGCCCTCTTACCCATGATGTAACTCTTACCATCTGTCAAACTTTAGGTGCCAGTATCACCGGCGTGGAAATATCCGATTTAAAGGATAACACTTACTTCGCCGAGTTATATATTGCATCCGGGGAAGATAAATATCTAATTGATGTTCGCCCCAGCGATGCCATTGCTCTAGCGTTACGGGCGGAAATACCCATTAATATTTCCCAATCATTACAAGGACAAATGCTGGATATTCAAGAAATAATGGATGATGACGTCAGAAATGCTCTTGAGGAATTATCCGGTGAATCACTTGATGAATATAAGAAATCATTACATTAAGACCCGCCGTAATTGGCGGGTCTTTTATGGTTGCTGCGTACCATGTCAAATTTATTGACATAATGCAAGCAGTTCCACCTGCCTACGCACCGCTCCCTTAAAAATTTGCCTATATATTCCCTCAACCATATCCGGGTCAATATCGCTCTGATAAGCCAATTCTTTTACCCTGTATAATATTTCCTCTTCCCTGCTGCTGTCGACTACTGTGTCTATACTTTTAAAAGCAGCCACTTGTTCAACCAGTTGCTGGCGTCTGGCTAATAAACTCAATATATCAGCATCTATCTTATCAATTTCTCTACGCAGGTCGGGTAAATCAACCAACTGTACCGGTTCCAGGTGGCTAGGCGGCATATCTCCGGCAGCAATAGGGTAATAGCCTAATATTTTTAGCCACAAGGTATTTTTTCTCAACTCCCTGATGGCATCGCCCACCTCTTGACTGTTACTATGCCCCTCAAAGTCGATAAAAAAGATATAGTCGCCCAGTTTACTGCCGGACGGTCTTGATTCTATACGCGTCAGGTTTATTTCCCGCTGCGCCAGCGGACTTAAAATGCGGCATAAAGCACCGGGAGAATCTCGCACGGCCAGAACCAGCGACATTTTAGCCTCCCCTGAGAAAACAGGTTTTTCTCTGCCCAGTACCAAAAATCTAGTTGTGTTATTAGGATGATCCTGTATGTCAGCTTGCAATATCTGCAGCCCGTAGGTAACCGCGGCACTTTGCGAGCCTACTGCCGCTACCGCTGCAGTTTCAGCACCGGCCACCATAAGCGCCGCCGATGCGGTACTGACCGTTTCCACGACAGGCGTATCCGGTAGTTGCTGTTTCAAAAAACTATGGCACTGGGCCAGGGCCTGGGGATGCGAGTATACTTTCGATATATCCGCCAAAACCACCCCGGGACGCGCCAACAAGTGCTGCTTTACTGGCAATAAAAATTCCGAGGTTACCCATATTCCATCTATATTTGTTAATAGGTCCAACGTTTCTCCCACCGAACCGCCCAGAGAATTCTCCACCGGTACGATACCGCAGGTCAACTCTTTGGATGCGATCTTATGTACCACCGCATCCAAACTTGAGCAACATACGGGTGTATACCCGTATAGACCGGTATAGTGTAGCGCAGCGGTGTGTGAAAAGGTGCCCTGGGGTCCCAGGTAACCCAATGTACGCATTACAGTTCCCTCCCCACTGCCGCTGCTAGAGGACGCAGACCGCCCATTAGATCATCGAACTCACCAGGGTCCAAAGATTGGGGGCCGTCACATAACGCTGCCACGGGGTCGGGATGCACTTCGATAATCAACCCGTCGGCCCCCGCCGCCACTGCCGCTCGGGACATGGCACTCACCAGTTCCCGTTTACCGGTAGCATGGCTGGGATCAACGATAACCGGAAGGTGCGTTAGCTGTTTTGCTAGAGCTACCGCGCTCAAATCCAGTGTATTGCGAGTGCTGTCTTCAAAGGTGCGAATACCGCGCTCACACAATATCACATCCCCATTACCCGAAGATACGATATATTCCGCTGCCATAAGCCATTCCTCCACCGTCGCCGAAAGGCCTCTCTTTAATAAAATTGGTTTACCGGATTCTCCAGCCAGGCGTAACAAGCGGAAATTTTGCATATTTCTGGCACCGATTTGTAATATATCAACGTAGCGGGCAGCCGCGGTCAGGCTTTCTTCATCTATCACTTCGGTAACCGTGGCCAGCCCGGTTTGGGCACCCACCTCCGCCAGCAAACGCAGCCCTTCCTCCTCCAGACCCTGGAAACTGTACGGGGAGGTCCTGGGCTTGTAAGCACCGCCCCGCAGCACGTTAGCCCCGGACCGGCGCACTGCCAGGGCGGCAGCCAGCAATTGTTCTTTGCTCTCCACAGCGCACGGACCGGCGATAACAGTTAGCTGATTTCCGCCAACCCCCATGCCACCAATTTTAATTACAGTATCTGCTTCTTGCACTTCCCGGCTGACTAACTTGTAGGGCCTCATAATACGCAGCACCTTTTCCACACCGGGCATGGATTCCAGTCCGGCCAGTTCAACAGGCAGTCTATCTCCCACGGCTCCGATCACTATGCGCTTGGTGCCTCTAATCAAGTGAGTTTGATAACCACTGGCTTTTAACCGTTTGTCCAGGATGGCAATTTGTTCAGCGCTGGTATTAAGTTTCATTACAACCACCATATTAATCCCTCCAATAGGAAAATATAAAAAGCCCGTCGCACGTCCCCGCAGGGACGAAAGCGACGGGCTGCTTCCGCGGTACCACCCTGGTTGACCCGCCAGACAACGGGCCCCCTCAATAAAGGTACGGGATAAAACAACTGCAGTGTCAATCAAAAAAGCCTCTCATCCCAAGGGACGAGAGGCTTTGCCACCGCGTTACCACCCTAGTTGACCTGATTATCAAAGTCAGGTCCACTTGGTAGAGTACAGGAATAATCCGATACCCCCTGCCCTGTAACGTGGGAAGCATACGTCCTGGCCTACTTGCCAAATGGTTTCAGCCGGCTTCTCCGGAGGGAACTTCAGTTGGTCATAACCCAGGAACGCTTCCAGTCGGTGACGCTCCCTCCCTGAGGGTCTGTTTCCAGCCTACTTTTCTCCATCATGGAATTTATAAATCTTAAGGTTAAACAAAGTATATCACCGAGTCGCAATTTTGGCAAGTGCTACTATAACGGTATCGTTCATCGTGCTATGCCTGCCAAATAAACTAGCCGATAAAATATATTAATCAGCAGGAAATTACCCTTTAATGCTAAAAATATAAAGTAAAAATGAGGTGATCCATATGCAAAATAGGCCTAACTGGCAAAGAATTAATTTTATGAATTCCTATGGCCTTACCTTGGTTGGTCTTTTGCACAGCCCGGACACCACTAAAGGCCCGGTAATAATAGTTTGCCACGGGTTTGTCGGCAGCAAGGAAGGCGGCGGCATGGCCATAAGTATGGGCGAAGAGCTGGGCCAACGGGGCTTTAATGTATTACTCTTTGATTTTAGCGGCATTGGGGAAAGTAAAGGGCTATTTGAGCATACCACCCTTTCAGACCAGATCGACGACCTGAAATGCGCTGTGGATTGGTGCGTGGCGGCAGGCCTGGGCCCAGTGTTCACCACGGGGCGCAGTTTTGGCGGCACCACAGCGATCTGCCACGCATCCAATGACCTACGGGTAGAGGGGGTATGCACCTGGGCAGCACCAGCCCGGTTAAAGGTACTATTTAATAATTATGCAGAGAAACTGGTGGATGCTGAAAAGGAAGGAAGCATTTATAAGAGCAAAACTTTTTTTGATGACCGGGATTGTTTTGATGTACCAGCAATGGCCAGTCACATAGCACCGCGACCTTTATTAATTATCCACGGAGAAAAGGACGAGGTAGTCGATCCTGTTGACGCCAGGCTAATTTACGAAAGCTCCGGGCAGCCCAAAGAATTGGTATACATTCCTGGCGCGGATCACCGGTTTATAGGCCATCACCGGAAGGTGTGGGACACTTTTTTTGCCTGGTTGGAGAATAATGCCCATAACAATAACTGCTAAGGAAATACCTGGTCAGCCAAGTACTTTAAGCCATCATGCAAAGCCTTGGGCCTGAAGCCAAAAATATTTTCCACAGCGTTTAAATTCGTGGTATTATCCACATCCAATTGTTTTAACTCAATTGGAGAAACCGGCGGGTCCCGCAAAACACTGCCCATCAGCGGCACCACCAGGCGCATCAGAGGCATGGGCACATACAGTTTATAGCGCTTTTCCCCTAAACACTCCAATAAAATATCCAGCATTTGCGCATAGCTTAAATGCTCGGGACCGCCGATTTGGATAACCCGGCCCACCATTCCTGGGTCTTCGCATATCTGCACCAAACAGCGCACCACATCTTCCACCGCAATGGGCTGAAATAAAGTATTTCCCCAGCCCGGAACAGGGACAAACGGCTTGGGAAACATTTGCAACGATTGGAGTAAACGATTAAAAAAATTAAATCCCCGCCCGTAAATTATGGACGGACGCAGGATAGTCCAAGCCAAGCCGCTTTGCCTGACGGTTTCCTCACCACGCCACTTGGAATAAGCATATTTATACCGGGTATTGTCACAGGCGCCCAGGGCGCTCATATGAATAAAATGCTTTACCCCGGCCTGACCCGCCGCAGCCACTAGATTCAGGGTACCTTCCACATTGATTCGTTCAAAGGTACTATCACCGTGTTTTCTGATAATAGCCACCAAATGAATAACCTTATCCACATCCTGGCAGGCTTTCCTTACGGCAACTGGGTCATTAATTTCCCCTTGAGACAATTCAATACCCGCAGGCAAAACCTCACCGGCTTTTTGAGGTTCCCGGACCAGGCAGCGCACTGCATAGCCTTTTTTCACCAAAGAGCGCACCAAATGTCTTCCCACCAACCCCGTACCACCGGTTAATAGTATCACAAGCACCCGTTCCTTTCCCTAAAAATAAATCATCTACCCAGGTCATCCAGTCAACCGATGCCAAAAAACAGTATCATTTTAACAATATAGTTATATATTTGTTATGAATTTTATTCACCCCAGCAAACTTATAACAAAAACCGATGTATCAAAAGCGGTGTGATAGAGGTTTCTACAGCCGCTGCAAGAACCAGCAAGGGCAAGATAACTACTAAATAAGTTTTTAAAACCCGCCCGGTAATACGTTCCCCCTGGCTGCGCAAGCGACGGTAGTAAAAACTAGCTCCCGAGGCCAGGAAAAGCGCCCCTAGCTCGGGTACGCCGTGAGGCAAAAGCCCAAACAGCCAAATTTGAAAAATGGAATGATTAAATAAAGCGGCCTGCATTTGCACGGCAAAACCGCCTACGGCACCGTTAAGTAATAAAATAAATACCGGCCAAACATTATACGTGATGATACCCAGTACCAGCACTGTGAAACTTACTATACTATTCCTGGCTAAAATAAACATAAATAAGTTATCCGGCAAACCTTCACCAAAAGGATTAGTTATTATCATATCCCGCACTACACCGTAGTACACGGCAGCCCTATCGGAAACCAGCATGGCCAGAATATGGCCGGTACAGGTCGCCAACACAAATATGGCCAGACAAATCAAACTTTCCCTCTGATAATACCTTACCTCCTGCCACCCCTTGTTAAACCAGGTTAACAAATATCCACCCCACCTTTAACTAATCAGGCTTTCACCGCTTACTATTTCTATTATTACCGTTTTTTTTCCGTACGGGATCATAGGAATTAAATAGCTCTAACAATTCCGGTTGATAGCTGCTTTGTTGATAGAATTCCCTGTAAGGAGAACCCTGCAGCCGTTTTGCTAAATCCAGCACCTTATAGTAATCAAGACCCGCTAAACGGCTTACATAATGCAGCAAACAAAACCCGGGGCGCAAATCGTCCCCCTGAAAAAACCTGAACTGTGAAGCTATCTGCCTACCACGGGTATTATAATACGCAGTAATAAACTGCAGCGCAGGGATAGACTTAAAATCATCAGCCACCGTCGGCTCATCGACATAGACCATCCAGAAACCTCTGCCAAGATACCAGATATCATTCATTTATGTCACCTCTGTACAATACTATAACATACAATTTTTGCCTTTTTAACTAGTAATTTAACTTTTTCTCCAGGCAAGACAAATACATTGCTATAAAATAGCCCTTGGCGTATACTAATTATTGCATTAAACACATCGGCAAAATGATGAGGTGCGTACATTGAAGACCACTATTATCGGAGCGGGTAAAATAGGCAAAGAAATAGCCGTTAGATTACTGCAAGAAGGTCACGATTTGGTTATCATTGAAAAAAATGAATTGACGATGCAAAAAATTGAGGAGGATTTTGATTGCCTCTGTATCAGGGGCAATGGTGCCACTGCCAAAATTCTCAGTTCATACGACGTTGCAAATTCTGAGCTACTCATTGCGGTAACCAACAGCGACGAGGTAAACATGATCGCCTGTATGACGGCCAAACAGATTGGCATCCAACGCACCGTAGCCCGCATCAGAGACCCGGAATACTCCCAAAATAAAATTATCAGCAAAGAAGCTCTAGGTATTGACCTGATCATCAACCCGGAATACGCGGCAGCTATGGAAATTAATCGTTTTCTCACTATGGCCTTACCGGTGCACATGGAACCCTTTGCCAGAGGCCAAGTGCAGTTGGCAGATATAACTGTAAACGAGAGCATGCCTTTATTTGCCAACAAAAAACTGATGGATATGGATATTCCCCGGTCACTGCTCATTGTAGCTATATCACGCAACGGCGGAATGATTATCCCCGGCGGCCAGGATGTTGTTTTACCTGGTGATACCATATACCTGCTGGGACATTCGGACATAATCAATAAAATTTGCGCTAAAGTTAAAAAGAAACGGCCAAGGGTGCAAAACGTGATGATACTAGGCGGCGGGCGCATCGGTTTTTACATGGCAGAAAGGCTTTGCACTCAGGGCATGAATGTTAAGGTCTTTGAACAAAACAGCGAACGTTGCCGGGAACTGGCTGAAAAGCTGCCTGAAGCATTTATTTTATGCGCGGATGGCTCGGATTTGGAACTACTGTGTCATGAGGGCATCAAAGATACTGATGCTTTTGTCACAGTCACCGGCCTTGACGAAGAAAACTTATTGCTGGCATTACTGGCCAAGCAAATGGGTGCCAAAAGAGTTATAGCCAAGGTTAGCCGCCCTGGCTACGCGCCACTGGTTGAACAGCTGGGTGTGGACTACGCTATCAGCCCCCGCCTTATCACGGCCGGCGAGGTATTGCGTTTCATCAAGGGCGGACGACTGCTATCCCTTTCTCTGCTGCTCAACGAAAAAGCTGAAGTCATTGAATTATTTGTACAGCCCGGCAGTAAAATTATCGGTCGCCCCTTACACAAATCCGGGCTACCGGACGGCACTATTATCGGCACCATAATGCGGGGCAACAAGGTAATTATTCCCCAAGGTAATGACATCATAAAAGAGCATGACCGTTTAGTAGTATTTGCTTTGGGCCATAACGTAAACATTATTGAATCAATGTGTGGAGTTGGAGGAATTCGGCTTGAATAAGCCACTAATTCTACGCGCACTGGGTCTGGTTCTACTTTGTGAAGCCGGGTCCATGTTGCCATCACTGGGCATTGCCTTGTATTTACAAGAAAGTGCATATATCGCATTTGCCATATCCATCTTAATATTGACGCTTATTGGACTACCCCTTTCCCGCACCCTAATCACCGCAAGCGATGTCGGGTACCGGGAAGGGTTTGTTATTGCCACTGCCAGCTGGCTATTGCTGGCCTTGTTTGGAGCACTGCCCTTCATGGTTAGCGGGGTTATCCCCGGTTTCATCGACGCTCTTTTTGAAACCATGTCCGGGTTTACTACCACTGGAGCCAGCATATTAAAAGACGTTGAAAGCATTCCCAGGAGTATGCTTTTCTGGCGCAGTGCCACCCACTGGCTGGGCGGCATGGGGATCATCGTTTTAACTCTGGCGCTGATTCCTTCCCTGAAAATAGCCGGCCTCAAACTGTTTCGGGCCGAAGTGCCCGGACCGGACAAAAGCAAGGTACTGCCCCGGGTGGCCCAGACTTCCCGGGAATTATATAAACTGTATATTATAATCACCATCGCTGAAATTGCCGCTCTAAAAATTGCCGGCCTTAGCTGGTTTGACTCTTTTATCCACACCTTTGGCAGTGTGGCCACCGGTGGTTTTTCCAATTATAATGCCAGTGTGGGTGCATTTAACAATAACCCGGCGGCCCAATACATTATTATATTTTTCATGTTTATTTGTGGCATGAACTTTACACTGCACTTTCATGCGATACGGGGCAATTTCCTTCCTTTATGGAAGGATCCCGAAAGCAGGTTGTACCTGGCTGTGACTGTAATCGCCTGGTTATTAATTAGTATTAACTTAATTATGGCGGCGGATTACCAAATTGGCATAGCTTTACGCCAATCGGCTTTTCAAACGGTATCTATTTTAACCACCACTGGCTTTGCCACCGCAGACTATACCCTGTGGCCAACATTCAGCCAGGGTGTGATTTTTCTGCTCATGTTTATCGGCGGCTGTGCCGGCTCCACCGCAGGCGGCATTAAAAACGTACGTTACTTAATTTTGGCTAAAAGTGCCTCCAGACAGGTTGCCAAACTCATCCACCCCAAGGCGGTTATCCCGGTTCGCCTTGGCCGCAGTATAGTTCCGGATGAGCTGGTGGAAAACGTGCAGTCCTTTTTCTTTTTATACTTCATACTGTTGATTCTTGGTATACTGATTATTACTGCTCTGGGTATTGATCTGATCAGTGCCATATCGGCTGTGGCCGCCTGCCTGGGCAATATCGGGCCCGGTTTTGGCATAGTCGGTCCAGCCTCCAACTATTCGACCATTCCAGGAGCGGGGAAGTTGGTATTAACCATTTGCATGCTGATGGGACGCCTGGAAATCTACACGATACTGGTTTTCTTTAGCCACCGGATGTGGCGTTCATAGTGCACCTGCAAAGTTTTGCTGAGCGGCTGCATGCAAAAAGCCCCGTCCTCCGGGGCTTTTATTAACGAAACATAGGTTGTTTTGTTTTAAAATATATTTTTTAAGTGAACCTGTTCCTTTTCAGGTATATGCTCCAGCATTTGCTTAAGCACTGCCAACTCCCCTGATGCCATAGCGCGATCCTGCTCGTTTATATACTGCTTGCTACGGGTCAGAGCCATGTCAATATTATCAATTTCCTGGTGATCAATAACCATTGCCCACCACCCATTGTGCTTATTCCATAATTTTTCCACTCTCCCAATACCGGCGCCGGCTTCTTCCCATTTACCATAGTCAACGGCCCTCTCCAGCTCGCCAAACCCGGCCACTATTTCATTGGTGGCAGCATCCAACCTGTCCATTGCAATGAAGCCAACCGAAACCGCCAGTAGCAACCCAACTATCACTGCCACATAAATCCTCATACCCGACCACCATCCGGTTTATTTTTTAGCTGGTAAAACAGTTTACCAGCAGTATCCAGGCTGGCAAAAAAAACCTTTTTAAAGTCATCAATACCAAACTTAAGCAGTTCTGTCCTCAACCATTCCCTGGTCAGGTTAACTCTACGCAGGTTTTGTTCGTTTAGCTGGCCGTCAATAATCACTGACAAAGGCATACCCTCATACTGAGTATTAATTTGTAAATCTTCGGGCTGAAGAGCCCGCTTTTGCGATTTAGGTATCACACTGAGCTGGCCGTTGGTTTCCACAATGGCAAATTCCACATCAGATAGATTAGGATAATTTTTAGACCGTAGCTGTTCCAACAAGTCATTAACATTATAGCGCAAGTACCTGAGCTCTTGTTCAACCAGCTTGCCATTTGCTACTACCACGCTGGGTTTGCCACAAATAACGCCCCGTGCCTTTAAGCTCTTCATGGAGATATAGGACAAGGCTACCTGGGCCACCATTAATATAATAATCGGAATTATTCCGCTTAGCAGTGGTACACCGGTATTTTGCATGGGAATAGCAGCCAGATCGGCAATCATCAGGGCCACCACCAGCTCAAAGGGCTGCAACTGCCCTATTTCCTGCTTGCCCATAATACGCATAACGATAACCACGGCAATATATAGGATAAGTGTTCTAATGATGATCAACAACATAAAAATCACCCAAACTTTTTAAAATTATTATTCCAAAGCATGCCGCTCCAGCCTTAATAAGCACCTCAAAAGCACTTAAAAACTTTCTGCCCACCTCACCAGGGGGATTTCGAATTTGCCGGTCATATATTGGTAGACAGGTCTTACCCTGACAGTATAGCCATAAGTTCCCTGAGACAAGGGTATTTTGCCCATAAACCGGTAGGTTCCATCCCCAAGCTTTTCCTTTATTTCCATGCTTATAGTGTTTAAATTACTAATATAAGGCCCCTTATCATTTCCCAAGGCAATCTCCACAGCCACTTCCGACGGCTTAATCGGACCCAGTTTAATTACCGATTCCACCGCTAATTCTTCACCGGCCTGCATATCCCACCTACCATTGGTCCAGGTGTGCTCCACCTTTACATGATGCCAGTTCTCCTGAATAAACCGCTTAAAGCGGCAGGCTTGTTCAGCCGCTGCATAATTTGATTCCATAAACGCAATGCCCCGGTCAATAGCCGGTATATAAAGCTTTTCTGTATATTCCATCACCATCCGGGCGGTACTAAAATGAGGAATAATTGTACGCATGGAACTGCGCATCCTGGCCACCCACTGGCCGGGTATATTATTTTCCCGCTCATAATAAAGAGGTATTACTTTCTCCTCAAGCACCTTGTATAGATAATAGGTATCATTTCTGTCCTGCTGCAGCTCGTTTAATTGCAAATCACCGGGATCGCCAATGGCAAAACCATTTTGGCCGTTATAAGCCTCAGGCCACCACCCGTCCAGCACACTGCAATGCAGCACACCGTTCATAGCGGCTTTCATGCCGCTGGTGCCGCTGGCTTCCATAGGCCAACGTGGAGTATTCAGCCAAACATCCACACCGTGCACCAGGTGCCGGGCTACGTTAATATCGTAATTCTCAAGGAACACTATTTTGCCTTTAAAAGGTTCCTCGTGGGAATAATCGATAACTTTTTTTATCAATTCCTGGCCGGCACCATCTTTGGGGTGGGCCTTGCCGGCAAACACTATCTGTACCGGTTTATCTAAATCATTTAGCATTGCCGCCAGTCGTTCCGGATCATTAAAAATTAGCGCAGCCCGCTTGTAAGTGGCAAAACGGCGGGCAAAACCAATAGTCAGCGCATGCGGCAGTAATACATCCCCGGCATCGGCAACAACCACTTCGGAATCGTGATTACGCCGGCACTTTTGCTGTACTCTTTCTCTGATGTATTTGATGGCCTTATTCTTTAACTGCAAATGGGTATCCCAAATTACCCGGTCGGGAATATCATTAACCCGCTGCCAAAAGACGCTATCGGTCACCTTACCGGCCCAGTTCTCTCCCAGATACTTACAGAAAACACTTTTCCATTCCTCGGCAATCCAGGAACTGCTATGTACCCCGTTGGTCACAGAGGTAACCGGTACCTCCTCAACAGGTATGGTAGGATAAAACCGGTGCATCATCTGGCGGGTCACTTCTCCGTGAAGCTTACTGACCCCATTGCAAAAACCTGCCATGCGCATTGCTAAAACCGTCATATTAAACTCGTTTTGTTCAGCGTCCCAACCCAGTTCTAATAAGGTATCACAGTCCATACCGGTGTCACGACATAACTCGGCCAAATGTTTTTCTGCCAAAAGCCGGTCAAAAACATCATGCCCGGCGGGTACGGGTGTATGAGTGGTAAATATGGTATTGGCCCGGATAGCTTCTCTGGCAGTTGCCGAGGGGACCCCGTCGCTGACCATTTCCCGTAACCGCTCCAAGGTCAAAAATGCAGAATGTCCTTCATTAATATGCCAAACAGCCGGGGTTATGCCCAATACATTTAATGCCCTGACCCCGCCCACACCGAGCACTATCTCCTGAGTAATGCGCATTTCTCGCCCCCCGCCATATAACTGCCCGGTAATCTTGCGATCGTCTTCCATGTTAACAGGAAGATCGGTATCCAGAAGAATTAACTGTACTAGTCCCACTTGAGCTTTCCACAACCTAACAAATACCGTCCTACCGGGCAGTTCCACCGATATAGTAGTATCCAGGCCGCTATTCCCAACCACCGGTGTAACAGGAATTTCACTAAAATTTATATCCGGGTAATGGTTTTCCTGGCGACCATCCGGGTTGATGATTTGGTTAAAGTAACCATGTTTATACAATAAACCAACTCCCACAAATGGTAAACCTAGATCGCTGGCCGACTTGGTATGATCACCGGCCAACACACCAAGCCCGCCGGAATAGATGGGGCAGGATTCATGCAGTCCAAACTCAGCGGAAAAATAGGTAATAGTTTTGTCCTTGTACCGGGGATGGGTTTGCAGATACCATTTTTCCCCACTCATATAGCGATCATAACTAGTCACTACTTCATCATATATTTTTAAATAATTCTGGTCGGCGGCTACCCGTTCCAATTCTTCCCTACGTACTCGCAGTAAAAATTTTACCGGGTTGTGTCCTACCCGCTCCCAAAGCCCCGGGTTTATATCCTTGTACAGTTCCCAAGCCTGGCTCTGCCAGCTAAACCAGAGGTTATAGGACAAATCACGCAGGCGTGCAATGCGTTCCGGCAGCAGCGGGTTCACTGTAACAGTGCGGAAATAAAACATGTGATGACCTCCGTTATCTCATGTAGGATTTTTTTATTTTATCCTTAAAAAGGATCCGTAATGCACAGTAAAAATAAAAAACCGGTCAGGAGGGTATAAAACCCGCCTACCGGTTATTGTTAAACTATAAGCTATATAAGCATCACCTATGCCCAGGAGCTAGACCGCTTGGATTGATAACAATCCTTGCAATATACCGGCCTGCTGCCGTTGGGTTTGAAAGGAACGCTGGTCATAGCCCCGCACTCATCACACACCACTTCATACATTTGTCTTTCCCTGGCACCACCAGCACGGAAGTTGTTATTTTGGCGGCGTGCCTTGCGGCATTCCGGGCAGCGGGAAGGAGCGTTTTCAAAACCCTTTTCAGCGAAAAACTCCTGCTCACCGGCTGTAAATACAAACTCTTCACCACAATCTTTACAAACTAAATTCTTATCCGAGAAAGTCATACCCTGAAATTGTCCCCCTTATGAATTATTCTTACCCTATGGAACCTTTGACAGATGATTCGCCTATTCATAAGAAAGACAGACAAACACCGCAAAACAATTCCATGAGCACCTGATATAATAATATGAGAAAACCAGCTAAATTACAATAAGCACTTTTATAATTTTCTAGCTCTCAGTATAGATGCCCATTTTTTAGGTTTCTCCGGGCCCGGCTTTTCTTCCGGCGTTGATTCCAGTGCCGTCACTGCAATTTCCGTTCTGGCAGGCAGAAAGTCAACCGGGTAAAACACTTCTGAGCGACCATGTTCATACTCCAAGCGGCGGCGCATATCCAATATGGATTTTTCCAAACGTTCCACTCGCTCCCAAGCAGTTTTTTTCTTTTCCGCCTCCACCAGACACGCCAAATCTCTGAGTTTGCCACGTAGCTTAAAATTATCAGCACTTAGCCGTTCAATCTCACCGGCCATTTCCAGGTACTTATCATTGCTAAATAAAGCGTTTTCCAACTGTTCTATACGTTCCCGGTAGATACTGTTGGTCCGGCTTAATGCTTCGTTTTCCACAATACTATTGCGTAACTTTTCTTCTCTCTCCTGGCTCAACGTACCGTTAACCAGACGGTAGGTTGAAAGCGAACCTACTGCCGCACCCGCACTTAGCCACGTTAAAATCATTGCCCCTTCTACTAGCACAGCCAATCCCCCTCATTAGTGTTGTACCTTTTTTCCTATTCTATATAAATTTGGTTTTTCCTTCCATATAAAGGGAAATTGTTGCATTTAGTAGGCACATAATTAGATGCTGAGTGTTATATTATGCTATAGTAATAAATATGCCGGGATTTCTAAAAGTGAAGGATTAAAGAAAGGCACTTACCATGAAAATAATAGTTGATGCCGACGCTTGCCCTAAAAATGCACTGCTCATATGTTTCCGTTTGGCCCGGGATTACCAAATTGCCCTGCATACAGTTTCCAGCTTCAACCATAATATTAGTTCCGACCACCATACCACCGTCGGTAATGCCTCCCAGGAAGCTGATTTGGCCGTTATGAATATGACGACCAGGGACGATATTGTAGTTACTCAGGATGGTGGCCTGGCCGCTATGGTGCTGGGTAAGGGAGCGAAAGCCCTCTCACCAACCGGCAAAATATTTAACAAGGAAACCATCGTTTTCCTGTTGGAGGAAAGGGAAACCAAAGCTAAATTGCGCCGGAGCGGCAGGCATACCAGAGGACCGCGCAAACGCACGCCGGAGGATGACCAGCGGTTTGCCTCCAACCTGCGCAAGCTGATTAAAGAACAAAATCTATCACTGGACCTGTAAGGCATGCATTATTTCCTTTTTTAGAGCCAAAAAAGAGGGATCAGTTAATAATGCAGCACGGCGCGGCCTGGGCAGGCTTACCGGCAGGTGCAGGCATACCCTGGCGGGCCGGGTAGTAAGCACATATACCCGGTCGGACAAAAAAATGGCTTCGTCAATATCATGGGTAACAAAAAAAACCGCTTGTCTGAAATTATTCCATACTTTAAGCAGCCACTGCTGCATGCGAGTTCGGGTAATGGCATCCAGCGCCCCCAGGGGTTCATCTAAAAGCAGCACCCGCCGCCGGGCCAGCACAGTACGCATCAGTGCAGCCCGCTGGCGCATGCCGCCGGATAATTCGGCCGGGTAACTGTTTTCAAAGCCGGTCAGACCGAATAACGGCATTAGTTCCCGGGCTTCACTTTGCACTGCCGCCCGTTCCCGGCCTCCAGCCCGGCGAGCTAAAATAACATTGTCCAGCACGGTACGCCAGGGCATCAGCAAGTCTTTCTGGGGCATATAGGACACCACTTCACCGGCGGGCACATTATCCTGCCCGCACAGCAGCACCCGGCCACGGTCGGGGGTGGTCAAACCGCAAATAATATTAAAAAGTGTGCTTTTGCCGCAACCGCTGGGTCCAATGAGGCTGACAAACTCTCCTTCCTCCACCTGCACGGTAACACCGTCCAGCACGCTCAGGAGCACACCGTTTATTGAAAATGTTTTAGTCACATCCTCCAGAAATATTTCTGCCATTATTGCCCCTCCGGTTTAGCTTTGACGCAAAACTTTCAGCACCCGTTTCTACCCTGTTCGTTGGTTTATTCAGGCAGAAATTCATTGGTAAAAGCATTTTGGGTATCAATCATCTTGGGAAGCAGCTTGTGCTGATACATCCAACCGGCATAACGCTCCCATACCTGAGGATTTTGTTCCCCCCAGCGGGCCGCATCATCCTGGTAGCGCGGGCTCAGGTACCACTGGCTGGCCAGCACCAGCTGTTCATTCAGCTCCGGAACATTTTTGAGCATTATCCGGGCAGCTTCATCGGGCTGTTTAATGGCATACTCATAACCTTTAGACGTGGCCCGCACGAATTTCTTCACCAACTCAGGGTTGTCTTTAATCAACTGTTCGCCGGTTATTAAAACCGGAGTATAATAATCCAGCGCCGGTTCTAAATTACGCAATTCCAGGAAATTCAACTCAAGACCTCTTTGTTCGGCCTCTATCCCGGTCCATCCATAATAAATCCAGGCAAAGTCAACGTCCCGCTCAATGGCTGTGAAAAAGTCTGTCGAACCAATGTTCAATATCTGTATTTTGCTAAAATCGCCGCCGTCATTTTCCACCACCGCCTTGAGCACGGCCTCCTCACTTGGTGAACCCCAGCCGCCGTAACGCTTGTTCTCCATTTGACAGGGACGTGTTATTCCTTTGTCTTTTGGGGAGGCAAAGCCCGAGGTGTTATGCTGGATTACCGCAGCAATTGATTCCACCGGTACATCACTCGCCCGGGCCTGGGTAACGTCTTCCTGGTAACTCACCCCAAACTGGGCCTTGCCGGTGGCCACCAGTTGAGTGGTACCACCTTCGGTTGGCTCAACAATATCCACCTGCAATCCCTCATCGGAATACCAACCTTTATCCCGAGCCACATAAAGACCGGTATGGTTGGTGTTGGGCACCCAGTCCAGCATTACCGTGACCGGCTGCAGCTCCCGTATATCCGGGGCAGGCGACTGCTCTTTTTGCTTGCCGGGTGATCCGCTGCCGGATGAACAGCCCGCTGCAAGCAGCAGCGCTATTAGCAAAGTGACGATGCTTATTCTCCTAAACATTTTAATCATTTCTCCTTTCATTGTAGTACCAGGGCATAGCCAGGCGGGCCAGCATTTCAATAACAGCGTAAATAAGTAAACTAACTAGTATAATAATAAAAATAGCGGCGAAAACCCGGTCCAGCTGGTAGGCATGGGTGGCCCTGGTCATAAACACTCCGAGACCACTTACCGCGCCCAGCCACTCACCTATAACCGCCCCCATAACCGAATACGTTCCCGCGATTTTAAGGCCTGCAAAAAAAGAGGGCAGAGCTGAGGGAAACCGTACCAGCCGGATGACCTGCCAGCGGGAATAGCCCATGACCCGCAGCAAATTAACCATATCGCAATCCGCAGATTGCATACCTTCCACCAAGTTGACCACCACCGGGAAAAAGCATACCAGGGCTACTACCACTACTTTTGGTAAAATGCCGTAACCGAACCAAATGATAAACAGCGGCGCAATGGAAATTATCGGCACAGTTTGGGAAACCACCAGCAGCGGGTAAATCCCCTGCCTTATCCAGGGGTGCAGGTCCATCAGGGCGGCAAGTACCAGGGCTACCCCAACAGCTGCAGCAAGTCCCGTCACCGCCTCCAGCAAAGTACTTTGGGAATGACGGATCAGCAGCGGCAGCATGTCCCCAAATGTATCAAGCACCTGGCTGGGTGCCGGCAATATATATGGCTTGATGGCCAATAAACGTACGCCCGCTTCCCAGGCTAAAAAGAAAGCCAGTAAGCAAAACAGTGCGGGCCAAAGTCTGCCACCCATATTGACCGGCCCGCCGGCCCGGTTTAACCGCGACATGGTCTGTATTTGTCCACTTTTTCAGCCATAGTTACACCTTCTGGCGCATAGTCTATTTTAATCACTGTAATCACCCGGCGTGCCCCTGCGTCAACACAAGCTTGCTGTGCCTTTTTTACTATCTCCAGCAGCTCATCCAGTTCCCCTTCCATAGTAGTTTCCATAGGGCCTACTTCATACGGGACACCGGATTGCTGCACCACTTCAATGGCCTTATCCACCACTGCATAAATATCTCCATCAGGCACCTGAGGCAGCACCTGAAAACTAACATTAATCACCGGCATCCTGATTTCTCCTTTCTTTGCATGAACCAACTTTTGTTTACAGTAGCTTACTTTTAGCGTAGTTCATATATTTAATAAACTTTGATGAGCAACATTAATCCAGAAGCAATGGAAATATCCGCTTTGGTCATAGCCAGCCGGTTGCTCACACCATACGGGTTGCCTATGCTGAAGGTGGCATCCTGCAGCGGCCACCGGGCGCCCTGTACGCACACACCGGTGACTTTTTCGGTAAGCGGCAGCAGAGAAAATAAATTGCCGGGACGGCCTTCCACCACAGCGGGCTGCTGAGGTGCCACCAAGCTGATTTCATTGCACTCATTGATAATCCTGGCCAAAACCTGATGTTCCAGAGCTACCCGCAACAGGTGCACATTGGCCAGAGTATGATCAAAACGAGTACCGGTAGCTCCTAAGATAATGATTTCATCCGGGTGATCGGCCAGGGCCACAGCCAAACCCAAGGCAGTGTCAGTGTCATCCTTCTCGGCGGGATATTCCTTTATGACCACCCCCTGCCGGTGGAAACTATCCAATACTGAGTGGTCGATCGAGTCCATATCCCCAACAATGACCTGGGGGACCATTCCCAAGGCAGCGGCGTACTTTGCCCCGCTGTCCACACAAATCAACCGGTCGGCTTTGGCAAGAACGCCGGCCAGCCACTGTAAATTGTTAACTGTACCTCCCGTTAATAAAACATAGCGCATCCATTCACCTTCATCCGCTTTGAGTTTTATGCAAGGTAAAAGCAAAAGGCGCACCCTGCAGGTCAGGTGCGCATAATATTATCGTTTCTACCTTGCCTACGCGGGCATTACCCCGATCAGGTTCATGGGTCAGGTACTTACAGTCCTTTCTCAGCCCATTATAATGAGCTCCCCCAGTTAATATATAGTTTTTCTTATTATATATTATTGTAACCTACAGTCAATAAAGAATTGACCACAAAGGCCAGGTATAACCGGCACCGGCTAATGATTACGCCAAGTGCTAAACCGGCAGCAGCCTGCTTTTCTTAAATGGCCGCAATAGCCGCTGCACAGCCGGGACCTTAACTTCACCCATTAGCAAGCTTTCTAGCCCGCCTTTGTATACAATAAGCCCCTCATCTATCACCGCCACATTATCCGTCAGGTAGGGGATTTCGTTTAAATCATGAGTGACAAAAACAATTGTGGCACCGGTATCGGCCAGTTGTGCGCCCAGGTCTTCCAAAAGTTCCAGCCGTGTAGAGAAATCCAGCGCTGAGAAAGGTTCATCCAAAAAAACAACTTCAGGCTCCAAAACAAAAGCCCGGGCCAGGCTAACCCGCTGCGCTTCGCCCCCCGATAGATTTAGCGGCTTGCGATTGCACAGAGCCGATATTTTAAACCTGTCCAGCCAGTAATCCACCCGACGTTTTTTTTCTGCAGCGTCAATACCCCGGAAATACATGCCTTGGGCCACGTTATTAAACACAGTAGTATTTAATAAAAGCGGTTCCTGAAACACCACGGCCATACGCCTGCGGAAGGCCAGGCTGTTCTTCCCCGTTACCTTCTCCCCCCGGAAAAAAACTTCCCCGGTCGTAGGGACTTCAAGCAAAGCAAGCGCTTTCAATAAAGTGCTCTTGCCCGCCCCGTTGGGGCCAATCACTGCCAGCCGTTCCCCTTCCGCCAGGCGAAGGTCGTTTATCTGTAAAATAGTCTTTTTGTCCCTTACCACTACTATGTCTTTTAATCCCAACATAAAGATTAATTGCTCCCTCATTTATAACTGTTTAAACTAGTTTTTTTCTCCACTTCCGTCTTATTTGTCATGTGTACTAGAACATAAATGCCTGCATCGTTTTAAACAGTATGCCATATAAGCATTCAATGTGGCAAGTAATCTTTTTAAGCGGTCATTCAATTAAAAAACTTCATTAACTTTGACACAACTCATCTAAGTAAGTATTGCTTTTTACAAAAAACATAATAATATATACTTGACTGGAAACTCACAACAAAATGGTAAAAAACTCAGCAAACAGGAGGTTTACCAATGCGTCTTGTAAATGTTATGGAAATACTGGTCGGCGATATTATTAACGAACTTATGATTCAAGAGAAAATATGCGACTGTCCTAGATGTAAACTGGATATTGCCGCCATCGCCCTAAATAACCTGCCGCCCAATTATATTGTCACCTTAGAAGGTGAAATTTATAAATCGAACTTGACCCAATACCGCATCGACGCTATGCAGATGGTTTTAAAAGCCATAAAAATTGTCGAAAAACAACCACACCATTAAAGCAACTCAACCTACTAATTAGCTAATTATAACGGAGCACTGAGCATGTTTATATCATATTTATTGGTTATCAACATTATTGCATTTGGACTTTTCGGTTTGGATAAGCACCGCGCTCGTCATCAACTGTTCCGAATTTCAGAAAAAACTCTGTTTATGACAGTTTTAGCAGGAGGATCAGCCGGATCGCTGCTGGGCATGTATTTTTGGCACCATAAGACCTTGCATGTGCAATTTACCATGGGCATACCGGCCATTATGCTAGTGCAAATATTGCTTTTTTTATATTTCTGCGGTAAGTATTAAAAGTAAAAAGTTTCTGCAAAATCGCCGGTCCCCAGCCGGCAATTTTTATATCTTAAGCCATAAGCACGTCGAACACATTCTACGCCCCAGTACTAAGAGTCAACAAATTATTCTTTTTTGCTTCATTATGGTAAAATATATAAGAATTAAAATAATTGGAGGATTTTTATATGATCGACCCCGTGGCCTTACAATTCGGTCCATTAGTAATTAGATGGTACGGCGTCATTATGGCCACCGCCTTTTTGCTTGGGATTTGGCTTGCTTACCGCAGGGCACAGCAAAACAACATCGATCCCAACCACATACTAAATATGGTCACCCTTATCATACCTGCTTCCATCATCGGCGCCCGGCTTTATTATGTTTTATTTACCTGGGAAAACTACCGGCTTGAGCCGCTGGAAGTGCTGGCCATCTGGCACGGCGGACTGGCCATTCATGGCGGAATCATTGGTGGACTGCTGGCCGGACTGTTTTATGTAAACCGGTACAAGCTCCCCCCCTGGCAAACCGCCGATATTATAGCACCAAGTTTAATTTTGGGACAGGCTATCGGACGCTGGGGTAACTTTATCAACCAGGAAGCCCACGGCGATCCTGTGACAGTGCAATTCATCAGCCATTTCCCGACCTTTATAAAAAATCAAATGTTTATCGAAGGTCAATATTACCACCCCACCTTTCTTTATGAATCAATGTGGGACCTTATGGTATTTGTTATCCTTACCTTAAGGTGGCCCCGGAAAAAAACTGATGGTGAAATTGCCTTTTTATACCTGATCCTTTACTCTATCGGGCGTTTCTTTGTGGAAGCACTGCGCACCGACAGCTTGATGCTTGGCCCTTTACGAGTAGCTCAATTGGTCAGCGTAGCTTTAATAATAATTGGCGCGATTGGCATATTGATGCAGCGCAAAAAAGGCAAAAAAAAATCCCGATCTGAATTTTAAACGGGATTAAATATAAAC
Organism: Desulfoscipio geothermicus; assembly: GCA_016841205.1. Taxonomy (GTDB): domain Bacteria; phylum Bacillota; class Desulfotomaculia; order Desulfotomaculales; family Desulfallaceae; genus Sporotomaculum; species Sporotomaculum geothermicum_A. Next base: position 24,196 of record JAENZP010000012.1, read on the forward strand.
AAATAAATATTTCAAATAATAGGAGGTAATTTATGAATTAATAATTTATTACGACACGATTCGTCAATATCCTGCTATTTTAGCCCTGTAATATAAATCCAGTTGAAAGCGCGGCACCATTTGTCCACCCTTTGGGACTACAGTTCCTTATACACGCTCATCGCTTTACTTGCCCGGGTGACCATTTTATGGTAAGCTTCTAAATGAGATAATCCCCTATAATGCTCCAAAGGAGGAGCCTGTTTTGACAAAGTCCGCTAAAAATAAAACCGCTCCGTCTAAATCCGGCCCCGGTATTATGCTTGATATAGCCGGTCTTACTCTTATTGCCTTTTCATTAATTGGCCTGGCAGGCTTATTTACCGGCACCGTAGGCTCCATTGGTACAGTTGGACTACTAATTAAAAAAGGTATGAAAATACTGGCCGGGTCAGGTTATGTGGTCCTATTGGTACTACTTATACCGATTGGCTTAAAGCTAATGAGCCATAACAGGTGGCAGGTAAATAACCGTTTTTGGGGGCTGCTGGTTCTTTTCGGCAGCTTACAAATATTTCTGCACCGGCACATACCCATGTCGGAGTCATTCAGCGCCGGCCTGGCGGGAAAAGGTGGGGGGGTGTCCGGAGCCACTTTGGGTTATGCGTTGAAATACTGCTTTGGCAGCGTAGGCACATATGTATTTATTATTTTGTTTGTTTTAGTGGGCATTAGACTTTGCACAGGTGGCTCCATCAAGGAACTGATGGTAAATAGCTGGTTTAGGTTTAAAGCCGCGGCAGCCCGTTTGGGCAACCTGATTATTAATTTTTTATATACCGAAGTAGATGAAATTGAACAGCCCGGTGGAGAAAAGGATCTGACCGGAGAATTTACAGCGCCGGTTATTGAGATGTCTCGATCCTCCAGTACCTTGGCTGAACAAGCCAGCGATAAAGATACACCGGAGACCACGGTACCGGATACCTTGCTGCCGCCGGATGAATCACCCGGGGAACAACCGAATGACTTACCGGCACTGCAAACCAAGACACCGGCCGAAGGGCAGGAATACCTCCTACCGCCGCTAAGCCTGCTGGCCCCCCTGCCGAACCTGGCGGATAACCAAGCCGGCCGGAACGTTAATCAACGTATTAAAGTACTGGAACAAATACTGGACAGTTTCGGCATCAAGGCCCGGGTCACCCATGTGTCCGTAGGTCCTTCCATTACCAGATATGAACTGCAGCCACCACCGGGTGTCAAAGTAAGCAAAATAGTAGGCTTATCAGACGATATTGCCCTGGGTATGGCTTCTGCCGGAGTACGCATTGAAGCCCCCATACCCGGCAAAGCAGCGGTTGGTATTGAGGTGCCCAACGGTGAAGTAGCCGCCGTGGCACTGCGTGAATTGCTGGAGGACAAGGCATTTGCCGTCTCGACCTCCCGGCTCACCATCGCTCTGGGCAAAGACATCGCCGGGGCGGCAATGATAGCGGATCTGGCTAAAATGCCGCACCTGCTGATTGCAGGCGCTACCGGCTCGGGCAAGAGCGTGTGCGTGAACACGATCATCTGCAGTATTCTTTATAAAGCCACCCCGGGTGAAGTCAAATTTTTAATGGTGGATCCTAAAATGGTAGAATTGACCAACTATAATGGCATTCCTCATTTAGTCAGCCCGGTGGTGACTAATGCTAAAAAAGCCGCCGGGGTGCTGCGCTGGGCGGTACGGGAAATGGAGACCCGCTATGACCTGTTTGCGGCGGCGGGTGTGCGGGACATTACCCGTTATAATGCCTTGTTTGGAGAATTTCAGCAGGAACCCGGACAAACCCCACTTCCTTATATTGTGCTAATTATTGATGAGCTGGCTGATTTAATGATGGTGGCACCGGCGGATGTAGAAGACGCCATTTGCCGCCTGGCCCAAATGGCCCGGGCAGCCGGTATTCACCTGGTAGTTGCCACCCAGCGTCCTTCGGTGGATGTAATTACCGGTCTGATCAAAGCCAACATACCCTCCCGTATTTCCTTTGCGGTTTCCAGCCAGACTGACTCCCGCACCATCCTGGATATGGGCGGGGCGGAAAAACTACTAGGCAAGGGGGACATGCTGTTTTACCCGGTTGGAGCAGCCAAGCCGGTACGGGTGCAGGGTGCCTTTATATCCGATAAAGATGTGGAAAACCTGGTGGACTTTCTCAAGGACCAGGCCCGCCCGGTTTACAATGAGGCAGTGCTTGAGGCACAGCCGGGTGACGATGCGCTGCCAATGGAGGAAAGTGATGATTTATTGCCTCAGGCCGCCAAGATATTTATCGAAAGCGGCACGGCTTCTATTTCCATGCTGCAGCGCCGGCTACACATCGGATATTCCCGAGCCGCCAGGCTGGTGGATATCATGGAGCAGCGGGGCATCGTAGGCGGCTTTGAAGGCAGCAAGCCCCGAGCCGTACTGATGACTATGGAACTGTACCGGCAGGTTTTCGAAAACCAGGAAACATCTCCGGAAGCCAAAACCGCAGTATCTTAAAATGTTAGAGTGCTGTCACTATACCAATCGCCCGACTAGACCGTTAGACAAGATATACATGGTTACCTACAATTGTCCCGGAGGTACACCCAATGAATAATTTGATTAATGTATCGACAGCGCTGCCGCCAATACATCTTTACAAACTATTATCTGCTTTATCCCTGGCCATGAATTATAACCGCAACGGATTAATGCGCCATCACCAGCGGGTGGCTTTAATTTGCTCCTACCTGGCCGAAGAGATACACATGGATCCTGATAAGCTATCACAGCTATTTTGCAGCGCATTAATACATGACGCCGGCACCAGTACCTCTCGTGAAAAAGCCGACTTGGAACAATTTGAAATCATCAGGCCCTGGCAGCATTGTGAGAAAGGGTATAATCTATTGTACAATATGCCCATACTGGCACCTCTCGCCAGGGTAATACTGCACCATCACGACCGCTGGGACGGGCAAAACCCCTCCGGCTTGGCAGGCAGTGCCATTCCCCTGTCCAGTCGCATAATCTTTCTGGCCGACCGGGTGGATGTGTTGGCTTATCAGCACGGTAATATATTAGACCATCGGCAAGAAATCATGAGCCAAATCAAAGCCCGGTCCGGCATCATGTTCGATCCGGAATTAGTGAATGCGTTTAATAGGGTGTCCCGTAAGGAAAGCCTGTGGCTGGATCTTACCTCACAGTATATAGATATCCATTTAGTTCGCCGGCTGCGCACCGGCCCGGTAATCACCGACCAAGAGCAAATCATTGGCGTAAGTAAAATATTTGCGCAAATAATCGACAACAAAAGCCCTTTTACCCACCGGCACTCCCGGCTGGTGGCCGAGACAGCAACCCTTTTAGCAGGCCAGGCCGGTTTTACCGAATGGCAGCAAAAAAATATGTACGTTGCCGGGTTGCTGCACGACCTGGGCAAATTAAGCATAGCAGAAGAAATATTAGAAAAACCTGGTGGTTTAAACAAACAAGAGGTTAACATCATTAAACAGCATACTTATATTACCCATCAAATTTTAAGCATGATTGACGGTTTTGAAGAAATTAACCAGTGGGCTGCCTATCACCATGAAAAACTAAACGGAGAAGGCTACCCTTTTCACTTAACGAGCTCAGATTTGTCCACAGGATCTAGGATCATGGCCGTAGCCGATATATTCAGCGCCCTGGTGGAAGACCGCCCCTATCGCAGGGGACTGCCTCGACATCAAGTGGATGAAATAATGAACCGTATGGTAGAAACAAAAAGTATTGACGAGGATATAACACGGCTTTTAATGGATAATTACCGGGAAGCGGAAATTTTAAAAGAAGGTCTGGTGTAAAAAAAACAATAGCTTATAATAGTTAATACTAACCAGTAACACGTTGATGCCCTTAACCTTATTTTTACCATGTTTATAAGATGTTACACAATGTCTACTCTGAGAGGATGCTTTAGGGAAAATGCCCATACTCACCCCCAAAGATTACCAATACATTTATAGCCTTACAGCTGAGCCGACACCGCTCCAAGAAGACTGCGGTACCCTTTGCGGCAGTGTGTGTTGCCAACCAGGAAGGGATAATGATCTGGGCGTATATTTATTCCCGGGTGAAGAAGTTATGTTTAACCATAGAGAAAGCTGGCTCATTTGGGAGGATCAAGATCCCGCCGAACAATTATTTCCGGCTTCCTGGCCCACCCCTGTGTATTTTGTGCGCTGCACCGGTTTATGCCCCCGGGTGGCACGCCCCCTGGCCTGCCGTTTTTTCCCCCTGGCACCGCATCTCCAGCGGAACGGCGATCTATTGTTCATTTACGAAACGCTTGAGATGCCCTACCACTGCCCACTAATCACCGAAGATCTACCCTTGCAAAACAAATTTATCCAGACTGTAGCTGCCGCCTGGCAAGTGATGTTGAAAGACCCGCGCATACGTGATTTTGTGGAGGAAGAATCCCGCTACCGCGAAACCCAGGTAATACCGTTGCGCGTAATTGACAGTATAGCATGAAAAAACCCGGCCAATTAGACCGGGTACATTAATTGGTAATGAGCTGTTATAAGAGTAACTCTTGACCCGGCTGCAAAGCCTCCACTTGCACCTCGGGAGCTTTTTCCCCGGCCAGTTTGATAAATTCACTTGCATCCTGAACCAAAATTGGGAAGGTTTTATAATGGATAGGCACTACTTTGCCCGGCTTTAGCATTGTCAGGCTGTAAGCGGCCTGCAGCGGATCCATAACAAACACGCTGCCGATGGGCAAAAGGGCTAAGTCGATTTTGTAAATTTTCCCTAACAGCTCCATGCTGGCAAAAATTCCTGTGTCACCGGCGAAATAAATCGTCTTGCCGTCTTCCAAAGTTATAATATAACCAACTGCACTACCCGCGGTACCGGAATGGAAAGCCTGTGTCATGGTCACTTTAACGCCCGCTACTTCCACCTGACCACCTATATTCATACCCATCCCGAAAATAATATTTTCAGCGCTTACCCCGGCCTCCTGTAAGACACCTACCAATTCGGGCTGAGCAATTACCACGGCACTGCTACCCTTTACAAGCTCCGGTATATCCGTGCCCATATGATCAAAATGGTCATGGGTTAATAGGATAATATCTACCTTACCGATATCTTCCCTCTTGACCGGGCAGCTGGGATTACCCGTAATCCAGGGGTCAATTAAAATTACGCAACCGCTAGTGGTGATAATTTGACAAGCAGAGTGTCCAAGCCATTTTACACTATGGGACATTTTCAAGCATCTCTCCTTCAAGTAGTTTAATTTTTAATATAAAAATATTCTGTGTATACCATTATTATCCTGCCAATATTTAGATTAATATGTTAAATTTTAAAAATTTTTGTATGCCAGGGCATCTCCACCATAAAACATGTACAAATATGCGGTTATCACCCGACGGCCGGTGATACTCTCCGCCGCCCTTATATATAGGTCAAGCTGACTACCGTAGCGCCGGGCCGTCTGCAGTAGTGTGTCCGGGGCATAACGATCAGTTTTGTAGTCCACCAGCAGCAGGCCTTCTCCTTCATCTGCCAGGCAGTCAATAATCCCCTGCACCAGTACGATTTCATCACTAGTGCCGTTTCCCGCCATCTGCGGGTAAACCTGCTGTGCAGGCAGAGCCAGCGTAAAGGGAAGTTCCCGGTAAACCCGGCTGCTTTGTAATATCCTTTGTCCCAGGAGACTGCCCCAAAAGCGGGCCACTGCCTCCGGCTGTACCACTGCGGCCTGAGCCCGGCTGAGCTTTTCCTGCTCCACCAGGATAGCTATTTGTTCAATTATCCCATCTACCTGTAGTTTTCCCCCGAGATCCAGCAGCTGCATCACCAGATGCAGGGCTTGCCCCCGCTCAGCGGCAGTAAGCTCGGATTTTTTTTGCACAAACAACGGCCTGGCAGTCAGAATGCTATGGAAATCCTGGTTTTGCTGCTGTATGGCACTATGCGGCAATGCCATATTTTTTAAGCCTGTCACGGTAGCCCGGGCCGGTAGGCCCTGCCAATGCTGATGCGGATAGCGCCAGTTCAAGCGGGCCTCCACCTGCCCGGCCAGCGGGCCGGCTTCTGGCAAAGGCTCAAGCCGGCGCACGTGTTCCAGCTGAGCAGCGACGGGCAGCGCGTCAGCTTGCTGCTGCCGGGCGGGGCTATCCCAGATAAACACACTCAAGCTTGAAGGGTCGGCTGCCTTAACCGGTTCCCCGGAAAATGGGGAGGCCACGCTTGCCGCACCAGCCAGCTTCCGCAGCGGCGCACCGTCGCGATGTCTAGCCAGTGCCGGGCCCAGCCAGTCCAGGTAATTTATGGCGTCAGCGGTCAGCCAGGCCGGCAGCTGCGCCTGAGTTCGATCCGCGACGGCACACCACCGATTAGAGCAGTCCCGCAGCCGTCGCACCGCACCCACCAGAATCAACTTTTCCCGTGCTCTGGTCATAGCTACGTAAAGCACCCGCATTTCCTCGGCCAGTGCCTCCGCCCGCAGTTTGTCATGTATAGCCAGCTTGGCTATCGTAGGGTAGGCAACGCGCTGCTCAGCATCCACAAGCTGGGGACCTAGCCCAAGGTTCCTGTGCATCAGCACGCTTTTGTTTAAATCCCTGAGATTGAACCTTTTACCTAGACCGGCCACAATCACCACCGGGAATTCCAGCCCCTTGCTCTTATGGATGCTCATAATGCGCACTACATTTTCATTCTCGCCCAGGGAACGGGCCGCTCCCATATCGCCGCTGTTGTCCCGAATACGTTCAATAAAACGCATAAAGCGAAATAAACCCCGGTAAGCAGTGGCTTCGTACTGTCTGATCCGGTTATACAGCGCCCGCAGGTTCGCCTGGCGCTGGCTGCCGCCCGGCAGTCCGCCCACAAAATCATAATAACCCGTTTCCCGGTACAGAGTCCATAACAGCTCGGCCAGGCTGCCCCGCCGGGCTATTGTGCGCCAGCGCTCCAACCGCTGGAGAAACCGTGCCAGCGGCCCGGCCAGTTCTTCCGGTCCTTCCATAGTACTCAGCACCACGGCATCGTAAAAATCTCCCGGCCCACCATACAGCTTAATTTGGGCCAAAGCCTCCGAGTCAAAGCCCGCCAGGGGTGAACGCAGCACTGCCGCCAGCGGTACATCCTGGCGCGGGTTATCAATAATTTTTAGCAAAGCCAGCATTGTTTCTACCTCGGTGGCCTCGAAATATCCCGTATTAAGCTCAGCATAGGCCGGAATACCCAGCCTGCCGAACTCCTCTACGAAAACATTGGCCCGGCCGGTGGTGGCTCTGAGCAGCACAACCACATCCCGGTAGGTCAACCGGCGGTACCCCTTTTGCTCCCCCCGGTTGTCATATACTAAATAGCCGTCCTCTATCAGCCGGGTAATCCGCTGCGCCACAGTACGCGCCTCCAGCTGCAGAGCATCCAGGTCCTCCTCAGGCTCAGTGCTGTTGCTATGTACAGTTTCTTCGTCATCAACAGAGCCATCCTCACCTGTACCGGTCGCTACCTGTCCCGCCGCTATATCTATTAAGTGCAGTTCCACCGCTTCCCCTGCCAATACAAGCCCGGGGGAATCGATACCAGCGCCGGTATTGTTTTCAACTGCGTCCGGGCGGGCGGGAAACTCAGCCCCGCACACGAGCTCGGCAAGAGCATCATAAACCATTTCGCCAACTGTGGGGCTCATGATCTGACGAAATATAAAATTAACCGCATCTATCACACCCTGGCGGCTGCGAAAGTTACGAGAGAGGTTTATCAACCTGCCTTCGCTGTCACCAGCGGCAAAGCGGTGGGACTTTTCCATGAACAAACCGGGCTCGGCCAGCCGGAACCGGTAAATACTCTGCTTAACATCCCCTACCATAAACAGGCCGGGTCCACCTTGCCCACCAGCACCAGCCACCAGGCTTAATATAGTTTCCTGCACGGCATTGATATCCTGGTACTCGTCTACCAGCACCTCGGCAAAACGCCCCCGCAGTTCCAGGGCCACATCAGAGGGATGTATACCATCACCAGCGGCAGCGGGCATTTCCTGCAAAATCTGCAGTGCATAATGTTCAAGGTCACTAAAATCCACCATTCCGCGCGTTTTTTTGACCTGACGGTAATGCTCGGCAAACTGCTCTACCAGCCCGGCCAGCGTCCCCACCAGCGGAGTAATTTGCCTTAGTTCATTAAGCAGCTGCTCCGAAGGGCGATTGAAATAACGCCTCCGCATTTTTTGAACCCGGTCCTTGGCAGTGTTGCGCAGCTTCTGAACGTTTTTTTTCAAATCTTCGTCTGCAGCACCTTTTTTACAATTGGCCAGTTTACTAAACGCCGCTGCGTTAAACTGCCGGTATAGCTTATCCCAGTTAATCGCGCAGGCCTTAACCAAATCACCAAGCAGCAACAGGTCCTCCTGTAAGGTAACTAGATAGGGCTGTGGCCCCCCAGGTCGGCAGGCCAACTGCGCGGCTTGTTCCAACAAGCCCCGTACTCCGTCTAATTCATTTTGGATACTCTCTTTTAAAATTTTAAACCAGGTCAAGTCGTCTGCCGTAGTATCCCGTGGCAGGTTAAATCGATCCGGCAGACAGCCCAGCCATTCCACTGGCCGGGGTGTGCTGCGGGAAAACTTGAACAGCTCCAGCACCAGTTCCTGCAAGCCCGTATCATCTTGTTGTCCGCCATAACAATCCGCCAGAGCCAGGAAATGCTGATCCTCCGCAGCAAACCGGTTTTCAAAAACCTCCTCCAGCACGTCCAGCTGGAGCAAAGCGGCCTCGGTTTCATCAACTACCCGGAAAACCGGGTCCAGTTCCAGGCGGTAAAAGTGCTGCCGGATTAGTTCCAGGCAAAAGGAGTGCATCGTACTAATGTTGGTCTGCTGCAACAAAGCCAGCTGGCGTCGCAGTAATCCTGAGTCCGGATCGCATTCCAGCGCCCGGTTAATAGCCAAACCGATGCGCTCCCGCATTTCGGCAGCAGCCGCATTAGTAAAGGTAACTACCAACAGGTGATCCACATCCACCGGGGCAACCGGGTCGGTAATCCGCCTTATAATGCGCTCTACCAGTACGGCAGTTTTACCGGCCCCTGCCGCTGCCGCCACCAACAGCCGGTCATCTCGACTGGTAATGGCATTAAACTGCTCAGGAGTCCATATTTCAGTCATTATTATTCGCCTGCCTTCCTACAACCAGGTTGTCCCCGGCCACCAATTGCTGTTTTATGCGCAGCCAAATGAGGGCGTCCTTTTCCGGCGTAATAATCCTGAAGGCATTGTCCGGTATCAGCAGGTCGAACTGGCATACCGGCTTATATGAGCAATAGCGACAATAACGAAACTCACCCTGGCGGTAGGGACTGACATCCTTGACCCCAGCCATAATATCCTCACCTACACTGGTCAGTTGGTGCCTCAGATAGGCCCGCAGCATAGCAAACTGTTCCTGATCCAGCACAGCGGAATGAACAGCAAAGCTACCGTCCTTTTTAATGCTTACCGGCAAAATATCCGGGGCGGACCCGGTCAGGCCGTCCATCAACCGCACCAGCGCAGGCTCGGCCAACAGCAAGCCCTTCATTTTCAGCTCTTTAAGCAACAACTGCTCTGTTTCCTCGCTTGCCAACGGCGTGCCATCCGTTTGCAGCAGAGGCTCGGCAATACGAAAATACAGCACGGCACCGGGCAGCCCCTGGTCACCCAGCAACTGCCGGGAATACGTCAGCGCCACCTCTAAGTATGTAAGTAATTGCAGTTTGAGGCCGTGCCAGATATCACTCAGCTTGATATCGGTTACCCCGGATTTATAATCAATCACCCGCAGGTACAGCGTACTTTCATGCCGTGCCGCATCCAGGCGGTCAATGCGGCCGGTAAGCAGCATTTCCCCGCCGCCGGGCAGAGTAAACAACACGCCGGGTAATTCACTCCCGGGACCAAAGGCCAACTCCAACCCTACGGGCCGAAAGCGGCCGCGCCTGGCATGTTCGGCCAGTACTAGCGCCGAGCGCTGCACAATGCGCTTCAATCTGCCCGTAAGGTAACGGTGCCGAGCGGAGCTAAGTAGTATTTCACTTTGCAGGCGCGGGGCAAGTGTATCTACCACCTCACCGGCCAATTCCCGACACTGGCCTGTCTCCAGCTTACCCCAATCCAATCCCTCGTCCTGCAGCCGCTGGGCAAACAGCTTGAGTGCGGCATGGAAAAATTGTCCCGTATCCGGCGCCTGCAGCCGAAACACAGCCCGATCCTTTAACCGCAACCCGTTGGACAAAAAATGAGCGAAGGGGCAGGAACGGAATTTCTCCAGACCGGAAACCCCCGTTTTAAAGGGTTGACCGTACAGCCGCCGGCTTAAGGCACGGGGCAACCGATCTTCCCGGTTACGATAAAATAAGCTTTCGATCACCCGGGCAAACAGGGGATCATTATTGCTATTCCTTACAAACCAGTTATATACGTCCCACCACAGCGTTTCTATTTGCCGCCCGGCCCCGGCATCCCGCAAACGCCCGGCCAAGTAGGTTAAGCAGCGCCCGGGCCGGGTAACAAAGTCCAAGTCACGAACCTGGTCCGCACCCGGCTCCTGCAGCCAAAGCCCTTCAACCACGCCGGGAAAAATTTCCCGCACCCGATGCACCACGGGTGACGGGCGCAGTGCCCGGCCTTCCCCGTCGGCCAGGGGATAGGAAATCACCAACTGTTCGGCGGCCCGGGTAAGTGCCTGGTAAACAATAAATTGCTCGTCAAAAACTCGCCGCCGCACCCCCGGAGCCAGCGGCAACCCACTATCTTGCAGCTGCTCCCGCTCAATTTCGGTAAATATGCCCTGCTCGGAGAGCCGGGCAGGCAACACCCCGTCATTAATCCCGAGAAGAAACGCGGCCCGAACCCGGGGACTGCGGGAGCGGTCCAGAGAACCAACCATTACCTGATCAAGCCCCGGAGGGATCAGACCCAAACGCAGGGCAGCCAGGCCGGCATCTAAAATAACCGTGTACTGGTTTAAAGCCAGTTCTTCTTCGCCCAACGCCTCCACCACTTCATCCAGCAGTATCACCAGGTCCTCCCAGATCTGCTCATGCTCCCGGGCTTCTTCCAACCGGCCTTCCTCGCTGGCTTGAGAGGCCCAGCGTTCCAACTGTTCAGGCACCCCCAGTTGTTCCAGCAACCCGTACAGCGCCCCGGTATAGTCCGCCACTGTAACGCTCGTCTGGACAACCCGGTGGAAACCGGCCAGGGCAGCCACAGCAGCAGCCCGAATGCTGTTAATTTGCTCCAAGCTCTGTTTTTTCTGCTCTGATATTTCGTCATCATTTTCCATAGTCAACCGGCGGTAATACAGCCAGGGCTGTTCGTCAAACCATCGGTTGCCCCGAATGCCATGCGCCAATACATAGTTTTCCAGCAAATCGACTTCCTGCCGGCTCACCGGGGCAAGGTCTGTTTTCAAGAAACGAAATACAGGATCAAAGGGCCAGTTCTCCGCCACTGTTTCAAGAGCGGCCCGGATCAGCTCCACCAGGGGATGATGCAGCACTGTGCGCTTGTGGTCCAGGAAAAAAGGAATCCCGTGGTCGGTAAAGATCGCTTCAATCAAACCGCCGTACAACTCGACATCTCGCAGCAGCACCACAATGTCCCGCCAACGGTAGTCCCGGTCACGGCACAGGCGGACAATTTCTCTGGCCATGCCTTCGACTTCGGCCCGGCGGTCGGCAGCAGCTATCACGCTGATACCATTAGCAACGCTTGCGCTGCACCCTGCCCCACCTTTGTCGGAAACGTGCCCGGCACCGGGAGCAACTGTGGTTGGAACCATTCGATCCGTAGCGCATACAGAACCGCCTTCTGTACCGGGTGCATAACTGACCGCCCAGTGGTTAAAAAAGGCCCTTTCCAAATAAGCCAGGTGCCGGGAAACGAACCGGGGGAGTGCCTTATCCTCCGCAATATACAACCGGTGTAATGGTTGACCTTCCCTTTTAGACATGCTTATCAATTCATTGTACGTCTCCCATACCGGGTAAAAGGGGTCGGTCTCCGTCAATACCCGGCCTGCTGAGCCGGCGTCTAAACATAAAGTTACACTTATACCGCGGGTATGCCGCAGCAGCGCTTCCAGTACAGCATATTCCCGTGGTGTAAAACCAGTGAACCCGTCCACCCAGATGCTCGCCTGACTCAACCAGGGGGAAAGCTGTATCTTTTCCGCCGCCAGAGCAAGGTAATCATCGGGATCGATGAAACGGTCCCTTAAAAAATATGTAAAGTCATTAAAGATCAGCTGCAAATCTCTTAATTTGTCCACCAGCAGTCCGGCGTCCCCCGTTTGTTCCAGCCCGGCCAGACAGCGTTCCAGGTCGTTTACGGTCACCTTATAGGTTTTCATTTCACCCAGCGCCCGGGCCAGCTTGTCCACAAAACCGGGCAACCGGGCCGCCCGGCCAAATACACGCAGCTCATCCAACCGTTTTTCCAGCAACCGCCGCAAGATCATCCGCTTGCCCATTTCCCCCAGAGGCAGTCGGGTAGCCCCGCCCGCCTCCTGCAGTACCCGGTGGGCCAAACGGTTAAAGCCCAGCACCTGGGCACGCATAAAGCCACCCGTACCAATGATACGGGCCAAAGCGTGCTCAGTTTGGAAAGAAGCCTGTTCGGGCACTAACAGGATTAAAGGAGTGCCCAGCGGCTGGCGCTCAAGCTCCCGGCCGATTTCGCCCAAGCAAAGGGTTGTTTTTCCAGCCCCCGCCCGGCCCATGATCAACCTTAAAAACAAACTTCCGGCCCCCCTAATTTAATATCCACAAGCGAAAATATCAAAGGCCTTCGCAAAACTGCGAAGGCCATCAAATTTGTCTTTCCCACCGGGCCGTCACCCACCAGTTTTTTTAAAGACCCACCTTCTCATAGGTGGGTGCTCGACCAATTGCTTCTGCCTTCCGTTCATGACGGCATGACATAGACAACCGGATCATTGCTCCCGAATTACATGTGTAGGTTAAAAAAACAAGGGGTCACGCACCAAGTAGGTAATATTATAATCTCACAAAATTTTAAATAAATCAATTATTGACTTTTCAAAAATGCTTTAGTTGCTGTAATCAGCAAGCACGGGCAAGGCTATCTACAAAAGCCCGGGCCCGTGCCGCTTTAAATAAAAGTTAGACTATGACTGTAAGCGAGATTCTGTTTAAGCAGTCATCTATCTAGGCGAACCTTGCGGCTCACCTCCCCCTCTCGGGGGTGCCCCTACCCGCAGCTCAAAGGCTGCCTATTTGGGTTGCACGCTGGCGGAGTTTACCCTTGCACTCACCGGTTACCCGGTGACATAGTTTCTGTGGCACTTTACAGCTACTCAAAACCCGGCGGGTTTCTTTGACCGTCGTCAGGTCGCCCTGCCCCGGCTTGCGCCGGGCACCATACTACACCAAATGCCTTTTGGGCACCTGGTGTGCGTGTCTCGACTTTCCTCTACCGCCCGGTTTATAACCGCACGGCAGCGACTGCCCGTCATAGTCTATTTTGTCCAATGGTCACATGACGTTATTATAAACCAATTACCGCATGTGCGCAAATGTAATGTACACCATATTCACCAACTTACAATTACCTCCGAACAGACATTGACTAACCGGCCAATTAAATGATACATTTAATAAAAAGCAGTTCCATATTTAATCATGTGGAGAGGGGGGAATATCCATTATGGGTAACTGGGCACCATTTTTTATTTTCATGACCATATTAACTTTTATCTCGATTTTCGCCGCTATATTTGCCAAACCCATTAAAAGGACAATGAAAGAATTGGATTACTATTCAGACGGCAAAAAGACCGACCACCATACTTATATACCCTACAGTTGATATAGCTGCAACCGGCAAGGTAGTTAAGTATTCATAAATGTCCTCATGAAGGAAGCTCTGCATTTTATACAGGGCTTCTTTGTTGCATAACGGCCTTGATTAATTCAGCATATTTTTAACATCTATTTAATATTAATTAACGATACGATTTATTGTTTATAGAAATACCAAGCTATTAGTGTTATACTAAAAAATATTATCCATAGGAAAGGAGCGGTGATATAATGCATTCATTATGCAAGCTATCGCTGGTGAAGCTATTAGTGTTATTTTTACTTATCATTAGCACCGGCTGTTCAAGTTCTAATAAACAAGCGGACAACCAAGGTAAAAATGCTGATATACCGGATAATAATACAGAAGAACGAAACCAAATGCCTGACATAAACCTACCTGTTTATTTTGTGGAATTCAGTACGGACGATACCTACCTGGTCAGGGAAATACATACCATTCCCCACACCAAACAAGTTGCCAATGCCGCCATGCAGGAGTTAATTAAGGATAAAAAGAGCATCTTGCCGCCCGACACAAAAATACTGGGAATTAACATTGTAAATGGCCTGGCTACGGTTAATTTTTCGGAAGAAGTACTAAATGCCAACGTAGGGTCAGCGGGAGAGGCTTTAGGCATTCAAAGCATTGTAAATACCTTAACTGATTTGCCTAATATAGAAAAGGTGGCTTTTCAAGTGAATGGCCGTACGGATGGCCGGGCACAGGACTGGTGGGGACATGTTGGCCTTTACGAACAGCCTTTTACCCAGGATTATTCCAAGGTTTATAAGCCGGCCATTTGGGTGACCCACCCCTCGCCCCATCAGGTAGTTGGTGTGCCCTTATTTGTTAAAGGCAGCGCCCTGGTATTTGAAGGCACGGTCAATGCCAGATTGCTGGATAGCAACGGCAAGATACTGGCCGAGAGTTCTACAACTACATCGGGCGCACCGGTGCGAGGAGATTTCGAAATGAGTATTAAATTTGATCCACCTGCAAGCGGAGAAGGTGTGTTGGAAGTTTTTGATTACAGCCCAAAGGATGGCAGTCTCCAGGATGTTGTCTCTATTCCGGTGCAGTGGCCATAATAATTAACAGGAGGTGCAGTTAATATGTCGAAGACAAACAACGACTTTCCCAGGGAAATGAACACTACAATACTGATGCAAAGGATTAAAAAAGACCTAAGCTGGGTCCTGGTAAGCCTGGCCGTATCTTTTGCAGCGGCAGCCGGAACGTATATGTTACTAATCAAGTAAATCCTACATTACTTAATATCCTCCGGCAGCCAATTGTTCGTTAAATAACAATCAGACCGGGCACTATTAACTATAGAGCCCGGTCTTTTTAGCGATAAACAAAATACCAGATCAATGCCGCTACAATCATTAATAATATTTTTGCTACCACCGACCTGTTTTCTCCCACCAATCCCTTGTATTTAAGCCATTCCACCAGGCCGCTGGGAAGCACAAACACCATAAATATAGCTTTAGCTACCGGTACCAAGGCAGGCATACCAAGTGTCAGCACCCATAATATTAATCCCCAGAGAACAATGGCCAGTGTGATACGCACCGGCTGCTGTAACTTATTTTCTTTTTCCGACAATACGCCACCAACCCCCTTTATCATATACTTTCCCCCTGCAGATGAAAAATCCTGCCGCGAAATTGACGGGCAAAAAAATCCCGCCTAAATAGGCGGGATTGCTGAGAGAGATTTAGGAGGCTGGTTACTGCTCATTGCAGTATCTATAGTATTACACAGTTATGCTTTTTTATACTACTTTTACCTCATTCATTTTATCACCGATCTCTAACTTATCCACTACATCCCCCATGCCTTCCGTGACCATCCCGAAAACCGCATACTGCCCGTCCAACCATTCGGCATCTGTCTTCAAAATATAGAACTGCGAACCGGCGGAATCGGGATGCGCTGACCTGGCCATCGCCACCGCACCCCGCACATTTTTTACATCGGGGTGGGTTTCAAGCTTAATTGTCCAGCCCGGGCCGCCGGTGCCATTGCCCTTGGGGTCGCCGCCCTGCACCACCCAGTGTTCCACCCGGTGAAATTTCAGCCCGTTATAAAAACCATCATTGGTTAATTTTAAAAAGTTCTCCACCGTAACAGGCATTTTATCCGGGTACAATTCCATAGTAATATTTCCCTTATCAGTGCTAATGATTACTTGCTGCGCTGCCAAATTATCACTCCTCATAAATTTATCCAATATTTATTATACACCAATGTTCCGTTTTTCATAGCTAAAACCGTCTCCATTTGCTTTCTTGGGTGGCCTGGGCCCGAAATATTGGTAATAATCTACTTTTATATTGCCATTGTACAGCTTCCTTTTTTTGGTGGCCGGCTTGCCAAACAGTTTTTCAAATTGCGCGTGGGCAGCCAGTACGTAAAACGACCAGGTGTCCAGCCGGCTAAAGACCTGCCCCATTTCCCTGTACAGCCGTTCTACCTCCCGCAGTTCCCCCAACCGCTCTCCGTAGGGCGGGTTACAAATTATTTTGCCGTATTTCTTACCGGACCGGACTTCGGCAACCGGCAGGCACTGAAAATGTATAAGTTCATCCACTCCCGCCTCACCGGCATTTTGGCGGGCTAATTTTAAAACGTCTTTGTCAACGTCAGTTCCAATAATACTGAGGGACCGGTTATAACATGCCAGATCGTGGGTTTCTTTTCTAGCCTGCCGCCACAACTCCCTGGGTATGGAGGGCCAGGCCTCGGAGACAAATTCGCGGTTCATCCCCGGCGCAATATTTTGACCAATCAGCGCCGCCTCGATGGGAATGGTACCGGAACCGCAAAAGGGATCCATTAAAACAGTGTCCGGGTGCCAGTGCGACAATAGGATCAATGCCGCAGCCAACGTTTCTTTAAGGGGTGCCTGGCTGGCCAGTTCCCGGTAACCCCTTTTGTGCAGCCCGGCGCCGCTGGTGTCTATAGTTAAGGTGGCGATATCCTTTAACAAAGCCACTTCAATCTTATACAGCGGCCCCTGCTCGGGAAACCATTGTTGTTTGTATTTCTGTTTCATGCTTTCCACAACTGCCTTTTTTACAATGGCCTGGCAGTCGGATACACTGAACAGGATGGATCTAACGGATTTCCCTTCCACGGGAAACTCAGCATCACCCGGAATTAATTCGGGCCAGGGCAGTGCCCTGGTTTGCTCAAAAAGTTCATCAAAGGTGGTGGCCTTAAATTCACCCACTTTCAAGCGCACTCTATCCGCTGTGCGCAGCCATAAGTTGGCCCGGCAGATAGCACTCAAATCAGCATTAAAAGTAACCTTGCCGTTTTCCACCGTCACCTTTTTATAGCCCAAATCTTTGACTTCCTGCGCCACCAGCGCTTCCAAGCCAAAGGTTGCCGTAGCAATCAAGTCGACACTAGCCATGTGCGCAACCACCTTTTATGAGTATTGTTAGTCCGAATAATTTAGTATTCCCGTTATTTATGGATTAACCTGCTGGTTTTTACCTTTTTTTAACCGCTCCCACCGGTTCGGCAAACATGCGAGTGAAAATAGAAAAACTCATAGTATTCCAGCAAATAACATATTTCTAACCTTACTTATAGTATTATACTTTTAGAAATTATTTTGAGGAGGCCATTTCATGATTACAGTACTTGCTAAATTAATAGCTAAGCCGGGTAAGGAATCTTTATTGGTAGAAAAAGGCATTGCACTGGCTAAGGAGACCCGTGTCAAAGAAAAGTGGTGCAAGTTTTAAAAGAACTTATTTAATGCTGCTGTTAAGATGACTGGAGATTTGCTAGCTTAGATTTTAAGCTTTTATTGGTGACAGGCTACAGGTAATAAAGCTCATGCAAATATAGCATAAGATTTATAAAAACCGGAGGCGGATGAAATGGCTTCCGGTTTTTAAATATATATAGGCATCTCTGTAGATATCATGCTTGCTATAGCTAAGGAGTTAACATCGATGGTAAAGTGTCAAATGTCAAGGTCTGACCCCTCAATGCCAGCTTAGTTTACACGAACAACCATATGTGATATCATATATATATCAAAATAGAATCAACGAAAGAGGGGCGAGATTTTTCATGAAGGTGGCCATGATCAACAATTTAATGGTGGCCATTATTTCTGACCGGGCCGCCCAGCCGGTGATCAACACGGGTAGTTTGTATTAAAGGAATTAACCATGACTGCTAGAAAAAATTTCCCATTAAGGATTGATCCCAAGTTATATGAAGCACTTGAGCGCTGGGCTGCCGATGAACTGCGCAGTGTCAACGCCCATATTGAATTCTTGCTGCGGGAAGCGACCCGCCGGGCGGGACGCTTACCCGGCAAGCCGTCGGAAAAACAGCGAGAGGATGACTAAAACTTCCTATCGCCGCCGAAGATGCTTCCCAGGATGTCACCGCCAATACCGGCCACGCCATTTTGCTCGCCTCGCTGTTGGAAGCGTGAAGCGGCAATAATCCGGTCAGCCAGGCGTGAGAAAGGAAGGCTTTGCAGGTAAACTCTACCGGGACCCGTCAATTGGGCCATAAAAATACCTTCACCACCGAAAAGGGCGTTTTTAAAGCCGCCAACGAACTGGATGTCGTAATCAACCGAGGGTTCAAAAGCCACCAGACAACCGGTATCCACCCGTAGTCTTTCCCGGGGCGCCAGTTCTTTGGTAATAATTGTGCCGCCTGCATGGACAAAGGACAAGCCCTGTCCGGTCAGGCGCTGGAGGATGAAACCTTCACCACCGAACAGACCTGCTCCCAGTCGCTTGGTAAAAGCAATTTCAATTTCTATTCCCCTGGCGGCACAGAGAAAAGAATCTTTCTGGCATAGAAACTCTCCGCCCAAAGAAGATAGGTCAAGCGGAATAATTTTGCCCGGATAAGGAGCGCCGAAAGTAACCCTGGACTTACCCCGGCCGCTGTTCATAAAGGTAGTGATAAAGAAGCTTTCACCGGTGATCATTCTTTTAAAACCTTTGAACAACCCGCCGCCGGTGGATGTCTGCATCTCAATCCCGTCTTCCATTAACATCATGGCGCCGGCCTCGGCGCGTACACCTTCACCGGAATCAAGCTCAATTTCCACCGCCTGCATGTCATCGCCAAAAATCCGGTAATCTATCACATCAGCCATACTATCTCTCCTTTAAAATTACATATGCGGTATTTACCCTTTTTCCATATCAAATGCCTAACAAGTTAACTAATCTTTTTATATTACGGCAATAAACATCTTATCCCTTATGCTAAACTTTTACTCAAAAACCATAATATTTATAAGCAACCAATACCCAAGACAATGGTCGGACCGAATAAAAAGCTAGAAATAGATTTTAATCGCCTATAATTTTAACTAACACCCTTTTTTTCCGTTTACCATCAAATTCCCCATAAAAAATTTGTTCCCAGGGACCGAAATCAAGTTTTCCTTCAGTGACAGCAACAACTACTTCTCTTCCCATTATAGTACGCTTTAGATGAGCATCCGCGTTATCTTCAAAACCATTATGGTGATAACGGGAATATGGCTTTTCGGGTGCCAGTTCTTCCAACCACGCTTCAAAGTCGTGATGGAGTCCGGTTTCATCGTCGTTAATGAAGACGCTGGCTGTAATATGCATCGCATTGCACAAAAGCAGTCCTTCTGTAATACCGCTTTGCGCTAAACATTCTTTCACACGCGGGGTTATATTAATTAATTCTCGCCTTTGGGGAACTTCGAACCACAGTTCCTTTCTAAAACTTTTCATAGATACCTTCCTCTGCGATTATTTAAATCCACATCACCTTTTTTTCTAACTATACTTAATATTTACCTTGACTGCAAATAAAACCAAAACCAATTTTACATTTCGTTTATGTTAGGTTGAGTCGTTTGCATTTTTTAACATAATATTGTAAGGTAATGGCAGGAAACGGATAAAAATTAGCGAAGAGGTTGTCTAAAATGCAATACCTTTTCCCTGCTATTTCCAGTCAGAGACGATACTGAGAATCTACACGATAAAAGTAGTGTACCAGAGAATTGAAACTGTGACCGCTGGCAAAGGAGGTAAAAAGTGTATACCCAAGCAAAATATTCAGCTAGATGATTAAGAGTTACTGGATGAAAAGTATTAAGGGAGCGATAAATAATGCAAAAAAAGTATGTTATATTTATACTGGCAATTTTAATCAGTCTTATTCAGGTTTGTTCTGTACAGGCTGACGATTCTCTTGTAAAAGTTTACTTAAACAATCAACAAATAAGCTTTAAAGTAGCCCCGATGGTGGAAAATAACCATTGCATGGTGCCTTTACAACCAGTCATGAAAGCTTTAGAAGCTAAAGTCGATTGGAATCAGCAGACCTGTGACGCAACCGCTTACCTGCCCGGAGTTACCCTGACTGTTACTCCCGGTTTCACAATTGCCAGTGTTAACGGAAAGGAAATATCGCTGCCTGTTACTCCTACTATCAAAGATGGGATGGTGGTCGTTCCCCTGCGGGCTATAGCCGACATCTGTAATATCCGCGTCGGTTGGGACAGCACAAGTTCAACTGTTACCCTCTACTCGAATGAACTAAATTCTGCAAAATTCCCGGACCGGGAGACCGTTCACCAGGTAGCAATGTTAAGTGTGCTCTTAGAGGGGCAATACGACGGGCAAACATCTTTTGAGGAATTAAAAAAATATGGAGATACCGGTATTGGCACATTTGAAGGACTTGACGGGGAAATGATCGAACTGGAAGGAAAGTTTTATCAGATTAAAGCAGATGGAATCGCTTACCCGGTTGCTGCTACAATGAAAACACCATTTGCAAGCGTTACTTATTTTGATGCTGATAAATCTCAGGCAGTAAACGAAAAAATAAATTTCCAACAATTTCAGAAGCGCATAGACAATATGACTGGAAATAAAAACATTTTTTATGCTATAAAAGTGAACGGCGATTTCAAATATGTTAAAACCAGAAGTGTGCCCGGACAGCAAAAGCCATACCCTCCTCTGGCCGAGGTAACTAAAAATCAGCCCACTTTTGAGTTTAATGATGTTAAGGGAACGTTGGTGGGGTTCTGGTGTCCGTCCTATGTAGATGGTCTCAATGTGCCCGGCTATCATTTACATTTCTTGAACGCCGATAAAAATGCTGGTGGCCACCTGCTTGATTTTACAATGGAAAGTGGCCAAATAGAAATTGATGCTACTCCTAATTTTTATATGTGCTTACCGGACAATGAAGAATTTGGAAAAATCGATATGACTCAAGATAGAAGTCAGGAAACAGAAAAAGTAGAAAAATAATAGTATTTACGTAACCATTTAGGTACCTGTTTTATTTTTACTGTACTTAATATTTCAAGTGGCTGTAAATATAATAAGAACCAAGCTTAACACAAAAAGATCCGGAAAACTCCGGATCTTTTTGTGTTAAGCTATTTATCAACAATAGCATTGGTTACTGTTACACAGGAAATGAGTATCTCATTTTCATCATACATATCTATCCGCCATACATGTGATCTCTTTCCCTGATGCAAGAGTATACCCCTGGCCAAGAGATAGCCTTCTATCTTTTTCGGTTTAAAATGATAGGCGACCAAAGTTTGACCGGCTGGTACTTTACTTTTTTTAAGCATTTGATATGACGCCATACCTGCCACAATTTCGCCAAATGCGCAGGTAGCTCCGCCATGCAGCATACCAAAGGGTTGGCCGTGGAAGGGGGTTAAATTCATTTTGGCTTCAAATTTATCTTTCTCCGGATCCAAGCGAAAATATTCAATATTCAAGCTCTCAATCAAATTCATGTTTGGCTCCAAACCGAGTACCTCCGTCAATTATGGAATGATCAATGGCAAAATATTTCAAGGCCTCTTCATCTATTTCTACCCCTAAACCAGGTCCTTTGGGCACTTGGATGAGGCCGTGCCGAGCTGTAATTTCAGGCTGAATGATGTCTCTGGCAAAGTAGCGCCGGGAGGGAGATAAGTCGCCGGGAATATAGTTATCTTTTAAGCTGGCCAAGTGGACATGCAGTATTTTGGAAATACCGCTTTCCAACATGCTCCCTATCCAATAATGGATGTTATGTCGGCGGCATAAATCAATCATTTGTTTCACATAATAAATACCGCCTACCCGGCCGGCTTTAATATTGACCGCTTGGCAAGCCTTTAACTCAATGGCAGCCCTTAAATCTTCCATTGTTTGAATACTTTCATCCATACATATGGGAGTTTTAATTTGTGCTTGAAGTTTTTGATAGGCTGATAAATCCCCGGAAGTAAAAGGTTCTTCAAGACACAACAAGCCTAACTCATCAATGTTTTGCAGCGCTTGGACCTGTTTCAGTGTGAAACTGTTATTGGCGTCAGCTAATAACATAAGATCCGGATAGTTTTCCCGAATCAGCTTTAACTTGGCATAACCGTCTTCCGGTTTGATTTTAATTTTAAAACGGATATACCCCTCATTTACATATGCTTCAATTTGCGTTAACAAGCTTTGGTTATCTAAATCTCCCAGCACGATACCTGCGTAAATTTCATTACAGGTCTCTTCATGAAATACTACGTTCATAATGGACTGCCGTTGACGCCTGGCATACAAATCTATAACAGCATTTTCCAAGCCGGCTGTTGCCATCGGATGCGTTAAATCCATCCATTGATGGACTTCAAAGGGCTGTTTAACTTCTTGCTGAAGCAGTCGGGGAAGCAAGCGATTGATCAGTACCTGCTTGGAAGCCGGCAGCGTTTCCTTAGTATAAAACGGCTCATTAAAGGCCACAACTTCACCATACCCGGCATTCCCCAACTCATCCGTTACCTTAATTATAAGGCTCTCTCGCTGATTAAGGCTGGTTTGAGAGGTTTTAAAGGTGAATTTTAAAGGCATCCTCAAATGGAATAGTTTAATGCTCTTAACCCACATATTGTTCAACCAGATTCTTTTTTATTATTTTTCCTGTTGAGTTTTTGGGCAGTTCGGCTAAATGAATAATTTTCTTAGGCAATTTATATTTAGCTATTTTTTCTGCCAGATAACTTATTATACTATGATTATCCAATGAGGAAACAACAAATAACACAGGCACCTGTCCCCATTTTTCATCTTTCATCCCCACGATGGCACACTCTGCGATGGCCGGGTGAGCATACAGAACATTTTCTATTTCCTGGGGGTAAATATTTTCGCCCCCGGAAATAATGATGTTTTTGCGCCGGTCAAGAATATACAAATAACCATCCTCATCAAAATAGCCAATATCCTGAGTATTAAAAAAACCAGCTACCGGTGCTTGCCCAAGATACCCGTCCATGAGCATGGGACTTTGGATTATTACCTCGCCGATTCCGGCTGTATCAGGTTTATTAATACGGACCGTTACCCCCGGCAAGGGCAAGCCTACAGAATCAAGCTTTTTAGGATTATCTAATACACAAAACGTAGTGGATTGACTGGTGGTCTCTGTCATACCGTAGGTTTTGTAAATAGGGATCTTTTTGGTCAAGCAATTTTTCACCAAAGGTTTGGGAATAAACTCACCACCCACCAGTACAACCCTTAAATGATGCTCATTAATCCGGTCAACGATTCTATTTAACATGGTGGGTACGACCGATAGCATATTTATTGACCCATCCGCAATCAATTGCAGGGTATGCTCTTCGTTGAATTTTTCCATCAAAGTAATGCTTGTACCATTGTACAAGCTACGCAGCAGTATCGATAAGCCACTGATATGGTACATGGGCAGTACCAGCAGCCAGTTATCCTCTTCCGTCATGCCCAGACTTTTTTGGGAGGCTTGTACATGCGCATGAAACTGCTTCCACCGCAGCGGGACCGACTTAAATTCACCGCTGGTGGCACTGGTATCCATAATTACCGCAATTTGTTCCGGATTAAACGCAGCAGCTAACTGAACATTTTTCCTGCAGTCACTTTGGAATACCTCGCTAAATGGAATAAAAGTGCCGTCTTGTGAAAAAGCAACCCGGATATTTAACGCTTTTAACTTTTTAGCTATCTCCTCACCTGTTAATCGGTCATTCAGCAGCAGCACTTCTATTTGCAGGGCTTGTAAGGCTAGGAAGAATAAAACCATTTCCACGGAGTTATGAGCGTAAAGGGCCACCCTATGCTGGTCTTTTACAAAAGGATATAATCTTCCGGCCAGTTCAGTTACCCGTGCATCTATTTCTTTAAAGGTCAGTTTATTGATAAACTTCTTATTAGGCTTTTGCAAAGCTTGAGCTTTAAGCCAGTTCACGGATGTTCACCTACTTAACAACCTGCCTTAATCAAGGAAACTTGGGGAACTTTTGAAAATCAGGATTACGCTTCTCTATAAAGGCGTCCCTGCCCTCTTTACCTTCATCGGTGGTGTAAAATAGCAGAGTAGCGTCCCCGGCTAATTGCTGCAGACCGGCTAAACCATCGGTATCGGCATTAAATGAGGCTTTAAGGAAACGCAGGGCTGTCGGGGAATGTTGTAAGATTTCTTTAGCCCATTTGACCGTTTCTTCCTCCAGTTGTTCAAAGGGAACCACTGTGTTAACCAAGCCCATCTCCAACGCTTCCTTGGCTGAATATTGACGACACAGGTACCAAATCTCCCGTGCTTTTTTATGCCCGATAATACGAGCTAAATAACCGGCGCCATAACCCGCGTCAAAAGAACCAACTTTAGGCCCGGTCTGGCCGAATTTAGCATTTTCTGAGGCAATAGTTAAATCACAAACAACATGTAGCACATGCCCACCCCCAATAGCAAAGCCATTAACCATTGCAATGACAGGTTTGGGGATAATGCGAATCAAATGCTGCAGGTCTAAAACATTAAGCCGGGGAATTTGATCGTCTCCCACGTAACCCCCATTTCCCCGCACCCTTTGGTCTCCGCCGGAACAAAAGGCTTCTTCATCCTGACCCCGGCCATGATTGGCACCCGTTAAAATAATCACGCCTATTTGATTATCTTCACGAGCTCTAGTAAAAGCATCAATCATTTCCATAACGGTTTTCGGCCGGAAGGCATTACGGACTTCCGGCCGGTTGATTGTTATCTTGGCTATCCCGGCATAAGTCTCATAAAGAATATCTTCATAATTAAAGTTTGCTTTTTCCCAGGGAAAATTCATTGTCTAAACCCTCCATTTATATAGATTTAATTACTTAGCCAGCTATTAACTACCTCGTTAAACAGCCGGGGATTTTCAATATGGGTATTGTGTCCAACGTCCCGGATAATTTCCCTCCTTATACCGGGGTTCAATTGTTCAAACTCCTCACCTATATTTCGGTACTTGTCATCATACTCGCCGTTGATATAGAGAACCGGCATGGATAAATATGTAATTTGCCGTTTTAAGCACGGGTATATCCCTTGCCCGCTGCCAAGTAAGGTATTGGCTAGGGCATGTGGTGAATTTAGCAAGCGCCGCTCGCTAATTTTGTTGCGAATGGCCTGGGGTAACCGGCTTTGCGAAGCAAACAGCTCCAGTCCGGACCAGTAGCGGCTAAACCACTCTATCCCATTTTCCCGGATCGCGCTGGCCAGCCAAACATCATTTTCGCGACGCTTGGCTTTATTTAGTGCATCACACTCGCCGTATGATGAACTTTCCAGAATCAACCGGGTGACTTCCTGGGAATAAGCCAGGGCATAGGCTAAGGCAAGACGGCCACCCATCGAGTAACCCATTAACGCATACTTTGGGTGGCCTAAATATTGAATTAGTTTATTTAACTGCCGAAGGAGCACAGGTAAACGATAGGATTCAAGAACCTCCGGCTTATCACTATCACCATGCCCGATCAAATCAACCAAAACCATTTGGCAGTGCTCCAACTGAACGAATTCCCAGGTACTTATGTTTTCAGCGAAACCATGCAAACAAATCACGGGCTTACCGGTACCCCTGGTAACCACAGCATATCTAATGTTATCAATTGTGATGAACATGCGTCTTTTCTCCCGAGCACGTATAATAATCGTGTAAATCTTTACTTAGTTTGGCATCGATATGAACATTCACCACCTTAATCCCTCCCAATGTCAGGGCAGTCTGGAAATCATATTCTAAGGCAGTATAATCCGCAGGTTCAAAATAAGTTACATCATATAAAGCTTGCAGCCCGGCAAAATTTATGCCGTGGGGAGTCATAAACAAGTATTCGAAATGTTTACTCTGACTTTGCGGTAAATACTTAAAAATAGCTCCCCCATTATTATTCAATACAACAATAATCAAATTCAGATGATGGGTTTTACCGACCAGCAGGCCATTTAAATCATGGTAAAAAGCTAAGTCACCGGTTAATAATACCGTTGGCTGCTGACAGGAAGAAATACCTAAAGCAGTGGAGACTACCCCATCTATGCCATTAGCGCCACGGTTGCATAATAGCTTAATATTTTGCCGGCGCGTTTCCCAGAAATAATCAACATCACGTATCGCCATACTATTGGCAACGACTAACCGGCAACCATCGGGCAGCATATCCTGTAACCTTTGCACGAGTTTTCCCTCAAATAAAGAAGCTTCATTTCTAGCCAGATTCAGCCGCTGGCGCATGGCTTTTTGGTAATGCTGCCACCGGCTTAAGTAGGCACCGCTGGTATTTTGGACACCAATGGACCCGGCAAAAACACCAGGTTGGGCAACAACAAACCTGTTAATGGATAAGGATGGGTTACGGTACTGAAAAGTCTCGTCCACTTGATAATATAAGGCATCCTGGTGCATAGCGATAAACTGCTGCAAACGCTTCGATACTGGAATTTGCCCAAAATGAATAATGAATTCCGGCTTCAGCTCTTCTTTTAGGTCCTCATTTTTAAGAAAGGCATCATAACTGTCAATGATCTGGCCATGATCGTAGCTGCGAAAATTAGAAATAGGGTCTGCTAATACAGGCGCCTTTAAGCGTTCCGCCAAAGCCAAAACTTCCTGGTGATAATCTGCGTAGGCATCACCGCCACAAATGATGATCCCCTTTTTGTCCTGGAAAGCTGCGCTATCCACGCCATTCATTGCAAGCCGGCTCTCGTTTTTCACCCATTGGAATGGATATTTTAAACGGCCCAGGCTAAAATCCACTTTATTTAAATCAGGCAATAAGGGCTCACGCAAGGGTACATTAATATGCGCTACGCCATATGCTCCGGACAGTGAGCTAACATAAGCTTTTTGCGCCACCGTGCGAACATACCGGTACATGCTTTCTGTTTCTTCAGGCAGGGCCAATTCCTCATAGTATTTAGCGTACTCATGGTAAATTTTAATTTGATCAATGGTTTGCGGAGCGCCGACTTGACGCAATTCATGGGGGCGATCCGCTGTTAAGATAATTAAGGGCACCCTTGAGTAAGTGGCCTCAACAATTGCCGGAAAATAATGCACCGCGGCAGAGCCCGAAGTACAGACTAACGCAACCGGCCGTTCTTTTTCTTTCGCAATGCCTAACGCGAAAAAGCCTGCCGATCGTTCGTCTATATTTACAAACACCTCGAATTCGTGTTCGCAAAATAATATCGATAAAGGGGTTGAGCGAGACCCCGGACTGATCACGACTTCACGCACACCCAACTGGTATAACTCATCGACTAACGCGGCAATATAATTAGTCACGCATTTCACCTTCGATTATAAGCTCTCTAGGATCGACTTCATCTTATTATTAGACTCTAAGTATTCTTCAGCACAAGCTGATTTTTCTACGATACCACAACCTGCATAGGCATAAACCATATTCTTATCAATTAGCGCCGAGCGTATCCCGGCCACAAATACACCATCCCCATGCTCATTGATCATCCCAATAGGCGCTGCATACAAGCCCCGCTCATGTTTTTCAAAACGGGCAATTATTTCTAAGGCATCCCGCACCGGATATCCGCCCAAAGCAGGCGTCGGGTGCAACCGCGCTACCCAGTCCGGTAAAGGACTGTTTGCGTTTGCCTTAGCTTTGATGCATGTCTGCAGATGATGCAAATTTTTAAGCGTCAAGGTAGTCGTCTCCCCAACGACTACTTCATCACTATACGTTTTCATCACATTAGCTATGTAATCCAGCACTACTTGATGCTCATGGCGATTTTTCGGATCATTCAGCAGCAGCGTTTTTTGGTTTTCATCTTGTGTTTGTTCGCTTCGTGCAATAGTTCCGGCTAAAGCATGGCTGATGATCTGTTCTTTTTCTTTTCGAACTAGAATCTCCGGAGTGGCACCAAGAAAAGTTTTACCCTTTTTGCAATAAGCAAAAACAAAACAGTTAGGGTTTTTTTCTAACAAATTATTTAGCACGCTTTCTACGGAAACGACTGTATCACATGCAATTTTTACTTCCCGGGAAATTACAACTTTTTTCACCTTTCCCAATAATATTTCTTGTTGCACATTATTAAATAACTCCTGCCACTCTTCGTAATCGTCAGCAAGCATTTCGAAAACGTGCCTATGGGATTCGAGTTCTCTATCCTGAATATCGAGGCAATCTTTATAGTAGTAAAGCGTTTGATTCCCGTCCTTTTCAACTAGATAGTAGGCAAAAGAGATTGATTCATTGCCCAATCCGGCCCATTTTTGCTCTTTGACTGTAGGGAAGAAGGTTCTCGTAGAAAAGATATAAGGAAATTGCAGATAACTTTCCCCTGCTTGAAAGGCTTTTAGGCGTTTGGCCCCCATAATAAGCTCCCGTTCCAGGGGATTATAAAACAAAACACGTTCTTCATTTACAAAGTTACTCCAAAATGAAAGTGCATTATTTAAATGCATTTCTTTTCGTTGATATAGCAAATCTATCTCTCCATATAATGAATAGTAGTTCATTTTATGTCCTTGATTTTATCTTGTCTTATTTGCTATGTCAAGCATTAGAATGCCATTCATAATTTGAAATAATGAATCGACTAGAAAGTATTTTCTATCTTGCTTCGTAAGGCTTGATTAAAAACAAAAATATAAATATAAGTAATATAAAAAACCTTGACGTTAATATCGGTTCAGTTTTTAAAAATTTAATTAAATATTTTTGTAATACGTGGAACAAATCACAATAAAAAATGTCTAATTAAATAATAGGTTTAATTTTCTGTAAATTCATTATTTTCTAAATATGGCCAAGCCTTTTAACTGCCCACAATAAATAACGACATGCTCTTGGTAAAATTTTAAATGCTTAAAGGAGTTGATATTATGTTAACTGCCACCGTTATGGTACTGCTTGGTACGTTTGGTATCCCAATGCTGATAAAAAAGCTAAATGCATCCTGATCAGGTGAAGGATATTTAACACCTACTTCAGAATTTCAACGAACCCCCGGGTACCGTTAACACGGATCTTTTGTCCGTCTTGAATAATGCGGGTGGCGTTTTCCACGCCTACCACTGCCGGAATGCCATATTCCCGTGCTACCACCGCACCGTGGGTCATCAGGCCACCGACTTCAGTCACCAAACCGGACGCCAGGAGGAATAACGGGGTCCAGGCCGGATCGGTGAAAGGCGCCACCAGGATATCACCCTGTTCCATTATAGCTTCATTCAAATTCAGGACAACCCGGGCCCGGCCCTCGACGATACCCGCCGACACCGGGCTTCCGGGAAGAGCGCCCGGCGGAACATGAGCTAGCAGTTGGGCGATGATGATTTCCCCCTCACTGGTCATAACCCGTGGAGGAGTAAGTTGCTTATCCTGCCGGTATTTTTCCTGGCGCTTGGTAATTACATTGCGGTCTAATCGCTGCGTTTCTATCACTGCTTTGATTTCAGGCAATGTCAGCCAATACACTTCTTCCGGATGCTTAAGGATGCCGGCCGCGGTCAGTCTACCGGCCTCTTGCAAAATAGCTTGTTTAAACATATCCAAATGTTGCACAATAAAATATTTGGGATGTTCCCTGATCCCGATCAGTGAGCGGTGCACATCAATCAGCCGCTGCATACACTTAGCCTTCACGAGCCCCAAGGGCGTTTGATGCAGGCGCCCCAGCAGCTTTTCAGCAGCTTGTTCAGCTTGATTTTTGCCGGTAAGAAAATCACGGCGGTGTTGCCCAGGCTTAACACCCTTAATGTGACCCAAAATGGCGGGAACCAACTGGGTCGGAACCTCACGCCAGCGCGGGCGGGTTATGTCAATTTCGCCCGTACCCCGCATCCCATAGCGTTCAAAGAATTTTAAAAAAACAGGCAGCACATTATCCCCGCCGGGAACCGCCTTCAAGTCCTCCCAAAATGTTACATCAACCGCCTGTTTTAGGTATTTAATAACCGCCGGGTGATTGCGCACTGCATCGGCCACATCTCCAAGCGCCAACCCCATTTTAGTGGTAACATTACCAGGGGGAGATTTACTGATGCCGCCCAATTCGTCAGCGTCACCAAGCCACTTTTGGGACAGGCGCTCAATGAGCTTGTAAGTTATAATCGCGGGCCCCATATATTGAGCTGCCCGCGAAGCAAACGCCGGTATTAAGGTGGGCAGCATTTCCTGAATCAGCGCGATTTTGTCCGCGCCTGGAACTGCCTGCATCTTGTTCTTGTTTTTTTCCACTATTTCCGAGATAAACTGGTTGATATTATCGATAGCCTGGTAATTGTCACGGTACAAGATAGTTCCAATCACGGCTAAGACCATGGGAAGAGCTTTTTTTACCAAAACAAAATCCAGCTTTTTGCCGGGCTGCATCGCGGCCTGGAAATCTTCTCGCCCGGTGAATTCATGCACCGCCCGGCCTATCAACTCATCGACATTAAGCAGCAGTCCGGGCAGGTGCTTCCTTAACTGTGGATACTCAAGCAGCCGGGTGATATCGAGATACAATCTTCCACCGGCTTCTTGCAGCAAATCGCTCTCTGCCCCCGGCGCATTTTGGCCAAAAGGAACAAGCGACCTGAGTACCGATATCCCCAGGGGCTTCATGGCCTCAGTCATCATTTGCACGTGACCGATGGATACGAAAAGGTGGAGTTTATCACCAGCAGCTGCGGGGAGGGGATAAAGAGTAGTTACGGGCCGGCTCTGCACAATAAATATTTCGTCGCCGGCGAGGCACCACTCGATATCCTGGGGGGAACCGAAGTGTGCTTCGATGCTCCGCCCCATCCGGGCCAGCCTGACGGCTTGCTCGTCCGATAAAGCTGGGGCAGTCTGCCTCTTGACAGGAAGTTTCACCCGTGCTGTCCCGCCCTCAGGCCGGGCATTAATAGCGATCTCTTTCGTGGCGATTTGCTTTATGATTAATTTATCCGATTTTACCTGGTAGAGATCAGCGCTGACTATACCTGACACCAACGCTTCTCCCAGGCCGAAACTGGCATCAATGGAAACTATTTTTCGATTGCCGGTCACGGGATCAGCAGTAAACATGATCCCCGACACTTCGGGAAAGACCATCCGCTGCACCACAACAGCTAGTAATACTTGATCATGGCGGAAGCCGTTCTTTTGGCGATAAGCAATGGCCCGGTCGGTGAACAGAGATGCCCAGCACTTCCGCACACAGTCAAGAATATTCTGCTCACCCTCAATATTCAAGAAGGTGTCCTGCTGCCCGGCAAAAGATGCCCCCGGAAGGTCCTCCGCCGTAGCGCTGGAGCGAATGGCATAGGAATATTGACTGCCGGCCTCCCGCCAGGTCGAGATAATTTCCTGCCGGATGGGGTCGGGAATGTCCAGGTTTTCCAGGTGGATCCGCATCCGCTGTCCCACTGCCCTAAGCTCTTCCAGTGCTTCGACACCAATCGATGCCAGTGTTTCCAGCAAGGCGGCAAACTCCTGGCTGGTATTCACAAAATCTCTGTAAGCACTAGTAGCGACACAAAAACCTGCCGGCACCGCAATCCCGGGAACACGGCATAGTTCGCCCAGATTTGCTCCTTTTCCCCCCACGCTGGCCAAGCTCGACCTGTCTAGCTCAGTTAAGCTATACACATAAGCCTGACTCGACATCTAATGCAGCCCCCCTATCAGGGTTTTATATACACTTTACTTTAATAACTCAGATACGGGCTTAATAATGACCTCTATGGCTTTGCTTGGGTTGGGCAGTATAATACCCAGCACTTGCGGGATGCTTAGGGCCATACCTATAAATAGGTAAATGGAAAAAGCAACCAAATCTCGCCACATTTTCTGCTTGATTAGCCCGGGCACTTCAAATAAAATAATTCCAATGAAAGCTATGATTAACAAAACGATCAAGTTGCCTCATCCTCACTTTTTTTCCCCTTCCCCTTTGCCAGAGCAACAATTAACAACAGCAGCGGAATCACCACTTCAGGGAGAATCAGGTGATAGGGTAAATGGGAATAATATTCTACTATATTAATGCCAAAAAGAAAATAAGATGAAGCTCCCATGATCAACCCCGCCGGCAGCACCAGAGGACGGTAATCCTTTAACCCCATCCACTGGGCACTGCCTAACACAAATGCATAATAAAACACTCCTATCTTTATAAAACCTCCAAGTATCCATACCATTAGTATAACTGCGTCCAGTCGTTCCAAAAAATTGGCAATGGAAACCACCCTGACCGCATTGTAAGTGGGATAAAGCCAGTGGTTCGCCAGGTCGGGGCCAAATATAAGCAATGATTCCATTGTGTTGATCATTAAAATAAAACCACTTAACAGGACAGAGATAACAGCCACCCGGTAGGCTTCCTTGGGCTTGGTTAGGTAAGGAATAATCATGGCCAAAGTTAATATTTCCCCCAGCCACGCGATGGGCGAAACAGCCCCTTGAGCAATCGAAAGCAAGCCGGTGTCAAAAACCGGCAGCAACCTGGTCAACTTCATATTCGTAGTGGATAAAAGAAAAGCAATAACCAATAATCCCGTAACAGGTATGAATAATTGGTTAAAACGGCATAAAACCTCCAGGCCGTTGCGGACCGCATAGGCCGATATAACAATTGCTATAATGATAAAAACTATCATCGGGGTTTCGGGCATCATGGCCGTAACCAGAAAGAAACCAAACTCCCTGCACACTCCGGAGCCTATCCGCATAAACGTGTATATGTACAGAAAACCAACGATTTTCCCCAATACCCTTCCTAAAATTTCCTCCGTGTATTCAATAATGGTTTTCCCCGGGAAACGAAGGCTCAAACTCACTACCAGCCAGGCGATCAGCAATCCTACCAAGGTAGCCAGAATGAGCGATAGCCAGGCATCCTGTTTGGCGTACTTCAAGGTAATGGCGGGAACAATGAGGATGGCCGTAGGCAAAATCATGCTTATCATTAATAAGATAGCCTGCTTGCTGTCGATTTTACCATGTTCCAGCAAATAACTCTCCCCTTTGCCTCTCCCGCAATGATGATTTATTTTTCCGGCGAGCCGGCCGGCATGCTTAACAGGCCGATCCCACGCACGTGGGCT
This sequence comes from Desulfoscipio geothermicus, assembly GCA_016841205.1. Taxonomy (GTDB): domain Bacteria; phylum Bacillota; class Desulfotomaculia; order Desulfotomaculales; family Desulfallaceae; genus Sporotomaculum; species Sporotomaculum geothermicum_A. Next base: position 57,484 of record JAENZP010000012.1, read on the forward strand.
TCTACGGCAATATTAACACCGGCCCGGGAGAATTCCTCATCCCAATGGTTTTGCATTTCTCGCCATTCTTTTCTGTACTTCCGGTGGAAAGCGTTGCCAAAGCCAAAGATATCTAATCCATACTCAGTCTGGGCCTTCTCCAGGGTAGCGGTGGTTCTCGCTTTGATTTCTTCGCTCATAGCTGTTTCCAGTGCTTTGATCTGCTCGGGTTTAGCTAAATCTACGCGGCTTTGCTGTTCCACCATGTCCCCTTCCACATAGATGTTAACATTAAACCAGAGATTCTCCCCGTCATATTCCGGCACAATTTTGGTATGGCTCCGCCTGATCTTAATGGAAACCTCTTTCCCAGGTTCTCCCGGACTAGGCACAATAACCGCGCCCTCCTTGGCCTCACCTTTCAACCAGAGCAAACCCCTTGTTTCGTGCGCGTCCAGCCACCCAATCAGCTTATCCACTTTTAATACGGCTACACCGGAGAGCTCAACTTTTTTCTGGACCGTAGAATTTTCCCCCTGTCCTGGCCCGCGCCCCTCCCCAAAATCTTGCACCTCCACTCCAGTAACCACCGGCTGCACCCCTTTACTGGCACGCATTTCGGCATATTCCCAGATCTGCACGATATAACCGGTTTTCATCCTGGTTAAAAAGCCAGTAGCCTGGGCTGAGGTCTTAGCAAGCATGGGTTGGGCTTGCAGAATATCCCTGGCCTCTCCCCTTGCCACCATCAACCACATGTTTTCCCTGGGTTCCCCGGTGCGGAGGAAGAAATTGCTGACCATCTCGGTTCCTCTTTTGGCCATTCTTTCCCCAATTACCAAAATAATGCTATGATCCCAGTAGATCCTGCGGGGGACTTTCATAGCCAGATATCTTTCGGCATCCTCAATGGTTTCACCCTCTGCCCAGACCACCCAGGCCGGAGGTTCCTTACCCCCACCGCTTGTGTCTCCACCGGCACTAAAAGCACCGGGGCTGGCTATCTGCACGCTCAGCCGGATCAATCCGTCTTCCGTCAAATCAACCCCCGTGCCCAGAATAATGGCTTCCTCACCTATTTCGCTGCGGCTCCAACAGCCTCCCAGGAGACCCGACAAAAAAAACAGCAGCAACAGGATGGCGATCTTCTTTCTCAACTACTTTGCCCTCCCTTTCCCCTGACCAGGGCGATGATCAGCAAAAGCAGCGGAATCCCCACTTCAAAGACGATCAGCATAAACGGCACTTGAATTTGGGAAATATAATATATCATGTCTACGATATTTTCTCCATGCATAAAAGAGGAAAAACTCACCAGGATCACCCCTACCGGCAGCACCAAGGGGCGGTAATCCTTGAGGTTAAGACACTGTGCGCTGCCTAGAACGGCGACATAATAAAACACCCCAACTTTGACAAAACCTCCAAGTACCCAAAACGCTACAATAACAGATTCCAGCCGTTCAAGAAAATTGGCAATAGAGATCACCCGAACTGCGTTAAAAGTAGGAAAAATCCAGTGGGCCGCCAGATCGGGGCCAAAAATTAATAATGCCTCCAGTGTGCTTGCCGTTAAAACAAATCCGTTGAACAACGCAGATAGTATGGCGATCCGTTGGGCTTCCTCCGGCTTGTTGAGGTAAGGAATAATCATGGCCAAGAGTACAATCTCCCCCATCAGCATGGTAGGCATGACGGTTCCCTTAACAATAGGCAGCAAACCGGCATCAAAAACCGGCAGTAACCTGGCCGGTTTCATTTCTATGGTGGACAGAAAGAAAACAATGGCCAGCAATCCCGTGACAGGTAAGAACAACTGGTTGAAACGGCATAGAACCTCCAAACCGTTACGGACCGCGTAGGCTGCCACGGCAACCACCGTGATAGAAAAAACCTCTATCGGGGTTTCGGGCATCATGGCCGTAACCAGAAAGAAGCTAAACTGTCTGACTGCTCCGGAACCTGCATACAAAAAAAATAGCCATATATAAAGTAAGCAAACGATTTTTCCCAGCGTTTTACCTAAAATTTCTTCCGCATATTCGCACAGAGTCTTACCCGGGAAGCGGAGGCTCAAGCTTACCACCAGCCAGGCAATTAATAGCACCGCCAAAGTAGCCGCCATGACCGACAGCCAGGCGTCCTGCCGGGCAGTTCTAACAATACCGGCGGGAATGGTGAGGATAGCCGTGGGCAGAACCACGCTGAGCATCAAAAATATAGCCTGTTTACCATCAATTTTGCCATGTTCGAGCATAGCGCTCACCTCTTAACCTTTCCGCCGGGATGGCGGCGGGGACGGCTTCAGCCCTTGTGCCAGCCGCTTTTGGTTCTGTCTGGCGATCAGCCGGGGACGGTAAAACATGGCCCACCAGGGCGCCCGGATTAGCGTATCGGTCAGGTTAACGCCGGTGATGGGAACCAACGGAGACAGGTAAGGAACCCCAAAGGAACGCAGCGTGCACAGGTGGATCCCTATAACCGCCAGCCCGCTGATCAGCCCGAAAAGGCCCAGGAAGGCCGACAAAAACATAATAAGAAACCTCAATAAGCGCAAAGAAGCACTGAGGTTGTATGCTATCACAAAGGACGCAATGCCGGTACCGGCCACTACAATGACAGTGGCAGCCGCCACTAAACCCGCCCGCACGGCAGCCTCCCCGATAACCAGGGCCCCCACAATGCTCACTGCCTGACCGATGGGACGCGGCAGGCGGATCCCGGCTTCCCGCAAAATTTCAAACGTTACTTCCATAAGCAGCACCTCGATAATGACCGGGTACGGGACCGATTCATGCTGGGCAGCGATACTCAGCAAGAGGGCGGTGGGGAGCAGCTCATGGTGAAAGGCGAGTACCGCAATATACAGCCCGGGCAGAGTCAGTGTAATAATCATGGCCAGAAACCGGAGCAGCCTAATTGCCGAGGAGAATAAAAAGCGATGGTAATAATCCTCAGTGGCTTGGAGAAACTCCACAAACAGGGTGGGCACGCTGAGGACAAAAGGGGTCCCGTCCACCAGAATGGCTACCCGCCCTTCCAGCAGCATTGCCGCCACTCGGTCCGGTCTTTCCGAATGGTTAATGGTAGGGAAAAAGCTCCAAGGGCTATCCTCAATTAGTTCCTCAATGTAACCGCTTTCCAGAATGCCGTCAATTTCGATTCGTTCCAGCCGGCTCTTTACTTCCGCCACCAGCTTTTCGTTGACGATGCCCTTGATATATATAATAGCGATGTCAGTGTCGGTAACCTCGCCCAGCCGCAAGGCTTCAACTTTCAAATTGGGGCTTTTTATTTTACGCCGGATGAGCGCTGTATTGACCCGCAAGGACTCCACGAAAGCTTCCCGCGGTCCCCGCACCGTAGTTTCCGCTTCCGGTTCGGTAATGCTGCGCATTTCCCAGCCTCTGGCCTTGTTTATGATGGCGGTGGCGTGCCCGTCCACAAGCAATACGGTATCACCCGATAAGATAGAACGGATAATATCCTCAAGTTGTGCGCTTTCATTGATCTGGTGAATGCACAGGCCCCGCTCCCTGATAAATTCCAGGGCCCGAGCTTTGGTGATCTGCTGACCGGGCACGGACATCGGTACTTCCAAAGCCAGCGCTCGCATGATCTGATCGCTGACCTGGGCATTGTCCACTAGGCCGTCAGTATAGATCAGGGCCAATTTGAGCTGTTCATTCTGGGCAAAAACGAATTCCCGGTAAACCACATCACTGCAATTATTTAAAATGGATTTTATCTCCCGGAGGTTGGTTTCCAGGTCCGGGGTTAAAACTTGTTTTTTAGAGGATCCGCCGGATGTGACAGTTTGATCAGGTTTATTGGTTGGGCGCTCGTCCCGACTTTGGCTTTTACCCCGGCTCATCATACCGGCTCTGCGTGGCTTAATGAATTTGAGCATTTTCCCATCCTTGCTTTGGAGTAACTTTATTGGGTATTATTTGCCAAGGTGGTGTTTCTTATGCAATACGGGATGTTCATGGCAACACCTTAGTAAACCTAGAATGGGAAAAAGAACACTTGCTCATCTCGATATATGCTACGCACAAAAAAACCCACGCTTATGGCGTGGGCACTGGTTTGAAGGAACCTGTTGCAAAGCTTATTTTGCTTTTTTTGTTCCACAGACCGGACAACCCTGTAAACAGAGGGGCATTTCTAACCCGCACTTTTCCATCAATTCCTCATTAGCTAGAATTTCTCCTGTCGGCCCATCGATGATTACCTTCCCATCCTGTATTATAATTGTCCTTTCGCAAAGCTCCAGAACCATGTCCAAATCATGAGATGCTATGATTTTTGTATGAGTAAAGCACCGAAGCAGCGATATCAACCGCCGTCTTGATTTTGGGTCCAGGGAGGATGAGGGTTCATCCATCACAAGAATATCAGGTTTCATAGCTAAAACTGTGGCAATAGCTGCTGCACGCTTTTCTCCACCTGAAAGCTTATAGGATAACCTGTCCATCAAGTGGAGAATTCCTACCGTCTCAAGTGCACTCCTTACCCTCTTTTCAACTTCTTCCTCAGGTAATTTATAGTTACGCGGCCCAAAGGCTACATCATCATAAACAGTGGTCATAAACAACTGGTCATCCGGATCCTGAAATACCATCCCCACACTTTGCCGTATCAGCGGTAATGTTTTCTTGATGACCGGTACTTCGCCAACCGCAATTTCTCCTTCATCCGGGAATAAAACACCGACCAGGTGCATCAACAATGTCGACTTGCCGGCACCATTAGCACCTACGATACCCACAGACTCGCCATGCAATATTTGGAAGTTAACGCCATTTAGCGCCTGTCGCCCACCCGGATACGAATATTTTAAATTGTTTACCTGGATAATATGGTGACTCATTTTACCACTCCTGTAATTAATGAACCTATCGCAGTCGGAATATTGAAAAATCGTACCAGCACAAAGTATAAGCCCCACCCGGTAAAATACAAAATATCTTCAATCCTGATTTTTGATGTATTACCGGCATGATACTCGCCTGCAAATCCCCTGCAGCACATGGAATGATAAACACGCTGGGCTCTTTCCATTGTTCTGAGCAGCAAATGTCCTGTTAACGAACCCCAATCACTAAAGCTGACGCCTTTTTCACGCCGGGAACGCAGTGCATACGCTCGTACCGTGCGGCCAACTTCCTCAATTAGCACAGAGATATACCTGTAGGTTAGAAGAAGCTGTAATATAAATATCCTGGGCACCCTCAGCATACCAAGCACCGCCGCAATCCTTGTCATTCCCGTGGTAGCGATCAGGACCAGGGCTGCCAGTATCGTTAAAACACCTTTCAGGAGGATGGCTAAAAACGATATCCAGCCTCCTGAAAGCTGAATCCAGGGCAGTACAACCATTGGGCTGCGATCAAACAACGGGTTAAATAACCCTATCCCAATAATCAATGGTAAAACTATAAGCATCCTTTTGAGAAGTGGAACCAGGGGAAGATCCGCCAGTGCTATGACGATAATAGGATAAAATACAAGAGGCAGCAACCCGCTTAATTCGTACTTGTTAAAAGATACTATGACGATTAAATAAAGACATGTTGTTAATACCTTCATCAACGGGTGTATATTATGAATAACTGTCCTTTTCTCCGCAAGTTCATCAAGGATCCTGATATTATATAATGATGTCATCATGTTTGACATAAAAATTATCAATCCTGTCCTGAAAATACCCTGACATAATATTTATTGAATAATAAAATGGCGGGGCTTAAAGTCCCGCCTCGTATCCCCTAAACATCGCTGATTTTGTGCCTTCTCTTAATCATATAAATACAAAAACCTGTCATTCCAGCTAACATCAAGGTCATTACACCGCCAACCAATCCAGAAACGCTGGTACCGGCATCCACGGCAGGCCAGGTTCCTTTAGTCTCCACAGCATTAGTATTTGTTTCCTGCTGATTTTTAAAGCTATAATCAGGCAAAAAGGCCATCTTTTCCTGAATAGCGGTCAGTGTTTGATGAATCCCCCCCGGGGCTTCAAGTTCCTCTTTTCCTGAAGTATTAAACATGGACCATTCCAGTCCATCGGGATTCGCGGATGCAAACCATGAGAAAATACCACCGGTTATCATGGCAACTATGGCCAGCCCGGCAAGGACCTTTTTGATTGAAATGCGGCCCAACACCTCACCCAGTGCGGCTTTCTCAATGATTTCAGGGCGCGCCTGCCAAACGAATCCAATGACAGCAGCGGTAACAAGACCTTCCACCACACCTATGGCCAGATGAATGGGCTGCATTAACAAAATAAACGTACTAAAGGGCAGCTCCGTCTTACCCGAAAAAAGCGTTTCGAGAACTACACTGAATGCGCCAAGCTGAAGGCCTATGATTGCGGCTAACATTGCCCCGGTAAAGATACGGCCCATGGAGTATCCTTTGCGCATAATCAATTTATAAATTAGCGGATAAGCGATAAAGCACGAATAAAAACCGAGATTAAAAATATTGCACCCCAGCGCCAGCAAGCCACCATCCGCAAAAAACAACGCCTGTATCGTTAGGATAGAAGCCATAGTCAGAAAGCCTGCATAGGGACCCAGCAATATCGCAAGTATCAAGCCTCCACCTAAATGACCGCTGGATCCGGTAGCGGGAATGGAAAAGTTGATCATTTGAGCAGCAAAGACAAATGCCCCCATTACCCCCATTAAAGGAATCTTTTGTTCATCCAAGTCATTTTGCACTTTTTTAACTGAATAAGCTGCAACTCCAGCCGTTACCGCCCACATAGCTCCACCAACAACCGGTGAAATTAAGGCGTCAGCCATATGCATATGTAGCCTCTCCTCCCTTTTTCAGACAATAAAAACAGCCACCAAAGCGAATGCACCCCTTTTGAAGTGTATTCAGCCTTCGTGGCTGTATTAATATTTTATAGCATTAATTTATTCTACCTAATACGTCAAGGCCTGTCAATCACCCATTCACTGCAACAATCTTAGCAAAAAACAAAATTCCTGAATAATGCTTAGACATACTGCACTCCCTCATCAAAAACAGTCAAGGTTTCCAGCCCGTCTTGAGTTACCAGATAGGTATTTTCGATCCCCACGGCACCGTCCGGAAAGGTGAATTTTGGCTCCAACGCAAAGACCATGCCGGGCTCCAGCGGCGTTTTAAATTTATACCCAATTACCGGCAATTCGTCCTGCTCAAGACCAATGCCGTGGCCGCAAAATGTCAATGGATTTGGGTAGCCTGTAAAATGCTTGGCAAATGGACTTGCACCGGCTATTTGCTGCGCCAGCTCGTGAAGCCTACCACAGGGCACCCCCGGCTTAGCCAGCTGCTTTATCTGCTCGATGATTTCGATTGCAACTTGGTATGCCCGGGCCAGGTGATCCGGTAATTTGCCAAGGCAAAAAATCCTGGTCTGGTCCAAGGAATACCCATCGACATTAAAGCCTATGTCCACCAACACCGGCTCGTCCCGGCCAATCAACTTATCGCTGGCGCCCTGCGCAAAAGCCGGGCCGACTCCTCTTCCGCCAACCGCTCCCCAAAAATAGCTGGGGGTGGTATTGCTACCGGATACCACATGCTGCTGATGCAGTTCAGTATTGAAGCCCCGTACTCTCATTAAACCGGGGTGGCCTTTCTCCCTGTAAAAGGCATCAATCATCGCCGCCAGCTTCAGCTCAGACATGCCCTCCCGAATATTAGCACTAATAAAGGGAAAAATCTGAGACTGCGTTTTGTTCACTTCTCTGAGTATTTCCAGCTCGTAATCCGACTTGATCATACGTACTGTGCGGATAAGATGGCTGGCATCAGCTATATTAGCCGGTTTAAAGAGCTCCTGATAGCGCAGGTACAAATTGGCTGGCAGCACATCCAGCTCAAGGCCCAGGGTTCTATAGCCATTAAAGCCGTATGACTGAAGAGCTGGCAATAAATCCTTAAGGCTGTCCAGATAAACAATATTGTCCAGGGCGGACTCTTCACGCGCCCGCTCATAAGTATTTTTAACTAATAGTAACGGCTTGCCCTCAGCAGGTATAAAGAGGTGGGATTGCTGGATAGTCCCGGAAAAGTAAAACAGGTCAACGTTTTGTATAATTACTACTCCATCGATGTCCTGTTGTTTTAAAAGTTCTTGCAGTTTAGCAACCCGTTGATCCAACTCAGATTTCGGAGTATATCGCAAAGTTTATCACCTTCCTTGTACAATTAACAACGAGCATGAATTTACCTCATGTCGCTAAATGAAAAATGATAGATTGCTAATATTTATTCTCTGCGTGGTCTTAATTTCCTCTAAAAAATATAAACATACCATGCACATCCACTACGAAAATAAAAAAATGAATATCCTTTTGCACTCTAAGTAAAATCTGACAAGCCTTTGCGCTCTTGCTTCACACCATTGGCAAGAACCAACGCACTTTCCCATGTTTTTTCCATTCTATATGTATAATTGTATTATTTCAATAACATAGTAATACATAGATTCTTAATACATCAAAACAGAAGGAGGCAACAGTATCATGAAGATCTTGGAACAAATAGAAAAAATTGCTGATATTGGCGATACAAAAAATGAGTTGCAACGAGAAATAAATGTTTCGGAAGTAACACACCTATGGAACCAGCTAGTATCAAGATATCAGATAATTGAAACTACAAAAATTTTTAATAACTTTGTCACAAGCCCTGATTTCAAGCTAATTTTAGGTCAGGGAATAAAGATACTGGAACAAGAAATTACTGATCTAGAGAAAATAGTGATGACGTATGGCATACCGCTACCTAAAAGACCGCCTGCGGGTTCGGATAGTCCATATAAATCTGAAATTATTACCGACGAATATATATATACCAGGATACTTGGTGGGATTGGTACCTTTATACACCTCGCTTCATCAGCTTTTATTGAGTCAAATTCACCCAAACTTAGGGAGCTATTTAAAACCTATTTAATAAAAGAGATAGATTTATATGATAAATTTTTTTCATATGGGCAACTTAAAGGATTGATTATGGAGCCACCTGCTTATAGGTTATAGCCCCCTACATCCTAGTTATAAGCTTTAGCACAAAATCACATCCGGCTAGATAGTATATCCACCAGGGTTGTCCCAGACCTTTGAAAACACTTGAAGGCTTGCTACTGCACTCCATTAATCAATGTACAAACAAGGGTATTGACATTGCCCATAACCACCTTTTCGGGGAAATCAGGAATAAGAATAACCCTTATCTTAATAAAATCAAGTTTTAGGGAATGTGGAAATAAAAACTCCATTGAAAAACAGATTCAAAACAAATTATAACCGTTGAAATAAAAGACGCTTTTTACTTATACCTATAGATGTGCCATAAATTTCCTTATTGGACCATCTCCGTTAGAAAACAAAACCCCCGGTTAAAAATCGAGACCAGGGGTAAATGAGTATGTTTTTGCATTATTAAAGTTTTTTATTTACAAGTTATTGCGAAAAAGGGAGTTAACCTGCTGGATTTCCTCTGGTGTTGCCTGCTGAGCGGCTTTATAAAAACCTTTTTGTTCGGCAGCCTTATAAAGATCGTATTGAAACTGTTCATCAGCATTTCTGATCTGTTGTATTGTTTGCCTCAGATTTTGATCCGAACACTGGGCAATAACATTAGCATAACCCGTCAAACTGCTGTTGGTCATGGACAGGATATCGTTTACCATATTTTTCTCCTGCATGCTTTCATCTCCTTTACTGTAAAAATGACATTAATTTTTGTTTAGTTGTTTTTGCTGATTGAGCTGATTGTTGAAACATTTGCTTTATCTGTGGATCCACAGATTGCTGCGCGTATTCTTCTAGTTTTTGGGCAGCGGTTTCATGAGAATAAATCAGATGTCTTAAATTTTGTAGCTCTAGTTTATTAAGCGGCAACTTAAAAACCTCCTTTGAAATATTGTCTAAGTCATCATTATATTTCCAAAACTTTAAACAGTTTATACTTGAAGTTTTTACCAGAGGATCAACCTATATGTTACCAATACAGGAATGCAGAAGACATAAAATATATATAAAATAATTTCCAGAATGGGTATTTATGGGTAATAGGACGGCGGAAAAAAAGCGGGAATTTTGGAGACGCAGGGGTATTTTAAATGAGTATATTAGAAATTACTGGCGGAACTTTAGTGATAATAGGTATTAGTTTTGTCATTTATTTGCTTATTTATATAAATAATTTTATCGGGATAAATTGGTTAAATTAGTATACTTTTATATTTGTTCTATGTGTTCTACAATTTATGTTTATAATCAATTATAATCAAGATAAAGAAACCTTAAGCTATATTCCTAAGCAACCTAATTATCCGAATTCAGTCAGTTAGGAAGTGTGTGTGATGAATGTTTTTATACGGTCGATCTCGAATATTTCCAAAGGTGCGGTCGGGGCATTTCAAACCTTCCCTGCTGCAATTGCCTGTGCGCTTGCGTTCGCGATTGTAACGATAATCAGGATTCAAATGGATTGGCCCCAACAAGAGGCCTGCAATTTCCTGTTCAACTGCCTACACTGGGCCTTCGCTCTGGGCGCCATATTCAGTCTGGCAGTAATTACGGCCGCCCAAAGTCGCTGCAACCGATCTAAAGCATTCCTGATAGCCAACCTGCTTGGCTTCGTCGCTGCGGCCGCAACTTTCCTGGCGCTCTATTTGTTTGGCGGTACGGACCCGGCCCTATCCGAATACCGTTATACCATGCTCTCAGATCTGGCTGTATCCCGTGTCGGTGTAGCCATTCCGGTCAGTTTGATTGCCTTTATCATCCTGGCCGCTTATCCAAAAGACCAGTCCGACTTTGCCCGTTCCTTTTTCATGACCCTGAAGGCTTTCTTCATTGCCCTGATCTACGGCCTGGTGATCATGGGCGGGACCTCCGGAGTAGCAGGCGCTATTCAAGCCCTGCTTTACCAAGGGATGAGCTACAAAGTCTATATGTATATCGGGACATTTGCAGGCTTCCTGGCTTTTACCATTTTCGCCGGTTATTTTCCGGACTTCCGCAAAGGTCAGGTTGATAAACACCGCGAAGCCGCCCAGAAGCAGCCGCGGTTTGTTGAAATTCTATTGGAATATATCTTGATTCCGATTGTACTGGCTTTGACTGCCGTCCTTCTGCTCTGGGCGATGAAGACCATAATGAGCGGCATGCGGGTCTCTTTCGTGCAGCTTTCAGGCATCGCAACTGCTTATACGACCGGCGGGATATTGCTTCACGTCATGGTCACCCATTATGAAACCGGGCTGGCAAAATTCTTCCGCAGGATTTACCCGATTGCCGCGCTGGTGATTCTCGCTTTCGAGGCCTGGGCCTTGATAACACAGCTACAAAAGACCGGCCTTAAAATGGACTCGTATTCCTTCATAATAATTTGGATTATTGCATTGGCATCGGCGGTTCTGCTGCTCATTTGGCAGTCAAAAGCCCATGTGGCGATTGCCATCATGACCTGCGTAATGGCTACTATCTCAGTTCTGCCATTGGTTGGTTACCAGGCTCTGCCGGTTACCGCCCAAGTCAACCGCCTGGAAACGCTGCTGATCAGTCAGAACATGCTGAAGGGTAATCAGATAATCCCGGCAGCTGCCGTGCCGGAAGTGACTGTACGAGAATCCATTACCGATGCGGTCAATTACCTCGCTTATGCTGAGGATGCCAAAATCCCGGCTTGGTTTGATAAAGACCTCAGTAATAGTGAAACATTCAAGGCTAGATTTGGCTTCGAACAGACCTGGCCAAAACCCGAGAGCCCTTATCAAAACGGACCTATGGGAACCACCCTGTCGTTGCCGCCCGAGGCTGTAAACATCAGCGATTATCAATGGGCTTTCGATATGCAGACTTTAGCTGAAAATAATAAAGACAGGGGCGCTTCGATCACGGTCAATGGCGACAGAGGCACCTACCGGATCAATTGGACGGTGGATATGCGGGTAGGTATTCCGACTTTGAAAATCGAACTGGACGATCACGTCATCCTTGAGCAGGACATGAGTGCTTATATCGATAAGATATCCGCGGCGTTCCCGCCAGGAAAAGTGGGGCCCTCTCAGGCGACCCTCAAGGATATGAGCCTGCAGTTGAAAACCACGGAAGTGACCACCCTGCTCGTTTTCAGGAATATAGATATTAGCGTGGATCCTTACGCGGATACGATTCATTATTATTTAAACTTAAGTGCGTTGTATCTAAAAGAGAACCCTTGATGTCAAGCCCGGCGCTTTGCCGGGTTTTTTTCTCCCGCCTGGTCAGCGTATTAACAAATTTTATTTTCACCTATTGTTAGAACCAGTTCTTCCTTTTAATCCATAAAACCATTATTCCAGCAACTAATGCCATAAATAAAAGGGAAAAATAATAGCCATAATGCCAGCGTAATTCAGGCATATTGTTAAAATTCATACCATAAACGCCTACTATAAAAGTTAACGGCATGAAAATTGTTGCAATTACAGTTAACATTACCATTACTTGATTAGCTTTTTGTGAGTTTATGGATACATAACTTTCAATTAAGTCCATACCAATTTGACGGTAAACCTCTGTCATCTCCAATAACCTAGTTATGCTATCATGGATATCGCTAAAAAAAATCTTATATTTATTCTTCCATTTGTCTTCCTCAGGATGCATGACTACTCTTATCACGTCTCTCAAAGGATCAAGTGATCTTCGCAAGGTGAGTAATTCCTTTCGAATTTTAAAAATTCGATTAATTGTTGGCTGATCAAGTTGCACAAAATATTCCGACTCAATTTTTTCTAGTTCATCCCCTATTCCGGCTAATATAGGGGAGTATGAGTCTATAATTCCAAATAAAATTAAATATAACAAGTAACTAGTCCCTTTTTCAGCCCGGTTAGGCTGCTGTTGATAATGCTCCCGTATTTGTTCAATTGTTGGGCTGGGTTTATTGTGAAAAGTTACGATAAAATTATGGCTTTGAAACAAGTTAATTTCATTAGGTTGTTTGATTGAATCGTTAAAACTATGCAAAACAAAAAATCGGTATTCTTCATAATTGTCTACCTTAGGCCGTTGAAGCATGTACATACAATCCTCGATGGCCAGAGAATGGAAATTAAAAAAACTAGATAAATACGCAACCTCATCTTCTGTAGGCGCGAAAAAATCAACCCAATACCATATCGAATTATTAAAGCTTGAACTATCAAACTCCGGCCTGAATATTACTTTACCGTCTTCCAAGACTACCATTGTGTTTACCAACTGCATTCACCACTTGCATTGTATATTCTTCGACCATCCACAAAAAGGAAATGCACCCAAGGTGCATAATTTTTCTTGAGCTATTATAACATACTTGCTTTCTATAGAGAACTCACTTTGAAGAGAGCATATCACTCCTGCCTGGTCATTTGTTCATTCATATTGACTGCCTCGCCATACTGGTAATGCAGAGCCTGGTAAATATCGTAGCCGCCGCTTAAATTGGCTGCATCAAACCCGTTTTGCACCAATATGCGGTAAGCGATATAGCCTCTTAAACCGATCTTGCAATAAATAACTATCTTCTTGTCCCGGGGCAGCTCATCTAACCTTTGACGCAGGCTGTCCACAGATATATGCACCGAGCCTTCCACATGCCCCTGCCGGCGCTCCGTGTCCGTCCTTACGTCCAGCAAGACATAACTATCCCCGGCCAGGCTGTCCAGCTCTTCCCAGTGCATCACCCGCATATCGTCTTTTAAAATATTCGCCGCCGTAAATCCCGCCATGTTCACCGGGTCTTTGGCGGATGAATACGGCGGGGCGTAAGCCAGTTCCAACTCCTCCAGCTCATACACAGTAAGCCCCATCCTTATTGCTGTGGCCAGTAGGTCAATGCGCTTGTCCACCCCGTCACTGCCCACTATCTGGGCACCGAGCAGAGTGCCGCCCTCGGGTGAAAAAATGATCTTGACTATCATCGGTATGGCCCCGGGATAATACGCCGCGTGGGAGGGCGATATGGTATATGATTTGACGTAGGGAATCCCATTTAACTGCAGCATTTTTTCGTTGTTCCCCGTGTTCGCCGCTGTAAGATCGAACACTTTGATGATTGATGTGCCCTGAGAGCCTTTATATTTAACCTTGCGACCGGCGATATTATCCGCTACAATCCGAGCCTGCTTGTTGGCCGGCCCGGCCAAGGGTATCAGAGCCGGCTGGCCATTGACGATATCTTTTACTTCAATAGCATCCCCAAGAGCGTAGATATACGGGTCCGAGGTGCACAGGTAATCATTAACCTTGATACCACCCCGCTCGCCAATGGCCAGGCCTACATTACGGGCCAGCTTGTTTTCAGGTTTTACCCCAACGGCAAGGAGCACTAAATCAGCTTCCACTTTCCTGCCGCTGTTTAAAATCACCTCAATATTTCTCTGTCCATCAAAGCTTTTGACCCCGTCATTTAATATAATCTCAATACCCTTATCCAGCAGGGTTTTCCCAACGACCCTGGCCATCTCCACATCCAGGGGTCCCATAATCTGTTCCGCCGCTTCCACTATAGTAACGTCCGAGCCCAGGTACTTTAAATTCTCGGCCATCTCTATGCCAATGTAACCCCCGCCGATAACCGCCGCTCGGCGGGGTTTTCTCTGCGTCACCAGCGTTTTAAGCCGGTCCACATCGGCCATGTTCCTTAAAGTATAGACCCCTTCCCGCTCTATACCGGGTATGGGGGGAACAATGGGTGCCGCCCCTGGTGAAAGGACCAGGTAGTCGTAGCTCTCCCGGTAATTTTGGTCACCGGAAACCACCTCCACTTCCCTGGTGTCCCGGTGTATGGCAGTTACCTCACTGTGGAGGCGAATATCTATATTAAACCGCGCCTCCATCGCCTCTTTGGTTTGCACCAGCAGATGATCCCTTTTGCTGATCACGCCGCTAATGTAATAGGGCAGGCCGCAGTTGGCGAAGGATATATAGCCCCCCCGCTCAAATATTATAATCTCGGCTGTTTCATCCAGCCTGCGCAACCTAGCGGCAGTACCGGCCCCCCCGGCCACACCGCCCACTATCAGCACCTTTTTGGACATCAATTCACCCTCCTTGGACTCTAGTAGTTATTTTAACCGTACCCGTATAACTTTTCCCGATTAATTGCCAATCCGCCTGCGTATATAATAAAACGCTTGGCTCAAAATCGCTACAAGAAAGGTACACCTAAAACCTGATTGGCAATAGGCTCTCATAACTTTTTAGATCCATGTACTCCCCTTAAACAGCTTATTTAGTGTTTTTACATTTGTTTATCCATTTAAAGTAATCCTTTACCTAAATTCGATTCACTAGTGTAATATTCCCCGGAATTCAGCCGGATATCGGACTTATTAATATTATGGCTCTCATACTTCTAACCCTCTCATATTTTAATTGCTAATATTTCATAGCGGTAGGTAGTTATGTAATCATCTCCAAAGGGATAAAAAACTTTGCTGGCTTCCGAAATGTTATTAAGTATTCGAAAGATTTCTTGTTGATTGCTATGGTTTGTTCCCATTCTGTCAAACCACTGTGGCAGATCATAGTTTTCTTTTAAGAAAGCAGTGTGTTGTATAGTCAATGGTAGTTCCTCTAATATCCGGTTCCACTGGCGTGGTGAATATGAACACTGATGTGAACTGTCTCTTAAAAGCTCAATACGATTAATCTCTTTTTCTGTTTCATCCCCATCAAAGACCGAGCAATCGAGTATGTAGAATTTCCCTCCCGGCCTTAATACCCTGCACATTTCACGAACAGCTTTTTTCACGTTGAAAAAATGATGGGCAGCGAATCTTGACACAACAATATCAAATTGGCCATCAGGGAAATCCAAGTTATGAACATCTTCCATCTGAAACACGATATTGTTTATATTAGATTGCTTCGAGGCCACTTCCGCCTCTGCCAACATTTCCGGGGTTATGTCAATAGCAACCACCTTATTGACATATTTGGCCAAGGCAATAGCTGTATGCCCTCCTCCGGTAGCAACGTCTAAGACAATTGCGTCTGGCTGTGGCTTTAATAGATTAACCATTCTCTCAAGGTCAACCGGGTTCCCATGAGTAGTACTCAATCTATAATTTGAAGCTTTAAGCCCAAAGTTTTTTCGAACCTCGCTTTGATTTCCCATTGGTATCTCCCTTTCCTTTTCCGCTTCATGAGTACATTATGCCCCTTCCCAATGTATCCATTATAAACCATCTCCAACATCACAGCATCATTGCTATTGTGATATATTTGTTATTTTTGCGGGAAATACCAATTAATTTCTTCATAAATCATTTAAATTAACAAGACATCATCTGTTATCCTTTATGATTTCTATCCTTTTCGTAACCGGTTTCTGACGGTTTCTAAGTTCTTGTGCTCAAAGTTTTGCATCCCTTCAAGGGCCTGTTTTTGCCAACGATTAAGCCGTATCCCGTATTCTGAGAAGATTTGGGATATAAATTTTTCCTCTCTGAGTATTTCCAGTACTACTTTTACTCTAAAATCTGCCGGATATTTTTTACGGACTGTCATTTAGAGCTTAACAACCCATGTTTTTTCTGAAATCTTGGGTCCATTATAATGCTTTTGGGGATATGCCAGCCATTGAAGGATTAACCATTTTTTCTCATATTGCATAATATATTTTAGACCGAAGGAGGTTAGGAGAATCACATAGAAAGGAGGGAATCACATGGGATGGGGAAAAAACGAATGTGAAAAAGAATGCAACTGCCGCATAGAAATTGAGGAAAGCCTTGTTGTAATAATTTGCGGTGAAGTCGATGTTGATAAGGTTAAAAATTGTCTTCAAGCATACGAAGAAGTAAAAGGCAGTAAAAAACCTGCAAGTCAGGAATAAGGAGTCAAGTTTTCGGGATTGTGTAAATAAAAAATCTATTGACTAAGCGTCGAAATTAAATCGACGCTTTTTCTTATACTCATAGAAGTTTATTTAATGCGGAGTTATACCAAGACTGCCAATGCATACGGCGCTTCAAGGAGTTGGGTGCACCGGTTAAAAACAATACATTGTCATAAAATACAATATTCCCTGGCAAAATCATAGATTTTTGTATAATCCAAAGCATACTTCATAACCGGTGACCGGGAATTGAAGCAATTAGCAAACAAATGATAAAAATGGTTGCAGCCAAACTACGATGCTGCTTTGGCATACAGGTTGTTGCGGAAAATTTCGTAAGAGCCGTTGTTATAGGAGGCAGGTAAAGTTGAACCTTTTTTCACCGCTTGAATAAAGCTGTTTTCATCCTTTACCCATTCCGGCATCCAAGTGGCAAATTTCCCAACCTGCTCAATTTCATGAGCATCGCTTGCCCCCAGAGCTGCCACCTGTAATTCCATAGAAAGGTCATACGCCTGAAGGTTATAGTGCTTGGGGGTGCTGCCGTTAAATGCCTCAATCCCCCGAACCAAAGGCAGCTTCCGGATTAAATCTCCCATACCGCGGTTATTCTGCCGATAAGGGTGAGAACAAATGGCTACTCCCCCGACAGCTTCGGTTAGTTGAATAAGTTCCCAGGCATGAATTCTTTGCTTAGGCAAACGGTCAAGACCAAAAACAGTCATATCGCCTTCCAAAGTCAGTACTTCAGCCCCGGTAATGATTAAAAATCCGGTTTTTTGGCTAAACACTGTGGCCTCCGCCCGGATGGCGTTACTCTCATGATCAGTGATACAAATACCGTCCAGTCCCAATTCCCTGGCCCTTTCAAATATTTCCTCCAGAGAAATAAAGCTGTCTTCGGAAAACTTTTTTTCATGTAAATGGGTATCGATCAGCATCGAATGGCCCCCTTTAACGATGCTCTCAATACTCATTATAAACGACCTTAATAAAAGAAAAAAATCAAAAAATTTTATCCAACTGGAATTCATGATAGATATTTTCTATCTTACAAAAAACTGCTTCCCAAGAGTATTTTCTAACCATTTCCCCCCATCCATCCGCCGGCTCTCCGGTATATAGCTTTACTCTCTCCAACTGTTTGACAATGCCATGGGTTAAATTGTCTTCATAAGAGGGCAGATCCTCCCTGAGGGGAATATCGGCAGAACGGAGCCTAGGCAAAGGCACATATTCAACGATGCCTGTCTCTGCCAACCTAGGACCAACCCATTCGTGCATCCCCGGTAATTCGTTGGACACCACCCAAAGCCCGGAAGCCAAAGCTTCCAGTGTAACTAGCGAAAGCCCCTCATAAAAAGAAGGGATAATAAAAAGGTGGCATTCCCGCATGAGCTGTCCTAACCTGGCCTGAGGCAGTTGGCCGGTGAAGAGTGTTTCAAAACGACAAGCATCAGCTAAAAAACGGATTTCATCATACTCATAACCGCTTCCTGATCCGGCTAGAATAAGTTGAAATTCAGATTGTGCCAACGGCAGCCGGGAAACCGCCCTAAGCAGTGAAGGCACGCCTTTGGCGGCACTAAGCTTACCTGCGTACAGGGCTTTAATTTTGCCGTCCGGAGTCCTGTTTCTCGGCGGGTAAAAAATATCTCGGTTAAAACCTGAGCCAGTGACTATAATTCTTTCCCTGTCAATTCCATATAGAGTCTCAATGTCTTTCTTTTGTAAAGTGGTTAAAGCTAAAATACGGTTAATTTGCCGGCAGCCAGCGATTACCTCAGTGCTGAATTGGTCGGCACTAACCAGCTGCCTGAATTCGGTGCCATGACAAACCGCGATGACCGGGCAAAGGGGAAAGAGTTCTCTGACCAAGGCGGCTATGAGCCACAGGTGATGGACAATAATCACGTCCGGATAAAAGGCGGCTGCCTTTTTCATGGCCCGAGTGAAGGCTTTTTTCCAGAGTCTGAGCATCTCAGCAGTCATCTGCCAATAACGGGTGCTCGGATAAGGCATTTCATCGCTCATTCCCGGCACTGGAAAGGGCAGTTCCCCTGTTTCAAAAAGCACCGGTATAAAAAGAAGGCTTTCCGGCAGGTATTGGTTATAATCACGATCACCGCCGGCAATACCCGCTACCAGGCACTGGGCATGTCCTCTTTGGGCGGCTACCCGGATCAGATTTAAAAGAAAGATCCCACTGCCTGTTTGTCCTGGCTTTTGGGCTATTACATGAAGAATTCTCATGGTAGCTCCTTTGTTTATCAGCAAAACATCTTTAGTATGATATAATTATCATATAAATTAATTAATTTCCAAATAAATTGGCTGGACAAAGAAAGAGTAAATGATTATATTCCAAATACTTATTGGTTGGCCCGCTATTCTGGGTTCGTTATTGATTTCAATATACGGAATTATCATGCGTCGACCATACTTGTTAGTTATAGGAGCAATATTAAGCATTGGTTTTGCTTGGTATCTAACGGCTTCACCAGCTACTATTTTTAAGCTTCTCGGATATTCCTTACCATTGCTTCATCTCGCTGCCATCTCTTTTGTTTGTCAGGGTTTAAAATGGGTAGCGGGGTTGCTATTACTACCTCATATAACCATTGCAGTATACTTTGGTGTGGCAGTGCTAATGCAAGGCCAGTGAATACATACTGCAATGGAGTACTCATTGTGCATGTCATCACCTTGGCCAATACATTTCACATATAAAGTCGTGGGGGTCACTAATATTGAAACACGCCTTGCACTCGGTAAATAAATTCACTGGCCTTCCCAAAAGGCTGGGTGTAATAATGGCTTGTCTTGATATTTGTGCAACCTTTTGCCCGGCTAAATAAAAGCTGAAGCCATTATCTGTATTAAAATTATCTGTGGCAATGTGCAGCAAGGCTCCCCCGTGACTAATCCATATTACAGGTGGGCCATAAAGGTTAAGGGCCTTGATAAAACGTCGAAGTCCTTCAGTGTATCTCTCCAAGGGCTTAATTCCTTCATGCTCTAGAAAAATGCTATATATCCAGGTTGAATGTTTAAAGTGTTCTATTAGTTCCCATGTGCCAAATTTCCTAACGTCAATGACAGACTTATCAATGTTAAATTGGAAAATAAGTTTGTCCCCCTGGTAGCCCTTACAAGAAAAGGTAACTAATTGATCATTCTCTTGTACTTCTATCAATTCAATTTTTAAATTATTTTCCTGCATAAATTGTTTCAGCTCTTCTATATCCATTTGCTCGCCCCCGATTTGCTTGCCCTGTGGGCTGTTCCCTTAAAAAATAGGTGCCAAACATATCCGGCAATTTGGACTCTTGGAAGTGATAGTTTTTTCACCATCACTATAAAGAATCGATAAAAGCTTTTTACAAAACATAAAAACCTAACGTCAATCGCAGCTCATCCTAAAATATATTCAAATAAATTATAGCACTATAGTATTAATCTTGCTATTAACACTACCACCTTGTTCTAACTTTGGAGTTATGTACATTCCCCAATGTAAGGTTGGATATTGATAAATATACACTCGGCTTTTTTTATTAAACAATTAGTTTAGCATCCATGAATTTAGAACTTGTCTTTGACCTCCGTCAAGTAAAACCGACCTTGTTGGTCTGTTGTGCGATCGCTAAACTGTCCGATAAAGAGCAGTCTAAGATATTGTCAATTATTTGCAATAGTAACTCACATATTTATGCTATGACATCTGGCATTTATTGGTGATAGGTCAGCCTTTTATTTGCGCAATGCTAATTACAGACTCCTGTCCAGTGCCGAAGCATCGGAGGTTGATCAAATCAAATAACCGAATCTTTCTTTATACAATTTAGTAATATGTAAATGGTTTGATTCCACCATAACCGGTTAAGCTATTAATGGCTCTTTCTCGCCAGGGGGATAGGCTCTGGTGGGGCAAAAACCTGAGCTTCCGGCGGGGTTCTGCCGGGGATAGCAGGGGCAGCCTTACGAGTTGCACATTATCCTTTACCTGCTATCCTTGAGGAGAACAAAGCGATAAAAAAGCCCTTGCGGATGGCACCGCAAAGGCTTTTCAGTAAGTCATTTAATTTACTGCCTGTTCTTTGCTTTTCCTGACCACAGTTCTTTCTCCTTCCGGAACAGGCGGAGGAACAGGCACACCAGCGGCAAGTTTCGTCGCCGCAGCAAATCGAGGAGGGCAGACTTCAAAACAGGTTCCGCATTTAATGCATTTATCCTGGTCGATTATATGAATCTGGCCTTTGGCGCTGATAATCGCACCGGCAGGGCATCTCCTCGCGCAAGTCATACAGGCTTGGCACTTAGCCGGATCAATATAGTACGAAACTACCTCATTCAATAACTTATCTACCTCATCAAGGGTGAAAAGCGTATTATGATCTTCATCGTGCTCAATCTTACGCACTACCAGCTTATCTTTTTTCGTTACCTTAATGTAAGGGATTAACTTATAAACCCTTTCCAAGATAGCCTTTAATTCATTTTCGTCTAATCCTTCCCCTTTGCCAAGCGGTCCAAAACTTTCAACTTGCCCGAGAAATTCATTCATAATATTGGCGTAACGGATACCTTCACCGGCAGATACCCATTCAATCCTTAATCTTTGCGGGTTCACCCCGATATGCTCCAGTATTTTTTTGCTTAGTTGAACCATGTTTAAGGCATCGTAATTTCCTTCAGTGATATAATGACAGTCGCTAAGATGGCAACCACCAACAAATACTCCATCTGCTCCATTGAGAAAGGCCCGAAATAAGTGTTTCATATCGACCCGGCCGGAGCACATCACCCTGACAATATTCAAATAAGGCGGGTATTGAAAACGGGAAACCCCAGCCAGGTCTGCGCCTCCGTAGCAGCACCAGTTGCATATAATACCCACCATTTTTGGTTTAAATTGGCCTTCACTACTCATTGTTATCTCACTCCTAAGAAAGTAATAAATGATGTGCTCATGCCCGGATTTCTTCTAGATTTAAAAAGCACGCGTCAATTTGACTTATGAGCTGTTCCTCAGTATAATGCTTTAGGTTAATAGCACCTGTTGGGCACTTGGCATTGCAGAGACCGTCTCCTTTACAGAGAACCGTGTTCACTTCAGCCCTTTTGCTCTTTTGATTTAACGATATAGCGCCATACGTACAAGCCGAGACACATTCTCCGCATCCCATACACCTGCTCTCATCCACCTCGCAAACAGAGCCGGAGGCGATGACCGTATCATTCGAAAGCAGTGTTAATACCCGACCGGCAGCTCCAAAAGCCTGGCTGATCGTTTCCGACAAAAGCTTGGGATAGTGAGCAAACCCACACAGATATATGCCTTCCGCTCCAAAGTCAACAGGTCTTAGCTTGACATGGGCTTCCTGGAAAAATTCATCCGGGCTCAAGGCCACTTTGAATAATTGAGTAATTTCCTTTCTTCCTTCAGAGGGGATAACAGCGGCAGCTAAAACAACTATACTAGCATCTATTTCAAGAGTCTTATCTAAAACAGGATCGGGCAAGACGACTTTTAAGACAGGGCGGCCATCATCATCCTCACTCGCTTCCACTTGCGGCTTAAAATCAGGCTCATAGCGGATGAACTTAACCTCTTTATCTGCCGCTTCCCGGTAATAATCCTCTTTAAACCCATACGTTCTGATATCCCTGTAAAGGATGTATATTTCCATTTCGGGGTTTATTTCTTTTAAGGTCAGAGCGTTCTTGATGGACTCTTGGCAGCATATCCGGCTGCAGTAATTCCTATCTTCGTTTCTGCAACCTACACATTGGATCATCACGATACTTTGAGCATTGACTACCTTTTCGTTTCCTTCGGCTACTTTCTCCTCCAACTCCAGGTGAGTCAGCACCCGGTCATCTTCGCCATAAAGATATTCGGTAGGTTGATATACTTCGGCGCCGGTAGCAATGACAATTGCTCCGTGTTTGATCTCGGTAACCCTTCCTTCGGACTGCACCTTGGTCACGAAATTTCCTACATAACCACCAGCATCTTCGAAAGTGGCGCCGGTAAATACATGCACCAAGGGATGCTGGTAAACCTTGAGTATAAGATCATGCAAAAAAGCTTGGACATCCAGCCCTTCCAGGGTATAATGAAGTTTACGCGCGATTCCGCCCAATTCTTGTTCCTTTTCAATCAGGTAAACATGATGGCCCTGTTTGGCTATGGAGAGAGCACTGGTCATGCCGGCTATGCCTCCGCCGACTACTAAAGCCTTTTTGTTAACAGGCAGATCAAATTCCTGCAGGGGTTGCAAGAGGCGAGCACGGGCAACGGACATCCGAATTGATTTCTGGGCCTTTTGAGTGGCCGCTTCCTTTTCTTTGGAGTGCACCCATGAGCAATGTTCCCTAATATTAGAAAATTCAAAGTAATACTGATTAATCCCGGCTTCCCGCAGGGTGTCACGGAATAACGGCTCATGGGTCCGAGGGGTACAGGCGGCGACAATTACCCGGTTGAGTCCTCTTTCCTTAATGTCTTTGGCTAACATAGCGGCGGCTTCAGTAGAACATATAAAAAGGCTTTCCTCTGCGTGAACTACATTGGGTAAAGTCAAAGAATATTGAACTGTGGCAGGAACATCCACAATTCGTCCGATATTAGCTCCACAATGGCACACATAGACACCAACCTTTGGTTCCTCTTGCGAAACATCCCTTTCTTGTGGGTATACTCTTTCCTTAGCCAGGTTCCCTCGCCGGTAGTCCAGGAGTTCACCACACTGGGAACCGGCCCCGCTGGCTGTCAAAACCGACTCGGGGATATCTATGGGACCCTGGAAGGCTCCGCTGATAAAAATTCCCGAGCGAGTGGTCTCCATAGGATTAATCGGATTGGTTTTGCAGAAGCCGTGCTCATTGAGCTCAATGCCGAACTTATCTGCCAGGCCTCTGTTATCAGTAGGCGGGTTCAGGCCAACAGATAATACCACCATATCGAATTCTTCTTCTTTTACTCCATCATCGAAAGTAGAATACCTTACTTTAACATTCTTAGTTTCCGGGTCTTCTCTCACTATTGATGCGTAGCCTCTGATAAATTTAATGCCGGGAAGTTTCTCCGTTCTTTGGTAAAATCGTTCGAAATCCTTACCATATGAACGAATATCATTATGAAATATAGTACACGTGGCATCGGCGTCATGGTCTTTGGTCAGAATTACCTGTTTCTGAGTATAAGTACAGCATACGGCTGAACAATAGCTGTTACCGCCGGGAAGAACCTGTCTGGAACCTATGCAGTGCAACCAGGCTATTTTATGAGGATGCTTCCTGTCGGAAGCACGCAGTATCTCACCTTCGTATGGCCCGGTGGCGCATAATAACCGTTCATAGTCCATACTGGTGACAACGTTCACAAACTCCCCGTAGTGATATTCCCCTCTCAACTTTGGATCATATGGTTCATAACCTGGAGACAAAATTACCGCTCCTACTCTTACACCTATCTTCTCCGGCGTTTTATTGAAATCGATTGCTTTAGAATTACAGACTCCTTCGCATATCCGGCATTTACTCTCTTTGAGGTACAAACAACTATCATCAATATATGGTTTAAGGGGAATTGCTTGCGCAAAATATATATGAATTGCTTTATTCTTCGATATTCCCTGGTTAAATTGGTCAGGATACACGACAGGACAATATTCTACACAAGTAGTACACCCAGTGCATTTGGTCTCTTCAATATATCTGGCCTTTTTAACCAGGGTTACCTTAAAGTCTCCGGCTTGCCCTTCGACCCTGTCTACCTCAGTATAGGTCATTAATTCTATGTTCGGATGCCTGTTACATTCAACAAACTTGGGAGATTCAATACACATGGAGCAGTCATTAGTAGGGAAGGTCTTATCAAGCTGGGACATGTGGCCGCCAATAGTCGGCGCTTTGTCCACCAGGTAAACCTTAAATCCCGCCGTGCCAAGATCCAGCGCGGCTTGAATACCGCTGATCCCTCCACCGACAATCATAACATCGCCAAAGTTATTGTCTGCAAATTTATTACTAAACAGTTTTATAATTTGCTCTTTTTCCATCTAATCACCCCGTCTATTCCTTTTGAGATAGCTCTGAGTACATCTGCCATGCCGGCTCGGCCAACGCAGATGTGCATAAGCTTTGGGTAGGTTGTTAATCGTCGTTGTCTGGAAAATCCAGCTAAATGCACAACGCCGTCTACTCACCATTTACATCGTAATATTTTAGGCTTGAACTTATGTTTTACACTCATGCTTATCTCACCTCCTCTCAGTAATCCGGCTTTCGCTAATTAGAGAAGTTTAAAGGACCCGCGGCAGCCATACGCCCGCTAATCATTTTTAATATAAGCTTGGCATACCCCGAGATAAACGAAGACTACCATTACTGTTCAATTCCATAATTGTAAATTATTTTTACACTTTACACTTTACATCTACATTCAAGAAAAACTACAAGTTCCCTTTATGGCGGCAATCAAAAGTATTTATAATTATCTGTAATGGAATAAAAAGTATTTGTTAGTAGTATTCATAAAGAGAAATTTTGCAGTGACTATTGCCAAGCGTTGGAGATTAAATGCAGAATAATAAGGAAACAGTGATGATAATGTCGGAAAGTGCTGGATAATTATTGAAGAGCTCTGGAAACTGGGAATTTTCCAGAGCTCTTCAATAATTCACTGATATTTACAACATTCCAGATTAACTATTGCCTGTTTTCACTTTACGCAATAGCAAAGCGTTTCTGATCTGCATCGTACCTGATTAATCCCTGACTTGCTGAACTTATCAGGTGTCTTGATATTTCAGACGGAGTAAAGCCCAAGATATTAGCCATCTCGCCGGTGGAAAGAGATTTTTCTCTCAGAAGCATCATAATTTCGCTTAAGGCTATTTTGTCTGCAATTAATTCACGAAATAGCCTGTCACATTCCACACTGGCATAGTATTCTTTATATTCTTGCTCTGTATCCCTGCGCACATGCAACCGTTCATTTTGCACTACCCTAAAATAGGGAATCAGCCTTGTCACTGCTTCAAGTTTTAACTTTAAATCACTATCTTCCATGCCTTCACTTTTACCTAACGGTCCCAACTCCGTCACCTGCTCGGCAAACTCATTCATAATACTGGCGAAACGAATTCCTTCACCGGCAGATACCCATTCAAGTCTTAATCTTGCCGGGTTAACCCCTATATTAGCCAGTATTTTTTTAGTTAGCTCCACCATGTTTATGGCATCGTGATTGCCATGCGTAACGTAATGGCAGTCACCAAGATGACAACCGCCTATAAACATCCCGTCCGTTCCGTTTGCTAAAGCCCGGAGAATAAATGACATGTCGACTCTGCCGGAGCACATCACTCTGATAAGCCTTATATATGGGGGGTATTGAAAACGGGAAACGCCGGCCAGATCCGCGCCCCCGTAACAGCACCAATTGCATACAATACCTAGCATCCTTGGTTTAAATTCTGTAGCCATGCTTATGTCACTCCTTAATTCATTATCTGATTCCTATAAATCTGCAAAAAGCTCAAGAGCTTTCTCCGTTCCCTGGTAAAATCGTTCGCCATCTTGCCATAGGTGGTTTATCCATGCTAAGAAAGCTCTAATTAGATATGCCATGCAGACTCTGCCAATACACTTGCGCGTAAACTTTGTATAAGACGCATCTTGATGTCTGGTAAATCCAGCTAGTCCAGCGGCGCTTCATGCTCACAAATTGCATACAGCACTTTTTGTAATCATGGCGTATCTCACCTCCTTACACAGACCCCGGCACATAAAGCAATCGATCCAAGATAAACTAACACTGTCTTTATTGCTCAATCACATACCTATGGCAATATTTCTATAATTTCAATAAAAAACGACAAGATTCCTTTATAAAAACTATAAATAATATTTATTAATATCAAAGATAGATTAAAAATATTTTTTAAGACTGGATACCGCTCAAGCCTTAGCCCATTTTCTTTGCAGGTTTTAATAATAAACTTGTAGAACATTACCCGTAAAAGACATAGAGATCAAACACTATCCTAGGGAACCTGGCCACAAAGTGTGTTTTTTGGAAGGCGAGGCAAGGTGTGTTTAGCATGATAAATTTTGGGGGGTGCAGAACATGGAAAAATCAAAGGTATATTTTACCAATATGCACACAACGATAAATGAAAACCTACAACAGAAACTAAGCCGCCTCATAAAAACAGCAGAGATTAGCCAAATTGCTTTTACCAAAAAACATACAGCCATAAAAATGCATTTCGGGGAGCGGGGTAACCTGGCCTTCTTACGCCCTAATTTTGCCAAGACAGTAGTGGATACCATAAGGGAGTTAGGCGGCAAACCGTTTCTGACCGATTGCAATACTTTATACGTAGGCGGTAGGAAGGATGCTCTTGACCACCTGGATACTGCTTACACCAATGGTTTCTCTCCTTTTTCTACCGGCTGTCATGTGCTGATTGGCGATGGCTTGAAAGGTACCGATGAAGTGCTGGTCCCCGTTGTGGGCGGTGAATATGTGAAGGAGGCAAAAATCGGGCATGCTATCATGGATGCGGACGTGATTATCTCATTGACTCATTTCAAGGGGCATGAATTGACCGGTATTGGCGGTGCACTGAAAAATATTGGGATGGGCTGCGGCTCCCGCGCCGGTAAGATGGAGATGCACAGCAGTGGTAAACCTTATGTTTCCAAGAAAAAATGTGTTGGCTGCGGCATGTGTGCCAAAAACTGTGCTCACAATGCCATTACGCTGGCAGATCACAAGGCTTCCATTAACCACGATCAATGTACCGGCTGCGGGCGCTGTATCGGTATTTGCCCAATGGACGCTGTGCTACCCGGTTCGGAAGAGTCAAATGATATTTTAAATAAAAAAATTGCGGAATATAGCTGGGCGGTATTAAATGGGCGGCCAAGTTTTCATATTAGTCTGGTAGTTGATGTATCTCCCTTCTGCGACTGTCGTTCCGCAAACGATGTAGCCATTGTTCCGGATGTAGGTATGTTTGCATCTTTTGACCCGGTAGCGCTGGATGTTGCTTGTGTGGATGCCGTAAACCGCCAGCCTGTCATGCAAGGCAGTATTCTTGAGCAAAACGGGTGCGCGCATCATGATCATTTCACTGATGTCAGCCCAGAGACCAACTGGCAGGTGGCCATTGACCATGCGGTCAAGCTGGGGCTGGGCAGCCGGGAATATGAATTAATTACAATTTAACCATACCGAACAAAAATTTCCTTTCAAAAAAGTGATCGCAGAAGTGGTCGGGAAGGAGCAGGCCAGTGAAATTTGAATGGAATGACGATACGATTAGATGGTATCAGGAGGCTAATGAATATACCGGCTTTTTTAAGCATGTCGCGGAGCTAATCGCCCCCAGACTGGCCGGTTATGCCACGCTGTGTGATATTGGCTGTGGCCTGGGGCTTCTGGATTTGGAGCTGTGTAACAGCATTGAACATATTACCTGCATTGATATCAGCCAGGAAGCCATTAACGCCTTGCAGAAAACTATACATGATAGGAATATCACCAATATTGAAACCCGCACAATGGACTGCAGCGACATAAATGAAAATTGGGATGTGATTACCATAAGTTTTTTCGGGAGCAGTAATCTGGAGGAATTTCTGCCTCGCTGTAAAAAGTTGTTTGCTGTTATAACCGGGAGCAATGCAACTGAGCTCACCCCTGAAAAATACAGTCCTTTCAAAAAACACACCGTTTTTGAAATAGAACAGGCTCTGCAGCTAAAAGACATACCATATTCCCTAACTCAAGCCGCCTTTGAATTCGGGCAGCCTCTCGCTTCCAGGGAAGACGCCATAAGATTTGTGCAATCCCATTCTCCCGACATTAGCCCGGAAGACCTGGAAAATTTTTTGTCCGAACGGCTCGTAGAGACAGGCGAAGGGAGAGCACCTTTCTTCCTACCCCGCATGAAATCAATTGGGATTTTTGAGATTGAAGGCGGGTTATAACGTCTATTTCTTAAAGTCTATTTCTGTACTGGAGAATTCTTTGCAGGTATTATAAAATCTCTTATTTTTTTTCCATAGTCTTTTAACATTAAGTTTTTTCATGCAACAGCCGGTCCAGTTTCAGCCCAAAGAGACCCAATATAGCCGCTACTCCGCTTAGCAAGTACAATCCGCCGTTTTTTGATTAGTATATTCTAAGCGAGCAGGTATATCGTGTGCTCCCTTCAAAGGGATCTGTTGGTCTCATACAACCCGCACATTAACTAATTAAACCATATCGGCGTGGTATAAGCACGGTAATTTCCGTTTCTCTTCTCTTTGCAGTAGGCCCTCAAGTAACAGCCTGGCTCCACGCCTGTAGTAATAGTAAAGGTTCCACTGCCCGCACTTACTGTTTGGAAGTGCACCAGCCGTTCGGCAGTCCAACCCGCCTTTCCTTTCATGACCACTATGTCCATTGCATCATAACTGTCGGCGTAGGAAATATACACTTCTGCTTTGCCGCTGCCCACTGTCAGAGTGTCCCCCATCCAGAACCTCGTGGCTGTGCCGTTCTGCTTTGACCATATAGCCAGCCCCGGATAAGTTGTGACATAATGATGACCACGTTTCAGGTTAAATTTAATGCCAGTCTGGGTGAGATAATCAGCATAAACCACAGTATAGCATTCTCCTAAATGGTTGGAGCTTTCAGTGTCGCTACCAGCAAACGGGAACACTTTTTCACCTTTCAAGAGACGTTGGTCAATCCAGCGGGTGGTGGAACCGTTATCCGTGTCGCTCCAGCTTCCGTTCATGATCTCCATACCGGTTTCGCCGTGCGTATACGGGTAGGTGTCAATGTTGAAGTTCCAGGACTCAGTAGATCCTATTCCCCAGTTGGGATGGTTTATGGTCACCAGTCCCCCGAATTGTTTTAAATAATCGATAGCCTGTTGCGAATCAGGTGCTGATGCCTTCCTAAAGATATCCGTTTTGCAGGGTACAAAAGTGCTGTTCAGAATGCCGTTATAGTGGCAGGTATTATAGGCTTTTACTCCGTTGACCAGCTCGGCCGCGGAAAGTTCCTCGCCATGGAGAAAGGCAAAATTACTACCGGACAACGCTGTAACAGCGTTTTTCTGCTCCTCGTATTCATTTGCGTCCAAGCAGTAGGCATGGTCGGTCAAAACTAGCCATTCCAGGCCGGCTGCCATTGCTAGAGCTTTTAATTCAGGGATAGTGTAGATTCCGTCTCCGAAGTAATAATCCCAGGTATAAGTTGAGTGCGAATGCGTATCGCCATAATACCAATCACCGTGGTGCGCGCCAGGCGCGACGGGCGGCTTCTCGGGAGCACGGCCTGCCTTCAAGATAACTTCCTGCGCAGCACTAATTTGTTTTTGGTCTGATAGACTTTTACCGGTAAACTTTATAACTACTTTTATAGAACCTTTGGCTATAATCTCTTCAGCCATCTCCTGGGTCACTGTAAAACGAATATAACTGGTGGCTTCTTTCATTTTTTTATATTGAATTTTTACTTCATTCTGTTCTTCAAAAGTCAAACAGCCTTCTTTGCCTTTCAATAGGTCCAACTCCCGGCGTACATTACCACCGGGCTTGATTACTGCTTTTAACTCGTTTTCGTATTCCTTTTGTTCCCATTTCCAAACCGCTTTGGTTAACTGAATATCTCCGTTTTTATCGGACCTGTTGTTTATGACCCTGGCCACAACTGGGAAAGAAACTGCCTTGCAGATAACCGGGGGCGTAATCAGGGTTATTTCTATATCCTGAGCTCGAGGTTTGGCCATGACTTTTGAGGACCTTAAACTGAAAAGAAATGCAACAAACACCAAGGTCAAGAAAAACGTGCTATAACGTTTCACTTGCAGCCTCCTTTATTTGTTTTCTTTTGCCCGGCATAAACCAAGGCCCTATAGTTCAAATTATTCCTCTACAACCGAAAGTGGTACCATTTACATATTCCCAGTCGTTAAAAAAACAAAAACCGCCTAATCGGCGGCTTCATTTTCCCGTAAAAATTGCATAAGCTAATAATCACCTTTCTACCAGAACTGTTTTCTGGGGCATATTTTTTATTTCATAAAACAGAAGTGTGGATGTAAGAAGCACCGCCAAAGCATCAGAAATTGGTGCCGTTCTCCAAGCTCCCTCAATCCCCCAGAAGTTAGGCAATATCAATAAGAGCGGAATAAAAATGAGTACCTGCCTTGATGCACTGAGGATCGTCGATTGTACTGGCTTGCCAACGGCTTGAAAGTAATTTGAGCCTACGATCTGGAAGCCCACGATGGGGAGAAAGGCAAAGAATGTGACCAGCGCGTGTGCTGTCAGTTGGGTTAGAGCAGTATCTCCTTTGCTGAAAAGTGCTGCGGTTGGAGCAGCAAAGATCAAAATAAAAACATAACTTGCTATGGCCAGGACAGTACCGGCCATAATTGCTTTTTTCAATGTTTCTTTTACCCTCTCGTTACTTTTAGCTCCATAATTAAAACCGATGATAGGCTGAGCTCCTTGACTGATCCCGACAATTGGCATGATCAGGATCATCCCCACGCTCATGACAATGCCAACCGCTGAAAGGGCTAAATCACCACCATAGAAAGATACGATTTTGTTTAAAATGGTTTGCTGTATACTACTGGCTATTTGCATTGAAAATGGCGCAAAACCGATGGCCATAATTTTCAGAGCAATGTGAATTTGGGGCTTCATGTTATTAAGATTAATTTTAATTTGGCTGGAACCACGAAGAAAATAACTGATTACCCAAATTGCTGAAACCAATTGACCAAGGACAGTTCCCAAGGCGGATCCTTTAATACCCATCCCTAACGGGAAAATAAAAACATAGTTTAAAATCACACTAACCACAGCGCCTATGATTTGTGTGAACATGGCAAACCTGGGATTTCCTTCGGCTCGAATAAAGTTATTTAATCCATAACCAAGCGCAGCCGGAACGGCACCCAACATTATAATATGGATATAATCCCGAGCGTAAGGTAAAACCTCCCGGCTGGTAGCACCAAATAACCTCAGGAGCGGGCCGGAGAAGAGAAAATAAATACCTGAAATTATTAAGGGTAGTAGGATTAACAAAAAAGCAGCATTACCTGCTATTTTATTGGCTTCCTCTTTTTTCTGTTCCCCTAGACGAATCGAAATCATGGCCGTAGCGCCGATACCGATTAGCATGCTAACAGCAAATAGAATAATCATAATCGGGAGAGCTACCGTAACGGCAGCGATAGCAAGGGAATTTACACCCTGCCCTACAAATATGCGAGATATAATATTGTAAAGAGCATACACTGACATACCGATAATGGCGGGTAATGAAAATTCCCAGAGTAACCTGTTTATATTTCCGCTCCCCAGGTCTATTTTGTTTTTCATATTAATCTTAACCTTTCTTTATATCTAAATTTGTTTACATTTTTTTCATAAAGTTAACCATATATTGTAAACTGGCTAGAAATTGCTGTATCTCAACTGAGTTAAAGTTTTTTAGCAATTCATCCATTTTTAGGGCACAAAAATTCGTGACGCGATCCATTTCTTCCCTCCCGTAAGGACTTAGGCATATTAGAAATTTCCTGCGATCCATAGGATGATTTACGCGCAGTACAAGATCCTCTTTTTCCAGTAGGTCGATCAGCGTAGTAAGACTGCCTTTTTCGATATCCAACATTTTACCGATTTCCGTTAAGGTTATATGATCATTTTGATATAAAATATTTAAGATTTTCATATGATTCTTTTTTAAACATGGCATACAGTTAGAATCATGGAGCACCTGTCTAAAGCGGAGAAGATACTTTTCGTGGAATAAGCCCATGAAGTTAATTAATAGATTATGGATCATTTTTGCAGTATCAGAATTCATTTTTCTCACCTTTAAAATATTAGAATTCTAACAATAAGAATACTTATTTATCGTAGCTGAAAAGGTATAACTAATCAATAGAAAAAATCCCGCTGCTATTTTCCTGAACTTTCGCCAAAATTTGAGTTTATTTGTCGATTTTGTATACACAGGTTATTATTGACAAAAGAACTAAATCATATTAGATTAAATTTAAATAATTAGTTGATTTTATGCTGAGATTGGTATCTAGTGAAAGATCTTCGGAAAAGTTTACGGAAGACCAATATTTTTAAGGTAAACATTTTTATAGCTATGAACTTAAAAATAATATTGGTTTTCTTAATAAAAAATGACGATCTTCAGACATTAAGAACTATTTTACAAGCCTGGTTTATCAGGCTGCCTATTATATAGTCAATGATTCCGATCTTCTCGAAGATACTGTGCAACCGCCCGTTACATTATCCACCGTCGTTCAAGAAACATTATCTTAAGTTAACTAATATATTAGTATGACCTGTCCAAAGTTGTTATTGCTTTCACCGGAAACTTAATAAGAAAGGGGGGAATAAGATGAGTTACAAAGAAATTCTCGCTTCTTACAAGGATGTACCTGGCGGGATGATTGAAGCTTTTCATGCCATCCAGGGCCAGTATAGTTACCTACCTGAAGAAACCATAATCGAAGCTGCCCGGGTTTTCAACCTTCCCGTAGCTAAAGCTTACGAAGTTGCCACCTTCTATTCTATGTTTTCCGTAAATACACGTGGAAAAAATGTGATAAGAATATGCGAGAGTGCTCCCTGCCATGTTGCCGGAGCAGCAGATGTTGTAGCCGCACTGGAAAGGGAACTGGGCATTAAAATGGGCGAAAGTACTTCTGATGGTAAATTTGCTCTGGAATTAACCGAATGTGTTGGACAATGCCAGGCAACACCGGTCATAACAGTTAACGGTAAGGTATATTTAGATGTAACACCGGCAAAAATTCCGGACATTTTAGCTGAATACAAATAATCAAAATATAGAGAATTGGGGAAATCAAAAATTTTGAACATTGGACTTATTAATCGATTAATGGAAGAAACATAGAAAGGAGGGCAAATAAATGGCTGAAGAAATACGTATTGTACTGCGAAACTATGGTAAAATTGATCCCCTTAAAATAGATGATTATCTGGCTATAGGTGGCTATGAAGCTTTAATAAAAGCGCGCAGTATGGATAGAGAAGAACTTATTGAAGAAGTTAAGAAATCTAAACTTAGAGGACGCGGTGGTGCCGGCTTCAACTGTGGTCAAAAATGGGCCTTTGCTTACGGAGCCCAGGCTGATCAGAAATATGTAGTCTGTAACGCTGATGAAGGTGAACCGGGAACTTATAAGGATCGTATAATTATGGAAAATGATCCTCATACTTTATTAGAAGGTATGGCAATTTGCGGTTATGCTATCGGCGCTAATAAAGGTTACATTTACTGTCGCGGTGAATATCCGCAGGTCACCCAAATTCTTAATACCGCTATTGCGCAAGCTAAAGAGAAAGATGTTCTGAGAGACTTCGACATCGAAGTAAAAAGCGGAGCCGGAGCCTATGTTTGCGGTGAAGAGACAGCCTTAATTGAATCCATTGAGGGTAATCGGGGTGAACCCCGTATTAGACCTCCTTTTCCACCGGTATCAGGATTATGGCAAAAACCTACCATAGTAAATAACGTGGAAACCTTTGCTAATGTTCCGGTAATAGTGGATAAAGGTGCTGATTATTATGCGTCTATTGGCGCACCGGCTTATCCCGGCACCAAGGTTGTAACTCTTACCGGTGATGTTAATAATAAAACCTTCTTTGAAGTACCTACCAATACTACCATCAGAGAGGTTATTTTCCAGTTCGGCGGCGGAATCCCCGGAGACAGGAAGTTCAAGGCAGTGCAAATTGGTGGAAATTCCGGCGCTTTTATTTCCGCTGATCTGCTTGATACCCCAATAGCGTTTGATGCCATGACTTCTATTGGTTCAGCTCTGGGCTCAGGCGCAATTTTTGTATTAGATGAAACTCGAGACATAGTAGATGTAATTACTAGAGTTGCCAAATTCTTTGAAGATGAATCCTGTGGCAAATGCGCCCCGTGCCGTGAAGGTACGGCTCGAATGTATGAATTAATGGAAAAGCTCAACAGTGGCCAAGGCTCAGCTAATGACATCGTTCTCTTGAATAAATTGGGACGGGTTATGTCATATTCTTGCCTGTGTGGCCTGGGGCAGGCTGCCCCCACACCGGTTCTTACTACCATAGAGCGTTTCAGTGCCGACTATAACGCCAAACTGATGTAGGAAAACGAGCAAAGGGAGTGAAATTGAATGGTTAATGTAACAATAGACGGAATTAAAACTTCCGTTCCAGACGGCTCAACCATCCTGCAGGCAGCTCAAGAAGTCGGTATTCGTATTCCTACACTGTGTGCTCACCCTGATCAGTCTGTAAAGGCAAACTGCAGGGTATGCGTATGTGAAGTCGAAGGCAATAGACTTCTACAAGCCGCCTGTTCACAACCCGTTTTTGAAGGAATGGTTGTTAAGACCAAAAGCCCCAAAGTGATTGAGGCCAGACAAACCATACTTGAACTTATACTATCAAATCATCCTCAGGACTGCCTGAACTGTATTAGAAACGGCAATTGTGAACTGCAAGATCTGGCTAAAGAATATTGTATCCGTGAGAACCCCTTTGAAATGAAGACCAGAGGGCTGCCCAAAGATTTTTCAACCCCCGCCATTTTTAGAGATCCTAACAAATGTGTACTTTGCCGCCGCTGTGTAGAAACCTGCAGCATAGTACAAGGCGTGGGTGCCCTGGGTTTATTGAACCGTGGTCATAATGCCATGGTAGTTCCCAGCATGGGACAAAATCTAGCTGACAGTCCGTGTGTAATGTGCGGTCAGTGTATCCATGCCTGCCCGGTAGGAGCAATTGGCGAAGTTGAATATATTGACCAGTTAATTGCAGCCATAGCCGATCCAGATACAATAGTAGTAACCCAGATGGCACCGGCCGTCAGAGTTGCTGTCGGAGAAGAAGTCGGTATGGAAATTGGCGAAATGCCAATGGATAAGCTGGTAGCGGCTCTTCGCCAAATCGGCTTTGATTATGTATTACACACTAACTTTACTGCTGACCTGACTATCCTGGAAGAAGGCAATGAGTTATTAAAACGCTTGACTACTGGTGGTAAACTGCCCATGTTTACTTCCTGCAGCCCGGGCTGGATTAACTTTTGCGAGACCTATTATCCGGATCTATTAGAAAATCTGTCCACCTGTAAGTCACCACAGCAGATGTTTGGCTCTTTGGTAAAAACTTATTGGGCCGACAAAATGAACATCGAACCAAAAAAAATCTTTTCCGTTTCAATCATGCCATGTACCGCTAAGAAATTTGAGGCGTCCCGGCCGGAAATGAATTCCAGTGGTTATCAGGATGTAGATATAGTTCTTACCACCCGTGAATTGGGCCGGCTGTTAAGAATGAGCGGAATTAACTTTGATAAAATTGAGCCTTCCAGCTTTGACTCCTGGATGGGTGCATACACCGGCGCGGCAGTAATCTTCGGGGCCAGCGGCGGTGTTATGGAAGCTGCTCTGCGTACCGTTTATGAAGTGGTTATGAAAGAAGAATTGAAAGATGTTAATTTCACGGTTACCCGCGGTATCCAGGGAATAAAAGAGGCAGAAGTAGACCTTAATGGTACGGTGGTTAAGGTAGCTATTGCCAACGGCCTGGCCAATGCCCGTAAACTGATGGATCAGGTAAGAGCTGGCGAATCTCCTTATCACTTTATTGAAATCATGGCCTGCCCCGGCGGTTGTATCGGTGGTGGTGGACAGCCTATTACCAAGAGCAACTTAAAGCGTGAACAGCGTATTGCCGGTATTTATGTTGAAGATGAGCAGTGTGCTATCAGAAAATCACATGAGAACCCGGAAGTTAAAATCATTTACGAAGAATTTCTGAAAGAGCCCCTGGGGCATAAATCCCATGAACTCTTGCATACTCATTATCACGCCAAGAATAAAAAACTTATCTAATTTCTCCCCGGACTTGCAGAAAGGTCTTTAACGACTGCCTTGCAGGTGCTATTATTAATATAAAATATTTACCCTGCTAACAAGGTTAATGCTAAGTTAAAGGGGTCATCATATTTTTGCATATCAAATGCAATATGCTGACCGCTTATCTTGGGATGAGCGGTTTTTTATTTAATTCAGCACAGAAGAATGCAGTTGGTTCCCCATTATCTATCTGTGTCCTTCTATGTTGAATTGTTGAATTAGCGCACTGGAGGTGAAAGAAGTGGAGAAAAGATTAGGTGTTATAGGGATTGTAGTTGAGGACCGGCAGGTTGTGCCGCAGGTTAACAAAATCCTGAGTGAACATGCGGATATGATTATCGGTCGTATGGGGCTGCCGCACCGGGAGCGGGAAGTTTCAGTCATCTCGTTAATTGTAGACGGAACTACCGATCAGGTGGGCTCCTTAACAGGTAAACTGGGCAATATCCCCCATGTAACGGTAAAAAGCGCGTTAACCAAAGTATGATATTAAATCAGCATCGAGTTTTTATGTGTTAAGCCAATTATTTATGGGAGGGGTTTTTTAATGGAATCGGCAGCTGTGCAAGAATGGATTAACCATGTTATCAAACCGGAACAGAATGAAAAGTATATGGACAATGGAAAAACGTTTATAGACGAGAGTTATATAAATGAAACCTTGATGACCAAAAGGCAGCCCGAGAAGCAGGAAATAAAGGAAATAATGGCCAAATCCCTGGACCTGCAGCGGTTGGAGCCTGAAGATACGGCAGCCTTATTAAACTGCACGGATGAAGATCTGTGGGAAGAAATGTATGCTACCGGCCTTAAGGTTAAGGAAAAGGTTTACGGGCGTAGAATTGTCACCTTTGCCCCTTTATACATCAGCAATTATTGTGTGAACAGCTGTGTGTACTGCGGCTTCAGGAAGGCCAATGAACATTCAGTCCGCCAGCAGTTGACGATGGATGAACTGCGCGAAGAAATCAAAGTCCTGGTAAGTAAAGGGCAAAAAAGATTGATCATGGTCTATGGTGAACACCCCTTATCCGACGTAGATTACATTGCGGAAACGATAAAAGTGGCCTATAGTACCAAGGTAGGCAATGGGGAAATTCGCCGAGTCAATGTCAATGCGGCCCCCGAATCTATAGAAGATTACCGCAAGCTAAAGGAAGTAGGTATCGGTACTTTCCAGGTATTTCAGGAAACCTATCACCCCGCTGTTTATAAGAAATTGCATCCGGCCGGATTAAAATCCAATTATACATGGCGGCTGTACTCCCTGCACCGGGCTATGGAAGCCGGTGTTGATGATGTTGGCATCGGTGCTTTGTTTGGGCTTTATGATTGGAAGTTCGAGGTAATGGGCCTCTTGGCGCATACTATTGATCTGGAAAACAAATTCGGCGGGGTTGGACCGCATACTATATCCTTCCCACGGCTGGAACCTGCCGTAAATACTCCTTTTGTTGAGAAAAGTTCCTATAAAATTGATGATGACACCTTTAAAAAGCTGGTAACGGTTATCCGCCTGTCAGTTCCTTATACCGGGATGATATTAACCGCCAGGGAAAACGCCAAAGTGCGGCAAAATGTTATTCCCGTAGGAATAACTCAAATAGATGCCGGTTCCAATATCGGTATTGGCGGGTATGCCAGAGAAGCCCTAGATTATAACCGGCAGCAGTTTATCCTGGGAGATAACCGCAGCCTGGATGAAGCCGTTCGTGACCTGGCCCTAACGGGTAGAATTACTTCCTTCTGCACAGCTGATTATCGCTGCGGACGCACCGGCAGCTGCTTCATGGGTTTTGCCAAAGAAGGCAAAATTCATAACCTATGTATGCCCAATGCCATTTTAACCTTTAAGGAATACCTCCTGGACTATGCCAGCGAAGAAACCAAAAAAGCCGGGAAACCTTTAATTGAACAGGAGCTGGAAGCTCTACCCAATCCGACTATTAAAGCCAGAACGCTGGAGTACCTGAAGAGAATCGAAGCCGGCGAACGTGATCTGTTTTTCTAGAAGTCTATGTTGATATAAAAGGTGGTGCCGGAGTTGTTAAATCATTTGCAGGCAGTTGTTGATGAGCATCAACATGATGAGGACCTGGATTTCATAAAAGCCTGCCATGAGGTTTTGGTAGAGCTGTATCCGGGCCTGCGTCTGCGTTGGGTGCATATTTATGGAAAAAGATGGGCTTATATTTATGGAAATTCGGGCGATCTAACCCAGAGCTCTTTAAAAATACAATTAAGCCAGAATTACGGTATTTGCATTGATAATACTAAACTGGTGGAGCCTCCGGAGTTTGACCAAGCCGTGGCTATAATTAAGGAGCATTTTAATGGGAAAGTCATGGTCTAAACAAGAAGTTACAGGCATTTTATCCAGCCGGGATCCCCGGTTGCTGGACGAATTGCTCGAGGCTGCCGACCGCTGCCGTAGAGACAGTGTGGGCGCCAATGTTTACTTAAGGGGTTTAATTGAGTTCTCCAATGAATGCCGGCGCAATTGTTTCTATTGCGGCATAAGGAAGAGTAATTACTCGATTCGCCGTTATCGTCTTGATAACGACGAGATCATCACGCTAGCCAAGTCAGCCTTGGACGCCGGTTACTCTTCCCTGGCCCTGCAGTCGGGTGAAAGCGAGGACTCCCGAGAAATTAACAAGGTTGTCCAATTAATCAGGTCTATCAAGACCCAAAGCCGGGCTTGGGACAATACCGGCCGGGGCCTGGGCATTACGCTCAGCATAGGTGAATTAACTTTTGATCAATACAAGGAATTATGGGATGCAGGGGCACATCGCTATCTTTTGCGTATAGAAGCCTCGGATCCCCGGCTTTTTAGCCGGATTCATCCCCCTGATCAGAGTTTTGAGAAACGCCTCAAATGCCTGGATGATTTAAGGACTATCGGTTACCAGGTAGGCACCGGAATAATGGTCGGACTGCCCGGCCAATCGGTTAATAATCTAGTGCGGGATCTCCAATTTTTTGTGGAAAAAGATATTGATATGCTAGGTATGGGGCCGTATATCCCGCATCCTAATACTCCTTTGTATAAAAAGCAGGTGCCTGATTTTGAACCCTTTAGCATGACCCTTAAAATAATGGCTCTGGCCCGTTTGATGATGCCCGATATAAATATTGTTTGTTCAACTGCTTTGCTGACGCTTAACCCACGGGGGCTGGAACTGGGCTTAAAAGCAGGCGCCAATGTAGTAATGCCGGTAATGACCCCGGAAGATAATAGAAGCGATTATAGTTTATATAACAATAAGCATTATACCCGGCCACAAGAGTTGATTGAGAGAATTAGAAGGTATGGTTACACGGTAGGTCTGTGGACCTGGGGAGATTCTAGGCATTATGCGGTCAGGCAAGTGCAATGAGAATAAACATTTATTAAGGTTATTCGGAAGGGTTGCTTAAATATGGAATACCGTGTTGAACATGATTTGATCGGTAAAAAGAAAATTCCGGCTCAGGCTTACTATGGAATTCATACAGCCAGGGCAGCTGAAAATTTTCATGTCTCCCGGCAAATGGTTCACCCCGAGCTAATTAAGGCTATAGCTATGGTAAAACAGGCTGCCGCGGAAACCAATATGTCACTGGGCCTGCTTAATCCCGGCATCGGCAACGCCATTTTCCAGGCTGCCGGCGAGATTGCCGGCGGCGATTTGACCGATCAGTTTATTGTTGACGCCCTGCAAGGCGGTGCCGGTACATCCACCAATATGAATGTGAATGAAGTAATTGCCAACCGGGCAATAGAAATATTGGGCGAAAGCCGGGGAGATTATGCCCTGATCCATCCCATAAACCATGTCAACATGTCACAATCGACCAATGACGTATATCCAACCGCTCTGCGGATAGCTGCTATTCGGTTGCTAATGCCACTGGCGGAGTCATGCGCCGCCTTGCAAAGAGCCCTACAGGTAAAAGAAGCCGAGTTTGCCGGGGTACTAAAGGTAGGCCGGACCGAAATGCAGGATGCCGTGCCTATTACCCTGGGGCAGGAGTTTTCCGCCTGGGCAGAAGCTATTGCCCGGGACCGCTGGCGTCTGTATAAGGTAGAAGAACGGCTGCGCCAGGTTAACCTGGGAGGCACCGCCGTTGGGACCGGACTGAATGCCGAGCGAAAGTACATTTACTCGGTAATTGAACATTTACGCGCTCTGACCGGACTAGGTCTGGCCCGCAATGAAAACTTGATCGAAGGAACCCAGAATGCGGATGTATTTGTGGAAGTCTCCGGTTTACTGAAGGCATGTGCCAGTAGTTTAATTAAAATTACTTCCGATTTGCGCTTGCTTTCCTCAGGACCACGAGCAGGTCTCGGGGAAATCAAGCTGCCCGACCTGCAGGCCGGATCATCCATTATGCCCGGTAAAGTTAACCCGGTGGTACCGGAAATGGTCACCCAGGTAGCATATCAGGTAATTGCCCAGGATTTGGCCATAACCCTGGCTGTCCAGGGTGGGCAATTGGAGCTCAATGCCTTTTTGCCCCTGATAGCCGCGAATCTACTACCAGCGCTGGAAAATCTGAGTCATGCTATGCGGATAATGGCCGACCAATGTATAACCGGGATTGAAGCGGTCCCGCAGAAATGCCTGGACCATGTGCATAACAGTATTGGTATCCTTACCGCCATCATCCCCCATGTAGGTTATGACGTGGCATCAAATTTGGCCAAAAAAGCCCTACAAACAGAACGCCCGGTGCGAGATATTATATTGGAAGCCGGGCTATTTAGCAAAACCGAGCTGGACTCCTTGCTAAGACCTGAGGAGGTAACCCGTCCAGGCATAGCAGGCAATAGGGGTCAGACCTTCACATTTGACAGATAACCCGTTCGGGCATAGCAGGTAAATGAAAGCAGTAAAAGTTTTCAAATGGAAACCAGTTTTATACAGACCTGGAGGTAGTAATATGAATCAAACACCCAAAGGTAATAGACTGCACATCGCTATTTTTGGACGGCGCAATGCAGGCAAATCCAGCCTGATCAACGCCTTAACCAACCAGGATATCGCCCTGGTTTCCAGTGTCCCGGGAACCACCACCGACCCGGTTTATAAAGCTATGGAAATACTGCCGGTGGGACCGGTGGTAATTATTGATACCGCCGGCGTCGACGATGTGGGAGAACTGGGGCAATTGCGAGTCCAACGATCCCTGGAGGTTTTAAACAAAGCGGATATGGTTTTACTGGTGATTGATGCCGCCGCCGGGGTAACCGAATTTGAAGAAAAAATCGTCCACGCTTGCCGCGACAAAAAGTTGCCCATAGTTGTAGTATTGAACAAACATGATGTTCACCCGGTAACTGCCGAACAGGTAGAACAAACCCGGGACCAACTTGGTGTAGCACCGGTGTTCACCAGTGCCCTGACCGGCCAGGGTATTGCCGATGTAAAAGTAGCCATCATGCAATCAGCCCCGCCCAGTTGGGATGAACAGACCATTGTAGGTGATTTATTAAACCCGGGCGACCTGGCAGTTTTGGTGGTGCCGATTGATCTGGCCGCACCCAAGGGCCGCCTGATTCTACCCCAGGTTCAGACTATCCGGGATATCCTGGACCATGATGCGATGGCCTATGTGGTAAAAGAGAGGGAATTAAAGGAATGTATGCTGAGTCTGAATCAGAAACCACGTATCGTGATTACTGATTCCCAGGCTTTTCTAAAAGCGGATGCCGATACACCACCTGATGTTCTGCTAACCTCCTTCTCTATTCTCTTTGCACGCTATAAGGGAGATCTCGAGACCCTTGTAGCCGGCGCCAAAGCCATTGAAAACCTTCGTTCCGGGGATAAAGTACTTATTGCTGAAGCCTGCACCCATCACCGCATGGAGGATGATATCGGTACCGTTAAAATACCCCGCTGGCTGCGCCAACTGGTAGGCGGAGAACTTGATTTCCAATGGAGCAGCGGCAACCGCTTACCGGCCGATTTATCCGGGTATAAACTGGTGGTGCATTGTGGTGCCTGTATGATTAACCGCCGGGAAATGCTGTCCCGGATCATGCAGGCCCAATCGGCCGGAGTCCCCATTGTTAATTACGGGGTTTGTATTGCTTATGTGATGGGTATTTTGAAACGAGCTTTGTCTCCTTTTCCTCTATTGCAGGAGAGCTTATAACTATTGGATTAAAGCTGTCATAGGTTAGTTGAACTCCAAACGCCAGCTGTTTAAAGCCTGGCGACCGATGAGTTTCTTAATTTCGCATCGTCAACCCTTAAATAATATTGTGAAGGTTATGACATCTTT
Organism: Desulfoscipio geothermicus; assembly: GCA_016841205.1. Taxonomy (GTDB): domain Bacteria; phylum Bacillota; class Desulfotomaculia; order Desulfotomaculales; family Desulfallaceae; genus Sporotomaculum; species Sporotomaculum geothermicum_A. The sequence goes on from JAENZP010000012.1 coordinate 100,635, forward strand.
GGCAATAAGAAGGACGACTGTATTAAATGGGTGAAAATATTTCTAGTTAAACAATGGATTGCCGCTCAACCTCATATATCAGGGCTTTGATGCCTAATTTAGACTGCCAAATTTGAGATAATAACTTACACAAAAACTTTTTTCATCCATTCAACCAGACTGATATTGTATTTTTCACGTATGTTATCAATTTCTTCTATCTTTAGTACATGACCATCCCGAATAGCTATAACCATATCTAAAAGTGGTTCTATCTCCGATACTTCATGTGTGGTCATTATAACAGTCTGTTTTTCCAAATTTATAAAAGAAACCAAACCTTTAATTATCGAATCCCGAACTATAGGATCAAGCCCTGATAAAGGTTCATCCATTAAAATAAGTTTAGCTTGCCGTGACAAACTCAAAACAATTTTAAGACGACCCCGGTTCCCTTTTGAAAGATCCTTAACTCGTGCATCTGGTTTTAACTGCATAAAATTTAACATAGCCTTTGCTTTTTCCATGTCAAAATCTTTATACTGTTCATGGTAAAAGTTAATGGTTTCTTGAACAGTAAAAAAAGAATAAAAAGCATCTAGTTCCGAAAGAAAGGCAACTTCCTCACTGATTCTTCGGCAGGCCGGTTTATCGCACACAGTAACTTTTCCTTTGCTGGCCCTTATTAACCCCGCCATAAGCTTTAGTGTTGTGGACTTGCCGCTTCCATTTGGACCGATTAAACCTATTACCTTCCCGCTGGGAAGTTCAAAACTTACGTTATCAAGAGCTGCTTCCCTATAATATTTTTTAGATACATACTCAAACTGTACAATTGACATTATTGGTCCTCCTCATTAGCTCTTATCGCCCAGATGTTCGTATAACCCGGCTTTAATTTCATTTGAGTTAAAACCCATTTCTTTCATGTCTTGAATAAAGGTATCAATTTTTTCGTGTTTTAATTGTTCACGCAGTTGGTTTAAGCGTACTATATCCTCCGTTACGAAGGTACCAAGTCCCCTTCGGGTTTCGACAACAGTTAGACGTTCAAGATCGGCATAGGCCCGCTGTACCGTGTTTGGATTTACTTTGAATTGTGTACCCGATTCTCTGACTGAGGGCAATTTCTCCCCAGCCTTTAAATCACCCCGTACAATTTGCATGATAACCTTCTGGACGAGCTGGAGGTATATCGGTTGAGTTTCATTGAATGATTCAGTCATTATTACACCTCTACTTTATTGTCTAAAAGCCAACCGGAGAGATAAAATACCGCCGCCGAGACCAGAGTATAGAATAAAATTTCTCCAACATGGAATGCTGGTTGGACATGAACGTTCTCTATACCATTAAGGGCTGTCAAAGGTAAATTAACAGTACCCCATTTAACAAGAAGGTCATAAACGGAGGTATTCTGTAATGCGCCGATGCCCCAGGTAGGAATTAAGAAGACCCCAACCCCAACAAAAAACCGACCCTTTTCTTTTTTTATAAAGTTTCTGGTTGATGCCATAGCCACAGAAATCATCATAGCCCACAACCCAGTATAAATAGCACTCGTTATAATCAGTAATACGATCATCCAACCGTAATGAAGAATTGCCGACCAGATGAGTTCTATTTGCGGTAGGACATTAAATTGCGCAAAGCTATTAAGATCTATTGCCACTACCCATAAACTAAAGATACAAGTTATGCCAAACGATACTAACAATGCAATTAATCCACTTGCTAACTTCGCAGAAATTAATGACCAACCTGATCGGGGTAAATGTAGCCATAAATGCGCATTGTTCCATTCACTGGACAGGCTTTTCAACATATAAATTGCCAAGTAAAAAATATGAAAGGTAACAGCCATAAAAGCTAACACTGTGGCTGCCCCTGGTCTACCAAAGCGGTACGCCAGGAAGACGTCAACAAAACCTGCCACAATAAGTACAACAAGCCCCCATAATACTCTCGGCCTCGCCATCTTAAATTCTTTTTTCAACAAACTTACCCATTCACCCAATGAAATGCCCTCCCCTGAATATTGTCTTACTGTATTGGTGTACTAATTATATAGTACACATTAAAAAATGTCAAGTCATCTATTTAGAATTGGTATATTTCAGATATAAAGAAGAATTATATTAAATCCAGCTGAAATAAAAGAAACGATAGAAGTAATGGAACAAGATATTATGAATAAAACTTATGAACAGATGACAGAGAAAAAGTTCCATGGGCTAGTATAAGCATGTTGATTGCGAATAATAAGCTGTACAATTATCCGAAGTTGTCCGAAAATGAACGGGTGATGGGGATAAGCAAATCCATGCTTCTTAAGATAAATCTGATCATTTGTTGGAAAACTGGTTAAAGGAGAAAGGTTATTATAAAAAAGCGAGGATTCTTCCTGAAGAAATAGCTTATGTTGTAGCCGAGAAGATAGAAAGTCGTGATCAGTGGGAAGAAAAAAGAAAAACTGGGTATATGATAAATGTAAATGCAGTTGATAAAAAAGTTAAACGATTGGAGATTAGAGACAAAAAACAAATTGAAATTTGCTTCAGGGAATACCGCGAACAATGGCTTTTAGATAATTCTTTCATTAAAAATACTGACAATAATAATAGATATATTATCGGTTTCTACGGAGAAGACAAAGGTAATTTTGATTATGGTAGTATTGAAGGCAATAATGTTCCTGATTTTTTAAAGAAATATTTTGAAAATTAACTGCGTCACGACGTATCGACGTTATTGGCGACCACCGTTGGGTATTACCGAGAGCTGGTAGGCTGCAATGTCCAGTGGCCACGGCGAGTCGTAGTAAAGGAAAACCCCGGTGAGTCCGGGGGTAAGCTTAGTAAATTATTTATCAACGGTTTTGTTTCAAAACGGTATTTGTCCGGCCCGCGCTCTTTGGTATCCGCAAGCAGTGTGGACCGGGGAGTTATCCTATTCCTAGCATTTTAGCGTAGTTAAAAATTTAAGACTACAAAGATATAGAACAATTTTTCAACTTTTGGATTAAGGATTCAATATCGTCTGGCAGAGGAACCTCCAATTGCATGTTTTCCTTTGTGACAGGATGGTTAAACCCCAGACGCCAACTATGTAAAGCCTGGCGATGTATAAGATCCATACTACCCCCGTATAGATCATCTCCCATCAAGGGATGGCCTAAATGGTTCATATGAACTCTTATTTGGTGGGTACGGCCTGTTTCCAGTCGTAATTTGACCAGGCTGCCGCTGGCAAAACGTTGTATTACAGTAAAATGAGTGATCGCTTCTTTACCCCGGGATGTTACTCCAAAAATAAGAGAGCCCTTATAAGGCCGGCCAATAGGAAGATTAATTACTCCAGAATCCATAGTTATTTTGTTATGCACCACTGCCAGGTATTCCCTCCGGTATATTCCCTTTTTCATTTGCTCGGCAAGCTGATAACAGCTATAGCTACTTTTGGCAATTAAGATTACCCCGGAAGTGTCTTTATCCAACCGGCTGACCGCTCTGAATTTACTATTATACCCCTGCTGCTGCCAATGATAAATAACACCGTTAGCCAAAGTATCCAGCACATGATAGGAAAGCGGGTGTACCAGCATATTGCTTGGTTTGTTTACTACCAGGATATGTTCATCCTCAAATAGAATATTTAAGGGTATGTCCTGGGGTATTACCGATTGATCTTCATCATCCTGAAAATTAACTCTTATTAAATCACCTTCTTTTACCAGCGCATTCAAACGAACTGTTTGATTGTTTACCATAACTCCGGCACAGCGTTTAAGCCTTCGAATTTGACCACGGGAAAATTTCAGGTGGTTTTTGAGTATCTGTGAGACCTTTTGATTATCCTTATCGTTTGTTACCCTGTATTCGAGGTGCATATATTTAGTAACTCCTATGTTTTGTCTAAGAATCTGGGAATAACAATATTTTATACCCAATAAGTGTGTTTGCCAATTTTAGAAAGTGACAGGCTGTTAGCCCAGGGGACATGCTTGCTGTAAATTAATTGTTTATCCTTTAAGAAGTATTATCCGAACCAAGGAGAAAGATTTTATTTCCTGATAACAAAACGATGAGCATCATGATTGTTGATCCTAAATAGTATGGAAAACTCATATGGATATCATATAATGCCCCACCTAACATAGGTCCCAAAATTCGTCCTAAACTACTAAACGATTGCATTATCCCTAAAGCAGCGCCCTGCCCACCTGATGAATTTTTCGTTACTAAGCTTGAAGAACTGAGCCACAGCAAAGTAACACCTATATTAAATATGGCAGTGGTTAAGTATAACAAAATAATATTTGGGGCTATTAAAATTAGCAGCATACCCACCGAAGCTACCAGTAGACCTGCTATAATTAATTTTTCATCACCGAACCTCTGAACCAGCCTGCCGACCAGACCGCCCTGAATAACAACACTAATAATACCCAAAACAGCAAACAAAATTCCCAAATCCCTTATACCAAAGCCAACTTTATCCGCGGCAAACAAGGCAAATGTACCCTGAAACAAAGACGAAGTGAAATTAAAAACAAAGCAAACTAAAAACACCATAAAAAGAGGGTCTTTTACCACTTCCACGGTAATTGTAGCCTTTTCGCCAGGTGTAATTTTACAGCGTTCCTTCAGGGATTCAGGCAAAAACGTAATGGCAAAGGGTAAAGTTAGCACAGCCAACCCGCCAGCCACAAAAAAAGGCAAGGCAAAATTATTATGACCCAGCCAGCCACCCATAGCAGGCCCTATAATCATACCCAATCCCATGGCTGCCCCGAGGATGCCCATCCCCTTGGATCTTTCTTCACCGCTGGTTATGTCAGCAATATAGGCCATGGCTGTAGGTAAAGTGGCCGAAGAGAAAATCCCGGATAATATTCTTATGGCAAACATCATCCAGAGCTCAGCTATAAAGCCAAATAAAATAAATGTAATTCCATAACCGACTAAGCCTATTAATAATACGGGCCTTCTACCAATGCGATCAGATAACCTGCCCCAGAATGGAGCAAAAATAAACTGCATAACTGAGTAAGAAGCCATAAAAAAACCCAGGGCAGTTGGCCCACCGCCCAAATTAATAATCAAGAAAGGAAAAATTGGTATAACAATCCCAAACCCTACCATTACCAGCAGCAAGGTAATAAACAAAACTGCTATAGGCTTAACATAATTGCTCATTCCTTACTCCTATTATAAAGTTAGTTGAGATAAGAAGTTCTTCAAACCTTCATCACTTAGCAACCTAGGGATTTTAACCTGATTGTCTGAAGCACCTCTTAAAATTAATTCCCGCTGAAAGCGCTGAAAAGTACCCGGCTGAACAACTTGCAGCAGCAAGCCTCCTATTCGGCCGGCTTCAATACCGGCCCTGTAACGGGGATTAGCCTTTTCAAGGGCTTTTTCCAGAATTATTTGCCAGGTTGTAATGTCTGTTATTTTTCCGGTGCCCTGGACTTCGACGAAAAATACATACCTTCCCACAGGCCCATCCAAATCAACAGTGGTTGTAAAGTCCATTAAATCACTACCCCAATGTTTAGCAGCATTTTTTAATGCATCCAGGACAGCGGCCTCCTGAGTTTTTTCCCCGGCCACGTTTAACAATTGGCCTTTTCTATACAAAAATTCAATCACCGGACTGCTATTATAGTAATCCACCACCTTGATTACATCTCCCAGTCTATAACGGTAAAATCCGGCTTGATTTGTCAGCACTATCTCATAACTCTTACCCTTTTCCAGCTGGTCCAAGTTTAACACAGTAGGATTTGATATTTCCATTTCGTCCGCCGGGATAAATTCGTAATAAGCTGTTCTTGGTGTAACTACATAAGTAACATCATTTGTACGGGTACATATACCGAACATGGCCTCGGTAGCACAGTAGACTGCAGAATAATAAGGTATTTGCCCGGTATACCGGCGCAGTTTGTCCATGTATATACTGAAACTCCCCCCGGCTACACAACAAACATAAAGCATTTTGGGCCATAAGCGGCAGGCAATTCCCGACATGCCCCTTTTAACTTCTTCTTCCAACTGTTTAGCCCGCGCTGCATTAGGTCGCATCTGCATCACAAGCTTTCTCCTAACTTCCGGCTCCAAGTTCAAATGCTTACTTATATCGTCGTCCCCTGCCAAATCACGCACTAAACTCGGCCACTCCTCTTCCAGCACGCGAAATAACTGTACTATAGCTGATGGAAAAGGTGCATTAATATAAGCTAAATCTTTTTCCTGCAGGGCAAAAAGCAAATGTAAATAAAGGGCAGTTCGCTGGTCAGTAAGTTGCAATATTTCCGGCGGTGATGTCCACAGGTAAGGTGTAATAAACTTCATAGAATTCATTCCACCTGATGTTGCTGCACCAATGGGAATACCACCGGCGGTAGTCCCGTCGCTTCTACTGTTCATAAGCATCAGTCCTTTGCCACCGCCCTGGGTTTCCGGCATAGCCCACAGCAGCATACCCTGGGTCAACAACATCATATTACTGTTAATTATTTTCCTACTTAGAGCAGTAACCGGTATTAATTTACTTTTACCCGTGGTTCCGGAACTTAGTCCAAAATATATTACGGGCAAAGAAGTAAGAATATTTTTTTCACCATTGGCCATTCTTTCAATATAGGAACGATAATCATCATAAGTAGTTAAAGGAACTTTTTCTTTATAATCTTCAGGTGATATTATGGAAGAAAATTGGTACTTACGTCCATATTCCGAGTCACTGTTTGATTGCAATACTTCTTTTAATACCGATTTATTAACTTCAGCCGCCTGCAAGGTGTCCTCTTCAAATTTTCTTCTAAAAGAACCAGCAGCAGTGGTCATGGCAAAACCAAGTATTTTTTGAAGCATAGCCATAATATCATTTTCCTTCCTGAGTATATATTAAAGATATTAAATTTTTTCCAGCTCTTGTAAATGATAATTTAAAAGCTCGATTGTTTTCTTTAACCTGGGCTTGATTTCTTGGCGCATATCCTTAAGAGCTTCCTCTCCTGAACCAGTCAACTCATAAACCCGTGTCGACTGTCCCCCGGCATGGTCAAGATATATAGTCACCAGGCCCAACCTAACCATTTTCTGCAACATAGGATAAACTGAACCCGGTGAAGGCTTCCATTCACCCCTGGTCATACTGGTTATTTGATCAATTATTTGCTTGCCGTACATTTTCTTTTCCGCTAATAAACTTAGTACATAAAAAGACAACAACCCCCTTAGCAGTAATCCCCCACTTAACTTAGAAACATCAATAAGATCCTGGTGTGGTTTTTTTATAAGCAAGATCGCCACCCTCTATCGCTAACGATTATCGCTAACGATATCATATAATAAGTAAATGTTTAGTGTCAATTCTTTAGCTATGTTACAGCAATAATTATAAAGAATAAAAACTATTCAGCAACGGGTGACCAAATAAAAGTGACCGGTTTAGGTCTAGCTATATGCCATCCCCAAAACCGGCCAAAAGTGGATAATTACGTTGATTGAATTGGTTAATTAACTAAATAAACTATTTCCGCAGTTGCCCTAATTTCTACCAGGCCAGGGTTAATCGAAGTAGATATGGCACTATCTCCACCAGTCCCGGTAGCCATACTCTTATCAAAAAGAATCAGTGGTAGTGCATCATTATACCAGTTACCACTGGCGGACTTAATTCCAACAATTTTTTTGCCTAATGCTGAAGCAATAACCTCTGCTTTTACCCGAGCGTCTTCTATGGCCTGAGTTAGTGCCTTAGCTTTTTGCACCGTACTGCCTTCAACGTAGAATCTGATATTTTGCACCTGATTAATCCCACTCTTTACTGCCAAATCTATGATTTTTCCTATCAACGCTGTATCACGCACTGTTGCTGTTATTTCGTTACGCACCTCATAACCACTAATTCTGGGGGATTTCCCCTCCTCATAAATGTACTGAGGATTAAGATAATATCCGGAAGTATTAATGTCAGTGGCCGAAATTCCAGCGTTTTTTAATGAATTTATAACCTTGCTTAGCAATTCAGAGTTTTTAGCTTGAGCTACGCCTGCCTCATCTGCTTCGGTAATTACCGCAAAATTAATGTCAGCCGTATTAGGGGCCAGTCTGATAACCCCTTCTCCGCTTACTGATATAACGTTGGTTAACTCAGTTTCAGCACTTGCAAAGCAAGAAGTACTAAAGAAAAGTAAACATAAGGTGGAAAGCATTACAATTAACATAAATTTTGGCTTCATACTATATACCTCCCTTAATAGACTATATCGATTCATATTGACCTTTACGGACCTCATCCCCTTTTTTTGATGTTTATTCAATCTGACGTTATCAAAATATATATTGTTCCAAAAAGCAACTAAACATGGTAATTTTATTATCCAGCTTTATCGTTGTAAAATTGTCAAGATGAATGGCTAATAAATAAATTAGTCCCAGGAAAAGTTGTTACCTTCCTAGGACTGATTATATGTATACCTATTGGTATTTTTTGTTTTGCCCTAATTCTCGGTTTTTTTTAGAAAACTGTTTTGACGTAGGGATAGATCTTTTTGCGTTACAGCCAAAACCAGCAGTATGAGCAACAGCAAGGAGAGTATAGTCGTAATAGTCAACTCGCTTTTTTTATGTATACCTGTAGCTTTTTTTATTGATTCCTCGACAACATGCTCTTCAGCGGGCAAACTAAAATTATCCTTTTAGTAACTTTATCTTGTCCCGGTATAGTTAAAAATACCTCATTATCTGTTACAGAACATTGATCAGTATCCGGTTCTGGTTCTTGATAAGTATCTATTAGACAGTAATCCGGACAATTATATACACTGCTGGCCCTCCTGGGTTTTATGCTGGTTAACTATTTCTACCCATATCCCGCCAGGCCAATAAATTCCCCCATCCTTGGGCTGCTTTAACGCCATTGGTTATGGCCCTAGACATAACTTCGCTAGCCAATATGCCGATAAGGTTTATATCAGCAGCCACCTCTCCGGTTGCCATAGCAAATATGGTATCCCCGTCAAACATGGTATGAACAGGATTAATTGACCGGGCATAGCCATTATGGGCCGTCTGGGCAACCTTGTTGGCCTGGGCCTTGGATAATTTACCATTGGTAGCTACTACTCCAATGGCCGTATTACGCATGGGAAAGCCTGCCGTCTTACCTATTTCCAGCATGCACTTTATGCTATTTATAAATTTCCCGGTTTTCCTGTCTATTGCCCCGGCGAGTAGCTCATTCGTTTTATGGTCATATACATCCCCATAGCTGTTGACTGCAACAATAGCCCCAACGCGGAGATCACCTACCTGTAGGCTTGCACTGCCCAAACCTGACTTCATCGCATTATCCGGACCGGATATTTTCCCTACTGTTGCCCCAGTTCCAGCACCTATGTTACCTTGTAATTTTTGTTTCTCTGAAGCATTAACGCAAGCCTGATAGCCCATTTGGAAATCAGGTCTTATCATGTAATCCCCAATATTTAAATCAAATAAGACCGCACTGCACACTATGGGCACCCTCGTAACCCCAACATCAAAACCGATGTTCTTTTCCTCTAAAAAAGCCATTACACCCGACGCCGCATCCAGACCAAAGGCACTTCCTCCTGCCAATACTATAGCATGGACTTTATCCATAAGTTTCTCCGGTCTTAGCAGGTCAGTTTCTCTTGTGCCGGGTGCCGCCCCCCTTACATCTACGCCGGTGGCGGCGCCTTGTTCACAAATTATCACTGTACAGCCGGTCATAGCCACAAAATTCTGTTCATGGCCAACCTTTAAGCCAAGTATGTCGGTTATATATCCCTCATACATACACGTGTACCCCATTATAAATTTTTTTCTTCCCACCACAATTCGTTCATTACAACCAATTCCCCTTTATTGGCTTAAATATAATCCATCCTTACTTTTTCATGTTTGAATAACTATTTTTCGGTACCCTGAAGTTTGTGTTATACAAAAACCTCCGTCCACATAATTTAAGGCCTTTACAATTCGGTCATAGTAATATTCCAATGCACTTTTAAACCGGGGGATCTGGGCAGTCTGGCTGGTTAAAATGCCAAAAGTAGGATATCTTGGAATAATTGCCATTATATATGACATTTACACCCCACAATAAATGGAGTCGTAAAAATAGAGGATATCCTACTTTCTTATAGAAATGTGGTATAATAATGAAAAAAAAAATACAATCTATCCAATAAGACACGAATTTGGCTAACCATGACCAGTTAACTAAAAAACATGTGCAATTTGCACTAAATTTTAAGGAGAAGAAGGTAATGAATGAAGTTATATTATTATTACAAGGTATACCTGAGACTATCGCAACTCTAGCTTTAAGTTTAGCGTTTGCCGGGATTTCTCTACGATGGCTTCCTATAGCAATAGGAGGGTCAATCATTTCTATTATTGGCTCGACAATTAAGCTTTTACCTTTTACATTAGGCCTTCATACAGTTGCCATGCTTCTAATGTGTGTTTTCTTTATTTCTAAAACAACTCGCACATCACCGGCTAAAAGTTTTATTGTAACTATCTCAAGTGTAATAATCTTAATATTTTTGGAAAACGTTTTTTATTTAATTTTTTCCAGTATGACAACGGTAAACCTTGAGACAGCAAATACCGATTCTTTACTATGGTTCCTAATCGGACTACCGCAGGCTATAATAGTTTTTATTCTTTCTATTGTAGTTTCGAAAATCAAAAAACCTGTATTGAATGGATGGAAGATATGAGTTACCTACCGATTAGCAAACGTGTAGCAAGTTATTTATCATCCCAAACGGAACTTTCAACCGAAAAGGAAGAGATCATTACTTATGTTGTTGAGATAATCATAATTAACCTGTTAAATATTATAAATTTACTTTTGCTGGGTCTACTATTCAATGTGCTGCCCGAAATTATTACATGCTTAATTACCGTGGCCATATTAAAGCGTACTACCGGTGGGGCTCATTCTAATTCACCATTGCGCTGTGCCTTAATTACTTCCGTAGTTTTTCTGTCCATTTCTGTGGCAGCCTCATATCTATCACATATTAAACAAATATATATCGATGGTATGGCAATTGCAACCATAGCCATAGGAACATTTTTAATCATCCGATTAGCCCCTGTCGATTCACCTTCTGCACCTATTATATCTGTTAAACGTAGGAAAATTTTTAAAAATTTATCAATAATTGTTATTGGTATTATATTAGTGGTTATGGTTTTTCTTAGACAAAGTTTGTGGTTATATGCCCAGGAAGTACAATTAACAATAATTTTATCTGTACTATGGGTTAGTTTTAATTTAACTTACTTTGGACATAAGTTCACGTCACAAATAGACAGGATTAATATCCAAAGAAAAAGGAGGTGAAACAATTATGAAAAAGGTTATACAGAAGTTAAGTTATTTTTCAGTAACTGCAATGTTGTTAATGGCAAGCTTTATATCAATAACTCCAAGTTGCTGGGCCTTGCATTATCAGCCTGAAGTCCCTAAATCACTAAGAAGATAGGACAAAAAAGGTGGTTCTATACCACCTTTTTCTAATGAGGTGATTTCTTTGTTTACAGAAGAAGAAAGGCAGAAGTTACTATATGAATATATTACAACTACGCACATGCTTTGTCTTCTTATTTTTGTAATTGCTTTTATTTTAAGCGGACATAACATTTTTCCAATATATTTTTATCCTTTTATCAATATCGAGTTTCTCTTTTTGTTTTTTTTATTAGGTCTAATTATTATAATAATATATATTACTAAAATTCGTGTAGCATCAAAAACTTCGGAACGTTTATCATATATTGACTATATTTATATAGTTTTACCATTAATTTTAGCTGTATCCATTTTATTTATTTCTCATAAAGATCTTTCTAACTCTGAAGCAATTCTTTTACTTCCAATCTTGATTACTGCATCAATAACAGGTAAAATACCTGGTATATTTATGGCCTCATTATGCAGTTTATTCCTAATAATCCACGAGATAATTATAGAACAAGGAGTGAACATATTTCAAGCTATACAATCTGTTTTAATTTACATAAGCTTAATGCATATTGTTGGTTGGTTTATTGGTGGAATAGCAGATATGGAAAAAAAACATCGAAAACACCTAACCACAATGGCAAATACTGATATATTAACCGGACTTTATAACCATCGCTATTTTCAAGAAAAATTAAAAGAATATTTTAAGTCTGTCTCTGATGACAAACCTTTATCCTTAATTATTATCGATATTGACTATTTTAAGAACTATAATGATAGTTTTGGTCATCTTGCAGGAGATCATGTATTAGAAATTTTGGGCAATTTATTGAAAGAAAATGTAACAGACGGAATTACTGCAAGATATGGCGGTGAAGAATTTGTTGTTTTACTTCCGGGTTCTGACAGTAGGACAGCTGTAGAAACGGCTGAAAATATAAAGAAAATGGTTGAAGATCAAAAATTTTATGGAGGAGAATATCAACCCGGTGGTAAAATTACCGTTTCTTGTGGCATAGCAACAAGTCCTACCCACGGTATTAGTCCTAAAGAATTAATCAAACATGCCGATTCTGCACTTTATAAGGCTAAAAGTCTTAATAGAAATAAAGTTGAACTTTACATCTCAGTATTTGAGGACCTTGAGCTCAACGAAAATGAAAGAGAGTCCTTTAATTCCATACGAACATTAGTATCTATAATTAATGCAAAAGACCGTTACACATTTGGCCATTCAGAAAGAATTACTGATTATTCCGTCAAACTAGCTAATAGGCTACAACTACCGGAAAAGAACATACAGCAACTAAAATATGCTTCATTTTTACATGATGTAGGAAAAATAGAAATAGATGGTTATATTCTTAATAAACCCGGTGTTCTTGATGAAAATGAATGGAGTATATTAAAACAACATCCACGCTGGGGTAGCGACATTGTTAAATCAGTCAGCCAATTAGTTCCAATTTCACAGGTAATTTTATATCACCATGAAAATTACGACGGTTCGGGATACCCCGAGGGAATTAAAGCTGAGAGCATCCCCTTGTTCGCAAGGATTATTAGAATTGTTGACAGTTATGATGCTATGATATCTAATCGTATTTATAAAAAGAACATGACTCCCAGTGAAGCAATTGAAGAAATTAAACGGTGTTCCGGGACCATGTATGACCCCAAATTGGCTCGGATATTTATTGATATAATTAATTCTGAAGAAGCTCAGCAAACGCATGTAATAGCCTAGATATCATCAAAAACATTACATTTAAGTTTTCTCCATAGAAACCTGGCATAAACAATACATCTGAACAAGATTAAAAGTTTTTTATATAATCTAATCATTAATTCAATTGTTCTGTTTTAAAGGCCTTCGTTCACATAAACGAAGGCCTTTAATCTTACCAAAACATTAATAATTAGGGTTTGCTGAACAGAACAAATCCCCAATAAAATCAAGGAATTAGTA
>JAENZP010000002.1 GCA_016841205.1 Desulfoscipio geothermicus
GACCGGAATTGTATTGTAGCACTTTGTGTCTGTCTGTGTCAAAGGCAATTTGTGGATTGCCTTGGCAGCTTGTCCACTTTTACTAGTTTTGTACTCGTTTAGTTTATTACACCGCTATTATTGCGGCGACATTTGTAATAATATCACTTAATATATTATTTTGCAACAGGTATTTTATACATCTAACAAAATATGTTGTACTGATTTTTGTATATTACATAACATTCATCATGTACGGAAATAGGTTTGATAAATTAAGACAGGTAGGCGTTACCGGTCTTTATAATGCCCCATACAATTACGGTGCTTATTAACAGCAGGAAGCAGCATAATCGTCTCCGTGCTTCCGAGACCCCTTCTTGCCGTGCAATATATAGTATAAAAAGATGCACGCCAATACCAAAGCAGCCAGTGCCAGATACATGCCGCGAAAGCCAACTATAGAAATGATATATCCCAGCATGAAAGGACCAATCCCTACCCCTCCATCCAGGCAGATAAAAAAGGTTGACGTAGCAAGCCCAATGCGATGCCGGGGTGATTCCTTTATCGCAATGGCTTGGCAGCAAGATACCATAGTCCCATAGCCAAGGCCGATTATCGCTCCGGCTAACAGCAATGTAAAACTATGCTGAGTTTGACTAAGTAATACCAGACCCAGCGCAAAGATTATTAATGCCGGATAAATAACCGGATTCGCCCCTTTAATATCAAATAACCGGCCGGTGAACGGCCTGGAAATTAATATAAATACAGCATAGATAAGAAAAAAGAAACTAGCCGCATCAATTAAATTAATTTCCCTAGTATAAGAAGTGAGAAATGACATAACGCTGGAGTATGAAAAGCCCATGAAAGCGATTATGATAGAAATAGGAACAGCCTTGACTTCAAGAAAATCTTTTAATTGAAAACCCTTCACAGCTTCAAGCTGTTTTTTGTTTATCCTGGCTTCTGGTATATGTGAAAATAAAGATATGATTATGCTAATTACAGAAAAGAAGTTACAGGCCACAAATACCATCGTAAATCCTGCATATTGGCTGATAAAAACACCTATGAAGGGTCCAATGGCTGTACCCAGAGTAGCGCTCATGGAATAGTAACTTGTTCCTTCTCCCAGGCGCTTCCGCGGAATAATGTCCATTACAGCTGTGGCCATTGCTGTTGTACTAATGCCAAATGCCGCCCCGTGGATAAATCGCACCAACAAGAGCAAGTTCAGGTTTTCAACTGGAAAATAGGACAGCGTCGAAATCAAAAATAAGGATAACCCTCCGAAAAGCAACCTTTTACGTCCAATTGCCTCAATGTATTTGCCTGCAAAAAGACGGAAAACCAGCGCACCGATGATGAATATACTGGAAGCAAGACCTGCCCTGCTTTGTGAAGCATTAAATTCTTCAATTGCATAAACGGCTATATTAGTCATCAATAAGTAAAAGGTTAGACCAACAAAAAAATTCGCTGCCGAAATAATAATAAAATCTTTCGTCCATAGTTTTGGCTCTGCTGTATCCATTCCACCTACCTCCAAACACATTTTATACTTATATAAAATAGTGTCAACAGGCAGCAACAGTGACACTTCTTTGCTGCCTGTTCATAAATCAGGTTTGTGGAATTCAGGTTAAACAGGAAAATGCCTTTATACGCACTTAAATCGCACAAAAAAAGTTGTCCCTTGGGGGCTTGTTTGCACATTAATGGTTGCCTTATGCCTAGCGGCAATGCTGTAGCAAACTGCCATCCCCAGGCCTGTCCCGTTATCTTTAGTGGTAAAAAAAGGTGTGCCCAGTTTATTAAGTACTTCAGGTTCCATACCTCTTCCCTGATCTTGTACCGCCAAAACTACCGCTTCGTCATCCAGGAAAGTCCTTATGGTCAGACATCCCCCGGCAGACATTGCTTCCAACCCGTTGCGAACAAAGTTCAGCATCAGTTGATTAATTTCTTTCTTGTCCAAAAAAAGATCGGGAATATCCCCCAGCTCAATTTGAACGTATTTATCGGCAAGCATAGCATCTGCCTGAACTAGCGGAAATAGGGCTTCAATTATGGAGTTGAGGCTTTGCACCTCCAGATTTACAGCTTTGTTTTTAGCCAGTGCGAGATATTCTGAAATAATTGAATTAGCCATATCAAGTTCATTAATCATCATATCCAGATATTCCCTGGATTGAGCAAACTCTTTTTTACCCCTAAATAATTGTAAGAAGCCGCGCACGGTAGTCATGGGATTTCTAACCTCATGGGCGATACCGGCCGCCATCTCTCCGACCAGGTTCAACCGGTCCAGACGGGCCATTTCCTGTTCTAATTGTTTGCGTTCGGTGATGTCACGAACTACAACTTGCACCGCCGGTTTTCCTGACAAGGTCAATGGAACTACCGCTGCCTCCACATCCCGAACTGTCTCATCATTCCGAATCCACCTCATTTCAATAAATGGCGTGGTTCTCCCCTTTTCCAGCGCCTGCCATGCCTGTTCATTGGCTATTTTTCGATAATCCTGGTGGACATATTCCAGCAGCGGCTTCCCAATCATGTCTCCTAGGCTATTTAACCCGGTAAGCTTTGCAGCCGTATTATTTACAAAAACAATCTTGCCTTCACTAAGCACGGCAATCGCTTCAGGTGACAGATCAACCATTCCACGGTAGCGCTCCTCGCTCTCCCGCAACGTCTGCTCCGCCCACTTATGTTCCAGTGCATTAGCAACAATTTCCCCCACTATTTTGAGCAACGCAATAATTTCCCCCGACCAATTTTTCTCTGCCCGTACTGCTTGAAAGCCAAGAAAACCCAAAAGCAACTTACCATAAATTAGCGGAACCGCCACCATTGATTTAACATTCTGATCCAGCAGGAGTTCTCTTTCTGCGTATGCCTCGGGCGGCAGGTCGATAACTCTAAAACAAGATATGTTTTCCAAACGGTAGAGTTTCCCCATCAACCACGGAAGATCATCGATGGATATTCCCTGTAATTTCACCATTTGCGGCTCGATTCCGTCAGCGCACCACTCATAGATATTATTGAGTTTTGTCCTTTTTTCTGAAAATAATATAACGTAGCAACGATCCATATTGGCAAACTGTCCAATTTCCCCTAAAGCATTTTCTATACCAATATCAATTTCACTTGGCGCAAGGTTAATAAATTTTGTTGATATAGTAGTGATGAGTTTTTCAAATTCAAATCTATACTTTAATTCCTGTTCCGCCCGCTTGCGCTCTATAATTTCCTGCCGCAATTCGGCAGTGCGCTCTTTTACCAATTCGTCGAGGTGATCGTGTTGTTTCTTCAATGCATTATCCAACTGCTTGCGTTCAGTGATATCCCAAAGTGAAACCACTCTTTTTTTGGTCCACGGAATCATGGCCACAGTCACTAAGACATCTTTGACTTTGCCTTGTTTATCAATGAGCCGCAGCTCATAGTTACTTGGCACAGCGTTTGGATAAATCATTCGTACACGATGATACTCCTTTAGTTTTTCCAAATCATCTTCAATAACAAGTTCAATCAAGCTTTTTTTACCTTCCAATTCCTTTTTGGTATATCCAAAGAGTTTTTCAAATTCCGCGTTAGCCAGGGATATTATGGTATCTTCCTCAACGATCATTGTAGCGCTGCCGGTGGTTTCAAAAACAGTACGGTATTTGTCTTCCGATTCCCGAAGAGCTTTTTCCGACCGTTCACGAACCTGCAAATCACGGTGCAAGATAAAATACAACAGAAAGCTGGTGATGGCAATAAAAAACCAGCCCCTGTATGTGTACACTCGCATCATCTGCTCTTGATTGTCTGCCAGCAAGTGAATCAGGTAATCTGATAATGTTAGCCATAATACGCCAAAAATAGCGTAAATAATACTTATACGCAAAGCAAACTGTAAATATGGGTTTTTCATATTCGCGTTTTCCCCCCTGATACTTGGGTAATTAAACATACTTGTCTTCGTTACCTTCGGGAATTTTATCGAATTTTGTAAATTGATAAAAAAATTTTAGTTTTATTTTTCTTGATAGACATCTATTCGACATTTATTGTCTAGTTAACATTCATTGTAAAATTGCAGCAAAAATAAACCCGCCGTATTTAGTTAACATTACGGCGGGTTTTTTATAAAACGGTTAATTGAGGCAGGTCAATTCCACATCGTCTATCTTTACCTTATTTGCATTGCCGGACCGGGGCCGAAAAACGAACCGCAGTTGGAGGCCTTTTGTACTCGCAGGCAGCAGACCGGTTTCAAAGGAATACTGCCGGTAAGCATTGTCGGGCAACCGTTCGGGTTTAAAAACCTGACCTACCCGGCCAATTTGGCGGCCTTGCTGGTCCAGGGAGTTTACGGTAACCTCCAGGTCAAAGTTACTATTATTTCCTGTACGTGCAGCTTCCATCGCCCAAAAAGCAATCCGGTAAGACCGGCGGGGCGCAGCGCCAATAATTTGAGCAAGCAGCGCCTGATCTATAGGCCGTGCGCCTAACTCGGCCGCATACCTGCCGGAACGCTCCAGGTTTGTCCTGATAACGTTTTGGGCCGACCACCCTGCCGGTGTGTTGTTATCAGTCCACATATCCAGGCTGGGATTAATCAACATATTGGACTTAGAGCAGGTGTCACTGCCCGAAATGATCATATTTTGAGCATTAGATTTGAGTACCTCCAGCCCCGTATCTACAAATTGATTCCTTAACTCCCGCGACAGGTCATGCGCTCTAAGTATATATGGACCGGGCTTCACATGATAGCCCTCCCGGTCGCATAAATCCCAATCACCGTTATAAGTACGGCATTCTCCCGGCTGTAGCAGCATGCTTCGACCGCCGTGGCCATAATGATTTTTTTCAGACAAGCGCCAGATATCTCTTCCACCATGGAAGCATTTAAAATCAAATAAGCGGGCGTCATCATAACGAAGTCTTTTTGGTTCATTAGATAAGTTGCAATAACTGAATATGATGGACACATTTTCCCCGGGGCGGAAATGTTTGCGCCCAGTTCGTATGTCATAACGTATACCATCGTAATACTTATGCCGTCCCCATTCTTTGGGGTAGTCGTAATAGTCGTATTCATATTCTGGGATATATACCCGCCGACCTGGTTGGATATCGTCAAAATTAAAATAATCATTGGCCTTATAAAGCACCCGCTCAGAAATACCATACCGGCCGGCTATCCGGGCCGGGGTATCGCCGTCTTTGATTAAATGAACAGGCAAGACTTTCCCCTCCTTATAACTACCTAGTTATAATATTTTATGTAAAATAGCGCAAAAAGTGCTTATTATCCGTTATCGGCGCTTATGCTTTCATGTTAACCGCTCCAGGGAACTTTTTCCTCGACGCTCACGTCAGCATATAAAAAGCACGTGATAAGGGGGGATTGATTATGTCGTTACGAAAGACTGGGTACAGCTTGACGGCTGTGCTGCTAGCAATGATCGCTTTGCTGTCGGGGTTCTCCGCCGGAGCGGATCAATCAGCGGCTGCAGAGCCGGCCACATTTAAAAGCTATAATGAGTTGGTGGATTATATTGAGCAATATACCCTGCTGGCCCGGCAATTTAACGTAATAAGCAATGAATCAAGCATTGAAGATTTCGCAATGCCGGTAGGATCTGCGGCCGCTTCTGAAGCCATGAAAAAAAATGCGGTCAATCAAAATACCGCCCAGGACACCGGTAAAGTCGATTACTCCGGCACCAATAACCAGGTACAAGGGGTGGACGAAGCAGATAAGGTTAAAACAGATGGTGAATACCTATATGTAATTAGCGAACAAAAGCTTTCTATTATTAAAGCCCAACCGGCCGCAGAGGCTAAGAAGCTATCCACAATATTTTTTACAGGCCGGCCCGTAGAAGTTCTCATTAACGCTGACACGCTGGTGGTTTTCGGTAACGGCCCGGAAGACAACCTGATGTTCATGCATAAATATAGAGTGACCAACAGGGAAAAGCCCGTGCTGGTCAAGGAAGTAAAGAGCAGCGGCTATTACCTCACCTCACGAATGATCGGCTCCAACGTGTACGCAGTTATACATGCCCCCGTTTACCGCTACGAACCGGTTAGCGGGCAAAATAAAGTAGTATTGCCCAAGCTAATCACCGACGGGCAAGAGCGCACCATTGCCGCCTCAAGCATCCACTATTTTAACTGCCCGGACTATAATTACAACTATACATTGATATTATCCTTAAGCGTACAGGATACGGCCGACCAAGTGCAGAGCAAAACATTTTTAACCGGTACTTCCCAGACCGTGTTTGTATCCGCCGAAAACCTGTACCTGACCGGCGATAAAAGACCTGATTATGCTATTTACACCCAAAAACTACTGGACGGACTGGCCGCCCTCGTACCGGCTGATATCGCTAATAAAATAAAAGCCGTGCGCGACTCGGAACAGGGTTATACGGAAAAGACCCAGCAGGCCGAAAGTATCCTGGAAGAATATTTAAACACCCTAGACTACCAACAAGCAGCGGCTCTGGAAGAAAAAATAGGGCAAGTCATGGACAAATTCCAGCGGGATCTGAACCGGGAGCGGAACAAAACTGTCATCCATAAAATATCACTAATAGGCAGCCAGGTAAAATACCACAGCCAGGGCGAAGTAAATGGGCGGGTATTGAACCAGTTCTCTATGGATGAGCATAACGGTTATTTTCGCATCGCCACCACCTCGGAGGGGTTTTTGTCCACCACATCGCCCGCTACCCGGAACAATATTTATGTGCTGGATGATAAAATGAAAGTGACCGGACAGCTGCTGGGCTTGGCCCCGTCAGAAAGAATTTATTCGGCACGGTTCATGGGCGACCGGGCTTACCTGGTAACCTTCCGGCAAACCGACCCGTTGTTTGTGGTTGACCTGGCCAACCCGCAGCAGCCCAAATTGCTGGGCCAGCTTAAAATACCGGGATATTCGGATTACCTGCAGCCCTACGATGATAACCATTTAATTGGCATTGGCCGGGAGATATCCACTACACAAATACCACAGCCCCTTACTGAGCAGAGTATGATTATTCCCCCTCCCACCCGCGGGCAGGGCGTAAAAATTGCCCTGTTTGACGTGACCAACCCGGCATCTCCCAGGGAAATAGCCAAGTATGTGATAGACCGGGATGATTCCGATTCAGCAGCACGCCACGACCACCGGGCGGTATTGTTCAGCAAGGAAAAAAACCTGCTGGTTATACCGGTTAGCTACGGATCTTTCTACCGCATCCTGCCAATGGAGGCCAAAGGCATTATGCCCTACCGCCCCGCATGGCAGGGGGCTTATGTATTTAACATCTCCCTCGATAAGAGCAACGGCATAAAGCTTCGTGGTAAGCTGGACCACCAGATCAACGAAAATGGCGAAAGCTACTTTGACACCATCAGCCGCTCGCTGTTTATAGAGGATGTACTGTACACCATATCCGACCGGCATTTAAAAATGTATAAATTAGAAAACCTGAAGGAAATTAAGAAAATATCGTTATAGATCAGCGGAAGTAAATTATATTCCAGTGGAGCTTCTTAACTCTTGAAGTTGTTACCGGCAGCTTCAAGAGTTTTTAATTCTTACCTTCGTCTCTTGCGAAAACGAAAATTTACGCCACCCCTACCCAGCTGTTGAAAAAAATGCTAAAAAAGAGTAATATCATGTAGGTAAAGAACCAATGATAGATGCCCAGAAAGGATATACAGCATGAATAAGAACATGATTCGCAATTTAGCCATTATTGCTCACGTTGACCACGGTAAAACAACCCTGGTGGACGGTATGCTCAAGCAAAGCGGCGTTTTCCACGCAAAGCAGGTCGTAGAGGAACGCGTTATGGACCGCAACGATTTAGAGCGGGAGCGGGGCATCACCATTATGGCAAAGAATACAGCTGTGCAATACGGCCTATACAAGCTTAATATCGTGGACACCCCAGGCCACGCCGACTTTGGCGGCGAAGTAGAGCGCATTGTCCAGATGGTAGACGGGGTACTGCTATTGGTGGACGCCTTTGAAGGCCCCATGCCGCAGACCCGCTTTGTATTGCGCAAAGCACTGGAGGCCGGCCTGGCTCCCATTGTAGTAATTAATAAAATTGACCGGCTGCATGCCCGTCCCGCTGAAGTTATTGATGAAGTATTGGATTTATTTATTGAGCTTGAGGCTAGCGACGCACAACTGGAATTCCCGGTAATCTATACCAACGCCCGTACCGGCACAGCCACTTTAGACACCGGTACCCCCGGGTCGGACTTAAAACCGTTATTTGACATGATCGTAGAAAGGATCCCTGCGCCAAAGGGAGAGCCTGAAGCCCCACTGCAGTTAGGCGTCACCTTGATTGATTACGATACGTACGTTGGACGACAGGCTGTAGGACGCATTCAAAACGGCACCATTAAACTCAAGCAGGATGTGGCCATACTCAAAGCCGGCGGTGAAATGCAGCGCCAGCGTGTCACCGGGCTGTTTGTTTTTAGCGGGCTTAAAAAAATACCCGTGGAGAAAGCCACTACAGGTGACATTGTAGTGGTAACGGGCCTTGAAGACATTAATGTGGGCAACACCATTGCCGACCCGGAAAACCCGGTGCCGCTGAATTTTGTAAGTATTGACGAGCCAACTGTTGCTATAGCCTTCCACGTCAACAAGAGCCCCTTTGCCGGTCGGGAGGGCACTTACGTCACCTCTCGCAAACTGGGTGAAAGGCTGTTTCGGGAACTGGAATCGGACGTCAGCTTGCGCGTGTCTGCCTCTGACACACCGGATACATTTTTGGTATCCGGCCGCGGAGAATTGCACCTGTCCATTCTGATAGAAAATCTGCGCCGGGAAGGCTACGAGTTTGAGATATCCCGCCCACAGGTTGTAGAGCGAATCATCGACGGGGTAAGAAGCGAAC
This sequence comes from Desulfoscipio geothermicus, assembly GCA_016841205.1. Classification (GTDB taxonomy): domain Bacteria; phylum Bacillota; class Desulfotomaculia; order Desulfotomaculales; family Desulfallaceae; genus Sporotomaculum; species Sporotomaculum geothermicum_A. Next base: position 8,916 of record JAENZP010000002.1, read on the forward strand.
CGATTGAGGAATTAACTTTGGAAATACCGGAAGAATATGTAGGCATCGTCATGGAGCGCTTGGGGCCCCGCAAAAGCGTAATCATTAACATGCAGCACAAGGATAACGGACAGGTACGCCTCATTTTTCACATACCCACCCGGGGCTTGTTCGGCTACCGCTCCGAATATATGACCGACACAAAAGGACTGGGTATTATGCACCATGGTTATCACCATTACGCACCCTATCAGGGTGAAATTTACACGCGCTCCAGAGGCTCGCTGGTGGCCTTTGAAAACGGCGATTCCACCGCGTACGGGCTGGAAAACGCCCAGGAGCGGGGCGAACTGTTTATCGGCCCCGGAGTGCCGGTTTACCGGGGTATGATCGTAGGTGAGCACTCCAGGCCGGGGGACTTGGTCATTAATGCCTGTAAGAAGAAACAGCTATCCAATATGCGCAGTTCCACCTCCGAGGTTTCAACCAAGCTAACTCCTCACCGTTTAATGAGCCTGGAGCAATGCATGGAATTTATTGCTGACGATGAGCTGCTAGAGGTAACCCCCAAATCACTGCGTATGCGCAAACAATAGTAAGATGGGGTCAGCCAACCAAGACGGGGTCAGACCTTGACAATTGACACGAAGTTCAGTGTCAATTGTCAAGGTCTGACCCCGTTTACCTGACCCCCTTTGTAATCGTATCCTGACAATATCGAACGGCCTCAGCGCCCATTTGCATAAAAGCAATAAACTCCTCCGTAGACAGCCCAATATCAGCCGGCTGCGGGCGTACATCCTCCACTAACAGGGTAAGTGCCCGTGGATCCTGGGCCAGCTCACTAATAACCGCCTCCACCAGTTCCCGGTCGGCCAGGGCAAGGGGAATTTCCGACACCCGGTGTCCCCCCCCGGGACCGCACAGACAGCGCACCCAGGCTGCTGCAGCAGCACCAAGGGCATCCTCCATAAGTGCCTCCAACATGGCAGTGCTTTCCCACACCCGGCTGCCGGACTGCGTATGCATAACCACCTGAGACTTTTTTCCAACCGATTGTTTTTTCACCTGCAGGAGTCCGTCCAATAACCACTTTAAATCATTAAACTCGCTTACATCCGGTAGCCAACGGGCTAAATCGCTGTACAACAAATTAAGGGCAGCGCCAAATTCCTCCCTGTCCAGTAAATGTTCCAACAGCTTGTCCCGGTCGAAACAAGCACTAATAGCCGCCGCCTGTTTTTTTAAGGGCAACCGGGACAGCAATAGCAAGATTTCAGCCCTTTCCTCCAAATCACCGGGAGCCTCCACTCGCCCGGCCCATTGCTTGGTTAACCAAGGCTTTTCAGTAAACTGCCGTTCATCAATCCGCGACCCATCAATCGGTTGATATTCATCCTTAGCAGGCATATAAAACTTCCTTCCTGGCTGCTTTCTATTTAAACAAATGCACGGGCCAGACTGCCCAGCAAGTATAATATGGCTAGAGCGCAAACGCCATAACCAATCAGTTGTTCTGATATGGTTTCTTCTTTTTCCAGGTAGTACATAACCTTATCTATAAAGCTTCTAGACCTTAAATTGCTGTCAGCCTTTGTATTTAGAACTAAGTTTGCTCTGAAATTAATTTCCGACTCTGTTTTCAGCTCATTAGTCATTTCAGATACTATGGCCAGTGACCGCCCATAGGTTTGCTGTACGGCTGCATTTGCCTGCATAATAGTCCCCCCGGCTAATATTTAAGAACAGCTGTTTGCATTTATTATAAGCCCGGGGCTCCATAACGTCAATAGCGGCAATTTACAAAAACATATATTTCTTGACCCGGTTCATCGTGAGCTCAGTGAGAAACCGGGGTCAGACCTTGACATTTATAAATGTCAAATGTCAAGGTCTGACCCCTTCCAATAGTTTTCCTCCGAGTATACCCGGACACCCTCCCTGAGCAGCGCTGCAGCAGTACAGCCACAACCGGGAATTCCGCGGTTTTTAAATGTACCGTCATAAATCATCGTGCTGCCGCAGGAAGGACTGCGCTCTTTTAAAATAGCAACGCGCGTACCGTTTTTTCTGGCCACTGCCAGCACCTTGGCAGCCCCCCGCATAAATGCGACTGTCGTTTCAGCACCCCGGTTGGTTAACACTTGGGCCTTACCATCCAGCACGTCAAAACCGTTACCACCTACTATTTCATTGGGTTCCCTGGGTACGGGCAAGCCGCCCAGCACCTCCGGGCAAACAGGTATAGCCTTACCCTCCTCCACCAGTTTCCGCAAGGCGGGGTAATCGAATCCATCACCGGTATACCGACACTTTTTCCCGGCCAGACAGGCACTGATAATTAACATCGGGTACTTCACCACCTTTCTTACTTCATCACCTGGCATGCTGCTGTAAAAAATGCATTTAGTGTCTATTCAATTTGGCATTCTAGCAGCCAGCATTATTTTTTCCCGCCTGGAGAGCTTTTTTATGGCCATTTCTCTCTGCAGCGAACTGCTTTTATCCGGCAGAACCTCATAGTACACTAGTTCTACCGGCAAGCGAGATCTGGTATACTTACTGCCCTGCCCCAGGTTGTGCTTCTGCAGCCGCCTGACCAGGTCTGTCGTATAGCCGGTATAATAAGTACCGTCAGCACAAATTAGTATATAAACATAATACATTATAGCACCTATTACTGGCTGCCTTTCGTTGCCCTCCAACACATCTTGGCAGCAGTGCTTCCGATAAAAATTGCCCTTGTTGATTAAATTATCAGCAGGGTTTGATATTTAATACTAGATATTTATTTCCATGTATGGTAATATATTACAAATAATACCATAGGAGATGGCAAAATGATCGACATGGTGGAAGAATATACTGAATATGATATTTCACCCCTTACGCCCGCCTTAAATGAATTCAGTGAATATGTCCGGCAAGTACTGGTAGGCGTCAACCACACCGAGCTAAGCAACCGCATAGTACTGGAAGCTACCATATACGGCAACTTGATACAGACTTTGGATAAATATGGACTACGCACGTTCGGCCTAGCCACAGCCATAAAAAAATATTACAGCTATTTTTTGGTGGAGGTATTACTTAATAACCCTGAGCCCAAAAAAATATTAGAGGTAAAAATACCCATTCTCTAAATCTGCCTGTTAACGGAATAGTTAGTGCTGGACAAACAACTGCCTCAATAATTTCCATCACAAACACGATATCATAGAAATATAACTATTTCAATAAATAGTTATACCCGTTAATTTATCCGGAAATTTCAGAACACAATGCTCGCAATTTACATTTCAGTAAGGAAGAAAGTAAAAAAGCCCCCCCCGTCCGTTCTCAGGTAGGCTTTTTAAAGAGACTTAGTATTAATTAGATAGTTATTATACTAGCTTGACCCATCTAAATTTGGTTATGTTTATTATTTAAGAGGGTATGATCCTTGCAAAACCCAAGAGGTGATCTTGCCAATACGGACCATAAACCGAAGCTACGGCAACCCCCTTACTGGAAGTGGCACTTATAAACTTGTTACCGCCCAGATAAATGCCAATGTGCGATATGTAACTACCTGTTTTAAAAGCCACTAAATCACCAGGCTTAGCTTCATTTGCCGGTATGACTTTTCCAATATTATACTGGTCAGCGGCAGTATGGGGCAAATCAATGTTAAAGTGAGCAAATATGTATTTGGTATAGCCCGAGCAATCGAAACCCCTGGGCGACCCGCCTGCCGCAACATAAGGCACCCCGATGAAGGAGTATGAGTAATTAAGAATCTCTTCGATACGATCGCTACTTCTTGATACCGCTTCGACCGGGTTTGCCTGGTTCAACGAGCTTGACCCGGTGGTTGGTTTAGCCTGTACGGTACAACTCGCATCCGTTCCGATCAATAATTCTTGCCCCGAATGGATCATATCGGAACCAAGGTTATTTAACGACATAATATTTTCAACTGTAGTGCCATACATTTTGGAAATTTTCCAAAGGGTATCACCCTGGTTGACTGTATAATGAGCATTGGCCGAGGCTATACCGGGTAACACAAAAAAAGATACTCCAATCGCAATTGTAGTAACAAATACTTTTGCCTTGAACATGTTGCCTCACTTTCACACCTACGAGGTTAGCTGACGGGTTAGGACCAAAGTGATAGCCCTATGCAAATTACATTTCACCCCAAAAGTGGTTCCCCCGCTTCCCTAAAGGGAATTCGGTGACAAATTTTTACTGCGTCTACCTTATTTAGGCTTACTATGTAAGTTTATGTATTTTCTTTTGATTAGTCAAATAGAAGAAAAGTCATTTTGACGAAATATCTCTATATAGTTACCTCACGAAACCTTATTTAGCTTATTAAACAGTTAATAGTCGAAAATATTAAATCAGCGCATCTACGCTTATCTAAAGACCAAAGTCCGTAGCAGTAAACACAGACTCTACCCGAACACCCATCTCTTCCAAGGTTTGTGTACCACCTTCCAGCCTATCCACCAGAACAATGGCCTTGACTACCTCACAACCGATTTCCCGCACAACTTGCACCGCTTGGATTATCGATCCTCCGGTAGTTAAGACATCATCAACAATAACTACCCGCTGACCGGGCTTAAGGGGCGGTCCCTCTATTTGCTGTTTGGTGCCGTGTTTTTTAGCTTCTTTGCGCACAATAAATAAAGACAGGTCAAGACCCCGCCGGTAAGCCTCCGGCCCCAGGGCCCCCACAATGGGATCGGCTCCCATAGTCAAACCACCCACAGCTTCCACATTTTCATTTTGGAGCGTATCACAGATGATCTGAGCAATTAAATAAGCTCCCTGGGGATTCAGAGAAACCTTCCGGCCATCGAAATAATAATGGCTGGTTTTGCCGGAAGAAAGCACCACCGGCCGGCGTTCAAAAGCCTGGCTATCCAATAATTCCTTTAGCGCCTGACGATTATCCATATCGCACACCTCCAATTTAATGGGTAAAGCCCTTTTGCAAACGAGCCAAGCGGGCAAGAGCGTTCATTTTATCCCTTTCACCAACCCGCACCCGCCGCAGGGCGGTTTCCAACATCTCTATGGAAAGGTCGTAATTGTATCTGTCCACCGGGAAGGGATGACCATCTTTACCCCCGTGGGCAAAAGAATAGCGCACCGGATCCCGTAAGCTGGCCCGCACCCCGTATACCACTTCGCCCACTAAGGCAAAGGCTCGCACGGTAGCCGGCCCGACCCCCCGGGCAGCCAGCAGCTGCTCATAATTTTCCGGAGTCAGCTCATACAAGCAACGCAAGGTCTTTTCGATACGGCCGGCCTGGGGCACCGGGTGAGCAGCCGGTAAATCTAACCTGGCCAACTGCTCCCGGGGCAGAGAAGCAATCTTTTTCAATGAAGTGATAATTTTTTCCGGCTTCTCTCTGGTCTGAAAAACCGATACATTGCGGGCCTGGCTACTTTCCCTGGCCACCATATTTAAAACATTTAGCCCGTTTTGGCCGCAAACAGCGGCATGCGGCTCCTCTACATAGCTATGCAAATCATCGCTCAGCCAGTGATAACGCCTGGCCCAGCCATTTTGGCCATCCATGCCCTGCTGGACCACCGCCCAGCTGCCGTCACCGGTAAACATAAAAAAATGCTGGTAAATTTGGTAACCATCTTGCACAGCTGCAGAATCCACCTTAGCACACATCCGGCTGGCATACTGCAAATTGGTCACATTGTCCGGCAGTGCATAGCGGTCGGTATATTCGGCTATTTCAAGGGGCGTTTTACGGGAAGTCATAGCCTTGCCACCGGCAAAGAATACACCGGCATCCCTTTGCCGCTCAGCCATACCTTGCTTCAGGGCACCACAGAGCACCGTGGTCAACCCCGAAGAATGCCAGTCAAAGCCCACTACACAGCCAAAGGCCTGAAACCAAAAAGGATCAGCCATACGGCGCAGCACTTCCCGCGGCCCGAATTCCTCAACTACCGCCTCCACAATGGCCGCACTGAGGCGCACCATCCGGTCAAAAAGCCACCGGGGGCAATGATGCCCGTGCAAAGGTAAATTAGCTATACCGGTACGCATTTGTCACCCCCTTGAACGGGTGATTGCAATCATTTTAGCATTAACATTATTCTTGCATATCCACAAAAATAGCTTCTTCGTTAGGATCATACCTTGCATCAAAATTTCCTTTTTTACCTTCGAGATCAAAAAACCTAAAGATACCCCGAGCACCAATCTTATTTTTATTAAGCAATAGCCCACCTTCATCCACCGCTTTAATCCTTAATTGCTGGGTTTCCCTGTCGTAAGCCACCTCAACCCGGTTACTACCAAGCTTACCAACCAGTTTCACTCCCAATCTAATATGATGTTTAGTAAAGGCAACCACATCTTCTTTGGATGACCTTGGTTTATAAACTTCAAACGCCAAAGTAAATACCTCCTAAAATATACTTTTATTATATTTATTGCCCCTAATGTGTATTTATAATCTTAATATATTCCTGTATTAAATATTAACATAGAAACAACAATACATAAAACACATTTCATTAAATTTTATCATTACAGATTAGCACAAAAATACAAAGATCCTGCACAACGCAGAATCTTTGCATTTAACATTAATGTCAGCCATAATACTACAGTCCGGCTAACATAGATTACGCTATTAGAATTAATTATAGGAAGTATAACTGGTAAATAAAAAAATTATTTACTATCGCGCATATATCTCATGATAATGAAAAAAATATTGCTATAACAGATCAACCGGACCGGACAGCGGATTATTTAAGGTGTTTAATCTACGCTAAGCTATCTAAAACTAAAAAAAACCGGCCTTGTTATGGCCGGTTTGGTTCACTAGGGAGTAGTCTGCTGGTTGGTCACCTGCGGAGTAGGGGGTTGTTGTCCTTGAGCCAGGCTTTGCTCATAAGCGGCAACCATTTTCTTTACCATGTTACCGCCGACTGCTCCATTCATCCTTGAAGGCAGATCACCAAGGTAGCCCTGGTAGTTTTGAATGCCTAATTCCGCCGCGGTTTCATATTTAAATTGATCCATTGCATTAGCTGCCTGCGGTATCAGTTTTCTGTTGGTTTTTTGTCCTTGTGCCAAAAGAAAAACCTCCTTGTTAATTATTTTTATTTTCTGTTGATGTTTTTATAATGCCCTTTATAACAACGAGTATGTGTGACACTATTTAGTGGTAAAGGAACAAAAAAACCCGATTGCTACTATGCACCCTGGTTATATTTTATTAAAAAACTTATATGTAGATAAATATGTAGAAAAAAACAAAACCCCGTGATAACATAATCACGGGGTTTACCTGGTGACCCATCCGCGACTCGAACGCGGGACACCCTGATTAAAAGTCAGGTGCTCTACCAACTGAGCTAATAGGTCATAAGCAACCGCAATGCGGTTGCTTTGGCTGAGGCGGCTGGATTCGAACCAACGAATGACGGGACCAAAGCCCGTTGCCTTACCACTTGGCTACGCCCCAAAAAACTGGGGTGGATGATGGGATTTGAACCCACGACCCCCAGAGCCACAATCTGGTACTCTAACCAGCTGAGCTACATCCACCACATTATTTTTACGTTTCTTCTTCAACGCAAGAACAATCTTATCATAATCACTATTTCAAGTCAAGAAACGTTTTTTTGTAATATTATCCTTTTGCTAAAAATGCCGTACTTCCAATTCCTGCTTCAATGCATGTTTTAACTTGTTATAAGTTGCCTCCAAAGCCTCGGAAATTACCCGCACATCACTTAGCACAGGCATGAAGTTAGTGTCGCCGCCCCAGCGGGGTACAATATGCACATGCAGATGGCCCGGTATACCGGCTCCCGCTACTTTACCCAGGTTAATCCCCACATTGAAGCCATCGGGTTTATAAGCTCGGCGCTGCACCCTGACCATAAGCTGGGTAATAGTAAACAATTCCAGCATCTCATCAGAAGTAAGGTCATCAATATCACCCACGTGCCGTTTGGGTACCACCATTAAATGACCATTGTTATAGGGGTAAATATTCAGCAGTACAAACACCTTTTCACCGCGATAAAGTACATTATTTTCCTCGTCTTTATCAACACCCGCATTTAATTTTTCACAGAAAATACACTCTTCGCCGGGTTCTTTACCTACATAAACGCCACGCCATGGTGCCCAAAGCCTGTCCACACCCCATGCCCCCTGTGCTTTTTATTTTAATCTATAGCTATATACTTCTTTTATTTAAAGGGCAAGTCCTGCCGGGCTAGGTTCTTTGCCACACTTCCAGCTGTGGGTAATATTTATAGGACTGGCCATTACCCTTGCCAAAATAATTAAAAGCAACCAGGCAGCCTTTACTGTTAAATTGCATTTCACCCGAAGCATCCCAATGCGGGCAAGTCAATTCATTATAAAATACGATTTGTCGCAGGCTGGGGTTACCTTCTAGAAATTCAATGAATTTATTCAATACTCCTAAAGCACGAGCCTGGTCGTCTGCGTGGTCCCAAACCCCGTATTTTCCCTCTCCCAACAAACTACGCAACAATTGAGGGTGATACAGCACTATATGATTAAAAAGCTCGATTGGCGTGATATTTAATCCAGACCGCCAGCTCTGCAGATTCCAAAGCTTAATACGCATTCTTTTTAATGTTGCCAGAAGGGGCAATCGTTCTACTATCACCGACTTGCAATTCTCTCGCAAAACATCAATACCATATTCTATTTGCAGGCGCTGAGCTTTTTGACCCACCAAATCAACAGCCTGAACATCGGGCTTGTCCCCAAAATACGAAAACCTTTTTCCGGCAACCAACTCGCACATTATTTTTTGAGGAATCTCCATGAGTATGTCATCAAGTATTATTCGCTCAATCATATCAAACCCAAAATCACAGCCCATCTCCAAATTGTCTTCGGTTACCCCTGCAATGTAATACAAGCTGTTCACCTCCCATTAATATGATAAATGTTTTTGCAGTGCGTAACAACGATTTATAATGTCGCTTCATGACTTCATTTAACGACGGCCCTGACAAAATCTGCTCTGTCAAGTGAATAATTCTGACAAAAAAACTAAGCTCATATCCAGTCGGATATGAGCTTAGTATATGACCATATAGTGTTTGTATTATACTTCAGTAACGGAAACAGCTTCGTTCTGGCAAACGCTTACGCAGGTCTCACAGCCCAAGCAATCATTGGGGTCGCCGGCAACAGTAGCTTTATCGCCATCCATGGCCAAAATTTCAGCCGGGCAGTTATCTGCGCATTCGCCACAACCTTGGCATTTATCTTGGTCAATTTGCACCATAAACATGTTATGAACCTCCCTCTGTCATATAAATTTCGTGGGATTATCCCCTAATTGACCGGTTAATCAACCGGCCAAACATAATTGTACAAAACCATAACCGTCACGTCTATAGTAAAATTATACAAAGTACATAAAATAATTTGCATATCATGTGTTGCTTTACCCGTCTAATGTAAACTCCCACGCACAGTAGCAGCCTTCCTCGGGCTCATCCGGCGGGCAACAAATACACCGGGTATTAATGCGCGGATCAATAGCACGGGCAAAGCCGCTGTATTCCACCAGACCCGCCGACTTGCATGGAAAAAGCGGCATTTTTTTCTTTTCCCGTGCTGCCTGCACCCGGCAGGCGTTCATGCGAAAAACCAGCTTATTATCCGCCTGGCGAATAAGTTCCTGTTTATTTAGAAAAGCGTACAGTCGAAACTGCAAAGCCATCTCCAGCGCATCCAGACCGTCCTGCTCCGGTAGATTAAGAAATTGCTTAATCCGTTGGGCCTCAAGTGCAGTAAATTTTTCCCAAACCGCAATATCGGCTTCAATGGCTTCATCCATACCGTATTTTTTTTCCACGGCCTGGAACCACAACCCGTCGAGTGCCAGCCAGCGTTTACTTAAATCGGTTACAAAAGCAATGAGCTGCTCCATGGGCAGACCATGGATATCTTTAATTAGCGGCAAAACACATTCCTCCAAGCATTCTACTGCTAGTAGCTGAAATATATACTATCTCCAACAAATTCCCTTAAAATAGAATTTAAAGGAACTTTGTCTACATCCACAGGCTCAAAAAACGACAATAGGTTCATGAGGCGCTCTTTAGTATCATAAAAAGGACTATCATCACGAATTTTATTTAATGTAGTCTCGGCAAATGGGCGCAAGGCGTTCACTTCATAGAGTAAATTCGAATTAAACATGACATCTGCGTCTTCCTGAAAGGGGAAGATATTTTTATCTTCCCCTTTGCGCACATTAGTCCACAGACTTAAAGTCTCTTCAGGATGGGATCCTCTGTATCGATCATCTCTTACCAATCTTCGAAGCATTCTAACTTCAGTGGTGGGCATTCTGTTGACTAAGTCGAAATTAAGCCCGCCAAGCGCACTGACATAGACTTTGAAAAGGAGATTCCTGTTAATGGTGGGCACCAGCTTGGGGTTTAAGGCATGAATTCCTTCAATGATGAGGATTTCCGAAGGTCCCACATGCATGGTTTTTGTCTTCTTGGCCCGGCGGCTTTGAATAAAATCATGTATGGGAGTCTCAATGGTTTCTCCATTAATCAGTTGGACAAGCTGTTCCTGCAAAAGTGGCAGGTCCAGAGCCTCCAAACAATCAAAATCATATTTGCCATTTTCATCACGCGGAATTTGTTCCCTGCTTAAATAGTAGTCATCCAAAGAAAGCGAAACTGTCTTCAAGCCATTTACCTGCAACTGGGTGGAAATCCTTTGAGCAAAAGATGTTTTACCTGATGATGAAGGCCCGGCAATAAGCAGCACACGCAAAGCGCGACGTTGTTGAAGTATCATATCCGCAATATCAGAGATTATCTTTTCATGCACGGCCTCTGCGAGACAAAGTAGTTTCAGGCTTTGGCCGGAGTTGATGTAATTATTTACATCAGAAGTGAACTCAATACCGATATTACTCAACCAGCGTTGGCTCTTTTCATAGGCGGACGCTAACATAAAAGGCGGTTCAATAGGCTTATTGTTTCTTCCGCTGGGATCACCAAAATCTATAATAAAACCGTAGGAATATGGAGTAATCGTAAATGGATCGGCCAAAGCAGTGGTAGTGTGAGCAGGGTAGATTATTTTAATCAGCATGTCGCCTACTTGATAGTGATAATAACCATCTTTACGTTCAATAAATTGGATCGGGCTATCCTGCTCAACCCATTCCCTAAGTTTTATTTCAATTTGTTTTACTTCTCTTACCGATAGCTGAGAACCAACCAGGTTACAAAAAACCCCTTCACCTATCGAATAAGAATTTTTAAAAGCGTCATCGGGAAACAGATCATGCACGACTTTAGAGATTCCCAATTTAATAGTTTGGGTGCCTTTACGAAAATGGGTTTCGATCATATGTTCACCTTCATTCGGAGTTATTTGGCTATATAGAATTTCAACACAATTTTGATTATTCCTTGCAGGTATTCATTAAAATTACGCTTTGGAGTATAAAACTTAAGTTATGCCAAAGAACCTACAATTTAGCAACCCACCCTTTACCGGAGAGCTTTGTCCCTATCGTTAGTGTATTGATAAAGACAGAACGGAATAAATCCCCCACCAGCGCTTTTTTAACCGGGGGCAGTTTTAAAATTCCCCCCAGCACACCCCGCATTACCCGGTGGGTAACGGCGCCGGGGTTATCAAATATATAATTTTGCAGACTTCCCCTCTCCAGACAGGACAATATATTACGCTCAAAGGTAGTTTCAGGAGGCAGCACTATGGGCCTGCGTTTTTTTAGCTGTAGTGCCCCCTGTGCACATTGCGCGGCGCATACCCCACACCCCAGGCAGATAGCTTCATCCACCCGGGCAAGCTTTCCCTCCCCCGATGCCGATAAACCAACCAAATTGATACCTTTTACCGGGCAGGCTACAGCACACATGCCGCAACCCACGCATTTTTTAGCATCCACGGCGGCGATAAAGCTGGAAGTTTTGATAAAGCCGGTATACCCGAACTTGTTGATACCCTGGAGCAAATTGCAGCAGCAAGAGCAACAGCAGCAAATAAAGGTGACATTCTTTTGCACATTGTCGGCGCAAAACACCAGGCCCAGTTCTTTACAGCGGGTCAGGTTTTCCAGCACTCGGTCGCGGCTGACCTTCGCGGCCATTTGATGTCTAATCAGGTAATCAGCTGCATAGCCAAATGAAGTACAGGTGTCCAGTGGGGTAGAACAGGTTTTTTGACCACTATGCAGTTTCTCGTGCCGGCAGGCACAGGTACCTATTGCATACTGTTCATGGCTATCCACAATGGCCTCGGCTTTTTCATAAGGTAAAATCTCCACCACATCTTCCGGAGCCACTGCATCTATGTACGGTATAGCCCTGGCTAAGGATATTTGCTGCCCGTCACCGGCGTTAGCCCGGTAAAAGTCGTCGTTACCCGACAGATAAGCGTAAAACAGATCGGCTGAAATCTTGGGGTTGCAATTACCGCCACTGCGCATCATGGTAAACTCGAATATACCCACCATGAGAGGGGAAGGCATGTAATAATACTGTCCCTCATGATAAAGATCCAGCACCAGCCCCTTTTCCGCCAAACCTGTCAGACTGCCCTGCAGCTTTGCCGGATCAGCACCGGTTATGCCGGCGATTCTAGCCACACTGGAAAGCATGTAGGGCATCTGCACAACCAGGTCCGCATCCTGTTCTGAGTACAGTTCCTTGAGCACCTTGTGCAATGCCTCATTCCACGGAGACTTCACGGTAAGGTTATCAATTTTTTCACCCAGTCTGCGGTATATATCTTTGCCCGCCATGTGCCCCATGCCCAGGTATCCTTTCATGTTTTTTGTTTTTGGGGTCAGACCTTGACATTTGACAAATCCTTATACTTATCTGAAAAGTTCGCTAATTAACCCATGCATTCCTGCAAGTTTGGGGTCAGATCTTGACATTTGACAACTTAAACTGAACTTAAACTAAAAAGTTCGCTAATTAATTCATGCACTCCTACAAGTAATTGTTACCGCTCATTCAAAATAAAGTGCACAACCGCAAGGCATGCACGCACTCCTAGTCTAAATAGAGGAGGCATGAGGGCCAGGTTAAATTATTTTTCCCCAACCGACGTTACTACGCTAGTTGCCAGGGCTCTTCGAGCTGAATATGATAAACTATTATTATTACAGTAAAAGATAAATTTAGTATTACTATTTGAATAACAAATAAAAATGTGGTTAAGTGATAACTTAATATGAAAAACATCTTTGGAAGAGGAAAAGCTATTCGAAAGCGTCCCTCAAATAATACCGCTAACCATATCATTTAACCACTAATACAATGTGTAAAGTCAATGTAAAATCTTTTTAAACCGAGAGGTAACAAAATGGTAAAATACGTTATTTTCGACTTCGATGGCACCATTGTGGATTCACGCTACCTTGCCGTGGAATTGCTAAATGAACTTGCCCCCAAGTATAAGCTCAAGAAAATAAAGGAAAGCGATTATGATCACCTGCGCTCGCTATCCATCCCCCAGCGATGTAAGTTCATTAATCTGCCTTTTTACAAGTTACCCCGGCTCAAGCTGGAATTAACTAATAAATACCGGCGGGCCACTTCCTCTTTGCCAATAATCGATGGCATCAAGGAAGTACTTGGTCAACTTAAGGCCGGAGGGCTGGCGCTAGGCATTATTTCATCTAACTCGGCGGATAACATTAACGCTTTTTTAACGCACAACAAAATCAGCTACTTCAATAATATCATCTCATCCGGCAGCCTGTTTGGCAAGGATAAAGCCATTAAGGATTTTTTAACCCGACAAGCTTTGCATAGCCAAGAGGTAATTTATGTGGGAGATGAATGCCGGGACATCATCGCCTGCAAAAAGAACAAGGTGCGCGTTATCGCCGTCACCTGGGGCTATGATAATGAGGAATTGCTCGCCGGCTGTCATCCCGATGCGCTCATTCGCCACCCGGTGGAACTGGGTAAAATTATTCCCCGAAAATAAGCAGCACGGGTTACAGCCCGTGCGCAATATCAAACCAACATAATGAATTTTATTTAATTTAAAAATCCTTTCCCTGATAGGCTCTTAAAGACAGAGCCAGGGATACCGCCATTATAACCAGTGTTAAAACTATAATATAGGTAAATATCTGCAGATCGGTTTGGGAATTAATAAATTTGGCGGCAATTTTTACCCAGCTAGTATCCTTTTGCACGTAAATGAATTTTACCACACTCGTCAGGCCGAAGAAGAATACAAAAAACAAAATGAGGTTCAAGAATCTGGACTTGATATAGCCAAACTTAAAGTAAAAGGGGAAATAAATGCTGTTTATAAAACCTATGGCCAATAGCCCCCCGGCAAAACCTTCCGAAGAAACCGGATAAATTTTTACTGGTAAGCCCGTTAAAGCTAACAGCGTTGTTATTACCCAATAGGCTACAGTGCCTGTGACAACATATACAATAACGGATAAATATTTAGCCAGTACAATACTTGATCTTTTAATAGGTAAGCTGTTAAGCATTACATCAGCTTTGTTTTTATCATCGTAAGCACAAGAGGTTACCACCAGCATATACGTAATGGCGGTCAAGGCCGTTGGGTACATCACAAATCCGGCCCCTTGCATGGCTATGACAAAAAAAACAATGTACGCAAAACTTAAGAGAATAATTTTCTTCTGAATTAGTATGTCTTTTAAAATCAAATTATACATGTTGCCACCCCCTTGTATAAAAGAGCATAATATCCTCCAGAGCCGGTTTTTCCATGAGCACATGAGCGCCAAATAGTGCCTTGGCCTTTAGCCGGTCAGCAACCAACCCTTCAAAGCCAAACTGGTTTTCTTTAATACCAATGAATTCCTTTCTTATGTCGTTATCCAGCAGGTCCTTACTCCCTTTGACCAAAGCGTGCTGATCCAGTAGCTGATCTTTGGCGATACTTAAAATGATCTGACCGTCATTAATGAAGGTGATAAAATCAGCTATTTTATCTAAATCTGAAGTTATGTGAGTGGAAAAGAAAACGCCTTTGTTTTCATCTTGAATCACATAAGTTAATATTTCCAGCAGCTCGTTTCTAACCACGGGATCAAGACCCGCGGTGGGTTCATCCATGATGAGCAGGTCGGCATGGTGGGATAGGGCCACCGCCAAAGAAAACTTCATTTTCATACCCTTTGACAGATCCTTAATCTTTTTTTGGGGCGGTAAATTAAAATTCGACAGGTATTTGATAAAAGCACTGTCGTCCCAGTTTGTATATAACGGGGCAATTATTTTTTTCATCTCTCGTATGGTTAACTCTTCGTAAAAGTAATTTTCTTCAAATACAAAGCCGATCTTATTTTTGATAGCCATTTCGTGCTTTAAATTGTCCAACCCGAAAACTTTAATTACCCCGCTATCTTTTTTAAGCAGGTTTAAAATAAGTTTTATCGTAGTGCTTTTACCGGCACCGTTAGGGCCAATGAAGCCCATAATATAGCCCTTTTCCATAGTAAAACTTATGTCTTTTAAGCTAAAGTCTTTAAAGTTCTTTCTGAGCTTTGTAACTTCCAAAATTGGCTCCAATTTCTACTCCCCCTCGTAAAACAGTTTGAGCATTTGTTGTAATTGCTCAAAGGATAAATGCATAGATTTAGCGGCCACCACTGCTTCCAGCAGTTTTTCTTCCACTATTTGCAGCCTTTTTTCACGGAGCAGCTCTTTGTTTTCCGCTGCTACATAAGAACCCTTACCCGGCACGGTAACAATAAAACCTTCCTTTTCCAGCTCGTCATAGGCCCGCTTGGTGGTAATAACACTGATTTGTAATTCTTTGGCTAGATTTCTGATTGATGGTAAAGGGTCGGCATCCACCAGTTCACCTTTCATAATTTCTTCTTTGATTTGAGAAACGATCTGCTCATAAATAGGTAAACTGGAGGAGTTGGAAATAATAATATGCATGGTAAGACATCCCTTCAATACCACTGATCATTCCGTATATACACAATATATACAGTAATAACAGCTTTGTCAATAGTACATGAAAGATTTCATTGCATGTTAAAGAGTACGGGCAACATAAAAAGGCTAAGCTATCACATAAAGTCGACAGCTTAGTCTTTTTCTAAGACCTGTATTATAATTGCATAGCGCATTTCTTGATGTTCATCTTTAAAAAAGAGGTAGCCAATGATGATAGAAATATGTTAACGTCTCCAACTAATCCATTACCCTTCCAAGGGTCAGGTCCTCCAATTCCTCCACCAGGCGGGAAAACACATCCAGACATTCTTGTACCGCCTTCGGTGTGGTCATATCCACCCCGGCCGACTTCAACAAATTCAAAGGGTAGTCGGAGCCTCCTTTATGCAAAAACTCGACATAGCTGTTTACCGCAGGGCCGCCTTCTTCGGTAATGCGGCGCGAAAGAGCGGTCGCCGCCGAAAAACCGGTGGCATATTTATACACGTAAAATGCAGTGTAAAAATGTGGAATACGGGCCCATTCCATGTCTATTTCCCTATCCACCACTACCTCCGGTCCATAGTAATCCAGGTTCAGCTGGTGGTAAATACCGCAAAGAAGTTCAGGAGTTAGCGCTTCCCCTGCCTCAACCCGCTCATGAGTTATCTTTTCGAACTCAGCAAACATGGTTTGCCTATACACAGTACCCCGGAATTGTTCCAGGTAATGATTAAGCAGATACATTTTCTTATCCCGATCATTAACTTTTTGCAGCAGGTATTGCACCAATAAAGACTCATTAACTGTAGAGGCTACTTCAGCGGTAAATATTTTATAATGGGCGTACACGTAGGGCTGTGTTGCAAAAGAGTAGTAAGAATGCATAGCGTGACCCATCTCATGCGCCAGGGTAAACACATTATCCAAGTTATCCTGATGGTTCAGCAGCACATAGGGATGCGTGCCGTACGGACCCCAGGAGTAAGCGCCGCTGGTTTTACCCTTGTTTTCGTATACATCCACCCAACCGCTGTTGATACCCTGGACTATTGTATTCACATAAGCATCGCCCAGCTGAGCCAGGCCATCCCGCACCATATCCACCCCTTCCGGATAGGTAATCTTCCAATCCACATCTTTAACTACAGGGGTATAAATATCGTACATATGCAATTCGCTGAGCCCCAGCAATTTTTTGCGCAGACGCATATAGCGGTAAAAAGGTTCCAGATTGTTACGCACCGTCCGGATCAGCTCATTATATACCTCCACAGGTACATTATCAGAAAAAAGAGAGGCTTCTAGAGCCGAGGGAAACCTGCGTGCCCGGGCGTAAAACACATCTTTTTTGATACTTGAGCCCAGAGTGGCAGCCAGCGTGTTGCGAAACCGGCTGTAAGATCCATACAGGGAAGTAAATGCGTCCTGGCGCACCCGGCGGTCCTTGCTTTCCATAAACTGCAGGTAGCGGCCATGAGTAAGTTCTACCTCGTGACCCTCTTCATCCTTCACCGGCTCAAAGGTTAAGTCAGCGTTATTGAACATTTTAAAAATGTTGGCGGAAGCTTGGGTTACTTCCTCCGCCCGGGCAATCAGCTGCTCTTCCTCCGTGGACAAAACGTGCGGCTTTTGACGAACCAGCTCCTCCAGTACAAACCGGTATAGCCCCAGGCCGGCTTCCTCTTGCAGAAACTGCTTAAAAGTTTCTTCCGGCAAAGTTAATATTTCAGGCACCATAAAAGAAACTGCTGCCTGTACATGGGCGCCCAGGCTTTCCGCCCGGTCTGACAGGGCCTGGTAAACGGAATTGGTGTTATCTTCATCTCGCCGCATGCAGGCGTAATTATATATTTTCTCATTAAGTGCTTCCAGCTGGTCCTGCAGTTGAAAAGCCTCCAGCATTGTCCGGGCCGACGCACCCAACTTGCCCTTGAAGGACTCCACCCGGGCAGCCAGGTCCAAAGCCTGGCGGTAGTCCTGTTCCCAGGCTTCGTCACCGGGATAAATATCTTCCAGCCGCCATTTATACTGGTCGGGAATTTCCTTCCGGGTGGGTAAATTACCTTTGTTCATCACTAATCCTCCTCGTTTATAAGGGGTCAGACCTTGACATTTGACATTATCCCGATTATAATACCACATAATAGAAAAAAGTGGAAGGGAATGTGCCGGTATGGCCCGCCCGTTACGCATTCAATACCCTGGCGCTTTTTATCATGTCACGGCTAGGGGGAATGAAAAAAAAGCTATATTTAAAAGCAACAGTGACAGGTTACAATTTATCCAATATTTAGAGCTGTCATACGAACGGTATGATGCCATTATACATGCCTATTGCTTGTTGGATAATCATTATCACCTTTTGCTGGAGACACCGCAAGGAAATTTATCACAAATTATCCAATACATCAACGGGTCTTATTCTTCCTATTTTAATACCAGACACAAGAGGGCTGGCCACTTGTTTCAGGGCAGATTCAAAGCAATTTTGGTTCAGAAAGACGTCTATGCACAGGAACTCTCTAGGTACATCGACCTTAATCCCGTGCGCGCCGGGCTGGTTACGCTCCCTTTTGATTATCGTTGGTCCTCTTGCCATTTCTACGTAGGCCGCAATGATAAACCCGACTGGCTGCAAACTGACTTTATTTTAGGCTGTTACGGAAATAAAGAGAAATTAGCTCAAACCAATTATTATAATTTTGTTCAGGATGGACTACAAACAAACATCAACAATCCTCTAAAAGAAACCTTAGCCTCAACTATCTTGGGCACCCCTGAATTTATTGATAATATACTAAAAAATATTGATGAGCAGGATATTAACGACACTGACCTGCCGGCGGTAAGACAAATCGTGGCAAAACCTTCTCTAAATAAGATTAAACATACTGTTGAGTCCGTAATCGGTAAGAGCCATCCGTTATATAGTAAATTTTCTATCCATATTAGTCACCAGCATAGTGGTTTGTCCTTAAATGAAATAGGCACTTATTTTGGCAAAAATGGATCTACCATATGTCAGTCCAGCCGAAGGTTTAAACAAGAAATAGTCAAGAGCCAGAAACTCAAGAAAATTCTCGATGACATATTAGCAGAGTTAAAGTTGTCAAATGTCAAGGTCTGACCCCAATTTACCTCTTTGGTGGTTATGACGAAACATCATTGCGGGAAAATGTCAAATGTGAAGGTCTGACCCCCAGTTGGCGGGCGACTCCTAAAAGGCGGCGGTAAAGCCCTCTGGTTTCAGGGAACTCCGGGTTGAAGAAAAGGCCTGGGTGAAAAAGCAGGCTGATGGCTCCGCCTATACGGCTAATATGGGCCAGCAGGCGGTGAAAAACCTTAACCGGGTCCCGGGGATATTGATTGATTAGCGTACTTTCAATTATGGTCAGGGGAACTTCCCAGAGGGACAAAGCCCGGCAAGATAAGTGGTCATATGGTTGAAAAGGCCCGGCAATCCCACAGCGGTAACCAATGCAATCCGGATAACCAACGCTTTCGTCACAATACATACCCATAGAAGCAAGAAAAGAAAATGATTTTTCCGGATCAAAACGCAGGTAATGCGCCCGGCCGGATACAATTGGCGTAGTCAAATAGGCACTTAATTCGGTTAGTTGGCTATTAAACCGTTCCGCGTCAAGCAAGGTATCGAAGTTATAATGAATGCCAACCGACCATTCGGAGGGGATTTGTCTTAACGCTTCAGGTATTAAGGCTGACCCGCTTCTGGCCCCGAAACGGCCACCAGTACCGTTTAAGAAATAAAAAGATGAAGTGTAACCAAACATTTTTTCTACATCTGCCATCCCAGCTATATTTTCTAAATAAAAAGCTTTAGGATAAATGGCATTGCGCAGCATCCACCATAAATTAATTACACGAGGAGCTTTAAAGCTAAGTAAAGGTTGAAAAATCCTTAGAAACCGTACCGACTGTGTCCATATATCATTGCCGCGCAAAAGGTCATTGTCGTGGGAAAGAATAAGCATAGGCGGTTGTACTAAATCCTCCAAATCAAACCGAGGGTAGTTTAGTTTATAAAGGCCGGAGCAGGCGGCCACGAGGGCAGCTACGCCTTCATTAAAAGCCGGTACTGCCAATAAATTGGCTTTTTCCCTGGGACTCATTGAACTAATAAACCTCCCGTGGACATCCCGCAGGGGGTTTTCTCTTTCCTCACGCAAGCTAAGTAAATCAAACAGGTTGGCAAAAATATTCCAGGCCGGAATAAGTGTCCCGTGATCATGCCGGTACCAAATAGGGGCTTCCTTACTTGGCAAGCAGTTCCAGCCTTCTCCCTGAGGCCGGGGTAAAGGGTTCCAAAGAGTTAATTCCGTACCATTGAAAGGCACCTTATACGGGGCTTGTGGGTTAACAGAAGTATTAATATCAATTGGTATGGCAATTACCGGATTGTTAATATGAACAGCTTCTGCATAAGGGAGAAAACGAACCTCCGCTGTTTTCAGCATATCAACAGCTTCCCGGGTAAAAAAACGCCTCGTATGCTGAAGTATTTGCTGCCATAAATAATTAGCCTCGACAAGTTTCATCACCCCAACACCCCTTCAGTGTAAATTCTATTAATGTACCAGTTATCAATTGATCTTAATGAGGGTCGGGCAGCAGAGCCCTGCAGGTAATGAAGCACCATCCACTCTCCGCGAGGAATAAAATAAAATCCCACTTTACGCGCCGCCCGAGCAACTAAATCATCAAAAGGGTGGCGGTTCACTTTCCATGCCCTAACGCCCAGTGCACCCATTTTACGCAATCTTACCACCGCGTCTTTCAGTAAAACCGCCACCACCGTTTCCATGTCTAACGGGTTAAGCTCGTTGGAGGCCGCTATTATATCCACAATATGCCCTACCGAATTATCGTCCAGAGAATAGGCCACCCAACCTAAAAGCCGGTCATCCAGATAAGCCGCCCGCACAGTGGCGCGGATGTGGAGGTTTTCAAATATTCGCCAACTTAAAAACCCGGCATCCCTTAAAATAGTTGTACCTCCCCACTGTCTAACAAATGTCCGGCATAAATCTACACATTCATCAGGAGGAGTGGATAACGTCTTTAAACAAATATTTTGGGCCAAAGAATTATTTATTCTAACCCCGGTACTGTATAAAGAGGCGGCTGAAAAAACACCGGACAGCTTACATAAAATTTTTATTCCTATAATCTTTACCTTGGATAAGGTGTTATTTTTCAGCAATACGTTAACTGCATCCGCATGCATTGGGAAAAACAATTGACCTATGTTGGTATGTGCTTCAAAGCCTGCCTGCAGGTTAGCTTTTATGGCAGGAGTGAATCCCCAGACTACCAAAGTCCCCTGGCTCTCCATATAAGCAAAAATCTTTTCAAACATTGCCGGGTATATTCCTTTACCTCTAATATCCGGGTCCAATAAGGCCTCCTCGGATTTACCGGTTAAGAATTCCCCGTCATGATCAATCATGCGTATGGGGATTTGTGCCAGCGTACCTAAAATCTTGTTATCTTTTTCTGCCACCACAAAAGGTATCTCTGGCAGCCCGGAATGCAAAAATTCCCACTTCCATTGAGTGTCCGTCCGGTCCTTCCCATAAAAATTATTGTGAAAATCATTACAAGCATTGCCATCCTCAACATTGATAAAACGAATAACGATTGCTTCCATAGCAATAAACCCCATTATTTAAAATTTACTGTTAGACTACGCAAAATCTCAATATTTGGTTACTGCTCATAATATTTCTTTTTTTTTAAATTTAAGACTTATACAGTAACTCACGGGTCCGGGGATGCGTATTATGCTACATACGTAAATGAGATTAAGAGGTGAAAGCATGAAAAAAAAGTCTTTATAATGAGCTGTTTGCACTCCTGTAATGACGTCCGGGTATCAGTTAAACAGGCAGCATCACTGGCCAAAATATATGATGTGCAATTACATGCCGTAGGAAATTTTAAATTTACCAAAAAAAATGGAGTTAAATTATACGGCTTACCAAAATACCAAAAGATTTATTTGCGACCGATCAATTGGTGCCGTCTTCTGGTACGCGCTTTAAAGGCCAAAGCAAGCATCTATCATTTTCATGACCCTGAATTGATTCCTGTTGGGCTGATCTTAAGAATCCTGGGCCATAAAGTAATTTATGATGTGCATGAAGATTACGCCGACGCAATAATGCATAAAACCTGGTTACCCGGGTGGGCTAGAAAATTAACTTCCCAAGTATTTAATTTTATTGAAAAAAGAAGCGCATCATTTTTTAGTGCCGTTGTGTTGGCTGAATCAGGTTACCGGGATAGCTTTAAAAACGTTACAACAATTAAAGAATATATCCTTAATTACCCCCTTGATTCTATAAACAAAATAGAGCGCCCCACGCCTAATCAGGCACCCATCAACCTGATTTATGCGGGCACCATTAGTGACATCAGAGGGGCCGTGGAAATGGTCGAGGCACTGCGTATTTTACGCAGTGAAGCAATCAACGTGCACCTGTACCTGGTAGGACCAATAAATCAACCAAGTTTACAAGTAAAGCTGGATGAACTTGCTGATGTCTACGGGTTGCATGACCACATAACCATAACGGGTCTGGTTCCGCATGCCCGGGTTTTTGAGTATTACCGGTTAGCCGATATCGGTTTGGGCCTGCTCTATCCGGTTGATAATCATCTCAAGTCGCTGGTCACAAAAATATTTGAATACATGGCTGTTAGTTTACCAATGGTTGTATCCGATTTTCCTAACTGGAAACAACTGCTTGCAGAAGTAAAAGCGGGAGTAACGGCCAACCCGCTTGATCCCACGGACATTGCAGCGCAAATCAAATATTTAATTAATAACCCTCAAATCCGCGTCAGCATGGGGCATGCGGGGCGTCAAGCATATGAGAAAAGGTTTAATTGGTCAACCGAAGAAAAAAAGTTGCTGGGTTTATATGAAAAATTACTTGGCTAAATGTAATTGGGAAAAAGGTGAGAGTTAATGCAAGAGGTTTATTTAAAATACTGGCCGCATGGTGTCTTATTTTCCATACTTACCTTGCTGCTGGGGATACTAGGCGCGGTTTTTAATAGCTGGATGCCTCTTTTTATGCTATTGGGTTTAACCCTTATTGCCATAATTGTCTGGCGTCCGCTGGCAGGCTTTTGTATAATGATTTTCTTTATTCCGCTGGAAGATTTAACAGTTGTTGTCCCCTCATTTACTTTAATTAAGTTAATCGGGATAGTTACCTTTTGGGGCTGGTTAATGCATTTAATTATGGCTAAAAAATTTTTTAAGCTAAATAACTTTATTGTTATTTTAGTTGTATATCAGCTTTGGTGCCTCTTATCCGTTTTATGGGCTATAGAGCCCCAACAAAGTATGCAGCGCATAATTTCACTAGTACAATTACTGGCCATGATCATTCTAGGTTATAACCTGGTGGACAAAAGGAAAGATTTGCATTTTATTTTAGGAAGTTATTTATTGGGGGCATTTATCGCAGCGGTGCTAGGCATATATAACGGCTATCTCCATGATTTCACCACCAGGACAGTGATCTGTAACCTACAAGACCCCAACTTATATGCCAGGCTGTTATGTCTAGGGTCGATTTTTGGCGGTTACTTCGCTTTTACAGCCAAAAATAAAACTATAAGGCTAGCCAGCCTTTCAATATGTGCCGTCTTGTTCCTGGCGATATTGCTTTCAGGTTCCCGGGGAGCCTGGTTGGCTTTATTCTTGACTTTGCTAGTTGGTGTCATTATTTGCGGCAAGCATATTATTAGTGCTTTTAACAAACGAGTTTTTGTAGTTAGTTTAATAATTGGCTTAATCATCACCGGATGGCTGGGTTCCCATGTTGTTAAAGAAATGCCGGTGATATTCCAGCGCGCCCAAAGCATTAACGACCTTTCAGAAGATAGAGCAGCAGGGCGGTTTGACATATGGTTGGTCGGACTGGAAATATGCAAAGATAATTTTGTGCATGGAATTGGACTGGATAATTTCCCCTACGCTTACACTCAGTATCTCCCAGCTACCGAAGGGGTGTCCGGGATTGGCTTAAATAAAGGCCCGCATAATATTTACCTGGCCGCATTGGCTGAATTGGGGTTACCGGGATTAATTCTGCTATTAGCCCTGTTTATGTCTATGTGGCGTTTGGGCGGGCAAACTGAAAATCTGGCAGATTTAGTTACCTGCAGGCTTATTACAGTCTTTCTGGCCCTTGCCGGCTTAACATGTATGGACCATCATGCTAAGTTCTTTTACTTGGCTATGTTAATTCCCAGTATTGTGGCCCAGTTTGGCATATTAAACGGCCACCAGCCTTCCGGCAGCTCGTGTAAAACGATATTTTTGTCACCATTATTCCCGAACAAATTCAGTCAGAATAGCGCCATTTTTGCCTTTAAAATCGTACAAAATCTGCAAGCTGCCGGGGTATATGTAAAAGTGATTGCCCCGGTAGCGTATAGCCCCGTGCTGCTATGGTTTAATGAAAAATGGCGCAACATGGGGCGGATTCCCTGGAAGGAAACCATTAACGGAGTGGAAATATTTCACCCTCGCTTCCTATGCCTGCCCGGAGGTAAGCATGACGACTGGAATATGCGATTAATGTACTGGTCCCTATTGCCATCAATAAGCATTTTTAATGAGACTGCCCGGTTTAAAATAATCCATTCCTATGGCTTGCTGCCCACCGGCTACGTTGGCCAACTAATATCAGAAAAACTGGGCATATCCTCCGTATGTACGGCCATAGGTTCAGATATTAATATGGTCGACCAGAAGCCTGCCAGTGTATTTGACAAAGCCAGGTATACATTAAAAAATACTCAGGTAGTGGTAGCGGTTGGCCAGGAATTAGCGCAGCAAGCTGTAAAATTATGCGAAAATACCCGGGCAATTAAAGTGATCTACGAAGGCGTAGATGATAGCATGTTTGACACCACTCACATCAGCCTCGAACTAGCCAAAAATAAATTAGGCTTCAAATCAAATGACCGGATTATTCTTTATGTAGGCAGATTAATCCGTCAAAAGGGAGTATATGAGCTTATTGATGCCTTTACCAAGGTTAGCAAGAAATATCCTTCCGCGCGCCTGGTTTTGATAGGTAGCGGCCAGGATAAGGAAGCTTTAACCTCAATGGTTGAAGCCAGGGGACTGCAGTCCAAAGTGATCTTTGCGGGCCAGGTTTTCCATGCTGAACTTGTCTGGTGGTATGCGGCGTGTGAAATCAGCGTTCTGTTAAGCTACCATGAAGGAGTGCCCAATGTAATTAAGGAAGCCATGAGCTGCGGCAGGCCTATCGTAGCTACAAAAGCGGTAGGTATTGCGGAGCTGGTGAGAAACGGTGATAACGGTATTTTAGTTGAACCCCGCAACAGTGACGAAGCGGCGGAGGCTATGGGTAAATTGCTTGATGACCCCGATATGGCTATGCGCATGGGCAATTATGGGCGCCATTTAATAAAAAGCGGTTGGGCCGGGTGGGAGCAAACTGCCCATAGCTACAAGAAAGTATATCTTCAATTGATTGAAGATAATCACAAATTGTTGTAGTGTCATAGATAAATACAAGGAACGCATTCTTAAGGGTTCCTATACTCGCGTTCTTTGTAAAAATATTAAACTTACGATGTAACTTAGGAAAATATTGGCTGCGCAAAATTTAAAGGATTTTGTAGGTAACTATAGAATGTCCTCCTTAAATGACATAAATAAGGAGGACATTCTAGAAAATGAATATTTTTAAAAAATTTTGTATAACAATAGTTGTTTCACTGCTGTTTCTAATACCCGTGCAGTATGTTTATGCCGCGCTCAGCGCTAGCACTTTAAAGAATTTATTTGATCAGGTAGACAATCAAACTAAATGGAGATCTATTAGTAATGCTCCGGACGGTTATGAGATATCCTATAATGATTCTTATGTTATGCGAGCTTATATTTTAATGTATCAGACCACAGGGGACAAACAATACCTGGATAAATATATTAGTTTTGCCGATAGCGTATTGGCGCGCAGGGATAGCGTAGTAGGCAAGACTGATTTTCGCGGTTTAAAGCTGCCGGGCTGGAGCAGTAATCATTTTGATCCTAATACAACTATGCATTACGCTATGGCAACCGGCATGATTGCTACGCCGCTGGCCGAATTTGCCACGCTGGTGAAAAGTGATGCTGCTTTAGCTAACTATAGAACTAAAGCCAACACCTATTTGCAGGCGGCCAAGGATGCTGTGGCCATTCACAATAAGCCGGCTAACTCTCAATACATCTATCGCGATAATAACTGGATTGAAGATAGTACCACTTTGCATTTAAAAACACCTGTTAATATGAATATGGCTTATGGCAGTGCCCTGCTGGCCATTTACGAAGCCACGGGTGATACGGCCTACCTGGACAAGGGGAAAAAAATAGCCAACTATTTTAAGCAGAACCTTACTATAAACCCGGCCACCAACGGTTATTATTGGAAATACTTTCCTGGAGATTCCTCATACGGAAACGTTATTGAAGATATACCCCACGCTCTTTTTGCTGCTGAGTTTGTTTATCTAGCCTATCATAACGGAATTTTTAATGCTACGGACATGCAAAGGTTCGCTAATACCGCTACAAAGACCCTGGCTAAAAGTGACGGTTCAATTGCCGAACGTTTAGACGGCAGCGGTGTTAGCACACAACCCGGGAAATTTCTGCACTGGTTATGTTTTGAGCCCTGGGCACCATCTTTATTGGATACAAGCTATAACATCGTGAAAAGCAGGACTTCCACTTATCCGATGGAACTTGCCGGGATAGCCATGTTAAATTATTTTAATTCCCCTCGGAATACCTCTACTACACCAACCTCAGATACACAGCGACCGGTGGTTACAGTTACTACCCCGGCTAGTGGCAGCCAATTGAAAGACACGGCGGTCTTCCAGGTCTCGGCCAGTGATAATGTCGGTGTGGATGGCCTGGTTCTGGGCTACGGACCTAGCGCCCAAGGCCCGTGGACGGAGGTGGCCGGCGCTGCTAATTTAATTAGCGGCTCCAAGACAAACGGGAATTGGCAGCTAAGCTGGGATGTTTCCGCTCTGGAGGACGGCACCTACTATGTGTTAGTACGGGCCACTGATGCTGCCGGAAATATGGGCTTCTCAACTGCGGCTAGCTATGAAATTAAGAATATTGTTCCGGATACACAGCGACCGGTGGTTACAGTTACTGCCCCGACTAGTGGCAGTGAATTGAAAGACACGGCGGTCTTCCAGGTATCGGCCAGTGATAATGTCGGTGTGGACAGCCTGGTCCTGGGCTATGGTACCAGCGCTTCCGGACCGTGGACGGAGGTGGCCGGCGCTGCTAATTTAGTTAGCGGCACCAAGGAAGACGGGAATTGGCAGCTAAGCTGGGATGTTTCCGGCCTGGAAGACGGCACCTATTATGTAAAGGCCCGGGCCACTGATGCTGCCGGGAATATGGGCTTCTCAACTGCGGCTAGCTATGAAATTAAAAATATTGTTCCGGATACACAACGGCCGGTGGTTAAAATGACTGCCCCGACTAGTGGCAGTGAATTGAAAGACACGGCGGTCTTCCAGGTATCGGCCAGTGATAATGTCGGTGTGGACAGCCTGGTCCTGGGCTATGGTACCAGCGCTTCCGGACCGTGGACGGAGGTGGCCGGCGCTGCTAATTTAGTTAGCGGCACCAAGGAAGACGGGAATTGGCAGCTAAGCTGGGATGTTTCCGGCCTGGAAGACGGCACCTATTATGTAAAGGCCCGGGCCACTGATGCTGCCGGGAATATGGGCTTCTCAACTGCGGCTAGCTATGAAATTAAAAATATTGTTCCGGATACACAACGGCCGGTGGTTAAAATGACTGCCCCGACTAGTGGCAGTGAATTGAAAGACACGGCGGTCTTCCAGGTATCGGCCAGTGATAATGTCGGTGTGGACAGCCTGGTCCTGGGCTATGGTACCAGCGCTTCCGGACCGTGGACGGAGGTGGCCGGCGCTGCTAATTTAGTTAGCGGCACCAAGGAAGACGGGAATTGGCAGCTAAGCTGGGATGTTTCCGGCCTGGAAGACGGCACCTATTATGTAAAGGCCCGGGCCACTGATGCTGCCGGGAATATGGGCTTCTCAACTGCGGCTAGCTATGTAGTTAAGAACCAGGCTTCGCTTCCTGCGGGTAACTTAATCGAAAATGGCGACTTTAGCTCTAACCTGCAAGGCTGGTCCAACAAAAATAACTCAGCTAAAATTAGCCGCGACTCCAGCGGTAACCCGGCTTTAACTAATACAGCTAACTATGATTTCTTCCAGGAAATCAACCTTCAGTCCGGCAATTATAAAATAAACGCCCGGACACACGCGGGTACATCCCAAAAAGCAGCCATGATTGTAATTGTGTTTTATCAAGCTGACGGCAGCCATACAACAGCTTACGCCTTCAAGCACCAACATACCGGTAAGACCTGGGAACCCATGCAAGAAATGAATATACATGTGCCGGCCACGGTAGTCAAGGCCAGGATTTTCTTAACCGTTGAACCGGGTGATAGCGGTTACCACCACTTTGATGATGTAACATTAACAGCAGTCAGGTAATATAACTAAAGGGGGCGTTGGTAAACGCCCCCTTTTACTAGTCTTGAGGTATATACAATATTTGACCGACTTCAAGACTGTTAGGATTAGTAATATTGTTTGCATCAATTAATTCATCCAGGTCAACTCCTAATTGATTGGCTATAGCTGAAGCTGTATCACCAGATTTTACTATATACTCAGTATGGTTACCCAGGGAGCCACGTGAATTTTCAGTCTGGGCCTGGGTTAAATCTTTTAATTCATCGTCTGTAGCTAATTTCATAGATATATCGTCAAAGTCACAGGCTACAGGAATGGAGTCATCATTGGCCAGCAGGTAAACTCTAGCCTGGTAAATACCGGCAGGTATTTTGATCACTTCGGTTACATTATTCCATACATTGTTCGCGTAGGTACGCACAATATTATAGAATTCCGGAATCCTCTGACCTTGCTCATCTAAAAAAACTACCTTAATGCGGGTAGCTACCCGGGTATCCGGTGTTCTTGTTCTAGCACTAATCATGTAAGCCTGTTCAGGCTCAACCTCGAGCTGCTGGTAAACATCCCAGTTATACCCGTTCCTTAAAAATTTATTATTTTCTTCTTCTTTAACTGAAGAAGCTTCTCCAATCCAGCCAAAAAGCCCCAGCTCAAAATCTCCGTTGGTTATTACTTCATTTTGGTCTGTTTGCAGATATTTACGATCACCTATCTCGCCGACTCTGGTAATTTTAATATTGTCAAAGTAATGGTAGCCTTTAGGATCATACGTTAAAAAGTATATTTTTGTTATCGCGGCTTTATCGGGTATAGCGATATATTGTTGGGGAATATCCTCCCAACCGGCACCGGTATGGGTATGTCTGATATCGTAATATTGAGGCAGCATGTTTCCATTTACATCATGAAAGGTAAAGACTATCCTGGCCGGTCCCTCCGCAGTTCCTCTTTTGGTTTGGACATTTATTTGATAGGTGGTGTGGGGAAGTAAATTCATTTCCTGCCTGATTTCCCAGCTGGCATTGTTCATTATGCAATGATTGCCACTTTCCTCCTCTTGCACTGCATAACTATTGTTCCAACCTAGAGCGCCCTTTTCAAAGTCTCCGTTGATAATCACAGGTTCTTCTAAAAAAACGGGATTATTGGACTTTTCTTCACTTGCAGTTTCACCAGAATTTTTAGCGGGATTTAAATCCAGTTTGTTATAAATAAAACAAAGGACTACTAGAGCAAAAATTGCGGTTAAAACTATTGCCACTATTTTTTTACCGTTTATTTTTTTCTCCTCCTTTTGAATTATAATGTTAAACCGGAACGGATATTTTACACTATGCTTTACCCGGTAGTAATGACATTAAAGACTAATATGCATTAAATGGCATTGTTGATCTTGGACTTGAGCAAGCGTTTAACAACCATATTTAAATTCCTAAAATCTTGAGCATAACAAATAATATTTATAAGGAGCGTCACAATAGTTGCAATGAATGTGATTTCACACGCGTAGATGCACCATTCTCCAAAGGTATCAATACTCATGACAGGCAGCAACTTGGCGCAAATAATAATGAAGATAATCGCAAAAATATTTACTGCACATCTATTAACAAACTGCCATATACTTCTCTGCAACACATGCCTGGAAAGATACATCGCGTACTGGATCGTTCTAAAAAACATAGCGCATAGAGCCGCTATGGCAACACCTACCAAACCATATAGATTAACTAATAAAACAGATAATATAATATTAATTAATGCTTCAATGAAAGCGCCATTTCTGGTTTGTTTAAAATGTCCCGCAGCCAGTGTTACAACATGATAGGGAAGCCTGATACAATATATGCCTTCACCTAATGTTAAAATATAGGCAAAGGCCGGCCTATAATAATTCGCATCAGTTATACCGCTTATATATAATGAAATAAACGGCAGCACCAATAAGCCGACACTGGTGAACAAGATAGTAGTAAGGGTAAATGAAATAAACTCATATAAACGAAAATTACTGCTTAATGCCGCTGTTTCGTTTTTAGCCAGCATATTGCCAAAACCGGCTTCTAAACCGGCTGAGAAAGTAGTCATTATTTTCTCTATAGCGGAAACTACCATAAAGTACACTGAATATACGGATACTTCCTTAACACTGGTGAACAAAGTCAGTACTACAACAGCCGTATGTGTATGCAAAAAAAAGGCTAAATGGTGTCCAAGTCCATCCCACCTTTGCTTGATAGCCATATTATCAGCCGCACATTGCTTAATTATTTTGTATTGCCTGTTGACATAGATATTCAGCACAATCGGTCTAGCTATAAATATAAGGGCGCTGCCCAGCATGACAACATGGATACCGGCTCCCCATTTAAGCAACATAACTACTAAAACTGTGTTCATAATTGTCGCCAATATTTGCAGCGAGGAGGTTACATACCCTTTTTGATCCGCCTGAAGTAAAATTTGATAAGTGATGCCGAAATAATATTGTACAAAGGTACTGGTACCGATAATCAACACCAGTATAAAAGTAAACAGCCAGGCAAAATCCCTCCCCACTAAAAACGGGAATAACCCCGCAACAAGTAGGGAGTACCCAATAAAAATTAATGCTATAACCTTAAAAAGATTTTCCGTCGCTTTAACGATAGCGCTGACGGCAGCTAAATTATCATTGGCTAACGGCTTATACAAGGCCGCTCTAATTACACCGCCCACACCAAACTCAAGCAGCGTAATATAGCCTAAAAACTGCCTTATCGAATACACTAACCCGTTAACGCTTGAACCAAAAGCCCCGATAAGCAGTCTTGGAATGATAAAACCACAGATAATGGTAACTAACTGCAATGCTAAGGAAGCCACAGTATTGTATAACGCTTTTCTGCTGCGCATGTTTTATTCTTCCTTTACTTATGGAAAAGCCGGAACTTGACCATATAAACCAAGTAAGCCAGATTACGCCTAACCGCCAAGGGCGCCAGTTTAACGGCTTGCCAATAAACCGCTATGGCTTTTTTTCTGTCACCCAGTTGAAGATAATAAGGAGTGAGCATAATAAGCCGGATACTTTTAGCCTGCTTGTGCGTATTTAAGTAGCCCGCATATTTTTGGTTAATGGCCTGTATCCCTTGGATTTTGCTTTCGCAATTAGTGGTAATTCTCTCGCCGCCATGAACATAATAATTAACCAGCGGCTCATTAACATAATCAACCCGGTACTTTAGGACTATTCTCAGCCACATTTCATGGTCTTGTGACGATCGCATCCCGGGATCAAACAGCCCGCATTCTGCAAAACACTGCCGTCTAACCAGCACAAACGAAGTCGAACCAATAAAGTTGCCTAATATTAAAGCATCAAAAACCTGGCCAACCCAATAGCGCCCCTCAGCCAACCTGGCCGTTGGCGCTGTGGCATCAACCTTTTGATATCTGCAATAGACAATACCGATCCCGGCATCGGACATCTTAGCTATTTGCTTGTGCAGTTTTTCCGGCAACCATTCATCGTCATCATCCAAAAAAGCGATAAACTTACCCTTGGATGCCTTAATGCCGGTGTTTCTTGCCGTGCCGCCGCCCAGATTTTGCCCATGCTTAATATAGCTTAGGCGGCTATCCTGCAACCCTATTATCGCCTGCTCAACCGCTTCCCGCTCTGCAAAATCAGCCGGACTGTCATCGACAACGATGATCTCTAAATTTTTGTATGACTGGTTAATTACGCTGTCTAAAGCTCTCTTGACCATTGCCGGTTGACGTTTGCAGGTGGGAACAATTACACTGACCAAAGGTTCTTCCATTATATGCTAGCCTTTCTTGGGATTATAAATTAAGGCATTCATTATTTGCCCGAGTTATAATACGTTATAATAAAAGTGAATGTTACATTTACGAATGCCCCATCCTGTGGTAAGATAAAAGCTGACCTTAGTCAGCTTCGAAGCAGGCTTTTTATTGTTGTCAAATGTCAAGGTCTGACCCCATTCCGGTCGCGGCCACCCGGATTAACAAAACAGGAGGCGGTTTTTTTGCGTTTATTCCCCATCATCATGGCTTTATTTGTTACTGTTCTAATGGTTTCAAACACTGTGGCAGTTAAAATTACCCATCTTGGACCTTTTTATTTTGACGGCGCGACAATTCTTTTTCCCTTAGCATATATATTTGGGGATATATTGACCGAGGTTTATGGCTATAAGCGAAGCAGAATTGTTGTCTGGACCGGTTTTTTGGCTTGTATAATTATGTCGTTGATTTATTGGTTGGTCGGTATACTACCCGCCGCTGATGATTGGCATCAGCAAGATGCTTACCTGGCCATTTTAGGCCAAACACCAAGGATAGTAGCGGCAAGTTTGATTGCCTACCTGGGCGGTGAATTTGTTAATGCCTTTATCCTGGCTAAAATGAAAATTGCCACCGAAGGGCGGCTTCTTTGGACAAGGACT
This sequence comes from Desulfoscipio geothermicus, assembly GCA_016841205.1. Lineage (GTDB taxonomy): Bacteria > Bacillota > Desulfotomaculia > Desulfotomaculales > Desulfallaceae > Sporotomaculum > Sporotomaculum geothermicum_A. The sequence goes on from JAENZP010000002.1 coordinate 41,945, forward strand.
ATTGGCTCAACAATAGTTGGCCAGGCGGTAGACACAGTAATATTCGTCTGCATAGCCTTTTCAGGAGTAATACCGGCCAACCTTTTAATGTACATGATAGTATCCAACTATATCTTTAAAACGTCGTTTGAAATTCTAGCTACTCCCTTTACCTATGCCGCAGTCGGGTTGGTTAAGAAAGTAGAATCCGTTGATTACTACGACAGGGATACTGATTTCAATCCCTTTAGATTCTCCATTAAAGACATGGCCTAGGGCCACAGCTTCACCCCTCTAAAACGTCAAAAAGCCGCAAACCCCTTAAAATCAAAGGGGCTTGCGGCCATTCAGTTTTTTGCTTGAAACCTTGTATCCCTGTCTAGAGAAACCTGGGGGGATACAGGGTTTTTCCTGTTTTGACATCAATGATCCCGTCGGCTGTAATCCGGGGTCCGGGCAGAAAATCACTGACCAGAAATAACAAGGTAAATAAAAGGTCATGATATGGATAACCGCATACCCGGGCCCTCTCTTCAAGTTCATCGACCTTTTCCAGCAATACCTCAAAGGTCTCCGCGCTCATAATCCCGCCGTATAACAAGGGCATTTTAAACATATACTCCTTACCATCAACGAGCGCGATACCCCCTCCCATATCCACCACCTCAGCAGCTGCCGCTGCCATAGCCGACCGGCTCCGGCCCAGGACCAGCAGGTCATGTGACGTTGTACATGTGGCGGCCAGAGCTTCCATCTGCCCGATGCCCTCAACAAACCCGTTGGCCACCCATTTACCCCACCGGTCAATCAAAGCACAGTAAAGCAGGCCCTCCTTACGTTCTAAAAAACCGTTCCGAGACTCCAGCGTCATTTCCTTTAACCGGGTGATTGCCGCTGATTTAAATTCAATAACGGGAAAGACGGTTGAACTGGCCGACGGAACACCAAACAAGTGGGGATCGCCGACCAGCCGGCGGGGAGGTAATTGTGTTTGCAGGCCTAAAGAAAGCCAGTCGGGTGTTTGCAAGGGTGCACAAACTTTTCCGTCTGCAGCAACCACCTGCCCCCCGGCGATAACCAGACGGGGTTTAAAGTTTTGCAGATCCGGTAAAAGAAGTATGTCCGCATACCTCCCGGGGGCAATACCCCCGATTTCCCTGTCCAGCCCAAGATAGGTGGCCGCATTAATAGTGGCCATCTGGATGGCTGCAACCGGTTCCAGCCCGGCCTCGACCGCCTTTCTCACCATCCCTTCAATCCAGCCCTCCCGCGCTAAAAACCCCGGGGTTGAACCGTCTGTCGTAAAAAGCAGCCGTTGGGTCGGCAATTTATACTCTGTTATCGCCCTCAGCAGCTCAGGCAGGTCGGGTCTAAGCGAGCTATGGCGCAGGATAGTCCAAAAGCCCAGGCGAAGTCGATTTAGCACATCCCCGGCCGTAATCGCCTCATGACAGGACTCCTCACCAGCCGCGGCCACCGCATTTAGCCGTTCGTAAGAGCAGCCGGGCGCATGCCCCTCAAAGCCCAGCCCTCGCTCCTCGGCCAGGCTAATTCTCTGGATAACGGACTCGTCCCCTTCCACCAGCTGTGTCCAGCGGGGAATTTCGGCCAGCTTAATGACGCGGGGTTCCTTAAAAACCTTGTCCAGGTTGGTAAGAGAAAACAATTCAGCTTCCTCAGGACTAGGGGATTGGGGCATGATCCGAGCCAGCCAATAGAGCCGGGCAGGCAGCTTTTCCAATGCTTTAATTAATTTGATAAAGCCGTCAGGCCCCAAGTAAACATAGAAAAACAGGTTATCACATACAAAAGTAGTGGTTCCGAGAGTCAGGTTAGCTTCGACCATACTGGCCGGCGTGTAAATTACCCACGGGTGAGTATGCACTTCAATAAAGCCCGGGCATAAATAGCACCCAAAAGCATTAATTATTTTGGTACGTTGGCCTACCATTTTACGACTATTGCCAACATAGGCTATTCTCCCTTGAAAAACCGCTACATTGGCCGGATATACTTCACCGGTATAAACGTTGACCAGTGAACCGCCCTCTATATATAGATCCGCTGTCCCTTTTCCACCGGCCACCGCCAAAATACCCTGAATTTCAGAAACTGTCCTGCCCAAAATCATCACTTGCATCATCTTTCTATGCAGATTTTTACTTTTTCTATCCGTTTGTTTTTTACCTTTTCAATCTTAAATACAACATTCTTATGTTTCAAAGTATACTCTTTATCATCATCCGGAATAAATCCAAGCAGCATAATCAACAAGCCACCCAAGGTATCATAGTCCTCTGAGTCCTCTTCCAGATCCAAGAATAATCGCTTGTTCAACTCTTCTACAGGCAAGCGGCCTTTTACCAAATAAGTATTGTTATCAATTTTTTTAATATCCGCATCTAAATCTTCAGTATCATCATCTTCGATTTTCCCCATGACTTCTTCGATTAAATCCACCATTGTGACAATTCCTGAAAAACCTCCATATTCATCAATTAAAATAGCCATTTGCTTTTTATGTCTTTGTAAATCTTTAAAAAGATCGTCGATATTCTTCCTTTCAGGCACAAAGTATGCCGGCCGAAGAATGCTCCTGATATCCACATTGGTAAAACCTACCCTATGCGCTTCGATAATAAAGTCTGTCATGTGCAGAACACCAATAATATTGTCGCTATCCTCTTCAAAGACCGGAATTCTAGAGTGCTTTTCCTTTAGCAATTCGTCAACATATTCCGAAAGAGGATCGTTAATATCGATTAAATAGACCTCCGTCCTTGGTGTCATTACCTCTTCCGCCAATTTATTATCAAATTCGAAAATGCTATCGATCATATCCTTTTCTGTTTCGTTGATCGCGCCATGCTCTTGCCCGACTTCAACCAGTGATCTGATTTCTTCCCTGGATACTTTTTCTTCCAATGCATCATTGTTTAAACCCGTGATCCGGATTAATAAATTTGTAGAAATCGTAAGTAATTTCACAAACGGTGCTGTTAGTTTCAGGAAAAATAATACCGGCTTTACAGAAAAAAGAGCAATTGCTTCTGATTTTTTCAAGGCCAGCCTTTTGGGATACAATTCTCCCAATACAAGAGTGAAGTAGGATAAAATAAGCGTTACCAATATCAGTGCCAAATCCCGGCTGTAGGGAATATTTAAATAACTTAGCAACAAACCGAGATCGCCGGAAATCCCTGTTGCCGCGTAAGCACTGGAGAAAAAACCGGCAAAAGTAATGCCTACTTGAATAGTTGACAAAAATTTTGTAGGTTCATTCATTAATTTTTGCAACAGGACAGCTTTCTTATTTCCTTCTTCTATTAAAAGCCTCAGCCTATTTTTATTTATAGATACAATTGCCATTTCCGCAGAAGCAAAAAAGGCATTGATTGTGGTAAGAATAGCAATGATCATTAGTTGCGAAATAATACGCGTAGAATCAGGATCTGTCACCATATTTTTTCCCTTTCCATTATTAGTAACCCATGAAATTTAGCATAACCCAAACTGGATTTTTTTTCAACCTAACTGTTACTCAAATGACATTATTGTATCCTTGTTCATACTATGTTGCAGCGACTATTTGTCTGTAAAAGTTTAATATACTTGAATGGAGATGATTTGTATGCAATACAGCATATCGCAGCCCGACTTAAGAAACCTGGTTGTCGGCGTGAATACATCAGTGCCCTTAACCAACAATACATATGTAACAGCAGTTAACTTTGATAATGCGGCATCTACTCCACCCTTCTTTTCGGTTATGCAAGAAATTAATGATTTTGCCCCCTGGTATTCTTCCGTTCACCGGGGGACAGGTTATAAATCAATTCTATCTACTCAAGTTTATGAAAGTGGCAGGCAGGTAATCAAAGATTTTGTAAAAGCGGACCAAGACAAGGATGTAGTTATCTATACAAAGAATACCACGGAATCTATCAATATGCTGGCCTATCTATTGTGTGAAAATGATAAAAACCAGGTTGTTCTTTCTACCTGGATGGAACACCTCGCCAATGACTTACCCTGGAGAGATAAATTTACGGTTGATTATGTGGAAATAGATACTTACGGCAGGCTGCGTTTGGATGACCTGGAAAACAAACTGCAAAAATACAGCGGACGAGTCAAACTGGTAACTGTTACTGGAGCCTCGAATATAACAGGCTATCTGAACCCTATTCATGAGATAGCTAAAATAGTTCATAAACACGGCGCCAAGGTCCTGATTGACGGCGCGCAATTAGTTCCTCATATAGCGGTCGATATGAAGCCTTTTGATTCACCGGAACATATCGATTACCTGGTTTTTTCCGCGCATAAAATGTATGCTCCGTTCGGAATGGGAGTACTTATCGGCCCCCAGGAATTTTTTGCACAGCGCGAACCGGTATACAAAGGCGGGGGAGATGTTAAACTTGTAACACACCAGTCCATATATTGGGAGGAACCCCCGGCAAAGGACGAAGCCGGTTCTCCAAATGTTATCGGGGTGGCCGCACTAACTGCGGCGATAAAAACCCTTCAAAGTATTGGCCTTGAGCGAATTGAAGCATATGAAAATGATTTAACCGGCTACGCTATGGATAGATTGAGATACCTGCCCGATATTGAAATATATACGCACAGCCAAGTGGAAAAGAGAAAAGTAGGTATTATACCCTTTAACATCAAAGGGGTATATCACGAATTGACAGCGAAAATACTTTCCGGTGAAGATGGGATTGCGGTAAGACACGGCTTGTTTTGCGCACATCCATACGCAGGAAGGCTATTGAACTTGACTCCTGAGGAGTTGGATTATTCCGCCAACAATCCCGATACACAATTTCCCGGTCTGGTACGGGCCAGCTTTGGTCTATATAACAACAGTTCGGAAGTGGATAGATTTATCATCGCCCTGCAGAAAATTATCGCCAATAAAAGTCACTATATAATGAAATATAGCGGCAACACCTGATAGCCTGCCTAAAGCTTCGTATTATGCCCTAGTGCCATCAACTATATATTCCGCATATATCTGTTATACAAATTGATATGTGTGGAGTGATTTATACCATGTCCAAACTGGCCGTCAATGGTGGTAAACCCATCCGTACGACTCCGTTCGCCGCCTGGCCTTATTTTTCGGAAGATGAAATATCAGCGGCATCCGCCGTGTTAAAATCCGGTCAAGTCAACTACTGGACCGGTCAGGAGGGGCGTTCTTTCGAAAATGAATTTGCCCGGTTTGCCGGGTGCAAGTACGCCGTCAGCCTGGCCAACGGCACGGTAGCCCTGGAACTTGCCCTTTACGCTCTGGGTATAGGCCCCGGAGATGAAGTTATCGTAACCAGCCGAACCTTCATTGCCTCGGCAAGCTGCGCGGTAATGCGCGGCGCCATACCGGTGATGGCCGACGTTGACCCGGTAAGCCAGAATATAACCGCCCAAACCATTGCCGCGGCCCTGACCCCCGGGACCAGGGCCATCATTGCGGTGCACCTGGCCGGATGGCCATGCGATATGGACCCTATCCTGGAACTGGCCAAAGAGAAAGGCCTGTTCGTTATTGAAGACTGCGCCCAGGCACATGGAGCAAAATACAAAGGACACCCGGTGGGATCAATGGGCGATGTGGCAGCTTTCTCATTTTGCCAGGATAAGATTATGACCACCGGCGGCGAAGGCGGCATGCTGACGACAAGCAATAAAGATATATGGGAAAAAGCCTGGAGCTTTAAAGACCACGGCAAAAGCTATGATGCGGTATATAACCGCCGGCATCCGCCCGGCTTCCGCTGGCTGCATGAATCCTTCGGCACTAACTGGCGGTTAACGGAAATACAGTCGGCCATCGGGCGCGTAATGCTCAAAAAGCTGCCTGAATGGCTGGAAAAACGCCGGAACAATGCTGCTAAACTAAACAAGCGCTTATGTGAAATTCCCGCCTTAAGAGTTACCATCCCCCCTGCGGATATCGAACATGCCTATTACAAGTATTATGTTTTTGTCCGGCCGGAAAGACTAAAGGTCGGGTGGAACAGGGACCGCGTTATGGATGCCATATGCGCGGAAGGAATACCTTGTCTCAGCGGCAGCTGCAGTGAAATCTACCTCGAAAAGGCATTTGAAAAGAAAGGGCTGAGCCCGTTCGAACGATTAAAGACCGCCAAAGAATTAGGTGAAACATCCTTAATGTTCCTTGTACACCCAACCCTTTCCGAGGATGATATGGAGGATATTTGTTTAGCTATTGAAAAAGTGTTCCTTACGGCTCAATTACCGCCACCTTCGACCAGCTGCCGCGCATCTTCGTAATCAACGCCGCCCTGGCGGGCCACCACTATGGTAAGCAGAGTGATGGATTTCTGCAACTCCTTGATCAGCGGCTCCAGCCGCATCAAAAGATATCCGGCCACTACCATTGGAAACCCGTAATTTGCCGTCAGCTTCATTATTTCTTCCATAAAGATACACCCCTTTCTGTCATGTCAAATGTCAAGGTCTGACCCCCCATTTTTTTAAGCGGCGGGAACTCAAATCCCCGCCGCTTAAAATGACTATTGCTCGTAGAGAACATTAACAGTTTTATCGACGATTTGCGCGCTGTACTTGGCCACCAAATCACCGCCGCTGGTATTGAAAATGTTCTTGGCGATAATCTGGTCCATCGCGGCGACCACCTCCGCCTGGGTTAGGGCCTCTTTTGGGTTGTCCAGCGAAATAGTGGTCCTGGTTCCCGCCTGGTTAACAAAACTCATCTGTAAAGTTTGCGTATCTGCCATATTTAAGCACCTCCTTTCCCGGCTTGAATTTAATATCCTCCGGGCACACAGTTAATTCAGGCCTCTACCAACCGGCCGGCTGCCGGTAAATTTTAGCCTTGGCAGCCTAAACTGCTGCTTCCAACACAGCGCTGTCCACGCGCAGCACTGCCGTTAAGGTGTACCCTTGTAATTGGACCAGAGCCTGGGCCACGTCGAAGATGTCCTGATCTAAAGCATCGGTTTTAACGTTGCTCAAACTCTTGTTGCGGTAAACGGGATTACCGTCGCCGTCCAGCCCGGTTTGAAACTGCATCCGCAATACTGTGCTGCTGGGTATTTTTTCAACCGCCATTTATTTCACCTCCTCTCCGGTTTTGTTAAGGGCCTCTATATATAAGTCACGGGAAAAACAAAAGTTGCCCCCTTACTTGATGCTTTTTAAATGATTTTTTAGTTGATTAATGATTCGCGCCATTCGCTTGGTTACGGATGATTTGGTTACCCCATCCCGCCTGGCCACATCTGCCATAGATAGGCCTCTGTAATAAATATCTCTAACCAGCTCTTGCTGCCGCGGCTCCAGACCAGCAATGGCCCGCTTTACAGACTCTCTTTCCAAGCTGCACAACACAGCGTCAAGCACATCATTATCCGCCTTGAGGGTTTCCCATTTATCATTTTGTTCGCTATAGCTGCAATGCCGGCGGGTCTCTGCTTGATTATTGTTGTTCTCAAGGCGATTCTCACCTTCGTTGATGACTAGCCACATCCATGGCTCAAGCTCACCCGTTCCCGACAGCATGTCCTTTGTAATAACGGTCCTTTCATAGGTAGCTGTGTGCCCGGAGGGTATAGCGTCACAGTCGCTTAAGTCAAAAGTGGTTTTTTTCTTTCCTACCGAATAGGTCACCTTGCCTTCCTCAGTAATTTCAATCGTACTGATTCCACCGGCTGTTTTAAATTGTTTGAACATTTCTTTGTCCTCCTTCGAAATTTGGTAAAATGGGCATAAAAAAAAGGCACTAACGCGCCTCCCGAGCGCATCAATGCCTGGCAGAAAAAAAAGCCGTTCCTGTCGGGAACGTTAAAACTCCCGGCCGAAACGGCTAATTTCCAATGGGGTCAGACCTTGACATTTGACACTGAACTGCGTGTCAAATGTCAAGGTCTGACCCCATTAACCCTGGTCATACTTACCACTATATTGATTATATTTCCATTGCAATGCCATTACAATTTCGTTTGACTGTTAATTAACTTTCATTTGCCTCTCATATCACATAGCACAGGCCTTTCTTCAGCCACACAACTTCCATCTCCGCCCAACATCCAGATATCCCTTAGGGATGGCAGGATATATCCCCAAAGAACAACCCCCATTAGATTAATGGCTTTTTTCTTATAGCGGTAATAGGTTGATGGAGAAATATGATATTTCTTCCGGATTTGATCATCCGTCAATTTCTCCTTGTTAATGTAGCTGCTGGTTATGATGTTAAAATAAATCTCTCCATTGTCCGGATGGGTCCTCAGCTTTATCAAGGCCTTGTCCACAATTTCCAGCATGCTTTTGGACTCCGCAACGTTCATAAGTCTATCTTCAATAACCTTCCTATCCCTGATGCTGTCAAAATCATCTAGATCAAAGGATAAAAAGTCTACTAAATTTGCAATGCGTTTACTTCCAAGTTCATAGGCGGTTTCATTAACATCACAAATAGCGTCTTCCACCCGCCATACCACCTTTCGATATAGCATAAGAAGCAGCTTGGTCTTATGAAACTTATTATTATCTTTTTCCTTTATAATCAGGTTATATAAAGATTGCATCCATAACACCCCCTGTTTTTCCATTAACACCATCTCCTGGTATTATCATAATGGAACATATGTTTGGTGTCAATGTTTTTATTACGCAGCTCAAGGATGGTCTTTACTTTGACCATCCTTGACCTTTAGGGCAAAGCATTATCATGCTCAGTCATTGGTCCGGTTTGAATCCATAATATGAAAAATAGTTTTGGCTATATCGGTGTTGTCGATATACTTACCACGAACGGGATCGTTCTCATCCGCATATCTTTTAAATAACCCGGCAGCATCGCCTTTGGCAAAAAATGGCACCAAGCTGTTTGTATGACTGCTACTATTCCACCGCATACCGGGTAAGTTGCCGGCACCATTGTTTATAAGATCTTTTGACGCAGGGTTGGTTCCGGGACCGGTAAGGTAACCGGTCTCATGGTCACCGGTCACAATCAGTAGGGTTTCGCCCCAGTTGCTGTTTTGATTAACCCAGTCCACTACTGCTTCCACTGCCTTATTAAAACTAATTTCTTCTTCAATCATGCGACCGGACTGGTTAGCGTGACCGGCCCGGTCAATTGCACCACCTTCAACCATCAGGAAGAAGCCGTCCCGGTCATTATCCAACACGTTCAGGGCGCCTCCGGTCATTTCAGCCAGGGTTGGCACATTTTCATTCATCGGAACCACATAAGGATCGGCTTTATCATTTCCACTGCGAGACTGCTGGAGAGTTTGATAAACCTGGGGCACTCCAATAACCCTCTTAGGATTATCACCATTCATTAATTTTTCAAATTCGTCCTTGGTCTGAATCAAAGTCCAGGGGTCGGCAATACCGTCACCATCAGCGTCCGCGCCGGCAGTTCCTGCCACCAATGCATCCCAGGTGTCCTGGCCGCCAACATAATTATAAGTATTAGCAGTATCTTGCTTCCGGCCATCGTTATCATACCAGGGGTTGCCTGCACCCATAATTACGTCGGTTGCGCTATCGTTTACCATTTCTTTAGCAATATCTTCATAATCATGACGGGTAACGTTATGGGCTACAAAACCGGCCGGGGTGGCGTGACTGAATTCCACGCTTGTGACTACACCTGTAGCCTTACCCAGTTCTTCAGCCTGCTCAGCAGCATGCTCAACGGGATTACCGTCATTGTCCACGCCAATAGCTGTATTGTAAGTTTTTACCCCCGTAGACATGGCTGTGGCAGCGGCCGCGGAATCGGTAGCTCCTTTCTTTATATAGTTAGAATCTTTCCAGGCCAGATTGGGGTCATACGACCCAATAGAATAAGTGCTCATAGCGTATTTAGCCGGAAAATGCTCGTATACTTGACAGCCGGTCTTGCCATACTGATACATGCCGGCGGCATCGACCTGGTTATAACCACACCCGTCGCTAATCATTACAATTATGTTTTTGGCCAAGGGTTTATCCGATATTACCAAGCCTTTTGCCAAAGCCGCATAGAGTATTACGGCAGTGAAAAGCAAAATGCCGAAAAGAACCGGGGAGATTATTATCTTTTTATGTTGATTGAATTCCATACTTGGATAAATCCTTTCATTAACATTACGGGTTTACGGTGTTATTTGAAATATGATATGCTATAAGATTTCAAAGATGCCATCTCGGCAGCCCTTTCCGATAAATCCATACGAATCATCTAGAAGAAACATTTATCTTTAACTTTGACTTTCTTTGACCTTGAGGATAAATTATTCACTCATCAATATTTATTCTCTATTTTAATTTTGTTTTTCTTAACCAGCCTGCCGGCTACACAATACACCCCAATCCCAACAATCGCCCCGGCGCTATCAATAATTACATCCTTCACTCCCGGCCCTCTGCCGGGAACAAATATCTGATGCACTTCATCACTTGCAGCATAAAGAACACAAATCCCTATAGCTATAAGCACGCTCCGGTAACCTTTTACTCCATTTCTCCTCAGGGCGTTTGTTACCAGCACCCCAAGCACTAAATAGGCAAAGAAATGAGCATTCTTCCTTAAAATATGGTCAAGATCATCTATATTAAACTCTGCCTTTGGAGCAATTTTTTCTACTGTTTTTATAATAACCTTGGTTATTCCTTTACTTAACTGGTCGGATTGCTCTGCCACCTGGGAAGACATATTAAAAATGAGGGCCATCCAAAGAACCACAGCTGTCCAAGATAGAATTTTATTAAAAGTCATTTTGTATAAATCCTTTTTTATTTCCTTCAACAAGAAATTATCCCTTTTCTAATTTATACAACAACTTATTCTTTGTAAATACCAAAAGCTAGTTTATACCATTATATTAATATTTTTGCTAGAGCCTATTGCCATTTTACATAATCAAGGCCTGCGCTACATATAGTTAATGCTATTGAATAAAGGAATTGCAGGTTATGCTTTTCAAACTGAGAAGCAATCTCTTACCTCGAACATAGATTATACCAGCGGACATTCCGAAAGATTTCTCTCCTCACGTTACTGATTGGCGAAAAAATAAATATGAAAGAATTCGTGGACAAGAGTTTTTGGACGACATAACTGGAAACTAAAATGTCTAAATAGCCTGCTCCTTCGAATATATTCCTTTACCTGAGCATATTGATTTTCTGTTCGTCTATATCCACACAGGTAACTGCAGGTAACTGCAGGTAACTGTCAAATGTCAAGGTCTGACCCCAGTACTGCTTATAGCCCCCTTTTAATCTCGTTTCTCCAGTATTCAAGGGTATCCTTTAAGGTATCTTGTAGTTCGATATACGGCTGCCAGCCAGTCTCTTCGTACAGCTTGCTTATACTGGCATAAATTATTGGCACATCCACCGGTCGAAATTTTTTCGTATCTATTTCTATTTTTATGGATTTAGAGCTTAGTAGCAAAAGCTGATCCAGAATTGTTTGAATAGGTATCGCCCTTCCTGATCCAACGTTATAGATTGTGCCTGGTTTTCCCTGCTCTACGATCTGCCAGTAGGCTTGAACCACATCGCGAACATCAGAAAAGTCGCGTTGCGCACTAAGATTACCCACGTTAATCACAGCTTCCTGGAGTCCGGCTTCAATCGCGGCCACCTGTGATGCAAAATCGGGCACGACAAAGCCTCTGGTCTGACCTGGTCCAGTATGGTTAAAAGCCCGGGCAAAAAATATATTCATTCCATAACTATGGAAATACTGCATTCCCACCAAGGTTTGAAAATATTTGCTCAGAGAGTAAGGATTTTGTGGATTGGGCGATTTTTCTTCGTTGATAGGCAACTCCAGGGATTCAACCGGTCCATATTCTTCACCTGAACCTATCAGCAGAATACGACTTGACAATTGTAATTTACGCACTGTTTCCAAGAGGTTTATCGTCCCCTCCAGATTAACCTTCATGGTTAAAGCTGGTTTTTCCCAAGAAAGGCCCACGGAACTTTGCGCGGCCAGGTGATAAATCACGTCCGGCTGGCACTCTTCCAGAACCTTAGTTATTTCTTCCGGACTGCAAATATCTGCATAATGCATGCATACACTGGAGTGTGGTAGAGCACTCAATTCGTTGCGACCAAGTCCCCATACCTCATAATCTTTTTCCTGCAGGTAACTAGATAGATAGTTGCCCGTAAACCCTTTTATTCCCGTGATCAAAACGCGCGACTTCATCATATACCACCCTCAAATCTTCTTCTACCATCATACAAACCAGTTGTTCAAAATTTATTTCCGGTTTCCAACCCAATTTTTTTCTAGCTTTAGACGAATCTCCCAACAGTATTTCCACTTCCGCCGGACGCATAAAACGTTGATCACTCACTACATAGTCTTTATAGTTTAGCCCTACATATTTAAAAGCCTGTTCAACAAAATCTCTAACCGTATGGGTCTCACCCGTAGCGATCACATAATCATCCGGCGTTTCCTGCTGCAGCATTAAATGCATGGCTTTGACATAATCACCCGCAAATCCCCAGTCTCGTTTGGCATCTAGGTTACCCAACCGTAGTTCATTGACCTGCTGGTATTTAATCCGGGCTACTGTATGAGTGATCTTGCGGGTAACAAATTCCAATCCGCGCCGGGGAGATTCATGGTTAAAGAGTATCCCACTGCAGGTAAACATCGGATAACTCTCCCGATAATTTATGGTCATCCAGTGTCCATATAACTTAGCTATTCCATAAGGACTACGTGGGTAAAAAGGGGTTTTTTCCGTCTGTGGTGTTTCTTGAACCTTGCCAAACATTTCCGAAGTAGAGGCCTGATAAAATCGGGATCGTGGTTTTACCATGCGAATCGCCTCCAGGAACTTGGACACTCCAATGCCATCAATTTGGCTGGTAAGAATCGGCTGTTCCCAGGAAGTCTGAACAAATGATTGGGCGGCCAGGTTATATATTTCATCAGGCTTTGCCTTATCGATGGCTCTGATCAAGGACCCCATGTCAGTCATGTCAGCATAGATAAATTCAATATCATCCTTCAAATGTTCACTGCAACCGTAGTTTAATTGGCTGCTACGCCTTCTTAATCCACAAACCTGATAACCTAGGTCTAATAGATGCTCAGCCAGATAAGAACCATCCTGCCCTGTGATACCTGTTATAAGTGCACGTTTCATATCTTTCCCCTCTCTAAATTTCATTGACCGCTTCTGGCTTGAAGATAATACTCGACATAATGGTCATTTAGATTATCTATACCAATCACCCGGCAGCCCTGTTCCAACAGTCGTTTAGCTAGAAAATAACCGATAAACACGGCTGCCCCGGTGATTAAATAGGTCTTTGTTTGGTCCAGTTCCTTGTAATCCGCTCTCATCTGAATAGCTTGCTCCTCGAATATATTCTTTGATATGGGGTCAGACCTTGACATTTGACACGTAGTTAAGTGTCAAATGTCAAGGTCTGACCCCATATCCCTTAAGCAATATACTGGCGGTGGTCCGGTTTGTGCGAGTTGCTTGACTTCAAGTCTTTATTTTCCACCACAGCCGCCCGGCCAATGGAGTAATACTCCACTCCCGCGTCCTGCATCTCAGCAATGCCGTGTATATTCCTGCCGTCATATACCAGCGGCGTGCGCATCAGTTTTGGATAGTCAACCGGCTGCACAGCTTTAATCTCGCTCCATTCGGTAAAGATAAAGCAGACATTGGCACCGGAAAGCGCTTCTTCCGGATTGTCTACATACTTGATGTTATACTCTTCCTCCGGGTACCTCTGCCTGAAATTATCACTGCCCACGGGGTCATAAGCATATACTATGGCTCCCCGCTGCAAGAGCAATGGAATATTGGCCAGAGACGGGGCCTCCCGCAAATCGTCCGTGCCGGGCTTGAAGGTCAGACCCAATACCGCCACTTTCAGGCCGTAAAAGGTAATCAGCCGGTTGGAAGCCTTCTTATATAGGAGTGTCTTCTGGTCATTATTCACTTCAACGGCGGCGTGCACCGTGCGCAGGTTATAGCCGTGCTGCCTGGCCAGGTAATCCAGCGCTTTGGTATCCTTGGGGAAGCAGCTGCCGCCGTAGCCGATACCGGCGTTCAGAAATTTAGCGCCGATACGCTCATCAAAGGACATGCCCCTGGCCACGTCCTGGATATCCGCGCCTACCAGCTCGCAGAGGTTGGCAATGTCGTTCATATAGGATATTTTCAAAGCCAGGAAGTCATTGGCGGCGTATTTGATCATCTCCGCCGACCGCCTGCTTACCGATACAATGGGCAGGTTAAAGGGTTCGTATATTTTCATGAGCATTTCTTCAGCCCACCGGCTGTCCGTGCCGATGATAATTCTGGCCGCCTCCAGGGTATCCCGTACCGCCGTGCCCTGGGCCAGAAATTCGGGATTGCTGGCTACTTCTACTTTAACATCATGCACCAGGAAATCATGGATGAACTGCTCCACTTTGTCATTTGTGCCGATAGGGACTGTTGATTTTACCACAACCAGGCAGTCCTTTTCGATGGTTTCCGCGATTTGCCTGGCCACGGTAGCTATGTAGGACAGGTTGGCGGAACCGTCGGGCTGCTCGGGGGTGCCGACACCAATGAAAACTGCATCGGCATCTTTGTAGGCTCTGGTGTGGTCGGTGGTATAGCTGAGCCTGCCGGCGGTGTAATTTTTCTGCATCAGTTCTTCCAAGCCTGCTTCATAGATGGGAGAAATACCGGCCTTAAGCATATTGATTTTTTGTTCGTCTATATCGACACAGGTAACCTGGTGGCCAACTTCGGCAAAGCATACGCCTGCAACCAGACCTACGTAGCCTGTGCCGGCTACTGAGATTTTGAAATTGTGGTTATTAGCCGGTTGATTAGTATCCATATGCTTGTCCCTCGCTTTTGGTATATAGTATGTGGTTCCTAAACCATTTCTTATTTATTAACTCCGACTTGCCTGGCAATAATACACAAAAAGTGTGTATTGCGAGGTTAAAAATGCGCGGTAAAATCATAATATTATTTATTGCTGTCCACCTGCCGCTGGTCCTGGGGATCTACCTGGGAACAGTTTTACCTGGTTACATAGAAACCCAAAAGGTCAAACAATGGCAAGCCAACTTTTTTTTAAATAATAATGAAATAATAGAAGTTCCTCAGCAGATGGAACAAAGAGAACTAGCCATCGCCCGAAAGTATCGGGCATTAATTATTGAGGTCGAAGATAACTACTACCAGGGGGTATCTAAACTTACCCGGTCCGCCTACCGAGAATACCAAGCTTTAAAAGCGAAAGACCCCAATTACTCCCCCTACTCCCTAGCCTCAAAATATTTGCCGCGTTTAAGGCTTCTGGAAAAAAATTGTGACCGGGATTTTTCCAGATATATGATACAAATGGAAAAAGAACTGCAAGCAAACTCCCTCCCTTTAGACCTAATTAAACAAGCCAGATACGCATATCAGTTAAAAAAACAGGATATAAAAAAAGAGTTTTACAGCCGAGGGCAAAAACTTCGATAACTAAGCCCAGGAAGGTTTATTTATATATCATATAATAACGGCTTTGCGAACTTTCATACTATTATCCCCCAATCACTTTAGTTCCTGGATTATCTGTCCATCCATCATTCTAATATTCCTGCCGCAACATTCCGCCACCCGTTGGTCGTGAGTAGCCACCAGCACAGTTTTGCCCCTTTGGTTAAATGTCTTCAGCAGATCCATAATCTCCGCCCCAGTGGCCGAGTCCAAATTGCCCGTAGGTTCGTCGGCCAAGATCAGATCCGGGTCCAACAGAAGCGCCCGAGCAATGGCCACCCGCTGCTGCTCACCACCGGAAAGATCATCCGGCTTGCGTCTTTCCTTTCCCGCCAGGCCCACCAGCCCGAGCAGTTCCATCGCGCGCTTCTTGTACCCGCTCCCTGAAGGGAAGGCGGGTGCCATTACATTCTTCAAAGCGCTTATAGTAGGAATCAAATAATAAGACTGAAAAATAAAGCCGATCTTCTTCCGGCGAAATCTGCAAAGGAAAGCCTCGCCCTGTCCGGAAATTATTTTTCCTTCAAAAATAACCTCCCCGCCGTTGGGCTTGTCCAGAGCGCCCAAGAGGTTTAACAGGGTGGTTTTACCACACCCGGAAGGACCCATAAGCGCGATAAATTCACCCCTTCGAATCTCCAAGCTTTTCACGTCCAACACTTTAACCGCATGCTTATTCTTCCCGTAAACCCTGGTCAGGTTTTTCCCGGAGACCAACACATCCGGTTCCAATAATACGCACCTCCATAGGGCTACACTCCCCGAAGTATCCGCACCGGCGCCACGCCCTTGGCACGCCAGGCCGGATATATCCCCCCCACTACCCCGATGAATATACCGGCCAGACCGACATAAAACGATGTCTGCCAGGTGAGGTTGGCAAAATCCAAAGCTATCAAATCCCTGGCCAAAACCAGGCCGGCGTAGCCCAAGGCCACCCCCAGAACGGCTCCAAGCAAGCTCATAACCAGAGACTCCACCATCACCAGGAAAATAATATTGGCCGGGGTCCAACCCAGCGCCTTCAGGATGCCGAACTCACGCATGCGATTGATGACCGACAAAAGCATCACCACCATAATGGTAAGCGCCCCGGCTACCACGGCCACCACTGATACTGCGATGAGAAACCTGCCGAAGATGTCCAATATGTCTTTAACCGGATTCAGCACTTCATTGGGCAGCACTACCTGAACTTCCGGCTTTTTGCCGGACAAATCATTCCGGATGGACTGCGCTGCAGATTCCAAATTATCGATTTTATCCACTGTTACATTAAAGGAAGATACTTTTCCATCCGGTATCCTGCCAATATCCCTGGCCAGGTGCTCAGATCCGCTGAAAGCACTGTCCAAGACCTCGTTGCCGGTCCGGTAAACACCCACAACCTTTAACTCCAGAACCTTCGCCTGTCCATTTTCCGGAACGATAAACCGGTAAAAATTTCCTATTTCATAAGGAGAATCAATAAAATTCATATACTTCTGAAGACCGGCCCCAATAATAATCTCTTTATCATCTTTAGGAGCGGCCCCTTCTATAATTTTATTGTGAGGTATGCTGTTAACAGCTGATATATCTTCAGCTCCATATCCATACAAAGGCATGTTATATTCCACATTATAAGGGCGCATAATCGCCGATACCTGTGCATAGACCTTTTCCACGTGCGGTATGTTTTCTATGATTTCTATATAAGAAAAAGGTATCGGGGTTGTGCCCATACCCAGCAGCAAGCCACCAAAGAGCGCATCCCTGCCGGAAATCATGATTCTATTTGAAAGATCGCCAAGGGTACGCTCAGCCCGGTTATCCATTCCTGCAACCAGAGACAAAAGGAAAGTCATTAGCGCGATACCAAAGGCTACTCCGAAAACGGCCAGCGTCACCACCGCTTTTTTACGAAAGGCGTTTTGAATTGAAAATAATAGCAAAGGCATGCTAATACTCCCATTCAAAGTCTTCCACTTCAGGGAACTCAGTTAAGGCTCCTTTCATAATAGAGCAAATGCGCCGTACTCCTTCTTCAGTTTTTGCCTCGCAGCGGGCCACCAGCACAGGCTGTGTATTAGAAGCGCGCACCAGGCCCCAACCGTCGCCAAAGAGCACCCTTGCCCCGTCCACATCAACCACGGGATGTTCCCGCTTAAAACGCTTGGCCAGCCCGCTGACCACCTTAAATTTATCCCGGTCCAGGCAAGGAACTCTGGTTTCAGCCGTAGAGTAATACTTCGGTATGCCCGAGAGCATCTTTGATAGCGGCACATCTGAATTGGAGAGGACCCTAAGAAGGCGGCCGGCAGCGTAAAAGGCATCGTCAAAACCGTAAAACTCATCTGCAAAAAATATGTGCCCGGACATCTCCCCGGTAAAGACCGCTCCTACTTCCTTCATCTTGGCTTTAATTAATGAGTGACCCGTTTTATAAAAGAAAGGCTTTCCGCCGAGACGCTTCACTTCGTCCACAAGAGCCTGAGAACACTTCACTTCGATGATGGCCTCGGCTCCGGGATAACTTGGCATAATTTCCCGCCAGTAAAGACACATCAGCATATCTCCCCAGATAATATTCCCAGTCTCATCAACCACCCCGATACGGTCCGCATCGCCATCAAAAGCAATGCCGAGATTAGCCCTCTCTTCCAGCACCGCTTTTCTCAATTCCGCCAGATTGGCCGCTTTTACCGGGTCCGGCTGGTGATTTGGAAAGCAGCCGTCGGATTCACAAAACAGCGGTATAACCTTGCAGCCCCAGTTCTCCAATATTTTTTCAGCAAACAAGGCAGCCGTACCGTTACCACAGTCCACAGCAACCTTTAACTTTTGTGGACGAACCTGTACTTTTTTCATCAACATATTTAAGTATGGGGTTATGGCGTCAACCATTTCAAGGCTTCCGGACCCAGCCGAAAACTCTCCGGCCAGCATCAATTCCCTGAGCTTCTGAATATCATCGCCATAAATGGTCCCGTCGCCCAGAGCCATCTTGAAACCGTTTTCATCCGGTGGATTGTGGCTGCCGGTAATCATTACCGCCGCGTCAACAGAAAAGTGGACTCTAGCATAGTAAAGCATCGGCGTAACCACCAAGCCTATATCGATCACATCGCAGCCCACATACATAAGCCCCTTTACCAGTGCGTCCCGCAAGCGTTCGGAACTGAGACGATTGTCCCTCCCCACCAGTACTTTATATGAACCCTTTTGCATAGCTACAGATCCAAAAGCTTTACCTAAAAGCATTACAACCTCATCAGTAAGGTCCTGTTCAGCTACGCCCCGAATATCATACTGGCGAAAAATATGTTCATTAGCAGCTACCATATAAATTCCTCCGTGTTCGGTTTTACAACACTTCATCCAGGCCTTTGTCCTTTAAAGCCTGCACAACTTTCTTTATCTCCTGGGCGCGGTCTTTACGACAGACCAGGATACTATCGCGGTCGTTTATCACGATTAAATTCTCCACCCCTATAACCCCAACCGTCTTGCCAGGGGAATAAATGAAGGTATCACTTGTGTCCAGCATTACGCCCCGACCCTCGATGATATTTCCTCGCTCGTCCTTTTTAGCGTAACGCTCCAGGGCTATCCATGAGCCAATGTCATCCCAGCCGAAATCCCCCGGCATCACCAGAACTCTATCCGTCTTTTCCAGAATACCATAGTCCAACGAAATCCCGGGCAGCTTCGCATAGACTTCTTCCAGTATAGCCGTATATTGTCCCGTCCCCATGGCCTGCCCAATCTTATTCAGACCCTCGGCAAGTTGCGGGGTGTGTTTTTCAATTAGCCGGCGAATTAAATCCAGCCGCCAGATAAACATGCCGCTGTTCCACAGATAATTACCGCAGGCGAGCAGCCTGACAGCCTTTGCCAGCTCAGGCTTCTCCAAAAACTGAAAAACCCGAAATACGGGCACCCCGGCAATAGTATCCAGCATTTCACCCTGACAAATGTATCCGTAACCTTTCTCCGGCCTGCGGGGGGCAATACCAATGGTAACGATATCCTCTCCCGAACAGGCCGCCGCAACCGCGCTCTTAAGCACTTTCTGGAAGCATGTCACGTCGCTGATATAATGGTCAGCCGGCAGAACAATCATGACCTCCCGGGGGTCTTTACGCTCCAGGATCAAAGCGGCCAGCCCGACGGCAGCCGCGGTACCCTGCCCGAAGGGTTCGGTAATAATGTTTTCCTCCGGCAAATGCGGCAGTTGCTCCATGATGATATCTTTAAAATCCGAACCCGCCACTATGTACGTACCGGATATTCCGACCAAGTCTTCCACTCGCTCCACAGTGAGCTGAAGCATGGTTTTATCGCCAACCAGCTTCAAAAATTGCTTGGGAGCCACCAGCCTGCTGCGAGGCCAAAACCTCTCCCCCCGCCCACCGGCCATAATCACTGCAAAAGGCATGTCTTTTCCATTCCCCCCTTAATCATCGAGCCGTGCTTAAGGCAATGAATTCATCGGCATCACCAGTTCCAGTCCGGCCGAAGTCATCATCAAACCTGACCACATCATCTTCCTCCAAATACTGGCCAAGCTGTACCTCTATTACTTCCAGCAAAACTTTCCCCGGGTTTTCCAACCGATGCTTATACCCGGATTTAACAAAGGTACTCTCACCGCTGCGGACAAAGTTTACTGAAGCGTCAACAGTCACCTTGGCCGTGCCTTTGACCACTACCCAATGCTCGCTGCGGTGGTAGTGCAATTGCAAACTTAGCTTCTTCTTAGGCAAAACACTAATCCGCTTTATCTTGTAAAAAAAACCTTCCTCCAAAATTGTATAGGATCCCCACGGCCTGTAAGTGGTTATATGATAATCCACCTTGGGATCGTTGTTTGACTTTAATTTATTAACTACATCTTTTACTCTCTCCGAGTATCCCTTTTTACATATAAGCAAGGCGTCTTTCTCATCTACGACGATTAAATCCTCAGCACCTATGACTGCAACCGCTTTATCTTTATTGGTGTATAACAGATTATTACCGGAGTTGATTAATGTAACATCATTAAAAGTTATGTTTCCGTTTTCATCGCCCGGGAACTTTTCATAAAAAGCATCAAAACTCCCAAGGTCACTCCATATGATATCCACTGGAATGACAGCCGTTCTGCCGGACTTCTCCATGATTCCATAATCAATTGAAATATTTATTGTATTATTGTAAACCTCATTAATATCCATTAGCTGAAAAGCGTTGTAAACCTCGAGACAATGCCGCCTGACCTCTTCCAGGAAAACATCCGTTTTAAACATGAACATGCCGCTGTTCCACAGGTACCCCTTTTCTACATAAACTTTAGCAGTTTCCAAATCCGGTTTTTCTTTAAAATCCTCGATTGAATAGCCAAATGTCAAAGGCTCCTTGGGTCTGATATAACCATACCCCGTATGTGGTTTTTCCGGATGTATGCCAAAGGCAATTATATGCTCACCCGCCAGCTGCTCACTCTGTTTTATAGCCCTGATTAGCCCATCATCGTCTTCTATCAGGTGGTCGGAAGGAAAGACCGCAACTATATCATCGCCATTTTTCTGTATCTCAATTACCCCATAATATATTGCCGGCAAAGTATTTTTACCCGACGGTTCCAAAAGGATATGATCTTCATTAAATTTATAGCCAAGTTCCTCGATCTGCCCCAAAACCCAGAACTTATAATTCATGTTGGTTACAATATAAATTTCATGTAAGTTGACTAACTTAAGACACCTTTCAAATGACATTTGAAATATAGATTTGTCCATATTCTTTAGTTTTAAGAATTGTTTGGGAAAGTTATCCCTACTTAGGGGCCACAACCTGGTTCCACTGCCACCGGCCAGTATAATTGTTTTCATTGCCTCCTCAATTCCTTCCAATGCCAGAATGTACTATTTCATCATAATATTGTATTATTCTATCTATAATTAAGTTCTTGCTATACTTCTCTAAAACATATTTACAATTCTCGCTTAACTCTACTCTTAGCTGACTATTATCATATAGTAATTTTATTTTTTCATTTAGAACTTTTATATTCCCTCTGGGGAAAACCAAGCCCGCATTGCCAACTACTTCAGGCGGAGCGCCGATATTTGAAACAATGCAGGGCAATCCATAACTGATTGCTTCCAGTAATGTCCTTCCAAATGGTTCATTCCAATGACCGGGGTGTACAAACACGCTGGATTGCCGGTAATATTTCCATACCTCGGAATGGGGAACCTTGCCGGTAAAAGTAACATGATCGGCAACTCCTGTTTGAATCGTTAAATTTTCAAGGTCTGATCTTAATGGTCCATCACCAACTATCAATAATTTGCAATCCGGTCTCTGTGTTATAAGTATAGAAAAAGCACTTATTAAATCTTGTACTCCTTTGTTTTCCGATAACGACCCAACGTATAATATGGTAAATGCCGTATCATTATTCATAAAAGATTGATAGGCGCCTTCATAAATGTTTGGTATTACCCTTATCTTATTGCCTCTATACCCATTAGCCACGTAAATACTTTTTACGGCTTCACTTAAAGCAATATAACCATCTAATGATTTCATCATTTTAATAATTTTGGGATACACAACCGAATAAGGCATCCCTAACATACCCATTAAAAAGTTCATTTCATTTTTAAGACATGAATATCTATTTAAGTAATTACATTTATTTACACCATTGCAAATATAATTTCCAACCGGGCATATACCACCGTAGTTATTTAGTTGACCTATTGTTTTACAACGCCCACCAAAATTCTTATAAAGACTTACAGCCGACATAGGATACACATTATATAAATGAATAATTTCAACACCCAGTTTTTCTAGTTGCCTCATAAGAAACAAAATGCGAAGAATTAAAGTAACAGGTTGTGCATGTAATTCTATAGGAAAAATTGAACCGCTATCATTTAAAATAGTAATGTTGGAACTTTTATCCAACCCCTGAAGATTCATAGGATAAGACGCAACATAAACATTTATTCCTCTCGCTGCCAGCAAGTTGATAAGAATACCAACTGAAACTTCACTGCCACCTGTAATACCACCCGGCGATGAAGATATTATCCCGACACTACTAACCAATTTGATACACCTCATTAAACTTCCTTAAATAGTTTTAGCTGGAATACCTATAACAGTGGTGTTTGGAGATAGGTCCGTATTCATTTGGCCGCGGAGGGTCATTACGGCCGATAGTTACTTGTTGAAAAATTTTTGCTGATTTTCCAATCACGACATCAGCATGGATCATTACACCCTGACCGCCGTGCTCCAGACGGACACCTGATCCAATTATCGCTTTCGCCGGAATACTTGAGCCGATTAAAACCGATACGGGATACTTTATTAATTGATATATCCACCAAAGATGAAAACGTATAATTAGATTTTTGACCGAGTAAAATACCCAATTCCCATAACGGTATAAAATTAATATTGTTCGGCTCATTATCCAGGGGCTGGCCGCAAAATCCTACGCCATATCGCGAAACATGTTTTTAATAAGTTTCATATCCTTCCTCTCGCTTATTTATTTGTGTTCCCATAATGTTATTACCGTCATCATAAATAACATTTAAATTTTTTATTTGTTCACTTGAGTTTTTATATACTTCGGGTTTTACGTATAATGATGGTAATACTAAGCCGTTCTTGTTATAGGCAATTATGTCCCACTTTTCTTGCCTTGAAAGAAAAACAGATTTAATATTGGAATTTGAACGCAGCATTGCACGGTTAACCGGGTAATCACTAATTATCACCTTATCTTCAGATGCTTTATCAATTAAAAAGCCTGCTGCCCAATAGCTGCTCTCACTGCCGCAACGCAAATCTTCTACAACGTTAACAGGATCATATATTGATTTTGGGTAAAACCTAAATTGGTCTTTTATACTTCCAATTACCAAAAGCAAACAAAGCGCAGAAAGGAATATTTTTGCATTCCTGGTTCGGTTAAATGGAAGTAACATTAATACCGGCGGCAGCAAAATAGCTACGAATTGAATTACTATTGTTCTAATATCCGAACTGGTATCTTCACTTAAAGTCGAAGCCCCGATATATGTGAATACAGTGACAGCCAATAAAAGAAACATTAATATAAAAGCAGTTACCCAAACCTTTTTATTTCTTTCTTTTTTAAATGTACATAAAGCCCATCCCAAATAAAACATGCATACTGCTGCCGCTAAAAGATTGCTCAAGTAAGAAATGCTAAGCACAACTGAATCAATCGGTATCCATGTAGTAATTCTATGCACCGGAATAACCCTTTTTTCAAATTCCAAGTTGATTAGGGATTGCAAAAATAAAATCATTCCATACAGAGCATTATTGATGTAAATTTTTAGAGAAATAAGGTACGAAGTGCCGGCATATATCAAATACGATAAAGGTATAACTAGATATACCCTTAATTGTTTTGTTAATAATGAATAAATCCCAAATAATAACGCCAGAAAGATGCACGCCGTCGGGGAACCCAACGCAGCTCCCGATACTAGCAGTACCAGGACTAAGGCAGCCTTCCATGTCTGTTTTCCCGTAAGCTGGTCCTCTTTAAAAAAATATAAAATACTAAATACAACCAACATAGTGCCAAACAACCTGTAACTTAAACCACCGCTCAACCCCCCGTTGTCCACAATGAAGGCAAGTGCTATCAAAGCGTATGCGCCCAAAGGAATAATTGCCTTTAGGGGAATATTTTCTTTCAATAGTTTAAACGCGTACACATAATAAACAGAAACAATTCCCATAAACAATAGCCCATAATGAAGTATAATCTTATAGCTGTTTTCAGTAGTAATATTACAGATCCGGCTCAATGTATACACTAAATACGGCGCTTGAAAAAAATAAGAATGGGAACCATCAGTAAAAACAATTTTACCTTCTCTTTTGTAAAGTTCTGAAAATGACAGCACTTGCGCGAAAGACTTTCCATTAATCTGCACCGGCAAATCGGGTGAAATAATATAGTAAGCAAGAAAAGGCATTGCTATTAAAATAAGACCTATTAAATATTTTTGTTTAAAGTAATATGAAACAACCAATAGCATTGCCGCCATAAAGCCCGATAAAATTATATATATCCTAGCCGTCATTAATTTTGTGTAATACAGGGCATCTAAACCCACTGCCAGCAGCATAACATTTAAAAACATAATCACTATAATGCTATTAACTAACTTAATTGTATTTATTCCCAATCTAAACACTCCAAAATATTTAAACAATATAGTCATTAAAAAATTTGCTTAAGACATTGTTATTCATTAACCTACTTAAATGAAATGATATTTTCTCACTTTCAATATCATTTATACTTATCAGATCATTAAAGCATCTCAATAATGCTTCATTGTCAATTTTATTTCTTATATCAAAATAGTATTTAGACTGATCGAATATTTTCATTAATTCATCATATTTTTGCGCCCAACCGATAACAAATGCCGGAACACCTGATTTATATGCGTGGACTAGAGCATGATATCTCGAGACAACAACAAATTTCATCTCAGATATTATTTCATATAAGGTTATGCAATCATAATCTTCACCCAGCAAGGTGACTGTGGATATATTTTTATATCTTGCATAAATTTCTTCACATATATCTATATCTTCATATGAATGCCTCAGTATATAAATATAAAAACCTTTATTGATCAGGTAATCAATTATGGTGCAATAAATGCTGCAGGCGTTATTTAATTGATTCCATTGTACAATTCTAGTATTCGGAACTATGGCCACACATTTTTTATTTTTTAAAATACTTATTTTAGCATTATCGCACTCCTGCATAATTATTTCTCTATTAGGTTTTCGTGTTTGCAGTACAATATCTATCGTTTTTACCAAATTATTAACGGTAAATTTTTTAAGGTCGTTATATCCTTGCTGTTCCCTAACAAAAATTTGTTCAGGGTATTTTAAATAATATTTCATAAGAAAAAAGAGAATTAAATCGTGAAAGAAATATTTATATTTAAAAGGACCAAAGGACTGGGGCAATAGCACTACCTTACAATTATATTTTTTAAATATAGCAATTTTAATTATATATAATAGCGAGACTAAAAAACCAAATTGAGAAGTTAATGAATACCCACTGATATCTAAAACCAAATCCGCTTTTTCTATTACTTTTTGTATATATTTTTCATTCTCTATATTTTTACCGGGTGGTATAAACATTTTTGACTTTCCCATAAGCAATCTAACTCTCATCATATTATCCCAGAAAACATGATTGAATTTTAAGCCGTTTTTTGTAATCGGCTTATCAGTAAAAGCATATATTGAAATATCTTTGTTTCTATTATAAATTTCCTGTACCACTGCCAGCAGCATTGCTTGAGCACCTTTATTATCAAAATGACCTCCGGTTATTACCACATTCCTTATCATTATTTAGCTCCAATCATTTTATTAACTATATGACCACTGAAATTTCTCAAATTATCATATATCAGCAACATGTTTATAATATTAAAGTTTTCCAAATTTTTTCCGTATGATAATTTTTCTCTCATTATTTTATATTCAATCTTTATACGAGTATCAATATGCAAATTTTTTATTTCTAAATTAGGGTAAATGTAATGCCCGGTTTTTCTTGCTAGTAGACAAGCGTTTAAATAATTGACTTTTTTCTTTTTAATTTCTTGTGATGAAAAAATTTGCAATGGATTAACTTCTTCAATATTAAGAATATCGCTATGATTTTTGATTACATTAAGACCCTTTTCCGTTCTAACAATTATGTTTGAATTTCCCAGATTTGATTTTTTTTCAGGTATATAGCAATCGCCAAATGATATATCGGCTAATTTATTTAACTTATCCAAACAAAATAAGCACCTGTTTAATTGAAAGTATTTTTTTAAGGTCATTCTTATGTTACGATTAACAATAAGCTCTTCTCCACTTGTAAAAGTTATTTTTGTATCACCGGGCCATTCACTTTTATCTTTGTCTCTAAAATTAAACTTAAATATCTTTCTGCCTTTACCTTCGTATTTATATTTATAATACTGAAGAATATTATAATTTAATACTTTATCGCAGAATAAGCCAAAATATAAAATATGCGAGTCGTTTAATTTGAAGTGGTTAAAATATTTTTTTATACCGTAAATCTGGCAGGGTGTTCCGACAACAATTACAGGATTCTGTTCACATGTACCGCTCTTAATCACATTTTCCACAGATGCCGGAATATATTTGGATTTTGCAGCAGCCATTACTTCAGCCGGATTATTTGCATAAGAAAGTTTGGCCGGAGATATATCATTGCCATCATAATTTAAAATAAACGCTCCTGAATAATCTCCACACTCTAGCAATGCGACAATAAGAGCGCTTACCACACCGCCGCTAGTTGATATGCTCCTGATATATGTATCTTTTGCACTGCACACATAAGACTTTATGACATTTCCAGTTATGTAATCCTTTTTTACACCATTGAGAAAATTATAATTAACCTCAATTCCCGGACAGACAGCAACACATACCCCACAATTCGAACAATTATCTGAAATGCTGGGATGATATTGACCATTGGAAAAGACTAAATCAATCGCCCCTTTAGGGCATGATGCTTTACAAATACCACATGAAACACATAAATCCAATTCCACAGTCTTGCTAACATTTCTGATTTTTTTCATACATCAAACCCCTATTTTTTAAAAAAATTAATAACATATATGACTTTATCTCTAAAACAATATTACGTTCCAGAAACCATTCCATCGTAATATAACTTAGCATGCCAATAAGAATTGATCCCAAAAGAAGAATTAAAGAAGTAAACCCGCTTGCAATTTTTTGAAAAACTATAACCATAAAAACCATTAGCAAGGACGATATTAAAATGTTTTTTAAAAAGCCCACTTTTATTTTTTTCGCCGATAACATTTTACTTGCAAAGTACTGCAAACTTATTGTTTTATATATTACAAAAAGCGAATACGACACAACTATGGCAGTTAATCCTTTTGAAATTACACAATACAAAGTGGCAAAATATATAAAGTTAGTTACTATCTCAATATAAAATACAACCTTTGGTTTATTAACGCTGTATAATAATGATGTAGCCATATTTGCGGTAAGCAGTTTAAATATAAGCGACAGTGATACAATTTGAAACACAATTACACTGGGCTTCCACTCATCTCCAAAAATTAAAGGTACAAATAGATGTGCCGTAACAGCAATACCTATAAATACGGGAAATGCCAACACCGCTATATACTTAGACATTTTATTGTATGTAACCGTTAACAACTCCGGATTGTTTTTTATTTTTGATAGCATTGGGAAAACAATACCGGTAAAAGATGCCGTAATAAGTTCTCTTAATTTTTCCAACAGGTTTTTACCGAAGTAGTAAACACCCAGGATTTCAGGAGATAAAAACCGTCCAACAATAATTATGTCTAAACGTTCCGCTATTACTGTTAACACTTGCTTGCCGGATACATACAATCCAAAGCTTAAAAACACATGGATTTCTTTAATACTGAAATGAAAAAGTAAACTTATAAGCCTTTTTTTTAAACATATATATATAATTACAGTTGAGCCTACCAGGACAGAAAGTATCATGGCAAAAATAACGCCGTTAACACCGTAATTCAAAAATAATAACACGCTTGATACTATAACAATTAATAGGTTTTTAATAATTTCCACCAAGGCTAATTCCTTAAATAACAACTCCTTTTGCAGCAGCGCGACAAATAATTGAACCGGCCCATTTACAATTGCATACATAGCAACATACCTTAGGGATACAATCAATTCCGGCAGCGAAAAATAAGCGGATAGCGCCGGAGCTAAAAAATACACTGCCCCTCCTGTAAGAAGAGAAAAAATGATATTAAAGAATAATAAAGATGAAGCCTCTTTATTGCTTATTGAATCTCTTTGAATTATTGCTTGACTAATTCCAAAACTACTTATTGTATTAAACACACTAATAAACATCATTACTATAGCTAAACTTGCAAATTCCCTGGCATTTAGCAGTCTTGCCTGTATAATCTGAAGTACCGGTGTACACAGCGCCATGGAAATTGTCTGCATAGTTGTCCATTTTATACCGTTCATGGCCCGGTTTCGTAAACTATTCAACTATTAACAACCATCCATTGATAAAAATTGCAATATTGAAGTGAAATATTGTTCCATTGATACTCGCTCAAATTTTGTTTTGCACAGGGCATTTTAACTGATTGAGCTATATAGTTTGCTATTTCTTTCGGAGAGATTCGATCAGCTTCAACAGCTTTAACATTTTTCAAAAGTTCGGCTAATTCACTTAACGCGGTAGAACTATTAATTAAAACCGGCTTTCCTGCTACCAGACCCTCAATAACGGTTAAACCAAATGACTCCAGCCTGGAAAAATTTAAAACCAAATCACATGTTTTATACCACCGGTAAACTTCCTCATTTTTTAGCCGGCCAAGAAAGTTCACTCTATTACCTAAATTAAGTTTCGCGGCAATTTTCTCCAATTGATGCCGGTATGGCCCTTCCCCGATTATCAGCAGGCGAAAATCCGCGGGGAGATAAGGCATGGCCTGAATAACCAGGTGAATGTTTTTATATTTTTCCTGCCTGCTAACTATAAGCAGACAGATCCCTGTTTTATCATAAGGTTCGGCATTTATCAGATCGTCATATGAAACACCGTTTGGAATCACAGTTATTTTTTGGGCAGGGACGCCAAAATGCTTATTTATTAAGTCTGCTTCAAAATGACTAACAGAAGTAACCGCATGCGCTTTCGCTAGGAAATTTTTAATAAACGGCCTGTACAGCCGTAACAGCAAAGAAGATAAACGTGTTTTACCACGCCCGTGATAATGACCGGTCATTACCAATTTACATCCTTTGATTTGCTTAGCTGAACTTAACGCCATGTGAGGTACAAATGTATGCAGGTTATGGGCGTGAACTATATCATAACGGTGGAAATTATTTTTGAGATAATTCACTAGTGATCGAGAAAAGTAAAATACCCCATTTTGAGAAAATCTTTTAACAGTAACACCATTTACATCTTCAATAACAGGAGAGTTATTTAACGGGTCAACGGTAAGAACATCTACTTGATGTCCTTGTTTTATCATTTCTTCACTAATTTGTTTTACAACAGTTTCCACACCGCCTATATAGGGGTGATACCTAGGTGTTACCTGTGCTATATACATTTTGCACTCGCCATTCCTTTATCCATTTCAGCTATTATATGCTCATATTTTTTAACTATAGATTCCCAGGATGCGCCTGTATACCGGTACGCCCGTACTCCATTTATGAACCAACTGTCATACGCTTTAATGAGCCTGTCGCAAAGGGCGTCTACGTCACCTGCCGGAAAGAACTCCGCCCCGCCGTAACCGTTGAGATACTCACTCATCGTATCAAGATCTGACGTAATTACCGGTTTACCCTGAGCCACCGCAATATTGATTACCCCGCTGCCGCAGGTGCGCAGGTATGGCAATACGACCACGTCTGAAGCGGCAAAGTATTTCGGGACACTTTCGTCAGGGATGAACTCCGGCCTGAAGATAACCCTGTCACGGTAGGGCGAGTTCTCCAAAACCGGTATGAGCTCCGTATCGTCCCCCCAGTCTTCGCCGGCTATAATCAAATGCATATTGCCCGCAGTTTCCGGGGGAATTTTATTGAATGCCCTGACCAACAGAGACACTCCTTTGTACTGGCGAATCATTCCGAAATACAGAATGGTAAAACCATACAGGTCCATTTCCTCTCTGGCAAGCCCTCTGTTCAATTTTCCATACGTATTGAACGGTCCGAGGGGAACAACATCGATCTTGGCCTCAGCTAACTTATAAGTATTGATAATGGCTCGCCTGGCTTCCTCCGAGTGGGCCGTGTAAGAGTCGCACAGCTTCAGTATTGC
Organism: Desulfoscipio geothermicus; assembly: GCA_016841205.1. Lineage (GTDB taxonomy): Bacteria > Bacillota > Desulfotomaculia > Desulfotomaculales > Desulfallaceae > Sporotomaculum > Sporotomaculum geothermicum_A. Next base: position 72,431 of record JAENZP010000002.1, read on the forward strand.
TTTTCCCCCCAACCTGGAGTAAAGCCTAATGGGTAGTATCTTTTCCTCCAGGGTATCAACCACTTCATGCATCTCAAGAATCAAGCGAAACTTATTTCCGCTCATCTGCTTACTCATAGCCAAAAGAAACTGCATATGCGCAACAGAAGAAGTCCACCAGTGCATTATTACCACTTCCGGTTTTTGATTTTGCAGAAAGCGGTATGCCCCGTACCATGATCCGGGTGAATTCCAATCCATACCGTTATATACTGTTATGTCAGGATGAAAATCTATCCGGCATTCCTCTTTGCCTACACGTGCTCTCCCGGGGTAAAGGAACAACGGCACCAGGTTACGCAATAAAATAACAGATACTTTATACCCCTGTTCGGCAAATGCATTAGCCATGACAATTGTATAAGCGGATATTCCACTAAAAAACTTTTTTGAAGATCCAACCAGACAAATCCTCATCATCCCCACCTATTTAAACTTGGCTTTTCCAGCCGCTGAAATAAAAGTGGGAAATGCCTTAGTATAGTTAGGCAAATCCTATATCCGTCCCGTAATCCGTTTAGTTTGGCTTCGCCCAGCCTATCTCTATATATGATGTGAATATCCTTGACCCGTAATCCCATTCTCGCGGCTTTTATACAAATCTCCGATTCTATACCAAAACCCTTGGACTCCAGACTCATGACTTCGAGAAATTTTTTCTTCAATCCATACAGGCCTGTTAACGGATCATATCCTTTAAACCCGAATATATATCTAATGCTGTTTCTAAAAATGGCATTTCCGATTCGATTAAAAGCCGGAATATTTTTCTTCCCCATTTTCCGGGACGCCAAAGCCATATCAAACCATTCCAGTGCTTTTGCTATCTCAATTATTCCTTCCGGGGGATAGGTGTTATCCGCATCAATAAAAATTACGTTTTCCCCCTTGGCTTCTTTAATGCCGGTTTTCATTGCCTCACCTTTACCTGAATTCCGAACATGAGAAACCAATCGGCAGGGAAATTGCTCCGCAACTTCCCGCGTCCTATCTGTTGAGCCGTCATCCACAACAATAACTTCAAAGCTATTATCAATTAACTGAAAAACATCTTTAAGCACTACCGGAAGTCCTGCTTCTTCGTTGTACGCAGGTATAATAATGCTATTCCTTATCTCAAAATGAGAACTCATAAAACCACTCCTTCTATAGTTGAGGGCCGGTCTAGCAGTAGTTCAGTATCTTTTTGAAACCGGCTATAAAAAACCTCTCCGCCCAAGGCCTGGCGATAGATAATCTGCCTGCCAACCACGATGGATAGTCGATATCGCCATACCTGGATATGATACTTTGCCATAAGGGACGGTTAAAAAAATGGATTAATGTGTCTATTTCCTTGTCGGACATACTTAAAAAAATACGTCTGTGCTCGAGGGCTGTCTGTATCTCATCCGCCATCTCCCTTTCCCATAACCACTGGTACTCTGCAAGAAACTCTGAGGATAGATTTCCTTTGGAGAGCGCTTTAGCTGCCACTTTAGCGCAAAGTTTTGCGCCCAACAGCCCAAGATACAGCCCCCCCCCTGATATGGGCTTGGTCTGGCAGGCAGCATCCCCTACCAGCAAGGTTCTCTCACCGTAAATTCCGGGAAACATACCGATGGGGACAACGCCACCCGTGCTGTAGAGAATCTTCACGCCCTTAAAAATATCGGGATAGGCCTCCAGCATTCTATTAAAGTAATATTTCGAATGCTTGTCCCCCCCGCTTACACCGACCCCTACCCTTGCATGCTTTTCGTCAACCGGTATAACCCAGCCGAACCAGCCCGGCGCAATCTCCCTGCCCAGGAATATGTGCACCATATCTTTTTCCGAGCACTTCAGCTCCACTTCGGCCGCACACATGCGGATTACTTCATGCGGCGCGGAAGTATTGATCCGGCGGGCAACGCGTGAGTTGGCCCCGTCGGCACCGATCAGTAAACGGGCTCCGGCTGTAAACTCTCCACCGGAAGATTTAAACTTTACGCCGGTCACACCGGGAAAAAAATCACCTACTTCTGCCCTGACCCCGGTCAGTATTTCCGCTCCGGCAGACTGAGCCCTTTTCGACAAGTTACGATCAAATTCCGGGCGGTCGATCACCAGAGCATATGGCTCTTTATCTCTAATATAAAGCACTTCCCCGCCTGGAGAGTGGACAAAAGCGCCATGAATCCGGTTAATGATTATAGCATCCGGCATAGCAGCGGCTTTCAAGGTTCTGGGACTAACGAGCCCTGCACACTGCATGGGCTCGCCAATTTTCCGGTGCTCCTCGGCTACCAGAACCTGATAACCTTTTTCAGCAATAATTCGAGCTGTCTCACAGCCCGCCGGGCCTCCACCAATTACTATGACATCATAATTCATAAAGAACAGTTTCCTTTCTACACCGCTTTTAAAAACCGGCTTCTTAAAGGATATTTGCTATTTGTGCAAAAACAACGGACACAAAAACCATTGACAATGGAACGATACCAACATTTAAGGCCCTATCCAATGCGCCAGGCAGAGTAAACTCCGGAGCGGATGAGTTCCCCGAGACTGCCCCCGCCAATTCCTTTGCGGTAAGGAGCGCAATCAAGGCTAATGCGGCAATCAGACCGAACCCGGCCACTGTGGCAGCCGTACTTGCGGCAGTTGTAGTTACGGTGGTTACTGTCGAAATCATTGTTTCTCCCCCCTTTTACAATTCATCGCTCATCTCATCGCTCATTAACCTATTAGTTCTATAGAATCCCTCCTTTCGGAGGCCAACATGAAGATAACAAATATAGCCATAATCGTCTATATTTATTGTCTAAAAGACCTAATATCTTGTCCGCTTCTAGCGAAATTTGGTCTGGATCTGCATTGATTCAAAGGCATTAACAAAAAATAAAGGGTTCACTAAGAACCCTTTATTTTCCAAGCATAATGTTGCCGTTAATATCATTTGCCCCCGGTAACATGAACAGTTCCCTGGTAAACCCAATTTGTATCAGGGTCGCCTATATATGCCCGGAACGTTGTTTTACCCTTGGTTACCCCCGTTAAAGTTTTTGTTAAATCATTAGCCGCTGCCACACCGGCGTCATCTACTTGCCAATGAAATACATATCCGGCCAGGGAGAAGCCCAGAACCGATAATTCTAACGGCATCGTGTCTCCGGCTTTCAGATTAATGTTGTGATCCCACTCATTCCCTTCTTTAAGGAAGTGGGATTCCGACCGGACGTATGCTTTCAAAAGAGCAATTTCACCGGCATAGCCCGGATCCACTTGGGCGCTGATAAGGTCTTTTGCTTCTACCAGTTTGTCGATGCTCCATCCTATAGCGCCGAGTTTGTCCGGGAAAGAACTGTACCGGCCGGTGGCGGCTATCGTTAAGGCATCCCGGCTCCATCCCACCATAGCGCTGCGTACCTGCACGTAGTCTCCGGAAGCAAGGGCAATTAAACCCGAAATATTATTTGTAATTACGTTCGGAATCTCCCCTTTGGCTGCCAGTAAATAGCCATACAGATCGTCGATGGTAAAATCGTTTCCAAACAGCGCCGTGATCGTACTAACATGCTGCCTCTTAAATTCCTCCATACTTTTCCTCAGCCGGCTTGGTTCGTCGGAATAATAGACATCCGCAAGATCACAGACAAAATCGATTATTTTTTCCTTGGCCGCGGCCTCTCCACCCAGTCTGGCCATTACCTGGTTAGTCAGTAATACAGCAAAAATATCCGGCCACGGAGCGCTGTCAGGATCCCTGCTTAGATTGGCAAGCTTTGCTTTAACCGAAACCACGTCGCTCACTCCATCAGGATCAAGGACCAACTGTTCATAAACATTCACTAATTGTTTTTCCAGATCATTAAACTCTCCGGCCTGAGCCAGGGGCGGTGTCAGGCTAAAAGCCAAACTGAAAACCGTAAGCGCGCACAGCATAAGCACAGTTATCCGCTTTCTCAATACCATTTACCTCCTTTTAAGCACTATCAGCTCTTGCAGCAATAATTTTGGCTTCACCTCCAGAAACATTTTTACAAATTGCAAATTCAAGTTAGCAATATTGACACTAATTGTCTATATTTATTGTCTAGATGTAGCAATATAGTGTCTAATTCCAGTGATATATCATTTAAATTTGCATTGACTTTAAAAAAAAAAGAAGGATTCAATTTAGAACCCTTCAGCTACTCTTTAGAACTTTACTATTTGTCAATTCTTCAAGCTCCTTAAATTTTTCAACTGTTATTAAAGGCCTGTTCTTTGTATTTTCCATAACCAGTTCATAGCTGCTTCTGCTTGCCGGAACGAGTTCCTTGACCATCTTTAAATTCACAATGAACCCGCTATGGCTTCTGAAAAATGGATATCCTTCCAGCTGCTTTTCAAGAGCGGATAGTTTGTCGTTTGTTTGAATTCGGCCACCGATAAAATAAATCGTGGTCTTGCGACCTTCCTTGGTGACGTAGATGATGTCATCTAGATTCAAATAAACAAATTTACCGTTATTTCTAAATAGCTGTTTTCTACCAACATTGCCATCGGGATTTTTTAAGTAAGCATTTGGCCTGTCGGCAAATTTCCCGGACAGCACCAGTCTGATCCTATCCATTGTCTGCCTGATCCGGTTCATTTTAAAAGGCTTGACAAGATAGTCAAAAGCATAAACATCAATAGCTTCACCCCTGAACTCGCTAAAAGCCGTGGCAAATACAATAAAAGTCCAAGGGTTAATATCAAATATTTCCCGGGCCAATTCAACACCGTTTTTTCCCGGAAGGTCGATATCCAAAAAAGCCACTTGAGGCGATAATTCTTTAATCAACTTTATTGCTTCCAGCCCATCCCCGGCTTCGCCAATGACGCTTACACCTTCAACTTCTTCAACCACCTTCCTGATCACCAAACGCATATCCGGATCGTCTTCTGCAATAAAGACAGTTATTTTCACGGGTAACCTCCCCTTTATTCACATTTATCAGGAGGAGCCGGCTGGTAAAACCAAAAAAAACAGACCGGCTTTATGCCGATAACAGCGACAAAAAGGGCCAACGTAACGACAGGTGTAAACATTAATCTCTTAATTATTTTAACGGTCAGCTTCATTGGCTTGATACCTCCTTTCCATAAATAATCCTGTTAAGCCTGCCAAGAGATTATCTAATTGATGTACGATTTTATATCCCGGGGGTGAGAAACTGATTGTCTGAGTCATGACGGCAATAAGGCCCGCCAGAGCAAGGGATGAGCCGGCATAGCGCAGAACAATTATACTGACCCCTAACCATAAACTAAGATAGACCACTGAAAGAACTTTAAACATATTTCTTTCAGTAATATTTGTAATCTTTTTATAAGGCACTTCCCCCGGCACCAAGGCCAAAACACAAAGGAAGGATAATAAATATCCCGCCAGCAGTAAAAATACCGGTAAATTAATTGATAAATAACGTCCCAGGTATATTCCCAGTTCTCCGGCACCAAGATAAGTAAAAACCCCCAGGGTAAGGCATCTCCAATACCCACTGCAGTGGGCTCCGCCGCTTAGAAGCCGGTAAACAGCTCCGCAAACCATGGCAAACGCCACTTCGGGAAGTATCCCAAGCAAGCGGGCCAGACTCAGAAGGATAATCCCCTTAATTAAAGCGGCAAAAATAATTTCCAAGCCAAAGCGCAGAGTATCGATTTTATTAGTATCCAGCGCCAGTTCCCTGGACAGGTAGTTAGCAGTTCTTCCGGCCAGTTGATTTAGATTCATTTAACTCCACCTCATTTTATTACAGGTATTATAACGGTAAAGGTTGTTTCTTCAGCGCTGCTGCTAATGCTAATGTCACCCCGGTATTTGCTTACGATATCCTGGACAATTGACAGGCCCAGACCGGAATGCCCTTCTTTAGTAGTAAAACCGGCTTTGAATATATCTTCTCTAACTTCGGGGACGATAGGGTCCCCTGTATTGCCGACTATGATTAAATATAACCCTTGCTCGCAGGTTATTTTTACTTTTACCCGCGTGCCCGCACCGGTTTTACCTTCCACGGCTCCCAGGGCGTTATCAATCAAGTTTCCAAGCAAGGAGCTTGCCTCATGAGGCGTTAAAGGCAATTCTCTGAGGCTGCATTCAACGGCTACTTCCATTTCTATATTTTTAGCTTCGGCCAGTCCCATTTTAGTGTAGAGAAGAGCGCTAATACTAAAATTATCGGTTCTTATCAACTCCCCGGTTTTGGATATTTCGCCGAATAACCCGCTTATATAATCCCGCGCTCTCTCATATAAGCCGGCCTCAAGCAGTCCGTAAATGGTCTGCAGCTGGTGATGAAAATCATGTCTCTGCTTTCTGGAAGAGTTAATCAATTGTTTGATCTGTTGTAAGTTTTCCTCCGCTCTCTTGGCCTCGTATTCCTTTTCCACATACTGTCCTATTTTTTTAACGGCGACAGTGGATAGGACAGTTAAAAAAATAATGAATATTCCAAAGATCCCGTTAAAGAGATCAAAACGTTCCCCTGGAAAAACATTCAACCTGGCAGCTTCAAAAGCCATGTTTAAGAGCGCCAGTAATAGTACGGGCAGGAGAACGACTATAAAGATCACCAAACTATGATTGTTAACAATGTCCGCATTCAAATTATCATGAATTTCTTTTCTTGATAAGTGTCTTAAAGTCCCATAATTTTGGGAATAACCGATCAAGGAAATATTAAAAAATTTACAGGCCACGATAAATATCAGCATAACCAAGGCCTGCGGAAGAAAGTAAAGAATTCTTATAAATGAATAATTCCAAACCTCGGCCAGTGAAAAACCTTCGATTTGCAGCATGAACTGTATTGCTACCGTTTCCACCGAGCCGTAAAAAATCAGGCCAAATAAAGATGCAAGTATAACTATCTTATATGGCAAGCGAGTAACCAGGCGAATATTTATAACAAATAAAATTATTCCAAGGATTGAGTGAAGCCCGAAAGGCACCGGCAAGAGCCGGATAATATAATCAAAACCCACCTGTAAAATTCCAATGATAATTAAGTCGGACCACCATGGCTTAAGTCCTACCAGCAAAAATCCCAGGGCGGCTACCAAGACCGCTTCAGGAAACGTAACCATTAACAGGGAAACGAGAGTCAATGTATTCAAAAACGGTAACCTTCTTTATTTCCTTATTTTAATTTTTACCTATTTTATATTATTTTTTGGTTTTTTTGTATTAATTTATTGTATATTTTACTTTAATTTTTATCTATTGAATATTAATTTTTTATTTTTTGCATTATTTTTCGACTTTTTTTTATATTATTTTTATATTAACTGAAAGTTATATTAATTAAAAAGCAGCCGGTTCCTGCTTACCATGTTTAAAAATTACTTTTTTTTGCCTAAAAATTTCTTTTTTTTATCTATATTTGCATAGGACATATAAAGAAGCACAAAAAAAACCGCTCCCAGGTCACTGGCAGCGTTGGCATAACCCGTCCTATATCTTAACATTTTTATCTCAAAAGAAACGGCCATATAATGTATAAACCGATATTCGTTAACCCGTGAGCCAATGAGACACCCAAAAGGGATCTAAAAAAGCCGGCAGCCATGGAAAAAAGCAGCGCAACGGTAAAAACGAAAATCAAGTCCACCGGTGAAAGGTGGGTGATGTGCAGCACCCCGAATATGAAGCTGATATAAATAATGCCGTACCACTTGCCTAATGTCTCTACAGCCGCGCGATACATAACCCCGCGAAAGATAAATTCTTCCAAAAACCCGGTGCTGACAAGCAGGATCAGCGCGGGAAGCCAAACATGCTGGAAAGTAAACTCCGTTACCAGAGGAGCGGGTTTTAGAATCAGATACTCCATCAAGCCCAGCGGCACACCAATAAGGGCCAGCGGCAACTGAAGGGGCAGATTGCCCAATGTCAGCCCGATTTCACGGGGCTTAAAGCCGGCAAATCTCATCACGGTAGCGGCAGCGGCAAAAAGCGGAAGACTAATGATCAGGTACCAATACATGATCGGAATGCCGTTCAGGGGTATAGACAGGCTCATAATTCGGATTAACGGGGCCAGGGACAAAGACAGATAGACCAGGTTTATTGCTTGCTTGTAAGCCAGGGAAGCATGTACAAGCAAGGCTATCAGCACAACCACATGACAGACGATCCCGTACAGCGGGTTGTAATAGGCTGTGATAATCTCCGCGGCAGTTATAACAGCCGCATACAACCAGATAAAAAAATGATCTTTATTATTCACGGACATCCACCCACAAATGCAGAGAGCGATAGGGATCGCTCTCCCTGTTTTTAAATAGTAAAAACTCCACCTCCATATTTTCATGGGGCCTGTTAACGCTAAAGCTAACGGGCTCTTCCCATTTTTCTTCATGGTTTAATTCAAAAGGACCCAACCGCTTTTTCAAATACCCGTTCATGCGCACCTCGGCTGTGTAAGAAACCGGACAATATTCGTGGTTAACGGTTCCCAGGATAACTTCCTTTTCTTCACCCGCATTCATATCCCAGGGATAACCCTCTATCTTCCCTCCAGGCCCCAAAATATAAAATTCCGTGAACTTCTCACCAACACTTGGTGAGGTTGCAACATAATAAAGGCTTCCCACCGCAAAAATAATAGACCCCACCAGTACTACCGAAAGAATTTTATCCAGCCTGGAAAGGCTGCCCCATTTAACAATTTCTAAGTTTAAATCAACTACAAAACGTTTCTCGAAGGACAGCTTATTTCTTCGGTAGACTGTGATAACGGACAGCAGGATTGTGAAAACCAACAACGTTAGCAATACGGGGTAAAGTCTTATTCCCCACGGGGTGTAGTTCAGGATGAGGCCAAGAAGCGGTACCACGGCAATACTTAGACCGAAACTCAAGGCAGCCCGCTCAATGCCATCAATATCGCCCCTGGCCGGAAACAAAGCCGCTATTAAGGAATACCCGGGGAAAAACAAGACAAAAGGCAATCCCAAGGCAACCGGCAAAGTTCCGCTCACATTAAAAACAATTAATACCAACAGGACAACAGAAATAAATAATATGAAGAAACACTCGTTTTTTATTTTTATCCTCAAAAAAATTCAATCCCTTAAGCAGATTAAGGCGAAAAGATGTGGCATGTACTAAAATAACAACATTAAAGCCGGTTGTCCATGTTTATTGTCTAAAAACAGCAAAACTATGTCCAATTAATACATAATCTCGTCCAGAAAGCTGAAGGGGTCAGACCTTGACATTTGACACGAAGTTAAGTGTCAAATGTCAAGGTCTGACCCCTTCAGCTTTTTAACGAAAACATGCGTTACTGCTAATTCCGATTTCCCAGCCACCGGTTCATCACCATAGATGCAGCCAAGTCCCCGGTGACATTCAATGCCGTCCTGCTCATATCCAGGATCCTGTCAACACCAAGTATGATAGCAATTCCAGCAGTTGGTATTCCAACGCTTGTAAGTATTGTGGCCAGGATCACAATGCCCATTCCCGGGGTTGCCGGTGAACCGATTGATGCGCCTACTGATGTAAGCAAAATTAAAAGTAACGCTGTAGAACTTAAATCCACACCAAAGACCTGGGCCAGAAAAACTGCCGCAGCACCTTGATAAAGGGCAGTTCCATCCATATTTATTGTGGTACCCAGGGGGATCATAAACTGAGAAATAGCGGGCCGGACACCCAGTTGTTCCTGAGCAGTTTGAAGCGTTAAGGGCATAACTGCCGCCGAACTTGAGGTGGAAAAGGCCAGTACCTGGGCAGAGCGTATCTTTCTTAGAAAATCCACAGGAGACATTTTGGATGCCAAAAAAACAATCGTACAATACACGCATAACAGCAGCAGCAAGCCCAGAATTACTGTAGACACGTAGGCCGCCACGCCCAACAGGGCTTCCCAGCCTACCTGGATCATAATCTGGGCCAGCAGGCCGAATACGGCCAGCGGCGCTATAAGCATAGCCCACCGTACTACCGTCATACAGACGGACTGTATGGAATTCATAAGTTCGAGCAGCGGCCGGGAATATTTTGATTCCGTGCTGACCAGAGCAACTCCTACGATTACCGCAAATATCACCACCTGCAGCATCTGCGTATTTACCATGGCCTGTAAGGGATTACTTGGCAGCAGGTTCACAAAATACTCCGGTATATTGGTAATGCCCGGATCAGGCAAGGTTTGATCTGCTCCCGAAGGTAGGGAATCCTCCCGGTATGAATTAAACGTGGTTTTATCCAGGTAATGTCCAGGGTTTATGATCATTGCCACAGAAATGCCAATGGTTACCGCCAGGCCGGTGGTGACAATATAATACAGTACCACACGCAGACCCATCTTTTTCAGGAATTCAATATCTTCGTTGCTGGCAATTCCTCGAATGATAGATGCAAAAACCAGGGGAACGACAATCATCTGAAGCAGACTCAAAAACAATTTACCCGGTAAAGCCAGCCAGTTGCCAATAAGCGTGCCAATTTCCTGCGAAATCAAACCTGCCGAAGGATTTACCGCGAGACCTGTAAGGACTCCCAGGATCATTGCAAACAGCATTTTAGCCCACAGATTCTGTTTAAGCATTTCCTTGATAGGACCCATACCCATTAACAATCGTCTCACCCCCGGGTAATCCTGTTCTTAAGTTATATGCCTGATAACATATCCTTGTTTCTTAATTTTTCAATACCCGTAGTACCCCTTAAACCACTCCGCAAACTTCGCTAACCCATCCTCAATACTCGTGCCGGGCTTGAAATCAAAATCCCGCTCCAGCTCGGCAGTGGAAGCGTAAGTCCTGGGGACATCCCCAGGCTGCATGGGCAAAAATTCTTTCTCGGCCACTATGTTCTTCCCGGTGACCTTGCTCAGCGCCTTTTCCAGCGTTTCAATGAAATACATCAGCTGCTCCGGGTTGTTGTTACCGATATTATACACCTTGTGCCGCACGCCATCATTTACGGGCGGGTTGCATAATATCCTCTCTACCCCGGTGATGATATCGTCAATGTAGGTGAAATCCCGGTACATATCACCGTGATTAAATATTTTAATGGGCTCTCCCTTCATTATCTTTTGGCTGAATGAAAAATAAGCCATATCTGGGCGGCCCATAGACCCGTAAACAGTGAAGAACCTTAGACCGGTAGCCGGTATATTATAAAGATGGCTGTAAGTATAGGCCATCAGTTCGTTTGATTTTTTGGTGGCGGCATAAAGAGAGACAGGGTTGTCCACGAAATCGCCCTCCGAGAAGGGGACTTTTTTATTAGCGCCATAGACCGAGCTGGATGAAGCGTAAACGAGGTGCTCGACGCCTGCTTGAGTATAAGAATGGCGGCAGGCTTCCAGTATGTTAAAGAACCCGATAATATTGCTCCGGATATAAGCCTCGGGGTTTTCAATACTATAACGCACTCCCGCCTGGGCAGCCAGGTTTACTACAATATGGGGCTTGTACTTGCTAAATACGGTATTAACCATATCCTTATCAGAGATATCGCCCTTGAGGAAGGTAAAAACGCCATCACCTTCTGTTTGCATTAGCTCTTCAAGCCTGGCTTGCTTTAAGGACACATCATAGTAATCATTTAGATTATCTATGCCAATGACCCGGCAGCCCTGTTCCAGCAGCCGTTTGGCCATAAAATAGCCGATAAACCCCGCTGCCCCGGTGATTAGATAGGTCTTTGTTTTATCCAGTTCTTTGTAATCCGCTCTCATGTGAATAGCTGCTCCTTACGAATATATTTCTTTATGAGAAAATGGCAGCCAATCTCAGCATATTAATTTTTTGTTCTTCAATATCGACACAGGTAACCTGGTGGCCCACTTCAGCAAAGCATACGCCTGTAACCAGGCCTACATAGTCGGTTCCGGCTACTGAGATTTTGTACATAATATCACTTCCTCCAAACCATTCTATCAACAATCCCTGTATAACTCTGTATAATTTTTACCACCTTCACGCTCACGTTTTCATCTGCATAGTCAGGTGTCGTAACGCCGAGGTCGCCATTTTTATACATAGCAACAGCCAGGTCAACTGCCTGTAGCACCTGCTCGGTGGTGATACTTCCAATGATGAAATTACCTTTATCCATAGATTCCGGCCGCTCGGTGCTGGTTCGTACAGATACAGCCGGGAATTTGAAATAGGAGGCTTCCTCCGGTATCGTACCACTGTCTGATACTACACAGAAGGCATTTAACTGCAAATTGTTATAATCTGAAAATCCGAAGGGCTTTAAACTGCGCACATGGGGGTGAAATTTAAAGCTCCTTTGCTCAATAAACTTGGCGCTGCGGGGATGCATACTGTAGATGATGGGCATGTCATAATGCTCGGCCAGGCTATTTACCGCGTTCATCAAGGCTAAAAAGTTCTCCTTAATGTCAATATTCTCCTCACGATGGGCGGAGAGCAAAATATATCTCCCTTTTTCCAAACCCAAATACTCAACTACTTTGCTGCTTTTAATTTTGTCAATATTGGCAGTCAGCACTTCAGCCATTGGGGATCCTGTTACATAAGTACGCTCTTTACCTACACCTTCATAGTTCAAATAGCGCCTGGCATGTTCGCTGTAGCACAAATTAACGTCCGCGATATGGTCAACAATTCGACGATTGGTTTCTTCGGGTAGATTCTCATCAAAACAGCGGTTGCCAGCTTCCATATGGAAGATAGGCACTTTCAGTCTTTTGGCTGAAATGGACGACAGAGCTGAGTTTGTATCGCCCAGGATCAAGAGCGCATCTGGTTTTACTTCTGAAAGCACCTTATAACTTTTCGCTATAATATTGCCGATGGTTTCACCCAAATCTCCGCCAACTGCCTCCAGATAGTAATCTGGCTCCCTTAAGTCTAAGTCCTCAAAGAATATCTGGTTCAGCGTGTAATCCCAATTCTGGCCGGTATGCACCAAGAGATGGTCAAAGTAAAGATCGCATTTTTTGATCACTTCGGACAGCCGTATTATCTCCGGTCTCGTGCCCAGGATGGTCATTAGTTTTAGTTTACTCACTGCTGAATTAGCCACGTTACACCTCCAAATAATACGTGTCTGGCTTCTCCGGATTAAAGCTTTCATTGGCCCACATAATGGTGACCATGTCTGTATCTCCGAGGTTCTCGATGTTATGGGTATAGCCGGTGGGTATATCAATGACTTCCAGCTTATCACCACTAACGTAATATGCTATAACTTCATCAGACCCAACTTTCCGGAAGCGGATGACGCCGGTTCCACTGACTACCAGGAACTTTTCATTTTTACTATGGTGCCAGTGGTTGCCTTTGGTAATACCAGGCTTAGAAATGTTAACGGATACCTGTCCTCTATCCGGGGTTTTAATAAACTCTGTAAAAGATCCACGGTTATCCACATTCATGGTTAGTGGATAGCCGAACTTATCTTTGGGCAGATAGCTTAAATATGTACTATATAATTTGCTGGTAAACTCGTCAGACATCTTGGGAAAAGAACGCTCCTCACGGCTTTTTTTAAATGAATATAGTAAATCAACTATTTCACCGAGAGTAATGGTGTGCACTACCGGAACCGCGCAAAAATCTCCAACGGAGTTTTCTTTACCTTGTAGGGCATTGATAAGTTCCTCTACTACATCATCTATATAGACTAGACTCAGAACTACACTGGGATCATTTACAGTGATAGGCAGGCCATGGGCAATATTGTGGCAGAAAGTAACCACTGCACTATTGTAATTAGGCCGACACCATTTTCCGAACACATTGGGGAAACGATAGATGAGTACCCTGGCCCCTGTTTCCCGACCATAGGCAACCAACAAATCCTCCCCGGCTTTTTTGCTCTTTCCATAGGGATTATCAAGAGCGGCCTGGGTTGATGAGGCAACCAGCACAGGGCAGGTGTTGCCGTGCTTTTTCAAGGTATCCAGCAAGGTTTTAGTAAAGCCAAAATTGCCCTCCATAAACTCCGACTGTTCCTGGGGACGATTTACACCGGCCAGGTGAAAGACGAAGTCTGCTTCTTGGCAATAGCTATCTAGCAGTGCCGGGTTAGTATCCTTGTCATACTCAAGGATACCGGTATATTTCTGATTAGATAGCTCCGCGATAAGATTTTTTCCAATAAAACCTTGCGCACCGGTTACAAGTATTTTCATGACTTACTCCAGCCTTCCAACTCTTTTTGTACATAGTCAAGGGACAGTAATTTATCTTTGATCTGCTCTATATTAAGCCTGTATGTATTATGTGAGTTATACTCTTCTTCTGAAGATAACTGCTGGTCTCCTTCTATGAAATACTTATCATAGTTAAGGTCTCTTTTATCAGCGGGTACTCTAAAATATCGGCCTAAATCCCGGGCTACTATATATTCTTCTTTGGTAAGCAGTGTTTCATAGAGCTTTTCTCCGTGGCGAGTACCGATTATTTTAATCTCGTTATCAACGTTAAATAGTTCTTTAATTGCTTGAGCTAAGTCACCGATTGTGGAGGCAGGGGATTTTTGCACTAAAATATCGCCCGCCTGGGCATTTTCAAAGGCAAATATTACAAGTTCCACTGCTTCTTCAAGGCTCATTAAAAACCTGGTCATATTAGGGTCTGTTACCGTTAAAGGTTGTCCACTTTTTAATTGATCAATAAATAAAGGTATTACAGAACCTCTCGAGGCCATAACGTTTCCGTATCGTGTGCCGCAGATAAGGGTTTTACCCGGATCAACGGTTTTTGATTTGGCTACTAAGACTTTCTCCATCATGGCTTTTGAGATACCCATTGCATTAATCGGATAAGCAGCTTTGTCGGTAGACAGGCAAATTACTTTTTTAACACCATATTCGATAGCGGCTGTAAGTACGTTATCAGTGCCGATAATATTTGTTTTAACTGCTTCCAGTGGGAAAAATTCGCAGGATGGCACTTGTTTAAGTGCCGCCGCATGGAAGATATAGTCTACACCATGCATTGCGTTTTTTACACTGGAAATGTCTCTAACATCACCGATATAAAATTTGATTTTTGCATTTTTATAGAGTTTGCGCATATCATCCTGCTTTTTCTCGTCTCGGGAGAAAATGCGTATTTCAGCGATGTCTGTATCCAAGAACCGGTTTAATACGGCGTTACCGAAACTGCCGGTGCCACCTGTTATTAGTAGGGTACTGTATATGAACATATTATTTTTCCTCACATGTAGTAAAAATCTAGTCTTTTTATTTCATCGGTGAGAAAATCGATGTGTCGCAGCTGAGTTTCTAATACCAGCTTTTGATGGGAGCCGATTAACCTTTAAGCGCTCGTTGCAATTCAAATTTTTTGCTTTTTAGCTTGCCTATAGCTAGTTCGGATAGAACTTCTGGATCATCTTCTCCGGCAATCGGTGTTTCGATCATGGCACGACTAGACTTTCCCAATACATCGCTAGCTACCGATGATAGTTTAATGCTGGCTCCTTTTTGAATGCGATTAATTTCCCTGGCACGCTCTTCTACTAGACTCCAGCGATAACGAATAAGCTCTTTTAATTCCCTTTGATCGCAGGAAGGAATATAGCTACTTCGTAGAAGTCCGTGACGTACTAATCCGGCAATCCATTCCGCATCTTCAACGTCCGTCTTGCGCCCAGGAACATTCTTAATGTGCTTTGCATTTATAACTAAAGTCTCAATCTCATTCAACTCCAGCAGATTATAAATTGGCGTCCAAAAAGAACCTGTGCTTTCATTGCTACATGAGTGCAACCTCTGTTTTTGATCTAATTTGCCATTAATATTGGGTCATCAGTCATGGTTGAAAATGTGCGAATCTCTTTTCCGTATGGAGTTATGAATGCTACCACATTCTTTTTATGAACATCGAGTCCACAGCAATGGCTATAAAGAACTTCCATTTTAATCCTTCTACGGTGGTGATATTGAAGGGCCGGTGCAACAACCAATTGGATTATCCTATCCTGCGCGCTCACCATAAAAGGGGCAACAATCTGTGATGCACCAGGTCGTTAGGGTCTGTCTTTTAGACAGGCTCGAAGCGCCAAGATAATACGACCTCCCTTCGCCAGCCTTAAATAATAATTCGATGTTGTCAATTTTCATCCTTCTGTTGGTACCGCGTTAGCAGCATGGATGTCTTTTAGTTATTAACATAATAACGTTCAGTCCCTTTTAAGAAAATTATACTAGTCTGATTAGACCTACGGAATTTTTCGATAATTAATAATATAAATTATCCCCCCTTTACAGTGACAACTTTTAAAGCGTAGCTTAACCCTTACCAATCTTACCAATAATCACATTAATTAAAAACTTAAGAGGTTGCGGTATTATCATTTTCAATTTATATACTATAATTTGGTTTTTCATTTCCTTATAATATTTATCGGCCACGGTTTTGAAACTACCATCTCTAAAAAGTTTTAGAATTTCATCTCTTCTGTCACTCTTATGGGTTGAATGATTTAACTGACCGTTCTGGTTTCTTGCTTTATTCAAGTTCGATTTAATCAATTTCAAATCAATTTTATCAATTATACCCATGCCCTTTTTACTATTGACTAATATTAGTGAAACACCATCTTTATTATCAACCTCAGGATGAGCTTTTTCAATTCCCCAATAATCACCTATAGTAAAGTCACCAGTTCTGTTGGAGGATGCATACGGACATATATAGCAACTTTTCCTGTAGATGTCACCAGTTAAGAAATAATGATAATAATAGGAAACAATCGGTGGTATTAGTTTTTCTCTTATCTTACCTTTTTTTTGGTATGTAACTTTACCAATAAGACCCCAGCCTTTTGATTTATCCCTAAATTGAAAATCTATTACTTTGGAATTTAACTTATCCTCAAGAAAATTTATATAACCCTTAAAAAAAGCGGGACTTGGAACGCCGTGGCATATTATATCTACAGTTAACAAGTTGTCGTAATTCTTACCGAGATATGATAATAATCCAACTATTTGGCATGGGGTACCGGTAAATAAAACCTGACGTCCAGATCTTATGTAATTCTTTATTTCAGAAAAAGTAGAGTTAAGATTACTCTGTACATATTTTGAACCTTGAAGCTTTTTAATGTCTGATATATTTTCAATACAAATATGTTCGGGTTGAATCTGGCTATTCCACGCACACCCAAAAACGACACCATTCTTCTTTAATACATATGTTGCTATTGCAACAAACGCGCCTCCTGACGAACTATTTTTAAGAGTTAATTTGTCGTTAAGCACGGCGGCGTATGTATTCAAAGGTCTATTTTGACTTATGATTTTACTTTGAAAAGCACAAACTTTTTGGCATAAACCACATTTCACACATAATTGGTTGTTAATTAATGGATACAAAAAACCATCTTCATCCGGTTGCATTATAATGGCTTTTGAAAGACAGATATTAAAACAAGCTGTACAGCCACAGCAATTCTCTTTACTTTTATATAATCCATCCATATTTTACTTCTCCTATTGCTAGACTATATTTTGATAATATATGGTATATAAATTTAAAACAAATAAATATCTTTAAAAGCTTGTTCGAAAAGACCGAATTTTGAAACAGTAATAAAGTAATATTTACCATAAATATCAACCTATTCTGACATTTATGTTAATTTTTAACAAGACCACGGTTTTTTTAAGATAGTTGTCGCATAAAAGTGTTAAAATTGTGTTTTACGACCGCCGGTCTTGCCCCATGTGCTAATTATAGGGTACCCGACCGACGGATATACGCCAATGAATAAATTGGATATACGGTCTTTTAACTCTTCAACGATGGTGTTGCATGTTATTTTCTTTCAGCACTATGTAAAATGTTGACTCGGAAGCCAGGAAAATGCCTTGATCGGCCAAACGTGAACAATCTGACTTGCGGCAAACTCTTGATTTCAGGTCTATTTGCGTTTTCTATAATGGCTTGTCTTTCCTCTATGCTAAGTTTGTTTATCGGCGCCGGGCGTTTGGCATGTTTTCGTTGGTCTTCTATGGGTAATAGTTTGCTTCTCCAACGCTGCAAGGTACGCTGAGTAATTCCAAGTTCCCTACAAGCCGTTGCTTCTATGGCCCCTCTTCTTACAACTATGTAGCGTGCCTTCAGAAAGACCTGTTTCTCTTGATATGGCACCAACTGATTCGTTATTGAGTGGCATCATTCTTTTAATAATTGTATACTTAAATTCTTTACTGTATATTGTCATAGTATTTCCTCCTCTGCCTACTTATCTAACTATATTTTATTTAGAGGTCTATGACGGCTATTCTAATACAGGGGGGGAATCTTAATAATATAGAATTGCGAAGCAATTATTTGTGTGTAAAATAAATTGAACAGCTAGCATATTAATCTTTACTAATGCTTTTATATATAATTATCACATATGCACAATCTTCAAGAGTTTTAAAATCATACCTTTTATTTGACCTCTTTCGTATCTATTTGCACCAAATACCCATATTCCAATAAAGTATACTATTGTTATTAATAAAATATCTATAAATATATATACCCAAGATCCAAATAAAACATTGTTTAACAATAAACCAATTAATGTTGCAATTAATACCGCAGGGATCGTATCAAGATATACTTCTCTTAGAAAGCGTATCATATTAACTCCCATTCCTCGTTGATAATACAACTGTATAAACACACCATACCCTATCACCATAGTAACACAAGTTGAGATAGCAACTCCAATAGCACCACTATATTCTACTAAATTAATCATAACAATAATATTAGCAAGCGCAGTAGCCCCGTACAAACAATTTCTAAGCTTATGTTTATTCATTACTTGAGATAGAGTATTCAATGTGGTTTGCGTATATGGCAAAAAATAAGCTAGCATTATAAGTATAACTACGTAATATGTTTTTTGATATTCATATCCTACCCATAACACAATAAATTGTTTACCGACAGTCATAAATCCTACAATTATCAAAGAAAGCAATTTAACTTGAAACCTGCTAACCTTAATAATTAAATCTTCTGCTCCACCAATTCCAAAGTCTTTATTGGTTAACAACGTTAATTTATGCATAAACATACCCGCAAATGCATCTGAGAACTGTATATAATATGTTATTAAACTAACACCCAAAGCCAAAACAGCAATTTCTATTGTATCCGAATAGATACCTAAAATAACAACACCCACTCTAAAATTGACCTGGTTTATTAGTGTGGATAAAAAAACATATAATGAAAAACCATACACATCTTTAACTATATCCTTTTTAAACCTTAGAGGTAAAGTGCCAAGTCTGAGATAAAATTGAACATATATAAATTGAATTATGCTTATCATAATATTCAATAATGCGTCAACGATTACTATAGCCAGAGAATCATAACCCACGTAGAGTAACACAAAAACGGCTAAAGTTCGAATTAGATGCTTGCATATTTCAATTCCCTTAACAAATACGAACTTCTCATAAGCCTTTATTACTGCTGGATATAAGTGTCCTATAAAAGAAACCGCTAGGCTTACTATAAGTATACCAAACATTAATCTTGCTTTATCTACTTGAAACTCATCTAATGAACTTGAGAATATCTTATCCAAATTCATATAAATTATAAAACCTAATACTAAAACAACAACACCAATTATAGCATATATAACAAAAACAGTGGCAATAAAACTTTCTAGTTTTTTATTATTACCCTCAACACGATAGCGAGATGCGAACCTTAAAACCGTTGCACCAACACCAAGATCAAAAAGTGATATATAACCAATAAAGGCACCAATGAGTGAATATAATCCATATTCACTTTGGCCAAGCATTTTTAATATATATGGGGTGAACATTATTCCCAGTATAACGCTTATACCCATTGATGCATATGATAAAAAAAAGCCTATTTTTATCTCGTTTCTCTCTTTTGTTATCATTTATTTTTCACCTTAATTATAAGCAGAGGTAAATTTTCTCACATATCAAAATATTATATTTAAATACTATTTATAAAATTTTTTAGGATTTCTAAATTTTTATTTGCTTTGACTAAAACATCCTCCCCAATAATAATATTTTTATTGGCATATTTTATTATCATCTCTTTTGCTTTCTCTTTATTTAGATCTTCAATTGGTAGACATCTTTCAGGATACCCAATATCACGGTAATAACGTATTATTTTCTCAGCGTGTCTTGGAAAAGACAGAACCGATTTACCAAAAGTACATCCCATTATACCTACGTGTAACTTTGCTGTTATAATTACATTTGACAATGAAATAACCTTAAGCAGGCTCTCTGGCTCATCATATTTATATACAGTTGTTCTATCTTTTGGAAATAAATCGACTATCTCGTCAATTCTATTTGAAAAACCAACCTGATCAGCTGCAAGTATGTATTCAAACTTATCATCAAGAAATAAAGTCTCCTGCAATGCGGCAACAATTTTATCTTTATAGGCTTCTCTACCGATACCAGAAAAATGTACAAGAACCTTAATTTTATTAAGATTATCGTTATTGCAATTTCCCTCATAAGTTTTTTTTCTTATAACCTGTGCCGTATCAGAGGTAACAAGCATATCTTTTTTAACCCCATATTTAACCAAGTAATCATAAGACTCAATATCACGTACTGCTATGACACTAGCTCTATTTAGAATATATACTACTGCTCTTCGCAAAAACCAACGATCTAATGGCCCTGCTCCTGTTCCGATTATGGCTATAGGTTTATGTCTAAGTGCTGTAATTATACCACTAATATAATATATTTTGAATCCAATCATTGACTCCTTTAAGCTTTCATTTGGCGATTGCCCGAAAAACCCCCCTGACATATATATCAATGCATCCATTTTAAAAAGTTCTTTCCATGTAGCTACTCGTAGTTTTAATTTGTTTTCAAAAAAATCTGAAGCATGTGTAAAATATAACTTAACATCCTTATTCTCTTTTTTTATGGTTTCTTCAAATAATTTTGCAAATAAAAAATCTCCAAAGTTCGTACCATGCGTTGCTCCACATATTAAAATTTTTTTCATACGCCTTATCTCCCTTTGGCTAAGCCAATCTGCATTGTAATTTTCAATTCTACCTCAATACAATACAGATTATATCATTTAATTAATTATTCATATTTTATGGTTTTTATAAGGCAGCATCCATAAAGTTGTTATAGCCATATTTAACCAGAAGTACCGTTCTGTAGTAATAGATACCGACATAATTTGAACAGCATATCCAATATATACAGCAAGCGCTGCTTTGTTTTTATATTTCCAAGCCGTTAACATTAATCTTACCATCAAATAAATAAAAATAATTCCACCAATGATCCCTAGTTCATAAATACATGTTAATATCTGATTATGCGTGGAACCATATGCAATAACCGTAGAACCTACCCCATGACCAAAAATAATTTCATAAAAGTCAGAATTAAATATCATTGCAATGTAATCAATCCAAATTTCCAATCTTCCAGACCCTTTGTCAGTAAACACACGGGACAATGAATATCTCCCCAATAGATCTGCTGGTAAATAATTTGAAAATAAATATATAAACATAACAAAGGATAAGCTCAACATAATGATATACAATGCTTTTTTACCGATAGAGTTAGCGCAAACGATTGTCATTACGATAATGGCTATACATATGGATATCACGCCACCTCTTGACCCAGTCGATATCACTAGGTAAAGCATTATTCCAATCGATATTATTGACAAAAACTGCACCCTACGCTTTTTGCTGCTAATAACCATTTGAAACGCTATAATCGTGGGAAGTATAAAAAATGAGGTGAAATAATTAGGGTCTTGAACAACACCAAAAAAATCTATATATAGCCTACTTTCATAGGCATAGTATGGGTTGTTAATTGCATATAGAGCAACTACCATGCCTGTAAGACAAATGAACCAATTCAGCAATGTTCTCTCTTTATAATTTAATGTACAAAAAGATATTATCGTAATTAATAATACATAACGTAAAAGTTGTGGAATTAATTCATCCCCTTCAACTAAATAAGCGATAATCATACAGTAACCAAAAAACAACATAAAGTATTTCCAGGTTTCCGCGATTCGTAGACCATTACTAAATATAATTGTCATAAAAGTAGTCCCGGCAAATATCATACTACTAAGCATCAATATGCCTACTCCACTAAATTTTAACGGCATAATTGGTATACTAACAAATAATATACATATACCAAATATAGACAACCTAAAATGTTCTTCCTTCTTTAAACGATTATTCAAGGGTGATCCTCGCATATAACCAATGTTATTGAGCACTCTAACTCTCCCTATATCTTATGCTAATGAATTCAGTAATACTTAATCTATACGCAATAAGCCCCATTTTATCTTAACATTTAATTTAACCACATTATCCATTAAGTAGTTTTATAATTTGTTTTTTTACATTTAATTGATTATGCCAAGGCTTATTCCAGGAATTATCAGAAAAATCCTTCCTTAGATCCATACGATTTGCTAGAAGCATTATTGCATCAGCAATAGCACTTGGAGTTTTTTCTACTACTAAACCGTCTACATTATGTTTAACCTGTTCATGTGCTGACAAATAGTCACAAACAATAACTGGTTTGGCGAGTACCTGAGCCTCAGATATAACAATTGGTTTACCTTCATAGTTTGAAGGAAGAATAAAAACATCAGCCAATTTTATGTATGGATATGGATTACTTTTTACCCCTTCAATTAAAAAATAGTCTTTTAATCCATACCTCTCAACCATGTTACGAATCTTTATTTCATCTTCTCCATAACCAATCAAAAACCACTTAAAATTCAGACCACGCTCCACAAGTTTTTTACTTGCCAAAATTGCTCTATCTATTGCTTTTTGTTTAAAATTTAGACGGCTAACAGTAGTAATATAAAAACAGTTCTCCTCTCTCTCAGGTAGAACCTCATATTCTGTTGCCATTTTTCGAATAACCTCGACAGGAATTAAATTTTCCACTAAATGAATTTTATTTTGTAATATGGGAAACGTATCTACCAACACTTGCCTACAGTCCTTTGAAACAGCGCATATAGCATCTACCTTTTTAAAGTAAGGCAAGTCAATATTAGGATCTTTTTTCATTTCATAATAATTCATATGATGCCAAGCTATTTTACGTTTTGCTTTTACACAATTAGCTAGTATATATATAAAATGATCCATCCATGATATTGCCACATCATACTTTTTGTCAGGCAATTTTTCTAAATTTGCCATACGTATTTGCATTTTTTGTACATCATGTGCGAATTCCCTACGTAATGCTTTTTTGATAGCTATTTTGATTCGCAGCCGAATTGCTCCAGCACTAACGTACAAGTTTAACTTAGACAAAATTTTTGCATAGCCTTTTTGGTAATATTGTTCGTATGTTGTTAAACGTTCAGATGTAAATACATTAATCTCTCTCGGTAGGTAATTATATAATGGCCCCTTGAACGTGCTAATCCATAAATCAATGTTGTATTCGTCTTTTAGGACATCAATAAAAGATAACAAACTTTTAGCAGTACCTCCAGCCCCAAAAGTAGAAACAATAATAAGCATGCTTTTCTTCATAGCGCCGTATCCTCTTTTCTATGAGTATTAGCATAATTTATTAGTGAGTGTTTAAATTTTCTTCGAAGTATTTATAAGTTAACTCTTTCTGACGTTCAATTATTTTACAAATATCGTTATAGTAAATAGGAGTTAATAAAATTTGTTCAATGCTTGATAAAGAGGAAACTAGGCGTTTGTTCAAGTTAAAACGGTTTAAAATATCTAAAACCTTTTGCTTATTACTATCACGAACGATAGTAGCAAACTGTTTGTTATACTTAATAGAAAATACTGTTCCATGAAAGGTGTCTGTAACAATATAATCAGCGCCCATAAAATATGACAATAACTCAAATGGATTGCATAATATGTTCTTATTACACCAACTTTGGTAGCCAATGCAGATTACATTCATCTTTTCTTTTTCTGCAAACTCTTTGATTTTTGTAATAGTCTCCTTATCGTTTAATCTCCCATCATATGAGTATACTAATAAATACCTTTTTTTAAAAACTAAATCTGGTAATAATGGTTTAAAGTCATATAATAAAGTCGGATCTAAATGCTCATATATCACTTTGTCTGTTAATCTATTAGCAAATTGTTTAGTGTTAGAATCGCGCACAGAAATTACTTTTAAATTACTCATGGCAACCTTGGCTTCCTTATAAATATTATATTCTTCAAGATTTTCCAAGGTTGTGTGTCCACATGAGGCAGCGTATGTAATGATTAACTCGGAGTCTAAGCCTTCACCAAGTAAAGTTTTTGCAAAACCCCACGATACGTTTTGAGTACAATTAAATACCTCATCGCTTCCTATAACTATGGCATCATAACTACTTTTGTAATTTGGTTCTTTATTTAACCCCAATATAGGGAAAAACTCATTATGGTACCTTTTTTTTCTAGCTTTAATAAAGAATTGATGTTTAATGCGGTTAAGAAAATTCTTATCCAACCTCTTGGCTATAAATGTAAATATAGTTATTATGTTTGTTTTTTTATAGTTTTTTATAATTTTTTTGCCTGGTTCGATATCAATAAAACTACATTCATGCCCCATATCTTCTAGTATTGCTTTCAAAGCGAATGCCTGCAAAAAAGAACCGTAGTTGATTACTCTTTGCATAGTTAAAATTCCTATTTTCATGGATTTTGTATCGTCCCCCTTAAAAATTAATATCTTTTATCATTATTAATTATCACTTTATTTTTTGGATAACCTACCTTTAGTTATTTATATAATAAATATTCCAATGTATAACTTTCATTTAAATTAATTTTGTTTTATACCATAGTTAATGGGGCTTGTATCTTGTTTTGCCGGTTAAGATTTGTATCTTGTTTATGTACCTCGCTACATTTAATTGGCCATCTCAACGCATAATTATCTTATCTTTTATTATTAGCTTTATAACTGTATTGTAAGCTAATATTCGATACTTAACCTTTAATCTTTTGACTTCGTCTTTTACGAAGTGTATTGCTACCAGGTCGTATAAATTTGATAAAAAATATTTAATCAATCTTAAAAGTCTCTGTAAAAAGTAATTCTTTTTCATCGATATATATACATAAGAATCTGCAGCTAAGCCTTTTATTAACTTATTTATATATTCATCTTCAAGTCTATTAATTGGAATAACATGGTGCATTACCATTCTTTTATTAAAGATATATTTATAACCTTGGTTAAGCACCTTATATGACAATTCTCCATCTTCTCCTGAAGATAGCACATCCCCTTGTCTCCCTATTAAAGACAACCATCCATCATCATTAACTTTTTGCAAGGCTTTTGTTAAAACACATAATCCAGCCCCAAATGGTTTTTTTACTCTAGGATTTTTTTCCATCAAATCTTTCTCTGATAGATGTGTGCACGCAAGATTATTATACATTGACTTTAGCTTATTCACATGATCTTTTGTATACTCACAAGTTGTTCTAGGCAGGACGGCACCATTAATAACCCCTACATTTGCATTATTTATAATCGTTTTTTCTAGCTCTATTAACCATCCAGGTAGAATGATATTATCATCATCAAGATATGCAACCCAAGGAGTCCGCGCAAGTACCGCATTTCTTCTTGCGTTTGATAACCCGGGTTTTGATTCATAGACATATTTAATAATTGGGCACCTATTCCTCATTTCTAAAACCAACTGTTTTGTATTGTCCGTAGAACAGTTGTCTACAACCATTATACTCTCAACTAATTCATTATACCCATCCTGTGTTAATATTGCTTCCAAAACGTCTATAATGTTCTTTGCACCGTTATATGTACATATAACAATAGTAATCAACTTGGGATATTCTAAATTCACAATACTACCTCTCTTAAATTACATAGATCTCTATACAACTACAGGTAAATCAAAATATAATGGACCCAAGCTTAGACACCAAAACAGGGGCCCTAAAAAAAATTATGTTATAAAAATAAACTAAAATTACGTTTGCCACAACTATTTACTGATAAACACAAGTGCCTAGATGTCATGAGAAGCCGTTATAAAAACGATATAGGACCCTTTGTAGAAGTTGAATGGCTAACTACATAGAATCAAACTGATTAATAAATATGGCCTCTAATTCAACCCTAGATAAAAATAACCTATTGAGCAAGTTCGAGATAACGCTAAAAGCCCTGGTCTATTCTCCTTATATCATTAGTTGAACAATATAATTCAAACCTTAGGGATAGAATTTATTTAAGAGCCATTGAACAAATGCTAATACAACAATATTGGTTATTAAATAGTTTCCAAGAAATTTATAAACCCTCAGTATATCCAGTTTATCCACGATTCCAGTATTAAAATTCGTAGGGGGGTAAAGGGCCCGGCACTATTGATAATATTATCACCGAACGATATGCAGAGTTTAAGGTACGAAGATATGTATCTGAACGAATAAACAAGACCATAGTAAAATCTACTAAAGGCTTGTAATTACCTTAATTTTTATAACCACCTACGCCCTTATCAAGCCCTGGACCACCAGACACAAATGGGAACATATCAAGTTGCACAAGGATTTAGCCACCTTTGGCATGAAGCATCTCTACCTATTATCCGGGAGGCGAGAGGCAACGCTACGCTTAGGTCTCTCCAGACTAAAAAGAACTGCTTAAATGTTGGATTCTATTTAATAATTGTTTTCTTGGCACATCACTATAATAATCAATGGGAGACCTTTCATTGCTTTATACATCTTCTTAGAAACTTTGACTTGACATTTTAATCTGTCTTAAATACTTTGTAAAGTTATTCTTTCACAAATCCATAATGCTTCATTAGCTTTTTTTAATATAAAAAATTTATTTTTATTAACAATTTAGAAGTTCCATTATTTTTTGGGCTTGTTTATACTTGTTCTTTTCTTCTAAAACAAATCTTTTCGCTTTTTCACCATGCTGTTTTAATACATAAGAACTCATATTGCATACTTCAAGTATCTTAGCCTGCAAAGCTTCTACTTTATTATCAGCCACATAAAATATATGTTCATCATATTCATTAGGTATTCCGTCAAGTTTATATGCTATAACCGGTGTCCCGGAGGATAAATATTCAAGGTTCTTTGAGGGAAAACTATATCTCGTGTATTCACCACTATTCTGCCTTGGGTTAACAAGAACAGTTGCATCCCTTTGCAACTTAAGTATATCTTTATGATTAACCTGTCCCATATAAACAATTCTTTTATCTAATTGAGCTGCATCAATAACATATTTTTCAGCCTCACCAGACCCGCAAATATTCAATCTATAGTTTTCATTATTAATTCTTTTGAAAGCTTCCAATAAATTAATAATGCCGTTTGTTTCAATTAATTTTCCAGTGTAAAGAATGCGAATTATTCCATCATCCATTTTATTAAATTTCATATTAAAAAACACATCTGTAGCTATACCTTCAACTACTACATATTTGTTATGACCTAACCGTAAGGCTTCTTTCATATGTTCAGTTAGGAGGACAAAATAATCAATATGTTTAAGGTTCTTGTAAATAAAATGCATATCAATTTTTTTTAAACCTCTATGTATCGAAAATCCATTTCCAGTCCTATTCATATATTGTGGCAGGTCTGGCACAACAATGCAGGTCTTTATAGTTGGGTCTATTTTCTTAAGAAAAATTAGACTTTTAACGAACGGACTTGTTAGTGCGTACGCAATAATTACTTTATTCTTGCTTGGCTCTTTAGCCCATTTCTTTAGATGACTTTTTAATGATAAAAACCTAAAAATTTGTTTTAGTGCATATAAGTTTATATAACCCACATTAATATCATCTGCATTATGACAATGTTTAAATCTATATGTTTTCACAACGAATTTTTTATATTTAAATGGATAAGCACCAATAAATAGAGAATTAATAATTTTCACTTGTTTGTGGTTTATTGCGTCTAATCCCTCTACAATATTCCATTGCAATGAATTTGAACCGGCTTCATAAAGGCCAATCGAGTTTTGATAAATTTCATCCTCATGTCCATTTGGAAATAGACCTCCTAAAAACGCAATATTAGTTTTATACTCCATGTTTTTCCCCCACAATGTAATATCAACACGTTTAATAGATTTCTATTTAGCTGTGGCATGGATATATAATTAACTCCGTGTGTGTGGTTTTAATGCTCTGATAGTCTCTCACATCTCCTAATTTAAACGAAATTTTAACACCATTATACTCCTTCCGCATATGTCACGTTCTTTTTAATTAAAAGAGAAGATATAAATTTTACTTGTTGTGTTAAAAGTGATAATTAAAAATTGTAACTGCTAGTGCCACCTGTAATTAATAATATTTTGTTATTAAAACCTCCTCCGCGGAAAAACAATCTAATATAGTTTATATTGTATTTTATAATTTATAAACCACATCACATTTACAAATATTTCTAGTATCTAGCACAACCTTCTCATCCAGCTTGTCCATGTGCTCCTTAATCTCATCATGTGCAACCATAATTACCACCAAGTCTAAGTCATCTATAAACTTATCAAAGTCGTGGTACTGATTTTCCACGACATCGCTTCTCACAAATGGATCATATACTTTTAGCGGAGGAGCTAGATGCTTCTTCATGACCTCCAATAGCTGCAACGTTGGGCTTTCCCTTATATCATCAACATTCTCTTTATATGCAAGACCGTATAACCCAATTTTTGTTAAGTCTGTCATTCCCTTTTCTTTCATAATTTCATGAACTCTTTCTAAAACAAACTCCGGCATAGAATCATTAATCTTCCTAGCTGCTAGAATAATATTGGCAAGTCCAGGGTAATCGCCCACCAAGAACCAGGGATCGACGGAAATGCAATGTCCGCCAACACCTGGACCTGGTTGGAGAATATTGACTCTGGGATGCATATTTGCAATGCGAATTATTTCGTAAACGTCCAAGTTATCCAAACGACATATCTTAGCCAGTTCGTTAGCAAAGGCAATATTAATATCACGGTATGTATTTTCTACAACTTTGGTCATTTCTGCTGTGCGGATATCGGTAACAATAATGTCACCCTGACAAAATGAACTGTACAATTCTTTGACTATCTCACCAGTTGTCATATCATCTGCTCCGATAGTACGGGGATTGTACTTCAACTCATGCAACATATTGCCGGGAATAATGCGCTCCGGTGCATGAACCAGATTAATATCTTCACCTATAATGAAACCGTTTGCTTCAATGATCGGACGGACGAACTTATCAATCGTGCCCGGTGATACCGTGGATTCAATAACAACTGTTGCCCCTTTCGAGCAGACATCCATAATATTCTTAACCGCTGTAATAACATAGCATGGGTCAATCTTCTTGCTGAATTTATCATACGGGGTGGGTACCGCTACTATATATATTTCTGTAGCTATATATTCAGATGAAAACTGGATACCATTGGCTAATGCATCAGCGAACAACTCGTCCAAGCCATCCTCTTTAAAGGTAGTTTTACCTTGACATAGATTATTTACAATCTCTTGATTGTAATCTGTTCCTACCACATTCACTCCATTGGATGCTAACATCAATGCTGTTGGTAGGCCAATATAGCCAAGGCCTATTACGTTAACCATATGATTCCTTCTTTCATAATTAATTATATTTATTTATTAGTTGTTAATTTGTTTCTAAAAGCTTTATATTAAAGTTAATAGTACATTTTTTATCAATCATATTACATCTAACAGAAACACAGTTGATTTGTTCTTTTTTCAAGTAGTACAAGCTCCTGTAAGCTTTTTTTGTAACTATATTTCCATAGTTCGCCCCTACGGTGCAAATCACAGCATCTTCATCAAGCAGCTTAAATCCTCCCGGAACTACTTTCACCTCACATGGAGTGTGGAAATAAAACTCACAAAACTTGTAATCACCGTTTACCTCATCCTCTACTACATACCCCTGCTCTGTATTACTTATCTTTCTCTTATGGGTATAGCCATTCTTGGAAACCATCGTCCCTGAAAAGCTATCCTTTGTATGTTTCACATTCCTAGCAATCGTCCAATCATAGATCATGAATGCACCAAGCTTATTCATCTGTTCTTTATTGTCAACCCGCACCGTATTATGAGCTGCCGTAAAAGCCATCTCTTTGCCAATATTACTCGCATATGAATAAGTACCGCAATCGCAGAAAATGTTCTTTCCGTTATGCCATAAGTCAATATGCAGCTCATCCATCTGTGCCGGGCGGGTTTTATAGTCCTGCAACACTATCATCAAAAAACCACCATTATGACGCAATGAGTAAAAGCCAGACTCATGGAATGACGATGGTTCTCTTTTAATTTCGGCAAAAAGTGCTTTACCCAAATTCTTATTACCAAACCATAGCAGTTCTTCGTCATAATCCCCTTGCTGATATAACCGTCTACCTTCAATCAAAGCATAAACAGTGTTTAATACCGGACGGTAATCTTGATATCCGCAAACCGTAACCGGGAATATCAATGCGCCATCATTGGAGCCATAGTTTGGCATATCACCGCTTTCATCTTGCATTTGATACATAAGAAGGGCACTGTTCTTAATACGGCCTTTCGTATTTTCCGATACAAATTTGCCGGTTTTCTCGCTCAATTTAAAGATACATTCCATTATCTGGAGAGCAAATCTCTGATAGTTAAATGAAAGCTGAATGTATCCCCCATCGGGAAGAAACTGTTGCTGTACCTCTTTATCAAGCAAATCATATGCTTTCCTTAGCCGCTCTTCATCCTCACAACACCAGGCACCGATGATAAGACCGCATATCTCCGAAAGTGTATGGTTATTTTTAATACATCTATGAGCATAAAAAAAGTTAGCCAGAATCTTTTTATAGCATACCTCTACCAGTTTGCTTACATTTTTTTTATCCTCTACTGTAGTCAACCCATTGGATTGAAATACTTCATAAGCCATCAATGCATTTATCATTCGAAGAGTACATTCCTGCCCACACTTATAGTTAGCACCGTATGGATATGGATTGTCCTGCAACCATTGCTCAAGTTGCTCCGAAAAAGCGTTGTAGTATTTCTTATCACCGCTTATCAAAAACGCTCTGGTAAAATAGTATAAATGTGTAAACCTTGACGCTTCCCAAACAACCTTTATATCTCCTCGTTCTGCATCAAAATCTGGTATACGGTACCACTTGAGAAAACGATTAATTTCAACTTTTTTGAGAGGGCTATAGTGCCAGTTAATTGGGTTGCCATAATTAAGATCAATTGATGAGAAACCCACTATAACGCCCTTAACGGCTTTATCAGCCAAAAACAATAGTTCAATCTGTTTTTCCCTTGGCAATCTCCCTAAGAAGTCTTTTATACCTGCAACAGTAATATTAAAAATATCTATCCGTTTTACATCTGCTTTTTTCTCAAACAGTTTCTCGGTAGCTGGTATTGTCGCCAACACCTTAAGCTTTGCTGCATACAGGGAGCGATTAATTAACCAGGGTAATCCGTATTCAGTCAAGAGCGATTTAATCATTATAATACCCGTCTTTGTTGTTTTATTTATAGACTTTCTATTACATCAATCAATTTAATAGTTAGAACATTAAAATCGAAATCCTTTGCCCCGTTCCTTGCATTTTGCCCCATATCTTTATAATGTTTTTGGGGCATGTTTTTAATTTGCAAAATAGTTTTAACCAATTCTTCCGGTTCGATATTTTCCAAAGAAAGCCCACATTTGTATTTATCCAAAATACAATAGCCCATCTTAACTGTTGATATAATTGGTTTACCAGATGCCATATATTCAAACAGCTTATTAGAGCTATTCCCTCTTGCCCAGTTGTATTGCGATTGCGAGTAATTCAGTATATTAACTGACGACTTGCTTAGAATATATGGAATGTATTGCTTATTAATATAACCTTTCATCTTTACATTGGTGAGCCTTTCATTAATAACCCGCTGTTTTAACATCTCCTGCTGATTACCATCACCATAAATTAAGAACTTAATATCAGAATGCTCTTTTAGTAACGCAGCGGCATCCAGAATAAAACCAACATTATTCACCGGTCGAATAGATCCGGCATATACTACATTGAATTTATTTTCAGCCAAATCCTTATCATCAAATACATTCTCTTTAGACGATTTTATAAAGGCATCCAAATCTATGCCGTTGTTGATATAATGGCATTTTTTTAAATCGATATTACCACCTTGATCTTTATCCCACATCTTCTCTTTTATGTAATCCGTATCACCTTCCTTAGTAAAAATCAGTGCATCAGCTTTCTTGTAGATCCAGTGTTCTCCGGCTGTCAAAATTTTGCCTAGAAAACTTTTCTCTTTTACTTTGTTAAATGAGAAGATAGCTTCAGGCCATAAATCCCTTACCTCACAGATACAGGGGACTTGAAACTTTTTTGCTATCTGTATACCCGCCACCATAGTTAGCGGATGGACGCTTGAGGCCAGAATAACATCAGGCTTACCATTAATTTTTGCGTATGTCTTTGCGACAGGGAATAAATTTAAGTAAAACAAGCCCATATTCTTGACTCTATCGGTTCCATTGCCTAAAGCGGATGTTGTTTTCACAAAAACGAATGGGACATTATTGATAGTGTCTGTTGCATATTTTTCATCTCCGGTATCTATTCCGATATCTGTTATGTTTTTCATATATTTAGCTGTATTATGATATGTACTTGCACCAAATACCGTGGCTTTATAACCTTGTTTCATGAGGTTCTCGGCAAACCAGAAATGCCGCCCACCACGATTTTTATACATATCTGTTGCATAGTGATTCCATAACCAGATGTTCTTCTTCATTCCCAAACGCTCCTCGAAGTTACGCTTTCTTTCTTAGCATTGCATTTTGATCTATCTTTCTCGCAGGAACCCCAACATAAGTCCCTGCCTCTGTTATATCCCTAACCACTACTGCACCTGCCCCAACCATACATTCACTGATGATATATACGTTATTGGTCACCACACTACCAATACCTATCCATGACCTCTTGCCAACTCTTACCGTTCCTGCTAAACGAGCTCCGGGAGATATATGTACATAATTCTCAATAACATTGTCATGATCTATCGTTACTCCGGTGTTAATTATGCAACCCTTGCCTATACTGCTACAGCAATTAATTACTACCCCGGCCATCACTACTGTCCCTACTCCCAATTCAACCTTCTCCCCTATGATTGCACTTGGGTGTATTAATCTAGGCATGCTGGCCTCTGCTATTTCAAGCTCGCTTTGTATTTTCTCTCTGGTATTATTGTTTCCGATTGCCACGAAGATATCGTAATCATTAAGGTATGAAAAAGCATCATTTGAGTTACCAATTACGTTTATACCCATTGATGATTTAACATTTTTATCGTCGTCTAGAAAAGCTATCTGTTGCCATTTATTCATTTTTAATGCTATATCTGCGACTACTTTTCCATGACCACTGGCACCTATTATGAGAAGTTTATCTTTGTTTATCATAATTTTCATATATTCACTCTTTCATCTATGCTTCCCTTAAACACTTCCATTGTCACAGCAGTCTCACTACTAATACCTTCTCGTTTAACAGCTTTCCAAATTGTTTTAAATATCAATTTCCAGTCACCAATAAAAGAAACGTTATTTACATAATGAACATCAATATCAAACTTATCTTCCCAACTAATGGCATTCCTACCGCTAACTTGCGCTAAACCTGAAAGACCTGGTTTTACTTCATGACGTCTTTTTTGATGTTCATTATAGAGAGGTAGATACTGAACCAATAAAGGCCTCGGTCCTATAATGGACATATCTCCTTTTAAAATGTTGAAGAGTTCAGGAAGTTCGTCCAATGATGTAGACCTCAAAAAATTACCAAACTGAGTAAGACGAACACCATCGGGTAATAGCTCTCCGTTCTTATCTCTTTCATCAGTCATGGTCCTAAACTTATATATTGTAAAAATCTTCTCATTCAATCCCGGGCGTTTCTGTTTGTATATCACCGGGTTGCCAAGCTTTACTTTTACTAGCATAGCAACAACTAATAAAACAGGGCTCAAAACGACTATTGAAATCAAAGATAATGCAAAGTCTATTATCCTCTTAATATATTTTCTATATAATCCGCACTGGGTTGGCTGCCGGGAGTATGATTGCACATTGGATTTAATGTTAGTTTGCATTTGTATCTCCATAACCCCTTAATTATCTCTACAACTCTTTCCAAGTCCTCATCCATCATCTTTGTATCTGATGGCAAGCACACACCATTTTCAAACAGTTTTTCAGATACATCACTGCCAACATAGTCATATCTCTTAAAGAAAGGCTGCATATGCATTGGCTTCCAGACAGGCCTGCTTTCTATATTTTCAGCCTCCAATTCATTCATAATATCTGAGGGCCTAACCTTACCACTTAGGGTTATACAACTTAACCAATAGTTTGGTTCATTCCACTCATTGATAGGCATGAACTGAACACCATCTAGCTGCTCTAATTCTCTTTTATAAAACTCACATATATATTTCTTCTTCTCAACCCTTTGATCTAAGACTTTAAGCTGTCCTCTACCAATACCAGCAACAATATTGCTCATGCGGTAATTAAATCCTAATTCGCTATGCTGGTAGTGCCTTGCCGGGTCTCTACTTTGACTCGCCCAAAATCTAACCTTGGCTATCCTCTCTTCATTATCAGATACAAGCATACCACCACCTGAAGTGGTAATGATTTTGTTCCCGTTAAAAGAAAAAACACCATAGTCTCCAAAAGTGCCTGTATGTTTTCCTTTATAATAGGTCCCTAAAGACTCAGCAGCATCTTCTATCAGTGGCACATTGTATTTCTTGCAATTTTCAACTATTTTATCCATATCTGCTGAAAGGCCATAAAGATGAACAACTATAACAGCCTTTGGGGTATATTTCTCAAAAGCTTCCTCTAAAGCCTTAGGACTCATGTTCCAAGTCTCGTAATCACTATCTATAAAAACAGGTATTGCATTCTGGTAAATAATTGGGTTAGCTGTAGCAGAGAACGTAAGGCTTGAACAAAAGACAATGTCACCTTCTCCTACTCCTGCAGCCTTAAGTGCCATGTGAATGGCAGCAGTACCGGAGGATAAGGCCGCTGCTGCTTTTGCTCCTATCTTCGCAGCAAATTCTCGTTCAAACTCATCGACATTCTTCCCAAGCGGTGCAATCCAATTTGTATCAAAGGCTTCCTTTATGAATTGCATTTCATAACCTTCATCACTCATGTGGGGAGATGAGAGGTAGATTTTTTTTCCATTCTGGGTTGCCATACTGCTTGACTTCCTCTCTCAAAAAAAATCATCCAATATAAAACCCTTTAAACTAAAAAAAGACATCACCTAATTGTGTCTTACCCCCAAATTCGGCGTGTCCAACACGTATATAATTAATAATTGAAAAGACCTCGTTAACTATGTAAAAAAAGACCCCCACTATACATAACGTTTGCTCCAGAATTTGGCAAAAAGACACACCACTCATCAATAAATTTACATTATTCAATTGTCAAAGAAAATAATGTTTGACACTCTGGATAAATACCATTTATGTGAGTTATTTCAACAAATTATTTAATTTTCCTGCTCATTCCTCAAGAAAAATTTCATCAATTAGTAAATTATATATAGCCTTGGTTTCCTCGACCCGGTCAGCCTTCGCAGCCAGTTCAAGAATGGCTCCCTGAGCAGTTCTGGCATAACGCCTGGTGGTTGATATATTCTCGTGCCCCAAAACTTCTTGAACCTTATCTATGGCAACTCCTTTTTGCAGCAACTGGGTAGCTACAGTATGCCGGCAGCGGTGCGGTTGAAAATCAAGACCTGTTTGTTTTTTGCATTCCCTCGCCCAGTGACCATATTCTCTGGCAGTTATGCCTAAAAGCAGGTCATTCAACGGCCTGTCTTGTCTTAACTTTACCAATTTCCTTGCTACATCAGCATCCATGACCGGAACATACCGTTCTTTATTTCCTTTGCCATGCTTTACTCTAAGTATATATCCACTAGTATCAAGCCTAATTAGGTCTCCGCATGTTAAGGCAGTCATTTCACTCAAACGCAAGCCGGTAGCCAGCATGGTGAGAAAGCCTAAAGCCACCAGTTCAGGAATGGTAGTTAACCATTCCTGAAATATCTCAAGCTCCTTAGCTGTCATATATCTTGGTAGAGTTTGTCCTTCTTTAACTCGTAGTCTTCGGGTATTCACAGGATTACCCGTTATTTCACCTTCCTCAATTACAAAGTCATAAAAGCATTTAACAACCGACACAGTATTATTGACAGTTTTTGGCTTAAGGCCCTCTTCTATATTATCGTTCCTAAATAACCTGATCTGTGAAGGAGTAACTTTGGTAAAATCCAGATTATTGACTTCAATAAAGTGGATAAATTTGCTCAAGGAATGTGAGTGGTGTAAAATCGTGGACTTTGCATTATTTTGCATTTTTAAATCTAATAAATAGTCCTTAACTAATTCTCTTAATTTGGATTCCATTTTTTATTCCTATGTAGGTTTTAGCCAAAATCGCTCCATCGTGTCCAATTAACCAACAAACCAACTAACTTTATAATCCATTCTTACACCAATTGCTTAACTATTGTAAATTTTAACTTATAACAAATTTGTTAATAAAAGTAATTAATCTATTTAAATATTGGCTTATTGGAAAAAGGATTGGAAAAATTTCATGTTAATTTTATTGCTCCCTTTCCCTATGGTCAATGAGTCATCATTTCAAGTATTTAGCTTCCTATTAATTCGTTAATCATTTTCCAATCTGACATCTTTAAAACACTGCTGTACTTATGTTCATCTTATGTTCATTATTATTTAACTGCTTCCTTTACTATTGCAAATGCCTCGTCCAAGCTATTGGCGGTATAAATTTTATTGATGATTTTATCTAATATAACTACGTCATTGATTTTCTTTACCTCTGCTTGTAGGCTAAGGGATGCATCTGTGAATTTAATATCAAGGTATTTACAGATAGCATCTACCATACCCTCAGCTTTTGCACCAACTACCATTGAGATTTCATCCCTGGCAGCTTTTTCTCGAAGTTCGTATAGTCTGCGTTCCTTCTTATTCTTGAAGAAGATCTGTTCAATGGTCATTGCTTTGCGAATTCCGGGGTTTCCCATAGCGATTTCCTCCATTTCTTCTCCCTGAATGTTATTAAGATAAAGTAGCCATTCCTCCAAACCATTCTGTGGCTTACGCTTTATCTTTGTAATCTTCTCCAGCTCTAGGAAATGAATTTCCAGATCGTCGTTCAACAACTCCCCTGTCTGATCCTCTCTAATGTGAAAGGTGTGGTGGTATAATTTATTCGTACCTTCGAACCAGTTAAAACCAAGGATGTTTATGGTGATGGTCTTTCTAATGTAAATAAAGTTCTCCCCACTGGCCAATTGTCCGTAATACAGTCCTGCCCAATAAAACATTGTGCGTTTATCAATATTATATTTGTTCGCTATCTGGACTTCTATATTCACTAATGCCCCGGAGGATGCTTTGGCCAGAATATCAAGTCTAGCGGCTTTGTCCAATAGGTATTGGGGATCTATTTCTCGATCAAGCAACTCAATTGTAGTAAGTTCCTGCCCCGGTAACGGCTTCAACACTGCGTTCAAAAAGCTAATTAGTGCTTCTTTGCCCTCTTCCGATCCGAATATTCTCTTAAAGGCATAGTCATTTGTGCGGTTTATAGTTTTAAATTCCACCCAAAACGCACCTCTTTCCGCACTACTTGGATGCCTATATTATACCAGATTCTTAGTTACTTATCAGCCTTCGCAGCCAGTTCAAGTATGGCTTCCTGAGCTGTTCTGGCATAACGCCTGGTGGTCGATATATTCTCATGCCCCAAGACTTCCTGCACCTTATCTATGGCAATTCCTTTTTGCAACAACTGGGTACCTACAGTATGCCTGCAGCGGTGTGGGTAAAAATCAAGACCAGTTTGTCTTTTACATTTCAACGACCAGTAATCATACTGCCTGACGGTTATTTCTAAAAGCGGTTCATTACCCGGTCGGTCTTGTCTTAACCTGACCAATCTTCTGGCAACATCTGCAACCATTACCGGCACATACCGTTCTTTATTTCCTTTACCATGCCTAACCCTAATCACATACCCACCATTATCAATTCTGATTAGGTCAACACACAATAATGCAGTTAGCTCACTCAAACGCAAACCGGTCACCAGCATGGTAAGAAAACCCAAAGCCACCATCTCCGGAATGGTAGTTAACCATTCCTTGAATATCTCAAGCTCTTTAACGGTCATGAATCTTGGTAAGGTTTGTCCTTCTTTAACCCGCAGTCTTCGGGTATTAACAGGATTACCTATTATTTCGTCTTCTTCAATTAAAAAATCATAAAATACTTTCAAAACTGATAAGGTTTTATTTACAGTCCTGGGCTTGAGACCCTCTTCTATAATATGGTTTCTAAATAACCTAACCTGTGAGGGATTTAGTTTAGAGAAATCCAAATTATTGCCTTCAATGAATTGTATGAATTTGCTCAAATTGTACATATAGTTTTTTATAGTAGACTTTGAGTTGTTTTGCATTTTTAAATCTAATAAATAATCTTTAACTAATTCTCTTAATTGGATTCCATTTTTTATTCCTATGTTGGTTTTACATATTCTTTCTTAACCAATTGCTCAACTATTGAACATTTTAATTTATACCAATAATTTTGTCAATATAAATAAGTTATTCAATAAATATCCTTTAATTGAATTGACTAAATAACTATAATACCTCCAGTATATTAACAACGCTATACCCACTGTTAACCTGTTCCGCCTTGACATCATCCCAGGTGATCACGAGAGCGTTTTCCATAACTCGCCCATCAAATCATTAATCGTCCCAACTTCCCTGTAATTCATGCCAAGGTCATGCACAGCTATTTTAAGTATAGCCAACACTTCGCCGGGAGGTCCGCATAATATTATTTCTTTTACGGGTCCACGGGCAGCCTGGTGTGCGGCTATAACCTCGCCTACCGCCCGGCTTATTTTGATAATCTGCTTGTATGGGCCATGCCCCCAGGGGTAAGGATGTAGCGCAAGGTCCTGCCGTTGATCCTTTCCAGCTTGACCAGCCCCTTATTCACGAGCTTCACCCTAGACTCTACCCTACTAAAGCAACCAAAACCTATACAATACCCGGTGCTCTTTGATTTCATCCACCTGGGCCGCCAGTTCATAGATGGCATCCGGGGCGGTTCTGGCGTAGAGCCGGGTGGTGGAGATGTCGGCGTGCCCCAGTACGTCCTGCACTTTGTCTATGGATACCCCTTTTTGCAAAAGCTGCGTACCCGTGGTATGCCGGCACCTGTGGGAGTGGAAGTTGACCCCGGTTTCCAGGCGGCATTTGCGGGCCCACCATTTGAAGTTATGACTGGTCACCCCGAATAATGGCTCATCATCCCGGCGGTCTCCTACATAATCAATTAAATCATTAACTACCCGGGAATCAATAACCGGTACATACCTTTCCTTGTCTCCTTTGCCGTGGCGCACCCGAAAGACATAGCCGCCATTGTCCAGCACAATAATATCATTGGGGGTGACGGAGGAGACTTCGCTCACCCGCATGCCGGTAGCCAGCATGGTGCGATAGCCGAGGGCCATGTGAGGGGGGATGGTGTTTAGCCATTGGTAAAATATTTCAAGTTCTTCCGGCGTCATGAAATGGGGCAGCGTTTGGCCATCCTTAACTCGTAGGCGGCGGGTAATAATGGGGTTGCCCTGTACCTCCCGCTCGTCTACCAGAAAATCGTAGAAGCTTTTCAAGGCAGCCAGCACCGCGTTAATAGTGGCTGGCTTTAAACCTTGTTTCACCAGGTGATTGCGAAATAACTTAACCTGTTTTAAAGTCAGAGTGGTATAATCCAATGCCTGGCTTTCGCTAAAAGAGACAAATTTGTCCAGGTGAAAACCGTAATTGCTTAATGTATGTACCGAGCTGCCTTTCATTTTCAGTTCGATAAGGTAATTTTTAACTTGTAAACGTAGCATGGTTTACCTCATTGCCAAAAATATTCTAATCCTTGCTTGTAGTTGGGGTCAGACCTTGACAATTGACACTGGACTACGTGTCAATTGTCAAGGTCTGACCCCATAGGCATTAGCTAAAAACCTATAATATTTCCAGTATATTTACAACATTATACTTGCTTTTAACCTGCTCCGCCCGGTTATCATCCCAGGTAATCACCAAAGCGTTCTCCCAAATATCACCCGTTAAATCATTAATTGTTTCAACTTCTCTGTAATTCATTCCAAGATCATGCACAGCTATTTTAAGTATGGCCAAAACCTCGCCGGGAGGTCCGCACAATATTATTTCTTTTGCGGGGCCATTGGCGGCCTGGTGTGTGGCCACAATCTCCTCCACCGCCCGGCTTATTTTGATGATCTGTCTGTATGATGCTTTAAGATATTGGTAAGCCAGCCGGGCTTTTTCGGCCATGCCCCCGGGGGTTAGGATATAACGCAGCGTCCTGCCGTTGGCTCTTTCCAGCTTGACCAGCCCTTTATGCACCATTTTTTTCAGCAGCAGGTTTACGGTGCCTACCGAAAGGCCGGTCCTGCTGGCGATTTGGCGCTGGGATATGTCTTCGTTTTTTTCCAAGTGACTTAATATTTCATATTCATGATTCAATGTATTTCACCAGCTTAGTTGGATATGGTCATTTCAGGTATCCAGCTTCCTTATTTATTGTTAATCATTTTCCAACATATATTTTATCCTTGCATGTCAGTCAATAGATCAAGAAAACTCTCCAGATTATCTTTAAACTTCTTGAAAGTTGGCACTAATTCATTCACTAAAGGTCCATTCTGGCCCATTCAAGTTCATACCCGTAAAGATTGCGAAAACGGTGCCTAAAAGCCAGGTATTGCTGAAGCTGTTCCGCCAGTTGGCTATTAATTACAGAAGGCCTTTTAGAAGGGATATCCAACATCATTTGCTCCAATAGGTCACGGTGCCATCCCTCCGATTTAGGTACCACTTGATCAACCTCACGGGCTATACTCGTAAAAATTTTCTCTATTCCGGAGTAAAAGTCGTGCAATATTGATGCGTAAGCTCTCAGTTTGATGCTCTTTAAATTATGTTCTTTGAGTTTAGTTAGCGTTTTTAATTCATCCTGTAGTTTTTCTAATTGCTGCAACTCTTTTCTAACGCGTGCTTCCAGCAAAATCAAGTTTGGCGTCATAGTTCCAACCCCTTTTGCAGAATATACTCCCGCACTTCAGGGTCGATTCGCTCCAGTTCGATCAAGTCAAAATCAAATGGATGCAATATACTCATCACTTCTGCGTATACTCGCCAGAAGTTTATTTCGCTGTCTAGGTTTGCTATGGCTATGTCTATATCAGAGTGTTCCATGAACTTTTCTTTTTCCAGCAAGGAACCGAAAAGGAACACCCGGCACCGGTAATTTTGCTTTAAATGCTCCGCAGCCTTGTGGGCGAGGGTTATGGCTTTTTGGTAACGAGCTTTTAGTTCCTGTTCTTTTTTCTTTTTTTCCTCAAGCCACCCG
This sequence comes from Desulfoscipio geothermicus, assembly GCA_016841205.1. Lineage (GTDB taxonomy): Bacteria > Bacillota > Desulfotomaculia > Desulfotomaculales > Desulfallaceae > Sporotomaculum > Sporotomaculum geothermicum_A. The sequence goes on from JAENZP010000002.1 coordinate 114,119, forward strand.
GCACGGTAACCTGCCAGTTGTTTTGGCGTTAACATATTTTCCACCCCAAGTATATTATACCAAACTACCGCAGCTAAAACCACAGCAGGGGTCAGACCTTGGTTATTTCAATATGACCTGTACCTCTTTCCCAAGGGAGCGGGCAACCTTAGACAAAAAGTCCAGAGATGGATTGTACGTTCCGCTTTCCAAGCGGCTGATATTGGATTTCTGGGTCCCAACCCGAAACGCCAATTCTTCCTGGGTAATATTTTGGCTGATTCGAGCTTCAATGATTTGAGAAATCACATCATAGCGCGGTTTCAGCTTTTCGTATTCCTCTTTAAATTCTTCGTCCTTCATTAAAAGCTCTTTTACTTCGGAAAACTTTGCTCCCGCTTTACTCATTATCACACCTACTTTCATAATCTTCTTTATAACGCAATGCCCGCTCAATCTCTCTTTGCGGCGTCTTTTCAGTTTTTTTGGTGAAACCATGAAGCAGCACAAAGGTCTTCCGGCGGTATGTGAAATAAAATATCCTGCTGATGTCCGACGCAAATTTGATCCTCAGTTCAAAAAGGCCTTTGCCTTTTATGGGCTTGACATAAGGTTCCCTTAATTCCGGTCCGTGTTTTTCCAACAGTTCTATTTCGCTAAAGGCTTTCGCGCCCGCATTTTTACATCCAACGATAGTAGAAAATCCAGCACAGGAATACTTCCATTTTCCTTTTTATAGTATTCCACTTGCCAATCCATAATTCACCTCTAATCTCAGCATATGCTCCACTTCACTATTATGTTATCATATACGATAACATAAATCAATAAAAGCGTCTGATCCCTTGGTATGTTTTACCAATAGGCATCCGACCGTCGTGCCCCCCGAAAAAATTCCCTGCTTGCGAATTAATTAGTAAAAGAACAAAGGAGGTATGACGTTTGAAAAAGTTCTTGATTTTAATGATGACAGGGCTTTTGGTAATAGCCCTGTCGGCCGGTACAGCTTGGGCCAAGCCGGACAATGGTAAAAGCGCAATGAAAATGTACAAGACCCAGTACAAGGCTATGGTGAACGGTAAGATTTCGGTTAAGGGCAATCAGTTTAAGGACACTGCAAATCATTGGGGCAGCGCTTCAATACAACGGATGACAAATTTGGGATTGTTCGCCGGTTACAATGACGGCACTTTTAAGCCCAACAACCAACTTAGCCAGGCCGAAATGATTGCTCTGGTGATGAGATTGGTAGACTACAATAGCAATGACGACGAAGAAGATAGCGTAAGCGACAATGAAAAGTATAAGGCGGTTCCTGTCTGGGCTAGAAATTCGGTTAAACAAGCCGTTAATTTAAGAATAATGAGCCTTAACCGGTTCCATTCCGCACAGCAGGCTTCCCGGGCTGTAACATGTGTGGCATTTGCCAAAGCGTTGGGTTTAGATCCGATTGATATCGATGACGTAAATTTTTCTGATAAGTTACTGATTAATAAAGAGGATCTTGGTTACATTCTGGCTATGTATAAGGAAGGTTATATCAAGGGTACGCCGGGTAATTACTTCTTGCCCCAAAACTGCATAACCAGGGCTGAAATGGCTACTATCCTGGAAAGAATTCTGGCCAACCTCAGAGAAGATGATGTTGACTTTTCCGACCTGGAAACTGATCTGTTAGACGATTACGACGAAATTGAAGCTGTGCCTGTAGATAACATCAACCTGGACGGCGACGAGGACGAAGTTGACGTTGAGGTTGAGGTTGACCTGGACGACTACGAAGATGAGTGGGCCGATTTAGATGAAAGTGATATTGAGGACTGGTTGGAAGACTTGGTGGAAGATATCCAGGACGAACTTTCTGAGGATACCATAGTTAACGGCGAGATTATCAACATTGATAACGACGACGTGCTGGTTAGCTTTAGCAAAGATGGGCCCGATGACCTTTCTGTAAGTTATTATGACGTTGATCTTTCCGACCTGGAAACTGATCTGTTAGACGATTATGACGAAATTGAAGCTGTGCCTGTAGATAACATCAACCTGGACGGCGACGAGGACGAAGTTGACGTTGAGGTTGAGGTTGACCTGGACGACTACGAAGATGAGTGGGCCGATTTAGATGAAAGTGATATTGAGGACTGGTTGGAAGACTTGGTGGAAGATATCCAGGACGAACTTTCTGAGGATACCATAGTTAACGGCGAGATTATCAACATTGATAACGACGACGTGCTGGTTAGCTTTAGCAAAGATGGGACCGATGACCTTTCTGTAAGTTATTATGACAAAGACGATGTGAACGATGTGGAAGATGAACTAAAAGGTGATGAATTTGATATAGCCGGCATCGAATTCCAGATTACTTCGATTAATTACCACAGCAATGATATGATCACGGTTATTTTAGAGGCTCAAGAAAATGTTTCCTCAAGTGAATGGGAGGATTTGGACAGCAGCGACGTTGAGAATGACGTGGAAAATATCTGTGAAGATATTGCACAAGCATTTCAAGACGATGCTGACGCTGAGCCGGTAATGATTTACATCAGCTTGCATGATGATGATTCATATTTGCTGGAAAGTTATAATTATGACGTAGAAGAAGAATCACTGGATTAAATTTAGGAGAAGAGGGCCGGGCCTAATAATCGCCCGGCTCTCTTCTTGTTTCGAAAGAAAATATAATTGAGGGTTAAAATAAGGGATTATTTACTATATTTATATAATTTATAAGTAAATTGTAAAATTATTAGATTTATATTTAATTTTTAAGTTAAATGAATAATTATGTTAGGATAGGAGTTTTGTACTATAAATTTATATAAGGTATGATTACTTTGTAACAGAATAGCAATTTTGCCTAATCTCAGTAAATCTAATGCGCTGAGAGCGGGGGAACCAAGCATTTGGGGTGAATCCTGAAAGATTTCAGGTAGGGTATCTTTTACCGAACCCGACAGCTAACCTCGTAGGTATCAAAAGAAAGGAGAAATGCCTGTTTTATTGATATTGAGTGCTTCCTTAACGAGTGCTTTCCTTAACAGTTTCTTGTTTACTGATACCATATTTTCCGGACAAACTATTTGAGCAAAAGGAGAAGATGTATGATTAAGCACAAAAAAATAATTTCGCAGCTCCTATTTACCTTCATGATTGCAGCGTCTTTACTTATGTTGAGTGGATTTAAAGCAGAAGCTTCCACCAGCTGTACCCAAAACTATTCCCGTGTATTAAATTACCAATACCAATACTTAATCCCCTATGGTAGCCATACAAATTACTATAATGACAGCCGTACAAATTACTATATAAGATACAATGGTAAACTTTACCCTATCCAGTGGCAAGAATCAGTACCCACAGTGCCAACAGTACCAACAACGCCGGCTACACCGGATACATCAGATACATCAAAACCGGATACATCTACAACTCCTACCTCCGGACTGACTGCTGAAGAACAGCAAATGGTTAATCTTGTCAATCAAGAGCGGGTAAAGGTAGGGTTACAACCGTTAGAAGTTGACATGCGGCTTGTGAAGGTAGCCCGCATGAAATCACAAGACATGATTGATAATAATTATTTCAGTCATCAGTCGCCAACTTACGGTTCTCCATTTGATATGATGAAGGCACAGGGCATTTCTTACGGTTACGCCGGTGAAAACCTTGCCGGTAACCAATCCGTTCAGGCGGCCCACACATCCCTGATGAATTCGTCCGGTCACAGGGCAAATATCCTGAACACCAATTTTAAACACGTGGGCATCGGTATTGTACACGGCGGGCCTTACGGGATAATGTTTACACAAGAATTTACCGACTGATTGTCGGAAACAAAAAGTGGTTAGATACATTCGGATCAGCGGTGGACCGGCTGGAAATTGCGATGGTACCAAGGTCCATTTAGCATTTGTTTTACACAAAGAGGCTGTTGACTAACCTCAAGTCAACAGCCTCTTTTAAATTAGCTTATAAGTTACTAACGATCGGACATTAAATTTTAACGAGATCAGCGATAAAGAGTGGGAAATAATGCCGAATGTTAACATTATGACTTATTGCTATTGCCGTTGGCTACGCTTTCCCCAGGGTTTAAATACAGAAAGAAACACTAAAAGTATTAACAATAGTATTTGTATATAACTTAAATTAATGTTCATCTGTGTAAAATTTAAAAATTCGCTGTTATTTAATGCTTGAGCCCGTTCTGTATCAACTATTGCTGTCGCCCCGTTAAGCCAGGGGCCAAGAAAAAACGTACCCAAAAGTATTTGCCCTATACATACTACCCATTTTATAATCACCCATTTGTATTTCAAAAAACCCCAGTTGGTAAGCCAACAAATTAATGCCCCGGTAATAAGTGTACCAAAAGCAGATGGGATAATTATATAATCATCTAAAAGCTTAATACTGGAATAAACACCGAAAAGTTCGTCTCCATTAATAACGCGCCCTTTAATTAAACTGAGTATTAACATAGAAATGCCTGTGCCGATCCAGACACTGGCAAGGAAAATGTGAAAGCTCTTGAGCCACGCTATTTTTTTCACGCTTATTTTTTTCACCAGAACACCCCTTCTTTAACTATTACCTTATATTCTTATATTAACAGATCCACGGCCATAAGCAACACCCGGGCTTTTAGATTGGCATGGGAAGCATGACCGTGAAGGTACTACCTTTGCCCGGTTTACTGGAAACCTGAATCGTTCCATGATGCGCTTCTACTATCCACTTGGCTATCGCCAAACCAAGCCCTGTCCCGCCTACTTGTCTGGACCTGTTTTTATCTACCCTGTAAAACCTGTCAAATATTCGAACCTGTTCTTCGGGCGAGATACCCACACCTGTGTCTTGAACCACGATACGCAAAGCATTTTGTTTTTTAACCGTCTCAAAAGATATGCCAAGGTTTACTTCCCCTCCGCTAGGGGTGTACTTAATCGCATTATCCAGAAGAATATACAGCAGCTGTTTTAACCTCTCATTGTCACCGTGAATCTTAGCTGTAGGAGGAGCTTGTAAATTTAAAGTGATATTTTTCGATTGAGCAAGAGTTTGTGTTGAGCGAACCAACTGCTCGACAGCGGGAATAAAATCAAAATTATCGACGTTAAGCTCCGGTGAACCGGAATCAGAGCGAGCAAGTGTTAACATATCACCGACCAAATTGTTCATTCGCTTGACCTCGTCCTTCATATTAAACAAAACGTTTCGGGAATAATCTGAAATCTGTTCGCCTTCTTCCATTTCTAAAACATCCAGTGATGAGTTTAATATACTGAGGGGAGTCCTAAGTTCATGGGAAGCGTCGGCAACGAATTCCTGCTGGCGGCGGAAAGATATTCTAATGGGGATCATTGCTCGTTTGGACATGTAGTGACTAAGCAGCATGGCAATGCCCAAAAATATAATGCCTATTGTAACCAGTATAATTAATAAACGCTGCATGAGACTAAAAATAAATGATATATCTTTTCCGGTATAAAGTAGGGCTGCTAATTGATCTCCCTGGTAAAAAGCTCGTCCCGTCGTCATTAGCCGTATTTGACGGCTTTTCTGTGAGACGGGTAAAAGTGGCAGCTTAATTGTAAGTTCCCGTATTTCACCGGGGCGTGGTATCCACCCCTTAACTTGTTCCATGATCTGAGGTTGTAATCTTAAAATGCTTGCTTCTCCGGAAAGCAGCTCGCCATCTTGATTTATCACCAGGTAGAAAAATTGATTTCCGCTTTCCCGGTGCGAGTTTAAATTATCTATCTCACCCCGGCTAAGTTTCTGGTGTCTCAGGGCACGGCTGATTATCATGGCCTGTTGGTCGGTGGTCGATAGCAATTGCCCTCTTTGTTCATAAGAAATAATTGTATTTACCAGAAAGTAAATAATAGTTACGAATAAGGCAAGAAATATTGTTATTATTGCACTATATTGTAGAGTTAAAAGATTTTGAGTATGTTTGAACAAATCCTTTTGCCAGTTTTGAAAGCGTAACAGTAAGTTAAATCTCAAGCTTATATCCCACCCCGCGAATACTCTGGATGAATTTGTGTTTACCTTCCAAGTTTAGCTTTTTTCGCAGCAATTTTACAGTTGCATCTATTGTTTTTATAGAAACATCCGCATCATAACCCCAAATGCGGTCATAAATAACATCACGTGATAATACTTGTCCTTTATTTCTGATCAGTAAGTCCAGTAATTGAAACTCACGTGGTGTTAACTGAATTTCTTTTTCTTTATTAAATACCGCACGATTTGTGATATTTACCTTTACATCTTGAATTTGGATGATTTGCTCTTGAATAGGGGCAAAATTACGGCGGGATAACGCACGTATTCTTGCCAAAAGCTCACCCACCTCAAACGGTTTGACCATATAATCATCGGCTCCGGCATCTAATCCCATAATCCGGTTTTGAACAGCGTCCTTGGCGGTTAGCATAATTATAGCATTTGGATAACCCTGTTTGCGCAGCCGGCTGCAAATGTTTATTCCTTCTTCGCCCGGCAGCATCCAGTCTAGAATGAGAACATCATAATGAGATTCAATGGCATAATCATATACTTCACCCCCTTGAGTGACCCATTCTACCTGATAGCCTCCCTTTTTCTTCAAAATATGCACAATAAGTTCCCCAAGTCGTATATCATCTTCAGCTAGTAAAATGTTCAAACGCAATCACATCCTTATAAAAATAGGGTATAGATATATCCTTAAATTTTATACGATTTTCATGAAAAAAAATGAAAAAAATATTCAAAAGTTATTAAGAGTATTCCAATTTTTCACCGTTTTTTCATCATCCCCGGCTAGACTATGAACTAGGTGGGAATACAGTACCACAAAAAAAATTGGAGGTATCTTTAATGAAAACAAAGAGGAAAATGTTGGTTACAACTTTAACTGCGATGTTTGTACTTAGTGCTTTAGGTTTTGCCTTTGCTGCGGAATTACCTACCCAGGCTAAAGATCAAACCGGTCAATACTGTATAAAAGATGGGGGAATGTTCCGCGGGGCTAGCCTTGAAGAATTAGCGGTAGAAAAGGGTATCACAGTTGATGAGCTTAAAGACCAGATGCAGCAGGAACGTCAAGCTAAACTGGAAAAGATGGCCGAGGAAAAGGGAATTACAGTTGACGAGCTCAAGGCTCAGATGGGACAAAAGCGTGGAATGTTTCGCGGGGCTAACCTTGAAGAATTAGCGGCAAAAAAGGGTATCACAGTTGATGAGCTTAAAGCCCAGATGCAGCAAGAACGTCAAGCCAAAATGGAAAAAATAGCCGCGGAAAAAGGGATCACAGTTGACGAACTAAAGGCTCAGATGGAGCAAGAACGTCAGACCAAAATGGAAAAGATAGCCGCGGAAAAGGGGATCACAGTTGACGAACTAAAGGCTCAGATGGAGCAAAACTTTGGTAAAATGAAGTAAATATTATCACACTAAAGGGGTTGGTTCGCCGGCCCCTTTGTTCTTTTGGCGGGTTTTGCCAACTCTATCTGCCGTGCGTGTAGCTGGGTTCGCCAGCCCCTTTATTCGCTTGGTAGGTGCATTTTTAGCTGAACCCAACTTTCCCCATAAAAATTCACTCTTAGTAAAAGAAGAGCTTTTATTTATGTTCCAAACCGGACAAATACAGTAGTTCCACTGGGGCCGGTCTCAATATTTATAGTTGCATTGTTTCTTTCAACAATCCCATAACAAACCGAAAGCCCTAAACCCGTCCCATTGTCTTTAGTTGTGTAAAATGGGGTGCCTATCTTATCAAGCACTTCAGGTTTTATTCCTGAACCTTGATCCGTCACTGCTAAAACAACTTGATTTCCATCTAAAAATGTTCTAATACTTAATTTTTTACCGGATGTCATTGCTTCAAATCCATTTCTAACTAGGTTTAAGACCAGTTGTATAATCTCTTTTTCGTCTAGAAGCAAGTCAATAGTCTCCGTTAATTCAACTTCGACAAACTTGTCATTATTAATAGCATCGGCTTGAATCAATGGTAAAAGTTTTTGCAATATTATATTAATATTTTGCCACTTTAAATCTACCTGTTTGTTTCTTGCCAAAGATAGGAACTCAGTAATTATTGAATTTGCCCTGTCCAGTTCATCAATCATTAGATCAAAGGTTTCTTTATATTGAATAAATAAATCCTTTTTTCTATACATTTGTAGAAACCCACGCACAGTAGTCATTGGATTCCTAACTTCGTGCCCAATTCCTGCGGCCATTTGTCCAATAAGATTTAATCGGTCCAAACGTGCCATTTCATCTTCTATCTTTTTAAAATCGGTAATATCATTTAATGTAATAAGTCTACTTTTTTCGTTATTTAGTTCAATTATCTCACAGGATACTAACACATTACGAATATCACCAAGTTTTGTTTTTAATAAGACATTTAAATTATGAACATACCCCTGCTCTGTTAAATGTTTTTTAAAAAGTTTAAATTTTTCATTATCATAATATATGCCTATATCTAAAACTGTGCGACCGATTATTTCCTCACGATTAAAACCAAAGAAGCGTTCATAACTTTTATTTATTTCAATGTGCACATCATCCCTAATCCTTACAATAACCATTGGATTAGGATTGTTATAAAAAGCCTTATAGAATCTTTCTTCAGATAAACGCAACGCTTTCTCAACCTGTTTAAGCTCCGTTATATCACTGATTACGCTTAGCAGATACTGTTCGCCACCGATAACAATAATATCTGAAGAAAAAAGAACAGTTCGAATCTCTCCTGATTTATTACGATAGTTAATATTAAGGTTTTTAATAAATCCCTGCTTTACAATATGATGAATCATCTTAGCACGGTCTTCCGGATTCTCGTATATATTTATATCTGTAGTTGTATGGTTTATAACTTCCTGACGGGTATAACCGAAAAAGCTAAGAAAATTGGAATTTACATCTATTATTCGCCCGCTCTCAATTGTAGTAATTGCCATTGGGTTAGGACCGGCATTAAAGGCTGTAGAGAACTTTTCTTCAGACAAGCGCAGCATATTTTCCGCTCGCTTGCGGTCAGTTATGTCGAGAACAACTGCCTGCATTGTAGGTTTACCCTGAATAGTACAAGGAGCTGTCACCACTTCTATATCTATTACTTTTCCATCGGGTCTAACAATCTTTTCTTCTTTCAATGGTGCAATTTTTATTTCATCCTGCACCTGCCGCCACTTTTCTGCAACAATATCCTGATAGTCAGGATGAATCAAATCGATCATTGTTATTCCAATAGCTTCTCGGGGGTTTCCCAAGCCGAATAGCTTTGCCCCTGCTTCGTTTATAAATTCAAGTCTATTTTTGTTATGGAGAAGAATTGGATTTGGTGAATTTTCAACTAGTTGACAGTAACGATCCTCGATCTCTCTCAATGATTCTTCAGCCAGTTTCCGCTCGGTAATTTCTTGTTTAAGCTGTTCATTAGTTGTTTTTAACTCAATAGTTTGCTTATTTACCAGTTCTTCCAGATGGTCACGGTATTTTTTAATTTCCTCTTCTACCTGCTTATATTTAGTAATATCACGGACAAATTCTATAGCTCCAACTATATTCCCTTCGCTGTCAGTAATAGATAACGCCTTTAGCCATAAATATACCTCTTTTTGGTTAAACGGTAATTTAACCAAAACCTCACCGTAAATTGCGTCTTCTTCTCTCACAACATTCTTATATTTCTGTTCGGTCGTAAGGTCATCTGAAAAAATAAGATCCAATAAAATTGGCCTGGCTTTTCCATAGAAAGGTATAGAGTAAGAATATTCGCCCTTATCAATTATATCTACCTTGCTAACACCAGTCATTTTTTCAATAGCCCTATTCCAAGCAACTATCTTCTTATTGCGATCAATAACAAGAGTAGGATCCGGTAGAAAATCAATTATATCCAAAAGTTGCTGATTGGTTTTGTATAGTTGTTCTTCAGTCAAGCTACAGTCCCTCCATCATATAGAGTATAATGGAGTTATTCTATGTAATTTATTATTTTCCTTTGAAGATATTGTCAAATTAAGATTAATCTGGACCATTATTGCCAAGACAGTCTCAAAATACATGTCAGTAAAAAAATTAAAGTCGCCACAACAAGTGGCGGCTTTAATTTTTCTAAATCATATGAGAATGGGTAAATGAATTAGGGGGTCAGACCTTGACAATTGACACTGAACTGCGTGTCAATTGTCAAGGTCTGACCCCTGCCTACTCTGAAATGCGTGTCAATTGTCAAGGTCTGACCCCCTGCCTACTGTCTAAGGCAGTATCTCAACGTATCCTTCCGTTCCGTTTATTCGAATTCGCTGTCCATCCCGGATCAATTTCGTGGCGTTATCCACGCCTACGACCGCGGGAAGGCCGTATTCGCGCGCAATGACGGCTCCATGAGTCATCAGTCCGCCTACTTCCGTCACCAGGCCTTTAACGGATACAAACAGCGGCGTCCAACTGGGGTCAGTGAATGAAGTGACCAAAATATCGCCTTCTTCTGTTTTAGCATCGGCCATTTTTAAAACGACCCGTGCCCGGCCCTCAATGACGCCGGATGAAACGGGTATACCCGCCAAAGCGCCCCGGGGAATATTACCGGTGTTGTATTCGCCGGAGATAGCCTCGCCCTCGGACGTCAACAACCGCGGTGGCGAAAGCTTCTCATAAACCGCATATTCCTCTTTTCTCCTGGTTATGATGCTGTAATCCAGCCGGTTGGTGCGAACAACCTCCCGGAGTTCCCAAAAGGACAGATAATAGATGTCTTCCTTTTCCCGGATGACGCCCTTTTGCACAAGCCCGGCTGCCTCCCGCAGCAGGGCCTGCTTATAAATCCAGTAGCGTTGAATGAAAGCATACTTGGGATACTCCCTATAACCAATAAAATTGCGCAAAACGCTGATCATCTTTTTGGTTTTTTCAGCCTTTTGTTTGCCGCCGGGCAATTGCTCCAAACGGGTTATAAGATCCAGTTCTTTCTGCTCTGCTTCCAGCCGCCCCTGCTCAAATTTTCTGCTGCGCGCGTCGGGCTCAAAATTTTTGATATTGCTGAGGATCATGGGGATAAGCGCGGTCGGCTGCTCGTTCCAACGGGGCCTGGTTATATCGATCTCACCGGAACAGCGCATGCCGTACTTTTCCAGATACGCCCGTATTGAGCCGCCGACGGCAGCGCCGCCCGCCAGTTTGGCAAGGTCCTCAAAGAAAGTCTTATCACTGGCATGGTTAAAATAATCAATCACAGCCGGGTATCGCCGGACCACGTCCGATACATCCAGCAGCGCCAGCCCCATTTCCGATGTAACGTTATTGGCAACCGATTGGGAAAGCGTGTCGGCCGCGCTCTTCTCGCCCAGCCACTTTTCCATATTTTTATTGATCCAATACGCCGCATACAAGCCCGCCATGATCGCTCCCATGCCCTGCGGGTTATACACAACTTCTTTTAATATCTTGTGGTCCTCCGCAATAAAGGCAAACAGTTCGTCACCGGACACGCCGGCGATCCTTTGCCGCAAATTTTTAATCGACGCCTCGTTGCTGGAAATGAGATCTTTGATTACCGTTACATCGTTATTGCGGTAAAGCTTGACGGCATGAATAAACATATCCCAGGACAGCTTCTCGCTACGTACGCTGAATAACCTCTTCCCCCGCGGCAATGATTTCATAAAAGCTCTTCGCCGCATTAAATTCAAAATAGCGTTCTGCATCAGGGGGTCGTACTTACTCATCGTGCCGAGCATGATCTTACGGCCGACGGTCGAGGCCAGGTCATGCGACATATCGACGAACAGTCTTCCGCCGGCTTGCAGTATTGGATATTGGTCAGATAAAAGTTGGAAAAAGGACACCCCCAATGGTTTGATGGCATCCGTCATCATCTGTTGATGGCCCACCGACATATAGGCCCGGTTCCGCCCATCGTTCACGTCCGGTACGGGGAATAAGGTGGTAATGGGACGGCTCTGAACGATATAAAATACATTTTCAGCGATAAGGCACCATTCGATGTCCTGGGGGCAGCCAAAATGCGCCTCGATCTTTCTACCGATGCGTTCAAGCTGTAAAATCTGATCATCCGTCAATGTCTGCATGTTCTGCTGATCGGGCCCTATTTCCCGCTCTTCCGTACCGCCTTCTTCCAACGCGTAGACGGCTATTTTTTTGGCGGATATTTTTTTATCAATTATCCTGCCTTCCCGCACCTTATAGATATCAGCGTTCACCAGGCCGGAGACCAGCGCCTCGCCAAGCCCGAAACCGGCATCGATGGACAGCACCTTCCTGTTGGAGGTGACGGGATCGGCGGTAAATAAAATCCCCGCGGCCCGCGGGAAAACCATCCGCTGAATAACAACAGACAAATAGACCTTGCGGTGGTTGAAGCCGTTTTGCATGCGGTAGATCACGGCCCGGTCCGTAAACAGCGACGCCCAGCACTTACTGATATGCTGTAAAATCGTAGCTTTACCCTTGATGTTCAAATACGTATCCTGTTGTCCCGCAAACGAGGCCAGCGGCAAATCCTCCGCCGTGGCGCTGGAACGCACGGCATAGGCGTTCTCCTCGCCAAGCTCTGAAAGATAGCGCATGATTGCTTCCGTTATATCCCCGGCAATCTCTATCCCCTCGATGACTTTACGAATTTTGCCGCAGATTAAACCGATTTTTTCCCTGTCGTCCACTATTAGAGACGATAGTTGATTCAGCAATGTGTCGAACTGCCGGTTGGAACTGATCATTCTTTTATACGCCTCGGTGGTAACGCAAAAACCCTCCGGTACCCGTATTCCCTCAATCCCTGATAGTTCCCCCAAGTTTAAGCCTTTGCCCCCGACGACCATAAGCTTTGTTTTGTCGATCTCATGGAAACCAAGTACATATGAATTCATACGGGAATCCCCCTTTAGTGTTCAATACCGTAACGGATTATGACTATATTTATATTGTTTCCATTGCAACAGCGCTAAATATAGATATGCGTAGTTAATTTTTGGGTTATGCACTTTTTCGAATACATAGAAAAAGAGGACACATTTGCCCTCCTAAAAAACAACACCAAGCAGTGGAGAAAAAATATAGGACAATAAGGTTAGCAATGATTCCAGATGGCCGGCAATTCCCGTAAATGCCAGCACTGTCCCAATGGCGGCGCAAATAATCGTACTTTTCCAGCATTCCAATCAAGGAAATATGTACTTACGCTGCTATCCAAGCTTTCGACGTAATATTGGAAAATATTTCTTCTCTTTAGGTATAAAGTTTTGAACTCTTTTAATCACACTAACCATACTCTGTACCAGATAAAGGTGCTTATTTTCAAAACTGATATATTTATAACTATCTATTTCGGGTAATTTACGGCCATATTTATCGCTGAAGTAAGAGCAACATTTCATGCTTAGTAGGGAAGGCAAATCTTGCATCATCATTAAAAATAGGTGTAGATCTTTTTCGCGAGTATATTCGTGAACTCCTAAATCCTGCAAACTCCCAGATTCCAGCTTAATCCCGGTCTCTTCTTCAGCTTCGCGAATGCAAGCTGAAATGGGTTCCTCGCCAGGCTTCACTAATCCCTTGGGGATATCGTAAAATTTTCTACCTGTTACGTGGCAGACTAAAAATTTATTACCATCAGTAAAAATAACCCCTGCTGATAACTTCTTCACCTTATATAACCCTCCTGAATTTATATATAACTTAATATTTTTGGTTTTCCAATAATCTTTTATTTTAATCATCGTGTTAGAATATGCCAATTTCTGTTCATGTGTTCGCGGTAAAAGGTGATGTTATTCAACGTTCAAAGCGTTAGTTTTACTCATCTTTGTAACAAAAACTCATTGTTGACCATATTATAAAGAAAAGGTTGGTAACCTTACTTTACCAAGAAAGGGGGCAATAACATGGGCTTCGGAGCAGGTTGCGGCACTGGCTGCGGTTCTGGAGGTTTCATCCTATTCCTTATACTGATACTCCTAGTATTTGGTATGGGATTCTGCGGATGTGTATAAAAAATGAGATAGTATTTTTTCCTCCTTCTAATATATATCACTGCAAAGCATTCCCTTTTGGGGAATGCTTTGTCGTTATAGCGTTAAATAACTTCGCCGGTGAGGGAAAGGTATACATGCTAGCCAGTACACGGGCCATTGCTATGGTCAAGCTTATCATTATATGTCGACTGGTTATTGAGCCCATGGGGATACAATAATATAACAATTTAATCTTCAAACTCATATTATATTTTGCTAAGCTTTTTTTACTGTGGAGGGAAAAAGGTGGACACATGTGAATCAATATCCCCTGATATGCTAGCCATTTTAGCTGCTTTATTTGCAGTAATTACATCTAATAATATAGACCCTGCAAAACTTAATGTTATCGGCAATTTTATAGTTGCTGTAGGCAGTGAAATGCTTACTATAGCTGCTCAAGAGTCAAATATACAGTCAAAAAAAGATGATGAAGAAAGAAAAAACCTAATAGCTGAACAAATCGAATTATTGCAAAAGGAAATTGATCTACTTCAAAAAAAATTAAACACTATATAAACTTCAACGATCTGGCACATTCTCCACAATGAAGTAATTCCCTCCCCAAAAAATCATTAGACTGACCCCTCAACCCCTTATCAATCTTATGCTCATTCGTCAACAACGATTGCTTTGATAGCCCGGGAATTATGATCCTTTTCTTCCTTGCTTTTCTCCAGGTATTCTTCGCTTGCATCATGAAGCGCCTGGAATACTTGTCTTTGCCATTCTTTAAGCGGTTCTTTAACGGGAGCAGGGAACAATTCCGTTATAAGGTCAGCAAATTCCATTTTAAATTTAAGGATCTTTTTATAGATTTCATCATTCATTGACAGCACCTCCAAATCTAATTATTAGGGTCTCTTCTTCAAATTTGGCACCGGCAACAGATAAGTTTTGCAGCATTTTGGGTAACGTGACATTTCTTTTTACGCTTCCAACCTTGATAATTAATTCATCAGACTTTTGGTTCAGGGATATATCTTTTTTATTTGTAAAGGGTATATAAATTGCCAGCAAGTACTCATCCTTTTCTTTAAGCACGCGCTGCGTACAAGCGTTATATTTTATTTCCGCCGGGTCTTCTTCCTTAAAAATTTCCTTACCCATTCGTTCCAATATCTCCAATCCAATAACTTCCTTCTCAAACAAGGGCACGTCGTAAATTGGCACCGGAGAAAAGCTTTCTTTAATCATTTCCGTATATTTGTTCTGTATTTCTTTCCAAAGAGTAAAGTATTGATCTGAAACATTGTCAGGAATCACTTTATTAATAATCACCGCATCAACATTAAAATCGTATATATTAAGATAAGTAAAGCTTCTCTGTGCCTCCTTGACTACCATTTTTTCAGGATTTACAACAATTCGTACGCTGGTAATTTCCTTGTTGGTGAATAGCTGCCGCATTTCATCCAGCTGGTTATAAATCTTTTCAATTTCACCCATGACTGAATCAGAAGGCATTGGTACACCGAGTAAAGGTTCCGCCACCGGTCTCAGTATCTTAATGGCCTTACGCTTAATGGGGAAAAGTTTATCCATCCACCAGCGCAGCATATCAGGAAAACTTAACAGGGCCAAAGTCTCCCCGGTGGGAGCACAGTCTATTACAATTACTTCATAGGCGTTTTCATTGTAGTAGCGCAGAATTCTTAGGAGACTGAGCAAATCCTCCATTCCCGGGAATACGGTTAATTCTTCAGTGGTAATGTCTTTAATTGCTTTGGCAGTAAGCAAGTTCGTCAAATATTTCTGAACCTGCCCCCAGCCTTTTTCCACCTCGTGAGTGGAGTCTATCTCCTGGGCCCATAAGTTTGGCTTAATAAGCAGGGGTTCCGGTGCCAGCTTGATATCTAGGGAATCTCCCAAGCTGTGGGCCCGGTCTGTACTGACTAACAGAGTCTTTTTTCCGCTGGCTGCACTTTGCACTGCCGTTGCCGCAGCAATACTCGTTTTACCGACTCCACCCTTACCGGTATATAATATAATCCTCATATTTCTCACCTACCTTACTATTATTATAGAATTATTTGAGTTTAAAATACTTCCTTGCTCGAACTATTGGGTAAATTTTTGGCCCACCTTGGTGGGCTATGTTACACTATTCGATTTCAATTTTCTTTACGCTTGTTTCAGGTTGTTTAATATCAGGTTCCTTTTCCCTGTTAAGCGCTTCAATTACTTTGATAAAGACCCGCATAAGCATTTCTCGTTCCTCTTCAGTAAGCAGGCGATCAATACGTTCAACATATTCATTAATTGTTACTTTAATGCCTGCGACTAAAGCTTGCCCTGCTTCGGTAAGCTGAATTGAAACAATCCTGCGGTCAGATTCATTCCTTTCCCGGAGCAAATAACCTTTATTGACTAACCTGTTTATAATTCCGGTTGCCGTGCTTAACGGAATATTCAAATAGTCGGCAATCTCACTCATTATTACTTCGCCATGTCGGTCAACAATCAGCATAGCAAGTATTTGAGATTTTGATAATTCTAAGTCAAGATCTATCCATTCTTCCGGATAGAGTATTTCTTTTAGATGATCCAGAAAAAAGTCCAAAAGTTTTATTTCCCCAGCCATTAGACCTCCTCCCAATATTCTTCAAAACGAATATTTCGATATAGGAACTTTTCTATATATAAAATATTGCAATTTAATTCATTTGTCAAATCTTTTTTTAGCTAATTGTTTTAGTACTAAGGAAAAATAATTAGCTACCAGTGAAAATCCTTGTTTTAGTTAAATGAGTATATTTGTTAAACGGCATATTTGCAATGTATAACTTTGACTAAGTTAAATAATAATACAGATATTATTGTAAATAGGAGGTTATGAATATGGAATGGTTATCACGTATTGCTTTAGCACTTGTAATTGTCGGCGCTATAAACTGGTTACTGGTAGGCCTCTTTCAATGGGATCTCGTCACAGCTTTATTTGGCGGACAGACATTTAGACCCGCATCAGGCCTGAGCAGATTTATCTATGCTTTGGTAGGCTTGTCCGGTCTGTACGCTATCACCTTTTTCTTCAAAGAAAATGCCGCTGTTAGGGAAAAATAAAAACATACTTAGCCTATAAGTAATAAGGGAGTGTCGTAAAACGACTTTTAAAGTAGTTATCGATGCTCCCTCCTCGTATAGTAGATCTTTGGAAAACACCTCCCCCCCACCAAACCGGACAATCCAATAAGATAAATTCCGGGTCCTCCTTGAAGGTGATTTATCCCTTTATCTTCAACGCCCTACAGAGCATCATCAAAAAAGATAAGGAGATTGTTCTAAGCCCTAAACTATCTCTTCGTGAAACTTCACACTTTACCCATTGTCTGCCGATTATATAAATGATTATATTTAAAATCCCCACTTTTTATAATCACTACTCAGGCCAACATTATGATAATATTTATAAGATATGTTAAACAACTCTCCATCACTTCAATTTCTAGTTTGCGCTGCTCCGGCAATACCTGAGCGCCATAAATAGCTTATGAAAAATTAATACCGGTAACTATCAAAATACAGGCTGCTATCCGGACTATACCCGATGGGAAAGCGGCGTATAAAAGAGGGACAAACGCATTAAACTTGTTTTCACATAAGAATTTCAGTTGAAGCAAACATTTCGATAAGGTATTGATAATAATCTAATCAAAAATTGTGTGTTTTTGCAAAGAGGTGTTTCTAGTGAATACGGAAAGGATACTGATTATTGACGATGAAGAACGTATCCGGGATATGATCAAGGAGTATGTCGGTCTTGAGGGATATATGGTTGACGAGGCCTCAGATGGAGTTGAGGCTTTGGCCCTGTTCAAACAAAACAAGTATTCCCTTGTGGTGCTTGATGTGATGATGCCCAAAATGGACGGCTGGAGCGTGTGCAGGGAAATTAGGAAAACCTCTAATGTGCCTGTTATTATGCTGACGGCTAGGGGTGAGGAATACGATAAGCTTTTTGGCTTCGAGCTGGGAGTGGACGATTACATTGTAAAACCCTTCAGCCCAAAGGAGCTGCTAGCCCGCATGAAAGCCATTATCAAAAGAAACATTTTACCTTTTTCAGAGGCGGGAAGAGAGAATAAAGCGATATTTGAAGGTCTTGTTATTGAGTTTGATGCACGTAATGTTTATATAGACGGAAATATCATCGACCTTACCCCTAAAGAATATGAGTTGCTGAATTTTTTCGTCAGGAATCCCGATAGGGTATTTTCCAGGGAACAGCTTCTTGAAAAGGTATGGGACTACGATTTTACCGGCAATAACAGGACCGTAGATACCCATGTTAAAATGCTGAGGGAAAGTCTCAAGGATTACAGAAAGTTCATTGTTACCGTCTGGGGGATAGGCTACAAATTTGAAGTAGGGGTCAAAAAATGAAAAGCATCGGCTTTAAGCTTTGGGCCGGAATGATGGTGCTTGTATTGATGGTATTAATACTTCTATGGTTTTTTCAGATTGTATTTCTGGAAAGCTTTTATACAAGCATGCGCATATCGGATATGAAAAAAGAAGGTGCTTCCATAGTCAAATTGCTTTATGACGGCAGTAAAGCCGAATTCGAAAATAAGCTGGATGCTTTTGCCTTTAATAACAACCTGAGTGTTGAGCTGCTGGATTTGGACAGAAATTCTATCTATACCACAGGTTCAACAGGCTCCGGCGGGCAAATGCCCATGCAAAGAAACATTGTCAGGAAGGAAGCCTTTCAGGAAGTCATCAGCGGCAAGGAAGTAATGATTCCGCTGACTCATCCACGTTTCGGCAATAAATTCATGCTGATTGGACTGCCTGTAAAACAATCCGGGCAATTGTCCGGTGTGCTTTTGATCAATATGCCCCTGGCTCCGGTTGAAGACACTGCCTTGATCTTAAAATGGCAGTTGTTTTATATCACCCTGATTCTTTTGGCTGCTGCCCTGCTGCTCTCCTTCTTCCTCTCCCGAAGTTTTACCAGGCCGATACTGGAGATCAAAAAAGTATCGGAAACCATGGCTTCAGGCGATTTCTCAGCCAAGGTGAAACTGAAAAAAAAGGATGAAATCGGCAAACTGGCAGAAACAATCAATTATTTGGGACAGCAGCTGGCCCAAATAGAACAACTTAGAAAAGACTTGATTGCGAACATATCGCACGAGCTGCGCACGCCTTTAAGCATTATTAGAGGGTATGCTGAAACCATCCGTGACGTTACCGGGGACATTCCGGAAAAACGGGAAAAACAGCTTGAGATTATGATAGAAGAGACAGAACGTCTCAGTAAAATTGTAGACGATATTTTAAACCTTTCACAGCTTCAGGCAGCCCATTTCCAGCTTAATAAAAGCCGTTTTCCCATAAGGGATGTGCTTGAAGCAGTTGTGAAACGATATGATGTCTTAAGTGAGACAACAGGTGTGCGGGTCGTGCTGCAGAATTCAAATCTTGCGCTTTTGGAAGCAGATAAAAAAAGAATTGAGCAGGTACTTTACAATTTAATAAATAATGGAATTAATCATACGCCCCCAGGTGGGACAGTTACAGTCAAGGCTATTGACAGCATGAAAGTGGTCCGGATTGAGGTTTCGGATACAGGCAGCGGCATACTGGAGGAAGATCTCCCTCATATTTGGGACAGATTTTATAAAGCGGAGAAAACTACCGGTAAAAGCTTTATGGGCACAGGCCTGGGGCTCGCTATTGTTAAGAGCGTATTGGAAGCGCATCAGGCAACTTATGGAGTGGAAAGCAAAAAGGATGTTGGAACAACCTTTTGGTTTGAGCTTCAAAAATAATATTAAAATTACAAAACTATCACCATTCTTTCAGTTTTCTATCATACTTCTATCACAATTGCTCCTTATAATAAAAATATAAGCTACAAAACAAATTATAAGGAGCGTGAATTTTATGATGAACTTCAAGAAATTATTTATTGTGGCAACAGTTGTAGGGATGCTTGGCGCGGCAGGCGCCGCTTACGCGGCAACAGTAAAAACACCGGCAGAAATCACCGCCGAATTGACAGGAAAAACAGTTGCTGAGCTTTACAATGAGCGTTCCACAGGAAAAACCTATGGCACAATAGCAAGTGAAGCCGGCAAGCTGGCCGAGTTTAAAGCACAAATGCTGGAGCAAAAGAAAATCATTCTGGACCAGCGGGTAGCGGACGGCAGGCTTACCCAAGAGCAAGCAGACAATATCTATAGCACCATGCAAAGTCACCAGGCTATCTGTGACGGAACCGGCAATGCTGGAATAGGCAAGAATTACGGCGCAGGCTTTGGACAGGGCAATGGGAATGGAAGTTGCGATGGAACCGGCATGGGTAATGGAAATGGTTCAGGTATGAGAAATGGCGCTGGTATGGGTTCCGGACGCAGTTTAAACAGGTAGTTGTTTGAACAGATAACGCAGTCGGCTCTAATATAATGGCTAAACTGATAAGATGGGAAAATAAATGGGGTCTGGCTTGTTTTTTTAAGCAAGCCAGACCCCATTATTATTTTCTATAATCACTGTATCACATTAACAAAGGTAGGGGTTTACCATTCCCGGGGAAATTGCTGTTGTTGTGGCTGCATTTGTTGTTGTGGCTGCCAATATTGGGGCTGCTGCGGGAACATTCCCGGCTGCATCACTTTATACTGGGGCTCTTGCTGTTCAATATAGTTAACACGATCCTTTAGTATTTGACAGATACCTTCTATTTGCTTGTTTAAGCTTACAAACATTTGTTTAGCTGCCTGATCCTGTGTATCTAAGGCAAAAGTCATTAAATTTGCAGCTGCTCCTTCAAGACCGGCCAGTGTTTGGTGCATTTTTGTACCGATTGTCATCTTCCGGTGATACCCCCTTATTTAAATAATTTAAAATCTTTATTTATCTTTACCGAATATCCTATTTTTAAGCTGGAAAGATTTATTAATAGCTTTACTTTATTGACCAACGACCACTGACGACATAATTAGTATCCAAAAGGGGCATATTTTAACTGTTTCGGGTTTCGCAGCATCATCGTATGGTAAGGAATTCTCAACTTTTTAGCTGTCTATAGGAGAACCTATGATTTTAAATACTGAACAACTTCGTCAAAAAGCTCATGAACTTTCCTTAACACACGACCCTTACGTGAGAAGAAGACCATCAAAGCACCTGTGGCGGGAGTTTTATGCGGACGTTGAGAATTTACGCTCGTTTATACGCTCCCTACAGGACGTCAGCGCAAGCTGTTCGCAGCCCGCGGAGGAATGGCTGTTAGATCATGCCGAGTTCATCGAAGAACAGGTATTGGTAGTCCGGCACGAGCTTTCCAAAGACTTCTCACGGGCTTTGCCGCACCTGCGCAAAACCGGTGAGGCAAGGGTAATGTCTATCTGTGCTGATTATCTCGAACATGTGGATGGGAACCTGAACGAGGAATCGTTCGTTTCATACATCAATTCTTACCAGGAAGTATCCGTTCTTACCATTTCCGAAGCGTGGGTAATTCCGCTTATCTTGCGCATTGCCTTGATCCGGCGCCTAACCGAAGTCATGGAACTGGTCCGCGAACGACGAGAGGTGTGTGCGTTAGTCGAACGTCTGCTGGCGCGCATAGAACCGTCTAAATTAAATCCGGATGCTCTTCAGGCTGTTCTTGAAGAAGCGGGCCAGGATATGCCGCTCTCAGGCCCGCTGATCGTCCATTTGGTCAGGCACTTGCGTGAGTGGACAGACGATTCGACAGCCGTACGGGATTGGTTGATATGCAAACTGGAAAACGGCCCGGAAAGCCTTGACCAAATCGTCTCCTACGAATACCAGCTTCAGGCCTCCTATCAAGTGACCACAGGCAACCTCATCGGTAGTTTGCGCAAAATTTCGCGCCTGCACTGGCGCGATTCGTTCGAACGGATTTGTCTTGTTGAGCACACTCTGTGCGAAGAAAGCGCGGGTGTATATCCAAAACTTGATTTTTCAAGCCGCGACGTGCTGCGCAAGCGCATTGAGCAATTGGCCCGCCGTTTGCGAGTGCCGGAAAATCTGGTTGCGCAGCACGCCGTCCGGATTGCGGCACAGGAATACGAACAGGCATGTGCGGAACGGGTACGAGCGGATGAGGAACTGCCGCGCCGGGCATTTGCCGCTTACTACCTGCTGGAACCGGACGGCATCAAGGAACTGCATCGTGCTCTAAAAATATGCAGCACCCCCCGGTATTTGCCGGAAACAGGAATTTTACGTCGTGCCACCGGCGCGTATTTCACCATCCTCACGGGATTGTTCGCGGTCTCACTTTTCGGATTTGCCATATGGGTTGCCGGCGGCGCGAGCTTCACCACTGCCCAGTGGGCGATGATTGTACTTGCGCTGTTCTTGCCCGCCAGTGAGTGGGCCGTTACGGCGGCACACTGGCTTATAGAGTGTGCCAGGCGACCGCGGCTGCTGTTGAGATACGATTTCTCCCACGGGATTCCACCTGAAGCAACCACTATGATCGTTATTCCCGCAATCTGGTCCACGGTTAAAGAGGTGCAGGAATTGGCGGACCGGCTGGAACTGCATTACCTGGCCAACCGCGATACGAATATCCACTTCGCTCTCCTGGGTGATCTTGTTAACGCAAATACGGAGAGACTGCCGGAGGATACCGATATCCTTGCAGCCGCGCGCGCAAGCATTGAAAAATTAAACTGCACGTACTCCCGCCCGGGCGGGAGTACCTTTCACCTCTTTCAACGCCGCAGGTTGTGGAACCCGTCCGAGGGGGTATGGATGGGTTGGGAGCGCAAGCGGGGCGCATTGGTGGAATTTGTCGATCTGCTTAAAGGACGGGCTGACACGACTTTTAACTGTGCAATCGGGGACACGTCTATCCTGTCGCGCATCCGTTATGTCATTACCCTAGATGCGGATACCAGGCTGCCCCTGGGAAGCGCGCAGCGGATGATCGGTACCCTGCATCTACCCTACAACCGGCCACGGTTAAACCGTACCCAGACACGGGTTATCGAAGGATATGGCATACTGCAGCCGCGTATAGGCATTAGCCACGCGGCGGCCTTACGCTCGCGATTTACTTATTTATGGTCGGCAGAGCCGGGCATCGATCCGTATGCTTTTGCCGCCTCTGATCCATACCAGGACGGGTTGGGACAGGGCATTTTTACAGGAAAGGGTATCTTTGATGTTGATGCATTTGCCCAGGTGCTGTGTGAACGGATTCCGGAAAACCGGGTGCTTAGTCACGACTTGTTGGAAGGCGGGTTTTTACGCGCCGGCCTGCTGTCGGACATCGAATTAATCGATGAGCACCCATCTACGTTCAACACTTACCAGAAAAGAATGCATCGCTGGGTGCGCGGCGATTGGCAACTGCTCCCCTGGCTGTTTCATCGTGTCCGCGACCGGCGAGGAATACTTTTACCGGTGGATTTATCACCCCTCACCCGCTGGCAGATGATCGACAACCTGCGGCACAGTTTGCTGCCGCCTTCTCTGTTTGCAGTATTGCTGCTTGGCCTGACCGTCTTACCAGGCTCTCCCGGACGTTGGCTTGCTTTGGTGTTCGCTACAGTGTTCTTGCCGTTGCTCCGCCAATTGGTGGCCATCAGACGGACGGTTTGGCGTCCCCGGAGCTTGCTGGCCACAGCCGGGCAAGTTTTGGTAACCATTATGACCCTGCCGTTTCAAAGCGTGGTGTTACTGGACGCAATTGCCAGAACATTATACCGCTTATTGGTGTCCAAACGTCATCTGCTGGAATGGGTCAGCGCAGCAGAAGTTGAACGCCGCAATCGGGGCGGGCGCTACCCTGCACTGCTGGGTATGTACGGGGGCTACGCGCTGGTGTTCCTCTTTGCGCCGGCAGCGGCGGCCGGTACTGTTGCGGCGCTGCAGTGGACAGGCCTGGCGCTTTCCGCTGTATGGGCTGTCGCTCCCCTGGCAGTCCGCTGGCTGGACCAGCCCGTGCAGCGGCCTGAGCGCCCTCTTACAGCAGCAGAGGAGGAAGAACTACGAAAGTTGTCGGAACAGATATGGGCGTTTTTCGAGGACTACGTTACTGAAACAGATCACTGGCTGCCGCCTGATAACGTGCAAATCGAACAGCCCAACAGGATCGCCCACCGCACTTCGCCTACTAACATAGGGCTTTATCTCGCCTGCACGCTGGCAGCGCGAGATTTCGGGTTCATCGATACGCCCGGCTTGATTAAGCGTTTGGAACCCACCATTAGTACGGTTGAGCGCCTAGACAAATGGAAAGGCCATCTTTACAACTGGTACGACACGATTACCCTTGAACCACTACCTCCGCTGTACGTGTCAACGGTTGATTCCGGTAACTTCGTCGGTTGTTTGCTGACAGTCAAAGAGGGGCTGGTGGAGTGGCTCAAGTCGTATAGCGAAGGGGACGGACAGCCGGGTTCAGAGCGGGATAGCGGTAAGGTGACAGAAGCATCACATGTTGCCTTCGCCGAGGAGCTAACGCCTGCACTGAAAGATGGAAACGCAGGCAAAGGCAGAACATTACATGAGAGCGCCCGGGAGGAGTGGCCGACCCGCGGGCAGAAACTGATCGCCCGTCTGGAAGTGCTGATTAACGGGACAGACTTTCGCCCGCTTTACGATAACAAAGCCAAATTGTTCCACTTGGGCTACCAAACCGGGCTGCGTGAACCTGATCAAATCCTGTATGACCTGCTGGCGTCAGAGGCAAGGCAGTTAAGTTTTATTGCCATCGCCCTGGGTCATGTGCCTGTATCGCACTGGAATACGCTGGGGCGGGTAATGACCAGGGTAGGGCGGCGTGTCACACTGCTCTCGTGGTCCGGGACGATGTTTGAATATTTAATGCCCTGGCTCTTTATGCGCACCTATCGGAACACCATATGGGAGAGCACCTACCGTGCAGTGGTCGAGCGGCAAATTCAGTACGCCCATCAACGGGGAGTCCCGTTCGGCATCTCCGAATCCGGCTATTATGCCTTTGATTTTCAAATGAACTATCAATACCGGGCCTTTGGTGTTCCCGGTCTCGGATTCAAGCGCGGCCTCGAACAAGATCTGGTTGTAGCTCCGTACGCGACAATCCTAGCCTTACCCTTTGCCAGGCGCCAAGGGCTGGCAGATTTGGGTAAATTGGAGGAACTGGGAGCGCGGGGAAAATACGGTTTTTATGAAGCCATCGACTTCACCTCCCAGCGGTTGCCGAAGGAAAAGACCTGCATGGTCATCCGGAGTTTTATGGCCCATCACCAGGGAATGAGCCTGCTCACCCTGGCGAACTTGCTGGCACCGAAAAAAATATACGAACATTTTCACAGTGACAAACGCGTGCGGGCGGCGGAACTACTGCTGCAGGAACGCATTCCCGCGCGGCCTAAAATCATTAAACATCCCGCTATGAGCCGGGTGCATGTGCCTGATACCAGGCCGGCAGTGACCGGTGCCCTGCGCGAATACCTCAACGTGGATACGCCTGCACCCGAGGTGTGCGTCCTTTCCAACGGGACCTTTATGACCGTAGTGACCAACAGCGGCAGCGGGTTCAGCCGGTATGAAGGGCTGGCCGTCTCGCGCTGGCGAGAGGATCCGGTGTTGGACCATTGGGGAAACTACATGTATATTCGTGATGTTACCAGCGACGCAGTATGGTCGCCGGCATTTCAGCCGTGTCGTGTCCCGTCTGATGAACAACGGGTGCAATTCTCTCTTGACCGGGCTACTTTCATGCGTGTAGATGGAAACGTGCATACGAGCCTGGAAATATGCGTGTCTCCGGAATGGAATGCGGAAGTCCGCCGGCTGACGCTCACCAACGCAGGGAATGAAGCGCGGATCATCGAAGTCACAACGTTTCTTGAACTGGCCCTGGCGCCTCCCATGGCCGATGATGCGCACCCGGTCTTCAACAAATTGTTCATCAAAACGGCATATGTGGAGGATGCCCGGTGCCTGCTGGCCCAGCGCAGGCCCCGCCAAAAAGACGAGCCACCGTTATGGGCGGCGCATTCGCTGATGGTCACAGGCCGGACGCTGGGACCGGTGGAATACGAGACCGACCGGGCCGTCTTTATTGGCAGGGGCCATACGCTCGCCGAGCCACAGGGGATCCGTTCTCGCCTGCGTGGCACGGTGGGCTCTGTGGCCGACCCCGCCTTTATCATGCGTAGACGATTAAGCATCGAGCCCGGTGAACAGGTGCAGCTTAACGCTGTCACCACTGTGGCAGGCACGAAGGAAGAAGCGATGGACATTGTAAGCCGTTTCTCAGGGGACCTGGTGGTGGAACGAACATTTCAACTGGCCTGGAATCGCAGTCAAATCGAACTGCGGCATTTGCACCTGACTGCCGCCCAGGCCATGACTTTCCAAACTTTTACGGGCCGGGTATTATATACTCCGCTGCTGCGGCAGGAACGCAAGCAAAGTATCACTGCCAATACAAAGGGGCAGTCCGGTCTCTGGGCATACGGAATTTCCGGAGACTTGCCGGTGATCCTGGTACGGGTCGAGAACCGGGCCAATTTGCAGTTTGTCGTCGAGCTGCTGACCGGATACGAATACTTA
This sequence comes from Desulfoscipio geothermicus, assembly GCA_016841205.1. Lineage (GTDB taxonomy): Bacteria > Bacillota > Desulfotomaculia > Desulfotomaculales > Desulfallaceae > Sporotomaculum > Sporotomaculum geothermicum_A. The sequence continues at coordinate 140,692 of JAENZP010000002.1, forward strand.
CGCCGCCTGGGGCTTTATTTCGACCTGGTCATTTTGAACGAATCGGCGGGCGGATACCAGCAGGATTTGCAGGAAACCCTTAGGCGGGCGATGGAACAAGTCATTAACCGGTGTAGTACAGGAACCGGCGGCGTTTTTATTATCAATGCCAGCCAGCTGCCGGACGAGGACAGAACACTACTGCTGGCCGCAGCCCGTGTTGTGCTGCGGGCAAGCGGCCCCAGCCTTAAGGCGCAAATTAAACTACCCCGGCGGGATACCGTCTTCCCGGCACCCCTTACGCCAACAGCTCCTTTAAACAGATTCGCCGCTCATCCACCGGAAGACCCGGGCGAATTAATGTTCTTCAACGATTGGGGAGGATTTTCACCTGATGGCCGGGAGTATCGAATTATGCTTAAAAACGGCAATTACCTGCCGGCGCCATGGGTCAATGTAATCGCCAACTCGCGCTTCGGCTGCCTGATCTCCGAACTCGGTACGGGCTACACCTGGTGGCGCAACAGCCGGGAGTTTAAACTGACCCCGTGGTCCAACGATCCTGTGCTTGACCCGCCGGGTGAAGTGTGTTACCTGCGTGACGAAGAAAGTGGTGAACTATGGTCTGCCACACCGTCTACCGCACAAATAAACCAGCCTTACACCGTTACCCACAGCCGGGGGTTCACCTGTTTTCGTCATGAGAGACACGGTATCGGGCAGGAGATGATTGTTTTTGTGCCACCGGATGATCCGGTCAAGGTGGTTAAATTGCGGCTGCAGAACAGTAGTGGCGTGCGGAGGCGCCTTTCCGTCACCTATTACGCGGAATGGGTGCTGGGTGTACATCGCCAGGCGAACGCCTCTTTCATCGTCACGGAGTGGGATGAATCGGCTCGAGTTATGCTGGCCCGTAACACGTATCAGGATATATTCAGCAATGCCACAGCCTTTTTGGGCGTGTATCCGCAACCGCAAGCGCTTGTCGATTCACCAACTGCGTCGGTACGCGAGGCGTGGAAAGCCGCCGGCGCGGACGAGCTGTCCTGGACGGCTGACCGCAACGAATTTATCGGCCGCAATGGTACACTGGAAAAACCCGCCGCCATGGGCCGGGAGTGTCTGTCAGGCCAAATAGGAGCTCTTTATAACTCTTGCGGCGCGGTACAGACCAAGCTCACCCTGGAGCCTGGAGCCGAACGGACAGTCTACATTCTACTCGGCTGCGAACATTCCAGAAATGCCGCTGTGAGTATTGCGCAACAATACTGCCAAACCAGGGTCTGCGACCAGGCCTTTGAACAGGTGCAAGAATTCTGGGCCGGCGTTTTAGACCAGATCTCGGTTGCCACGCCCTGCCCGGAAATGGATATCCTGCTGAACGGCTGGTTGGTTTATCAGGCCCTGGGCTGCAGAATGTGGGCGCGCTCCGCTTTTTACCAGGCGGGAGGCGCTTACGGCTTTCGCGATCAACTACAGGATTCTCTGGCGCTCCTGCACTCCCGTTTTGACCTTACGCGGGCGCAAATTTTGCTGCACGCCGCGCATCAATATGAGGAGGGCGACGTACAGCACTGGTGGCATGAGGAGACGCAGCGCGGCATCCGCACGCGTTTTTCCGACGATTTGCTATGGCTGCCCTATGCCGTCGGACGGTATGTCGAGCATACAGGAGATGAAAGTATCCTTGATGAGACGGCGCCGTATCTGCATAGTGAACCTTTGGCGGAGGGTGAACATGAACGATACGAGCCGACCAAAATCTCTACCCAAAGCAGCACCGTTTTCGAGCACTGCCTGCGCGCCATCGACAGGGCCCTGCAGCGCTTTGGTGAACACGGGCTACCGCTGATCGGCATTGGCGACTGGAATGACGGCATGAGCCGTGTCGGTGCCCAAGGCCGCGGTGAGAGCGTGTGGCTCGGCTGGTTCCTCTGTATAGTGCTGGATCGGTTCACGGAACTTTGCCGGCAGCACGGCAATATTAATCGGGCGGAACGCTACCGGGGTGTACACGATAAGCTGGTCTCCTCCCTTGAAGAGCACGCCTGGGATGGGCAGTGGTATAGGCGAGCTTTCACCGACGCCGGACAATGGCTGGGGTCTATTTACAATGATGAATGCAGGATTGATGCCATCGCCCAGTCGTGGTCGGTCATCTCCGGAGCGGCGCCGCAAGAGAAGGCGCTGCAGGCTATGCAGTCATTCGACCGCGAACTTGTGGACCGGGTTCTATCCGTGGCGTGCCTTTTGACGCCACCTTTTGACCGCACGGAACCGAGTCCCGGCTATATTCAGGGATATCCGCCCGGAATTCGGGAGAACGGGGCCCAGTATACCCATGGTGTTATATGGAGCATTATCGCCTGGTGCCGGCTTGGTAACGGAGATAAGGCTTTGGAATTGTTTCAAATGCTCAATCCTCTGAACCACACCCGTACGCCTAATGAAGTGCGGCAATATGCTGGTGAACCCTACGTCATGGCGGCGGACGTTTATACCACGGATCCACACCAGGGACGCGCCGGCTGGACGTGGTACACCGGCGCTGCGGGATGGATGTATCAGGCCGGAGTTGAGTGGATCCTTGGCCTGCGCCGCCGTGGCCAACGGCTGTACATTCGCCCGTGCATCCCTTGCGCATGGCCGGAGTTTTCCGTCAGTTACCGTTTTGGCGGCGCACGCTACCTTATTACGGTCAAAAATCCGTCACGCAAGCCCGGTGGAGTAACCGCTTTTCAAATTGATGGGCGAGAAATTGCGCTTATGGAGCAAGGTATAAAGGAGAGCCCTTACGTTGAATTGTACGACGACGGGCAGGTCCATCATGTCGTTCTGATGTTTTAAGCTTAGTTATACTTATCCTTAACGTATCAGGGGATGATTTGATGAAAGTTGCCATAATGGGGGCGGGTTTAGCAGGTCTTTCTTGTTCTGTACTTTTAGAACAATATGGGGTTTTACCAGATATATACGAAGCTCAATATAAAATCGGTGCCAGATTTACTAATGGCGAAGCCATTATGAACATTTTGGATTTTCCGGTTGAAGATTGTTTTAACTACCTGGATCGTAAATATGAGGTAAAACTAAATCCTATAAATACCTTGGAAAGTCTTGTTATTCACGGCCCTAAAGACTCCGCGCTAATTGAAGGAAACCTGGGATATATTACGGCTAGAGGTAATCATCCCCATGCCCTTGAGGTGCAATTGGGTGATATATCTAAGGCACCGGTATTTACAAATAACTATTATACAATAGATGATTTAAAAGCAAAATATGATGTCATTGTAGTCGCTACAGGCAATAGCAACGAACCCAAAAGACAGCGGATCTGGGAAACCGATATTGTTGCTAATATAATAGGAGCTAGCATTAGGGGTACATTTAATCCACATCAAGCAGAAGTTTGGCTAAACGATTCTTATGCTCCACAGGGGTATTGTTTTTTATTACCTTATCATAATAATATAGCCAGCCTATGTATCGCAGTGCCTGGTACTGCGGGAGTTAACCTGGAGCTTTTGTGGCAGAAATTTTTAGAAAGCCTTCATTTTGAATTTAATGTAAAAGATACATTTACTCTGCATTCATTTGAAATTGGCAGAAACAAAACTTTAGTTACCGAAAACCTTATGTTCGTTGGTAATGCAGGGGGCTTCGTGATGCCTTTCCTAGGCTTCGGGCAGTTTACATCAATGCTTAGCGGCTTTGAGGCGGCCATAGCAATTGCTAACGGCAATATGCAAAGTTATATTGATGCTATGCAACCTTTGATAGACAGTTACTATCCTTCTTTAAAGATGAGAAGAGTGTTAGCCGGCATGAATAATAACAAATATAACCTGCTAATTAAAATTTTACAAAATAAGTATGCTAATACCACTTTCTCTAAATTTCCAATACCAATTTTAAAATTAGTAGCTAATGTTATAGACCCTTTTATAGCTAGAAACTCTGAACTAAATTGACATAAGAAATAGAGAGAACGCGATCTTCCACCATTGGGAGAAACAAAAATAAACCGGGCAATTATAGAAATAGCGTCCCTTAGTCCGCAAGCGCGATCTAGAACGCTATTTTTTCAATTTATTTTAAGGTTCAGGTTTATTTGGTATTAATATAGACCTTGTTATTTGTGTAGTTTACGTTGCAATTAAGTGCTTCAGCTACGAACCGGACCGGTACGAAAACGCGGCCGTCCTTTAGCACCAGGACTGTATCCATCTTTGCTGACCGGCCATCTATAGTATAGCTGGTTTTACCCACAAACATGGAGATCACTTTATCACCCCGAGTGATGTGAATTACGTTGGGTTCGATCCAACTTACTTCACCGTTCAATGCCTCGCCCACGAACCGGATGGGAACCATCAGACGGCCATTCTGTATAAATGGTTTCACATCGGTATCCACTGGAGTATTGTTAACAATAATGGCAGTTTGGCCCTCCGGTACAACCGCTGTTTTATTAGTACCCCCGTTTATTAGAGACATGTCCATGCTGTTTTGAGCTGTTAGAGTTGGTACGGCAAAGCTCAGAGTGTTATCCGCCTGTGCATTGAAGTTCCCTGTTAGTTCAAAGTCGAAATCGACTGACCCGTCCTTTTCCTTAGCTGCTCCGGAGATTATTCGATTACCGCTAATGGTATCATCCTTACTAGTAAAATCATCACTGTACTTTCCATTAAAGCTAATACCATCCGGCACATTGAAATTCAACGCTACACTGTCAATGCCGGTACAGTTATCCACCTGACCGGTTGAAACCGATTTAATATCTAATTGACCGGTAAAACCAGTAACCGGTTGCAACCCCAACCCAAGCGAAACATCGAACTTTCTTTGCCCGCCGGGGATAATGGAATATTGGTACTTAAACTGCTTAACTTGTATAAAAGCGCCCATAGCCCGAATCTGCTCTTTGGTCGGCCAGGTGCCGTTGTTTACGGCATCGTTTATCCCTTCAATTATCTCAGATTTTATCTGCTGGGGGTTATCATTATAGTTGGCCGCCAAATTTACAAGAATGTCGGCAAAGCGTACCTTTTCGTTTTTGACTTTCTCAAGTATTAAGTAAATTATCTCCTCAAAGCTTGTTTGATCCAATTCCAATATGACAGTGGCGCCCTCTAGTTTGAAATAATCCGCGGGTATAGCCTCTACGAAGAACCTAAGCAAAGCCTTGGTTTCCTCAGTTGTATTTTTTTGGGCACTAGAATAATTTAGTAAGCCCATCCAAAGGTCAGTTATCTCTGCGTCGTTAACGTACAAATACTCGGGATACTGGCTCAGGTCGCCAAGTTCATTGTCGGGAATAAGTTCATCTAATGTTTCTAGAAAACTCTTGGTAAGAATGAGCTTATCCTGGGTCAAGTATACTTGTCCTTGGTAAATTTTATTGTTATAACCAAGCTTAACATCAAAGGCTGATTTTTTACCGGGTATGTCCAGTTGATAAGCGCAATTCAAGGAGGTTCCCGGAAGGATTTTTATTCCATCCAAGCTGGAGCCTTTAAACCGGTCAACTTGGAAAGAAACGGTACCGGATGATTTGTTGTAGAAATTCTTGTTATAACCCAGATTCAAGTTATCAATGCTTTTTAATGTTAAATCCTTAGGTGACATGGTGGCAGCCAGTGTGATAAAGCTAAAACAAAAACACATCATGATGGCCAAGACAAAAATTACTAATGTTTTTCTTCTCATTTTACCCTCCTTAATTATGATTTCTTACCAATTAATTAACAATAACATTTTTTGCTGTGTTATTGCATACAAATTTTCCCTTTAAATCTATTTTTCTTCGTATTATTATGGGATATTTTTACAATCTCTCTACCTCAATACAGTGGTACGACCCCACTAATTTTTTACCACGGAACATACTCATTCAATTAGCATCAATAATTATGTACAAACGAATCAGTTACGGAGTAAAACTTAGCTAGACAAAGGAGATGCTTACGAGTAAAAAAGTTATTCTTCTTCTTTATAGTGAAAATTTTTATTTTCATTTCATTCACATTGTCCCAGTATAAACCTTACACAGATTATACTATTTAATGCGTTCTAAATTTTAGGACCCTTGGCCGAATAAGTTAGTACCATCGTCCCCCCTTAAAAAATATACCTACCCACGAATTAATTAGTAAAAGATAAAAAGGAGGTCAAATGTTTGAAGAGGATCCTGATTTTAATGATGACCGGGCTGTTGGTAATGGCTCTGTCGGCTGGTGCAGCTTGGGCTAAGCCAGACAATGCTAAAAAGGTAGAAGCTCAAACCAAAGTAAAAGAAATGCAGATGAACAAGACCCAGCACAAGGCCTTGGTGAACCAAGAAATTTCGGTTAAGGGCAATCCTTTTAAGGATACTTCAAATCACTGGGGCAACGCTTCAATACAACGGATGGCCAATATGGGGTTGTTCGCCGGTTATGAGGATGGCACTTTTAGGCCTAATAACAACATGAGCCAGGCGGAAATGATTGTTCTGCTGATGAGATTGGTAGACACCAACAGCAATGATGGCGAAGTAGAAAATAGTGTAATCGATGCAACTTATGGTGAAAAACTTAAGAAAGTCCCTAGCTGGGCCAGAGATTCAGTTGAAAAAGCTGAAAGTTTAAAAATAATGAGCCTAAACCGGTTTCATTCTACACAGCAGGCTTCTCGGGCTCAAACATGTGTGGCGTTTGCGAAAGCGTTGGGTTTAGATTCGATTGATAACGTTGAAGTAAATTTTGCTGATGAATTATTGACTGATAAAGAGGATCTTGGTTACATTCTGGCTATGTACCAGGCAGGTTATATCAAAGGTGCACCGGGTAATTACTTCTTGCCCCAAAATGGCATAACTAGGGCTGAAATGGCTGCCATCATGGAAAGAGTCCTGGCCGACCTTGAAGAAGATAATAACGAGGAAGACAATGCTGATCTTACCAACCTGGAAATTGATCTGCTAGACGATTACAACGAAATTGAAGCTGTACCTGTAGATAACATTAATCTGGACGGCGACGAGGATGAAGTTAACGTTGAGATAAAAATTAACCTGGCTGACTGCGAGGACGAGTGGACCGATTTAGGTAACAGTGCTATCAAAAACTGGTTGGAAGACCTGGTGGGAGATATCCAAGGTAAACTCTCCGAGGATACTATAGTTAGTGGCGAAATTATCAACACTGATAACGACGATGTGCTGGTAAGCTTTAGTAAGGACGGGACAGATGACCTTTCAGTAAGTTATAGCGACATCGATGTTAACGACATAAACGATGTAGAAGATGATTTAAAAGGCGATGCATTTGATATAGTCGATACCCAATTCGAAATTACTTCGGTTAATTACAATGAAGATGATGAGATCGCGGTCGATTTAGAGGCACAGGATAATATTTCCTCTCAATGGGATGACCTGAACAGTAGCGATGTTGAGGATGACGTGGAAATCATCTGTGAAGAAATTGCAGAGGCATTTCAAAATATTGACGCTGAGCCAGTAATGATTAACATTAATTTGTACGATGAAAATTTAAATTTGCTTGATAGCTATGAATACGACGTAGAAAATGAATCACTAAATTAGATTACAAAGAATTGAATTAGCTTTTCACCTAACCATGTAAGAAGAGAGTTGGGCGACTAATTGCCTGGCTCTCTTCTATAAGGTTGTGAACGTATAATAACTATACGAGTATAATACCATGCCCTGGGTATTTATACCATTTACAGGCTAATTAGGGCCTCAATAATTGCAGATTTGTGAATCAATGGTCCACACCTGATTAGGACGATTGAAGGCCAAATTGAGAAAGCAAAGCAGTTTCAAAAATAAACAATTAACTTTTTATAATAACTTTAGTCCCAATAGGCATCTGCTCATAAAGCCATTGGACATCTTTATTATTCATGCGAATACATCCTAGAGTTACATGTTTACCAATAGAAGAAGGATCATTAGTTCCATGGATACCATATATAATTCCATTTGTATTTGGAACATCTAGTCCTAACCATCTTGTACCAAGCGGATTTTGAGGAGTTCCCCCTGGAATACCCTTTGGTGAATACCATGGGTCCTTTACTTTATTAACTATTTTAAAAGTTCCGGCCGGAGTTAAGTTTATATCTTTACCAGTTGCTACTTCGAAGGTACGAACTAATTTTTTATCATCGAAAATAGAAAGGATATTTTTAGACTTATTAATTTCAAGATAATAAGAACCTTTTTTTTCAATTATATTTTCCTTAATTACATTCTGTTCGGTATAGAAAGGGTTGGGAATTTTAATTTCTATACCTATCCCTAAATTTGTTGGATTATCTATTTCGTTATATTTAATAATTAAATCTTGAAAGATAGAAGTTTGAAAGTATTTTAAAACTATTCCATATAGCGTTTCCCCATGCTGCACTGTATGCTTGACAGTTGACCCGATTAATGGTAATGAGATTATCATCCCGGCTTTAATATCCGTGCTTGGATTATAAATTTCATTAACAGATTTGACGTAGTTAGTATACCATTCACGGTTGAAATATTGCTGTGTAATGATGAATATCGTATCTCCTGGTTTGATTTTATAAATATCCAGTACTTTGGGATTTGAAATGATTATTAAACTCCCAGCTTTTAAGTCTACACTTGGGTTTTTAACGTTATTTTCCAATTGCAATTTTTGAATGAATTCAGTAGATTTATAGTACTTCTTTGCAACGCTAAATAACGTATCTCCAGGCATTAACTGATGCATAATCTGTATATCCGGTTTATTTAAATCTTCATTGAAAGAAAAATTGATAAAATCATTATTTTTTAGCTTATAACTGATTGGCTCTACTTTTATCGGCGCTGCATAAGCCTCTTGAGTAAATAAAATTAGCAAGCTAGCAATAAATAAAGTAAAAATAAGTATAAAAAAGCTTATCACTTTTTTATACCTTCGTTTTCTAAATTTTTCATATCGTGTTATATATAGATAATCATCTTGATGAATGTGCATTACTACTATCTCCCCGGTCTTATAATTTTATTTAGATATAATTCGATAAAATTCCCCCCAAAACTTTTTTATAACAGAACACACCCCAAATTGGCCAAGAATGTTACTTTTTTATTATACGAACCAACCTACCAAAATAACGGTATAAGAAAAGTAATAAAGAAGCCAGCAATAATAATATGCTCCCCTCAAAGTAGACAGTGAAAAAAATAAACTGTCATTTGAGAGGAGCATTTTTATGGGTCGACAGCCAAAGTTAACTAAAGAAATCAAGGTGGAAATCGTCCAACGATATTTACAAGGAGAGCGTCCAGGCCATTGAGTCGAATATATGGCTTCGAGTTTAGTTCCTTGAAAAATTAGGCTAAGAAATATCAGGAAAACTGAATTGCAGGGCTAACAAACCCGAGTAAAAATAAAAGTTGCACTCGAGAGTTAAAAAAGCAGGTTGTTGAGGCATATCTATCCGGAACAGGCTCCGAGTTAGATTTAGCTTTAAGATATGGCGTACCTTCTCGTCGAAAGAACTACCCCCATAGTGTTTACGATGAGCCTTGTGAATCAACGCCTTTGCTTATTACTATTCCTTTAGTCCCGTTTACAATTAGCCTCTCCCCATCTTTAAAGGTATGAATGCCAATCTTAGTTCCAAGGACAGCAGGTATTCCGTACTCCCTTGCTACAATAGCAGCATGTGATAAAGGTCCGCCTGTGTCTGCCACTACTGCTGCAGCCAGAGCAAATAATGGTGTCCAGCTCGGATCAGTATACGGACAAACAAGAATCTCACCTTTTCTCAACTCACCAAACTCCTTAGCACTTCTAATAATACGAGCTGGGCCCTCAGCCAATCCTGGACTCCCTGCCTGTCCCTTAAGGCCCTCTCCTGTATTTTTTGAAGCCGTTTGGATCAAGGTGTTTTTCCATAAGGTTTGATTTATGGAAAAATTCCGCCGTCGCTCCCTAACAAGCTCCCTAATCTTGATTTTATTGTCTAACTTAGCTAATGAAAATTCAGGTATCTCTTCCTTGGTGAGAAAGACAATTTCATTAGGCTGGGTAAGTAACTCCGCTCGGGTTAAACGTTCTCCTAATTCTCGGGTAACCAATCTGCCTGCCACAAATAACCGTTCTAATTCAAATAAAGTATCTTCGCGCAAGATATGATTTTCCCGGCATTGGAGATAGCTCCATTGAAAGAGCTTTTGCCAATTACCTTTTAGCCTGGCTTGGAAACCTTCAACCCATTTTTGGTGTTCATTTTTTCGTTCTTTCTCTTTCGCTTCCCGCTCCCGTAAGTTTGTATCTTGCATAGCAGCCCTAATGGTAACTAGTAAACGTCCGGGATTTTCCTTCCATGATTCACTATTAAACGGTTGATATGTTTTTTCTGTTCGGTAACCGTGTTCCGCAAGAAATAGATTCAACTGTTCAAAAAATTTTCTTCCTGCCGTAGATTTGTTTAGGAACTCGAAAATACCCTTCCAATCCTCCGGAGCGCTCTCAAGAATTAATGCTTTGATCGGGGGGGATTGCTCTGCTAATAACGCTAAACGAGTTAAGGCTCTGTCAATGACAGCCGTGCGGTAATCCAATCCTGTAGTTATCAAATCAACCGCTAATGGACTCTGATGCTTTTTGCCAAATAATTTAAGCACTATGGATAAACAAAACATCGGTAAGATATTCAAATCCATCACGTAGAAAAAACGTCGTTTAATCACCCGCTCAGCCAGAGCGAAAATCTGCTCAAAATATTTGAGCAATTCTTTATCCGAAACTGTTCCCCAGTTAAGTGTTTCAAAATAAGCCACTTTAGATTGAACTTCTTGCCTAATTTTGTCCCATTCTAGAGAATAAGCTGAATAATTTCTATTTTGCTTGAGCATGTTCCGGAAACTATATACAAGCTTAAAAGTTAGCCTGATTTTAGGAGGAATAAGCCTTATCCTCCCGTCATGCTCCAGGCAAATGATCTCTTTTGCCGTGGGGCCTTTCAGACCCAAACTAATACCCCTGTTAAGCAAAGCTTGATAACTTATAGTCACAACGTTATAATCCAAAGCCGTAGGAGCTTCAGGATAATGTTCGATCAGATCATCAATAATGAACCTTTGCAACCGGGAGGCTTTACCCTGGATTAAGGATTCCTGGTTTTTTCCCATAGTTGTAATTGGACGGGCCTGAAGTAAATAAAATTTTCCTTTTGCCCAGGCCCATTCAATGTCCTGGGGAACGCCATAGTATTTTTCTGCCTGGGATACCAATTCTCCAAGCTTTTTTAGCTGAGTGTTAGATAATGAAAATGAGTTTCTTCTTGATTTATTTACATTAACAAGTTTGGTATGTCCCTTATCCCCAGCTATTAGCTCCCGCTCTTTTGTGCCTTTTTCCTTGCTTAAAATTGAGAAATCATTTTTGCGAAGTACAAAAGAATCCGGTATAACGCTCCCGGCCACCACCACCTCCCCCAGACCATACGCGGAAGTGATTAATACCTGGCTGACATTTTCGTTTAAGGGATTAACACTGAAAGCCACTCCCGCCACTTCGGCTGCGACCATCTTTTGCACAACCACGGAAAGATAAACTTCTTCGTGGGAATATCCCTGTTGATTCCGGTAACTCATGGCCCGAGCCGTCCATAAAGAAGCCCAGCATTTACGGACGTGGAAAAGAACATCATCTACTCCCCTAATATGCAAATAGGTTTCTTGTTGCCCAGCAAAGCTGGCATTCGGCAGATCTTCGGCCGTAGCGGATGAGCGTACCGCAACTGCAGGCTGGGTAGAATGCTCTGAATCACCCAGTTGCAAATAAGCAGATCGGATTTCCTCAGCGATCTGAAGCGGTATCGTCTGTGTTTCAATGCGTGCCCTAATTTCAGCTGATTTCATCTCAATATCCAGTGTCTGCTCCCATTTAATCGTCGAGATAATTCGATTAATCTCGCTCTGTAAGTCACCCTCCGTTAATAAACGCTGATAAGCTTTAATACTGATACAAAATCCAGACGGCACCTGAAAGCCCGCTTTGATAAGTTCTCCTAAATTTGCACCCTTACCACCCACTTGATTCAAATTTTCCTTGCCAATTTTATCAAAAGGTAAAATATAAATTGAATCAAACACAAAAATCCTCCTCCCTCATTCCACAGCCATAAACCTGATTCAATGAACGTGTTCTTGTTTCATTCCCCCTTTGAACATGAATCCGATAATTAAAGCCACCCCGGCTCCGACCATTAGCAATAAATAAACGGCTGTAAAAACAGGCTGTCCAAGGAAGGTTCCATACCCATACACAGCTTTTGGCGTAACAACATTCGTAAATACAGGCACCCCAATTGCACCGCCAATGTTTCTTCCCAGTTGCACAAGCCCTCCAGCCACTGCTCGTTGATTTTTTGAAACGGCATTTTGAGAAATTAATAATAATATCGGGAAAATCCCCCCTAAACCTAATCCGGTAATGAAGATTATGACGATAAGTAGGCTATAAGAAAGAAGGATTTGACTGGCTGCCCATAATAGAGCAAAACCGCAGAGTGTTACTGTCCACCCGTATATCATCAAGTGAGCATAGTCGAATTTTTTACTTAACGAGCTTACAAGAATCCCGCCGCTCCCCAGGCCCAAAGTCAGCGAGATTAGCAATTTTCCACCTTGCCAGGCGCTTTGACCAAAAATAAACTGCCCATAGAGCGGTAAGATCATAATGATTCCGTACATCAAAGCCCCAAACAGCAAAGTGATAAGCAACACCGGTTTAATGTTGACTGCCCGAAGCAAACGGGCCGAAATAACCGGATCAGGATGCCTCTTTTCCTGCCAAAGCAAAATTACAAAGACAACGACACTGTTCAAAATGAATAAGGCTGATTGCCAGGACAATAAGGCATACTTTCCAATCTCTTGACTACCCAGAATGATTAATACCGTTAAAGCACCTAATAAGAGTGCCCCCGATACATCCATACTTCGCCAATTCAATCCAGAGCTATTTTCAGTGTTATCTAAACCTAGAGCAATCATTATTAGGGCCAATAGGCCAATAGGCAAATTCGCATAAAATGCCCACTGCCACCCCCAATAATCGGCAATTACACCACCCACTAACGGTCCGGTAACATTGGCTAATACTTGCGCAGCAGCTAAAATTCCCAGCCACTTACCCCTCTCTTCATTGGAGAATAAGTCACTTATTAAAGCCAGTGCTGCAGGAGCTACTGCTCCTGCCCCTAATCCCTGTAGAATACGACTGGCTATCAAGTAGCCCATTGAATGGACACTCCCACTAAGAGCTGAACCTATTAAAAACAAAGTTAAACCGTACAAATAAAGAGGCCTACGTCCGTATAAATCCGCCAATTTTGAAAATAGAGGGATTGATATTGATGAGGCGATCATATAACTACTGAAAACCCATCCATATAAATCCACATCTCCAAGATCCCTAGTTGCGATAGGTAGTACTGTAGCTACGATCGTTTGCATAAGCACTGAAGACATCATCCCGAGCATAATGCCGCTGAAGGCGAATACTTTTTGATGTTTCATCCCTATACCAACTTCTTTCTATTTTCTCTTATTTCTTTGTGTACTTGGCAGAGAGAATTATATCTAAAATATAATGACCATGGTACATTATTATACCATGGTCATTATATCAGATCGTATTTTTTTACTCAATATTTTTTTAACGTTTGGCAAAGCATTTTACTGGATGGAAACTCCGGCAAAAATAAGCTCTAAACGGTCTGCCAGTTCCTTACCTAGTGGTTGTCTCGTTTCATTTTCCAGCCATTGAAACAAAGTATAAAAGTAAGAGCTCACAAATAAGTCAGCTGCTTGCTCCGGTAGAAAATCTGGTCGAAACTCACCTTGCTGCTGCCCTTCTGCTAAAATCGATATAAATGAATCCCTTAAAATACACTGGCTTTCCTTTTCCTTGTTCATGCTTATCGATTGTTTATTAAACATTTCTCTGGTAATTAAAGCGGTAATTTCTTTATTGCGCTCATTTTCTTCGCTTAAAATATGAAAGATACGCAATATTTTTTCTTTATTACTTTGAAGATTTGACACTTCCCTAGAAAGCATCTCCTGAAGCATTTCGACCCGCTGTTCACCCAAAAAACAAAGAACAGCTTCTTTAGTGGGAAAATGATTAAAAAAAGTCCCTTTAGCAACATCCGCCCTAGCAGTGATTTGTTCTATCGTAGTTTTTTCATAACCTTGTGCTAAAAATAGATCAACTGCCACTTTAAAAATTTTTGCTTTTGTTTCAGCCCTTCTACGGTCAAACCGAGTTTCTTTTTCTTTAGTCATACTGTCCCTTCCTCGTAAAAAATGGCCAAATACATTTCTAAACTCCGGTCATTATAACAAATATATACTTAGAAGACAATTTGCGTCCGTTTATACGCCTTGTCACTAAGCTTCTTCCCTCATCAACACGACTGTCTGTCGACGTGTATCTTCAGCTAAAGTAATATAAAATTTATCACATAAATACAGGCCCAATTAATATATATAACTGTTGCCTCCGTAAAGCTAGCTCCAAAATGCAATTATATGTTTTGAATATAATTCTTCTAGAAATAAATAGATAACTTTGTGTCGGTTCATTGTCAATATTTCATCAATAATAATTCTATACAATTGTACTTAATATGTGTGCACTATGAAGAGTGATTGGTAAATTTAAAGAAACCGCCTTCGGCGAGTTATTAAAATAGTATAAAATAAAAGGGGGAGGGAGGTATATATAAAATCAGAACAAAGTTCTCTAATTTTTTCTAAACTTTAACTAATAGAGGGGGGTTATTTTATTGGAAAAGGATTTACATTACTACGGAACCTATACAGCTGCAATTTTAGCAGGATATAATGAACAAGACGCTCAAACAATTTCTTATGCAGCACAATATGTGGACGACTCAACACTATACCAAATTAATTCAACATTAAATATAAGTCAAATTCATACTATTGAGGAATATATATCAATGACGCCCGAAAGGTGGCAAGAACTAGCTGGGATTGACTTTGTTCCAATTATTACTAGCCAAACAAATACTGAAATATTTTTTAGTAATGTTAAAAGCAATTTTACTAGCGATGCTGAAAATGAGTTAAGAAAGATTTGGTGTCCGTTTCATTTTTTACCTGGAAATTTTGATACTAATACTGCAAAAAGGATTCATTACAATGGATGCCAAGATTACGAATCTATTATTTATAAATGGAAATATGGGTTGCGCTCACAATGGGAATTAAACCTATTGTGTCAGAAATCGTCATCAATGGTTCAATTTATGATTGATGACATTATTAATAATCAATTACTTGATGCAAATGTAAAAAAAGTTCTGATTGGAATAAGGATGCATGTACTGGCTGATACATGGTCACATATGTGGTATGCAGGGACACCGTCATGGTGTATGAATGAAGCAGCACAGAACGTATATAACAATACAAACGGGAAGCATGATAAAGTAAGTTGGGGACTACTTCCAGGGCAGGAAGTTTCTACCCCACCATCTGTATCGTTCTATTCCGCTGCGTATTTAGGCCATGGGCGAATGGGACATTTACCTGACCTACCTTGGCTTGAATATCAATACAAACCTCAATGGTCATCAGATGATCTTTTTAAAAGCAATCCGTCTGATTTCCTCACTGGCGTTAAACAAATGGTAACTGCCTTGAAATGCATACGTGAAAACAAACCATTTAACGTGGAGAACTTAGACAATACTCTGGATATAAATACTATCTCAAACATATA
The DNA here is from genome assembly GCA_016841205.1 of Desulfoscipio geothermicus. Lineage (GTDB taxonomy): Bacteria > Bacillota > Desulfotomaculia > Desulfotomaculales > Desulfallaceae > Sporotomaculum > Sporotomaculum geothermicum_A. The sequence goes on from JAENZP010000002.1 coordinate 156,474, forward strand.
TGCTATTCTTAGTAAAGAACAAAATTTAGGGATTTCAGATGAAGGTAGGCTAAAAGAGCGTTGTAGCCTATGGAAAGAAAATATTTCACAGGGCATTATTACACAAGGGAATAGGAATGTACCGGAAGATTATAATCCTGACACATGGAACAAAGACAATCCTAACTTCAAGAACTTTCATATTGCTGCGAAATATCATCAGGACAGTATTATTGGAGAGCTTGCAAATAATGGCATTGACCTTTGCGATCCTCCACCATATGATGGATATTAAAAAATATTCAATTTAAAACCACTCGAGCTTATATAAATCAAATATTATAGGAGGAATCAAGTATGGATGGTACAAAAGATTCTTCATTGAATATATATATAAAGGCCCAATCACAAGCAACAAAATGGCCTATCGAGGTAAGTGCAATTCCCCCGGTGATTACAATCGGAAGTCAGAATATAACACCGTCAGTGCCCCCAACTTCACCTGTGGGTTATCAGGCAGTTATTCTAGCCGACCCTAGATATTCGTCCCAGACAATTCTTTTTAATGGCTATTTTAATTTGGATGTTTCTCAGTCTTGGTATAATAACTACAGGAAAATGTATGATACAATGTTAAACGAAATTAGTTGTAGTCAATATTCTGTACAGAATAATGTTCTCATTTTATGCTCTTTTGGTATTGGCAATAATATTCCACCTACAGCATCAATGTACGAATATTTGCTTACCAATGGTTCGGGAAGCAATCTGACTTATTGGGAGAATCACTGTGATCCTGGTAGTCAAATGAGCAATCCAGATTGGTGGATGGTACTTCCAGTTAACTACATTTTAGTAGGCCGTTTTGGGTCAGGTCCAGTTGGTAGTTATGAAAAATATGAGCGTTCACCAGATTGGTACGGTCAAATAGTAACAGAACTTGTGTGCAGTATATAATCTTAAAAAGCGATAACCTGCCAACCGAAGGCAGGTATTTTTTTGAAGAATATTTTATTTTTTAAAACTTGGATTGTGAATTCTTGTATTATTAAGTTCACTTTTAATTACTGCAAAAAACCCTAATCCATGAAAATAAATAAAAGATTATTGATAATGAAGGGTAGACCCAAATGACGTGTGATATTTTAATTGTCGGTCAGGCAGGCAAACCTACAGGATTTGCCCGTGTTCTTGAAACTATCGCTTTCCACCTACAAAACCATTTCAATATCGTTTATTTTGGACACAACTATTATGACGTTAAAAAAAACAGAAATTATATTAACAGAAATTATATTTTTGAACCTAATAGAATCATTGGGGATATTATGGGAGTCATTCAGCTTCCAGTCATTATCCAAAGATATAAACCTAAAATTATTTTCATGTGTCATGATTATTGGTTTTATGCTGTACATCGCGAAAATCTGAAGAGACTAGGGTTTGACCGAAAGGTAATATATTACTGTCCTGTAGACGAATGTACACCAGATAAGAAACGCGCCGAGGTTTTAAGTGATGTCCCGCTGCTTGTTTTGTATACTAATTATGCAAGGCAAACCTTTCTTAAGGAATGGAATTTGGCGTTACAAGAGACTGGAAATTCAATGCCCAGGATTGAAATCATTCCTCATGGCGTGGATACAGCAAAATTCTATCCGTTGAAGGGTGGAAAATTGGAAGCAAGACATGCTTTATTTCCAGGTAGGAATGATATGGAAGATGCTTTTATCGTATTAAATGCCAATAGGAACAGCCCTAGGAAAAGGATAGACCTTACTATGGAAGGGTTTTCTGAATTCGCAAGGGGGAAAAACCGTAATATCTACCTCTACCTTCATATGGGAGCTGTTGATTGTGGAATTGACATATTTGAATATGCAAAAAAACTTGGAATTCATGATCGGATTATTCTTAGTAACCCTGAAGGAGACATTCCGGATATCAGTGATGAGCAGTTAAATTTAATATACAATGCATGTGATGTTGGAGTGAATACCTCTACAGGAGAAGGCTGGGGCCTAATTTCTCTTGAACATGCAGCCACAGGAGCGTGTCAGATTATACCAAACCATACTTCCTGTTCAGAAATTTGGAATGGCTATGGATTTCTCATAGACATTGAAGATCAGAACATGGAAGGTATAATTAGCATAAAACATCTCTCATTGCTCTTATCAAAGCTTTATGAAAATCCGGCTCTTCTTGAAGAGTGGTCAGAAAAAGCATTATTTCGAGCAAACATGCCTGCCTTTTCATGGGAAAATATCTGCAAGCAGTGGGAAAAGGTCTTTGATGAATTTTGTAGGGAATCTGTAAGGTAAATAACTCCTAATATGTAATGCGGGTGGCTTATCTTTAATAATTTTTGAGGTATGCTCCATCATAGCTCTTATAATAGATTTATAGTTTTATATTGCATGATAATATTCCTTGCATCCCGCATCTGTACCGGGTCGCAAAATATAATGAGCATTTTGTAACCTAAAAGACCCTTTGGCAGCGGTTTGGAAATTGCATACGTTCCAGCCCATAAGGCACCAAATGCAAACCCCATCCCTATTCCGATAAATAATGATGAATAAATTGTATTTGCCAGTAGAGGGCTAATTATTAAGCCATATGGATTATTTTGCAAAAACCAAGCAACAAGCAACGCTCCCGCTATTGCACCTATTAATGCTCCGATAATAGTTACATGTTTTTCATGCTTGGTTAAAAAGACCTCTTGTCTGATCTGCTGTTCATAGTCATCAGAAACATCAACAAACCTATAGTTAGAAATGTTTTGGGACTGTAATTGTTTATCAACAGTATTAATAATGTCATCCCCTGGTAATAAAGCTACTATTTTTGCCATCGTTGATTTACTCCTTAGTTTTGCTAACCGGCATTTTAACCTGTAACAGATTATTGGCTTGAATCTGAACCTGTTCACTTATTACAGACGGGCTGCCAATAACCCAGCCAAAATTAAACAACTGCTCTTGGCTGCCGAGGTAAGTAGGTTGTACTATTTTAAGGTAACGTACAACGGGTTCAGGAATAGTGTTGTCTTGCACCAAAAGCATCGGCCCGTGTTTTCCCCGGTGACTGAGAATTCCTGCAGGCACAGCCATCTCCGGTTGGGCAGGATTAACAAAAATAAAATTATGGCCTGCTTCAGCAATGCCCCAACCGAACATGCGAATGGTTTTAGCTACCCAGTAACCGAAATTTGGGCCAACGTCCGCATAGCCGGCAAAACCGGTTGACATACCAAAAGCATCTTTACCCGGAATACGCTGCACGTGGCCATACCGGCCTAGTTCTTCAGCAATTTCAGGTGAAATCACTTTTTCATTGCCCAGCAGGTAAATAAAAGCATCTTGAGCACGGCGCTTTAAAGCTCTTTTAGTGGCTTCAGGCACCTCATTAGCAGAAACAAAAAACGTTGGGTTGCCCATATGGGCAGTCCAGGAGGCACTAAATATGGAAAATTCGGGAGCGTTGTCAGCTGCTATCATAACCATGTCTGTATGATCGGAATTGATAGTTGCACGGTACTGATCAATCAAAGCAGCTAATTCATACACATTAGCAGCTTCAAACTGCCTGAAATTTATTTTCATAGCACGCAGTTCGTCTTTAACCCTTTGCCCAACGGAACCAACTATATAAGCTTTGGTATTTCTGTCAACAAAAAGCCCTCCCGGATCAAGCCGTTTGATCTCCTGTTTTATTACATCAGGTATCTCATTTTCTTTAATGTATAAGATTGGGGCGTCAACGGGGAAATGGATTACATTAGCCGCAACCAGGGCACGCCGCCAGTCGCCTTGTGGCACCAGAATAACCGCATTGGGCTTATTATCCGCAAAGGTAGCCGGGTAAATGATTTGTGAAATGGCTGCGGATACTTGAAAAACATCTTCACCAGGCACTCGGGTTGTATTTTGCGTTATTTGAACCGGTGCCGGATTGGTTACATCTTTGGCTTTGTAGTAATCTGGACGGTAAAACAAGATAGCCAGCAGTAGCAAAACCGATAAAGCGGTTACAACACCAAATGCCCAGCGAATATAGTTCATGCGCCTTCTAAAATCCAAAATGCCACCTCCCCCTTTACATGGTACCGATCTTTCGACCCCTGACCACTAGCGGCCAATTGCCGATATATCCAGTTATAAGCCCGATAATATTGGCACCCCATACAGTCGCCCACCAAATGATATTTTCTTCTTCCGGCATAACGGTTAAACCACGCATTTGCATCAACCACATGGCACTCATCATACCTATGCTAATGGCAGTCATACTAAAAAAAACTGTAAGGGCGTTATCGCGCACAGTGTCCCAGTAAGCAGATGGCTCCTTGGACCTAAGCATCAAAGGTACAAAAATAAAAATATTAACCGCCAGGGCTGCTAAGTAAGACCATAGAATGGACTGGGTCATAGGGCTGCCCAGCCAAAATAATGGGCCCTGCAAAATAAACAATGGGAGACCGAAATATGCAAGCAAAAATGCAACAGTAACCATTGTGGACATACCAAATCCAACGGTTCCCAGCGTAGCTGACAATACCTGTACCCAAAGTGGGCGGGGGAATTCGCCCAGGGCTACTTGGTGGTTATATCCGCGGTAACATATATAATATGACCACAGGCCAACAGGGCCTAATACCAGCATGACCAATAACCAGGATAGTTTCATAAAGGGGGCTACCTGGGTTAACCTGGTGGACAAATGAAACCAAGTCCAGATAGCACAAGCCAGTGAAAGTGCAAACCACACCAAAGCCAGCGCTTCAATGCCACTGATGCCCTGATCACCCTGGTCTAAATAATCCCGCATTTCTTGAATAAAATCAACCCTGCCTTGGACGGCATAGGAAACCTGCGTTGGCCCGCCCAAAACCCAAGTATGGTTGAACGGTCCCTCAGCCGGTGTAACCCACCAATCCGGTGTTGTAGACCATAAAAATTTTTCAGTTTGTGCCGTCAGCTTGTCCGCAGACGTAAATAACAAAGGGCCAAAATTGGGGCCGGAGAATAGCTGGTTACCGGCTAAAAAAATACGCCAATCTTCTTTTATTGAACCCAGCAGAAAGTGACGGGCTGCCTCAGCTGTAACTTGGGTGGCCTGCCAGCCAAAGCGATTTGTTGCATCGTAAAATCTGGCGAAAGATACTGCATGGGCAGCCGGGTCTTCCTCACCTATCCTGGTTACTTGCCCCCATTCTTGCAGCTCATTTTCAATACTGTTGCTCACCTGGCTTAGTGGAGCTAAAACATATATATTCTCGGCGTCAATTTCATTAAGGGCTCTGCGTGTCGCATCCGGCACTCTATCTCGTTCAACCAACAGCACCGGGGTGCCGCGATGGGCCATCCATGCAGCCGCAGGCAGCGCATATTTTACATTGTCAGACCCAACTATAAGCACAGCCTGGTTTTTTTTATTACTTGCTTTTAACAGCGTATCCCTAACAGCCGCAACATTTTCAAAAATGTCCGGGTTAGAAAAAACTGAGGTGTTGTGTCCCCTCTGCTGCAGTTCATTTTGTAATGATAAAGTATTTTGACCAACCAGCAGCACATCAGCGCCGTTAAACTCGTTCAAACCGCGTGGTGACCATGTATTTATCTTGGTAATGACTTCATTAATTGAGGTCTCAGTATGATTAAATAAAATAACAGGTAGTTTTAATGGCTTAGCACTGAAACTTTGACAGGCCAAAGCCAACGGCCAGGAATCCCCATCTACCACTACCACCGCATCCGGCTGAATACTGTCATATCTTTGTTTTAAAACAAGCTGCTGCATCGAACTCCAGTCCTGCTCAGCCAACCTGGTTGTGTTGCCGGTATTAAGGTGAAGCCTATCGATTACCCGGGGTATTTTACCCGTGCTAATAGCTTCCTTTACCGCAATAAGCGGGGCAAGGATTAAAAAAAAGATTAATAATAGAGATAAGTAAAGGCCAAAACGTTTCATAACATCACCATTTTTATAATACCCTGCTAAATAAACACTATTCTTAATTACCCAACCTAATTATAAAAGCAGCAATATTTTGTAACACTATAAGAAACAAAAGGAGGGTTAACATGACTGTCGGGAATGAACTACATCAGGTTTTGGGAATGTTAAAGATGTCCAGCGGCCAATTTCAAACTTTTGCTAATCGTACCCAGGATCCAATGGCAAAGCAGATGTACATGGATTTTACTCGCAAGTTGGACCAGATGGTGCAGGACCTGTCCAACAGAGTTAATTATGTGGAAAGCCAGGAACCACAATTCAAAATGGAAAACATGACCCAAGCGGCCTTTGACCAGCAGCAGGCTTCACAGCAATCAATGCGTAAAGAATAAAATATAGCCCGGGAAATCCGGGCTATATTTTATGGATGTATTAACCGTGCACGTGCAAACAAGTGAATATTTACATATTTGCTAAGCAGATAAAACCTGTTCTAAAAAAGGAAATTGCTTATTTTAGTCATAATGATTTTATCTGAAAATCAAATAATAGCAGTAGCCTGCCAGCAGTTATAGTGGAAACATATCAAAAGTCTTTGCACTGCCTGTACCAGTCAAGCATGACCAGGCACTGGCACAGTTTCAAGACGGTATATTAAAGATAATTGTTCCAATAGATAAGTATGGAACATCAAAAGATATAAAAGTGCAATTAATTGATTGAGTCTAAGAATAAAATACTTAGGACGCGTATAAATATAAAATATTTCATGTTTTTATTGTGATAAGTTTTGCGATCTCAACAACAGGTATAATTGCCAGTGACGCCGCGCATACTATCATCCATTGCTCCGCATTTAGAGGTGTGACATTGAATGGATCATTCAGAAATGGAAGAACAATAACAGACAACTGAAGAATTGCGGATATCGCGATTGCGCCGTTCAGATATGGATTTGAAAACACTCCGATTTTAAATAGCGATTTATTATTTGATCTTACATTCATTGAGTGTGCAAGCTGAATTAAGCCAAGTGTGGCAAACGCCATGGTTACGGCCGTCTCAAGCGAGTATAACCTGGAGCCGATATAAAAAGCCGTGATTGTCAGAAGGCCTTTGATAATTCCCTGATATATAATGCTTAACCCTACTCCGTCCGAAAAGAAAGTGCTGCCGGACTTTCTCGGTTTTTGCTTCATTACATCAGTTTCGGCCTTTTCCATACCCAGCGCCAGCGCCGGCAGCGTGTCAGTGACAAGATTGACCCAAAGTATATGAATCGGCAACAGGACGATCCAATTAAGCATTGTGCCGATAAATAAGGTCGTAATCTCTCCTAGATTGGAGGAAAGCAAAAACTGCACTGTTTTTCGGATATTGCTATAAATCTTTCTGCCCTCTTCAACGGCAACGACAATTGTAGCAAAGTTATCATCCGCCAGGACTATATTGGAAACGCCTTTTGCCACCTCTGTTCCGGTTATTCCCATGCCGATACCGATATCGGAAGACTTCAGAGCAGGCGCGTCGTTGACCCCGTCCCCTGTCATGGCTACAATCTTTCCTTTTTTCTTCCACGCATTGACGATCCTGACTTTATGCTCCGGCGATACTCTGGCATAAACTGAATATTTTGTAACCAGAGTATCAAAAGCCTCTTCACTTAAGGAATTAAGTTCACTCCCGGTAATTACCTCGTTATCATTCTTTATAATGTCAAGTTCCTTTGCGATAGCGGCTGCCGTATCCCTGTGGTCACCTGTAATCATTATCGGCCGTATTCCCGCTTCTCCACATACCCGCACCGCTTCTTTTACCTCCGGCTTTGGCGGATCGATCATCCCCACTAGGCCTACAAATGTCAAATCATTTTCAATCAGCTCCGGAGAGAGCTTTTCAGGAACGGAATCAAGCTCTTTTACAGCAACGGCAAGAACTCTCAAGGCTTTTCCTGCCATATTGTTGTTTGCGTTTAAGATACTATCCAGCAATAGGGAGGTCATCGGCCTTTTTACACCATCAATCAGAACCGCGCTGCATCTTTCAACAAGTATATCCGGTGCGCCCTTGGTTATGGCTGTCCCGCCACTTATTCCGTGAATCGTCGTCATAAGCTTTCTTTCGGAATCAAAAGGAATCTCATTAAGCCTCGGATAAAGATTATCTATTAATGTTTTATTACAGCCTTTTTTAACTGCAAAGCTGACCAGAGCCGTTTCAGTGGGATCTCCGACAAAGTCGGGGTCTTCTGTATCCGTGTTAATAACTTTTGTGTCATTGCAGAGAACAAGAGAATCAACAAAAACATCAAAGCTTTTGGTGCATTCAACAGGACCGTCCGAGTTCTTGATCTCACCATCAATAAAGATTTCTTGCACCGTCATTTTATTCTGTGTCAGGGTACCGGTTTTGTCGGAGCAGATAACTTCTGTGCTTCCTAAAGTCTCAACAGCGGAAAGCTTTCTTATGATAGCATTTCTTTTGGACATTTTTTGAATGCCAACGGCCAGCACTATCGTGATAACTGCGGGCAGGCCCTCCGGGATTGCCGCGACAGCAAGACTCACCGCAGTCAGAAACATTACTAAATAATCTCTACCCTGTAATACCCCGGCCAGAAAAATAATAATTGATACGCCTATAATCCCTATAGTCAGATATTTGCTCATTTGATTCAGCTTTTTTTGAAGAGGCGTTTCTTGAATTTCGGTTTGGGCAAGATGCCCAGCAATCTTACCTACCTCGGTATTCATACCCGTGTCGGTAACAACGCCTCTCCCCCTGCCATATACAACACTGCTGCCGTAATAAGCCATGTTCTTTCTGTCTCCAATGACTAGTTCCGCCTTATCCAGCCTGTAAGTTATTTTTTCAACAGGCACCGACTCGCCCGTTAAAGCCGCTTCCTCGATTTTCAGGCTCGCGCTTTCCAAAAGCCTCATGTCGGCGGGAATGATGTCGCCGGCTTCAAGAAAAACAATGTCACCCGGCACAAGCAGCTCTGTCTTTATTTGTTTTACTTCACCTTTCCGTTTAACCCTTACAACAGGAGAAGACATTTTTTTGAGTGCTGCCAAAGCCTTTTCAGCCTTACTTTCCTGAGCTACTCCAAGCACCGCATTGATCAGTATGACAACTAAAATAATGATCATATCGGTCAACTCGTTCATAAAACCCGATATCACGGCAGCTATGAGAAGAACGATTATCATAACATTTTTAAACTGCTCCAGTAGCATTCCCCAAAGGGTTTTTTTCTTTCCTTCTTTAAGCTCATTAAATCCATAGATTCGTATCCGGCTTTGGGCTTCCTCATCCGATAACCCGTTGCCGTCGGATTCTAACAGCTTTAAAACGCTCTGCTCTTCTTCCGTATGGAAATTGATATGTTTTATTTCCAAATCATTAGGCATTAATTCCACCCCTTATTCACTGTTATTTAAATAATATAAAAAGACCTTTAACATGACGTATCTTGCATCATGTTAAAGGTCTCGCTTTCCGTTCGGAGTATAAAACCAGGCATTTCAAATGCCGATTGTTGATTTTATAACTTATAGCTACTCCCCTTTAAGTGCAATTAATATACCATGGCGGGTAGCATTTGTCAATATCATTGTTCCAGTGGTTACGATGTTTTATAAGTTTACTTACTTATAGCATTTGATACTTTTTACTATAGTAAACACTAAAATTTACCACCCAGGGCATTAACACTGCTTCGCTGGGAAAACCGGCAAAGGCATTTTGTACCCTGGTGGGCACAATAGCTTTAATATTGTGCTCTTTGCATTTTTTATTATAAACTTTTAAGAATACACAGTTACAACTGCATAAATAATAAGGCTAAATAACATTTAAAGTATAGTTATTGAGATAGCTATTACAATCTTATATTATATAGTGATTCATTTGGAGGAAATTTCGTGAGAATAGGACTTTGCGGTGCCCAAGGTACAGGGAAAACAACTTTGTCAAAAGCTTTGGCAAAAGAACTGGGGCTACCGCTTATTGAAGAGCAGGCTCGGGTGGCGGCAAAGCATTTAGGTATAACTAGGCCTTCACGTGATATTAAAAACAGGCCGGAATTAGGTTTAGCGTTTGAGGTTCTAATTCTTATTCTTCAATTGCAGTATGAGGATCGGTATAGACAGGGGTTTGTGAGTGACCGGACTGTTATAGATATCGCGGTTTACTGGAGTAAGTGGCTTGCCCACACAACGCCTGCAGCCATAAATCGGTTTATCTATGAGTTATGTAAGTGCCGGGCTAAAAAATACGACATGTTGCTATATGTGTCTCCGGGAATTCCCTTGGAGGATGACGAGTTTCGAAGTACAAATCCAGAATACCAGACAGAATTGGACTTTTGGGTACGTGCTATGCTGAAAGTATGTAAGCCGCCGGTAATATTCAAAGTAACAGGAACATTGGAAGAACGGATGAATCAGATCCTTACGCTGTTAAAAAGATCCCACTAAAGCAAAGGCTAGAAATTTAGAATTGCTAATGAATATAACTTTTGGAGAATAACGGCTCAGTTTGGGGAAGTACTGCGGTACGAGAGTTAATTTTACAAAATCAATTTTAGTGGAATTAGAAAGCATGAGAAGGCAAGTTGCTCAAAGGCTTCAGAATATCCTACAGACAATGCACTGAAAAAATTATTTACCTGGCCACCGTTGAAGCAGCAAAAAAGTGGATTATGCCGGTTAAGGATTGGAAAATTTGCAGCGAACAACGCCGTGGAGCAGCTGCAGTCGCTAAATGTCCAGGTTCGCGAATATGAGTCCTTGCTGGAGACCAACTTATCTGAGGTTCGATTTACCCTTGATATTCTACGCAAGCAGGTGCGGGCGATGTTGAATAGGGTCCATGTGGATGGCCAGTGGAATTTTAATGTAGCAGCTACGGCGTAAATGTAATAAAACCGGCCTTGGCGTGATAGTCGAGGCCGGGTTATTATCTTGACTTTTTTTACTTAGTGAATTATTAACAGTTGCTGTGGTGCTAGTTAAAGTATTTTTAATTTTATTTTTTGCATAACGCACTTATCTAAAGTATTAATCAGGTATTCAAACAAATCAATTTTACGTGCATTTGATCATTTATTATAAAGCATTATTTTTATCTGTTCTTTAAAATAAGTAGCCCAAGCCCTACTAATACCGTTAGCTGTTTTAGGTATTTCTTTCATTTTAATTGTTTAAGCTAATTTATCTAGATTTTGCTGTTTTTTAAAAAATTTAAGAAACTAATTGATTTTATCTGCCATAATTAATACCACCTTAATGCTTTAAGGACTTCAGTTTTTTCCATAAATTTGATCCGACCATCTGATCTGCCACACTTAATATAGACTGGATAGCTTCCAATACATCTCTCTCACCGGCCCAATTTTTTTTCACCACTTCTGGGTCTGTATTCTTAATAATCGAGTTTAAAACATAAGCTGCTAAAGCTAAATCATCCACATATCCGACAGGCCCAACCAATGCTTCTGGAATAATTTCTATAGGTGATATAAAGTAAGCAATAGCCCCCATTAATTTAGCTTTATCGGATACAAGCACATCCTTATCAATAACTAATTTGCAAAGCAAATGAAAAAAATCAGGAGCAAGTAATATATACTCTGCCCATTTGTTTTGTGAACCATTTTTACTCTTTAACCAATTCTTAATCTTTTTTCTCATATTTTGATAAAAATCCTGTTGATGTGGTTCCATAATCATCACCTTACGTGTAAAATGTATATATAATAATATTCTGTATCTAGTAGCAACTCCCTTCATACAAATTATTACATTACTTGACTAATATCTTAGACTAATACCTATCCCAATTGTACTCGGCAAATTATAAATATTTTATGGTAAACATACTTTACATGAATCCATAATTACTCTGAGCCATCCAAAGTCATTTATTAATGCAAGAAACGTAACAGCTAAGAACCCCACCAATCACGGCGGGGTTCTTTTTAGAAAGATCTTTAAAACCACCCAGAACCAGTTTTTGATCTTTATCACTTAAACCTTCCAATGTCTCCAGCTTAACGGCCACAAAACCATTTCCACCATTTTCCTCTCGGTAAGCCGCCTTCATCACGGTTACATACAGGTCTACTTTCTTATTTGGAGGCGGGGAAAATCGTATTGAAACCATAATCGATAAAAAATCATTGTATAAATATTGTCAAGTTAGGTGCGATGGCGGTTTCCTGAGGTGAAACATTAATCTTGATAAATATTTTTCTTATTATAGTACTAACCCTCCTATATGAACTCAAGCTTTATCATCATCCTTATAATCATAACAACAGCTTCAGCTCTGGTGATTTTTCCACTGGGTCTGAGTGTTCCATCCACATATCCTTCGATTATTGAATGTTTAACCATTAATGCTATTGATGGCCTTGCCCATAAGCCAATGTCATTATAATCCCCAAACCGGGAAAGATATTGCTGAATATCTGCACTGTCAATACTCATATCAACACCTGCAAATTCCAATGCATTTTTTATAATTACTGCCGTTTCCTGCCTGCTTACGTATGCATTAGGCTTGAAAGACCCATCATTGTAGCCTCTGATAATGCCGACATTAATAGCAGCACCTATATTTCCTGCATACCAGTCATCAGTTGATACATCATTGAACAAAGCTTTTTCAGGCATCTCTGCAAGACCAAGGGCTCTTACTGTAACAGAAACTAACTCGGCTCTTGTAATATAATCATCGGGGGCAAAGGTATTGCGGGGAGTGCCGTTTACAATCAACTTGGATGCCAATATATTAATGTTTTCCTCAGCCCAATGGTCTGCTGTATCAATAAAAGTCTTCCTGTTTTCAATAACAGTATAGGTACTGTTTGTATTTCTCATTATCACTGCAGAAGTTTGTCCGTTTGATTGTTTAAACCTGGTGGGAACAGGAGTAAATGATCCGTTTCCGGTCACCTCAACTCCAACGGCAAAATTTGGATTTACAGGCCCCGGCAACTTTATAGTCCTTTCCACATAGCTTCCGAAACGTGTTACTTCGTAGGTTTTGTCTCCTGCCATAATTTCGATCTTGAATTTTACAGGTGTTCCTACTATTTTAAGTCCGGCTGAATTTGCATATTTAAGCGCCTCTTTTATTTCCTCCTCGTCAGCTTGGGCTATAGTAACATTCAGTTTGGCATCCTTTGCTTCTATGCCTGTTTTCTCCATAATAGCTTCAATATTCAATTCAGATGCCGGTAGTGTATAGGACGCATATGGACTTTGTATTCCCAATGAAATTCCCCTGTCAGCCATCTTATTCATAAGCTTTCCACTCATTTCAACATTGAGTTTTTCCGATTGCATTACCTGTACTGCAATAATGCTGCCCGCTTCACTATTATTAACAGCATCCAGTGCCCGGTCTTCATCAATTACCACATTCGTAATCAGCCCTTTATCTTTATCAAGAACAGTACTTACGGAGGCTGGTATGGACACGATTTTTCCATTGGAAGACTCGACGGTAACAGAATTTGTATCCTGTGTATCTTCGTCTTTGTCTTCATCTTCGTAACTGGAACCAGAAGTGTTTGATGCAGTGGTTACTGTAGTATTTGGCCCGTCGGGAGTCCAGTTACCTGCCCCATCCCCTGCTCTTACCATAAAAGTATACTGCGTACCTGGAGAAAGCCCCACAATATTTGTGGTCAATACATCTCCCAGTGTCACATACAGCTTGCCATTCATATATATCCTGTAACCTGTTATATTTACATCATCTTCTGCCGGTGCCCATGTCAGGGCAAGACTGCTACTTGTAATATTAGCTGCTGTAAGCACATCGTCCTGGGACCATGTCGGAGCTTCGAAGTCATCGGTAGGCGGCGGCAATTCACCAGGCAGTACAGTAGCAAAAACACCTGCACGAGTGGCAGCATAAAATGTACCGGAACTTGGCGCACCGGCTGGTGCAATATCTATAGTTTCAAAAGACAGTACTGTTGTTCCCTCTTTCAAACCTGCTTTTATCCTGTGCCAGTGGACATCTTCAGGTTCCGTTGAAAGAAAACCACTTGTCGTAATTACAGTTCCGGCAGTTGCCGGACTGAAGACCGGGGTACCCGATATACCAAAATCACTTCCGGTCTCCGTCCATGTAACTCCTCCGTCCCTACTGTCAAAAACGTACGTATCGGACGGAGTAATACCATATATTTTAACGTTTCCGACTACTATCACATGCTCATCATCATGAGGGTCCACAACCACACAGCCCGGTATGAAGGTATAATCCGGCAAGTTCGCAGCAATATTTGTTTGGATACTGCTCCAATCCAGTCCCCCATTGCTGCTTTTGAAAAGCTCAATAGCCTCATCCCCCCGGCGGATTGCATACACCACAGGCGAGTTGGAGGCTGCAGCTATATAATTAATCAGATCATTCCCATCGGAAATAGCAGCCTTTCTCCAATTGGCTCCTCCGTCATCACTTCGATACAGTCCATCCGTATTGATACCGCCCATCCTGACACTTGCGTAAAGTGTCCTTGCTTCTCCGACTCTCTCCCCGAAAACAAGCGTATCATCCCATATCGAAAAATAAGGCTGGTTCGGTGTAGCTCCCACATTAGTTGTTGGAAGCCCGTTATTTGCAGGATTCCAGGTTATTCCTCCATCAACGGTTTTATAAACCCCTCCATATCCGTACTCACCTTCAATAAAACGCATCACACCCACATATACCGTCAATGGATCATCCTGATCCACCGCAAGGCTTTTGATTGTACTTTGGGGCAGTGCATTCTCACCGCTTCCCGATGCAGCAACCCATGTAACTCCGCCATTACCGCTCCAGAGCACGCCTGTTTCAGTAGCGGCATACAACCGGCTCCCGTCTGAAGCCCATTTAAGTTTCTTTATTCTCAGGTTATCCAAGGTATGATCGGATACCTTGTGCCATTCATAACGGGTAAAAGCAACCTCACTTGTCAAAGCTTGCGTACCATCTGTATTAGCAACCTTGATTGTCACATCTGAGAGTAAATCGTTTTCTTCAGGAGGCAGGTATTTTGCCTTGTAATCATCAGCCTGTACGATCGTGCCAATATCCTCGTTACCACCGGGGATATCATTTACATACCACTGTATGTCGGTTTCAATGAGACCTGTCTGCTCAGCAAAATACATAATCTCATACCTGTCACCCATATTGACTATCCTTTTCGGATCAGGATAAAGCTTAAGAGCAGGAGCAACTGCATTGTCGGCTCCTCCTAAAAGTGTGCCTGTTACATAACCATCGGCGCCGGCTTTTGGTGATATTTTAACAGCCAGGTCATACCGGCTGTCCCCGTTCAGTTCGGTAACCTTAACCTCATGAATATATCTGCCGCTCTGCCATATGTCTCCTGAGTAATTGAAACCACCGTTTCCGTCACCATTCCACAGCTCAATACTGTAATTGTTCCCTTCCGGCTGCGCTGCAACGGTAGTAATAAGTAAATCAAGACAGCCGTCATCATCAGCATGTATAAACGTCTTTGGATCACCTGTAATCCCCAGGGCTTCTGGTTCCCCGAACGTACCGTCGTCAAGCCCTTTAAGCAGATACAATTCCGGACCGGCATATCTGGAAACAATCATATCGCCGACTCCGTCCGATGTTACATCTCCAAACAGGAGCATTCCAGTTGAATAATATGTATCACCCCACGGCTTAAACAGTGGCTGTCCTTCGAATCCTCCATACCCATCATTTAAAAATACTTTTATGCCTGATCCGGTAACAGCCGGCCAGCCTGATTCCCTGTTAAAAACAACCAGGTCAATATATCCGTCACTGTTCTGGTCACCTGCATACAAGCAGGCTGATCTTCCTTCCTTTGAATAACTTCCCCCTCCGGTAAATCTGCCTGCGCCATCGTTCAGCCTGACTACTATGGGTGAATCCAGGCCTGTCTGGATTATATCCATATCTTCGTCATTATCCACATCTTCAAATAGAAGGACAGGTGAAGGAACACCTCCTGTGGCCGGAGTGGCAATTCCATCCCTGTTGCTCCACAGGCGAGTGAACCTGCCGGTTCCGTCTCCCTCATAAACACGAATTTCGTCAAATCCGTCGTCATTATCATTATCCCTCATGACTACCATATCGGGATATTCATCCCCGGTTAGTTCTTCAATCCATGATTTTTCCGGATATGACACATCCGAAGAAAGCATGTATTTTTCCAGCTGCATTGACAGTTCAAATGTCCCGTCTCCCTGGCCTGTATAATATGACAGTCCGTCCACACTTCTGTGATCACCACTGATCCACAGATCAGTAATACCATCGCCTCCAATATCCTCAAGCTTATATGTACCATGACTCGTATTTACCCCACTGGGTACAGGAAGGCTCATTCCCTCAACAAAAACACTGTCAGATGCTTCCGGGCAAACCTCGACAAGGGCCATAACCCTCTCATGATCGCTAAGTGATTCGGCATATATGCAGACCTTGCCGGAAGGCGGCACCCGGTCGGGTGCTGTATATAACCCATTGGCGTCTATACTGCCAACATCCACTCCCGGAACCTGCCGAACAGACCACTCCACTGCTTTTGAAGCTGTAAACTGCAGCGTATCCCCGGAGTGTACAACGTTCTCAGACTGTGAGATTGTTAATGAAGATGCAGCTCCATCCAAAGGCTCACTCGCAAAAACACCTACACAAGTGGCAGCATAAAATGTACCGGAACTTGGCGCACCGGCTGGTGCAATATCTATAGTTTCAAAAGACAGTACTGTTGTTCCCTCTTTCAAACCTGCTTTTATCCTGTGCCAGTGGACATCTTCAGGTTCCGTTGAAAGAAAACCACTTGTCGTAATTACAGTTCCGGCAGTTGCCGGACTGAAGACCGGGGTACCCGATATACCAAAATCACTTCCGGTCTCCGTCCATGTAACTCCTCCGTCCCTACTGTCAAAAACGTACGTATCGGACGGAGTAATACCATATATTTTAACGTTTCCGACTACTATCACATGCTCATCATCATGAGGGTCCACAACCACACAGCCCGGTATGAAGGTATAATCCGGCAAGTTCGCAGCAATATTTGTTTGGATACTGCTCCAATCCAGTCCCCCATTGCTGCTTTTGAAAAGCTCAATAGCCTCATCCCCCCGGCGGATTGCATACACCACAGGCGAGTTGGAGGCTGCAGCTATATAATTAATCAGATCATTCCCATCGGAAATAGCAGCCTTTCTCCAATTGGCTCCTCCGTCATCACTTCGATACAGTCCATCCGTATTGATACCGCCCATCCTGACACTTGCGTAAAGTGTCCTTGCTTCTCCGACTCTCTCCCCGAAAACAAGCGTATCATCCCATATCGAAAAATAAGGCTGGTTCGGTGTAGCTCCCACATTAGTTGTTGGAAGCCCGTTATTTGCAGGATTCCAGGTTATTCCTCCATCAACGGTTTTATAAACCCCTCCATATCCGTACTCACCTTCAATAAAACGCATCACACCCACATATACCGTCAATGGATCATCCTGATCCACCGCAAGGCTTTTGATTGTACTTTGGGGCAGTGCATTCTCACCGCTTCCCGATGCAGCAACCCATGTAACTCCGCCATTACCGCTCCAGAGCACGCCTGTTTCAGTAGCGGCATACAACCGGCTCCCGTCTGAAGCCCATTTAAGTTTCTTTATTCTCAGGTTATCCAAGGTATGATCGGATACCTTGTGCCATTCATAACGGGTAAAAGCAACCTCACTTGTCAAAGCTTGCGTACCATCTGTATTAGCAACCTTGATTGTCACATCTGAGAGTAAATCGTTTTCTTCAGGAGGCAGGTATTTTGCCTTGTAATCATCAGCCTGTACGATCGTGCCAATATCCTCGTTACCACCGGGGATATCATTTACATACCACTGTATGTCGGTTTCAATGAGACCTGTCTGCTCAGCAAAATACATAATCTCATACCTGTCACCCATATTGACTATCCTTTTCGGATCAGGATAAAGCTTAAGAGCAGGAGCAACTGCATTGTCGGCTCCTCCTAAAAGTGTGCCTGTTACATAACCATCGGCGCCGGCTTTTGGTGATATTTTAACAGCCAGGTCATACCGGCTGTCCCCGTTCAGTTCGGTAACCTTAACCTCATGAATATATCTGCCGCTCTGCCATATGTCTCCTGAGTAATTGAAACCACCGTTTCCGTCACCATTCCACAGCTCAATACTGTAATTGTTCCCTTCCGGCTGCGCTGCAACGGTAGTAATAAGTAAATCAAGACAGCCGTCATCATCAGCATGTATAAACGTCTTTGGATCACCTGTAATCCCCAGGGCTTCTGGTTCCCCGAACGTACCGTCGTCAAGCCCTTTAAGCAGATACAATTCCGGACCGGCATATCTGGAAACAATCATATCGCCGACTCCGTCCGATGTTACATCTCCAAACAGGAGCATTCCAGTTGAATAATATGTATCACCCCACGGCTTAAACAGTGGCTGTCCTTCGAATCCTCCATACCCATCATTTAAAAATACTTTTATGCCTGATCCGGTAACAGCCGGCCAGCCTGATTCCCTGTTAAAAACAACCAGGTCAATATATCCGTCACTGTTCTGGTCACCTGCATACAAGCAGGCTGATCTTCCTTCCTTTGAATAACTTCCCCCTCCGGTAAATCTGCCTGCGCCATCGTTCAGCCTGACTACTATGGGTGAATCCAGGCCTGTCTGGATTATATCCATATCTTCGTCATTATCCACATCTTCAAATAGAAGGACAGGTGAAGGAACACCTCCTGTGGCCGGAGTGGCAATTCCATCCCTGTTGCTCCACAGGCGAGTGAACCTGCCGGTTCCGTCTCCCTCATAAACACGAATTTCGTCAAATCCGTCGTCATTATCATTATCCCTCATGACTACCATATCGGGATATTCATCCCCGGTTAGTTCTTCAATCCATGATTTTTCCGGATATGACACATCCGAAGAAAGCATGTATTTTTCCAGCTGCATTGACAGTTCAAATGTCCCGTCTCCCTGGCCTGTATAATATGACAGTCCGTCCACACTTCTGTGATCACCACTGATCCACAGATCAGTAATACCATCGCCTCCAATATCCTCAAGCTTATATGTACCATGACTCGTATTTACCCCACTGGGTACAGGAAGGCTCATTCCCTCAACAAAAACACTGTCAGATGCTTCCGGGCAAACCTCGACAAGGGCCATAACCCTCTCATGATCGCTAAGTGATTCGGCATATATGCAGACCTTGCCGGAAGGCGGCACCCGGTCGGGTGCTGTATATAACCCATTGGCGTCTATACTGCCAACATCCACTCCCGGAACCTGCCGAACAGACCACTCCACTGCTTCCGAAGCTGTAAACTGCAGCGTATCCCCGGAGTGTATAACGTTCTCAGACTGTGAGATTGTTAATGGCAAAACAGTTGGATCGTAAATATGCAATGATGTTACAGCAGTAGAACTTCTGTTTGTTGCATCGGTTACCATAAGATTTACCTGGTAAAAGGGTACATTAGTACCGGGATCGGCAGATTGCAGAGTAATTCCGGCAGCACCGTATATTGATTGAAGCTGCTCCCAGGTTAAGCTGACTGTTGCTCCCGAAGCATCATTATACATCCCGTTATTGTTTATATCCCATTTATAGCTTACTATGCTGTCGCCCTCCGCAGCATTAGGGTCGTAAGAAGCTGATCCGTCCAGCAGCAGTGAATCTCCCCAGTTTATTGCATAAGGTCCTCCTGCATCTGCGACAGGTGCAGACTGGCTGATCCCGGGTGTCGTAAAAATAACAGCAGGCCCGTCATCACTCTCGTTATCAAATTCATCAACCGCTTGTATCTGACAGCTGTATTCGGTACTTGAGCTCAATTCCGTCAATTCATATGTATTTGTTTCTCCGTCAACTGCGGTTATAAAAACTCCATTGACATATATCCTGTATTTTTTTATCAGGCTTTCATCCATCGCGTCAGACCATGTAATAACCGCACCGGATGATGTGACAGGAAACGCATATACAATGCTGTCATCATTCCACTGGGGAGGTGAATTATCCTCTTCTCCTGATATGTTAAAATTACTGTATAAAAATATGTCGAATGCTCCATTGGTATCATTATCAATCAGGTCGCCTGCAACTGAATTAAATACAATATATCTGCCGTCATCGCTTATACAGGAACCACTGCTGTCTCCGTTTCCCGCAGCGCCGTCTTTATTTAAGCTAAGGCAAGTAGTTTCTCCTGTAAGGATATCGTGGAGGAAAACATCATCGCTGCTGTTGCTATCATTTTCACAGAAGTTATCTGCATTCGAAACAAAAGTAATATACCTTCCGTCATCGCTGATGTCGGGCAGGGTACAATTGCCGCTGCACTCTTCTCCATTGCTTGTCAAGCTAACTCTTTCAGTTATGCCGTTTTCGACATCATGTGCAAATATATCTGACTTTTCGTTATTATCATTTTCCACAAGATTGACTGCTAAAGATCTGAAAACAACATATTCCCCATCTGCAGTTATTCTGCCATAGCTGCTATCCCCTCCAACCGCTTGATCTCCATCTGAATCTACGCTTATCCTTGTTGTCTGTTCCGTTTGCCTGTCGTACAAAAAAATATCATCCAGATTGTTTGTATCACCGTCAACAATCGAACCGTCCCTGGAATTGTATACAACATATCTTCCGTCGCCGCTTACATCGGGAAGAAAGCATGCCTGGCCTGAATTTTTACTCACAAGTTCAAGAGTTCCTGTTCCCATGTCTTTAATGTATATATCCGATATATTGTCGGTATCTTCCGATACAAAATTGGTAGAAGTAGAGCAAAATACAACATATCTTCCGTCTGTACTTATTACTCCATTATTACTGCTCCCGTTACCCTGTATTCCGTCTGAAGTCATACTTGCCAGTTTGGTTTCACCTGTCTGTGCATCATATACAAATATATCATAATTACCGTTAACATCCCCGGATACAAGATTAAAGGCAGAAGATCCAAACGCTATATATCTTCCGTCCCCACTTATGCTTGGGGAGTCTGATATTCCAAAACTTGCCTCGGTACCGTCTGAAGATACACTTACCCTCATTATTTCCTTCTCATCTCTGTCATATAGAAAAACATCCCCCATACCATTGGTATCATTTTCAACAAGATTACCTGACGAAGACGAAAAGGCAACATATCTCCCATCAGAGCTGACTGCAGCCCCATAACTGTCCAGATCTCCTTCCTCACCCAGCTCCGGTATTTGGGGAACACTTATTCTTTCCAGCTTTGCGGCTCCGTCAGGTGTTGATTCATTCAATGTGCTTACTATAATGCCGGGACCATTATCTGTCCGGTTACCGGCAGCATCCACGGCCTCAATCTTGAAGCTGTATTCCGTCTCTGCCAGAAGCCCCGTAACCTCGTATACTGAATCAGTTACCGTATATTCACAATTGCTGTCTACGTGTATTTCATAACCTATCACTCCAACATTATCCGCTGCTTCGGTCCAGCTTAGCGTAATTGCGTTTACTCCGATTTCATCTGCGTTTACAACGCTCTCTGCAGGCCACTGTGGGGGTGTTGTATCCTGTTCTCCGTTGATCAGTATTGAAATGCTTCCATCCCCATTGTTCACAAC
Organism: Desulfoscipio geothermicus; assembly: GCA_016841205.1. Classification (GTDB taxonomy): domain Bacteria; phylum Bacillota; class Desulfotomaculia; order Desulfotomaculales; family Desulfallaceae; genus Sporotomaculum; species Sporotomaculum geothermicum_A. The sequence goes on from JAENZP010000002.1 coordinate 178,106, forward strand.
AGCAAGGTCATCCTTGCCATCATTGTTGAAATCCCCTGACACAAGATTAACCGGGGATTCTCCCACAGAAAAATCCTGCCTGAAGTGGAACATACCATATGATCCCTTAAGTATGGAAACCTTATTGCTGTACCTGTTTGCAACTGCGATATCGGGCTTATCGTCACAATTGTAATCTCCGCCGGCGATACCACATGCCCCGTAAAGAACCTCATAAGAAAATTCGCTGAAGGAGGATATGTCGTTTTCCCTGTTAAGCCCATATACAATATTCAATTCGTCAAATGATGAGCTGAAATTGGTTACTGCTAAATCAGACTTGCCATCATCGTTAAAGTCATCAGAAACAATACCAAGGGGATAACTTCCTGCAGGGTGAGTCTCTGCCACATTAAAGGTTCCGTCTGCCAAGCCCATAAGAATTGAAACTCCTTTAAAACCATAATCCTTGCTGACTACGGCAATATCACTGTTATTGTCTCCATTGAAATCTCCCAGTGCCATTCTTCCCGGCGAGCTTTCCACGGCATAATCACCGGAAAAGGTAAAGCTGCCGTCACCATTTCCCAAAAGGATGCTTACATTATTAGAACTGCGATTTGAGACTGCAAGATCTGCATTTCCATCCTTATTAAAATCTCCGCTCAAAACAGTATTCGGAGAAGTCCCCGTATTGTAGCTGTTACCTTTTGTAAAGCTGCCGTCACCATTATTAATCATTATCACACATGCATTGCTTATTGTAACCGCAAGGTCAGGGTAGCTATCCGGATTGAACATACCGGAAGTTACCCATATGCTACTATAGCCTACATCATAATACAGGCAGTCCTGAAAGGTTCCGTTTCCTTTTCCAAGTATTACCCCTATGGCGTTCTGTACGGATCTGGTTGATACAATATCAAGGTTGCCATCCCTGTCAAAATCATCAACTACCGCAGCATAAGGCTGACCTCCTATATAACAGCTGTCCATGGAAGTAAAGGATGCCTGGTCCAGTGGGGCCATGGTTCCGTATGCTCCAAAGGCAATATCTATATTACCCGATGCATCCGGCTCATCAATTCCTATCTGTGCAAAAGGTATTTTAAATTCATATACCTTGTGCTGGTAATTAACCCTTCCTGTATATATAAATCCCGGAGTACCCCATTGTGTTTCCTCCATTGAAGACTTGAATTCCCTTACACCCTCTGGAGTGTTTATGTAAACCTTGGCATAATCCTCGTCCCCATCCATTGTATTATCAGGGGTAGCATCAAATAATACATACAGGTTCTTGTTATCGTTAAGCACCCATATGTAAATGTAACCCTCTGGATGACCTGAGCCGGTAGCCGCATATTCCTTGACAAAAGGCTTCATCAAATCAGCTTCGTCAATATTTCCGTCTATTGAGACTGCTCCTACTGATGTATTTAATTCATAATGATAAAACTCGGAATGGGAGTTTATATCCTTGTACATGTTGGAAAGAGGGAATTGAAAAGGCTCCTTGCTTATTTCCACCGGCTCTATACGTGCCGATATTTTCATTATCCCATTGCCGGGTAACCGGTCAAGCAATAACTCAAGACCACCCCCAGGTATTGAAATCAAATCATTATCCTTAACGGAAAGCTTTTCTGTTTCTGTTTTATCTCCAAAATCATTTAAAGGTGTAATTCCGCCAATTGAAACATAATCCAGGTAAGCGGCACCTCCACCGGATTTATTTATATAAATCCGTATATTATCCTTATAATCTATGCAATCCTTAAGATTAACGGATAAATCACCGATACATCTGCCAAAACCCAGTAACCCGATTTCCTCCGGTCCTTTACCTACATCGGCATAAACTTTTAAATATCCGTTTGTTTCCCCCTCTGCCCTTAAGACAACTATATTATTTGATGCGTAAACATTTTTACTATCCGGAAACAATACGAATTGAAACATAACGATAATAATCAGCAAAACTGCCATACCTTTTTTACATGTAGACAAAATGATTCCTCCCTAATAAAGCCCTATCCGATTTACATCATATGGACTTTAATACTCAGCCAGAGTCTACCATTATTGTCTAACAAAAACTGTCCAAAACTGTCCAATTTTTTTGTAAAAAACTGCTTTGTTTTATGTACATAAAGCTTGTATTAGCGTTAAAAAATTGTTCCCCAAGGTAAGGCGGAGGAGATATGAATACACGGATGTTTAATCCGATGACAACGCAGTAATGCGAAAACTTAATCAGTGGTATTATATAGAATCAAGTGTTGAATAGTACTTAAAAAATGAAGTATATTCTTTTGTATCTTGACGGCGTTATTCCTTTTGCGCGCTTAAAGGCTTTGGAAAAATGTGCTGCATCTACAAATCCACAACTTGTACCGACCTCTTCAATGGAATAATTCCCGTTTTTTAACATTTCCTCGGCTTTTTCAAGTCTCAGGGCTAAAAGAAATTCATGTGGTGTTCTGCCTGTCTGTTCCTTGAACATGTGCATGAAATAATAAGGGCTTATATGTATATGCTTGCATATGTCCTCAATTTTAATATTTGCATTAAAGTGTGCACGCATATACTCCTTTGCTATTTTTAAGTAATTATAAGCATCTGCAGGCTTATTATTCTTCATCAGACTGTCGTTACCTGTTTCTCTTAATATTTGAATGGCTATCTGCATACTTATGCTTTGAAGCATCAGCTTGCAGCTTTCATTATAGTTCTCCAATTCCTCTCCGAAATAGTTGATAAGGCTGATGAGCTTTGAACTGTAAGGGGTATTTACCAATGAAGAGCTGTTTATTATAATTTTCCCAAAAGCACTTAATGCAACCTCGTGAAGAAAATCTTCTTTAATGTTCATTGCAATATACGGATGTGTAGGTGCATATTTGTTACATGTGATAATTGTATCCGGTGCAATCATCGCAATCCTACCCTTTCCACACTGGTATTCATGCTTTCCTACCTTAATGGGAGGTGGTGTGCAGACAGGAAAAACAAAGTGATAATCCCTAATATATGTTTTCATTCCTATAAGGTATGATGAAGGCCTGAAAACAATTATATCAGCATCGGTATATGTCTCTACCTTTACTTTTCTGTATTCCTCCGGCGGAACCTGATTGATAAAATGCATAAATCCCTTTTCCATAAATCTACCTCCCATAATTGCTCCGGTTTTAAATAAATCATCTTTTATTTCTTTTTAAACTTATTATAATCCATGGCAGAATTCTCAATAATAAATGAAATCCATAAAATCAATTTCCTTGTCATGCTTTTTGGTATTTATACATTATCAAAAGGAATATGTGCTTGTCTTTATTTTTATAAAAAAATATCTTGACCTACAATGCCCGTCCAAAATCGAAACAAAATCTATCCCATGAAGCTTTTTTAAAACCATGATGTTATTTCAGCTTATTATAAGGATAATGATTTTAAAAAGTACAAAAATGGAGACATTAATAGCATCTGCAATGGGTTATGCAACATCATACTCAGCTTTAAGCGGTATAGATGACCCACATCAGGGTATTCTTACAATGCTAAAAGAGGGTATGACCATGTTAAACCTTAAGGGTAAAAATTAACGGCAAACGAAATAACCATAAAAATAAAGATGATACTGAAATTATCCGTATACCCAAGGAAAACCAAGAATTATTGATGAAAAGTTATTCCGCAATGTTGAAGCAATAATGAATTCAAGAAAACGCTACGGTGAAAGAGCAAGGCAAAAGGCTATATTGAACTATCTACTTAGTGGGAAAGTTAGATGCGGTAAATGCGGCTCCGCAATGGTTGGAAATTTAACAAGAAATCAGGTAGTCGTCTATGAAAACCAAGTTGAAATTTCTTTAAATCTCTTTTTGGATACTATTGGCTAAAGTACAACAAATTGATAAACTGCACACCCCCTATCTAATGTCAAACGATTTGCAGGATAGGGGGTGTGCAGTTTTCAGGGTGTGCATTACATTAATAAACCATCATGAGACATCTTATTTTCGATTCTCATTGTTATGGCCTCAATTCGGGCTGGATGGCTTCTTGCGTATAATCGGAATTTATTTTAGGTTTTCTTTAAAGAAGGTTTCCAGTTTATCGAATGGAATTCGATCCACGCGATCATACAAATCAATGTGCTCTGCATCTTCAACTATATAAAGTTCTTTTGGTGCCTTCGCAGCAGCGTGGGCATTTTCGCTGAAGAACTTTGAGTGTGCCCGGTCGCCCATAACAAACAGAATCGGTCTCGGTGATATCTCATCAATGTAATCGAGTAATCTGTAATTCATGAATGCCAGATTGCTTGTGGTTGTAAATCCGCCTCTTGCGTGGGGATGGTGTCCTCTCTTGACGGCATAGAATCGGAACCACTCAGCAGTAGGCTCCTCCAAATCGGCTGGCACTTCATCCAGCGGTGTTTCGGGGAAGAAAGGGATATACTCTGGATAGCCATTCTCCGCATCTATCCATCTTTGCCTAGACAATTTTTCCTTTGCCTCCTGAAGAGCAGACTGATCCATCCCCAGGCGGCTGGCCGTAGTCATGTCATACATGGACGCTGTTGCAACGGCCTTGATCCTGGTATCCATCTGCGTCGCAGACAATGCAAAACCACCAGAACCACAGATGCCGATCGCACCAATCTTTTCTCGGTCAACAAAGCTCTGAAGCCCGAGATAATCCACTCCGGCACTGAAGCTCTCCGTAAAAATGTCCGGAGATGAAACGCGTCTCGGCTCACCCTCCGACTCACCCATAAAGGACGGATCAAAGGTCAGAACAATAAATCCACGTTGGGCAAGCTCGTTAGCATAAACACTGGGGCCCTGTTCCTTCACACCGCCGTAGGGAGCCCCTACGATGAGAGCGGGGTATTTCTTGCTCGCATCCAGATCTTTGGCCGTATACAGATCTCCGGCCATTACTATTCCGTAGCGATTCTTGTAAGATACATGGGTGCGCTTCACATTTTCGTTCAATTTGCAAATATAGTATTCAGACATTTCTTTGCCTCCTGATTTTCAATAATTCTTTTATACTGTATAGCGAAGCCAAACCGTTCCACCGACCAGAACTTCAGTGATTTTCAGTCCAAAGCCAATGGCCCGATCAGTTGCAGGCCGCCTCTTGTTCAAGCGTACAGTTTTCTTGTGAAAATATAATTATTCTCCAATTAATGGGATAGGGGGTATGCAAACTAATTATTTTCTAAAGTTTTCTTCTTCGAATTTAAGCATTCTCTCCTCATATCCGTCCAACTTCCAGTCCAATTTTGCCAGTACCTCGTTCATCTCGTTAATTCTTGCCACAATCTGCTCCCGCTGCTCAAGGAGAAGTTTCTTACGTGCAGAAATCGTCTCCGAACCCTGATGAAACAGTTTGACATATTCAATCAACGTTTCTACAGAAACTCCGGCAGAACGCATACACTTGATATATTCAACCCAACGGCAATCTTCTTCAGAATAGTCCCTTATTCCTCCGGATGTACGTTGTACGTTTGGCAGCAAGCCAACCCGTTCATAATATCGCAAGGTATCAGCCGTCAATTCGTATTTTTTCGCTACTTCAGAGATCGTCATATCGCCGTTTCACCTCCTTACGTTATGCAAGTTTTTTATATTCCTCGTCAGATATTGGTTCAAGCCACTCGTTAGACCCGCCTTCCGCAGGTATCTCAACGGCAAGGTGAGAAAACCAGCTGTCCTTAGCAGCGCCATGCCAGTGCTTAACTTCGGCAGGAATTTCCACAACATCTCCAGGATGTAATTCCCGGGCCGGTTCTCCCCAGGCCTGATACCAACCACGTCCGCCGGTAACCAGTAGAATTTGGCCACCCTTATGATGAATATGCCAGTTATTGCGGCAGCCCGGCTCAAAGGTTACATTGCCAATTGGTACACCAGCTGTTGTGAGCATTTTAAGGTAAGCTGTACCTATGAAATATTTTGAAAATTGCTCAGGAAGAGGAGCTCCCTTCGGAAAAATATTATCCATTATAGTCCCTCCATTTATGTTTAACCTTACATTTTTAGCGATGTTGCCATTATGTCTGAGGTTTTAAAGGACCGTAATAATAAGATGCTGTCGCGCCACCGTCGATCAGAAAGTCAGCGCCGGTGATAAATGCGCCCCTGTCACTCATCAGCGGTTCTGCCACATTGGCAACCTCATCCGCAGTACCAGGCCTGCCTGCTGGACATTTTGCAAACATGTTTTTGTAGAAGTCACCACGGGGACCATTGAACTCATCGATAGCCAGCGGCGTAACGATAATCCCGGTGAAATAGAATTGATACGCACACTCTTTTCGCCCCACTTGACTGACTCGGCCATCACGCGCTTTACATTGCAGCGTTTGGCCATCTGATAAGCGTGAAGGGTATCGCGGATGTTCTCAGACTTCAGAACTTCCAAAGAGAGCAAATCCTCTGTGGGCGTTGTTACCAATAGTTCATCAATTTCAACGTTCAATGCAGGCATCCGATGACCGGACTGGCTGGAAATCGTCACATCAACTCCACCTGGCTTTTTGACCTTGCCGACTTCTTCCAGAAGAACGGCGGTGCCATATAGGTCAACTTTCAATATAGCTTCGATAGGAGCTTGACTGGGAGAAACACCAGCAGCATTGATCAGCATGGAGATATCGCCGGATTTCTGCGCTTCTGCAATCATATTTTTATTGAGTCACGGGAGGAGATATCCATTTCCACTGCAATAACATCAAAGCCCGCATCATTCATAATTTTAGCAATTACCTGAGCATTTTTCGGCTTTTTATCACCGATGACGATTTTTTTCCCATAGCCCATTCTTCTGGTGATCGCCATGCCGATCTGTCCAGCGCCAGTCAAAATCACGACTTCTTTTTTCATCGCATTCATAGAATCCTCCTTACAAACACATCCTGTAAATGTTCTCCACATCTTCAGGTGTCAGAGACTTATAACCATGCATGACATCACCACCACAGGCATTCTTAGCCATAGCCTTGAAGTGTCTTTCATCAATGCCGATTTCGGTCAGTGTCCTCTGCAGGCCAAGGGTATCGAACAGAAATTCACTCAAGCTGCTGATCGCCTTTTTCGCACCTTCCATATCGGAAAGGGAGGCATCGACACCGAATACATTGATACCGAACTTTTTGAATTGAGGTGCAGTGGTTTCATCCAGAATATACTCCATCCAACGTGGCGTGAGAATGGCAAGACCAAGGCCATGGGTAATATCATAATAAGCTGAAAGCTCATGCTCCATGTTATGGCAGCTGGCCGCCTGAAATCCGCCAGTTTGCAGAAAACCGTTCAAGGCCCAAGAGGCTGCCCACATGAGATTGGCTCTTGCCTCGTAATTGGTGGGTTCCTTGACAGCGACTGGTGCATATTTGATAACAGTCTTAATGACATCTTCCATGACACGGTCGATCATATCCATTTTGGGATACTTGGTGAAATAAAATATATCAAAAACATGTGACATGATATCCGCTCCGCCACAGGCAGTCTGGAAAGCACTGACGGAATAGGTGTTGGTCGGATCGAGGAAGGATACTTTTGGCTGAAGCAGAGGATGCAAAAAGCCATATTTTTCATTAGTATCCATGTTGCTGATGACTCCTCCTGAGTCCATTTCCGATCCGGTGGCAGACAGTGTCAATACCGAAAAGACGGGTAGCGCTTTGGTAATAGGTGCTTTCTGAGTCACCAGGTCCCAACTATCTCCTTCGTAAAAAGCAGTGGCAGCAATAAACTTTGTGCAGTCGATGGTTGAGCCTCCGCCCACGGCTAAAAGTACATCAATCTTTTCTTTTTTACAGATGTCTGCGCCTTTATTGACAGTTGTATGACGGGGGTTGGGTTCAATGCCGGACAATTCAAAAACAGTTAACCCGGCACTTTTCAACTCATCCATAACCTTGTCATAAAGACCGATTTTCTTGATGGAACCGCCGCCATAAGTCAGCAGTACACGAGTGCCATATTGTTTTAGTTCATCTCCTAAATGCTCAAGCTGATTTTCACCAAAGTAGATTTTTGTTGTGTTTTGAAAAGTAAAATTATACATGTTTATTCCTCCTGATTCTTTCGATAGGTCAGCCATATGCTGCCGCTGTCTAATTTTTCTGCAGCTTTCAACTGAAAAGCAGCTGATTTTGCATCTGCAGATGTATACTTGCTTGTTTGAAATAACGGGATTGCTTGTTCTGATGTCTCTACTGCTGGAATTACTACAAGGCTGATTTCGTCAATCAAGCCATCCTCTTGAAATGAGCCATTGACGATACCGCCGCCCTCCAGAAGCAGCTTATCAATACCAAATAAGCTCTTGAGTTTTTGGACAGCCTGCTCCAGATTGAGCGTATCTTTGCCTGAAAAAACATACGAAACACCTTTGGAACGCAAGTGGGCCAGGAAAGCATCGGATACCTGTTCTGTCAGTACTTCGATGATATGCGCGCCATCATATCCTTCATCCGAATCGGAAATGACGCGATCATTCCACAATAATTTCCCGTGTGGATCAACGGCCACTGCATAAAATGCAGCTTTTTCTGCTATAAAATCATTCCTGTCGATAGCTGGTCCTTCATACTCAGTTAGCTGGAGAGACGGTTGCGGAAAACTACCTTCCATTGTGATGCGTCCACATATGAAGCCATCCGCATCGTAATTTTTGTGAATCTGGTAATAGGTCTCGATGGAACCGCTGTATTCGCTTTTTTCTAGAAAACCACCGGTGACCTTCCCGTTCAACGATGTTACCATGTGACATATAATAAAAGGTCTCGTCATGTCTTACCTCGTTTTCCTTGTTAAGTTCCCCTTATTTGCATGCTTCATTGACACACCGAAGTGCATTCAGACTACGGGGATAGCCGATATATGGAAGACATTGTGAAATGACCTTGATAAGAAAGGTTTTATCATTACCAATCCTGATATTCACTGCCGCATGACTGACGAGCTGCGGCTCACAGCCGCCTTGTGCGGCCAGAAAACAAAATGTGACCATTTCACGCTGCTTGTAGTCAAGCCCCGAGCGGGTGTAGTAATCACCAAAGCAATTGTCAGCCAACCAATGATTGATATGACGGCTTTCTTCCGGGCCGGATTTCCAAAAATCATTCATGCCTTCTCCGAAAATGTCTACCTGAGCTTGAATTCCGGCTGCTAAACGAGTTTCTGAATTTGTGGTGGACTGCGGTGGCAGAGGTAGTTCAACACCTCGCGCGGTCAGCATATCGTTCGTTGCCTTCAAAAAGGGGAAAACCCTTCCGATTCCTAAGTATGCAACTGCCTGATATACAATTTCCTTTATCTCCACTTGTGTAACACCAAGGTTCAATGCCGCAGTCAGCAACGCTTTGAATTCATCAACACCCTGACAGCCTACTAGGGTTGCCAAAATCGCCATCATCCGGGTGCGGTCGTCAAGATCATCGCTGTTCACAACTTCATCAAAGGCGAAGTTGTCAAAGAGCTCTATGAATTCCGGATCGGTCTCAAAGAATTTCGAGACATAACCGGGGAACATTCTTTCATGAAGTTTTTTTGTGTTTTCTGTAATTGGCATAGCTTATTCCTCCACTTCGCAACGAATACGGACCATAGCACCCGAATGCTTTAGCTGCGGAACAACATCTTCCACCATGTCACCCAGATGCACCACGTCAAATGGCGCGGTGTTGAAGTCGCTGAACAGGATGGTGAAAGCATTCCAACCCTGGAAGTAAAACACCTGATTCTTATAAGCCGTATGCGTCAGTTCGCAACCGTCCTGACTCGCCCTATTTGGCAGGCGTGTAAAATATTCGTGCTCTGCATACCGTTCGTAGTGCGCTTCGAACGGACACATGGCGGTAATTTTTTCGACCAGCGGATTATTGACCATCTTTGCGTGATCAACGACATCGTCAATCGTGAATTTGAATGTCCGCTCCATATATCACACCATTTTCTCCGCCCAGGTGGCTACCTTGCTCTCAGACTGTGCAGCCTCCGCACCATGAATGGAAAGCCCAGGCATGACAATGCCTCCGGTGCAGATCTTTTTCAAGTCGCGTTCACTCCCACCCATGCCGCTGCCCTCGTGGGTGCAGAACGGAACGATCTTTTTGCCGGATAGATCATAATGCTCCAGAAAGGTAAACATGACCATAGGCATGGTACCCCACCAATTCGGGTAACCTACAAAAATAATGTCATAGTCCTCCAGATCGTCCTTGAAGTTTTTTACTGCGATGCGTTCCTTCGCTCGCAGCTCTGCTTTTGCTTCCTCTGTGCAGGCGGTGTAGTCGGCGGAATAGGTTTTAACAGTTTCCACCTCGAACAGATCGCCGCCCACGGCTTTCTGGATCATTTCCGCGACGACCTCGGTGTTGCCCTTCTTCAGATTGCGGATGCTACCATTCCAGTAGTTCTCACCCTTGCGGGAATAGTAAACAGTTAGTATTTTACTCATATTTCATAATCTCCTTATTTTCGTTCAGATTCGTTAGCCACACCCACCAGCAGTTCTCTGATTGGGAGGTGCTGGGGGCAGGCCTTTTCACATTTACTGCATTTGAATGCAGTCAGAGGCTTTCCCGTTATTCTTGGTATAAACCTGGTTATAGTAATTAGTCTGTGTTCCAGTTGTGGAACATATTCTTAGCGTTCATACAGGCGAACAAGTCAGGAATTGCGATGTGCTCCGGGCAGCTGTCTACACAGTAGCGGCAGGCGGTACAGGGAATCATATTCTTAGCTTTAAAAATTTCACGTACCTGTTCAACGGCGGATAACTCTTCATCGTTGAGAGGGCAGAAGTCTTTTATAAAGCTGATGTTATCCATCATTTGCGCAATGTCGCTCATACCAGAGAGTACCATCATAATACCCTCGAACCCAACAGCGTAACGAATAGCGTAGCTGGTCGGGCTTCCGCCATGGAGAGCATCAAAAACTGCCTTGGCGTCCTCAGGGAGGTTGGCCAAGTTGCCGCCCTTGACCGGCTCCATGACAATAACCGGCTTTCCGAATTTGCGGCAGATTTCCAGACACTTTCAACTCTCAACAACGGGATCGTCGTAATCCACATAGTTAAATTGAATCTGTACGACCTCGACTTGTGTATATTCGGTCAGAATCTGTTCAAGTACCTCCGCCTTGTCGTGGAATGAGATACCAAAGTGTCGGATTTTACCTTCCGCCTTAAACTCCAGCGCGGTTTCATAGGCCCGGCATCGCTTGAAGAAGGCGAAGTTTTCAACGCCTTGGGCATGCATGAGATAGAAATCGAAATAATCCACACCGCAAGCCGCAAGCTGGCTTTCGAAAAACGGTCGGCTATCCGTACTCCTGCTTAAAGTAGAAATTAGTTAACTTGTTGGTCAAGACATAACGATCTCGGGGGTACCGATTCGTAAGGCATGTTATTAGTGCAGTTTCACTTTTTCCGCCAAGATAGCCGTGTGCGGTATCGAAATAGCTGAATCGGTTATCCAGAAAAGCGTCTGCCATGGCCGAGAACTCAGCGGTATTGACCTCTCCATTTTTCATCGGCAGGCGTATACAGCCGAAGCCGAAATTCTTCTTAATTCTGTCCATACAGAAAACCTCCTTTCGCTCTTACCGGATAAAATTTGTGAATATACGCTCCTCGCGTGTTGGAAAGGAAACACCGCCTTTTATACCGGCTTCCTTGTATTTGAGAAACCAAGCCATGTTTACATGTTTCGTGCCAGCGTCCGCATAATACTAATAGAACCTTCATGTTCTGTCTCCCTCACTATTTACGAAAGCCCAGTAATTAATTCGACCGTCGCAGGATCATAGTGTGAGAAGAATGCGCTCTCCTGTGTATCCAAAGAGGCGATCGCCTTCATATCTTCTTCTTTCAGGCTAAAATCAAACACATTTAAATTCTCGGCCATACGTTCTTTATGCGTAGTTTTTGGAATCACAACAACATCACTTTGAATGAGGAATCGAAGAATAACCTGAGCAACAGATTTACTATACTTATCGCCGATTACCTTGATAGCTGGATTAGTAAACATATCCTTACGGCCCTCAGCAAAGGGTCCCCATGACTCGTGCTGCACGCCATATTTTTTCATGAATTCATGCGCGGCTTTCTGCTGCTGGAATGGATGAGTCTCAACCTGGTTGACGGCAGGAATAACCTTCTGGAACTGGCAGAAATCAATCAATCGGTCCGGATAGAAATTACTGACTCCAATAGCCCTGATTTTACCTTCCTTGTAAGCTTCCATCATGGACGGTAAGTACCATAGTAATCATTGAATGGCTGATGGATCAACAACAAGTCGATATAGTCCGTTTTTAACTTTTTCAATGATTCCGATATGGACGCTTTTGCTTTTTCATAGCCAGCGTTTGAAATCCAGACCTTAGTTGTAATAAACAATTCCGAACGTGTCACGCCACATTTTTCAATGGCGTTTCCAACACCTTCCTCGTTGTGGTAAGCCTGTGCGGTATCGATAGAACGATAGCCCACGGATATAGCATCCAGTACGCAGCGCTCGCATTCAGCCGGGTCTACCTGATAGACACCATAGCCGAGAACCGGCATTTCAACACTATTATTCAAAACCTTTTAATCCATTTTCTATACCTCCAGTTAAAGGCCGTTATCTGAACAGGGAAAGTATGCAATCAATATAGGTTTTTTCATTATATTACTTCCCAGCTTTAATCGGCTGATGTATTCATAAATGCAGTCTAATACCTGGAGTTAGCTCTAAGTCAATAGGTGTTTTATATTTTTTTAAAAAAGAATTAGTTCGGTCGTCAATGGATTAAGGTCGAACAGTCGTAGAGGTGGGATTGAAAACAATTCCCAATATAGAAAACCCAAAGATGATAGCAATTTAACTGCACTGTCTTGGGGTTTTTATAGAAGTATAGACTTTAACTCTTGATAACGTTCTGTTCTATTTAGTAAATTTTGTACCATCCTTAAACACGAAATACAATTTCCCATCCTGTTGAACAGTTACGGTCTCGATTGCCACTATCCAAAGCCTGTCATCAAATTCCTCGAGCGCTTCCTGTTGGCCTTCAAGATTCTGAACAAAGCCCTCAATCATGAGACTTTTGCTTTGCCGTTCGCGCTTCAGGCTTTCAAGTTCGGATACACGCTCTGGGGCCTTGCGGTGTCTCTCTAGATAGCTATTGTTCCGTTCATACCACTCATCCTGATCAATTACAGTATGGGCGTTTTCGTAGATTACCTTTCTTGAAAGCTCCACAACAACTTCAATTTCCCGCTGCAACTCATCTAATTCGGTGTCGATATCTGACCAGTCACATAGCGCCTCTTGTGCCCACAAGGGACCCCCGAAAAACTTTCGGGAGTCCCTTGGTTCAAGCCTTCTCAGGGCAAAATAAAACCACCCACCGATAAAATTCATTTTATCAATAGATGGTAGTTAATTTGGTAGAGGCGGGGGAAATATTGTATCCAAAAAATTAACACCTTATTAGATTTCTTGTTCCTTCTCTTTTATTAAAGCCGGTATATTCATTGGCGTTGAATCATCCATCATAGGAATTCCAATAGTCTGTCCCAGCTCAATATCTACATTCTCCCCATCTATAATGAAAGAATGGCAAACCCTTTTAGCCTAATCAAAGACCGCAAAAAACAAGTTTCTCTTTGTTACCCCATCATTGTTCTAGACATATCAGATCTCTTCTGCATATCATACGCACGTCCTGAAAAGATCATCAAGAGCAGAGAGATAGCAGCAAAGAAAAAGCTGTTGGTGAACAATTGGGGGTTATTAAAATCGAAGAAATACACCAGGATCAGTGAGCCGATCACTAGAAACACGCCGTTTATTACAGCAATGCCAAAAATCCACGGCCATAATGTACCAATAAATTTTTGAATGTTAATGGGAAGATGTTTAAGCCACCAGGTTGAAGGTGCCTCAATCCCAGACCCGGCTACACCTGCCAGAATGCCCATTACTGGAGGTCCGATACCCCCACCCACAAGGAGCATTATGATCGAAAGGAAAGTCAGGATCCAACCTCCGCTCTTTCTTTGAACAAAAGCAACTGCCCATGTAATGACTAGCAGAGAAACAATAAGTGTAAGAGTCCCTGTTATCAAAAGGTTAGGAATAATGGTTATTCCCGGCTCACCCCCCATATTGGTAGCGATTGGCCCTTGAGTCCAGGAATATATCCACAGTTCTTCCGAAGCTACATTGCCCTGCAAGACCTCACCTACACCATGAGTGAGACCGCCCAGCCCTGCCAATAAGCCAAAAATAGAAGCAGTAGCTTTTGCCGCACTAATATTGGTTAGAGCATTCTTACTTTTCATATTAACTCAATCTCCTTTCTTTTGCCGGACACACCATTTTCATATAACCTATACCCGCCAGCCTCAAGGCAATGGTCAAACCTTACTAGCTACTAAGTCAGGCTCTAGCAAGTTGGTCACTGCCGGAATGAAGCCCAGGGGTGTGAGCTCACGCCTCAAACACTTGCCCCTCGTGCCACGGGAACACAGATTTATATGAAGTAGTGCGCAAATTATTGACCAATTTTATGGATCGTCATGACTATTGTTCTTAATATATAGGGTTGATTCATGGCGGATATATTCCCTAAAATTGCAATATAATAACCCTTCTCCGGACAATAAAAAGCAGCCCCCCCAAAACCAGGTATCGTACCGGTATGAGCAATTAATGTGTCTTGTTCTATCACCAATCTTCTTAAACCCAATCCATAACCTGTTTGTTCTGGGATATCGGGATCTTTAAAATTTTGAAATACCTGCATTTTTTCAACAGTTTGCCGTTCTAATATTCTAAAGTTAAATAATGCACTTAAGGAGCTTACTACATCCCTTTGTATCTGATGCCATGCCTCCAGCTGAATAGCCGTAACTGGCCCAAGACTTATTAGCTGGCGAAATTCTATGCGTTCCTATAGGGACGTAGTCCCTATCCTACCCGGCAATAAGGAGTTCTAGTGACTTATCATTAGGCAAAAGGTATGTATCCTGCAAGTTTATCTTGTGGAGAATTACTTCGTTAAGCAGTGTTTCATACTTTTTGCCTGTTACTTTTTCTGCTAACAATCCTAACAGTATATAATTGGAGTTTGAATAATAATAATCCTGCCCAGGTTCAAAATACGGCTTTTCCTTAACAATTAATTGATATATCTCTTCCGTCTGCCATACTTTGTTAGGAAATAATGTTATTTTTACTCAAGATATATAATTTTCAGTGTAATTATATATTCTACTGGTTTGATTTAAAAGGTTTTTATGGTTATCTTATCCGAATTTGGAATTTCAGGAAACCACTTATCAATAGTACCATTCAGGCTAATATTTCCACACTCAATCAGCTTCATAATTAAAACTGCTGTATAGATTTTAGTTATGCTTCCCGCCTTGAACACATGAGCACTACTAATTTCAATTTTCCTATCATAATCTACCGTACCAATGGCAAAATCAGTTTCTCTTTCGTTTAGAATAATGGAAACCTGAAGTGCGGAATCTTTAGCGTATTTATATCTTTTATCAAACGCTCACACAGTATTTCTACAAATTTCTCCTTTTAATCAAGACCTGAGGAGGCGGTATATTCTTTTAACGTCGGACATAGCGTAAGGGAAAATATTATTAATATCACCCCAATTCCTACCAGAAATTCTATTCTTTTAAATAGCATTCCACCCTTGAATAACAGCCAGCTCTCCCCTTATCACTTCACCATTCCCGCGTTACGGCACTCATTAGCGCAAGACCATCGTATAGGTTTGCGGCGACCGCCTGGACTGCAAACCACGGCGGTTACGGTTTTATAATGTTTACCAAAAGATTTATTAGTGGAGGAAAGCTTATTGTAGCCAAAACATTGCTATCAAAAGGCACAGGAAAGAAACTTGAAGAAATAAAATATAATGAATGACTTGAGCTTGTCCAGCTTCATTTGCAGGTAAACTAATAAAACTTCTTTTTGATTATTTAGTATTTTTAGGATATTTAAGCATTTATTTGTATATCCCTGCAGCAAAAGAATGAAATCGCTGCCGCGATAACCCTTCCCTATTGCCCAACTGTGTTTAGTTCCAACGTGCCTATTTTCTTAACCCGACCAATAACGAGTGCGAGAATTAAAACGAGTAAGCCGGATATAACAAAAAAGACCCCTTCTAGGGTCCTTAATTTTATATTCGGCGTGAACTCGCGTTGCATTTGGCTACTCTACTATCAAATGATACAAATGAACACCCCTAGTCAATCTTTTAACGATTTCATTGTGGGGGTGTGCATTTGCTTCAAGGGGGTGTTCATCTGAAGGATTTCTCGAAAAAGATGCTGTACTTGATCTGCTGTCCACTATTGTGGGACCGGCAGTAGATGAATTCCCGTTCCAGCACTTCAATTACATAGACGATCATCTTCTAACGCTATCGTAATTCGTGCTGTCATTCGACTGCATCAGTACCATCCAAATAAGGTCTTGTCCTGATCCAGCTTTCTGATGCGGCTCATATCATCATCTATCAGCTGAAAATCAAAAATGTCCATGTTTTCAATCATCCTGTTTCTATGTGAGGTTTTTGGAATCACGGCAAAGCCCATCTGTACTAGATACTTCAAGGCGATTTGGGTTGCTGTTTTTCTATATTTCTGTCCGATGGCAGCCAACACTGTATCCTCGAAAATGTTGTTTTTCCCCGCCGCAAAGGGACTCCAAGCCTCTATGTGTGTACCATGCTCGGACATCCTTTGACGAAGCTTATTTTGCTGAAAAAACACGTGTGCCTCCACCTGATTGACTGCTGGAATCACGCCACAGTCCAGGATAAAATCGCTATACCATCTTGCATTGAAATTAGAAATGCCGATAGCTCTGATCTTTCCGTTCTGATAGGCCTCTTTCATGGCGCTATACATTTCCTGTGCTTCTCGATAAGGTTCGTGAATTAAAAGCAGGTCGATATAGTCCAACTGCAGCTCTTTCAATGAGACTTCAATAGCTGATTTTGTGCCTTGATAGCTGTTGTTGGGGCGGCATATTTTCGTTGTTATAAACAGTTCCTCGCGAGGAACACCGCATCTTTTAATAGCATTTCCGACTTGACGCTCGTTTTCGTACATCTGCGCGGTGTCAATCAATTGGTATCCTAATCCTACAGCCTCAAGGATACTTTCTTCACATTCCCGTCCCCGAAGATCCCATGTACCGAGTCCCAAAATCGGCATTTGAACACCGTTATTAAGTGTAATATAATTCATTGTCTGCCTCCGGTTTCTTATTTCTGTTTGACGATTTGGTATCTTAACCAGATACTGTCGCCTTTTTTTACTTCCATATGCAGGAGTCTGAAGCGAACTGCCAGCTCTTCATCCAGCCCTTCTTTGGTTCCAAATAGCTATTGCCAATAAAGTACTGTGCGAAAGCCACTATTTTTGTTCATCTTAATTCCTTCATTGAATTGAATTATTGTTTGTGTTCAACTTTGATTATTGAGTTCGATATGATTCTACAACTTAAAGTAAACTTTAAGTCAATGCTTTTTTCAAAAAAACTTCGAGAAATTTATATCCATTCCTTTGCTTTGCTCAAGGCACAAAACGGCTTGAACTTCCATTGACACCCGATTTTGTGGGCATGAAAGTCGGACGACGGAAATTCAATGATTTCCACTGTGTCGGCAGTCAAAGAAGTTGCTAATTTTTCTTGTGTAATCTCGTACATTAAAATGTTCTCACTTTCAGCTGATAGTATTTGTTGCATCACAAATATCTGTAACATTAGTCTGATAAATGAAATGAGAGGGCGGAGGATATATACGCTGGTTGCACCCATCCTGTGTTCAGCGGCACTGCCGTGGATTGGCTTGCGCGTGCGCCCATCAGGGAAGTAATTGTTACTAATACTATCCCCCTGCCGGAAAGCAAAAGGATTAATAAGCTAAAAATACTGTCATTAGCACCGCTTTTGGGAGATGCCATTAAGCTCATACATGAGAATCAGCCGGTAAGTACACTTTTTGTTTAGTACTGCTTAAAGGCTTCAATCATTTCACCGGTCAGGGAAATGTTAGAATCCGCCTCCGGAATCTCATCCCTTTGCAGCCAAACTCCGATAGCCAGCTCATCCTCATCTAGACGAATCGTATCATCACCATCAAGTTCGGCAAAAAACCCCGCCAGGATGATGTCTGTAAACGGCCAGGGCTGGCTTTTATAATAACGGATATTTTTAACCTTCAGCCCCACTTCCTCCATGACCTCCCTGCGCACTGTCTGCTCAAGGCTTTCGCCAATTTCTGCAAAACCGGCAATAAGCGCATATTTGCGATATTCACGATTGGCATATTTGGTCAAAAGCAACCTGTCCCCATCATGCACCGCGACGATGACACAGGGAGAAATGGTGGGATAGACTGTCAAACCACAGCTTTCGCAGTAGAGCAGACGGTCTTTTTCTGATCGTTTAAGTGGTTTGCTGCACCGACTGCAGAACCGGTGATTGCTGTACCAGCGATTTACTTGCCAGCCGACCGCACCGGCAAAGGATCGCCAGTATTTTTTCTCCGACAGAAATTGGTTGGTACTCACATAGGTCCAGCCTAGAACCTCATCAAGTCCATCTTCTTCAACCAGATAATAATTTATCTCATCAATGGTAAATAAAAACTGTGCATCCCGCATCAAATTCGGGTGACTAATTGAGAAATCAGAAAAGGACGGATACCACAGCTTATCCTTATCCTCCCGGATCAGGACAGTATCGCCCTGATAAGCCAGAAACAAGTCTTCCGGACTCGTCTTATTATTTTTAAATTCATTATGGAAAACTCTTGGTTCAATATCCTGGATCATCGGCTATACCTCTTTTTCGGTTCATTTTTCCACTCCAAAATTATCCCTTTCCACAAGCGTACCCCTAACGATATCACTTGGCTGCTTGCCAATTTCATGTTTCCAGTATAACTTACATTTTTAATTTTGTGTCTTACTATATGGGAGCATTATAGAAAGTACACAAGGAATTTCTTTGAACTGGTCAAAAATAAATTTAATGAACCCAACATCAATTAAAAGTTTTGTTCATCTTTATATCCATTCCTTTCGCTTTGCTCAAGGCACAAAACGGCATGAAACCCGGCACTTTTCAGCCGGCTAGAGCAATATTACCCAACCTCACCGCCCATACATAAGATATTTAACGGTAAGCCTTTGGCCCATATTCATTGCTTTTTGTTTAGTCCACGCTTTGCAATGTGGATAAAAATATGGTAAATTTATCATACTCATGGTGGGTATGCCCTCTTGGTTGTTGACTGCCAGGTCCTTAAGAACCAAAAGGGCATTTTTATGTACTTTACCTCCTCCGTATTTTTAATCGTATTCTGTAAAGCTAAACACTTCCTTTGCCCAAATTTTTGACCACTCCCCAAATGTTAGTAATAGTTTAGTGAGTTCATTACCTCGTTCAGTCAATTGGTAGCCATCAAGTGTTCGCTCTACAATACCAGCTTCTTTTAATTCCTTGATTCGGCTGTTTAGAATAGAAGGGGAAATCGACTCACATCGTTCCTGAAGTTCTCTGAATGTATAAGGACCGTTTTGTAATTGCCAAATGACCCCCATCGCCCAAGTTCTACCCAGCAAATCAAAAATAGCCATAATCGGTACTCCTGATTTAGATCCTCTAACAGGTTTTCCTGGAATTGGTATTGACATAATAGCCTCCTTAATCCGATGTTTTTAAAATAGTGAAACATCCTTCCCGAGATAGCTTCTTGAGAAGGACGTTTGAGATCTTACTTATTAGACATTTCAGATAATGGCTGGCCGCCAACACCTACGCTTTCATTTTCATACTCCTCAATAAAAACCGTATAAGCTTCTGCAGGAAAAGATGTTACTTCAACAGCAGCTTTAGTAAGCTTCTCAATCAACTCTTTTTTCTGGTCGGGCAGGGTTTTTCCAGTTTTCATAGTTATTACTGGCATATGCACACCTCCTTTGCTATAAATTTAGTAGCTTGATATTAATATCATAGCATGCTACTAAATTTATAGCAAACAATTTTTATTTATGTTATTTCCTTAACTTCCGCAGGACGAAAGTTGAAGTCGTCCCTTTAAAAATGCTGGTAGACAGGAAATAAACTCATTAATCATATCCTGTAAAGCACCATCGGATAGTTGCCTATGACCCATGAATCTGTCGGAAACCCCAGATCGACACGATTAATGAAGTTTGCGTCGAGATACTGTAATAGACAACTTCCACTTGAGGCCAAGGAGTTTATGACAGTCCCGGCATTAATTTACCGGACATTACAATTTATACAATAGATCCCAGTTGCATTATCAACCAGCTATATTTTTTTTATTAGCAATAAGTTTCATTTTAATACTAACACCAATAGACCCCACTTGTTTATTGAATAATAATCCCGAGCATTTGAGTGCAAGAGGAAGAAATTAATAATTTTCCATTTTCTTTCTGATTAAATATAGCCGGCCATGCTTCACAGTGTCCCATTTGAATGATCCAAATGAGTATCTACCCAGTGCGCCGGGATCCCATAGCTGGCCACAACCATAAACACCCAATAGTCATACAAGAAAAATTCACCATCCTTCTACCCTCTCTATCTGATGATAATAAACATTTACGACATAAAAACAAAGCCGTAGTTCCTTACTTCACAAGGAACTACGGCTTTTGCGACCTACATTATAACCAAAAACCCATAAAAGTGAGCTTTATTGTTTAGACACTCGCTGACTTATTTCCAAATTTTGGTGGAGGCGGGGGGAGTTGAACCCGCCGTCCGAAAGAAGAGCCACAAGACCTTCTACGAGCATAGATTGTGTTTTAAACTTCGCTCCGTTGGCGCCCACAATCAGGCTTCGCCGGAACTATCTCGATGGATGTCCCCGTTAGCCTCCGAGAATTGGCTAAAGAGTAAGCCTGCTCATATGACACCCCAGGATCCGCTCCACAGGCAAGTGCGGGTGGGATGCTAGCTGCAACTAAGCAGCTAGAGCGTAATTATCTTCGTTGGCAGTTATATTAACTGTTCCACCGTTTAACGGGCTGATGGAACCCCGGCTCGCTTATCCTGCCACAACTTCCCCCGTCGAAACCATTTCGCCCCCAAATAATTAAAAATGTTACTGCCTTTGCCTATCCCTCATGGCCCGGTCCATATCCCTTTGGGCATCTCTCGCAGCAATATCTTCCCTCTTGTCATACTGTTTTTTGCCCCGGGCCAGGGCTAGCTCAACTTTAGCCCATTTACCATTTTTAAAATACACTTTAAGAGGAATCAGAGAAAAACCTTTTTCTCTGGTTTGGCCAAACAATCGCATGATTTCCCGCTTGTGCATTAATAGCTTGCGCGGTCGCTTGGGTTCGTGATTGAACCGGTTGCCCTGCTCATAAGGGCTGATATGCATATTATACAACACCAGTTCGCCATTTTCAATTCTTGCATAACTATCTTGAAGATTGGCCTTGCCGGCCCGGATAGATTTTATTTCCGTGCCATACAATGCAATACCGGCTTCATAAGTTTCATCAATATGATATTCATGGCGTGCCTTACGATTAACAATTGTTTTAGCCGACATGAACAACACCTCGATAATCAAAGCCCTGCCAGTTTTTTATAGGCTAGGGCTTTCATCACAAAATACTTTCTATAATACCAGGTAATTATTAATTATATCATTATCTATTTCTTTGTCAACCACCTACAGCCCCATTTCATCTGCAATGCCCTGCATAGCTTCCAACCCCAGCCTGAGAAATTCACCCAACTCCAGACCCATTTCCGAACAAGACGCAATTATTTCGCGATTGGCACCACGGGCGAAGGCCTTTTCACCAAACCTTTTTTTCAGGAAGTCTACATCTATAGCCGACAGCTTTTTCTCCGGCCTAATTAACGCTCCAGCTACGATTAACCCGGTCAGCGGGTCAGTGGAATACAAAGCCTTGTCCATTAAAGAATTACGAGGCAGGCCATGCGCCTCATTATGCACCCGCACAGCATATACCACATCCTCAGGCAGCCCGTGTTCCGCCAGCAAATCTGCGCCCTCCAGACTATGCCTTTGCGGGTCGTCCTTTGTCCGATCGTAATCAATATCATGCAGTAATCCTGCCAAGCCCCATTTTTCTACATCCTCGTTAAAATGCAGGGCTAAATGCCTCATTACAGCCTCTACGGCCAGTGAGTGCTTAATTAAATTTTTATTTTTTAAATGCTGCTTTAAAAGTGAATAAGCCTCTTTCCTGGTCATACACAAGCCTCCAATATATTTAAAAATTATTTCGGGTCAACTTTCATAAATTTGGCATTGGCTTTAACAGCAGCTTTGCCATCGGGCAGTATTATCCGCCCGGCCATCAAAAAAAGCCGGCCTCTTTTTTCCTCTTCGCACCATGATTCCACTACTAGCCTGGTTTTAACCGGCACCCCAAAGCTGTACCGGGTTTTCATTTCCACCGTCATAATGGAAATATCCTTAAACCACAGCCACCAGGCCATTGTTTCATCCAGCAATGCGGCAATTAGGCCGCCGTGCATATAACCGTTCCAACCCTGGTGCTCTTCCCCCGCCTCAAATTCGGTGCGGCAAATGTCGCCATCCATTTGGAATTTTAACTTCAGGCCAATGGGATTGGCCTGGCTGCAGCCAAAGCACATATTGTTGTCGTCCTTAATTCTGTTTTGCAGAAGTTTCACCCCCCGTACAATATCATTACATATTATAACCCTTTGTGGCAATAGTTACCTGATGAGCAAGCAGCAAAATATAATAGCATACTTTATGCTTTAGTAAAACAAAGTAAATAAAAAGTCGTCCCTACCCGGACGACCCATTTTGGGGATAAAAAGTTTTAATAACAAACTTTCCCAACAAATCCTGTATTAATTAACAAAACCCGGCCAAAGCCGGGTATGTTACCATCGCTGCTTGTCATTAGAGCCCGTGAATATCGTTTTGCACATCTTGGAGCAGTATTTCATTTTTTTTAATACGCTTTGATAAATCCTCAACACGCGCATTATCTTCGCCACGTTCTTTTAGCTCGGCAAGCTCATCTTTATTTTCCATAATTTCTTGCTCCAGCTCGTATGAAAAGTTAATTTTATCATCAAAGTTCATGCCTTTTTGGTAACGCTGCCCGGGATCACTGTAATCCAAAAATACCCCTCCGCTCCTCTATTTTTAATTTATTGTGCCCGGGATACAAAAAAATATGCATAATTACATAAATTTACCGTCGTGAACACAGGCTGGCATTTAAGGACAAAAAGTTTTATAATCAACTTTAATTAAAGCTAGTCATGGGGGGGAGTTGCCTTGGAGAATAAGCTATCGTTTATTATCGCTTTAATTGCCTTTATCTTCGCCACCAGCCTAATACCCATGAGTAAGCTGAAAATGCGCGGTAAGGGCGTACGCATTTGGCGCCTAATTACAATGGCGTTGCTAGTTGTCGCAGCTTTTTTAGCTATGTTCGCACCGGCGCTAAGCGGTAAATAATGTTCGCGACCGCCACAGCCATACCTCATGCCGCCGCATCGTTACAAAAATATAAATCTATCTCATCAAGCATAAAGAAAAAAGCCGGGCATCAAGCCCGGCTTTCTATACTTTTACAGTCTGGTGAGCAGGGGACCAAGGATCAGGGAAATAGTACCTGCCACTTTGATCAGCGGGTTCATAGCAGGACCGGAGGTATCTTTACAAGGGTCACCTACGGTATCACCGATAACCGCCGCCTGGTGAATCGGGTTGGGTTTGCCGTCAATCTTCTTGCCGCCCAGGGCGCCGCCTTCAATGTATTTTTTAGCATTGTCCCAAGCACCGCCGGCGTTGGCCAGGAACAGGGCCAGCAGCACACCGGTGGTGGTAAGACCGGTCAGGAAACCAGCCAGCGCCATAGCACCAAGACCAAAACCAACGAGAGGCGGAACGACAACGGCTATAACGCCGGGGAAGATCATCTTGCTGATTGCGGAGCGGGTAGCAATGTCCACACAGCGAGCGTAGTCAGGCTTGCCGGTACCTTCCATAATACCGGGGATTTCCCGGAACTGGCGACGAACTTCTTCCACCATTCCGAATGCGGCTTCACCCACCGCACGCATGGTGCGGGCGCCAATCAGGAAAGGTACTGCGCCGCCAATGAAAACACCTACCAAAACCATGGGATCAGTTACGTTAACAATGAAGTTGCCGCCGGTAGCTGCCAAAGCATCATGCATATTTGGATTATGCTTAATACCGTCAACAAAGGCACTAAACAGCGCCAAAGCGGTCAAAGCAGCGGAGCCAATGGCGAAGCCTTTGGCAATGGCCGCAGTGGTGTTACCCACGGCATCCAGTTTATCAGTTCTCTCACGCACTTTCGGGGGCAACTCGGCCATTTCGGCGATACCACCGGCGTTATCAGCCACAGGGCCAAAGGAGTCCATAGCCACAACCATACCGGCTGTGGAGAGCATGCCCATAGCCGCCATAGCAATACCATAGATGGACCAAAGGGCAGCCTGTCCTTCAGGAGCGTTCGACAATACGGACCAGAAGGAGAAGTAAATAGCGCCGGCAAATACCAGCATGGGGAAGAATGTAGATTCCATACCCACTGCCAGACCGTTAATAATGTTGGTGGCAGGGCCGGATTTGGAAGCTTCGGCAATTTTCAATACCGGGGTTTTATTATTTGCTGTATAGAATTCGGTTAGCCAACCTACGGCCACGTTAACGATCAAACCGGCTGCAACGGCCATAAAAATACCGAAGGAAACATTACCGAAGGCCACACCGCTCGGTTCGGCAATACCGGTTGCAGGAAAAACAGCCTTGGCCGCAAACCAAGTGCCAATTAGGGTCATAACATTAGTGCTCCACAGGCCTATGTTCAAAGCAACCTGCGGGTTGCCGCCTTCACTTGTGCGCACGGTAAAGGTACCAAGAATGGCAGCGATAATACCAACCGCTCCTATCAGCAGCGGGAAGATAACACCGGAGAAACCAAACAGTGTGTTACCAATCAACATGGCTGCGATGGTAGTTGCAGCATAAGATTCAAATAAGTCAGCACCCATACCGGCGGTGTCACCAACGTTGTCACCAACGTTGTCAGCAATGGTAGCAGGGTTGCGCGGGTCGTCTTCCGGAATACCGGCTTCAACTTTACCCACCAGGTCAGCGCCCACGTCGGCAGCTTTGGTATAGATACCACCGCCAACCCTGGCGAAAAACGCAATAACAGATGCGCCAAAAGCGAAGCTGTTAATAATCAGCGGGCTCTTGAAAATAATAAACAATACGGAAACACCCAGCAAGCCTAATCCGGCTACGGACAGCCCCATAACAGCGCCGGCCCGGAAGGAAACCTGCAAAGCTTTGCCCAGACCGAAGCTGCGGGCAGCTTCAGCGGTACGAGCGTTAGATTTGGTGGTACTATTCATGCCAATATAACCGGCAATGGCAGAGCAAACCGCGCCCACCAGGAATGAAATAGCTGACGCCGGACCTACGGGCAGATGGGAACCTGGACGTTGTTCAATAAAAAATCCGGCAATCCATAATAAAATAAAAATTACAATTGCGAAGGGAGCAAGTGTTTTGTACTGGCGGTTCATATACGCCATTGCACCCTCTTGAATAGCCTCGGAAAGCTGCTTCATTTTGAGTGTACCCATACTCTCTTTCAGAACCTGGGACATTGTGAAAAGGGCGAACAGCAGCGCCAGGGCACCTGCTCCAGCAGCATAGTAGGCCAAAGTAATATTAAAGTCCACTTATAATTATCCTCCTCTTCCCCCTAAAATAAGCATTCTTTTAACAAATAACTATTAATATAATACCCAAACGACAACGGGTCCTATATTCACCTCCTAAAAAATTTTTTAGCAAAAATTATAGCATAGTGCATAAATAATATTGTCGATTAACCTTAGCAAATATTGCCTTACAATAAACTTAAATAAAAATCCGGGAATACCCCGGATTTTTATCTGGCCAAAACTACAAGTATCAATGAAACGGCAGCGAAAGCAATAGCCACAAAGACAGTAATTTTAGCTAGAAAATCATCCAAACCTTTTTTCTTGCCGAAGAAAGTTTCAGCGCCTCCGGCGATGGCTCCCGATAAACCTGCGCTTTTGCCCGATTGCAATAAAATTACTGCTATTAACCCTATACTAAGGATTACTTGAAGCACAGTTAAAATTATTTGCCAAACAGCCAATTTCACTCCCCCTTAATAACATAAAAACATTTTAATATACCGGAGTAGATAAAGCAACACTTGTACTAAAGAACGGGGCAATATAGCACGGGAAGTGCAGAGGTTAGCGCAAATTATAAAACACCCGACGGCCTTTGAACAAAGCAGTACCGGCCAGTTCTTCCTCTATGCGGAGCAGCTGGTTGTACTTAACAACCCGGTCGGTACGGGAAGGAGCGCCGGTTTTAATTTGACCCGCGTTGACAGCTACCACCAGGTCGGCAA
Source organism: Desulfoscipio geothermicus (assembly GCA_016841205.1). Lineage (GTDB taxonomy): Bacteria > Bacillota > Desulfotomaculia > Desulfotomaculales > Desulfallaceae > Sporotomaculum > Sporotomaculum geothermicum_A. The sequence continues at coordinate 204,668 of JAENZP010000002.1, forward strand.
TAGTGGAGTCCTCGGTTTCTCCCGAGCGATGGGATACTACGGCGGTATAACCTGCCTGTTTGGCCATTTCAATGGCCGCCAGAGTTTCCGTAATAGTACCGATTTGGTTCAGTTTAATCAGTATGGAATTGGCCGTTCCAGTTTCAATACCCCTGGCCAGCCGCTCAGTGTTGGTGACAAACAAGTCGTCCCCCACAATCTGCACTTTGTTACCAATACGCTGGGTTAACTCTTTCCAACCATTCCAATCGTCCTCGGCCAAACCGTCTTCTATGGATATAATGGGATACTTTTCGACTAATCGAGCGTAAAAATCAATCATTTCCGCTGCCGAATAGGTAACTCCCTCACCGGCCAGTACATATTTGCCATCCTTGAAAAACTCGGTTGCCGCAGGATCAAGAGCCAGGGCCACATCTTCTCCAGGGCGGTAACCAGCCGCTTCAATAGCTTCCACAAGCATCGCCAGGGCCTCTTCGTTTGAGCCCAAGTTGGGGGCAAAGCCACCTTCATCACCCACTGCGGTATTCATGCCTTTTTTCTTCAGCACGCTTTTCAGAGTATGAAAAACCTCTGTGCCCATGCGCAGCGCTTCAGCAAAATTTATAGCTCCCACCGGCATAACCATAAATTCCTGAATATCTACATTGTTATCGGCATGTTTGCCGCCGTTTAATATGTTCATCATGGGCACAGGCAGCAACCTTCCTCCCGTCCCGCCCAGATAGCGGTACATGGGCAGTTCCAGCGCTCTGGCGGCAGCCCGGGCCACAGCCAGGGAAACGCCCAGAATAGCATTGGCTCCCAGTTTGCCTTTGTTGGGTGTGCCATCCAAATCTATCATAGTCAAATCAATGCCCGCCTGGTCTACAACGTCAAAACCGATAACTTCCGGCGCTATTGTTTCGTTAACATTTTCTACCGCTTTGGTAACACCCTTACCGTTGTAACGCTGGGGGTCATCATCCCGCAATTCCACTGCTTCATAGGCCCCGGTGGAAGCACCGGAGGGAACTGCGGCCCGCCCCAGGGTGCCATCCTCCAACATAACATCCACCTCAACGGTGGGATTACCCCGAGAATCCAGTATTTCTCTGGCCATTACATCAATTATCGTGGTAGACATTTAATAACCTCCTCGGAACATTTTGACTTTTTATTTTCAACATTCAACACCTGGCGGCATTAATCTGAATCCAACAGACTATGTCCCGTCATTTCCGGTGGTTTTTCTAAATTGAGCAGGTGCAGCACTGTGGGAGCTAGGTCTTCTAGGCGCCCTGGGCTTAATTTAGCATTTTTGTGCTCCCGGCTTACCAGTATAAATGGGGCGGGGTCTGTAGTATGGGCCGTGAATGGCTCACCGTTTTCATCAAGCATAATTTCAGCGTTGCCGTGGTCAGCGGTGATCAGCGCTATACCGCCCGCCTGCTGTACGGCCTGCACTCCCCGGCCGATACACCGGTCTACCGTTTCCACAGCTTTAATGGCTGCGGGAAGCACCCCGGTATGCCCCACCATATCCGGGTTGGCATAATTAACTATAATTACATCATATACTTGCTCATTTATTTTATCCAGCAGAACATCGGTGACTTTCTCAGCGCTCATTCCAGGCTGCATATCATAGGTAGCCACGCTGGGCGATGGTACTAATATCCGGTCCTCACCCTCATTCGGCTTTTCCACGCCGCCGTTAAAAAAAAAGGTGACATGAGCATATTTTTCGGTTTCAGCCAAACGTAACTGCTTAAGATTATGGTAACTAAGCACTTCGCCCAGAGTATTGACCAGCACCTTGGGACGGTAAGCCACCGGCGCATCGATGGTTTTATCGTACTGGGTCATACAAACATAATGTACCAAAGGCCGGTCGGCTGGCCGCTCAAAGCCTTCAAAATCATTGTCCACAAAGGCACGGGTGATTTGCCTGGCCCGGTCGGGCCGGAAGTTAAAGAAAATAATGGCATCTCCGCCGGCTACCCGTCCAACGGGATTGCCCTGTCCATCTACCACCACGGTAGGTTTCACAAATTCATCGGTCTCCTGGCGTTCGTAAGCCTGCTCCAATGCTTCCAGGCCCGATGAGGCCCGGTACCCCTCACCCCGTACCATAGCATAATAAGCAGCTTTAGTACGCTCCCAGCGATGATCCCGGTCCATGGCATAATATCTTCCCATTACGGTAGCCACTTGCCCGGTTTCCAATTTGATCATGCGTTCGGTAAGGGGCATAATGTATTCCCGCGCGTTGGCAGGGGGCACATCCCGGCCATCCAGAAAAACATGTACAAATACCCGTGACAAACCCTGGTCACGGGCCAACTCCAAAAGTGCATATAAATGTTCAATGTGGCTATGCACGCCACCGTCAGAAAGCAAACCCATCAAATGCAAGGCAGATTGACGATCCCGTACTTTATCCATGGCCTCCAGCAACACCGGGTTATCGTAAAAGGTGTGCTCCCGAATAGCCTTTGTAATTCTGGTTAATTCCTGATAGACCACTCGCCCGGCACCGATGTTTAAATGCCCCACCTCGGAATTGCCCATTTGCCCCTCGGGCAGCCCCACATCCTCACCGGAAGTGCCCAGGACAGTATGAGGATATTGGGCGAACAGTTTGTCCATGTTTGGCTTTTTAGCCAAGGCAATGGCATTGCCCCGGCTCTTTTCACATATGCCCCAGCCATCTAAGATAAAGAGCGCCAAAGGACGCTTATTGGTAACCAAAACATTTCCTCCTCAATAGCCGACAACAGCGTTTTTGATAATATCGGTGAAGCTGTCGACTTCCAGACTGGCACCACCCACCAGCGCCCCGTCAATATCGGGCTGAGCCATTAATTCAGCAGTATTACCCGGCTTAACACTGCCCCCGTACTGGATTCGGACTGCCTGAGCCGCCGCTTCACCAAACAGGTTGCGCAACAAACCCCGGATGAACTTGTTCACCTGCTGGGCATCAGCGGCTGATGCCGTGCGCCCGGTGCCGATAGCCCATACAGGTTCGTAAGCAACTACCAGCCCGGCGGCAGCCTGCCGGGCAGTCAATTCTGCCAGAGAGCCTTCCACCTGGCGGCGCACAACTTCTTCTGTGTTGCCAGACTCCCGCTCCTCCAGCCGCTCGCCGACACAAACAATCGGAATTAACTCATGAGCCAGCGCGGCATGCACCTTTTTATTCACCACCGCATCAGTTTCCCCGAAATACTGCCGGCGCTCCGAATGACCCAAAATAACATAGCGGCAGCCGATCTCTTTTAACATTCCGGGGGCAACTTCTCCGGTGTACGCACCCTCGTCCTCCCAGTACATATTCTGGGCCCCCAGAGCAATGCCGGCTCCCTGGTCCCGCAACTGTCCGGCCACCGCCGCTAGGGCGGTAAATGGCGGGCATACCACCATTTCCACCCCTTTTATTCCGGCCACTCGGACCGCGAGCTCACTCACAAAATTGACCGCCTCGCCAACGGTCTTGAACATTTTCCAGTTACCCGCTATGATGGGTGTACCCATGACACACTCTCCTCTGGATACTGCGGAAAGACCTCGCTGCGGTCTATCTCTTGTAGGACCGCCAAACCAGGCAATTCTTTGCCCTCTAAAAAGGCTAGTGACGCGCCACCACCCGTGGAGACATGCGTAATTTTATCGGCCACCCCGGCCTTTTCCACCGCCGCCGCCGAATCACCGCCGCCGATGATGGTGATGGCATTAAGCTCGGCCAGCGCCCGGGCGATTTCCATGGTACCGTTAGCAAATGGTTCCATTTCAAATACGCCCATGGGGCCATTCCATAGCACGGTAGCCACCTTATCAAACTGGGCAGTGAACTTTTTCACGGTTTCCGGTCCTATATCCAGTATCATATAATCCTTAGGTACAGCGTTCACCGGCACTACTTGGGCATCGGCATCGGGAGACATTTCCCGGGCCACCACCACATCCACGGGTAACACCAGTTCTACGCCTTTATCCCGGGCATTTTGCATCAACTGCCCGGCTAACTCCACTTTATCTGCTTCCAAAAATGATTTGCCTATTTCAAGACCGCTAGCTTTAAGAAAGGTGTTCGCCATACCACCGCCAATTAACAAGGTGCATACCTTGCTTAATAAATTGTTTATCACTGTTATTTTATCTGAGACTTTGGCCCCGCCCATAATGGCCACAAAGGGACATTTCGGCGAACTTAGCACCTGTCCCAACATGGTAATTTCCTTTTCCATTAAAAGACCAGCCACTACAGGGAGAAATTGCGCAACCCCATAATTGGACGCATGGGCCCGGTGAACCATGCCAAAGGCATCATCTACCAGCACTTCAGCCAGAGAGGCCAACTGGCGGGCAAAACCGTCATCGTTTGCTTTTTCCTCGGGATGAAACCGCAGGTTCTCAAGCAGAAGTACTTCGCCTTCCCTAAGCTGACTCACCGCCTGCTGAGCTTGCTCTCCAACACAGTCGTCGGCCTTTTGCACTGGAACCCCCAGCAGCCGTTCAAGACAGGCGGCCACAACATCCATCCGGTAAATTCCATTTGACTGCCCACCCTTTGGCCTACCCAAGTGCGACATTAATATTACCTTAGCTTTTTCATCAATCAGATACTTTATTGTAGGCAACGTCGCCTTTACACGAGTATCGTCGGTAACATTGCCCTCTTTATCCAAAGGAACGTTGAAATCCACCCTTACCAGCACCCGTTTGCCGGACACATCCACATCCCGGATTGTCTTTTTGGACATAAGATCCCTCCTTCAGAAATATTATAAACATATCACCATCGTGGAAAGCGCATCTACAATAGAGAAATGTAAGTCAACATTATAACCGGAGGAAACGAGTGTTAATTAGCCGTATTTAGTATGCCCTTAATTTTTCTTCGGATGCATTTTGCATAACCGCGCTTATTTCCTCCAAAATTACTTTTTCTGAGCTATTTCATCACCACTATTACTGCCGCTACTTTTAATAGTATACATCAGTAGCTATTATTTAATCAAATATGTTATACTCTATTCGCTCATTTCTATATTAGTTCCTTCTTTTATGTATACAAGAATACAAAAAAAAATTAAAAAAAGAACCGCCAAGCGGTTCCCCTTTCTTAATGCTAATACCGTTTTCTTTTTCTAATAGGTGGTATATTCATCTCATCACGATATTTGGCCACTGTACGCCGGGAAATCTTAACACCACGCGTGTTAAACATATCTGCAATCTGCTGATCGTTTAACGGCGTTTTGGTATCTTCCCCTTCGACAATCTCTTGTAAGGTTTTTTTAATGCTTTCGGCAGAAACCGCGGACCCTTCAATGCTGCTCAAACCGGAAGAAAAAAAGTATTTCATTTCAAAAACACCCAAGGGAGTCTGAATATATTTATTCGATGTTGCCCTGGATACAGTAGACTCATGCAAGCCCACAATATCCGCCACTGTCTTAAGATTTAGCGGTTTTAAATGTTTAACCCCATAATCCAGAAAATCACGCTGCAGGTCAATAAGACATTTAGTAACCTTGTACAGGGTCAAACGGCGCTGCTCGATGCTTTTAATCAACCAGGCCGCAGCATTTAGTTTATTTTCCACAAATTTTTTGGTCTGGCTGTCACCCTTACCCTGGCCCAGCACGGCACGATATGTGCTGTTGATAGTTAAACGGGGCACAGAAGTATCATTGGTGATAATTTCATATTCACCATCCACTTTATTTAACACAATATCCGGAACAATGTAACGATTATCACACAGATTGCTGAAATTACGCCCGGGTTTAGGGTCCAGGGTTTTCAGTAAATCAGCCACCCGCTGGACCTCTTGTACCGGCACACCCAACACCTGAGCGATACGGTTGTACTTGCCATCGGCCAGGTCCGTAAGATAGCTTTCCACTACCACGCAAACAAGTAGGTCATCGTCAAGGTTTAGGTATTTCAATTGCAGCAGCAGGCATTCCTGCAGCGAACGGGCCCCCACCCCCGGCGGGTCGAAGGTTTGCACAATCTTCAAAGCATTCAGCACCTCATCAGTAGAGGCACCTACTTGTTTCGCTATATCATTAATTGAATAACTAAGATAACCATGATCATTAATATTCCCGATGATATATTCAGCAATGATTCTTTTACGCTCAACACACTTAACCAGGCCAAGCTGACGCATCAGATGTTCCATTAAATTCGGTGCAATGCTGATATAATTTTCATAGCTGTAATCATTTTGTTCCCGACACATTTCAGACCTGGTCATTCCCAGGTCGCTGCTGTCTTGAAAATAATCCTGCCAGTCTATATCATATTCATTTTCCCTTTCTTTTTCCTTATCCTTTCCTCCAATTTCTGATTCAGCAAGTGACTGCCCTTCAATGTTCACATTTTCGAAATCTTCCCCAATTTCCAGCAATGGATTCTCCTGAAGCTGCTGTTCCACGTACGTACCCAGTTCCAGGGAAGAAAACTGTAAAATAGCAATGGCTTGGCGCAATTCGGGAGTCATAATTAGTTTTTGAGTTTGTACAACATCAAGCACATAACCCATGCGCATTAGCCAAATACCCCCCCAATTCATTCAAACATTTTAACATTTTAAATCTTAATTCGACATACACTAGCAAAAATCCTGCCTGTAATTTTATATTCAGTTGCAAGGAAATAAATTACATATTATCCAATAACTAATAATTCAGACTATGACCCTGATGAAATATCACCGGAACGCAGCTTTTCAGCAATCCGGTCCAGTTTACGCAGGCGGTGGTTGACCCCCGATTTACCCAGCGGTGGGTTGGCTTTTTCGCCAAGTTCTTTTAAACTATCATCAGGAAATTTCATGCGCAGCTCAGCTATCTCCCTAAGTCCGGAAGGCAATTTCTCTATACCGATAGTTCGGGCAACCAGAGCAATACTTTCAGTTTGGCGCAGCGAGGCATCCACAGTTTTATTCAAGTTGGCGGTTTCACAGTTGACCAACCGGTTTACCTGGTTGCGCATACCCTTATATATCCTGGTGTTCTCAAATTCAAGCAACGCCGAGTGGGCGCCCATCAGGTTAAGACACTCCACGATCTGCTCACTGTCTTTTAAATAAACCACAAACCATGCCTTGCGCCTGCTGATTTTAGCCGTTAAACCAAACTTTTTCATCAAACGGCATAGGTCGGCGGCGTGCCTTCCTTTGCCGGTAATAATCTCCATATGATAATTGCCACCCGGGCTGTTAACCGAACCGCCACCCAAAAAAGCACCCCGCAGATAAGCGCGCCGACAGCAATTACGATTTACCAAATCTTGTTGTAAAACTTCTTGCAGGGTTCCGTCCGGTTTTAGCAAGCCAAGCTGTACCAGCATGTCCCGCAGGCCCTCCTGAGGTGGTATGCGCACCCAATAAACATTGTTCTTCCGCAGGCGCAACTTCTTTTTTACCAGTACCTCAGCATGTATGCCGAAAAGTTCTTTCACCAGCTTAAATAACTTACGGGCCACGGCGGCATTATGGTTTAATATATTTAACGACACCTGCCGACCGCTCACCTGAAGGGAACCGTCCATTTTAATCAGGGCAACCAGCTCAGCCATTTTACAACACTGTCGTGAGTCTATCACCCTGGCCAGTTCGTTTTTAGTCAGTGTGGAAAAACTCAACAGACCACCTCCCAAAAGAAAAACCAGCTCATCAAGTGCATTAATGCATAGTCTAAAAAATACACCATCTACAAGCCTTTAAGGCAGTAGCTGTTGAATATCCTCCACCACTGTCCGCTCCAGCGCCCCGGCCAGCAAGCTTTCGATATCCAGCGTTTGCTCGGCTTCCAGCGCCTGTTCCAGGCGGGGCCTGGTGGCCGGGTGTTTGGGCAAAAATAAAGTGCAACAGTCCTCATATGGAAGTATCGATGTTTGGTATGTTCCTATCGCCTGTGCCCGGCTGATAATCTCGAGCTTGTCCATGCCCACCAGCGGGCGCAACACGGGAATGTCAATTACATGGTTAATCACCCGCATGCTTTCCAACGTCTGGCTGGCCACCTGCCCCACACTTTCCCCGGTTACCAGCGCCAATGCCCCCTGCCTATCTGCAATCCGTGCGGCCAGGCGAAACATCATGCGCCGCATTATGGTCACTCGCAGTTCCTCGGGGCAGTTTTTTTGGATTTCCTTTTGAATGTCGGTAAAATGCACTATATGGATTTTAACCCTGGATGTATAGTCTGTTAGAATGCGACACAAGTCACGTACTTTTTCCAAAGATTTCTCACCTGTAAAAGGGAAACTGTAAAAGTGCACAGCTTCAATTTCAATACCCCGCTTCATGGCCATCCAGCCGGCCACCGGGCTGTCAATCCCCCCGGAAAGCAGCAGCAGAGCCTTGCCGCTCACACCAACGGGCAGGCCGCCCACACCCGATATATCATCGGCATAAACAAAGGCGTTTTTCTCCCGGATTTCCACCCGCACCTTGATCCGGGGTGTATGCACGTCCACTTGAAGCCCAGGAAAATTATCCAGCAAATAGCCGCCAATCAGGCCGTTAAGCTCCGGGGAAGTGCGCGGAAATTGTTTATTGGAACGCCTCGCTTCTACCTTAAAGGTCAGCGTTTCCCCGGCAGGCAGCAGTACATGAGCTGCGGCATCTTTGATAGTCGCCAGCGCCCCATCACAAATAGCCTGTTCCTCAAGGGGCAGGCGCAAAGCCGGGCTGACGCCCACAATACCGAAAACTTTACTTAATATATCCAATACCCGGGTAGACTCAGCTTCACTTTCCACCAAAATACGGCCATACACCCGCAGCACCCGGGACGACCCCAATTTCCTGAGCGCCCGGTTAATATTATCCATTAACCGGCGCTCGAAGGCCGGCCTGTTTTTGCCCTTGAGCCCGATTTCCCCATAACGAATCATATATGTATTATACATAACCTATCGTTCCTTTCACGGGGTCAGACCTTGACATTTGACATATTTTATGTCAAATGTCAAGGTCTGACCCAATTTTACTGTCAAGGTCTGAACCCAATTTTTTTGACCCCATACAAAGCGTATAGTTCCTGGACCACCGCTGCTGTTTGCTCCACCACGTAATCAATTTCCTCTTCAGTAGTCTTCGGTGATAAGCTAAATCGAACCGCCCCTTCCAGCAGGTCACCTTTTACGCCCATAGCTTTTAAAACATGACTGCCCGGATTTTTCCGGCTGGCACAGGCAGACCCGGTTGAAACATAAATACCCCGCTCCTCCAGTGAGTGCAGCACTATCTCACCGCGTAGCCCCGGAAAGGATAGGTTGGCAATATGCGGAGCGCAGCGCGAACTATTCTGGTGACACGGAGGGCCGTTTAATAAAACGCCAGGTACGGCTGCCAGAATGCCCTCCACAAGCTTCTTTTTCAGGGGAAATAGTTTCCCCTGTGCCCCGCGGGCCTCCCGGGCAATTACCGCGGCCGCCACGCCAAAACCGGCAATGCCGGGCACATTTTCAGTACCCGAGCGCCAGCCGTGTTCCTGCCCGCCACCGGCCACCAGGGGCCGCAACTGAGTGTGCGGTGCCACATATAGTGCCCCAACCCCTTTAGGGCCATGCACCTTGTGGGCGCTCACCGACAATAAATCCACGCCCAGCTCCCCGGGCAGCACGGGCATTTTACCATAAGCCTGCACCGCGTCTACATGCCATAGCAGTTTGCGCCCGCCCTTACGAAAACCAGCCAGCACTACGGAGATTTCTTCCAGCGGCTGTACCGCACCCACCTCATTATTCACGTACATCACGGACACTAGATAAGTTTCCTCCCGCAAAGCTTCCTGCAATTGTTGGGGATCCACCACCCCCTGCCCGTCAACAGGTAGCACCGTTACCTCAACGCCTTGCTCTTTTAACTGTTCTAAGGCACTTAAAACTGCGGGGTGCTCTACGGCTGTGGTTACCACATGCCTTCCATGACGGCCAGGCAACGCCCCCTTGATGGCTAAATTGATCGCCTCGGTGCCCCCACCGGTGAACACAATTTCACTGGGGCTCACGCCCAAACTAGTGGCCACCGCTTCCCGTGCCTGGCTCAACAACCTGCCGGCCTCTACACCTTTTTTATGCAGCGAGGAAGGGTTTCCATAATGTTCTTCCATCGCCTCCACCACGGCCCGGATTACTGCGGGATAAGGACAGGTGGTGGCGCTATTGTCCAGATATACTTGTCGACCTGTCATTATTGCCACTTCCCCAAATAATTCTTAATTAAACCATACGTTTTTCACATTATTTCATAGTATACCGCAAACCAAACAGCGTCAAGCAACATATCGGGCAGCATCCATCATATATCATTCAGGTGAACTTGCCGTAAGAAAGGCACCGGAAACTTATCCCGGCGCCTTCACATTATCTCCCAATTATGGGCAGAGATAGCTAATACCTTTATAAAACCATATTGTCATGTCTACCATCAGCTTGTTCAAAGCGGAGATAATTATTCAAATACACCACCCTCTCCGGATGGTGGCGATCATACACCAGCCTGATGAGTAGATGAGCCAGCTTGTCGGGGTGATGGCGCACAACTCCACCCTCCTGCAGCAACTCGTCGAAAACAGGTGTCACCCCCAAATCGGTAATAGCTTCAAGATCCGCCTTAACCGGTGTGGCACCCTCCCTGTGATACCGCTCCACCAACCAGACCGGCACGATTTGTGTGTTAACAACCATGTAATCAACTATTTCACCGGCATGCTCAATGATGGCCTGCAAGTGCCGAGAAGCAGAATATCCGTCGGTTTCCCCGGGCTGGGTCATTACATTGCAAACATAAATTTTAGCAGCCCGGGCACGGGTTATAGCCTCTGGTATACCCTGCACCATGAGACCGGGCAGAATACTGGTATAAAGGCTTCCCGGTCCCATAATAATGGCATCGGCCTCTTCAATCGCTTTCAAGACCTCCTCGGTAGAGCGGCAATTATCCGGATCTAAATATACGCGTTTTATTTTATTATGGCCTTTCGAAATTTTGGATTCCCCGCAAACCACTGAACCGTCTTCCATTTCCGCACACAACCGGACATCGGCCAAAGTGGCCGGAAAAACCTGCCCCCGCACCGCCAGCACCCGGCTTAGACTGCGCACCGCCTGGTCAAAGCCGCCGCTAATACCAGACAAAGCCGCCAGCAAAAGATTACCCATATTATGCCCTTTAAGTTCACCCATAGTGAAACGATACTGCAGCAGATCTTTCATCAGAGGCTCCCGGTCGGCCAAGGCCACCAGACAGTTACGGATGTCACCGGGGGGCAAAATACCCAAATCACCCCGCAGCCGGCCAGAGCTGCCTCCATCATCGGCGACCGTAACAACGGCTGTCAGATTATCAGTATATAGCTTAAGACCCCGCAATAAAACAGGAATTCCCGTGCCACCGCCGATGACCACCACCCGAGGTCCTTTTTCCAAACGACGCCGGTTATAAATAACATCCACCAACCTGTCCCCGCTCGGCATGATAGCGTTAATCACCGAATGCATAGTCCGCCACAACCCGTAAACCACTAAAACAGCTCCGACGGCCATAGCAGCAATGCCAGGCAGCAGTAACCAGCTTAAGCCCGTCATATCGTAAATTAAATTTTTTAGCAAAAAACCCGGGGCCGGAATATAAGAATAAAATATCAGCGCCATTCCGGCAAATAACAACACGCACCCCAATACCGCCATTAAGAGCCAACGTTTGATATACATGCCAGGATAAAGCCATTTAATCATCTTTTTATAGCCCCCCGTATGTCTTCCGCATTATCTAGAGACGCACCTAACCAACCCGGCTGATATCCCTGTGAGTGACCGCCACCCGGTACTCCTTAGTCTGCAATATCTCCCCCAACCGGTTCGCCAGAGCCACAGAGCGATGCATACCGCCGGTGCACCCGATGGCGATCATTAATGTGGTCTTACCTTCCTCTATATAGCACGGGATAAGAAATTCCACCAGGTCGGTAAATTTCTCTATAAATCTTGTTGTAACCGGTGAATTAAATATAAAATCACGCACTACCGGTTCATTACCGGATAATTGCCGCATAGCCGGGTCATAGAAAGGATTGGGCAAGAAACGCACATCAATTACCAGATCACTATCCAAGGGAATACCATATTTAAAGCCAAAGGAAATAACGGTGATGAGCAGCTGAGAATTAGCTGTTTCGCTGCCGAACAAGTCAACCAGCTTATCCTTGAGCTCCTGGGGCTTTAAATTAGAAGTATCGATAATTTTATCGGCCCGGCCCTTGATTTCCGCCAACAATACCTGTTCCTCAAGAATGTTAGGCAACACTTCGCCATGCGTACCGAGTGGATGGCGGCGGCGAGATTCTTTAAAGCGCCTGACCAGCACCTCATCCGAGGCCTCCAGAAATAATATCTCGTACTTAATAGCACACTGTTCCAGCTGCCCCAGTACATCGGATAAGGCTTGAAAAAACTCCCCGCCCCGAATATCTACAACTAATGCCATATTATTAATACCCCGGTTTGTTTGTGCACAAAGTTCGGCGAACTTGGGGATCAAGGTTGGTGGTAAATTATCCACGCAAAAATAACCCATGTCTTCCAGGTAGCGCAGCGCTTGAGTTTTTCCGGCACCGGACTGGCCGGTGACGATAACCATATGAGCATTCAATAGAACTTACCCTTTCTATGTAAACTTATCCGGCAACGATTCATGAACCGGCGGATACTGTTCTCCTAACCAAACCACCGACGGCACCTGGTAAATACCCCGGCACTGCATTCTGGCCGGCCGGGCGGGCATTTAACACCCGTTCCGAGGGCACCCGGTACTTGTCCAGCAGCTGGATACCAATACCCAGCTCACCTACAGTTCCGGGGTAATGGGCATCACTGTTCACCACCAGTAGCGCCCCTTTGCGCAGCGCGGCCCGAACCACCTCATCCCGGTCGTAATGGTGGCCGGAGTTTATTTCCATAGCACATCCGGTTCCGGCGCAGGCCCGGGCCACCTCGTCCAGATCCACAGCCATAACCAAACCGGGGTGGGAGATAAAAGTCAGCGGGTTATTGCGCACGGCGGCCACCAGTGCCATGGTATTTGATTCGCGCATCTTTTCCCGCACCCACCCGGACGTTTTGCCAATCCGGTTGGGCAATATCCAGGTCAGCGTTTCCCACCATGGCTTACACCAAACTTGAGGATGAAGGCCGGCAATCAATACATCGAGCTCATTGATTATGGGCTCCGGCACATCGATCTCCCCGCGCAGGCTGATCACATTAGCTTCGGCGCCCACCAGCACCCGCACCGGGTAAAGTTCAGAAAGCCGGGCCGCCTGATCCTTTAGCTCCCGGTATACCCCCGCATCACGGACACCGATAAACATGCCCCGGGGACCGTGATCGGTTATAGCTACCTCCGCCAGACCGCGCCGGGCCGCCGCAGCCACTATTTCCTCCGGCGTGGCGTGCCCATCACTGTAGCTGGTATGCACATGCCAATCAGCAAACAACTGCATACAGCATTACTCCTGTTTGTGCTCATGCACTGTTTATATTTTACCATATCCGAGCTTAAATACAATTTCCTTCCGATGGCACTATGTTTACCAAGGCAAAAAACTTTATTCCGGTCATCATAATATTTTTGAGGATTAACACATAAATATTTAACTGGCCATACCGGATTATGCAATAATAGATGTATTTTCTGCCAGCGTGGCTTTAAAAGTTATGTAAAAACATCTATACTATAATGGTAAAATAACCAATTTAGAACAGCGCGATTTTTTAGCTATCAATCTTGCCTGTTAATTATAACGTTAATTTAAATTACAAAAACAATTACGTAAATAACCCCTGGCATGCGGATATACTAAAACAGAAATTTTACTAAGGATGTGAGCAAATGCAAGAATTAATTACTATTGACATAGGCAGTTTGTTAAGTAATCAAGACCCGGCCCACTTTATTCCCCGGGCTGATTTTGATCAATTTGCCGCTAAATACGGGCAGGCATTTGAAAAGTTCCAGGCACCCCTAAAGGATGGGCAATCCCCGATTACCCTTTCCTTGAGCGAGGCCGGCGCCCTCCCCCAGATAAAAGAGCTGGCCCAAGCGCTGAGCGAAAAATATGACAATATACTGCTCCTGGGCATTGGCGGGTCAGCGCTGGGGGCCAAAGCAGTGCTGCAGTTTTTGCATGGTCCCTTTTACAACCTGGAAAAGCGTGCTCATCCCCGCTTGTTTATACTCGATAACCTGGACCCGGTGCTGGTAACCAAGGCCCTGGAGGTTGTTGATATTGCTAAAACCGCTATCATTTACACCAGCAAATCAGGTTCCACCCCGGAAACAGCAGCGCAATTTATTTTCTTCTACAACAAATACAAAGCAGCAGGCGGCCGCATGGAAGATATCGTGATTATCTGCGACCCCGGCGACAACGGCATTAATCATATTGCCCAACAGCTGGGCTGCCACTTGCTGCATATCCCCAAGGACCTGCCCGGCCGGTATTCCGTTTTATCTTCCGTGGGCTTTTTGCCCGCTGAAATTACCGGTATAGACAGCACCCGGCTGCTTGCCGGCGCAGTAGAAGTGCATCAATCCATCCTTGATACACCGATGCCGCAAAATGCACTTTTCGCCCTTGGCAACTGCCTTTATGAACTGGCCATGAAGGGCAAATCCATCCATGCGCTGTTTAATTACAGCAGCCTGCTGTTTGAATTTGGTTTATGGTTTGTGCAATTATGGGCGGAAAGCCTGGGTAAAAAAATGAATCTGGACGGCCAGGAAGTTTACGCCGGCACCACGCCGCTGACCAGCCTGGGGGCCACGGACCAGCACTCCATATTGCAGCTTTTTAAAGAAGGCCCTGCTGATAAGGTGCTGGGATTTGTGAGGATAAACAGCCTGCCCGTAGATGTTACTTTGCCGGAAGCCTTCCCTGCGGAAAAAGAATACGCTTACTTTACAGGACATACCATGAGCGAGCAGCTCAGTATTGAGCAGCTCGCCACCGAAATGACCCTGGTTGGAGCAGGTCGGCCCTGCTACCGGATCACCTTAAAGGAGGTATCCCCGGAGGCGCTGGGTGCACTGTTATATTTCTATGAAGCACTGGTAGTATACACAGCCGGCTTATGGCACATCAATCCCTTCGACCAGCCCGGCGTGGAAGAAGGCAAAAACATTACTTATGCGCTAATGGGCCGAAAAGACTACAGCCAAAAGCGTTCGGATTACGAAAAAGCGGTGGCGCAATACAACGGGGTCAGGCTGATACTTTCTTAAACTAACAGCCAAATTATAATATATCATTATATAAATATAGCCTGACCAAACAACAAAAATGGTCAGGCTTTACTTCTTTAAGTTAGCGCGCTTATTGCGTATACCCATTGCCTTACGAGGTGGTTAATATAAATTTCTCTACCACTTCGGCCACTCCACACTCATCGTTGCTGCGGCATACGTAATCAGCCCGTGCTTTGATTTCCGGGCGGGCATTGCCCACCACCACACTTAACCCGGCATAATCAATCATTTCCAGGTCATTGTAACTGTCTCCCACCGCGATAATCTCATCCCGCCCCACGCCATAGTACTCGGCAATGGCCGCCAGAGCATCGCCTTTATTCCCCAGCGGGTGGGAAAACTCCAAAAAATGGGGTTTAGACTTGGAGATGTGCAGTTGGTCCCCAAATATGGGCCGCACCTCGGCAAGCAGGCGATCAATCAACTCCTCCCGGGTAACCACCACTATCTTGGTGGGGTCCTGGCCCCGCTCCTGGAGAAAAGCCCCCAGGTCTCCCACCTCTTCCATAGGAATGCGGGAAATAGCGGTGTAAAGCTCGCTTTCCTTGGTTTGTTGCGCTATGTAGGGTAGGTCATCCAGGTAAATATTAACATGATAGCCATACCGGTTCACTAATTCGATCACTTCCAGGGCGAGATTAAGAGGCACGGGCCGATGAAACAAAACATCACCGGTCACAGCATGCTTCACCAGGGCCCCCTGGTAGGTCATTAAATATTCCTCTACCCCCAATTCCCGGGCAAAGGGTAGCGCCGAGCAGAACATCCGGCCTGTAGCCAGAGTCACGCGCACCCCTGCCTTCCGCGCCTGTTCAACAGCCCGGCGCGAGTCCTCGGGTATCATTAATCGGGAATTCAGCATGGTATCGTCCAAATCAACGGCCAGCAATTTATATTTGCATTTACTCAATTTTTAGCCTCCCAATAACCAATAGCTCCCTATTCAGATCTAATCCCTGAAAAAATCGTACACCGCCCTGGCTGCTCGGTGGTTCATGCCCGGCACCGCAACCAGTTCCTCCAATTCGGCTGCCTGGATTTTTTCTACCGAACCAAAGGCCTTAAGCAGTTCCCGGCGGCGCACTGCGCCAATGCCCTCGATTTCTTCCAGCATGGACTTGAGATTGCGCTTGCCCCGCAGCTGGCGATGATAGGTCACGGCAAACCGGTGCGCCTCGTCCCGCAGCCGCTGCAGCATTTTCAAGGCCGGGGAACTTTCAGGCAAACGCACGGGCTCTGAACGGCCAGGCAGAAACACTAATTCCTCCTCCTTGGCCAACCCGCAAACGTGTAGATCACTGAAGCCCTGCTCCTCAAGGGCCGCTACTGCAGAAGAAAGCTGTCCCTTACCACCGTCCACTACCACCAGGTCGGGGAAACGGTAAAACTTGGCCTCCCGGCTGGACATTTGTCCTGTATTGACCAGCTCACGCTCCTCTCGTCCCCGGGCCAACCGCCGGTTCAGCACCTCACGCATAGAGGCAAAGTCGTCCGGCCCGGTTACGGTTTTAATCTTAAACCGCCGGTATTGTTGGGGTACAGGCTTACCTTCCTCAAATACCACCATGGAAGCCACAGATTCCGTGCCCTGGGTATTGGAAATATCGTAGCACTCCATCCGCAGGGGCAGGGTCTTCAATTCCAGGGTCTCGACCAACTGCTCCATAGCCTTCTGCAGCTCATCCTTCCGGACCGCCCGCCCGGCTTCCACCTCCTGCAGCACCAATAAGGCATTACGGCCCGCCAAATCCACCAGGCGTTTTTTATCCCCCCGCTGCGGTCGGGCCAGGTAAACCCGCCCGCCGCGCTTATCGGAAAGCCAGCGCTCCAGCACCTCAACTTCTCCAAGCAGCACATCCTCCACCAGCACCTCCCGGGGAACAAACTCAGCCCGAAGGTAATATTGTTTAATGAAACCCGTAAGTATTTCATCCCGTCCCATGTCCGAGGTGCCGTCCACCATAAAGTGCTCCCGACCAATAAGCTTGCCACCCCGCACATAGAACACCATTACGCAGGCTTCATCCTGCCCCCTGGCCATAGCCAGCACATCCCGGTCATTTTGGTCAGCGGTCACTATTTTTTGCCGTTCCATAACCTGTTCTACCGCTTGCAGTTGGTCCCGCAGTTCGGCAGCCCGCTCAAACTCCAGGTTTTCCGAAGCTTCTCCCATCCGCTGGCGCAACCCCTGCACCAAGTCCTCTTGTTTGCCCTCCAAAAATAACAGCACCCCGTCTACCAACTTGCGGTATTCCTCAGGGGTCACCATAGCGCAGCAGGGGCCCAGACACCGCTTAATATGCTGATTTAAACAAGGCCGGCTGCGCGGTGCCGGCACCTGCTGCTTGCACGTGCGCAACGGGAAAATGCGTCTCAGCAACCTCAGCGTTTCGTGCACTGCCCCCACCTGAGTGTAGGGGCCGAAATACCGGGCCCCGTCCTTAACCACCCGCCGGGTTATGAACACCCTGGGGAATTGCTCGTTGGTAGTTACCTTGATATAAGGATAACTTTTGTCGTCCTTAAGAATAATATTATACCGAGGGCGATGCTCCTTAATTAAATTAGACTCCAGGATAAGGGCCTCCACCTCGGAATCGGTAGTGATGAATTCAAAATCCCGGGCCCGCTCCATCATGGACCGTACCTTGGCATTACGCTCCACTGCAGCGCTGAAATAGGACCTTACCCGGTTCTTCAGTGACACCGCTTTGCCTACATATATAATTTGCCCGGCACCGTCCCGAAACAAATACACCCCTGGACTCTCGGGCAGCTGAGCCAGCTTATCACGCACTCCCACACCCCCTTTAACCCGGCATTCAATCCTTTAACCTGTCAATCCTTCAACCGCTAACCTTTCAGCACCCGGCACCAAGTCGACTTAAATAATGAGCGGTGTAAGAAATGGGGGACCGGGCTACTTCTTCAGGAGTGCCGGCAGCCAGTACTTCACCGCCACGGTAGCCTCCTTCGGGACCCAGGTCGATGATATAATCCGCAGTTTTTATAACATCCAGGTTATGTTCAATCACCAGCACGGTATCCCCGGCATCCACCAAGCGGTGCAGCACATTAAGCAGGCGGTGAATGTCCGCGACGTGCAAGCCGGTGGTGGGCTCGTCCAGGATATACAATGTTTTACCGTTGGAGCGCCTGGACAGTTCGGTGGCCAACTTGACCCGCTGGGCCTCCCCCCCGGACAGCTCGGGCGCGGGCTGGCCAAGTCTGATATACCCCAGCCCTACATCAAATAAAGTCTGCAGCTTGCGCTGAATTTTAGGCAGGTGTTGGAAAAATTCCAGGGCCTGCTCCACCGTCATGTTCAGCACATCAGAAATACTTTTGCCCTTATACTTAACCTCCAGAGTCTCACGGTTATAGCGTTTGCCCTTGCACACCTCACAGGGCACGTATACATCGGGTAAAAAGTGCATTTCTATTTTAATAATCCCGTCCCCGTGGCAGGCCTCGCACCGGCCGCCCTTAACGTTAAAGCTGAACCGGCCCGGCCGGTAGCCCCGGGCCCGGGCCTCGGGCGTTTGGGCAAAAAGATCCCGAATGTCCGTAAACACCCCGGTATAAGTGGCCGGATTGGAGCGGGGTGTACGCCCGATAGGCGATTGGTTTACTTCGATTACCTTATCCAAGTGCTCCAGGCCCCGGATTTCCTTACAATCACCAGGCTTCACTTTAGAGCGGTGCAGCTCCTGGGCCAGTTTTTTATAAAGAATTTCGTTCACCAGCGTGCTTTTGCCCGAACCGGACACCCCGGTGACGCAAATGAACAGTCCCAGGGGAAAGGTTATATCGAGGTTCTTTAAATTATGCTCTTTAGCCCCAATCACTGTGATAGATTTACTGTTTGGTTGGCGGCGCACAGCGGGTACAGGAATAAATTTTTGGCCGCTCAAATACTGGCCTGTTACAGATTCAGGCACTTCCATGATATCCTGCACTGTGCCGCTGGCTACCAAATGACCACCGTGTTCACCGGCGCCGGGTCCAATATCAATAATATGGTCGGCAGCATAAATAGTTTCCTCGTCATGCTCCACCACAATCAGCGTGTTGCCCAGATCCCGCAGATGCTCCAAAGTATCCAGCAACCGGCGGTTGTCCCGCTGGTGCAGCCCAATACTGGGCTCGTCCAATATATACAGCACCCCCATGAGACCACTGCCAATCTGGGTAGCCAGCCTGATCCTCTGTGCCTCGCCGCCTGACAAAGTGCCCGCAGTCCGGTCTAAAGTCAGGTAATCCAGACCCACGTTAATTAAAAAACTCAACCGGGCCTCAATTTCCTTGAGCACCTGTCGGGCAATCAGCTGCTCCCGCTCGTTCAGCTCCAGCCCCTGCAAAAAGCTTTGCGCATCCAGCACCGATAAGGCGGTTACCTCGTTAATCGAACGGTCGCCCAATTTCACCGCCAGCGCCTCGGGCTTGAGCCGGGCCCCGCTGCAGACAGGGCAGAGGCGGGTACTCATATACTGTTCAATTTCCTCGCGCATATAATCCGAGTTGGTTTCCCGATACCGGCGGTTCAGATTATTAATTACGCCCTCAAAGGGCACCCGGTAGCTATGCTGGATGCCCATGGAATTAGACAGAGTCATTTTGATAATATCCTTACCCGTGCCGTACAACAGCTTGTCCAGATGGGCGGTATCCATTTCCCGCACCGGGGTGTCCAGGTCAAACCCGTAATGCTCCGCCACGGCATTCAGGTAACGCATACCGTTTAAACTCTTCAGCCAGGGCTCGATGGCTCCCTGGTGCACCGACAAATCCTTATCCGGTATTACCAAGTCCGGGTCCAGCTCTAATTTGAATCCAAGCCCGGTGCATTCCGGGCAGGCTCCGTAAGGACTATTAAAGGAAAACAGCCGCGGGGCAATCTCAGTGATATTCACACCGCAGTCGGTGCAAGCAAAGTTTTCGCTAAATACGATTTCCTCGCCATCTATTACGGCAGCAACAGCCACCCCGCCCCCGTGTTTGAGCGCGGTTTCTAGAGAGTCAGCCAGCCGCTTGGCTGAGCCCGGGCGGATCACCACCCGGTCCACCACGATTTCTATGGTATGCTTTTTATTTTTATCCAGCTTGATATCATCGTTAACATCCAGCACTTCGCCATCCACCCGCACCCGGACGAACCCTTCCCGGCGGGTTTCCTCCAACAATTTAACATGCTCGCCTTTTTTACCCCGCACCACAGGAGCCAAAAGCTGCAGCCTGGTCCCTTCGGGCAGAGCCAACAGCTGATCCACAATTTGCTGAACCGTCTGGCGAGCAATGGGTTTGCCGCACTTGGGACAATGGGGCCTCCCGGCCCGTGCAAACAGCAACCGCAAATAGTCATAAATCTCGGTGACCGTACCCACAGTGGAGCGGGGGTTGTGGCTGGTGGTCTTCTGGTCAATTGAGATGGCCGGGGACAACCCTTCTATATAGTCCACATCGGGCTTATCCATCTGACCCAAAAACTGCCGGGCGTAGGCCGACAGCGACTCCACATACCGGCGCTGGCCCTCGGCGTAAATGGTATCGAAAGCCAGAGAGGACTTGCCCGACCCCGACAAGCCGGTAATAACCACCAGTTTATCCCGGGGGATTTCCACGTTAATGTTCTTCAAATTATGGGCGCGGGCGCCCCGGACCACAATTTTGTCCTGCATGAAAGGCCTCCGTAAATATATAATAAATATAATAATCACCCGGCCCATAAGCTAGTTCAAGTACCTGGTTAATCTGCCGAGCGTAAAGCGTTGACAAAAAAAAGAACCTTTATTACATTTTACTACATCAAATCACACGGTGTTATGATACAATAGT
The DNA here is from genome assembly GCA_016841205.1 of Desulfoscipio geothermicus. GTDB lineage: Bacteria > Bacillota > Desulfotomaculia > Desulfotomaculales > Desulfallaceae > Sporotomaculum > Sporotomaculum geothermicum_A. Next base: position 225,819 of record JAENZP010000002.1, read on the forward strand.
AGACATATCGTTTGTTACCAGTATCAAGCAAGTAAATATAATTAGCTATTTGTATAATATAATAAGCGGAGGGACTAAAAAAGGCATGTTAGCCAGGGAGTGTATGTCATATTTAGCAATATTATTAATAATGAGCCTTGTTTTTTATACCCTTAGCCCTGCATTGGCCATTCTACCAGTTTTTTTATTGCTATTTGTGATGTTCTTTTTCCGCAACCCTCCCCGGCAGGTTGCACCAAACATCAATCATATTTTATCTGCAGCCGACGGAACGGTCCAAACCATTGAGGAAATCGAGGAGAATACGTTTATTCAAGGCCGGGCGATAAAAGTAAGCATATTTTTATCCCTATTTAATGCGCATATTAATCGCAGCCCGCTAAGTGGGCAAATTACTTACACGTCCTACAGGCCGGGCAAGTATTTACCGGCTTTTAAAGGCCATGCCTCCGATATTAACGAAAGAAACACTCTGGGCATTGAAAACGGTGACATAAAAGTGCTGGTCCACCAAATTACCGGTTTTGTGGCCAGGCGCATTGTATTTTATTATCATCAGGGTGATTACTTAAAGCAGGGACAAATTTTTGGACTGATTAAATTTGGTTCTTGCACTGAAATAATTGTACCTGCCGACACCAAAATAGTAGTACAATTGGGTCAAAAGGTGCGGGCGGGAATAACCGTCATTGGAGTGTTAATGAATGACTAACAGCAACCCCATAACTCAGCTGCCCAACGTTTTAACCCTATGCAACATAACCATGGGTTTAAGTTCCATTATAACCGCATCTTTGGGTAATTTTACACTGGCCGGATTGCTCATCATCATCGGTGCCATTTTCGACCGCCTGGACGGTCAAGTCGCCCGTAAGTACCAGTTAACCAGCGAAATAGGCAAGCAGCTGGATTCGTTGTCCGACCTGATTACCTTTGGCATTGCCCCGGCTATTGCTATATTCCTACTTAGCTTTATTGATACTTTTGTATTAGGCTTTATCATGACCGTTTTATTTGTCACCTGCGGGGCCTATCGGCTGGCCCGCTACAATACCCTTGAATTTTCCGGCGTTTTTATTGGCCTGCCCATAACCATTGCCGGCTTTTTACTTGCCCTGCTCACTTTATTGCAAACACACATGGTTGTTCACCCTTACTGGATAGCTATTAGTATGCTGCTATTAAGTTATTTAATGGTATGCAAAAAGGAAATTAAAAAAGTATGACGGGACCGGGTCAACTATACGGTCCCAACTATTTTAAAACCGTAATTAGCAAAATTTATATCAAAAGTAAAGGCTGTGTCCATGTCGAGCCGCTCCATCACCGCAAAACTAATCGCATCGACGATGGTGCAATCCCCACCGCGGCCGGACAGCAGTATTTCCATAGCCCGCTTTTCATCAACAGCAACGGCCTGTTCCATCGGCCAAATATTACTGCGTACCCACAGCCTGGCTGCATCCGGTCCCAGACGGGCAGCCAACAGCGTATGTGTCTCAGCCAATATATAATTAGTTAGCACAGGCAAGGCCCGCTGTCTTTGCATTTTTCGCAAACCAGCCACCGCGGCCGGGTGGTTATGATCATCCCGGCAAAGCAGGGCAAATACTGCCCCTGAATCCACTAATATCTTTTCCATCAGCCCAGCTCCCCGTCTGCCACGCAGTTGTCATGTTCCATTGAAACAGCGGCGGCACGGCGGCGGTCATCAAAAATCCCCACCATATCCCAGATGGGGTCATTTTCACTTAGTGGCTCCAATTCATAAACTTTTTTAAGCATTAATGTGTCGCCCTTGACGCTAACAGATAAGTGAGACCCTTTATCCAATCGTAATTTATCCCGGTACTCCTTGGGTAAAGTAAGCTGTCCTTTGCTGGTTAGCGTTACCAATTCAGCTTGCAAGGTAAAACTCCCCTTTCAAACATTCGCTTTTTATCCTTACTTATTTCCTTACTATACCAAAGGTATTTTTTGGAATCAAGGGCTAGCCGATAGATTAAGCAATAATATAACGTTAATCAGTAATCGTGTCAAATGTCAAGGTCTGACCCCTCTTAGTTCGATGATAGCGTCACGAAGTTGGGCGGCTTGCTCGAATTCCAAGCGCCGGGCTGCTTCTTGCATTTCTTTCTCCAACCGGGCCAGCAGTGTTTTAATTTCTTTTTTGCTCAGCTTGCCTTTTTTGGCCTCTATGGCGGTGTCATAAACAGCCGGCGTTTCGGCCACCTTGGTGGCCTCAATAACACTATGCACCGCCTTGCGGATGGTTTGGGGCGTAATACCGTGGGCCAGATTGAATTCGTTCTGCAGCTTGCGGCGGCGCTCGGTTTCATTAATCGCCCTGGCCATGGAATCGGTGATTGTATCGCCGTACAGTATCACCCGCCCGTTGACGTTACGGGCCGCCCGGCCGATAGTCTGAATCAGTGAGCGCTCGGAACGCAAAAATCCCTCTTTGTCTGCATCGAGAATGGCTACCAAGCTTACCTCGGGTAAGTCCAATCCCTCCCGCAGCAAGTTGATACCCACCAGCACATCGAAAGTACCCAAGCGGAGGTCTCGGATTATCTCCATCCGTTCTATGGTATGCACCTCCGAGTGCATATAACGCACCTTGATACCTGATTCTCGAAGGTAATCGGTAAGGTCCTCGGCCATTTTTTTAGTTAAGGTAGTGATTAATACTCGCTCATGCCTGGCCACCCGCTGGTTGATTTCACCGATTAAATCATCGATCTGACTCCGGGTGGTCCGGACAAATAATTCCGGATCCACCAGACCGGTGGGACGGATTATTTGCTCCACCACCTGGCCGCTGTGCTCCATTTCATACGGGCCGGGGGTAGCCGAAACGTAAATCACTTGGCCCAGATGCTCTTCAAATTCCTCAAAGGTGAGGGGGCGGTTATCAAAAGCCGAAGGCAGGCGAAAACCGTACCCCACCAGCGATTCCTTGCGGGAGCGGTCCCCGGCATACATAGCCCGCACCTGGGGAATGCTCACATGGGATTCATCGATCATCATTAAAAAGTCATCCGGGAAATAGTCCAACAGCGTGTATGGCGGCTGGCCTGGCTGCCGCCCGGTAAGATGTCGGGAGTAATTCTCAATACCGCTGCAAAAACCCATCTCCCGCATCATCTCGATATCGTAACGGGTACGCTGTTCAAGCCGCTGGGCCTCCAGCAGCTTTTCCTGACCGCGCAGCCCGGCCAGGCGCTGCTCCAGTTCCTCCTCAATACTGGCAATGGCCACCTCCATGCGCTCCCTGGAAATGGCATAGTGACTGGCCGGAAAAACCGAAACATGCTGCCGCTCACCGATAATCTCCCCGGTAAGCACATCGAACTCAAGCAAGCGCTCAATTTCATCGCCAAAAAAATCTACCCGGATGGCCTGCTCTGAATTGCCTGCCGGGAATATTTCCACCACATCGCCCCGCACCCGGAAAGTGCCCCGGGTGAAGTTGATATCGTTGCGCTCGTACTGGATGTCCACCAGCCGGCGCAGCACGGCGTCCCGGTCATATTCCGCTCCCTTGCGCAGGGACAGCACCAGGGTGCTGTATTGTTCGGGGTCACCCAGGCCGTATATACAAGAAACGCTGGCCACAATAATTACGTCCCTCCGCTCGAACAAAGCACAGGTGGCCGAGTGGCGCAGTTTATCAATCTCGTCATTCACCGAGGAATCTTTTTCAATATAGGTATCGGTATGGGCAATATATGCCTCAGGCTGGTAATAATCGTAATAACTCACAAAGTAATCCACCGCGTTATTCGGGAAAAACTCTTTAAACTCACTGCACAACTGTGCGGCCAATGTTTTGTTATGTGCCAGCACCAGCGTGGGCCGCTGCACCCGCTGGATCACCTGAGCCATAGTATATGTCTTACCGCTGCCGGTTACACCCAACAGCGTTTGGTGCTTCAGTCCGTCATTGAGCCCCTCAACCAGCTCATTGATCGCCCGGGGCTGGTCACCCCGGGGTACATAGGAGGATTTTAATTCAAATTGCATAACTTTCACCCCAGCGTATTATATCACACCAGGCAATGGTTAGATAAGGATAAGGGGGTCAGACCTTGACATTTGACAATGATGTCAAATGTCAAGGTCTGACCCCTACCAAAACCCCACTGCATACTATTGCCGTAATTAGGCAAGATATAATTAACTTTTGTTAAGGGAGATGATATATTCATGAGTTCACCATATTACCGGCAGCAACCGGGGCAAATTATGCCTGAACCACCCAATGTAAACAGCACCAAGGACCATCTTTATCTGAAAGACGCCCTATCCTGGGAGCTCACCGCTATGAAGATGATCCACCACGGTGCCAGGAACTGTACGGACCCGGAAATCAGGGATTACATGGACCGGGCCGGCCAGATGCACCAAATGCATTACCAAATTCTGTTGAACCACTTAAACCCCGCCAATACGGCTAATCACTAAGGTCTATTAAGGGAGGCTTTAATTATGTTCAATCAACAGCAAAGCATGATGGGCATGCCGGGTATGCCGGGCGGCCAATACGTACCAGGCCAGCAAAGTATGTCAAGCCAACAAGGCATGACAAACCAGCAACAGCAAAATATGATTAAAAATCCCCAGGCCAATCTGCTGCCCGAGGTAAAAAGCAGCCGCGTCAATGACCGGGATACCTTAAATTTCGCCCTATCCCAGGAAAAATATATCACGGACAATTTAAATGTATTTGCCCGTGAAGCCAGCCACAGGCAGTTGCACAACGATGTGATGCGTATTTTTAATGAAACCCACGCCATGACCCGTGAGCTGTTTGACCTTATGTTCAGAAAAGGCTGGTATGCCCTGGAACCCGATCAACCGCAAAAGATGGCGCAAACGCACCAGCAGTTCAGCCAATATAGCTCCCAGTTTCCTTATCCCATGTATCAGTAAAACGGCAAGAGGCTGTTTAAAAACAGCCTCTTGCCATTACCAAAACCAATCAAGAGGTACCGTTTTGACCTACCAAGCCATATGTAAAAATTTCAACCAGCTGGCTAACAGCCCCGTCAAAGGTCAGTCCATTGTCCAGGATAAATTCAGGATTAATTACTGCCTGGATGGAAGCTAAAAATGCCGCCATAAAAATTTGTGGATCAATATCCCGGGCATAACCTTTTTTAGCCATGATCAGTTTGATAAAATGTTGAATTTTTTCCGTTCTAAAATCCTCTATTTTATGCCAAAAGTGTGGGTAATGTACCCGTAAATCCTGCAGTACCAGCGGATTAATTAATCTCCCACTGGTTTGCGTTAGATGTTTGACCAGTGCTGCAAACATTTCCGCGGGATTTTTTCCTTCACTGACAATACTTCCAATACCACCGGCAACATCAGCCATAAACTGGTCCAGCGCAGCTTCAATTATTTCTTCCTTACTGGAAAAATACCGGTAAACAGTTCTTTTGCTCATGCCTGCCTGGCCGGCCAGCTCATCCATGGTAAAATTATAAAAACCCCGGGTGTAAGATAATTCGGTTAAAGCAGCTATAATGCGTTCCTTCATCGAAACCCGGCACTCCTTTAAGCAAGTAAATTTGGTACTATAGGATAATATGGTTTCCCGTTGTGCAGCTTAGCTTGTCATTTACCTGCTAAGCAATTTTTTTCTTAAACTTTAATATGCTGAGCGTTAAAAGCACTACCGAAAAAATCAGCAGCGAAATAACCTGCCCCACCAGGTAGGGAAATCCGATGCCCTTTAATACTATCCCCCTAATTATATCCAGGTAATAGGTTAGTGGTATAATACTGCTCAGGTAATAAATAAATTTAGGCATGGCATCCCGGGGAAACATGAAACCGGACAGCAATATGCTGGGCAGCATAACAAAAAAGGACATCTGGAAGGCCTGCATCTGATTTTTGGCAATATTGGAAATCAATATGCCCAGACCCAGTGAAGCGGTGATAAAGAAAAGAGTTAATAGATACAGTTCCAGCAAACTGCCCCTGATAGGCACGTGAAATACAAGCACCCCCACCAGCAGGGCCACTGTGATTTGCAGGTAACCCAGAACGATATAGGGTACTATTTTACCGATCATCAACTCGTAAGACTTGATTGGTGTGACTATGAGCTGTTCCAGGGTACCCCGCTCCCGCTCACGCACAATACCCATAGAAGTCATGATCACCATCGTCATGGTCACAATTATCCCTAGTATGGCCGGCACCATGTAAAAAGCGGTAATACCATCCGGATTATACCAGGGGCGTACCCTGATATCATAGGGAAGGCCTTTAAACTGTTTGCTTTGCAATAGCACTTTTTGGGACTCAATGAGCCCAATGGAATTAGCCACGGCCACGGCTTGGTTAGCCACCATATTATCACTGGCGTCTACAATTACCTGAACCTGTCCGGATTCGCCCCGTTTGATATTGCGGGCAAAATCCGGCGGGAAAATTATGCCTACTTTGGCCGCACCGCTGTCAATCATTTTATTAACTTCGGTATAGCTGTTTACCGCACAGGTCGTATCAAAATAGCCCGAAGCCCCAAAAGCGTCCAACAAATCCCGACTCTCCACTGAAAGTGACTGGTCAAACACTACGGTTGGTATGTGTTTAACCTCGGTCTGAATGGCATAGCCAAACAACAGCAGCTGCACCAGCGGAAGCATAAAGATTAAACCCAGCGTCATCCGGTCACGGCGCATCTGTAATATTTCCTTATGTAAAACCGCAATTATCCTGCTCATCGGGCACCTCTCGTCAACCGTTAAATTTTGTTAGCCAGGGCAATAAAAACGTCTTCCAGCGAGGGTGCGATAGGCTTGGCCGGCACCCCCGTAAATTCCTCGATAACCGCCAGGCCGGCCACGTCCTCAAGCAGCACGTGCAGCAGAAGACCGTGCACAGAGCATTCTTTTACATAAGGGAGCTGCTCGATGCTTTCCAAACGGTCCATAACATCAGGCAAATCCAACTCTACCAGGAAGCCTTCCAAAACGTTTTGCTTTAAATTGTCCGGAGTATCCACTGCCATCAGCCGGCCGGATGAGATAAAGGCAATTTTATCGCAGTACTCGGCCTCATCCATAAAATGAGTGGTAACCATCACCGTAGTACCCTCGCCGGCCAAGCGCCTGATGATGTTGAAAAAACGGCGCCTGCTGGTGGGGCTGACTCCGCTGGTGGGCTCATCCAGGAACACGATAGCAGGACGGGCAATAATGGCACAGCCTAAAGCCAGCCTCTGCTTCCAGCCGCCGCTTAAATTGGCCGCCAGCTCATCCTCCCGGCCGGTCAGTCCGGCCATGTCCAGCATTTCCCGCACCCGGCTTTTTCTTTCCCGGCGGGGTATATTATATAGCCCGGCATAAAAATGCAGGTTTTCCGCTGCAGTTAAGTCATTGTACAGGCTGAATTTCTGGGACATGTAACCAATGCGTCGCTTAATTTTCTCGGTTTCCCGCGCCAGGTCGTAGCCTAATACAGTTGCTGTGCCAGAGGTCGGCTCCAGTATGCCGCAAAGCATCCGGATAGCTGTGGTTTTTCCCGACCCGTTGGGCCCCAAAAAACCGTAAATTTCCCCAGGTTTAATCTGTAGGGTAAGTTTATCGACAGCTGTAAAATTGCCGAAAACTCTGGTCAGACGGTCGGTAGTTACCGCATATTCCACTAAACCACCTCTTTTTCGGCCAGCACAATAAATACATCTTCCATTGTGGGGTTTACCTCCGACCAGCATAGCCCGCTTCCTAGACCACTTGCTTCCAGACGCTGTTCCATAGCCTGCCGGGCTGTCTGCACATCCTCCACCACCACGCGGTATTTATCACCGTAATAAGATACATCCACCAACTGGGGTAAACCGTTAAACAGCTCGGGCTGGCGAACATCAACCCGTACCTCCAGCACCCGATATGGGAAGCTGCTTTTCAGCCGGGCCGGCGAATCGGCCGCCACCACCCTGCCCCGGTCCATAAAAGCCACCTTGGCACACAACTCGGCTTCATCCATGTAGGGCGTGGAAACTAAAATGGTCATACCCTTCCTGTTCAGCCCGTATAATACACGCCAAAATTCCTTACGGGACCCGGGGTCTACTCCATAGGTAGGCTCATCCAGCACCAACAGGCCGGGACGGGTAACCAGGGCACAAGTCAGAGCCAGTTTTTGCTTCATGCCGCCGGACAAATTATCGGCCAAACGGTCTTTAAAGGGCAATAGCCCGGTCATTTCCAGTATTTCTTCAGCACGTTCTTTTATCGTTGACCGGTTTATTTTATACAAGGCACCAAAAAAATTAATATTTTCCATTACCGTCAGGTCACCATAAAGACCGAACCGCTGGGGCATATAGCCAAGCATAGACCCGCCGGACCGTTTCTCGTGCCCTGCGGCGGGAGCTGTCAAAAGCACCCTTCCTCGATCAGGTACGATAAGCCCGCAAATCATACGCATCAGAGTAGTTTTACCAGCCCCGTCCGGGCCAACCAGACCGTAGATATCCCCTGCGGGCACATGTAAATTTACTTCATTAACTGCAATGACCGGGCCAAAACTTTTGCCCAGGTCTTCTGTTTTAATCATTGGCTTCCCTCGGCCCAAAAGTCACGTCCGCCGGCATGCCCGGTTTTAAAACGCCCTCGGTATCATCAATTTTTATTTTTACGGCAAAAACCACGTTGGCCCGCTCTTGCTGTGTTTGGATAGTCTTGGGAGTAAATTCGCCCTGGGTGGCGATTTCCTCCACCACCCCTTTAAAGACTTTATCCATACCGCTAACAGCAAACTGTACCTGCTGGCCAAGTTTAATATGGGGCAGGTCAACGGTAGGTATATATACCTTGATCCAGAGGTCCTTTAAGTCGGCCACGGTGGCCAGGGAAGCTCCCATCTGCACGTATTCCCCCACCTCATAATTACTGGAAAGCACCACCCCTGCGATAGGAGAATAAACCTTCAAATCAGCCAGCATGGCGTCACTTGCCTTGAGTACAGCCTTGCTGCGCTCCACCTCCGCTTGGGCGGCCTTGATCTGCTCCGGCCGGCTGCCCGCCTCCAGCAGGTTCAGCTTGGCCTCGGCAGCCGCCAGCTGGTTTTTGGCCAACTCCGCGTTCGTCTTGGCTTTATCATAGTCCGCCTGGGGAACAGCGCCGTTTTGGAAAAGGGTCTCTATTCTGCCCAGGTCCGTAGTGGCCTCATCCAAATTTACCCGTGCAATGCTGACTCCGGACTCAGCCTCATTTTTCTCCTGCTCCCGGGCTCCGGATTGCAAATCAGCCAGCTGAGCCTCGGCCATTAACACGCCCAAAGCATCCCTCTCCCGCTGGGCCGCCAGATCACTGCGGGAAAGCTCGGCTACCAGCTGACCACCGGTAACGGTGTCGCCGGTGTCTGCGGCCAACATGGCAATCGTCCCCGCCGTTTTTACGTTTAGCTCCACCGTGGTGGCCTCGATAGTACCGGTGGCTTGGATAAGTGCAGCTTCACGTTGGTAATAATGTTCATAAGCCCAGTAAGCGCCTGCCGCCAGCAATAATAACACCAACACAGCCGCAGCCTTTTTTTTGATATTCATAGTCATCACTCTTTTCGCTAACTGGTTTATTAAGCAGTCAAACAAAACTAAGTAAACTAAATATACTAAATTAGTTTACTTAGCAATATAATAACACTGCATCTGATTAATGGCAATATTTTTAATATTACCTACCGGCATTTTCCGCAACACCCGTTTGCTGTGGAAAAAAGATAAACGCACCGTACATTCAGTTAACGGTGCGTTGGCAATTACCAATGTTTAAGTTAAGCGCTCATTGTTAACAACATCTTAAAGTTTTCCGCTGCCCTCAGTACATCATATGATACTTCTATTATTTAGCAGCCTGATGTATGGCCTTGATCCTGGCTAGGGCCGGTGGGTGACTATAACTAAACCATTCTATAAAAGCAGGCGGAGCAACGTCGGACAAGTTCTTGCCGGCCAGGTCCACCTGCAGCCGCTCAGCAGCCGGGGCATCACCAGTCAGCTGCACTGCCACCCGATCGGCCTCAAACTCCATGTTCCGGGAAAAGTGGTTCATTAGAGGGCTGGCGGCAAAGGAAACCAGCGTCATAAATAAGACAATGACCGACCATGTGTAAGGCGGGTAATGCCCGTAAGGTAATATATTTGGTATAGTGGTTTTCAATGCTATAAACAACAGACCCCAGATGATGAAATTGGCCAGCACTCCCAAGCCCAGTCCTATAACAATATGCCCCTGGCGCCAGTGAGCCATTTCATGGGCTACCACCGCCTTAACTTCATCAGGAGAGTAATCAGCAAGCAGGTTATCATACAATACAATGCGTCTGGTGCTGCCAAGGCCGGTGAAATAAGCGTTGGCCTTGGTGGTACGCTGGCTGGCGTCCATCACCAGCACCCGATTCACCGGCAGAAGCGCTTTTTGGGAAAGCTCATCCACCATAGCTAATACCGCCGGGTCTTTGGTTGGCTCAAAGCGGTTAAACAATGGGGAAACCAGCACCGGCCAGAGAAAACTCTGTACCACCAGCCACAGTGATAAAAAAGCCGCGCCCACCAGCCACCAGGTACTGGACCAGCGTCCCATAATCCAAAACAGCAAGGCCACTCCCACAGCGGACAGCACCACTTCTAAACCGGCGGATTTGAAATAGTCCAGCCACCAACTTCCCAGCGATTGAGTAGAAAATCCCCAGCGATGCTGCCAGTAGAAGCTGCCAAACAGGTCAAAGGGCAGGTTAATCATCCGCAGCAGCAGCCACAGTACTAAAAAGAAGGCGACATAGCTCACCAACCCACTCCCGGTGAACTGCTGAATCCACCGGGAAAGTGCCGCAGCCCGGCCCCCAAACACCAACCACAGCAAAAAAGCTATTTGCACGATAAAGCCGCCAATAAACACCAACCGCATTCCCCGCACATAGTCACGTCCTTGACTTACCTGCCGGGCGCTAAAATATTGGCTGATCTCCGGGTTTACCCGGCCGGGGAACAGCGTAAACCATAGAAAAAGCAGGCTGAATACGCCGGTCAGCATAATCAGCATTAACCAGATGCTGTTTAATTTTAGCTGCAAATGCATTCCTCCCATGCTATAAAATAAAATCCAAGCTGTATATCAGGTTATGTATAAATGCATTGCATTATGCCATTTAACAATATAGTAGGAAAGCACAACCGGGCACCATAGGCCGGTGGCGCTTAAATTAAGTTTAAACGATCTCCGGCATCCCCCAGTCCAGGTACTATATATGCGTTGTCGTTTAGGCCCGGGTCAATAACCGCCGTGATTATCTTAATTTCCGGAAACCTTTTATGCACCTGGGTAATCCCCTGTTCTACCGCCAAAGCGCAAACTAATGTAATTTGCTCCGGTTTATAGCCTTTAGCAGTGATTAATTCCAGGGTTTTAACGCTGCTGTTACCTGTAGCCAGCATGGGATCCACTACAAATACATGGTCAAAATCTACATAGCGATCCGGCACGGTATCCAGATAAACAACTGCCTGTAAGGTGTCGTGATCCCGGGCGACACCGATATGGGCCACTTTGGCGGCAGGCAAAATGGCCAAAAAGCTGTCCACGAACCCCAGGCCGGCACGCAAAATAGGCACCAGCAGTACTCTGCCGTCGCGCAACCTGGAACAGTTTATCTCCATGTCCAGCGGCGTCACCACAGGCTCCGTTACACATTCAATATCCCTGGTAGCTTCTATAGCTAAAAGCAGGCCCAACCTTTTTAATTCCTTGCGAAAGGATTCGGTTTCCGTCCGTTTGTCTCGTAAAATACGCAAACAGTTTCCGGCCACCGGGTGGTTCAACACAACTACTGAACTCATATGCTTAAACCTCCATTTCATTACATTTATATAACTTATTAAGTAATGTCAGCAAATACTACGTGTTTTTTACTTTCATTTTACCACAGCATAAGAAACCCTCCTCCCAAAGGAAGAGGGTCTCTATGTTATAAGCCCGTAATGACCTTCGCTACGACTATTACGCGTATCTACGTAGCCCATGACAATCTTTCGACTGCCATGAACCATTACGACACCCGCAATAATCTTTGCTCGACTATTATGGATACCTGATGAGCCTGCACCAATCTCTCGACTGATACAAACCCAAACAAAATTTAATTAAATTTTTCGGCACCCATAATAATCTTAGCTCGACCGATAAACATCCCTTACGACCATATGACAATCTTTAGGACTGCCATACAGCCTGCCGGAACATTTACCGATCTGCCCGCCGGCTAATACCGAGCCTGTTTGACCCGATATTAACCTTTGGCCGACTGTTACAAAGCCTTGCGACCTTGTAACAATCTTGGCTCGGCCATTACGAACCTTACGATAGTTATTATGACCTGATAATGAACAATTATAAGTGGAATATTATTGAAATTTTTTAGCACAATGGACCTGATCTTTGAAGTACCTTATTCATATTGCGCACAGCGCACATTTTACCGCACATGGTACAGGTGTCTTCATTTTCGGGTTGCGACTCGGCCCGGTATTGCCTGGCTTTTTCCGGATCAATGGCCAGCTCAAACATCCGGGGCCAGTCCAAACAGCGCCTGGCATCGCTCATATCATCGTCCCACTGCCGTGCCCCGGCAATTCCTTTGGCTATATCACCGGCGTGAGCAGCAATACGGGAAGCCATAATCCCTTCTTTCATGTCTTCCAGCGTAGGCAGGCGAAGGTGTTCGGCAGGTGTAACGTAGCAAAGGAAATCCGCGCCGCTGGCCGCAGCAATAGCCCCGCCAATAGCGCTGGTAATGTGGTCGTAACCGGGCGCGATATCTGTGACCAGCGGGCCAAGCACGTAAAAGGGAGCACCATGACAGAGTTTCTTTTCTAAAATCATATTAGCGGCAATTTCATTTAAGGGCATATGTCCGGGGCCTTCGATCATCACCTGTACACCTCTCGCCCAGGCTCTGCGGGTTAGTTCACCCAGGACGATCAGTTCATGAACCTGCATGGGATCAGTGGCATCTTTAAGACTGCCCGGGCGGCAGGCATCACCCAGGCTGATCGTTACATCATAACGACTGCATATATCCAGCAGATCATCATAATATTCATAAAAAGGATTTTCCCGGTCATTCAGTTCCATCCAGGTGTACAAAAGAGCGCCTCCCCTGGAAACAATATTGGTCAAACGGCTGTTTTTTTTGAATGTGGCCGCAATATCCCGGTTTATCCCCGCATGGATGGTCATAAAATCCACACCATCCCGGGCATGCTTTTCCACTACGCCCAATAATTCGTCTACAGTAATGGTTTCCAGCTCTTTATCGTATAAGCCTACCGCATCATAAACCGGGACGGTGCCAATAGCCGCGCTTGACATATCAATCAGGCGGCGCCTGAACTCTTCGGTTTTGCCATAACAGCTTAAATCCATTATGGCATCTGCTTGCAGCTGCAGAGCATAGCGCACTTTTTCCAATTCGGTCTCTATATTGCAGCAATCCTGGGAAACGCCAAGGTTAACATTGATTTTGGTTTTCATTCCCTCACCAATCCCGCAGGGGTCCAGGGAAAAGTGGTTCTTGTTGGCCGGAATAACCACCCGGCCCCTGGCCACCAGTTCCAGAAGCCTGGTCACATCTATATTTTCTTTGCGGGCTACTGCCTCCATTTGCCCGGTTATTATACCCTGACGGGCAGCATCCATTTGGGTATTATAACTCATCAAAATCCTCCTTGCGTCATATTTCATTAGGTTAATCAAGCACAAAAAACGCACCATGTAAGTCAGGTGCGCTTTTTTCACTATACCTTCCCTACGCGGGCATTACCCCGATCAGGTTCATGGGTCAGGACTCAAAAGCCCTTTCTCAGCCCATAACATGAGCTCCCCAAATTTTTATTTAGTTATATGTAATTAAATTTAGCATTTCTTTAATGTACCAGATGTTTATCCCTTACGCGATCCATATTTACCACCTGGTATTTCTATAACTATAGTGTAGCACTTATCTAATTACAGAACAAGGGTTAGACCACCGGTAACCTACCTCAGTAATTATCGCTTAATATCTCCGGCAACTCCCGGCGGGAAGGGCGCTTACTACGCCTCCTTAGGTGGTATTAATGAGACATGGGCAGACATGGGGACTTTTTGTTTAATAATAGTGAGGTAGATAATAAAAACAAGTGATATAGGAATTTACCATTATGTCGAGAGGTACAGACCAGAAACTAATTTTTTGTGATGGGGATTTTGTGATGAGAATAATGAAATAAAAGGATTATCTCAGCAGACAGGAACAAACCTAAGACAATTGGCACGATATTAGGAATAGGCCTGTCTGCTTAACTCTCGTATTTGTTTAGGCATTTTTTTTTCTCTTAATAGTATTTTTAAGGCTCTTCTCAATGTAAGCAAGTTTAAAATTGCCATCTTTATTAATAACGACAACATAGCCTTTCAAAAACAACTTGTAATCGTTTTTAGCCTCGTTCAATATATAATTTATAATTTTTCTTCTTATTTCGTTTTGATTTTTATCAATGGGATAGAAAAAAAATGTAGTCCTGGACCCATTAAGATTTTTAATTTCAACCCTAACTAAGAGTTTGTTATCAGCCAAATTCGAATATGCCTTATAAGGGTTAAGAACTTTGCAGTTAAGCCCTCCTAACCTGGTACATATATCATTAAGTTCCACCTCTTTCTCATTATGCATTCCAATAACCTCGCCGCGCCTAAACGAAACAAGAAAGTCACCAAATTTATACTCCACTTTGTCACCTCCTAATAAAAATAGAAAAAGCTTTGCCCCATTACAAAAGGACAAAGCTTTACAGCAAAATAAAGCTCAATTCTCCTTTCCACAATGGGAGGCACAATAGTTTCCCCATGCACCCTAAAGGCCGGGCAACCATACCTTTGGCTAAGGTCACCGAGCTCAGAGATTTGATTTATGTATATTCTTATGACTGACGTGGTTAAACAGAAATATAGCAAAGAGTGATTGGTAATTAGGCCTTACTACCGCTTAGGAGTGGGAAATGGTTATGGAAGCCGGCTTCAACTTAACCTAACGGCCGGCTTTCCATAACCTTTAAAAATTACGGGTATTAACCATTCAGCCTGTCGGGGAAGAACAGCGGTTGGCCAAATTTGTCTACGCCAAATTCTTTAATTGTCTGCTGAGTATCACTATCGATCATAAACTCTACGAACGCCTTGGCTCCTTCTTCATTAATCCTTTCAAATTTTTCCGGGTTGACCTGCATAACATGGTAAATGTTTTTCAGCGCATCATCGCCCTCGGAAGCAATTTGCAGATCTATATTTTCAGATTGAGCTAGGAATGTAGCGCGGTCGCTTAATATATAGGCCTGTTTTTCATTGGCCACAGTAATGCTGGCGCCCATACCCTGTCCAGTTTCCTGATACCAGTTTTGTCCCTTGGGGTCAATGCCTGTTTCGGCCCAAATACCTTTCTCCTTTTTATCTGTTCCCGAATCGTCTCCACGGGAAACAAACGTCGCTCCCTTATCGGCTATTTTCTTGAAAGCTTCGGCTATGTCGGTGGTGCCTTTTACCTGGGCCGGATCCTGGGAAGGTCCCAGCAGCACGAAATCATTGTGCATAACCAGTTGGTAGTTAATTACCACATTGCTATCCACCAGCGGCTTTTCAGAAGCCGGGGCATGTACCAATAACACGTCGGCGTTACCCATTTCCCCCATTTCCAAGGCCTTCCCGGTGCCTACGGCCACTGTTTTTACCGTGTAGCCGGTTTGTTCCTGGAACTTTGGTACCAGTACATCCAATAGTCCACTATCCTGAGTGCTGGTGGTAGTGGCCAGTATGATATCCTTGTTCTGTGGTTGGGCTGCTTGTTGTTCTTGCTTATCTTGACTTGCTTGATTATTGGTACTTTGGCCGCAACCGACCAGTGCTAAGACCAACGCCAGCAATAAAACTAGGACTATAAGGGGGCTTCTCTTTTTCATTGACATATTCCTCCATTTCTTTATTAAGCTTTTTATATTTCGGCCCACAAGTTTCTAGCTAGTAAAGTGTCACATCCTTTCTACCCTGTGGTATCAAAATATAAAAAATAAAAGTCCTGCATTGCTCCAAAAGAAGAACGCAGGACTTTAAGCTTCTCTTCTTTCCGCAATGGGAGGCATGTGGGTTTCCCGACATACCCTAAGGGTCGGCAACCATAACATTAACGTTTAAGGCATGCCCGACTCGAAGAGCTATTTTTTTAATTAAATATAATATACCTTAGGAGGTGTGGATATGCAATACTGAATAATCTTTGCTTGTCTTAAAATATTATTTTAGTAACTTATTTTTAAATAACCTTCCCCTGTTGTTACTTGAAACGCCGTGCGGGTTCCGGTATTAAGCTATGCCGGCTTTTTTCGCCGGCCCGAAATTCCCGGTAGGGATCGAAACGCTTTAACCGAAGCGCATTGGTTACCACTGATACTGAGCTGAAGGCCATCGCGGCCCCGGCCAGCACAGGCGATAGAAAGCCGGAGGCAGCCACTGGTATACCCAGCGAATTGTATATCAGCGCCCAGAAAAGATTTTGTTTGATATTGCGCATCGTACCGCGGCTCAAGCTAATACTGGCGGCCACGCCCCGTAAGTCACCCCGCATCAAAGTAATGTCCGCCGCTTCCATAGCCACGTCGGTGCCGGTGCCGATGGCAAAGCCCACATCGGCAGTAGCTAGAGCCGGAGCGTCATTGATACCGTCGCCCACCATACCGACTACCCGTCCCTGTTCTTTAAGTATACTTACCTGCCGAGCCTTGTCCCGGGGCAGTACCTCGGCCAGTACATTTTCCGGCGCAATACCCACCTGGCGGGCTATGGCCTCGGCAGTGCGACGATTGTCACCGGTAATTATCATGGTTTGTACGCCCATATCCTGCAAAACACGGATAGCCTCAGCAGAATGTTTTTTGACGGTATCGGCCACGGCCACCACCCCGGCAGCCTGGCTATCCACGGCTACCAGCATGGCCGTTTTGCCGCTCTTTTCCAGTCCGTCCACTGATTTATCCAGGTCACCGTTATCCACCTTGCGTTCGGCCATTAACCTGCGGTTGCCAATTAACAGCGCCCGCCCGTTAACCATAGCGGAAATGCCATAGCCAGGTATAGCCTCAAAGCTTTGCGCATCCATTAGCGTCAGATTCCGTTCTCTGGCTCCACGTACAATAGCTTCGCCCAATGGGTGTTCAGAGGCCCTCTCCGCCGATGCCACCAACTGCAGCAGTTCATTTCGGGAAACCACATCCCCGACCGAAATAACATCGGTAAGTGAGGGCTCGCCCCTGGTAATGGTGCCGGTTTTATCCAGCACTACCGTGTTGATGGCGTGGGCCTTTTCCAGATGCTCGCCACCCTTGATTAAAATACCGTTTTCAGCGCCTCGGCCGGTACCTACCATAATGGAAGTGGGCGTGGCCAAACCTAAAGCGCAAGGACAGGCAATGACCAGCACCGCTGTAAAGCTAATCAAGGCCCGGGCCAGGTCGCCCGGTTCAACAATAAAGTACCAAATCAGAAAGGTGACTGCGGCAATGCCCACTACCACTGGTACAAAATAAGCCGAAATAACGTCGGCCAGCCGCTGGATGGGCGCCTTGGAACCCTGGGCCTCTTCCACAATTTTAATAATTTGGGCCAGGGCGGTGTCCGAGCCCACCCTGGTGGCTGCAAATTTTAACACGCCGTGCTTGTTGATAGTGCCGCCGATCACCTCGTCACCCGCGTGCTTGTCCACAGGTATACTCTCACCTGTAAGCATGGATTCATCAACTGAAGACACGCCTTCACGAATAACACCGTCCACGGGCACTTTTTCCCCAGGGCGCACCAGCACAACATCGCCAACCTGCACGTCCTCCACCGGAATATCGATTTCCTGCCCGTCCCGCATCACCCTGGCCGTACGGGGTGCAAGCCCCATCAGCTTTTTAATAGCATCGGAAGTTCGCCCTTTGGCTGCGGATTCAAGCAGCCGGCCCAGCAGAATTAGGGTAATAATGATGGCACCGGTTTCATAATAAACATGGCCCGAAAAAAAGAAGGTGGTTCCCACACTGTAGAAATAGGCGGCGGAGGTACCCATGACCACCAGTACATCCATGTTGGCGCTGCCGTGTTTTAAAGATTTATAAGCGCCCCGGTAAAACTGGTAACCCGCGATAAACTGCACCGGTGTTGCCATAGTAAATTGAAACACTTTATTATGGAAGATCTGGGGCAGGTGGATATTGAACAATTCCCCGAACATCATGCTGAGCAGAGGCAGCGACAACAATATTGACATTACCAGCAGCATTAACTGGCGCCGGGTTTCCCGTTCCCGCTCCAGCTTTTCCCTGTCCCCGCTAAAACCCCCGTCTGTCTCATCAGCACGGTATCCCGCATCAGCCACGGTTTTTTTAATATCAATCAAACTAAGCTGGGCCGGGTTGTAATCCACAGCCGCTCGTTCCATAGCCAGGTTCACGTTGGCCCGGAGCACCCCGTCCAGGCCCACCAGGGCTCTTTCCACCCGGGCCGAGCAAGCCGCGCAGGACATGCCGCTGATTTTTAAATCCACCCGCTCGGTAGGCACCCGAAAACCTAGATCCACTATGGTGTGCACCAGCTGGCCGGCTCCCACCCGGTCGGGATCGTAATGCACGGTAGCCTTTTCCGCGGCCAGGTTAACCGCCGCGTCAGCCACCCCGTCTGTCTTTTTCAGCTGGCGCTCAATCCTGGCCGCGCAGGCCGCGCACTCCATGCCATTTATTTTCAGGGTTATTTTTTTGCTGCTCATCCGGCGAATGCCCCCATTTTAGTATAAATCCAATATAGGCAGAAATTTCCCTTAATTCATATTCTACAGCAAAGCAACTATTATGATGCCAGTAATATAAAAATAAATTCAAATATTATAGCCGCGGACGGATCAGGAAACACTTGCCAGGCTGCTCAATATGCCGGATAGATTTCTTGCTTTAGGTCCAAAAGTACTTTAACAAGGTAATCAGCGCCGGTTCCTAAAATTCGAACAATTAATCCAAACTTTTTTGTTTTAGTCAAACCAAACTCAATACCACAAGTCCCTTTTAAAATATTATATAGCCGTTCAATCAATTGCCCATTAAGATTATCATAAAAATATGCTAAAGTTGCTTGATGTGAATAACCCTCAAAACAACCGATACCCTCGAGATCCTGACAGCCGGGCATAAGCACTTGATGATCAAAAAAAATCAAATCTCCTTGATAATAAACCTTGGTACAGTTTTTATACTCCTTAAATTCAAAGCGTTCTCCTCTCTTTGCTCTCCCGCAAGCGAAGATATCCGAATACAAAAATGCGGAACCATTATGTAAAAAACATTCCGAAAAACATTGAAAACTTGAACCGGCATAAGGAATGGTAGGGTTTTGCGCGTAGTCCAAAATAGCTCCTTCCGCTAAAAAAAATTGATTGAACTGACTTGCCTGACCTTCTTGCATATGATGGATCTTGGTATAAGATTGGCCACGCAGCGCAACCTTCGCGCCTGCACCCAACTCAATTCTTGTTCGATAACAATCTCCTTCCATTATTCCGGCGGAAGCGCTCATAATGATAATACTCATTAAACCCTTTTCTTCATCCCAAAAAGGTTTCCCTATTTTGTATGGAGCCGTAAAAAAACAATCCTCCAGACAGGTCTTGCCATTTATATTCCTAGCTTTAATATACAATTCACTGTCCTGTCCAAATTTATTAATCATAGTCATAGCTCTTCTAAAAGTACGCTTTGTTTAATCCATTGAATCACTTCATCAACACCTTCACCGGTATAAAGGTTGGTGAAAAAAAATGGTTTGTCGCCCCGCATTTTTTTCGCATCCCTTTGCATTACTTCAAGATTTGCCCCAACATAAGGGGCTAAATCTATTTTATTAATAACCAGCAAATCGGATCGGGTAATTCCCGGTCCGCCTTTGCGCGGTATTTTATCTCCTTCGGCAACATCAATGACATAAATAGCCGCATCGGCCAGATCAGGACTAAATGTGGCCGACAAGTTATCGCCGCCGCTTTCGATAAATAGAATTTGAATGTCCGGAAAACTTTTTATCAACTCATCAACCGCCTCCAAATTCATGGAAGCGTCTTCACGAATCGCCGTATGCGGACACCCCCCGGTTTCAATACCCATGATCCTCTCCGGGGGAAGTACGCTGTTTTGCACTAAAAACTCCGCATCTTCCTTGGTATAGATATCATTTGTAATCACGCCGATACTGTAGTCGGACGTCAATAACCTTGTCAGGCGCTCGATTAACGCAGTTTTCCCGGAACCAACCGGTCCGCCGATACCGATTTTGACGAATGCCATATAATATTACCTCCAAAAACTATGATATATACAATCTTGTATATAATCTTTCATGCTGCATGGACCTTAGATCAAAGCCGACAAAGGAAATCCCCAGGCTGGTCTCAGTTAGCGTTTCTACTTTATTGATGATCCGCTGAAATATTGTTTGCGCTCCAAACAAAATCTTCTGACCGTCGTTCTGACTTATTGGTACCAGCTTGACACTGTTATTAACGATTTGTGCGGCTGTGCCATAAGTAGCCGCCGATAGGGCAAGGGTCTTATCTATTTTTAAAAGTTTTGCAGCCAAGCCGTAAATTACGCTGTAATGTCCGGCGCATTGCCCGCTTATAACCCTTTGCAGGTATGCATTAAAAAAAGGATAATCCTTCAATACAGATTCTACAACAATTAAAAACCGCTTTCCCAATTTCGTGCCGGCAGTTCTAATTTCCCTCGGTGCCTTAGCCGCGCTAATAATATTTTCCAAATTGCTTATCCCAGCCAAATTGGCTTCACCGGTATATTCCCAGGCAAGTTTAACCGCCAGCAAATCATTATAGAGAAAATTGTTCAGGAGATAACTCTCCAGATACTTCTTGGCAGAACAGGCATCATGGACAATACCTTTTTGGACATAAGTTTCTAAACCAAACGACTGGGTAAACCCGCCGATGGGCAGCAATGGGTCGCTTATTTGGAACAGGCTAAAAAGTGGATCAGTCTTTACTGCAGCTTCAGAAGTGTTCATGTGAGTGTCCATGTGAATGTCCGTGTGTAAGACCACCTAAAGGCGTTTTTAATTTGGCGGTTTTCCTATATGGCGCAAACCCAAATTTCTCAAGCACATTTAATAGTGGCGCGTCAAAGGGGGTGAGTAATTCTCCATCTTCCATAAATAAGGGAGCATGCCTGTTGCCAATCTCATAACAGGCTTTTGCTATTTGGCTTATGGTATTCGGTTTAAGCGCTATGCAATCGCAGGGCAAGATTTCCACAACCAAAGCCTTGTGGGTGTCATGATACAAAATATCACCGTCACGCAAAGGGCGCCCATTATGATTGCGAATTCCTACATTCAAACCCTTGCGGCTTGTTTTATGCAGCACCTTCTTTTCAACTTCATACCACTCCAGGGCAACATAATCACGCTCTATATCACCAATGTCCTGTTCATTAAGATCATGAACAATATTTTCAATCAGCACAGGCTCACCTCTCTCCGGAAAATAATTAAAATAAAAAGTACCTCTGGGCTAAAGAAAGTGTTTGCATAGGTTCACAGGTTAAATGTTCCCCGTCGACTCTCACTTCGTATGTTTCGGGATCTACTTCGATGTCAGGCGTGGCGTTATTTAAAACCATATCTTTCTTCGTCACATTTCTGCAGCCTATCACCGGTACAACTTGCTTTTGAAGTTTTAATTCTTGAAGAGCTCCCGATTCCAGCGCCGCCTTGGATACAAAGGTCAGACATGAGCTATAAATGGCCCGGCCCAGAGCGCCAAACATGTTCCGATAAATTACCGGTTGCGGTGTAGGTATTGACGCGTTGGCATCTCCCATTTTACTGGCGATTATAAAGCCTCCCTTAATAATCATCTCCGGTTTAACCCCAAACATAGCCGGTTTCCATAATACCACATCAGCAAGCTTGCCTTTTTCCAAAGAACCTACATAATTAGCTATGCCATGTGTCAATGCGGGATTAATCGTGTATTTGGCTACGTATCTTTTTACACGGAAGTTATCATTTTGATCACTATCCTCAGGTAACGGGCCTCTTTGTTTTTTCATTTTGTCGGCGGTCTGCCAGGTTCTGATAATAACCTCGCCAACTCTGCCCATAGCCTGAGAATCGGAACTAATCATGCTGAATACGCCTAGATCATGCAAAATATCTTCGGCAGCGATAGTTTCCGGCCGTATTCTCGAGTCGGCAAAGGCAACATCTTCGGCCACCTTGCTGTCCAGGTGGTGACAAACCATCAGCATATCCAAATGTTCGTCAATCGTGTTAACGGTAAAAGGCATGGTCGGGTTTGTGGAAGAAGGCAGCACATTCGGTTGCGCGGCAATCTTGATGATGTCGGGCGCATGCCCGCCGCCGGCGCCTTCCGTATGATAAGTATGAATTACCCTGCCGTTAATGGCTCGAATGGTATCTTCAACAAAACCTGCTTCGTTTAATGTATCGGTATGGATGGCAACTTGCACATCATACATGTCCGCTACCTGTAAGCATGTATCTATGGCTTGCGGTGTTGTTCCCCAGTCTTCATGCAATTTAAGCCCTATCGCTCCCGCTTCAACCTGCTCAGCCAGCGGCCCCGCAAAGGATGCATTGCCCTTGCCTAAAAAGCCAAGATTCATGGGTAAACTCTCCGCAGCTTCCAGCATTCTATGAATATTAAAACTGCCGGGTGTGCATGTGGTGGCGTTGGTGCCGTCAGCCGGTCCCGTTCCTCCGCCAAGCATGGTCGTAATTCCGCTGTATAACGCTGTTTCAACCTGCTGCGGGCAAATGAAATGAATATGCGTGTCAATACCGCCCGGCGTGGCTATGAGCCCTTCGCCGGCTATTACTTCCGTCGAGGCGCCGATAACTAAATCCGGCGCTACACCGTCCATTACATCCTGATTTCCCGACTTGCCGATACGGACAATTTTGCCGTCCCGAATACCGATATCGCCTTTCACTATCCCCCATGAATCAATTACGACGACATTGGTGATAACCAAATCTAAAGCACCATCTTGCCTAGCCGCCGACGAAGATTGACCCATGCCGTCCCGGATTGACTTGCCGCCTCCGAACTTGCATTCATCTCCGTAAACCGTAAAATCATCTTCAATCTCTATGGTTAAATCGGTATCGGCAAGTCTTATCCGATCTCCCTTTGTCGGACCGTACATGCCTGCATAATCCCGACCCGGCATTTGATAGCTCATTAATCTTCAACTCCTTTAAAACCCAAACTGCCGGCTTTCAATAAACTATTATGCAAGACCTCCGTGTCCTTAACGCTGCCGCCGGTTAGAGAATTCAAACCATGGATGACGGCGTTGCCGCCAATAGAAACCAGCTCAACTTTTTTCTCTTCGCCAGGTTCAAACCTTACCGCCGTTCCGGATGGAATGTTCAGCCTCATGCCGAATGCTTGACCCCTTGGAAAATCCAAACATTTATTGACTTCAAAAAAGTGATAATGCGAGCCTACTTGAACAGGTCTATCGCCGGTATTGGCAACTTTCAAGACAGATTTCTTCCGCCCGCGGTTTAAAGTCACGTATTCATTTTTTATAAAATATTCTCCAGGTATCATTTAGTCTGCGCCCCTTTACATTAACGAATTGGGTTATGCACGGTAACCAGTTTGGTGCCGTCGGGAAAGGTCGCTTCAATTTGGACTTCAGGAATCATAGCGTCCACTCCATCCATGACATCATCTTTAGTCAGGATTGTGGCGCCAAACCGCATCAACTCGGTAACAGTTTTACCGTCCCTGGCGGCCTCGAGCAACTCTGCACTAATCAAGGCAACCGCTTCCGGATAATTTAGTTTAAGTCCCCTTGCCCTTCTTTTTTTAGCCAGTTCGCCTGCCAAATGAAGCATTAGTTTTTCTTTTTCAATTGGTGTCAGGTGCATCAACAATCACCTCTCAAATAGCTATTTTCGCCTGAATTTGTTGGGGCTCATTATCTTTTGTAGCGCCCTCCATGACAATGCAGCCTTTATCCAGCACATAAAAGTAATCAGCAACTCCTAAAACAAACTCAAGATATTGCTCAACAATAAGCATCGTGATATTGCCCTTGTTTTTAAGCTTCTTGATAACCCTGGCAATTTCTTGTATGACAGACGGTTGAATACCCTCCGTCGGCTCATCCAGCAAAAGCAGTTTCGGATTTGATACCAAAGCGCGGGCAATCGCCAATTGCTGCTGCTGCCCGCCGCTTAAATCACCCCCTTTTCTTTTCAGCATCGTTTTTAAAACAGGAAATAGTTCGTAAATGCTTTCGTTCAAAGCACTTTTATTTTTAGTTCTTTCCAGCCCCAACAGCAGATTCTCATAAACACTTAATTGGGGGAAAATATCCCTCCCCTGGGGGACATAGCTGATTCCCTGTAATGCTCTGCTGTATGTCGGCATTTTAGCGATTTCCGTGCCGTCAAACATAATGCTGCTATTCGGCGTTTTGACTAAACCCATAATGCTTTTCAGAAATGTTGTTTTACCAACACCGTTTCTGCCCAGCAGACAAACAACTTGACCTTGTTTAATGCTTAAGTTGATATTTTTCAGGATAATACTGTCGCCATAATAAGCATTTAAACCAATTACATCCAGCACATTCATTCACCGCCCCGGCCCAAGTAAACCTCAATTACCCGGGGATCTCTCTGCACTTTTTCCATGTCGCCTTCAACCAAAAGCGCTCCCTCATGCATAACTGTAACGGTACTGGCAAAGTCCCTCACAAATTCCATATCATGTTCAACAACCACTACGGAACAGTCTTTAGCTATTTCTTTAAGCAGCTCGCCGGTCTTTTCCGTTTCCTTCCTGCCCAGGCCGGCTACGGGTTCATCTAAAAGCATAATTTCCGGCTGCTGGACAAAAAGCATGCCTATTTCCAACCATTGCTTTTCACCGTGCGACAAAACTGCCGGCTTCTCGAATCTCTTTTCATATAAGCCAATTATATTAAGCACATATTCAATTCTTTCTGTTTGCTCCTGAGTAAGTTTTGAAAATAGTGTGGAAAAAACAGTTCTTTTCTTTTCTGCCGCCAGTTCCATATTTTCATAAACTGTAATACTGTTAAACACGGAAGGGACCTGGAATTTCCTGCCGATGCCACGTTCAACAATTTCATGTTCAGCCAACTTGGTCACATCGCCACAATCCTTGAAAAATATCGAACCGGCGGCAGGCTTGACGCGCCCGCAGATGGCATCAAGCAAAGTAGTTTTACCGGCGCCGTTCGGTCCGATAAAAAAATGAATATCCCCTTTTCTTACGGAAGTGCTTACATCATTGACTGCTATAAATCCATCAAAACTAACTGTCAAATCTCTAATATCCAAAACAGTATCCATCTATCTCACCTCGTTCAGATGATTTGTTAATTTTAAAAAAACATCAATGCTTTACAGCTGCTTCCCTTTGCTTTAACAGCAATGAGCTGCGCCAAACTTCTTTTATCTGCCGATAAACTCCAACCAGCCCCGAAGGCATGCAAATAACAATTACTATAAAGGTAATGCCGATAAAATAAGACCATATATCAGGAAAACTTTCGCTGACCACGCTTTTTAATGAATTAACCAGTACAGCGCCGATAATGGCGCCGGTTAATGTGCCACGCCCACCTATGGCAACCCAACTGACTATTTCAATGGAAGGTACAACGCCCATTTCCGCGGGCGATATTATCCCCACTTGAGGCACATAGACAGCGCCGGCCAAACCAGCCAGGCCGGCGGAAATGGCGTAAACAAATACTTTATAAGCGGTCGGGTTGTAGCCTGAAAAGCGAATCCTGTTTTCACCGTCCCGAATGGCCACCAATACCCGGCCAATACGTCTGTCAATAATCATTTTGCAAAACACATATGCCGCAAGCAATAATACAACAGCAGTATAATAAAGAACCAGTTTGGTTGCCGGATCGGAAAGAGAGAAGCCAAAAATAGTTTTAAAGTTGGTTATCCCGTTTGTGCCGCCCGTGTAAGCTTGTTGACCGATAAATAAAACGACAAAGATAATCGACAGAGCTTGGGTTAAAATGGTGAAATACACGCCGCGGATACGATTTCTAAAGGTTAAGCAGCCAACAATCATAGCCAACAGCACAGGAATGAGGATGGCCATTGTTATAGCAAACGGTGCGGAAGCGAACGGTTTCCAAAACCACGGCATTGTTTCCAATCCGCTCCAGGACATGAAGTCCGGCATCTTACCCGCGCTTGATTCAAGTTTGAGGTACATCGCCATGCAATAGGCGCCTAGGCCAAAGAACACTCCATGTCCAAGGCTCAGAATCCCCGTATAGCCCCAAATAAGGTCAATACCCAGAGCAAGGATGGCAAAGGCCACAAATTTGCCAAGCAAGTTGATTCTAAAGTCTGATAAAAATAAAGGCGCCAGGCACAATAAAACAAATATTATGGAGATGACCATATTTCGTTTTAGAAAGTATTCCTTAATTTTTGCCGATATCTCAAGCACATCAGTACACCTCCAATTACTCGTCCAGGGAGCGACTTTTAATTGTAAAAAAGCCCTGTGGCCTCCATTGCAGGAATAAGATTACCACTGTGAACACAAGTACCTTGCCGAGGGACGCATCGGTAAAAAATTCAAAAATGGTATTACCCAAACCAATTATCCCGGCGCCTACAACAGTACCGATAATTGTACCCACACCGCCAAGAACCACAACCATGAATGTATCAATAATGTAATTCGTACCCAGGGTTGGCCCGATGGAACCAAGCAACGTAAGGGCACAGCCCGCAATACCGGCCAGGCCGGAGCCGATTGCAAAAGTCATGGCGTCAACCTTCCGGGTGTTGATACCGAGGCTTTGCGCCATAGTACGGTTTTGCATCACTGCCCGGATCCTGCGTCCACCGGTTGTTTTGTAAAGAAAATAATAAACTCCGCCTATGCAAAGTACCACAAGCAACATGATAAACAGTCTCTTATATGGCAATTGCAAATTGGAAAAAATAATCATACCCCCATTGAGCCATTGGGGACTTCTAACATCAACATTTGGCGCCCCAAAAATACTTCTGGCCAGCTGCTGCAATACAAGGCTTACTCCCCAGGTAGCCAACAGGCTATCCAGCGGCCGGCCGTAAAGATGCCTGACAATGGTAATTTCCAGCAAATAACCGATAAAAGCCGTAACAATAAAGGCAGCAGGCAAAGCCAAAAGAAAATAAATATCAAAAAGATTTTTGTCTACATAGGACAGAAAGATATTTTGTGTTACAAATGTTACATAAGCGCCAATCATGATCAGCTCACCATGGGCCATATTAATAATCTTCATTAACCCAAATATAATAGCCAGCCCAAGAGCGGCAAGCATCAAAATCGAACTTACGCTGATCCCGTTGAATATTTGCAGAACATACGTTTCCATATTCCCAATCACGCTCCAATTTTCCACCTGTGCAGGATAATTGTTTTATCCTGCACAGGTGGAAACAGCTTCAATTAACTAATTCAGCAGCATTCCGTTTTAATTAAATATAAAATCATCATTTAACCTGAAAGTGTTTTCAGAGGCACTAGTTACTTAAACCTTTAGCCCAATCGTAAGATTTTAAGTACGGATCCGGTTTTACAGCTTCTTTGGTACTCCAGATTTCCTTGATCAAGCCGTCTTCCTGCACTTCACCGATTCGGACAGGTTTCCACAGGTGCTGGTTCTCTCCCTCAATCTTGACCAATCCTTCAGGTGCTTTAAACTCAAGCCCTTTAGCGGCTTCTTTAACTTTGTCCACATCGGTGGAACCCGCTTTTTCCACTGCCTCAGCCCATAGATAAACTTGGATGTAGGCGGCTTCAATGGGGTCGTCGGTTACCCGGTCCGCGCCGTATTTTTCCTTATATTTTTCAACAAATTCCTTGTTTTCGGGAGTATCCGTAGTCTGATAATAATTCCAGGAAACCAGATGTCCCTTCATGTTCTCAGCGCCAATACCCCGAATTTCTTCTTCCGCGACACTTACCGATAGAGTAGTCAGGTCTTGCGCACTTATCCCGGCATCTTTCAGCTGCTTGAAGAAGGCCACATTGCTGTCACCGTTCAAGGTGTTGAATACAACATCAGGTTTAGTGGACTTGATTTTATTAATGACGGTGCTATAGTCCGTATGCCCGAGAGGCGTATATTCTTCCGCAATCAGTTCGCCGCCCATAGCCGCAAGCTGCGCTTTGATGATTTTATTAGCTGTTCTTGGAAATACATAATCAGAACCCAGAAGGAAAAACTTCTTGCTTTTATTCTCCAGCAGCCATTCTACAGCCGGTACTATTTGCTGGTTTGGCGCGGCGCCGGTGTAGAAAATGTTTGGCGAAGCTTCCATTCCCTCATATTGCACCGGATACCACAGAAGTCCGTTATTCTCTTCAAATACAGGAAGCACCGCCTTGCGGCTTGCGGATGTCCAACAACCAAAAACAGTGGCGACCTGGTCATTTTGCAAAAGCTTTTTGGCCTTTTCCGCAAACTTTGGCCAATCGGATGCGCCATCTTCAACGATAGGTTCAATCTTTTTGCCAAGAACACCGCCGGAAGCATTGATTTCCTCGATAGCCATCATTTCGGCATCTTTTACGGATACTTCGCTGATTGCCATGGTACCGCTTAAAGAATGCAAAATACCAACCTTGATCGTATCACCGGTATTCGTTGCCGATGGTGTTTCTCCATTTGTTCCTCCGGTTTTCTCCGCGCCGCAACCTACTAAAAACAGCGACATAGTAAGCGCAATAGCAACTATACCAGCGATACCCTTAAATTTTTTCGCATATTTTATTATCATCGATTATCGCCCTTCTTTCATTGATGTAAATTCAAGTTCCCCAACACACTTCATGGCCATGAGTGTAATGTGGTTATGATGGCTATTTGTAGAACAACAACATAAAAAAGCGCTACGAAAACAACATTCAACCATTGAATGCATTTTCATAGCGCCTTAGCTATGCTATTATTAGCTCAGTTTATCCACAGCCATCATTTCTTGGTATTATACAATGAAGATTGATAAAAATTAACACCCTAAAACAGCAATTTTACCCCAAAAAACTGCAATTGCTTTTTTCAAGTACAGCATCACATTCACTCCGGTGTTTGACAATGTGCAATTGATTTAATTTCAAAGAGATATTCGGGCCAAGAACTGCTGAAACGCTTTAGGGAACAGAGTAAAAAATAGATTCTTCCATAAAGAAGCTTGTTACAAAAGCGGATGACCTGGCAAAAAGCGGTGAGGGACAGGTTATGGTATAAAACCAGATAAAATAAAGACTATATTGGACATGCATTATGAAATAAACAAAAAGTAAACCCGCGCCGAAAGGCGGCGGGGTACTTCCATGAGCATATTTTGCGAAAACGAAACCACCCAAGTAGGTGGTTTCAAAAGATTTTATATTGGGTTAATAAAATGATTAACTATTATTTGCAGTATATGTAATCTATAACTTTCAACACACCATGTATAAATACTATTGTACTGTGCCGTGGGCAGAGTAGCTTTCCCCTTGCTTGGTGTGTCACTAAATGTAAATGTTGCGTAATAGTTTATTTAAGGTTATGCTCATATGCGCGTATATCAGGTTTTACAAAGTATTTGCTAATTACAATGCAGGACAAAAAGAATATCGCCACATCTATACCGCTTCGCAAAAGCATCTGTGACATGACACCACTAAGAATCAACCCAATAAAGCTATTAAACATTATCCAGTTTACTCCTATAGTTAGTATAACAAGTTTGATGGACAGTAATAATTTGTTCTGTTCTTTGGCTAATACTGGATATAAAACCACATAACAACATCCCAGCACAATGCCAAATAATATTGTCCATATGTAACACGGAATAGGATATGTATTGCAATTGCTCGTTATTATACCTGTTTCATAGCCAATTACCCGCTCAGTCAAAAAGGCAACCGTAATTAAGGCAACCACTTTGATTTTTTCTGTTCTGCTTAAGGTTTGCACAGGTAAACAGATGCTCGCATTGTCTAATGTAAAATAAGCGACTGTCACACATAGTAGTAGTACGGGTATTGCATCGCCCACGCCCATGAAGAATTGATAGCTAACGAATGCAAACCCCCATTCTCTAAAAGGAGAGACCTCAACAACTACTTCCTGCATTCCAAAGAAATAAAGGATTGCAAAGGCTAACCCAAAACGAATTCCAATTTGCAGTTTGGGAACATTTGACTGCCTTCCAATATATCCCATTACAACGACACAGTGTGTAAATAGCACAACAAAATAGGAAGCTGCAACTACAGGAAATCCTAAAAGCTTGACAAATACGCTATCAAAATTCTCTGCATTTACACCAGCGGGCACAACGGCATGAACTATTATCGCAGTGGATGCTGCAAGTATAATAGCTATTGTGTTTACTATAATTGCCTTATTTACGCTGGCAACCTTTTCTATCATTACACATCACAATCCCTCATTAAATATATACGATCCAGTATAGCTGCTGTGATAGCTGTGTCACCCAAGATTTCCCCCCATTCTTCCGGGCCCTTGTTGGAAGCATAATGAGAGAAGTCTGTCCGTAAAACTTGTTAATCAACTGGAAAAACAGGAACCACAAAACCGTAATAATATTGCACTTGATATTTATTTGTTTTAGGTTGTGGTCAGTGTGGATAACGCGTTGAGCGTTATCAAGGCCCTGTGGTAACCTTGGAGTTGTCCATAGGGCGGCAGCGCTGACCATCAGCTCTGTTAGCAGGGAACATCAAACTCCATTTATGGAATATCTTTTGTGTTAATTATTATTTATCGAAATTTGTTCATTTTTACTTGTACAGTGACCGCGCACATGGAGGTATCTTTTCCACTGGTCGAGCAGTACTTAGGATATCTTACCGTAATAAAAGGCACTACTTCTTAAAACTGGGGGTAACCAGTAAACACTGGCTTTATATCCTCTTTCACCCTAGCAACACTAAGGTAACCGTTTAAAAGTTCAACCAGCCGAACGCTTTGTGTCGTTTCCCATAACAACTGTCAGTGGGTCTCACAATTAAATTCTTTTACATTTAGCTTTATTGTAATGTTTCCTTTCTCTCCATTAATTGTTAAATAATCCAGGGAAAAGTAGAGGTTGTCGTTGATGATATTTATATCATCTGGACTAAACAGTTTCTCTGAATTTATTTCCCCTATACTCTTATTTAACAAAAATACATCAGAAAACGCTGTTCCATTACTATCACCTGCAATTGATACAACATTAGATAGAACTATTTCTTTATTCCCTTGTTTATTTAAATAAATAGTCTTCGAATAGGACTGTATATGTTCTTGTTTATCCCCTACATACCATATCTTTCCTCCATTAACTATTTGCTTATTAGGCGATATAATAACAAGCCCATCATTTATCTTTATATCTGTGTTTTCTGCTTCAAACGAGTAAACCTTAAACACTTGTTTGTCAATTTTAGTTTTATAAAATACAGTTGTACTAATAAATATCATGTTTGTAATAAATAAAAAAACAAAAGCTCCAAGCACAATTGTTTTCTTCATATTTAATCCTCATTTACTTTACGCTCTTCTCTAATAATCAATATAATATATTGATTATAGCAAGTTTATTCCGTGGCATAGCTTATAAGACATTGAGCATGTGGAAAGTATTTATCTTTACACAAGTTATAGGTTATAAAACTCTGCCGCTGGTCTCATATCAAGACGCTCAAAATCTATTCCACAATTAATCAACCTGTTAAATATGCGCCCTTTTTCCTCTTCTCTATAAAAGTATATCCTCCACTTCGACTTTCCCCCTGTAAATGCATCAATATATTTGAAATGTGGAACATCAACTCCTACAATAGAATGTCCTATTACAATGATTTCCTCTATATCTTTACCCCTAAACAATATAATTTATATATATCCCTACTTATGTCTTTAAAAGTACGACTATAATAATCTTCCACGACTTTGCAAATGATAATTTGCTTTTTATCAAATTCACACTCTGCATCCCGTCGCTTTTCTTGAATTTTATCAATTCTATCTTTATTGCCATGACCAAGAACGGGGGTATCATCTCGTCAACACAAAGAACCGTGGATATGCATTATTTCCCCTTCGTCCACTCCATACACTGCCTCTAATACAGCTGTATAAGTTTAATGTTATGCATAGTGAATCATTAGCTTTATTTATGAAATCAGTTTTAGGCTGAACATCTTTGATTCAATAGTCCCAACCCATTGCTTTAGATATTTTGCTAATAAATCGATATACTTATAATCGTCTGTAAAATAGTCATATAAAGTATCTTCTATACCAACATCCCCACTTTCCAAACACAACTCTATGCTAACCACATCTTCAATTATTACATCTTCATCAATATTAGCGAGATTTGACTCCAGTTCATTCCAGAGAAGCTTTTTCTTTGCCTTATCATCCATTCTTGGATAAATATAATAATGTTGCTCAAAGGAATACAGAAATTCAGGATATAGGTTTTCTAAATAAGTTCTAAAATCCCAATAGCCAGTTTTTAATTCATGTCCCTTATCAAATCCATTCCCTATTATGAATAGTTTCATTTCCGCTTCACCTTGCATTGATTGTAAGATTATCTATAGACACTGCTTAATGACTACATTACCTATATGAAGAATGGCTATTCTTCTGTATCTTCCCATTATTGCTAAAACATTTAGTTACATAAACTGCCGTTTATTAGCCCAACTGGTATAATGTATTTCTTTCGTTTTTCGGATTACGGATTAAATGAGCCGATTTCAATTAAATTGCCTTCCGGATCAGCAATATAACAAGTACGCTGTCCCCATGGTTCGGTTGTTGGTTCTAAAACTGGCGTTGCACCTTTTGCAATTACTGTTTGAAATGCCAAGTCAACTTTTGTATAATTTTCTACGGTCAAGGCTATCTCATAGTGGCCATTTACTCCGTTTGCATATTCCAACGGCCGATTTATCATCTTTTCAAAATCCGTCCGGCGATACAGTAAAAATAAAGTTCCGTCTTTTTCTAAAAATACATTGGATGCA
Source organism: Desulfoscipio geothermicus (assembly GCA_016841205.1). Classification (GTDB taxonomy): domain Bacteria; phylum Bacillota; class Desulfotomaculia; order Desulfotomaculales; family Desulfallaceae; genus Sporotomaculum; species Sporotomaculum geothermicum_A. The sequence continues at coordinate 259,053 of JAENZP010000002.1, forward strand.
TTTTCATCCTCTTTAATTTCAAAACCTAATACATCTCTATAGAATCGAACCATAATCTCCATATCTTTTACGAATATACCAAATCCGTCTAATCTCATTTGGGTGCCTCCTCGTAACCACTCCGGTTTCATAAATAATGTGTCCAAGTTAAGTCAATTATCTGGCAGTATTTCCTGGTATGCTCATAATCTACCTCCATACTATCAAAACTCGTTTTCATGTTTTTTGAAAAAGTCATAATATATACGTACATTGTCCAATTGTGTCCACCGTTTCACATCAACCGGGCTTTCATCAAGATCATATATTTTAGTTCCACGCATGGCAAGCAGAAACGGCGAATGCGTGGAGATAATAAACTGACAGCCAAAAAACCGTGCAGAGTCCTCAATAAACTTCATTAACTCCATTTGACGTATTGGAGAAAGACTGTTTTCAGGCTCATCCAATATATAAAGACCATTTTCACCTATTTTTTCAGTGAAATATAGAAATGCACTTTCCCCATTAGAATATTCCCGCACATTATCAATCAATTCATTTCTTACAAAACGGGACTGCGTTTTAAATCTGGCATTATTTACTTTTTTAAGTTGCTCGTAATCTGCTATAGATTTCATCTGAAAACGAGAATATTTTGCATCCAAATATTCTTCAAAAAGCATTTCCCGTTTTTGATCAATTCCTTCATTTAAGTTACGGATATTCAACATATAGTCAAATACATCATCACTGGTAATAATTCTGCTATTTTCAGGGATACTGGCTTTAAGGTGCATCTCACACATATTAATATAGTCAGGGAAAAAATTAGATTTATTATAGATAGAGTCACGACTGATTCCTGTTTTTTCTGCTATAATATTTAATACAGTTGATTTTCCTGAACCATTTCCGCCATATAAAATCGTTACTGGCTCAAAATCAATTCTTTCAAGACCATGTTCTGATAATATCTTAAATGGATAAAACGAGTCATAGCACGTTCTTTTTACCTTTTCTATTAAAAAGTCAAATTCCATATCCCCATTGGGAAATGTAAAAAAATTTAAATAAACCATTCTTTTCTCCTAAAGTATAGCATTATATAAACAATAAGAAATTCACTTGTGTTTGTTCAGATTCCCATTATTAGCCCAACTGGTATATGGGTAATAGGATATTAAATTATTGCTTTCTAAATAGCCTAGTATGCTCATTATCAGAACCATATTGTCTTTATAATAAGATAAATCACAAGCAACCATATTGCTACAATTGGCAAGGCAAAATACCATTTCTTGGGTTTGCCATCCGCCCAGAATCCTTCAGCATGAATACGACATTCCGCAAACATATCAGGCGGAATCAATCGTACTGTCAGAGCAATAAGACTTGGCAATATAATTATGTCATCTAAATAACCTAACACGGGTATAAAATCTGGAATAAGGTCAATTGGAGATAAAGCGTATATAATTGTTATTCCTGCAAGAATTTTCGCTATCGTTGGTGTCTCTTTTCCCCTTAATGCTATGAAAACAGCAGGAATATCAATTTTTAATTGTTTAGCTCTTTCTTTAAGATTCACAAATATATCTCTCTCCTGCATTATATAAATACTAAGGACTTAAATAAATTCTGATTACTTTCGCATTTTTAGCCTAACTGGTATATGGATAATGGGAATTAAATTAGGTTATGTATCTTACACCTGACGTTAAGTACTGGCCAGTTCTTCAAATTGCTTCTTGTAGCCCTCTTTCCATAGCTCACAAACAACCGGGTCTCTGGCCATAAGATTTCCTGTGCGATTCAGCGCTAGGGCTCTGCAGCCACAGCCGCAGTGTTTGAACTGACTGCAACCGGCACACTCAGGATTCCTGGCGAGAAGGTCTTTTTTCTTGATATCGGCTATCTCTCGCAGAAGTGACTTTGTCCACACGCTGGAGAGATCCTCACAAAATAGATTAGGCATCTGGTCCTGCAGTATGCTGTCCACGTACCCGGGGCATGGGACAAGGGTTCCGTCAGGTAGCAGATTAGGCTGTTCACGGCAAGAGCCGCAATCATAGTTCTCCGGCGTATAATTGAACTGCTGCCGGAGTCGGTCACGGCCGGAGATTTCTCCTTTGGGTGTCAGGCCGCCCCTATAAAAACCTCCCAGTTGGATGTAAAATGGCCTGCCATCCTTAAGCCAGCGATTTAGTATAGGCTTATACGCCTCCGATTCTTCATGCAGTGTCAGAGCGGTGGCAGCTTTAGTCCAGTTTCCCGACTCCTGTGGGCGGGCTATACGCCAGGCCTGTACATGCAAATCCTTCATTAGCTCGTAAGTATCGGCCAACCGGCCAATATTCATCCGGTCAACGGAGGTGGCCACAGTAACCTGAAAGCCTGCGGAGAGTACACTGCGGATACCTTCCAGCACACCCGGCTCGGTTCCTCTGACTCCTCGCATGTGGTCATGGGAACCCGGCCCATCGAAGCTAATCTGAAAGCCTGGCGAAAAGCCGAGGCTTTTAATAACCTGTAAATGTTCTTGGGTGATCAGCAGGCCGTTTGAGAAAATTTGCCCGACCCAGATCTTTTTTCTGGCCAGCAATGCGATGATGTCCAGAATATCTTCCCGGATGAACGGCTCTCCTCCGGTCAGCGAGACCTGAAGGACATTGGCCTGCTCAAACTGCTCAATGAGGCGTTCCATGTCTGCAAAGGGGAGTTCGCCATAGCGCCCGGAGGGTGATTCCATGTAACAGTGTAGGCACCTGAGGTTGCACAGGCCGGTAACACACCAGTGGATTCCGGCCAGGCAGGGATTGTTCGCCTTTCGGTAGCGCTGGGCGGGACCGATAGAATCTCCTTTCCGGCACTCCTCAGCTATTCCCTCACTGATTAGCACATCAAGTATGGCCAGGTGCTCGGGGAGGAAGGCTAGCGAATTGAAGTCCGTTTCCCCATCACAGGCCCCGGCAGCGTAAAAGCCCTTTTTATTTAGCTGCCGTATGTCACCTGTGGCCCAATTGCAAACCGTCATGGGTGTTCCAGTCCAGCCCCGTAAGAGCCAGTCTTTTTTTAGCTTAACATACCTTCTCGTCATGGCAACCTCACATCATCATTTTGAAACTTCTATTACGGTCTATGTCTTTGGTGCACGTTAAGTGTGGAGCTAACGTAGCCGGTGCCAACTGCTGATAGTTATCTGAAAATATGTCCAACACAGTCCAACTTAAATGTATACTCACAGCCTGGAGGTGAGGGTGGGTTTGGATGGTCAGGAGGGGGAACTGGAACAGTAACATATAACCCCATCCCAGGCATACAGCCGACCCCGGTGAACACCTCGCAATCAGACCTTGCCCATGGCTCAATATGCTCAAAAGTCTCAGGCTTTTGGCTTCTGGCTTCGACCAAATCCTGCGATGTAAAAACAAACCCTTCAGCCCGGGCGATCTCAACCAACTCATTTATTGCAGTATCGAGAGCCTTTACTGCCTTTTTGTCCAAAGCCTTAAGCTTCTCCTGCAACGAACCGTCCTCCTCCACCTTCTCAAAGAAGGCCTTTACATTTTTTACTGACATGACAAACATCCTTTCATTATCATCTACATCATTTTCATATACCGATTTAATTTTTGCCACATAGTGTCCTGCTTCACACCAAATACTCCACCTTGGCCCCCGGGAAGCGTTTATCCAGCTCCCGCCGGAACAGTTCATCCATCTCCTCGAGCGTCGACTTTGGATAAACGTACTTGCCGTGCGAACCACCCTAAAGATTAAAACTCTACAAGCTCTTGTCATTAAAGGCTTGGCGGGGGGGTTAGTTTTTTAAGTTCGCACGGCAAGTGGCGCATTTTGCGCATTTTTTCCATACCATGGAATATTCTTTTTCTTTAGTAGCATCATTTATTTTCTCTTTTTGAATTTTAAATCCATTCTTTTTATAGAAATTGACTGCTATTTCGTTTTTAACATAAACATCTAATTCCAGAAATAAATAAAGCTGCATGCATTGTTCTATTAAAGCACTACCTACTCCTCTCGATTGGAATTGATCGGTAACAAACAGTCCGGCAATATAAGATTTATTTGTAATGCCGACAAAGCCTTGTATACCAGAATTACCTTGATAAACGAATATATCAGCCTGTGGTAAAAGGTTCTTTACAAGTGCAAAGTTATCGAGCCAATACTGTTCAGGAATAAAATCATGAGCTTTAATATTTATATCCAACCAAATTTTCATTACTTCTTCAAGTTCAGATATGTTAAAATCTTGTATCATGCTGTTCTCCATAACATAAATAATGGTTTTTTTGCACTGGATTAGCTTCGCATTTTAGACAATCATTATCTCCAGCAAATTATGTCAAAACTATTTGCAAGGAGATGATTTCATGCAATCTAATAGGACCTGTCCAATAGTCGAGCAGTACTTAGGGTATCTTACCGTAATAAAGGGTCGTTCTGAAAACACAATTAAAGAATATCGAACAGATTTGCTTATGTTTTTCGATTTTGTGATGCATTCCCGCAAAAAACCTCTACACAACAAAGATTTTTCTGGGATAGATTTCGAATTTATACGTACTATTTCGCTTAACGATATGTATTCTTTCATTGCCTATTGCCAAACTGAACTAAATGCTTCTGCAGGTACAAGAGCAAGAAAAATCGTATCCGTCCGCCAATTTTGGAAATACCTCAAAACCAAGGCTCATCTAATAAACAACAATATTGCAGAAGAATTGGAAACACCAAAACTTCCAAAAAGGATACCTAAATACCTTAGCCTTGAGGAGTCCGTCAAGTTGTTAATTGCTTGTAATAATTCCCCTCGGGATCATTGTATTATCACGATTTTCCTCAATTGTGCTTTGCGGTTATCTGAACTGGCTAGCTTAAACATAGACCAAGTAGATAATGAGGTAATCAGTATCGTTGGCAAAGGGAATAAGGAGCGTAAGGTCTTTTTGACCCCTGCCGCCAAAAGGTCAATTAACAATTGGCTCCTAATTAGAAATTCTCTTGATGTCCCGTCAAAGGCGTTGTTTATTTCAAGGAATAATAGACGTATGACGACCAGAGCCATCCAAAACGTTGTTAAGAAATATGTGATGGCTTCGGGACTTGATCCTAAATATATATCTACGCATAAACTTCGTCATACGGCTGCTACGCTTATGTACAAGTATGGCAGAGATGACATTCGGTCACTTCAGCAAATACTGGGGCATGAGAGTGTTGCCACAACTGAAATTTATACACATATTGATGAACATCAATTGCAATCAGCCGTTAATTCAAATCCGCTTGCAATAATGTTTAATTAATTTCCAACTCTTATTTGATAATCCTATAAATCATGGCCGCCCACCTTGACAATTGGGGCACTTTCGTTGCCAAATATCTGTTCCATTTGCCTTGTACTTAAAATTACAATTCCTACATTCCATTAAGTAAAACAATTGCATATAGTCTGATCCTGGCTCATCTGTTCGACCGATGTTCATTTGATTGTTTTTATTTATATATCCTGGTTGAGTAGTTTTTTCCAAATTATTTGCCCCCCTACCTCAACCCTATGTTCTTCTGAGTTAATATGGATAATGGGCAATTCACTGTCCTAGAATAATTGGCACATTCTAAACATAATTAGCAGCTCGCCAGTCTAGTTAAATATCCCTTATGCTCATAATCCATTTCTTAACTGCGAAATGTTTTCTTCCGTCAAATCCATATACTGAATTTGAATTTCCGAAGCCTTTCCAATGTAAGTGTTGACCCACGCATTGTATTCGGACGCGTCTACCGGGTGGGTCGTATCATATTTCCCATCTTCCATAATATAGTAGACAAATCCCGTCTCGCTTTTGTCTATATCTCTTGGAAACGGATTATTTTGATCGTCTGTTCCCGGGTAGTTTTTGTCCCATGCGTCCACCATGCCAACTAATACATAACTGTCCGTTTCGGGCGTGTATTGGTATAAACTGTAGGGCCAAAAGTATTCACCGGCCCGTCCTTGATTATGGGACCATCCTGCTTTGATGATGCCGTTATCATAAAACGTCAGGAAAGGGAATTCATTAAGTTCTGTTTGCAGTTTTTTTGTCTCTGCGTCGTAAGCAAACACGTATCCTACCTGGCCGGCCATATATGTATTGGTGTACATAAGGAGAAGTTCTTCTTTCCCGTCGTTATCCACGTCATATAAAGCAAATTTGTTTTGAGCCATATCACCTAATAGCTCCGCGGCGTCGGCGCCGTCGGGAAGTATATGGTTTTGGATCAGGTTTTCAAGTGCGTCAGAATAAGAATTATAAATATCATCAAACTTGTCGACGGGTTTATCAGCTCCTGCCGGGGTATCGGTCGTTGTGTCTGCCGGTTTGTTTGTCGGTGTTCCTGAAACCGTTGCCGAGGCAGATGGAAACGAATTTTCACTATCATCATCTGTATTCACTGCCCGATTACTGCTGCAAGCGGCAATCGTCATACATAAAGCCATAGAAAAAATTAGGATCAAAATTTTTTTCACTTTGCGGATTCTCCTTTTTATTGCCTACAAAAATAAATCCCGTATTTGTTCCGCTGCCTGCGCTACTTTAGCACGTAATAAACATTAAGCAAAGTTCAGGAAGTGCTTACAAATATGGATATTCTTTAACTTCCCATTTTTGTTATAACAGTTGGCATCTTGAACTGCTGATTATTAGCCTAATGAGTATATTATAATGGAAAGTTCTTTAATATTTGAGATTTTCATTCGTCCTTAGTTTTAATCATATCTCTGTTAGATTTCATCTTAACCAATAGTGCATTAGCAGAATTGATTACAAAATAAACTATCAATATATTTATAGTAAGAGTGAGCGGATTTATATTATTTAACATTAACAACGAGGGCGCAGAGGAATTTATTGATGTCTTATAAACAGTTAAAAATGGAAGTGGATATCCAAAATCAGTTGAAAGCCTATCCGTTGATTGATATGGAAGTACATAAGTTATCAATAAAGTTATCCATGCTGACCAATTGAAGAATTTTTTATTAATAACCATAAATACAACTCCTGACTTATCTATTTATATATATCTTTATTTAAAGTTATTCGGTAATATAAGCTTCTAGTTATAGAAATACTATTAATAGTAGTTAGTTTATCACTTAACTAAGCGAGCATTCTTACTACCATTGGCTCTTACTTTTATTAGAATTAATCTCTCCGTAATCAAAAAGACTTTTGCTAGAGAGGAGTTGTTCCTTTGAAAAGTTTAACTCATCCCCTTCAACGTTTAAACTGTAACCTTCACTTTTTATTCCCCACCGGTAATCAAAACCAAAGCAGTCAGCTTTAAAGCCATAACTATTCGCTAAAATAGTATCTCGAACGGTTATACATTTTTCCACAAATTCTTCTTTCGAAATCTTGTCGCCCTTAAAATATATGTTTAAGTTGAATGGTTCCTCTATGTCCTTTGAATAAATAGTATTGGATGGGTACTTATCTTTCTTAATATAAATCTCTGCCTTTACTTTAGATGTTTCCATGACCTTATCCTTGGCTATTGGGAATACTATTTTGACGATTTGTTCTGAAAAGTGCTGGCTCAACTCCTGGTCCTTGGCATATTTATCAAGATATTCATCATAAATGTAACCATTTCCCCTCGGGGATACCAAGAATTGAACATTCATATTTTGGGGGGAGTAGGCTTTTGCCAAATAGTGTCCAAGCTTAAAGTTATAATAGACCTTTTTGATTTTAAACTCTTCCTCCGGATAATTCATGGCCAAGTAGCTTTCTACTTTTTTAGTAGCTATATATCTGTTTATCGGATTTCCATTGAAACTGTTATATATAAAACCAGTAAAAAATACTAAAACAATGGATAGAAAAAGCAAAATTATTTTTAATTTTTTCATAAGAGCTTGTTCCTTTAAATAAGTGTAATTTCATCATGTTTAAGATTTAGTACACATTATAGACATTTTCGGTTCTTCCTGTCCTTGTTTTTGCAGGATTCCTTGTACCAATCCCTTGTCATACATACTCATCTGTCCGGCCATCCCTGTGAATGCTTCAATCGCAAAAATAGCCAGCATCTCCGAGGATGCCGGCACAAGTTGATAATTAACATATTCGCCAAAATATTGCATTATCCTGTATATGTTTACAAAAAAATATACCTATCAATATCCTGCCAAACCTTTGAAAAAGCTAGCAAAGATATATTTTGCGAAGTATATAAAAGAAATAAAGCCTATGCTGCTATATTTTCCTTACAAGGTTCTGCCGGGAAGGATTATGGTACATTTTTTTAAATTCAGTGGGAGTGTATCCGGTATATTTCTTAAACAAGTGACTGAAATAATCCGGCTTACTATAGCCTAATTTTTCACTTACTTCATAGTTTTTAAGTTCACCGGTTTGTATGAGATATTTGGCATGTTCCATTTTGACTCTGGTTACAAAATCATTGAAGTTGCAGCCTGTCTTTTGCTTGAAAAGTTTACCGATATAATCCTTGCTCATGTGCACTTCGTTGGTAACCATTTCAAGTTTAACATCCTGTTCAACATGCTCTATAACGTAAGCGCAGGTTTTTCTGATGGCACTGTCGGCATGATGTAATTCATATTTTTTGATTATTTCCATGCAGTTGTTAATATACATAAAGCATTTTTGCCTCAGTTCGGCAATTGATTGAACCTCCGTCATATCACAGGTAAAATTTTTGCCTTCAAGTTTTTGCAACCAGGGAAGGGCAGCGTAAATTTCTTCATTTAAATTCACAAGCAGCATATTTAAGACAATGCTCATTTTGTATAGATCACTGTCAAATAATTTGTTAATTTCGGCAAAGATGTTTTCCATCTCTTGAGTGAGCAGAGAACTGCCGGACAATAGACAATCGGCAAGTCTCTTTTCATACTGTTTGAGATAATAAAGTTGGACGATTTCCGCCAGTTGTCTTTTCTTGACTTCCATCAGCGTTCTTTTTTGATACTCTTTTTTTAAGTAGGTTTTTACTCTTGCTAAAGCTTCGCCAAGCATATTATCGTTGAAAGGCTTGGTCATATAGTCAAAAACGCCTAATCGTATACCCTGCTTGGCATATTCAAAATCACTGTGTGTACTAAGGAATATGACACAAGCCTGCAAATTCATGTTTTTAATCTCCTGCATAAACTCAATGCCATCCATCCCCGGCATTCTAATATCCGTAATAATCAGGTCAAAATGAGCGTATTTAAGTTTTTGCAGGGCTTCTTTGCCGTCACAAGCTTCGTCTGCAATGGCAAAACCAAGGGATTCCCATCTCTTAAACCGCTTGAGCATATATATTGTTGATTTGTCATCATCAATAATCAACACTTTATACATTTTACATCTTCCTAACTTATTCCATCACAAACAGATTTCCCGCTGATTCGCGAAACAATCTCTTGCAAATCCACTGATGCTTCGTAAAAATTATAGGACGAGATATTTTTATCCAATTGACCAAATTCTTTTGCCCCCAAATTTTGCTTAAGCTGATCCTTACAAGCCTGAAATAAATCTTTTGCCTGAACATCTCCATCCTGAAGCAAGGCAATCAGCATTTTAAGAGCCTGGTGGACATCTCCAAGCGCAACCTTTTTTTCTTCATCCTCTTCGGTATTAATTACATCATCCAAAAAAGCTGTGGCAAAAACACAAAGGTACCGCAAATCTTCCTTGAAATGATGCATAGCTCGGTCAAGTTGATTTTGATCATTATTTAATATTGCTTGTTCGAGCGCTAAACCGGCCTCTTTTAATCTTATTGCTCCAATATTATCGGCTATGCCTTTGACTGTATGAACTAATAATTTCGCTTCTGTAAACTCTTTTAAAGATAAAAGATTCTCGAGTTTATCAGCATCTTCGCTATGATTGCGGATAAATTGCTCTACTATCTCCCGGTATTTCTTTTTGTTGCCGCCTATTCTTCCGATGGCTTTTTCCCAATCCAGATAAGCTTGATTATCATTTGACGCTTCAATTTCTTGATCAGGCATATCCGCAGAATCTTCCTCAGCGGCCTCGATTTGAATATAACTCTTCAAAACTTCAATCAGTTTTAATGGATCTAATGGTTTGGTCAAATAACCATTCATACCTGCTGCTTTAGCTTTTTCAGCCACCCCTTCTACCGCGTCCGCCGACAAAGCGATAATGGGCAGGTTCTCCTTGTTCTGTAAAGCCCTGATCCGGCGTGTTGTTTCGTAGCCATCCATCTCGGGCATGCGAATATCCATTATAGCAGCATCATAAAAGTTTTGTTCAACCATTTGTATAGCTGTAAAACCGTTTTCAGCCGTATCGGTGTCAAAACCCAACTGGTTGAGGATTTCTTCAGTCATTTGCAAATTAATGAGGTTATCCTCGGTCAACAGGATTTTTTTCTTTTCAAATATCCTGGTTAATCCGGCCATTTGACCTTCCTTCTGTTCCACAGGAGTTTTGTCCACTAATGAAAAATTAGCTGTAAAACTAAATGTCGACCCCTTCCCTGTTTCACTTACCACTTCTATATGGCCACCCATGAGTTCAACCATTTTTTTGCAAATGGCCAACCCCAAACCTGTACCGCCATATTTTCTTGATGTTGAAGCATCTCCCTGGCTAAAAACCTGGAAAAGCGACTTTTTCTGTTCTTCAGAGATGCCTATTCCCGTATCGGCAATGCTAAAACGCAAATTAAGCCGGTTTTGCTCTTTGCTTAGTAATTCAACCAAAATACCTATGCTTCCCTCATGGGTAAATTTTACGCTGTTGGCCAGCAGGTTTAGAATTACCTGTTTAAGTCGCACCGAATCCCCTTTTATATACTGAGGCACATCCGGTTTGACGTTTAAATTAAGTTGAACCCCCTTGCGTTGAGCTTCAAGACCCACCATACCGCAAAGATCATCCATAATCCTGAATAGGTCGAAATCAACAATCTCAAGTGTCATTCTGCGCGCTTCAATTTTCGAGAAATCGAGAATTTCATTAATAATGCCCAATAAATTCTTAGCCGCCATATCAATTTTATCAACATACTCTTTTTGCTTTAGGTTTAAGTCGTTATTTTCCAATAAATAGGTGTACCCGGTTATTGTATTTAACGGCGTTCTAATTTCATGACTCATATTTGCCAGAAATTCACTTTTGGCGCGGTTGGCGCGCTCAGCCTCATCTTTGGCGGCTTTCATGGTTTCCTCCGCCTGTCCTCGTTTCACCAATTCATCTTGAAATGAGCCGTATAAATTATTAAACGTATTGGCTAGCAGTCTAAGTTCATATGAACCTTCGGGAACCAACCTGAAACTTGCACTGCTAAATGAAATATCTTTCAACAACTCGGTATAATTCTTGATTGGATAGTTTATTTGTGTAAAAAGAATTCTAATTAACAACGCAACGGCGCCAATAATTATACCGGCCAGTATCGTCTGTAAAATTGCGGCTCTTCCGGTTCCTTGCTGGGCTACTTCCAATTCGGCTTCCAAACGCGCATTCATAACCTGTTGAAATTCTTCAATGGGGCTCATGATGCTTTTCTTGTCCGCGTCATACTGAGCGTCAAACATAATGTCGCGCGCTTTGGCAAGCTTTTCTTCTTTGCTTAGCAGACGTTCTTCAGCGCTTAAATGGAAACCGGCAACCTCAGGAACCATGTTGGCCTCCGTTTCTCCCAAACCTTCTAAGACCAACCGCATGGAGTGTCTCTCGGTTTCAACAAGATCATCGGAATGTTTTTTTGCCTCTGCCAACAATGACTTCTCGGCAGGTGGCGAATCAAGTTCACCAAGCCGGTCAATAACATGATCTCTTGTTTTAGTTATATTAATCTCTTCCCAATATTTATTTAAATGTGTAATATCTTTAGTTACAGCATATTTTCTGGCTTCATCCGTCAAATAATCGGAGGCGTCCGCCAGGTCCATACCGAGCTGTTTGAATTCTGTTCTTCTTTTTTCAGCAGTTTGCTCGGCTTCAATACTTTGACTCATATATAAAATACTACCTGCCAGCAATGTCGCGATGAGAAAAAATATACCCAAGATCAGCGCACTAATGGTTGACTGCTTGATAACCATTTTTGAGTTCATGTCAGTCACCTCCGCTTAGCAGGTAAAAAAATAAGGCAAAGAAGCTGGTGTGCAAACTCTGCACGGCACAGCTTCTTTGCCTTACAATTTATTGTAAACTATAATAATGGAATTTTCAATTGTTTTTATGTGTTCCTTCGTTTAATATTTAATTACCCGAAAAGAGGACGCACAAAATATATCCACGGAGATGGTACCTTGGAAATAATCCAAAATAACAATCAACCGGAAATATTACTGGTAGAAGATACACCGGAACATATTGAAGCGGTTGTAGCGATACTACAAAAAAACAATTACAAAATAAGAATTGCCAACAAATGGAGTACTGCTTTAAAACTACTAAGTCAGCACCAACCGGATTTAATTTTATTGGATATTTTTATGCCTGAAATGGATGGTTTTGAACTGTGTAAAACCATTAAAAGAAACAGCGCTTTTTGTAGTATTCCCATTATTTTTTTAACTGCCCGGGATGATGAAGATAGCATCCGGAAGGGGTTCGAACTGGGAGCACAGGATTACGTGATTAAGCCCTTCAACGCCTCCGAACTGCTGGCCCGTATAAAAACACATATTAAACTAAAGCAGCAAACCGAATCACTTAAAGAAGCAAATCGCGAATTGGACAGCTTTTGCTATACTATAGCTCACGATTTAAAGGCCCCTTTGCTGTCAATTAATAAGCTTATTGAATATCTTGTTGCAGATTATGGACATGAATTAAACAGTGAAGGCCAGGAACTGGCTACTATTATTCAGGAAAAATCCCTGGAAGTCATTGCTGTGATAGATCACTTGCTTGAGCTTTCCAAGATGTGTGAAATGCCTATGCAAAATGAAGTTATAAAACTGGAGCATTTGTTCCTTGATGTGTATAATGAGCTTGTTCAGCTGCAAGATCAACGGCAAGTGGAATTAAATCTTAAACCTTTGCCTGATATAAACGGCGATCCCGTAATGATGAGGATGCTTATCTCGAATATACTTTCGAATGCATTAAAATATACGCGAACCAGACAAGTTGCCACGATTGATGTTAGCTTTAGCGAGAACGAAAACGAATACACTTTCGCGGTGAGGGATAATGGCGTAGGGTTCGATATGCGTTATTCGGCCCGGCTTTTTGGTGTATTTCAAAGACTCCATTCGCAAAAAGAGTTTGAAGGTTCAGGCGTAGGGCTTGCAATATGCCAGAAAATACTTAAAAGGCATTACGGCCAAGCCTGGATGATTGGCGAAGTTGATAAAGGCGCAACTTTTTATTTTACTTTTCCGAAGCAAGCAGTATGTACCGCAACAACATCGTGAAGGAGTTACTGAATATTTAATTATATAGTTGTTCGAAAAGGCCTTTTATGTATTGATTCTGACTCTTATTTATCTCTTTTAAGACTTCTATCCAGCCAAGCGATAACGATACTTTCTTAAGGAAATCGTTTAAAACCGTATGCTTGAAACAGCCCACGAATCTTTACTTTGCATTGCCATTTCAATAAGTGCAACCCATATTAGCCAATATTTATCTTCCCGAAAAATATGCAATATATCGTATCAACCAACCCAATGGGCATGCTTACCAAGTCTCACAACAACATGAGTAAAACCGGTATACCTTCCCAAACAGGGAAAACCTATCTTTTCAGAGACTACCGCCTCACTAACGTTTTTAAGCAGGTAAACATAAATATAAAGCTTAGCTTATCCTGTTAACTTCCAGGGTTGGATACCCTTTCCAATTTGTCAGGTTTATCTTAATTATTTTCGCTGAGCCAAAGTACCCCTTTGGAGTGTAAGCTATAATACCGTCAGACAGAAATTCATTATAATCTTCAGGAACTTGTGGCTTACCTGTATGCACGACAGGCTCACTGACACCACAACCTCAGCCAATACCTAAAGGTTCAAATCCCATGATAATGGATCCGTCTCTGGCAAAAATATATGCCTTAGCGTCTTCCGAAATTTCAAACTTGATGGTTTTAGGCGAATCACTAGACGCCGATTTACTTACCGTCGCATTATTGATGTCAGGGTTAATTACAAACATTTTAACCATCTCCCCTGGTTTAATTTTCATTAGTATACCCTTTCAGCTAGAACCCTTCAATAACATTGTCACAATATTGTTCATGACCCAAGTATAGGCCCGGAGGTTAACCCTGCGCAACAAACTTTCACAATTCAAGGGGTCAGGTATAGGGGTCAGACCTTGACATTTGACACTGAACTGCGTGTCAAATGTCAAGGTCTGACCCCTATACCCCTGCAACAACATCCAACTCTACTTGAAAAATATTTAATTATATAGTTGTTCGAAAAGGCCTTTTATGTATTGATTCTGACTCTTATTTATCTCTTTTAAGACTTCTATCCAGCCAAGCGATAACGATACTTTCTTAAGGAAATCGTTTAAAACCGTATGCTTGAAACAGCCCACGAATCTTTACTTTGCATTGCCATTTCAATAAGTGCAACCCATATTAGCCAATATTTATCTTCCCGAAAAATGTGCAATATATCGGAAAACAATTCAGAAGGTCTAGTAGCCTCAAAGAATTTTGAGTAACTTAAAAGACCAATTCTAAGAGTGCCAATGTGTTGAAGCATGTGTTCATCAGTAGCATTATTATCAATTACTAATTTAATAGCAATATCAATTAGTTCTTCAATCTCTCGTTTTTGATCGTCATCTTCTTTTGATAGATCAGAGTACCATAATGCATCTTTGTATTGATATCTACTCCAAAATTCAATTGAATCATCATTATATAAAATGGTTCGTATATTCTGGTTCCAGGTGAATTCAATATCCTCACCATTATCTAAATTGACAGCTACCAGGAGACGACTACCTTTAACACCACTTTCCATTTTAACTGAATGAACTAAAGCAGGACTAACAATAAATTCGTTTTTAATATTAGAAGCTACTGTTCTAGGCTCAATATTTACTACTCCGATCGAAATCCCTCCGCGTGGTAATAGAAAATATCGTTCTCTTTCCGTATACCGCGCATTCATTCGTAAGCATTCACGATATAACTGGCAAACAGTGTCTAGCATTAAGGACTTATCATCACTATATGCAATTAATGAATCCGAAAAAAGAGTTCCTGTTATCTCCGGATTTTTATGTATTAATTTATAAGCTATATTGTAGAAGTCATCGAGAACATCCTTTGCCCTATTATAGTCATACCTTACCATGTTACTAAACCCTAAAAGGTCCAAAAACGCCAAGGCCTTCACAATTAATGTCCCTCCCATATAACCTGCTTTTTAATCTATTAGAGCAACCGTCTTTGGCAATAACATCTGGCCATTACCGTATAAAGGCACATCCGCTTTCTCAAAATGCTGGGGGTAACGTCGTCAACTCATTTATATTACCAATCGGCGCCAGAACTGTCTTAGAGCCATTATCCATTAAAAGTGTAACTTTAATATTAATTCAAAACACCCCGTTATCTTACTGGCTGTCAGATAATTTGCCGACGGCATAGGAAAGACCTATTCTAGCAGTCCAAGTCAAGGCCTCGTTTAACTCATCATAAAGATCAAGGAACTCTCCCTGGAACAAATCCTGGTTAGTTTTTAGCCACTCCTGAAAAGCACTAAACATATCAGCGCACATCGGCATGGCCGCATTAACGAAATCGGCAGCATTTGGCGATATCGATGCCCCAACGTCACCGTTTAAAAGGTCAGCTTCGGAAAAGGACAAGGTTACATTCCCATCATTAGCAGCCTGCCAAAGGGAAAACGTTTCAATGCCTTTGGCAAAAACATAATTAAAAGCCTTTTGGATGATTTGGATGGATAACCCGTTTGCATCGGGGTTTTCAAATATCGTTTCTGTTGCCGCATCGGCCAGGCTTTTTAGTACCCCTAAAGTTTCAGGGATAATATGTGGATTTTCGTCTTCTAATAAGCCACATTCGATAGCGGAACTTTTTATGGGTTCCTTGCTGAACATAGATGCATCACTCTTTCTAAGGTTTTAAGAAAATTACATTCTTATCTTTTTCAACAGGCAACAAAGTTTCCTAGTTTCCTCTTCCTTTGACATGTCTATATTATATAGCATCACCAGAATGTAATCATCCTCAATATAATCCGACAAAGTAATTTTATACGGGTAAGAATACCACTATTTTTGCAGCAAAGCACAAGTGTGTTCACATCAGTCATACCTGTGAAGACCCCTTCGACAGCATCGCCAGTTAAAAATACATACCTGATTTTCAACTGGTGGCGCTGCTTTCTTCCGGCTCGGTATAGCTAAAAGAACGAAACATTTGTCTAAACAATAAAAAAAGACCAGAGTACGCTATTTCTAGCTATACTCCGGCCTGTGGTGGCTCGTGTTTGGCCCCTAAATGGCTCAGTCAGTATTCCCCGCGTTCGACAGTAAATAGGCACATATCACAGATTTAAATATAAAAACCCAATAACTATGCGGGTTTGCAATCCAAAAGTTAAAGTGCTACCTTTTATTTTACTTTTCAGAAGCAAGCAGTATGTGCCGCAACAACATTCAGAAGATAGATTAACATTCCACCACTGTACCCCCGGTGATATCTTTTAGTTTTTCAAAAGTAATGGGCAGTGCGGAATGGGCGCTGCCTGCAGCCGGGTAAATCATATCGAACCTCTGCATGGATGCATCCAGATAAACCGGCACGTCTGTAGCCAGGGCAAAGGGGCATACCCCGCCTACCCGGTAACCCGTTATTTGTTCAACTTCCTCCGGGGTTGCCATCCTGGGCTTACTGCCCAACAGTTCCTTGACTTTTTTAGTGTTTACACGCATATCTCCAGCCATGACAAAAAGGCCATATCGATCACCAGCCCGGAATAACAGTGTCTTGGCAATCATGCCTGGTTCTACACCCAACGCACGGGCAGCCTCCTCCACCGTGCTTGTGATTTCATTAAATACAAGCGGCTTCAAGCCGGCATCAATTTCCTTAACATACCGGCGCACCCGGGCCACCGCCAAGCCATCATAATATTCTTGCTCCCAATCGATATCAGTAAACCAGCGGTATAACTCGTCCAAAGTGCCGTACCAGTCGACCAATTCCCGGTAATCCCCCTGTCCGGAATTAATCAGGTAATCCGTAACCAGGTTGGTATGCATACCGACGGCAGCTGCCGCCATGTCCCTGGGCACATCGTTGCCTACCATTAGACAATCCTCTGGCGGCAAGTCCAACCGCTCGGTAATTTCCAGAAAGTATTCGGGATACGGCTTGCAAAAGTGCATCTCTTCATAGCCGGTTACCAGTTCCCAGGGCAAATCAGCTACCCCGGCCCAGGCCATGCGGTCGCAAATAGCCGCACGAGGAAACACAGGGTTAGTGGCTAATACAATGCGCAACCCCCGATCCAAAGCAGCCTGCACTACCTGCCGGGCCAGTGGAGAGGATTCGGTTAACCGGGCCAACTCTTTATATTCATTAGCATAAAAATTATTTAGCAAGGGTTCCAAGGCTTCATGGCAGTCGGCCAAACGTGAGCGAAAATCGTTCCAAAACACCTCAGCGTTGGTCAATGCCGCATCACGATTGGCCAACATAGCACTGGTGCTGTCCATAAGAGCCCGGGTAAACCGGCCCGGGTCAACCACCGGCTTCACTGCACGGGCTATCCCTTTAAAATATTCCTTAATAAAATCATCACTATCCTCCTGCAGGAGAGTTCCATCCAGATCAAAAAGTACCGCCTGCAACAAGTTTATACACACCCTTTATGACATTTTTTCCAAAATCATTTCGATAAATAGCAAGCGAATTCCTTCATTGTTTCATTTCCTTAATGATATTCACCCCGGCGCTGGCCCCTATTCGGCTTGCCCCTGCTTTAATCATAGCAAGGGCCTGCCCGGCTGTTCGTATACCCCCGGAAGCCTTAACGCCCATTTCCGGCCCCACGGTAGCTCGCATCAGCGCCACATCCTCCACCACAGCGCCTTCCGGACCAAAACCGGTGCTGGTTTTTACAAACCGTGCCCCGGCCCGGGCAGCCAGACGGCAAGCCAATACCTTTTGCTCCCGGTTCAAATAGCAGGTCTCTATAATTACCTTGGTGATGGCACCAGGGTTCTGCGCCCGAGACGCTTCCACCACAGCACGAATTTCGTTAAGCACAATCTCTGTAGAGCATTCTTTAAGAGCACCAATATTAATAACCATATCAACTTCCAGGGCACCGTTTTGAACAGCCTGTAAGGCCTCGCCAACCTTGGCGGCGGTGGAGGTGGCACCTAGGGGAAACCCAATCACGGAGCACACCGACACACCCGAGCCCACCAGTTGTTCAGCGGCCAGGGGCACCCAATAGGGGTTGACGCACACAGCGGCAAAATTATATTCCCTGGCCTCGGTACATAATGTAATAATATCCTTGCTTGTAGCCGTAGGCTTAAGCAAGGTGTGGTCAATCATACCGGCCAGTTTAATTTTAGTTATCTCCATAATGCATTGCTCCTTTTACCATGCAAGCTATTAACTGGCTAATCTAATATATTATTGTACTATCGCCACCCAGGTAATGCCCGGTATAAAAAAAGTATTACTTTAAAGTTGCCTGGGGACCCAAAAAAGACTGATGAATGTGCTTAAATATAACCTCTTGTACGTTTACAATGTCAGATACTCGCGTACTTTTTTCACCAACATATCCACCAAGTGCGGCAGTGGTTCATTCATACTGCCTATCATCTCCACACCGGCCCGATTCAAATGTAAAACATATTTGGGAGCCGGAGCAAGAGCCACCGCTTCAGCAGCGGCTGTGGTCATTTCGCCGCCAAAGCCGAAGGGTATTAGCATACCCACCGTACCGGCAAACAAATCAATTTGCCGCGCGTTGAAAACAATTGCGTTTTCGCCACTGGCCGCTTCGTTGGCCCCACTTTTAAGCATGCGGCTTGCCGCAAGAGCGTTAGTGCCCAAAGCAATAATCTCCACCTTACCGGCAGGAAGCGCCATTGCTAATTTCTCCACAATTTGCGCACCAATGCCGCCTCCCTGGCCATCAATAACACCAATGCGAAACAATTTATTTTTAAGCATTTTACATACCTCACGGTCCAATAACATATATAATATTCATCCCTAAGAGAATTCATCCAAACATAGGATAAAATGCTGTACAGACTATGGTAAAAAGCAAAAAACCATGAGACAATGCCTTCACTCCCTGTGATGCATAACCTCCATGGTTATTTTTCTAAAATATCACATTATTAGTTAAATGTAAAACTTTTTTTAACTACTTTGATGTCTCTCAATATAAAAACGAGCGACCACAAGGTTCGCCCGTTTATTAAACAGTTTAGTTCTTACTAATTAAAAACTTAGTCTACTACCTAACATCATAATAGTATTGTATATTACCGTTTTTATCATAATAACGATGCCATTCACCATCGCGATCGGGATCTAAGTATACATAATGTTTCCGGCCATTATCATCTTTGTAGTAGTACCAATCCCCGTCATTATCCCAATCATAGTAATAATGCGTCTTACCATTGGCATCTGTATAACGGTACAAATTACCGCCGCGGGAGTAACTATAACCCCAGTCGCGGGTATTAAAGTAACCATCATCATAGATACCTTTAACCATCACCGGGCCGTCAAAGCCGGACCAGTAATGACCATGCTGACCGTTGCTCACCCAGCCGCTGCCGCCATTATTAAAATATGTCACATATCCGCTGCCGGCAAAAGCTGCAGAAACCGTCGTCATTGAAAGCAATATTGCCAAAACTATTAACATAACTGATTTACGCAATTAATAATCACTCCTTTTGTCACTACCATGATGTCTTTATATATTGTAATGCAGCGATATGTTTAAGACAAGCAAATTGCCATTGAACTGGTAATGTATATTTTTGAATAACAGTCTAACTCTGTTAACCTGTGCTCAAATCAAAATAAACACATGCTTTACAATGCCCATAGTTAACTATAAAGTAGTAGTAAGCCAATTGTTTTAACAGGGGTCGTCATTAAACGGAGGTGTTGAAGTTTGAACCAGGATGTGCAATTTAAAAGGCATACTCTGATTACTATTACTATGGCCTCGTTTTTAACACCATTCATGGGTAGTTCCATAAATCTAGCCATACCCTCTATCGGTGAGCAGTTTAACGCTAGCGCCATGCACTTAAGCTGGGTGGTTACCAGTTACATACTGGCTTCTGCAGCTTTCCTGGTTCCTTTCGGCAGATATGCGGACATTGTGGGCAGAAAAAAAGTTTTTGTTACCGGTGTTGCTTTTTTTTCCTTGTTTTCTCTATTATGCGGCCTGGCTAAATCTGTAGAAATGCTTATTCTCTTCAGGGTATTGCAGGGTATCGGCAGCGCTATGGTTTTCGGCACCGCAATGGCTATACTTACCTCGGTTTTTCCTCCTCAGGAAAGGGGCAAAATACTAGGCATCAATGTGGCCACAGTTTATATCGGACTATCTCTTGGACCCGTGCTGGGTGGTGCATTGAACCATAATCTTGGCTGGCAGTCTATTTTTTATTTTTGTGTGCTGATTAGTCTGGCTGTTATAATAATGAGTCTTACCAAATTAAAAGGAGAGTGGGCAGGAGCCAGGGGGGAAAACTATGACCTGACCGGAGCGGTCCTCTACTCCGTTGGTCTGGTGACATTTATGTACGGTATATCCAGCATCACCACTTCAACCTTGTCCGGGTACATTCTTATCGCCGGCCTTATCATACTGGCCATATTCATCCGACATGAAATGAAAACCGAATCCCCTGTGCTCAATTTAAAACTTTTCAGCGGGAATATAACCTTCGCCTTTTCCAACCTTGCGGCATTGATTAATTACAGCGCTACCTTTGCGGTAAGTTTTCTACTTTCCCTGTATCTCCAGGTAGTTATGGGCTACAACTCCCAGCAAGCCGGATTAATTTTATTGGCCCAGCCGGTACTCATGGCGTTATTATCACCATTTGCCGGTAAGCTTTCCGACCGGGTACAGCCCCGGCTGGTGGCCTCCTGGGGTATGGCCTTGTCAACTTTAGGATTGTTTATTTTTGTTTTTTTGACCGAGCAAACCCCCATATGGTTTGTGTTAATTAACCTGGCACTTTTGGGAATAGGCTTTGCCCTGTTCTCCTCTCCCAACAGCAACGCTGTCATGGGCTCGGTAGAAAAAAACTATTATGGTATCGCCTCATCAACGCTGGGCACTATGCGCCTCATCGGACAGGCCATAAGCATGACCATAGCCACCTTAATCATAGCTATGTTTGTTGGAAACGTGGAATTTAATCAAGCCAATGTAAGCCAGTTTACTCAAAGTATTAAAATATCCTTTATTGTTTTTGCCATTACCTGTTTAGCGGGCATATTCGCATCGCTGGCCCGGGGCGAAATCAATTCCGGCAGCCGTCCTGGTAACAATCCCGGCAGCATGCCCAAAATAAACTAATAAAGGCACACTGCTAACGAGGGCTATTTTAATCGTTATATAAAAAGCAAGGGCAACTTAAAACTTTTCCAGCCGAAGCCAATGAAAAATAAACCCCGTGGGACTCCGCCACACGGGGTTTTTGGGACTTTTTTAACTAGAGCACTTCCACATTGGATGCCTGCTGCCCCCGGGGACCATCAGTAACTTCAAATGCCACCCTTTGACCTTCGCTTAAGGATTTAAAACCGTTGGTTTGAATGGCCGAATAATGGACAAAAACATCTCTGCCGTTTTCACCTTCAATAAATCCATAGCCTTTGCTGTCATTAAACCATTTTACTGTTCCTTGCAATATACTTTCCTCCTGTTTGTTAATCTATATATATTATGGCCAGTTTTGCGGCATAAATTACATACATTTTTGCGCGCTCAACTACTATTTTGTTTATTCCACGCCACTACCTGCTATAATATAATTAATAATAGATTAACAATTTTCTAGCATCTGACCGGGACGCAAACGTTGATAAGGAGATTTAACGACTTGGAAAACAACGTTGATTCACTTAAAAAGAAATTAGCCGAATTAAAAGAGGAATTGGCTGATTTGGAAGAGGAAAAAGCATTTATGCTGGGTAAAACCACTATTCATGTGCCTGGCTCCACCGTAGGCAAATATAATAAAGAGATTGAAAAAATTAAGGAAAAGATACAAAAAGTAGAAGCCAAGTTACAAATTAGAAGCTAACACGCCCTGTCAAATGCCAAGGACAAACTTATTTTAAATTCATCGCAGCCTATCATGTATTCACTGCTCCAGCGAAGATACACTAACAGGTAAAAAAGGCGTTGTAGAAATCCAATGTGCATCAGGATTTCTACAACGCCTTTTGGCACGGGAACATACTATAAAAACAGTTAATCTACTGTAACAATATGAGTTACAGGATCCCAGTTGACCTGTGCGCCAAAATATTCACCCACATAGCGCACCGGGACCATAGTACGACCGTTTGTTATAACAGGCCTAGTGTCCATACTCTTAAGTTCTTCGCCTACCAGCACCATGTTGCTGTTAAGCATAAATACGTTTTTCTGGCCCTTTTTAACAATAGTAATTTCCTTTGTTTCCTCGTCATAGTCTACGGTTGCGCCCAAAGCCTCAACAATGGCACGTAGCGGAACCATCAAGCGGTTATTTGCATCCACAAAAGGATCCGCATCAAAATCAATAGCACGCCCTTCAACTATAACACTGATCGGCTGCTCCTCAGTCGGACCGGCATCCTGACCTGCTTCGTCGTCATAAATTAAATATTGCTTCCGCTGCTCTTTAAACCGGTTCAGCGCCCCGGCATATTGCGCTTCTATTTGCTGGGGTGTTAGGCCCTGCTCCAGGTACTGGCCTATTTTATTGGTACCCATAATTTTATCGAACATTACCACGGCTGAACCGCTTTTGGGCACAGTAAAGTTAGTTAACGAGTGGGCATAGGTTAAAGCGTAAATACCTGTTTTAGCGGGGTTAAAAGTATAATAGTCTGTAATGTTCAGCCTGACGCCGCCCTTTTCTCCTACTGGTTTAACCTCAAACTCGACCCCGGGTAGCCCCGCACTGTTAAGCAGATCCGCGAACTTATTTGAATCCAGACCTTTGCCGCCAATCCACTTGAATTTATCAGTTTGGCCGATACCCGTTCCTTCCCCTAATCCGGTAGCCATATAGCCGAAAACAGAATCCAAATCAGGTATATTGGGCGAAGTTTGTACCCAGGACAAACCGGTATCCTGGTAGATCATTGAACGGGTATAACCCTCCATAGGCACCACTTTAAGATTAGCACCGATTTTACGGTTATAGAACCGGGCCAGTTCCCCGGCCGTCATTCCATGGGCCATAGGTAAATTATCAACACCTACAAAGGTGATATAATCGTCTTCCATCATCGGCCCATCTGCTATATTGCCGCCTAACGGGTTGGGACGGTCCAGCACCACGACGGTTTTGTTATTTTTTTGCGCCGCTACCATGCAATAATTAAGCGTTGACATATAAGTATAAGTCCTGGCTCCAATATCCTGCACATCGAATACCAGCACGTCCACGTTTTTTAGCATCTCCGCGCTGGGCTCTCTGGTAGCTCCGTACAGACTGTAGACAGGTATACCCAGTACCGAATGCGTATAGGACTCAACATAGGCACCCGCTTGAGCCTTGCCATCAATACCGTGCTCCGGTCCGAACAAGGCTGTTAACTGTATGGAAGGATCATCCGCCAACACATCAATGGTACTTACACCCTGGCTATTGACTCCACTTTGGTTTGTGACCAAACCAACTCTTTTACCATCAATTAAATAGTGGTACTTGGTCATTAATAACTCATCGCCGAGTTTAAAATCAGTTGTTTGGGCAAAAGCCGCATGAGATGACAGCAGCAATGCCACCACCGTTACCAATATGGCAAATATTTTTCGCATATTATTACCGCTCCTTTCTCCATACAACGGATAGGCTAGTTAATTAACAGGACGCACGCACAATGTGTTTAGTTCCATAATCAATTAAAATAAAAAAGCTTCTTGGGCACAAAACCAATAAGATGAGTTTCTGCTCACAACTGATTGAACACTAAAGCACGCACATCCGTGCATGCATTCACCTTTAAAATTTTAAACATATTTGGAAGACTTTACGCAGAGTAGCTGCTGTATGCGTTTCGCACTGCAGTTAAAAAAACAACTCTGTCCAAGCTTTGACAAATAAACGTATAGAGCTGCAGTTTTAGACAAAAGATATAACAAAAATCCGGAGGCACAAGCATGAAGAAACTAACCGTTTTTGTTATTTTACTCTCAACGCTGGTTATCTTTGGCTGCAACCAAGCCCAGAAAAAACCCACCCCTACGAAACAAACGTTGATACCCAAGGAATCGACCATCGGGTTCAGCCAGATAGATACTGATGAGCTGCCCGCATCCATCCAAAAAGTAGCTTCCACCATGGAAGACAGGCTTATGGTAACCTGGGCGTATGACAGTAATAACAGCTACATACTGTTAAATACCGCTCAAGATGCGGAAAATTTAAAAGTAAATAAGGTAGTTCAAAGGGTCCCCGTACAGGATTTCCTCTGGCTTGATGTAAAGCTCGATTATACAGATAGTGATAAGGCCGGGGATAATAACAATAGCAAATTAATAGTTGTAAAACTGGATAAAACAGACAAGTCCATTAATGGAGTCGGCTTTGAGCTAAAAAAAGCTTCTGAAGAAAACAAAGCGGAAGCGAACGAAAAACCACAAGCCACTCCAGCACCGACACCTGCACCGATAACCAGGGAATCAGCTAACCAGACCAAGACGACTCAGGAAAACATACAGCTCGTCCCGACTGAGGAATCCAGCCCGAAAGAAGAACCAACAAATAAACAATCACAGTCAAGTGGAGAAACGCAAGCAAAGGATAAAGAAAAATCAACACCCGCAGTACCAAACGGCGATTGACCGAAAAATCAGCATTTTATTTAACGGCATAGTATTTCAAGAACTATTTTGCAGTTTTTTTCACCATGTAACCCGCGATAGCGGCCTTCCGCTGGACGAGCATTGTTGGCATCTGGGATTGCACCCGGCCCACATTGAGCGTCTACCGTTAAAGCACGGAGAGCAACCGGTTTGTTTCCGATTGCTCTCTCTTATTTGCTATTAGATTTTGTCAAAACTCGCTTCTTGAATATCTGATGGTTACAATAATAGCCAGCTCGTTTTCCTCGTCTACGCGGTAGACAACGTTTAAGTTCTTCACAAAGAGCTCCGATAGCCTCATCGCCACTTTTAAAGCTGACAATCCATGCGTTTTACGGTATTTAGTTTTCGTCTGCCTGCGGTTCACCAAACAGTATTTTCATGTAGTCACGCCTTCCGTAGAGCACGCGGACGACATAGATATGCTCGCCCTCGTGTCGGTAGAAAATGAGATAGCTGCCGCTGATCAGAAAGCGATAATCTGTCTGAACCTCAATAACAGAAGACAACGACGCACCGCTGTCCGGAAAATCCAAAAGTCCACGAATTGCCTTGGTTATTCTTGAAACTGTATGAAGAGCGGCGGTGGGATTTTCAAGTTCCCTGGTAATATACTCCTTGATGTCCCCTAAGTTGCGTTGCGCTTCCGGGGATATGAAGCCGCATACTACACCCCCAGATTTTTTTCTACTTCCTCAATAGACAGCCAACCCTTTTCGCGCCCGGCTTTTTCACCTTCGGCAAGCTGTGACATAAGCTTGATGGTGGCCTGCATTTTTTCGTAATCCGCAATATCAACAAGCGCGTAGCGCCCTCTGCCGTTTTTGGTCAGAAAAACCGGCTCGCCAACGGCGACATCCCGTAAAACCTCGTTGTAATTCCGTAAATCTGAAACCGGTTTGATGTTTGGCATACGATCCCCCCTCATTACCTGCTGATATTATTATATGTAGACTTTACGTAAAATACAACAGCAGAATATCAGCATTCAATGAGCGTTAAACACTCTTGGCAAGGCTTTCCTTCTTAAAGAGCGTGAAGCACAATAGCATCGTAAACCCATACACATCCAGATAGCGACGATGTTGTCTGTGCTTGTGGAAATGCTCTTGACCAGCACGGACCCAAACTTTTCGAACAGATTCTTAAAACATAAAGGTATAAACAAAATTAATAATGAATAAATCATGTTAGGGAATTTTAAGGGGGATGAAACCATGAAGAAGATAACTGTAGGAATCTTATTCGGTGGTAAATCGACTGAACATGAAGTTTCATTGCAATCTGCTAAAAACATTATAGATGCACTTGACAAAGATAAATATAATATCATTTTAATCGGTATAGATAAAACAGGTCGATGGTTTTTTGTTAATGATAGCTCTCATTTTCTGTTGAATAGTAATAATCCAAAATATATTGCACTTAACAAAACCAATAAAAAAATAGCATTTATACCAGGCGCAGAGGATAACCAACTGCTCTGTGTCTCCGATATAAGTTTATGCAAAATTGATGTAGTATTCCCTATTCTACATGGTACATATGGTGAAGATGGTACTATTCAGGGACTATTAAAATTAGCAAACCTTCCTTTTGTAGGAGCAGGGGTACTGGGATCTGCTATAAGTATGGATAAAGATGTAACCAAACGACTTCTAAGAGATGCGGGTATCCTGATAGCCAGGTTTGCTGTAGTTCATAGGTGGGAGCGAAAATATTTTAACTTTAAAAGTGTCTTACAAGATTTAGGGCTGCCGGTATTTGTTAAACCGGCAAATGCCGGATCTTCTGTTGGAGTTAGTAAGGTACAAAACGAATCTGATTTAGTTATCGCTCTCAATAAGGCATTTGAATTTGATAATAAGGTATTAATAGAAGAGTTCATCCAAGGCCGTGAATTAGAGTGTTCCGTGTTGGGTAATGAAGCTCCGGTTGCATCAGGTGTTGGCGAGATTATTTCTCAAAAAGATTTTTATTCTTACGAAGCAAAATATATAGATGAGAATGGCGCTTATTTGGAGATTCCAGCTAATATTCCTGAAAAAATAGTTCAATCAATTCAGGAACTTGCTATAAAAACATATAAGGTACTGTCTTGTGAAGGAATGGCCAGAGTAGATTTCTTCTTATCGAAAGACAATACTATTATAGTTAATGAAGTTAATACGATACCTGGCTTTACAAATATTAGTATGTATCCAAAGTTATGGGAGATTAGTGGATTACCTTATAGTTCATTAATCGATAGACTTATACAGTTAGCTTTAGATAGAAAGGTTAGAGATATGCATTTAAAAACTTCATATGAATGAGTTTATTATGGATTGATAGGTGATTTGGCCACGCGATTAATTACGTGATGTTATAATGACAGTATGACACATTCAATAATAAACCGCGCAAAAACGCAGACCCAAAGGATAAATTTCTTTATTTGTAAAAATTAAAATAAATGAAGTGATTCATTATCAAAATAATCGCCGACCGGGATATCAAATATGTAAAATTTATGGCCTGTTTTTTTGTGATGCTTGCAGTTTTTGGACTGTTGCTCAAAGCTATGCAGGTAAATAAAGAAACTTTTGAACTGGTCATCGGCCAGACAGGGCTTGCGGGAGTATTTATATTAATTAGCCTGGGCCGGTTGAATGAACTGCTGGGGGATTTCAAAAAAATTAATAAAACCGCGCCTGTTTTTATTATGGCTGGTTTTTTGCTAAGTTGGGCTTTGCAATGGTACAGAGAAAAAGCCCATCAATATGGTATTGCAGTTGCCCCGGGGGCCGGTCAGGTTAATGTGCCGGATCTGGGAGTAATCACTGTGGATATTGTTATTATCATAGCATCAATTATATTACTTGGACCTTTGCTGGAAGAAATGCTGTTTCGTTTTATCGGTCTGGGACTGGTGCGCCAATTGGCCAGGCCGGGGCAAGTAGTTTTTTCAATCGGGGTCTGGATTATAATTACTTCTACAATGTTTGCCTTATTACATCACCCCGAACCCGCTGCATTTGCAATTTATTTCATTTCCAGTGTGGTTTACAGCCTAGTCTATCTAAGATACGGTGTATTTGCCTCATTATTAATGCACGCCGCCGGCAATGCTTACGTGTTAATTTAAAAGCAAGGGGATAACTTCAATACGAGTCCCACATTCCGGACAGATGACCCGACGATTTTCCGGCAATTTATCAAAAGTAACTTCTTTACTACACAGGGTACATTTTACCGCTGGCTTCCCGGAATTATTTCTATACTCCTTGGCTTTATCCTCAATACTGCATGAAGAACAATCTCCACATCCTGACATGCCTATCTCTCCCCCCAGTATATTATAGTGTGGCCGCGCCAACCCCGGCCATGTAACCCGAAGACCAGGCCCATTGCAGGTTGTAGCCTCCGCAGTCACCGTCGATATCCAATACCTCCCCGGCTAAAAACAGTCCGGGCACCAGCTTTGAGGCCATGTTTTTTTGATTAACGTCCCAAACATTAACCCCCCCTGCGGTGACCTGGGCCTGCTGCCAAGTATTGGCACCGGTTACTTCAAAGCGCCAATCCTGTAATATGTCTATTATAGCATTTCTCTCTGTCGTAGTAACCTGCCCTGCTGGTTTATGGATATCCTCGATGCCGGCCTGTTTTAACAGCACCGTTACCAATCTTTTATTAATAAAGCCTACAAAGCTAAAAGCCAGCGTTTTATGAGACTGCTGCTGCAAACGTTTGATAATAAAAGACTCCAGTTCCTCCCTGGACAAGTAATTTATCAAGTTAAGCCTTAGTGTAACCGGTTTTCCCCCTCGCAGATGTTCAACGGCGGTACGACTAAGGGATAGTATAGGAGGGCCGGAAATACCGTAATCAGTGAACAGTATTTCCCCTTCGGCACGGGCCAGAGGTTTTGCATCCACCTGTATTTCCGCCATATAGATAAATTTAATACCCGATATTTGCTTTAAAAAATCAGCTGCCAGCTTCAGCTGTACCAGTGCGGGAAAAGGATCCACAATACTGTGGCCCAGTTGCTGAGCTAATTGATAACCACTGCCGTTGGAACCCAAATTGGGGGCCGCCTTGCCCCCGGTGGTTATTATTACCCGGTCGGCCTTGAACCGGTCGCCATCGCCCAAATGCAAAATAAAACCACCGTTTTTAGGCTCTATTTCCCTCACCTCGGCAGCACACCGGGTTTCCACTCCCAGCTTTTCTAGTTCGTAACGCATCACGTCTAGAACACTGGATGCTTGATTGGAGACAGGAAACACCTTGCCCCCATCCTCCACCTTCCAGGCCACTCCAAGCTTTTCAAAGAATTCCATGGTTTTGTGAAAATCAAAGCGGCTCAAAGCCCCAAAGGCAAATTTGGGGTTCAATCCATGATAATGGGCAATATCTAAATTAGTATTACTCAAATTGCAGCGGCCATTACCCGTGGCCAGTATTTTTTTACCCACCCGATCCAACCGCTCCAGCACAGTAACTTCGGCACCGTTATACCGTGCCGCTATAGCGGCGGTAAGCCCGGCGGCCCCGCCCCCAACTACGGCCACTTTAATTTTTCTTCTACCATTATCTTTCATATAGTTTCCCATGCCCTCCAATGCATAGCTAATGGGTAGGATGTTTTGCTATAAACTTAATAAACGCAGGAGCTAATTCAGGATCAAACTGAGTGCCTATACCTTTCTCAATTTCTTTTAACGCCTGGTCTTGACTTAAAGCCTCACTATAAGGGCTAGCGTGGGTCATTATGTCATAGGCATCCACTATGGCAAACAAGCGGGCCAACCGAGGGATTTGTTCACCCTGCAGACTGTATGGGTAACCCTGCCGTCCCAACGCTCTTGGTGCGCTAAAATGAGCTCTCCTACTGCTGTCTCCCCGATAGACTGCGCCATGCGAAAGCCAATTTCACTGTGGCTACGTATTATTTCCCATTCGCCGGGCGTCAAAGGACCGGGTTTGTTTAAAATATTACTGGGTATTGCCACCTTGCCAATATCATGAAAGTCAGCCAGTAAACTTAAATGCGCATTTCAACGGATTCCAATGCATACCCAAGACTTTTAGCAAACGCCAATGATAATCTCTTTAACCTTTCTATATGGTCACCGGTTTCATGGCTTCTAGTATATAGTATTTCCTGTAGACCAAGAATAATTTTATGCCGTATCTGTTTGCTTTCCATCAACTTATTTTTATACATTCGGTTTTTCGCAATGCTAAATAAATCATTCAACTGCCCTGCAATCTATCCCAGGTGGCCATGCCCAGCGCTACGCTTAGTTCAATGGGTAACCCCTTCTCCTGCGCACAAGCGGCCTTAATCCGCTCGCAAACCCGAGTGCAAACATCCTGGTCGGTGCCAGGTAGTATTATAATATATTCGTCCCCACCCCAGCGGGCGACAATATCCGTTTTCCGGCAGCAATGCACTAATACCTGTGCAAACCGTACCAGCAAGTTATCACCCTGCTCATGGCCAAATACGTCATTGGTTAGTTTGAGACCGTCAATATCTGCCATAATAACACTGAGAGGAAAGTCTTTTGGGTGTAAAAAACTAGATAGCCACTCTTCCACGTAGGCACGGTTGTATAAAGAAGTTAACTTATCATGTAACACATTGGCAAATAATTGATTTTGCTCTTCGTCATTACCATTTAGCAATGCTAAAATATTTAATCTACAAATCTTTTGGCCAAAAATGCGTGTACATTCGCGCTATACTCCCAGTTGACCAGCAGATCCTTACAAAAGGTAAGAAACCCCTGCCCGGCGTAGGTCTGTCTTCGATTTGCATATGTAGTTTTATAGCGTCTCCCAACTCTTCAATAATGCCCTGAGAAAATGACCGGAAAAGCTAATTAAAACCCCGCCGCCCCTCAGATGGCTTTACAGATCCATCAAAATTTTTTCAAACAATATTTTTACTTCCTACTAAGTTTTTGAGATGTAAAAAAAGCTTTTTATTTAATTAAATTTTTAATCAAAAATTGTTGGTCTATAATAGTACCGCTGATATTTTTGTATTTTCGACAAGATAGCAATTATTCCCTGCAAGGAACCTTTGTAATCTGAACAGGTCCTTACCGATAAGGAAACCGTCCCCTGTCAAGTTTTCTTGCATGAGACGGCTTCTCAACACATTTACTATAGCTATGCCACCATAACTTATTGTTATAAATCATTAATGCTCAAGGTAATGTAATGAAGGTTTAAATATAGAAGCAATTGCTTCGGCTACTCTAATGCCGTCCACCGCCGAGGAAACAATGCCCCCCGCATAACCAGGGCCTTCTCCGGCGGGATAGACACCGGCTATATTGGACTGATAATGTTCATCCCGGTATATTCTCACCGGTGAAGAGCTCCTTGTCTCCACGCCGGTCAGCACCGCATCCGGCAGAGCAAAACCTTTAAGTTTACGGTCAAAATCCATTATGGCTTCCTTTAAAGTAGCTGTAACGTAACCAGGCAGGCAATCCTTTAAATCAGTATATTTTACCCCCCTGAGGTAAGAAGGCTCCACGCCGCCCGGGCCGTTAGACGGCCTACCGGCCAGAAAATCACCCACCAACTGCACCGGAGCAATGTAGCTACCCCCGCCCAACGCGAATGCCTGCCCTTCCCATTTTCGCTGGAACTCCACACCGGCCAAAGGATGGTCACTGCCAAAATCAGCGATACGCACGCTTACCAACAACGCACTGTTCGCGTTCTGTTTATCCCGGGCGTGTTCGCTCATTCCATTGGTGACTACTCCCCCCCCCTCCGAGGCCGCTGCCACAACCATCCCCCCCGGGCACATGCAGAAAGTATACGCAGAGCGACCGGCAGGCGAATGGTAAGCCAGCTTGTATTCTGCCGGCCCCAATTTGGGGTGCCCGGCAAAATTTTTATGCTGAGCCTGGTTAATCAATGACTGGGGATGCTCCACCCGAACACCAATTGAGAAGGGCTTGGGGGACATCAGCAGCCCACGGCTGTGCAGCATAGCGAAGGTATCCCTGGCGCTGTGCCCGATGGCCAAAATCACCACCTCAGCGTCCAAAGTATGCTCTCCATTGATTTCCAAACCGGTTAGTCTGCTGCCTTCCGTAAAAATATTCGTTACTTTACTGTTAAACCGTACCTCGCCGCCCAAATCAATTATTCTATGACGAACATTTTTAACCACAGTCTTTAAAATATCAGTACCAATATGCGGTTTATAAGAATAGATAATCTCACCGGGAGCCCCGGCCAACACCATTTCCTCCAAAACCTTGCGACACCGCTTATCCTTAATTAAAGTGGTTAATTTACCATCTGAAAAAGCACCTGCTCCGCCCTCGCCGAACTGGACATTGCAGTCTTTGTCCAAAAGGCCGGTCTGCCAGAAAGAACGCACGGTTTGTGTGCGGGTGTCCACATCGGCACCCCTTTCCAAGATAATCGGCCTGTAACCCATCCGGGCCAGTAACAGCCCGGCAAAAAGCCCTGCCGGTCCTAAACCCACCACCACCGGGCGGTGGGGCAATTCATTGTGACCCGGCTGAACAAAACGGTAATCCGTTGGTGGGGTGACCGTAACATCAGCGTCCTTAAGCCTTTTGAGCACGACCCGCTCATTGGTCAGCTCCACGTCAACAGTATAAACGAAATAAATTTGATAGCTTTTTCTTGCATCAATGGATTCACGAAAGATGGTATAGTACAGTATATCGTTTTCCTTAACCTTCAGTTTTTTAGCTATTTTGTTTCTAATGTAAGATTTATCTTCATCAAGGGATATTTTTATTCCGGTGACCCTGAGCATGTCTATAGCTCCTTTGTCTTGCGATTATGAATAATTATTAAACTTTACCCGGGTAAATCCTTTATATTCATAGATTACCCCAAAGAATATTTTAAGATATACAAAGATTGCTCACCTCACCAAAAGTATAAATCTCTTCTTGACTAGAATAACGTTATACAGGAAATACTATGAAGAGAAATAAGCAATCTAACAATAATGGTTACCCAAGCAAATTTATGCGGGATACACATAGTGTCGCTATGTAAAAAGCAAACCAAAGGGAGGAGTTGGAATTATGGACCCTGATAAAGCCTATATTAACAAAATGGAAGGCGAAATAAACGAGCGCAAGGCGGAAATTAATGAATTAAAAGCTAATGTCCAGCAAGCGCAAGCCGAAACACAATTACAGTATGACGATGGAATTGAAAAAGCCGAAGAGAATGTTTCCGAATTTAAAGAAGCATCTAGAAGTGCATGGAGCGACATTAAAAGCGGTGTCATGGACGCTTGGAGTGAATTATCTAATGCCGCCGGCAAAGCAGCAGCCAAGTTTAAACGGGATTAATTAAAGCATTATCTGGTCTATGTAAAAGCATCGTTATCCATTAATGGCAAGGCCTCCGGAATGGGGGACCTTGCCATTTTTCCGCTTCCGCACCCGCTGCTATGGTGTAAGCCCAACTGGTTAATAGGATATATAGGACTACCTTACCACATAACACCAAATACAAAGGCGGCGAATTATCCCAAAACCTCTTTTTTATTGTCCTGGGGGTAGGTTATAATAACGTTAACTGACTAATAAGCGGAGTGAAGGATATAGTAATAATAAACGGTGTTGACGGAACTTATTGGAATTTGAAAATTAACGGAGTGATAAATTATAGATAATGCAAGAAATGCACAATTAGATTTATTGAAGGCGTTTGCCATAATTTCAGTAGTTGTAAGCCATTCGTATCCACTTCATGGTTATGCCTTACCAGTGGTAATTTTTATTATATTAATTGGTTATGGCAATACCCGATCTTATATGAAGAGCGGGATAAATTCTCTGCTTGAGTGTTATAACTGGCAACTATTAAAAAGACGTCTTGACAGAATTATGTGGGTATATTTATTTACGGTTGCCTTTGAGATGCTGGCCAGCTTCATATTGACAAACTACCTTCAAATTGGCAACTTTCAACTTAACTATTGGTTAAAAGAATTTTTTAATGGAGGCTCAGGGCCGGGAAGTTACTTTGTTCCGCTTTTGATTCAGGTTTTATTATTCCTTCCCGTCCTATATGTCATTGCCAATAAAAATATTAATTATATGTTAATTGGTTCATTCGCTGTTAATATGCTTTTTGAGCTTTATTGCTATTATTTTAATGTGCCTCAAAGTACTTACCGTTTTATATTTATAAGATATCTGTTTGCAATATCTTTAGGAGTATGGCTTGCTAAAACCAAACAGATTAATTGGTATTTTGTTACTGTTGGGGCTATTGTAAGTTTGCTTTATATAACAAGTTATAATTTCTATGACTTTAAGCTTCCAGTACAACCTGATTGGTCACCACAAAATGCCCCTGCTTTTTTATGGCCGCTAATGGTTGTATTGCTGGGACTTAAAGTACTTCCAGAGCAAGCAAAAGGAATTGTTAAACCAATAGCTGAATTAGGCAAAGCTTCTTATCACATTTTTCTTGTCCAAATGGTTTACTATTATTATATGGACTACCTTTTTAAAAACTTGCACATAGGTATTTATATATTAATTAATTTATCAATTTGTTTAAGCGCCGGGTATATATTTTTCTTGCTTGAGAACAAAATACGTTCTTTTATAAAACTAAAAAAAGAATCGGTATACATGGTATCACAATAAGACTAAAAATATTGGGGTGTGCTTTGTTGTTATTTCCTATCACCCATACTTACGCCTACGTTCCATATCTTGGGCTGCATTGACGGATTTAACCGCGGCCCTTTTGGGGTTTGCTTGGGAGCGGCCTGGTCGGCCTTTTGCCCTCGCTGCCTATCGCCGTTAGCAGAACAAAGATATAGGAGCAAGGATACCATAGGGATATAATCGTCCTGTTGCTGATCTACGGCCGGTGCGATATCTTTCACACCTAAAATATCAGCCTGCCAGGCTGCTTCATGTGCTGTTTTGGCCAAGGCGTCAGCCA
The DNA here is from genome assembly GCA_016841205.1 of Desulfoscipio geothermicus. Lineage (GTDB taxonomy): Bacteria > Bacillota > Desulfotomaculia > Desulfotomaculales > Desulfallaceae > Sporotomaculum > Sporotomaculum geothermicum_A. The sequence goes on from JAENZP010000002.1 coordinate 294,124, forward strand.
GCAACCCAGGCCCCAATTGAATAGGCACAGTATACAAGGAAGGGATGGGGACGTCATAGTCTAGCACCAGCCATAATTCGCTATGGTTATCGTTCGCCTCATATCCCAAGTATGCAAAAAACCCGGTCAACTCATGCCCATTTATGTTAAGCCCCGGGGTTTCAATATACACGCACCATTCCGGTAAGTTATATAAAATATCGTAAGGCAGTCCCCCGGTTATGGGTGTGTTTATGACTACCCGGTAGATGTCGGGATCAAACCGGTAAATCCCTTGGGTTACTCTCCAGGCAGCGAGGGCGCCAATAATACTCACATCATTCAGGAGCGGGTAACCTGCACAGCCAAAAACATCAATACCCTGAGCCTCAGCCTCAGCGTTTACAATGGCAAAAGCACCGCTCAGGGGCATAAAGCACCAATCCGGCCAAGGAGGCAGTTCTTGGCCCCGGGCTGTTCTTATTTGATCCACCTGTTGCCAGGCGGCAGGGTACAACTTTGAGTAATATTCAAGCTGCAGCTTGGGTTTCATGTTAACCATTCCCTTTGTGGTTTTGTTCTTAACGTTCTTCACGGTAATCGAAAACCCTGCCACCCATACAAGGATCATGCTCACATATAATATCAACCCAACCGATATCGGGTTGTTTTATTTTAAGCTTATTTAGGGTTATGTGACTTATAAAAATTATCTTTTAAATTACCATTAAATACTTTACACTTCCAGTTATTTAACCTGTGACAATTCATTTAACCTTTTCTCCATTGTTTCAACAAACATTTCAGCTTCACGTCTCACATGGTCTGCCAATAATACCGGGATAATACTGAGGAGTTCGCACTCGGCAATCAGTTCTGTAGCGGCAGCTTTAAAATCCCTAATTTGCGTAGCTGCTTTTAAACTGTCCCTGGTAAACCTCCGCAAAATAGGGTATACCGCAAAATTGGGCTCTAACATTGATTTTAAATCAAGTGCCTGTAGCCTCTTGCTGTCAAATAACACACTGAAGGAGTTGGCTTGCTCGACAAACTCTCGCTCCGAGGGATCTAATAAATGTGCGATAAATTTGGCATGGTCCGCCATAATCCTATGCCAGAAGGTTTGGTCTCTAACGATAGTTAAAGCCAGCGGTTCCACTCTGCCTGTTTGCAGGGCGTTTAGCCGGCTGATAAAAGCCACCGCTTCCCTTCTAATATGGTCGATCAACAAAGGATAATTGTAGCCACCTATTTTGGTCGGGCCGCAGGTGATAATCCGGTCTAAAACCATCGTTTTAAAACAGGCAAAAGCTTGGGTTAGCTCGATACTGGCCTGGTTTAAGGCCCGGACACTTTGTTCTGTAGGGGCGTTGGCCACCGCCTTGGCTTGGTTGAGCTGCTGGGCATAAGCCTGCTCATATTGTTGGGCTTCGTTAATTAAATCCATATTGACACAAGCGAATGCTAAACGCATAAAAAGAGCATGCTCCATCATTATCCGCAGCCAGAATAAGTTATTTTCTAGAGAATCGGCAATAAAATTGCCTCTGCTCAGTGGTATTACGCCTGGTGGCGGACAGGTAAAGTTTGTTGGACAATCCTGCTGAACACAATCCGGTTGACAAAAACCCGGTTTAAAATATTGATTTATCGCGCTATGTGTTTCTGTTGTCATTAGGGTACACCTCCTTGCTACATCATATGAAATAATTTTCTATTGGTGTTATTTTTTGGTTTATTGGGTGCTCAGGTCAATTTAAAATGATTTGCGCTCTGGTTTCAAGCACTGCTAAGAGGGCGCCCTTGACTTGTCTGTCCACTTCCACTATATTAAAAATGGCTTTACCACCCATTAATTAATAAAAGATTCTAATGCCAACCAAGAAGTTTTCACAGAATAATTTGTATTACAAATAAAAATTATAAGGAGCGTATTAGTTTATGATTAATAGAAAAATGAAAAAACCATCGCCATCAATCGATGAATGGCTCAAAGAAGTAAAAACTGATCCAGCGGCTTTACAGGATGGGATGTTTTTAGTCCATAATGGTGTTGTGCGCCAAACACCCAAAGCCAAGGTACGCCAGGGGCTTGATGACGGTTCGTTGGTAAAGGGAATGGAATTTGGATACGATGCAGCAAAGGTTGATGCGGCGATTGCTGAAACCTATAAAATGGACGGTATCTTCCATGTCAGGGTTTGGCTTAATGAAGGCCAGCTCGAGCTCGGTGATGACATAATGTATGTGCTGATAGGCGGCGACATTAGGCCACATGTTATCGATGCCTTGCAATTCCTGGTTGGAAAGATCAAAAGTGAATGTGTTACCGAAATCGAACAAAAATTGTAATTATGTGCAAAACACAAAGGACCCGTCACCAATAATCTAGTGACGGGTCCTTTCCTAAAACTCTGCGTTCTTGGGTGTTCTGGGGAAGGATATTACGTCGCGAATATTACTCATCCCAGTTAGGTACATAATCAGCCTTTCAAAGCCAAGACCATAGCCTGCATGTTTAGTACCGCCGTATTTTCTTAAATCCAGGTACCACCAGTAATCTTCCCGGTTAAGTCCCAGCTCCGCCATCCTTTGCTCCAGGTAATCCAGCCTTTCCTCTCTCTGGCTGCCGCCAATGATTTCACCCACCCCGGGGACCAACAAGTCCACCGCTGCCACTGTCTCTTGGTCGTCATTCATGCGCATGTAAAAGGCCTTGATTTGTTTGGGATAATCCGTGACGAAAACCGGCTTTTGAAAATGCTTTTCCGCTAGATAACGCTCATGCTCGGTTTGCAGGTCACACCCCCACTCCACGGGATATTCGAACTTTTCCGAAGAGTTTTTGAGAATATCTACAGCTTCCGTGTAGGTAACATGACCAAAATCAGACTTTAGCACGTTTTCCAAACGAGCCAGCAGTGACTTATCAACAAATTTATTAAAGAAGTCCATTTCCTCCGAAGCGTTTTCTAGTACATAACCGATCACATACTTCATCATTGCCTCGGCCAGGTTCATGTCATCCTGTAAATCAGCAAAGGCTATCTCCGGTTCAATCATCCAAAATTCAGCGGCATGCCTGGGCGTATTGGAGTTTTCCGCCCTGAAGGTGGGTCCAAAAGTATACACCCTGCCAAAGGCCAGGCAATAAGTCTCGGCCTCCAGCTGCCCGCTCACCGTTAAGTTGGTCTCCCGACTAAAAAAGTCTCTGGTGAAATCCACCTGGCCGACTTCATTACGGGGGGTTTTATCAAAGCCCAGGGTAGTAACTCTGAACATTTCCCCGGCCCCTTCGGCATCACTGCCCGTAATCACAGGGGTATGTACATAAACAAAATCTCGCTCCTGAAAGAATTTGTGAATAGCGTAGGCGGCCAGCGACCTGACTCTGAAAACAGCGGCAAAAGTGTTGGTCCTGGGCCTTAGATGGGCTATAGTGCGCAAAAATTCAAAGGTATGCCTCTTCTTCTGCAGCGGATAATCCGGCGAACAGGTACCCACTATTTCAATGTTACCCGCCTTTAATTCAAAGGGCTGCTTGGCGCCGGGTGATTCCACAAGCTCGCCTTCCACAGTTATGGCGGAACCGGTGACCAGTTTGGCTACTTCTGTGAAATTGCCCAGGCTTTCTTCAAAGACCACCTGCAAATTGGCAAAAAAAGTGCCGTCATTAAGTTCAATAAAGCCAAAGGTTTTGGACACTCGCACGGTCCTTACCCAGCCGTCAACTCTTATTCTCCCGCCCAAATACTTATCGGCTTGTTTGTAAAGTTCTTTTATTACTGCTGTTTGCATCTTACCTACCCCTCCGGCATGGTTACTCTGTAAGCTACGTTTATATTATTATTTTAGCATTCCCCCGTTACCATATTACTACAATCTTTATAGTTTGGAACTGTTAAAAATAAAAACCGTTAATGTAAAATAGAACATTAACGGTTTTTCAGACATCCATATACATTTAGTACTACTTATCAAGCTTTTTAGCTTTAATATTTTTCTTCATATCGTTTAGCTCGCCAAACTCATAAAGGTGCATAAAGCCGGGTTCTGTACTTTCCCCTTTTTGTGTTGGTACGTTCGCTTGCCTGTTCACGTTGTTCAGGTTGTTGTTGTTTTTATTATTTTTCAATTGGCTCACCTCCTGTATTAGTAGTGATGCCAAAAATTCAGCCGGTCTAACCCCGGTAAGTGTTGGTATGGGACTTATCACGCTTATCTGCTTTTTGTTTATTACTCATTTCGGCTAGTCCTTCCGCAAACTCGTAAAAAGGAATAAAACCGTGTTCTACATTATCCCTTTGTATTGGTACAGTATTATTGTTTAAGCCTATGTCTTTGTTTTCTATTTTTTTCAAGGGAAGCACCACCTCTCTAATGAAATATAATGAAAATTACTTGCCCCGGTAAACTACGTGCTCTAAAAACATCACCGCTATAACTCCCACCGCAAAACCGTTACCGATAATTGGCCTGAGCGATACGGGCATTGTATTTAGCACCTCTGCCGGTATAATAGAAATAATAATTCCCAGCATGATAGGCAAACTAATAACCAGCCCGTCATCAAAATTAAACTTATTAGAACAGAAGGCCATTAATAACCCGGCTGCCACTTGCGAACACATCAAATAAACAAGCATTGCGCCAATGATTACAGAGGGTATACTGTCCATAAATGCAATTGCCACGGGTAAAAATGATAGCACTAATAAACCCAAAGCGGTAGGGATTAAGGTAAACCGGGAAGCACATCTCGTAGAAACTATTATGCCCGGACTTAGTGAAAAATTAACCGGCCCAATAACCCCCAGAATACCTGACAGCACATTGGCCAAGCCGGTAAAGGCAACCCCCCTGGTTATACGTTTGGGCATATCATCTAGTTTTAATAATTCGCCCACGGATTGTATAGAACTCAGGTCATTAATGGATAAAGCCAAAAAACAAATAAGAAATGAGATTAATATACCGGGTTCTATGGACAGTTCAAGAGTTATATCTTTAAAAAAGGATGCCAGCAATTTATAGCTGCCTGTGTCCATAACAACGAAGGCCGGTGTCATCATTGAGTAAGCCAATGCCCCGATAAGCATGGCCCAAACTATTAAGGTTGATTTCCAAATGCCGGTTAAAAATTTATTAGCCACAAACATTAAAAAAACCAGGCTAAAGGCAAATATTATATTAAATAAAGCAGATACTCTACTTCCGGAGGAAGGCAGTATCATATTCATTATAGTAGGCGTAAGAGTAAAAGCAATCAACAAAAGAATAGTTGCTATCACCCGAGTGGTGAAAAACTTTTTTAGCTGAGCAAAAAGACCGGTAACACTTATTAAAGTAAGTATAATACCCCCGATAAAAATAGAAGAATAAATAGTGTGCATACTGCTTCCCTGACCGGCTAACACACCAATAAGCAGTACTGCGGCAGGCCCCATAACCAGCGGCAGGCGGTGCCCCAACAGCAACTGGATCAGCATAACCAGCCCCGCAATAAAAAACAATTTTTGCACATATATTACTTGTTCCCCGGGGTTGTCAAAGTGCAGCACCGCCACCACTTGACCGATAATAATAATCGTAGGAATGGTAATAGCCAACCACTGCAGGCTGAAGAGGAGCAATTCCGGCAAGGGAGGGGCTTCGTCCAAACTGTATTTTAACCTTATTTTATTCAAATAATCACCCATCTCTCTCCATTACAATAAACAGTATGGTTTTATATTACAGTTTATGGCTTGAAATGCAAAGTAGTACGCATAAACAAAGCCCGTCTCCTCTAGCAAGGAAGACGGGCTAGATAAACCCATTATTTACTGTGGGCAAAAATATGGTAATTATAGCTAGGATTATAATCAGAAAATAAAAACCTCTCATGTAAACACCTACCATTCCCGTTAAATTTAAAGCATGCTATACTAATCATCTACTTTTCACCTAACATAATAAACTGTATTTATTAAATTAATATTAATGAAAAATTAATAATTTTTTATATTTGAGTGAGCATTTTGATATAATGCAAACATACACCATACTTAATAATCGTTTGGGAAATGGAAAGACTTATTGCAATGGGAAGGAACGGCCTTATGGATCAGAATATATTAAGAAAAGTAGGCTTTACATGTGTGGCATTGTCATTTATTTTTTATGGTGCCATACTACTGGTGCCTTTTTTACCCTATCCCGCCAGCACCAAAATAGCCATTTCCACAGCCCTTGCAGTTATAGGTGAGGCTTCTTTTTGGATCGGCGGCTTTATTCTCGGAAAAGAATTTATCGCCAAATATAGGCGGTATTTCAACCCCTTGCAATGGTTAAAAAGTAAAAAAGAATGATCTACCATCAGGTTATTTCTTTGTTTCAGATTGCCTAAAAAGGAATACCATGCTTTAGATACCGCCATAGCAGCACCGTAACCATAGTAGCGGCCCACCTGGCCATGTATTCCCGCTCGCCGCTCCATAATACCTTTTTTAACATTAGATTACCGTTAAAATCCGCAGCTATATATAAATTGTATTCTGCGACTGTGACCCGGGCAACCTCGGCCGGCTCCACAGCTACGGCAATCCCTACATCAGTACTAAACTGCTTTCTTACCATCGTAGCCATATGCTCGGCCCTTTCCATGGCTCTCTGCGGTATATCGCTTAACTGCAAGTAGGCCTTTTCCTGTAATTGCCGGTAGTTCCCGGCTATCAGACCAGCTACAAAAGTATGTTCCGCGCCACTGGCGGATGATAATTTATACGACAATTGCCCACCGGTAAAATTCTCTGCTACTGCAATTGTTTTGCCCTGCTCACGTAAAACCTGGGTAACCGCCCCGGGCAAAGTATCATTATCAACACCAAATATATAAGAGCCCAAGCGTTCTGTAATCCTGATTTCCATCGAAGCAATCATTTTCTCCGCCAGGCTTGCTTGCCGCGCCTTAGCGGTAATGCGCAGGTGTACTTCGGAAAACTTGGCTGTAGGAGCTATAGTTGGATTGGTACTCCTTAATAAATCACCTAGTTTCTCGTCCAACAGCGACTCGCCAATGCCACAGAATTTTAGCACTCTGGATTTGATCACTCCCACCTGGCCCGCAAGCTTGCTTTCCAGGAAGGGTATAATCTGCTCCTTAACCATCATATTAAATTCCAAAGGAGGACCTGGCAAAAGTATGTATGTCTTACCGGCCCGCTCCACAATGATGCCCGGAGCAGTGCCAATAGGGTTGTCAATGGCCCGGCCCCCTTCGGGCACCAGTGCCTGCTTAAGATTATTTGTCGTATAGGGTATGCCTCGCCGGTCAAAGAAGCGCTTGACCACCTCCAAGGCCTTTTTATCCTGCAAAAGTTCTAACTGCAATGCTTCAGCCAGCGCTTCACGGCTAATATCATCTTCAGTCGGCCCCAGTCCTCCGCTAACGATAATTAAATCAGCACGCCCGGCTGCTTGCTTAATAGCCGCCGCGCAGCGCTGCAGGTTATCGCCCACAGTAATCTGATAATACACGTCTATACCCAGCACGGACAACTCCCGCTCGATTACCTGCGCGTTAGTATTGAGTATTTGACCTAGCAGCAATTCTGTACCGGTAAAAATAAGTTCACATATCACATTTACCTGCCCCCTGTGAAAACTATGTTATTACAATTAATTATATTACAACAAGAAGCTCCCAAACAACAAGCACCGGGTTTTGTTACCCTATGCTTGTTGTTTGCCATAAATATAATATTGAAAAAATGTTTTAATAATTTCGGGCAAAGCACTAAATGCATCAAGCAAGGAATAAAATAAATGTTATACAAAAAAGGACTAAAGAAGCTCTCTAATAGAATCCATTAAACTGATTTCATTGGGTATATAAAAATCTTCCAAAGGCTTACTAAAAGGTACCGGTATATCCGGGGCGGTTATGCGTTTTATCGGAGCCTTTAGAGCGTCAAATGCTTTTTCAGCCACCAGAGCGGCAATTTCACCACCAAAGCCACCAGTTCTTGTAGCCTCGTGCAGCACCACCAACCGGCCGGTTCTTCTGACCGATTCTAAAATAGTGGTCTCATCAAGAGGTACCAAAGTCCTTAAATCCACTATTTCCACACTAATGCCTTCCTGCTCCAACTGCCCGGCAGCTTTAAAGGCCGCACCAAGCATTTTGGACCAGGTGATCACCGTCACATCTCTGCCGGGCTTTTTAATATCAGCCACTCCAATAGGGATTGTGTAATCACCCTCTGGAACTGGACCGGGAACAAAGTGTAAAATCATATCTTCAATAAAAATCACCGGATTTTCATCACGTATGGCTGATTTCAACAAGCCTTTGGCATCGGCAGGTGTAGAAGGCATAACGACCTTAAGGCCCGGCGAGTGAGCAACCCAGGCCTCCAAGTTATGTGAATGCTGACAGCCGGCTCCGATGCCCGCCCCGGTTTTAACCCGCACAACCAGGGGAAACTTACTTTTCCCTCCGGATAAATAGCGAAGCTTGGCCGCGTGATTGACTATCTGATCCGCAGCAATGGTAAAGAAAGGATTAAACATAATTTCCACCACGGGCAAAAGTCCCATTACAGACGCGCCCACCGCCAGACCGGCAATACCTGCCTCGGAAACCGGGGTGTCCTTGACCCTGCGGGGGCCAAATTCCTCCAACAACCCGTTGGTGGCACCGTAGGGACCACTATGGATACTTACCCCAACACCTTCACCGGCTATAAAAACCCGCTCGTCGCGGCTCATTTCTTCGCGCAGGGCTTGATTTACGGCCTGCCCCAGGGTTAGTTCCTGCATTTTACCTACCTCCCCCAAAGTATTAAGCATAAACATCTTCCAGAGCTTCCGCCGGATCCGGCCACGGGCTGGCCTCGGCAAATTGCACGGACTGCTCCACTATTTTCCCTGTATCGCTTTCCAACTGCTGGTATTCCTGTTCGGTAAGCGCCCCTGCCTGCATCAGGGAAGCTTTTAATCCTTTAATGGGGCACTTCTCTTTCCAGCGGGCAATTTCATCTTTGGGCTGGTAAAGCTGCTGGTCAGCAGTACCGTGGCCACCCCAGCGATAGGTCTTGCACTCAATTAAAACCGGCCCAGCCCCGGACAGGCAGTCTTGCCGGGCCTTTTGCACAGCCTCATATACCGCCAAAGCATCATTACCATCTACTATCTCCCCGCGCATAGCATAGGCAGCAGCCCTATCCGCGATATCTTTAACTTTAGTATGCTCCTCCATACGCTGGGCACCGGAATAAACGTTATTTTCACAAATAAAGATAACCGGCAGGTTCCATAATGAGGCCATATTTAATGCTTCATGAAAGCTGCCTTCGTCCGAGGCACCATTGCCGAAAAAGCAAACTGTGACATAATCTTTTTGCGTGTACTGTGCGGCAAAGGCTGTCCCCACAGCAATGGGTATTCCCCCGCCCACTACAGTAGTAGTGCATAAAGCATTTACTTCCGGCACGGCAATGTGCAGAGTACCGCTTTTACCCTTGTTGTACCCGGTACGCCGCCCGAATATTTCCGCCATAATTAAATCCGGCTCTGCGCCCTTGGCCAGCAAATGACCGTGACTGCGGTGATTAGTGATAATCACATCCTCAGGCAAAAGAACGGCCCCGACCCCTGCAGCCACCGCCTCCTGTCCCATGCAAACAATCATCATACCGCCAAGCTTTTGGGGATCCTGACTTAAATCAACCAGTTTTTCTTCAAAACGCCTGATTAAAAGCATCATCCGCAGGAGTTTCTTTTGTTCATTGTTATCCATAGCGAACCCTCCCTTATCTTTGAATACCCACACACGCTACATTTTGTCCAGCTATATTCTAGTATTAATTTTATACTATTTGGATTGTTTTGAAAATAAATCTTTGAGACTAAAGCTAAGATACGTCTAATCTATTAGCTGTGGTTCACTGCCTACAATCTTGTATTTATAACCCTGGACGACTGTTCCATCTTCCCTGGTCTTCTTAAAAATAATCACGTCGTAACCATCACTTGTTTTACTTTGAGTGGTTTCATAAATATATCTGACGCCATTTTCAATTTGTTCTTTAGTACCAATCCAGTATGGGCAGTTGCTAAGAAAAGAATCATACTTAGTAAATTCCGCGAATAACTTATTCGAAGCCTCAACATTAATATTAACTAATTTCTTTTCCACATTACCTGCACTTACCTTTGCTGATTTGCCAATGCCCGTTAAATACGCTACCGCCTGCTCTTCCTGCTGCCTAATTAGATCTACATAATTTGGGTTAGTAAGCACCTGATCATGCAGTTTTGTAGAAAAATCTTTTTTATAGAATCCGTGTAACCGGCTCCGTCCATGAGCTCTTTATATTCGAGCAAAGAGTAAGTACCATTTTCATTTCTAAAAAATGTCATAACAGTTGGAATCGCCCCACTGCCGCTTATTTTGGTAAATACCCCGTTTTCAAATCCAAACCATCCCACACTGGCGATAGTGTATGCCTTAACCGTTCCATCCCGTTCCTCTGTATCCAAAATGACATGCCCTTCAGTTATACACTCACCGTTAAGATAAACTTTCCCCTGATCCTTGATGGCGGCACTGACTGCCTGCTCAATATTTCTTGATTCCAAAGCCTGTGTTTGTACTCCGATTACAATACCCAGCGTGGGCTGAACTATGTATATTGAACCATCGTACACGATGGTAACACGTTTTTCATCTATCTTATTTCCCCTGGAGTCAAGAATTGTTACAGTTACCCTATTGCTCTTGCCATTATTAATTTGCCCATTCTCACTAATTGGTGACCAATATATCGAATTACCATAAGGTAAATCAGCTGTTTTAGTATCTTTGGACAATTGACCGGTGGAAGCTTCCCATATAAGTAGCATCCCATTATCCGCTGCGTAACGAACCCTTCACACAGGGTTCGAGTATTCCGCCGCAAAGCGAATGCCCGGGGCACTGGACATTGTAGGTGTATATTGTTCAGGAAAGACCCACAGCTTAAAGGTTAGATTTTTTAAAAAATCACTAAACACATTGATATCCTTAGAGTATTCCCACAGATTTTGATGATAAATCTGCTGAACCTTGGTCCTTGAGTATTCATGTATCAACTGATTATTTATTCCTTCGGTGTTGCTTATAATATTAAAAGAAATATGCTCAACATTTTTAATCAGTGTAAAAACTATTAATGCATTATTTCGAGAAGCTGCATCTATTTGATTTGCGTTTATATCAGCGTTCCGAAAATCATAATTAACAGTTAGGCCATATGGCTCATTTTCTGTGGCGAGTGATATTCCTTTCTTATAATCACCAAGGGGCAGTTTATTTAAGAGGTTACCAATATTACCGGCATCTCTATATACTGTGACTTACATACAAATAAATCCCCCGGATTATATTCACAAAACAAATTAGTATTTATATCATGGCGGTTCTTATCCTTATTAGCAGCACCGATACTATTTGTTAAGAAAGCTCCACTGAGGATTATTATACAGAACACCCCGATAATGACGATAATGTTTTTCTTGCTTTCAAGAAATCCTGACATCTTGGTCATCTTACCCCCCCCTATACTCAGACGTATTTCATTATTTAAAGTTTCTTCAACCAAGTGGTATTTTCATTTCTTTCACAGTATTGTTAAACAAATTTTTTAAATTAAACGATCAAATCAGCTAAAAGCAACCACTATAAGCCCGGTCCCTCCTTCCAAAGCCCGGACTTTAAAGTGTTTGCTACTTAACTGTCTATAATAACAATAAACCGGTGCCCTGACAGTATATTGTCAGAGCACCGGAAAATATTTAAAATGGACTCCCATTAATTGCTATTATTTTACCCGGGAGGATCTAACCTTGTGCCACTCCCTTTGATACTTTAAATCTCCCGCTTATCCACAATCCGTTTGGCTTTACCTTCGCTGCGCGGAATGCTCTGCGGTTCCACTAGCTTGATAGGCACTGAAATACCCAGTACGCTATGAATCCGCGAGAATATCCTGCGTTCCAAATCTTCCAGCTTACGCACCTTATCGTTAAACATCTCAGAAGACAGCTCGACCCAAATTTCCATGTCATCCAAGTTGCCTTTCCGGTCAACCACCAGCAAATAATGGGGCTCGGTTTCTCCAAATTCCAGTAGCACACTCTCAATCTGTGTTGGAAATACATTGACTCCCCTAATAATTAACATGTCATCAGTGCGGCCGGTTATCCGCTGCATGCGCAGATGTGTACGCCCGCATGAACAGGGTTCCGGATTAAGAATAGTTATATCTCTGGTTCTGTAACGTATTACAGGAAAGGCTTCCTTAGTTATAGCTGTGATCACCAGTTCGCCCATTTGACCATAGGGGAGCGGTTCTTCCGTCTCAGGATCAATAACTTCCGCAATGAAGTGATCTTCAAAAATGTGCAGACCTTGTTTGGCTTGACATTCCATAGCTACCCCAGGTCCTATTACTTCAGTTAGACCATAAATATCAAAAGCTTTTATATCCAGCTTTTGCTCCAACTGCTCTCTCATACGCTGAGACCATGGCTCAGCCCCGAAGACCCCTGCTTTTAGAGGCAGCTTGGTAAAGTCTATCCCCCGTTTCGCGCCTTCTTCGCCAAGGTATAAAGCATAAGATGGCGTACAGGCTAACATAGTGGTACCGAAGTCCTGCATTAACATAAGCTGCCTGTCGGTGTTTCCGCCTGAAGCCGGTACTACCGTGGCTCCCAGTCGCTCGGCACCGTAATGAGCACCCAAACCTCCGGTAAAAAGACCGTATCCATAGCCAACCTGAACTATATCCTTATTCGTTCCCCCGGCCATAACCAGCGCCCTGGCTATCAGGTTCGCCCAGAGATCGATATCATTTTGGGTGTAACCCGCTACGATTGGTTTACCTGTTGTACCGGACGACGCTTGCAATCTTACCACTTTATCAAGGGATACGGCAAAAAGACCAAATGGGTAATTATCCCTTAAATCATTTTTTATGGTAAAAGGTAGCTTGCGTAAGTCATCCAGTGTTTGCACATCCTCAGGAGTAACGCCTTTTTTTTCGAAGGATTGGCGATAAAACGGCACATTATTGTAGTTTTTTTCCACGGTAGCCTTAAGTCTTTTTAACTGCAAGTCGGCCAATTCATCACGGGACATAGTCTCGTTTTCGCGATCCCAGTACATGATCATCTTCTCCTTTATATTATTCTGTTGAGCACCTTACCTCAAACGCAAGGGCAGCATAAAAAACCATGCTCTTGCTTTTTCTCATAGCAGCCAAGGCAATTCTACCACAGCTTTGAGTTGTAGATTTATCATAAAAGCCACATCTTTCGAAGGGACGAAAGATGTGGCTTCCGCGGTACCACCCCTACTGGTTATTTAAATAACCCACTCAAAGATTATAAGAAAATCCCCCCTGCTAACAGGTGTACCAAAATAAAAAAACTTTTCATCCTTTAAGGGACGAAAAGCAACTCGCGGTACCACCCTTGTTGGCCTAAAAAGACCCACTTAACAGCAGGGTTAAGGAAATATTCCTTATACCCCCTTCCTTTTAACGGCGGAAGCTCCCGTCCGAGCCTACTTACAATTTGTTTCAACCCGAAAGTTCAGGGGTGAACTTCAACGAATCATACTTTAGAAGCGCTCGCATTCCATGGCGCTTCCTCCCTGTAAAGCTGTGTTACGCCTACTTTTCCCCTTCATTACTTTTGTCAGCATTAATTTTATAATATTTTATCATATTCTTACCAAAGGTCAACTGTTTTTTTAGCCACGGGAGAGAGCAAAGCAGGAGAACCGTCCCTTTGCTCCCCTACAGTTGGAGGTCCGTTAACTCTTCCACCACTTGGGCACCTTCCGGCAAAGCACCCATCACAGACCGCTCCCAGGGCATGCCCAGCACCGGTTCCAATATGGCTATCGCGCCCCGGTCCTCACGTGTGCGAATCAGCCTGCCGCACCCCTGTTTCAATTTTAGGCCCATTTCCGGATAATCTACCATAGTCACCGGATCAAGACCTTGTTCTATCAACTCACGCCTGCGGGCTTCGATTAGTGGATCCCGCGGCGGGAAAGGCAGCTGCCAGATCACTAGTAGCGACAGCGCCTCACCGGGCACGTCAATCCCCTCCCAAAATCCGGAGCCAACTAGTACCGACGATATTTCTTCCCGAAATTTTTTTATAAGGTATCCACGCTCCGCGCTATCCTCCCAAAGAAATTCAAAGGGAAACCGATACTCTTGAAGCCCTGTTCTAATTCTTCGCACTTCGGACGGAGCATTGGTAAGCACCAACGCCCGGCCTTTCCAAAGCCGCAGCAAAGTTACCAAACGCCCCAAGGCCAAAGGAAACCAGTTCTTTTGATTATGAACGGGAAATTGCCGGGGCAAGTATATCAGGACCTGTTTATCATATTCAAAGGAACTGCCCACGGATGAGCTGGACGGCCCGGACACTCCAATATTACGGGCAAAGTAACTAAAATCCCCTGCAACGCTCAGAGTCGCTGAAGAAAATACTACGGGCAGCCCCTTATCCAAGAGGTGTTTTTTCAATAGCCAACTAAGGTCCCGGGGCACGACCCAAAGGCTCCTGTCCGCCCGGTCAACCCAGACAATGGCATCTTTGCCGCCATTCCGGCCAAATCTACTTAGAGCCGCAACTGCCCTCTCCACCATGGCTTCATAGGTCTGCAGCCGGGTATCCGAAATTGATTGGATGTACAGCTCTTGCTCGTTCTGCAGCTCAAGGTGCAAGGTTTCAAAGGCACGCCGCATGGTGTCCGCTGCCTTAAGCAGTTCTTCACTTATCCGGACGGTGAGCCGGTCAATTCGTTCATCCTGGATGGTTGAGCGATGCAAAATTTCAAAGAAAAGAGAGGTGGCCAAATCTAAGGCAACGACAGTTGATAACAAGGATGTCCTGGCCCCCTGGATCTGTTCGAGGGATAAGAGCATGCTGTTAATGTCTCCTTCGACAACCTGCCGGCCGGCTCTCATCGCTGCGGGAAGCATCACTTTATGGCCCTCATCAAAGATAACCGCTGAATAATCAGGCAAAAGGGGCAGCTTGCCATCGGCAATTCTTTCTTCCCGGGTCCATAAGTCGTCAAAGAAAATCCCGTGATCACATACAATCAAATCCCGGGCCGCCCGGTAATGTTCCCTAACCTTAACAAGTTTGCAAAACCCCCGCGTCGAACATGTATCACAGGACATGGTTTCATCCCAGGCCACTTGCGCCCAAACACGGTCAGATACATGCGGTATCTCGGAGCGTTCACCACGACCGGTCTCCCCGGCCCAGTTAATTAAATTGCCAAGCGCTTTACCCGGCTGTTCATAAAGCGGATTATTAAGCCGGTTAACTTTTACATCGCAGACATACTGCCGTGGATCCTTGGCCATCCGAGCGTCAATATCCAGACCGAGTAAATCCGACAGCCTTTCAATATCTCCATTTAGGCTGGCGAGCTGTTCTTGAAGGACTGTCGAAGCGCAAGCAATCACGACAGGCTTTCCTTTATACCTGGCATAGGGAACTGCTGTAAGCAGGTAGGCAAAAGTCTTCCCGGTGCCCAGCCCCGCCTCCGCAAAATGCACCTTTCCTTTGCACACGGCATCAGCCAACTGAAAAGCTGTAAAGATTTGCTCCTCACGTATCTCATACCCGTGCAACGGCAGCACATCATAAAACACTTGGCCAATCCACTGGACAAGTTTGGACGAAAATTCGTCTTTGCCCCGATACGCGAAGGGTACTCGATGTCCTAATGGAGGAGACATACTGATCACCGCTCTCGACAACTTTCTTTAAAGTGACGGATTCAATCAAGAATTTGTTTATTATTTTAATCATTATTATAAGAAATATAACCTAACTTTACCAATAAATATATAAGCTTAAGATGTCTGACAAAAGTTTTAGTCGAAACTCAAAGCTGCGTCGTGTCAAGAGAGTAGGGTTGTTGCATTAACATTATCAACAACCCTACCCCTTGACATAACATATTTATATTTTACCACTATTGCCTGGTTAACACCGTCACCTCATCTGTAATAATGGCACAAGCCGGTCCGTTGATTTGGTCAGCCATTTTTTTAACCTTAACCAGAGCATTAACGTAGGCTCTAGCGCTAGCTTCGATTACGTCGGTGCTGACACCCCTGCCGACAACCAGCCCTCCATCTGCACAGCGCACTTTTACCGTAGCCTCGCCCAGAGCCTCCTTGCCCCGGCTGACTGACTGCAAAGTATAATCTTCCAAGGTCACCGGTTCACCCACCAGACGGTCAATGGCTCTGATAACAGCGTCAACCGGTCCGTTACCAAAGGCGGCATCTGTCATCGTATTACCTTCCAACTCCAAGGTAACTGTAGCAGTCGCCCTGGAAGCCCCGGACGTAGTTACTGTAATATTGTTAATATTCATATTGTTGTCTTCCGAAATGCTGCCCCCCACAAGAGCATGTAGATCCTGGTCAAAAATCTCCCCTTTTTGATCGGCCAACTGAAGAAAACTTTGATACAGGATTTCCAGGCGTTCCTCCTCCATATGATAGCCCAATTCCAATAACCTGTGCCTGAAGGCATGCCTGCCTGACCTGGCGCTTAGAACGATCCTGTTTTTCGGCACACCGACTACTTCCGGATTAATTATTTCATAAGTAGTTCTTTCTTTTAATACACCGTCCTGGTGAATACCGGAAGCATGCATAAAAGCATTGGACCCAACTATGGCCTTATGGGCAGGCACCGGCACGCCGGTAATCCTGGACACCAGCCTGCTGGTAGCGGAAATTTCGCTTGTATTCACTCCTGTGTCGATCCCGTAGTGACCGCGCCGGGTATAAATGGCCATGATTACTTCTTCCAAGGAGGTGTTGCCGGCCCGCTCCCCGATGCCGTTGATTGTGCCCTCCACCTGGCCCGCACCGGCCATAATCCCAGCCAAAGAGTTTGCAGTAGCCATCCCCAGGTCATTATGACAATGTATGCTGAGTACGGCATTTCCTATATTACCAACATGATTCAATACATAAGTAACCATTTCAGCGTATTCCCAGGGTGTGGCATAACCGACTGTATCCGGTATGTTGACCACCGTCGCCCCGGCTTCGATAACTTGTTCCAAAACCCGAGCCAGGAAGGGAAGCTCACTGCGAAAAGCATCCTCCGCATAGAATTCAACGTCACCGACGTATTTTTTTGCATGTTTTACTGCAGCCACCGAAGCTTCCAGCACCTGGTCTGGGGATAGCTTGAGCTTTTGCGCCATATGCACCGGGGATACCGCTATACCGGTGTGAATCCTTGGGTATTCGGCCTCCCGCAGCGACTCGGCACAGCTGTCTATATCACGCTCCACCGCCCGGGAAAGACCGCATACAATCACACCCTTCAGTTCGCGGGCCAGTGTGCGCACCGATTCCAGATCTCCGGGCGAAGAAGCTGGAAAACCAGCCTCGATGACGTCCACACCTAGTTTTACCAACTGCTTAGCTACCTCAATTTTTTCATGAACATTCAGTGTTATACCTAGTGACTGTTCTCCATCCCTGAGGGTGGTATCGAATACATAGAGCCTGCGCATTTAAGATCTCCTCCTTGATTTAATTGGTATTTTCCACTAAAGTTTGTAAGGTCACCAAGGTCAGGTTCCATTACACCACCACCCCCCGAAATAAAATTTAAAAACCCCTCGCCTCAACATATGAGACGAAGGGTTTGCCTCCGTGGTACCACTCAAATTAACGGCACTAGGCCGCTCTCTTAAAGAATACGGGATCTATCTAAAAAATCCGATATCCCCTTCCTTTTAACGGCGGAAGACCCCGTCCGGACCTACTATCCCAAGGAATTCGACCGGCTACTCAAGGGAGAGTTCAGCGCAATGCCACTGACCGCCTCGCACCAACCGGCGGCTCTCTGAACCGGCTAAACCGCTTACTATTCCCTGTCATTGTCATTTTAAAATATTACTGTTGATTTTACCAGTTATATGCGTGGATGTCAATAGGCTAAGGGGGAAGCAAGAGAACCGTCCCCTCGCTTCCCGTGTTTATCAGGTACTTTGTGATATAATTAGCGCGTAGTCCCAATTCATATTGAGGTGTTATCATGAGTCGCGATGTTATCATTGAAGTTGTGGTTACAGAGCCACTGGGTACCAGCTGCCGCAAGCTTATCTACAATGCCGGTCTGATAGCCGAAAAACTTGGCCTAGAGATGAAAATAACCAATGGTGACAGCATCAAAGAGGAATTAGACGAACAAATTGTCCCGCCCTTTATTTTAATTGGTGAACTGGCGCTGGGCAAAGATATCGACCTGGAAAAACTGGAGCAAATTATTAAGGCCCAAAGAAACGCTAAATCAACCTAAGTAGAAAAGCAAACCCGGGTACGCCAATAAAATTCAATTAATGCCAATTAGGAGGTTCTTCATGCAATCGCAGATAGATTGTTTTTACTGCTATTTTAAACAGATTGTCAATTGCATGGATATCGCGGGTATCGAAGAGGACAGAAAGTACCAGATTCTTTTCGACCTTGTGGATGACGTAAAAAAAATGGATAGGACCAGAACGCCCGCGGAAAACACAACTGAAATGTTATTAAAACTATACCAAAAAATCGAAAACAACGACCCGTTTGAAGAAAGCAAAGAAAAATCCAACACCCTTGCCCTAAAACTTTATCCTGCATTAAAGAGCTATCTGCAAAAATCCACCAATAAACTTTATGACGCTTTAAAAATATCCGTTGCCGGCAACATTATTGATCTGGGTATCGAGAAAAATTATGACCTTGACTCCAGCCTGCAATACAGTTTAAAAGCTGGTTTCTCCAAAAATGATTATCCTAGATTTTTGGAAAAACTGGCCTCTTCAGACAATGTACTTATTATTGGGGACAATGCCGGGGAAATAGTTTTTGACAGGTTGCTTGTAGAAGAATTAACCAACATGGGTAAAAGAATTATTTATTTGGTAAAGAACAGCCCCATATT
The DNA here is from genome assembly GCA_016841205.1 of Desulfoscipio geothermicus. Classification (GTDB taxonomy): domain Bacteria; phylum Bacillota; class Desulfotomaculia; order Desulfotomaculales; family Desulfallaceae; genus Sporotomaculum; species Sporotomaculum geothermicum_A. Next base: position 313,126 of record JAENZP010000002.1, read on the forward strand.
AAATGACGCTACCATGGATGATGCCCGGCAGGCCGGTATAGATAAAATTGCTACGGTTATCACCACGGGTTCGCATTACCTCGGTACACCCCTGACAAAAATATCTAACGAGGTAAGAAGGCTTATGGAAGAATCGAACCTGATCATATCTAAGGGTCAGGCTAATTTCGAAACGTTGGAACACGAAGAACTGGCCAAAGATAGAATCTTCTTCCTGTTAAAAATTAAATGCTCATGCGTTGGCCAAGTAGCCAACGCGAATCTAGGAGACATTGTGTTTTTTACCAGGTAAAAAACACAATGTCCACGTATATTAAAGTGTTGTAAATTAATAATTTGTAAAATTAAAAAGAAATTTGCTCCCACAGCAGGAAATAATTGATAATTTGTAGAAATTATAGTTTTTCGTATTAATAGAAAGGAGGTAATCCTTTGAATACAATACCTACCGGGATAAATGGCTTTGATAAACTTGTTTACGGCGGAATTGTTCGGAGGAATTCCGTTTTGATAGAAGGGGTTCCCGGTGCAGGTAAAACTACTTTCGGCATAGAGTTCGTCTATCGTGGCATTACTGAGTTTGATGAGCCAGGGGTAATTGTTACCTGTGAGGAATTACCCGAGTCTTTATATCGTGATGCTCTTAACTTTGGCTGGGATCTCCATGCCCTCGAAGAGGCCAACAAACTGCGTATTCTATGTACATCTCCGGAAGTTCTGAATGACCCGGAAGTTAACATCATTGAGGAGGTCGTCCGCGAGGTAGGTGCCAAGCGAATTCTGGTGGATAGTGTTAGTCATTTCCGCAATGTTTTTAGCGATCCTATCTTGCTACGCAGGGCGGTATATGGTTTTTGCAATGGCTTGCGCCGTTTAGGACTAACATCTTTTTTAGTTAAAGAACGGGAGAGCGATGGTCAAAGAGATTACGCCTTTGAAGAATATGTGGTGGATGCTGTAATTCGCCTGGAAAACAAGGAAACACCGGGTCTACACCGCCTCCGTGTGCTTGAAATCTGCAAAACACGGGGACAAGAGCATATACCCGGCAAACACACCTTTCGAATTACCAACACAGGGATTAAGGTTTTTGCTTTCGAAGCAATAGCTGTTAATAGTGAAATAAAAGAGAAAGATAATTTAGTTAATACAGGTGTACCCGGACTAGATGATTTATTGCGCGGTGGGCTCCCCCAGGGAGCCAGCGTAGCTGTAGCCGGTGGTTCCGGAACAGGTAAAACCGTATTAAGCCTGCAGTACCTAATAAAAGGGGCAGTGGATTACGGGGACAAGGGAATATTTTTGTCCTTTGAGGAAACCCCGCAGCAGTTATTAGCCAACGCCAAACATTTCAACTGGGATCTGAACACTCTCCAGCAACAAGACTTGATCAAGGTTTTATACCTGTCTCTTTCAGAAATGGAAATTGACGAGACAATTATCAGACTGGGCGAGCAGGTAAAAGCTTTTGGTGCCCGGCGCCTGGTACTAGACTCCATTTACGCTTTCCTTTCCCGTATAGATAATATTGCCGTTCTACATGAAAAAATTTATTTTCTTGTATCCCTGCTAAACAAGCTTAACTGTACCACTTTATTGATCAGTCCGGCCTGGGAAGTGGAAAGCGGCGGGAAATTAGAAGTAATCCATTCGGTGGTTCAAGGCACCATACTGCTCAAGTCAATGATGATACAAAACCGCCGGGTTAGACAGCTGGAAATTTATAAAATGCGGGGAGTTAACCATGCTATGGGCAACCATCTGCTTGAAATCAATGCTTTGGGCATACAGGCTTTCCCCAGGTTAGGAGGGTAGTAATTATGCATAGAGCCTATTTTGGAGTTGAGGGTTTGGATCGTAACCTGGAACAAGGGCTATCGTATGGATCCCAAATTATGGTTGAAGGCGATTCCGGTGTAGGTAAAACCGTACTGGCGGGGGAATTTATCAAAGAGGGGCTGCGCTGCGGCGATACCTGCGTCTATGTGGCTTGCGATGAACCTCCCACAGTCATGCGTGAGCACCTGTTGAGCTTTAAGGTAGGGACCCCTGCTTATGAAGAAACAGGCCGACTGGTTTTTATTGATGCTTATGAAGAAGACGGAAGTACTGAAAAATACGTCCTTTCCGACCTCCGACACCTTGAGAAGTACTTTACTCTGGAATCGGAAGTACTGCGTAGCTGTAACGGGCCCAGAGTAAGGTTGGTAGTGGATAGTTTAAGTACTCTTTTAACTAATTTAGAAATTACGGATGTTATAGACTTTCACCGGACCCGGCTCAAACAGCTTAAGAAAACAGGAATACTGGCCATGGATATATTTGTGAGCGGAGTTTTAGAACCCAGGTTAATTACTATAACCAGCCACCTTTATAATTTTATCCTTAAGATGAGTTTCAACGGCTCAAGGTGTAACCCCGTACGCCAGATGCAGATTGGAAAGGTAAAAAGCCAGCAATTTACGTCTTCCACTCACGCGTTTACCGTTAGTCCTATTTATGGTATTCTTGTGGCTGCTGATACGGGGGTGCACAAATGAAAGACAGCGATATTACCATAAAACTGATGAATTATATGTTTATGAGTATGAGTAATACAATGAATCAAGTGCCATTCAGCGGTCAGCACTGGATGGAGCAGCTTGTGATCGGATCAGTCCAATATTTCATCGACGAGTATTGGGATGATTCAAAGTTGGATTCAAAGAAGCCTGTGGAAATCTGCCGTACCTATCTTAATGTCATGGAAGACGTGGGTTTTTTGTATGCCAAGGATTACCGGCTAGAGGAATCGGGGGATAGCCTGCTGATGTCTGTTAAGACAAATAAGTGCGTTTACCGAGAGTGCTGCCAGCGCACGGGAGAAAAAGAAGGCTTATCGTTTAAAAATTGTATACGTCTCGGCACTTTTCAAGCCATTTTACGCCATGTGCTTGGAGAAAATAATTATCTCACTTCAGTGGATATGGCTGCGGATGGATTTTGCTACGGAAAGCTTAGACCCAACACTCAGCCAAAGGAGGAAATCGTTACCCGGGAAGGACACATAATAAAGATGGCCGGACATAGAGCTTTTCTTCTCCGCCAAAAAACATATGCCTCCCTGATGGCCTCGATTAGGGATCATGCACCTCAAATTTTAAAACACGTACTCTATGATGCCGGGTACCAATCGGGACTCAGTTTAGCCCGTAAGGCCCGTGAATCGTATCCCTACCCGAAGGAATGTTTGCAACTACTTCTGGATGAACTAACAAATCTGGGAGTAGGTAAACTAGAGCTTGTTTCCTTCAGTTTATCCTGTGCTAGAGTCAAAATACGGTGTTACGATTCCTTTTGGGCAGACACCGCAAATGAATACGGGCATCTTTATCGTACTCCACAGGTGATATGTGATATGTTACGGGGAATTCTAGCCGCGTGTCTCAGTGTTATATTCGAAAAAGAAATTATCTGTGAAGAAATGGTCTGCCAGTCAATGGGAGCCGATTGCTGTGAGTTCCTCGCTTTGCCTCTTCCGCAGGAATCGTCAGGGGGGAGGAAGCCTCATGACCCTCGAAATGAATAAAGAGCTGAACTCAATTATGCTTAGTGTACTCCGGATCGAATTACTGACTTTTTTTCAGGCCAACCCACATACGCGAGATACCGCAGACGGTTTGGCCCTCCGCTTGAACCGCCCACGACACGAGTTAGAAATAGCTCTTAATACCCTTAGCGCTCTTGGTATTTTGGAAATAAGCGGCACAGAGAAGTTAACCATTTACCGCCTGCGCAACGGTGACCTGATTAACAATTACTTTAAGGATGAGTATCCTAAAATCCATTCTAAACCACCTTTTCGGTAGCTTGGAATGGACTTCAGCCGAGTGGAGGTTTTAAATTAGATGGTAGAAATAGCAGAGAGTTGGTCTGGCCTAGTGATTGATCACTTAAACATAGGATTATTAATGATTGACCGGGAAGGCCAAATATGCCTTTTCAACCGGGCATTATCCAGAATGACCGGACTTAAAGAGGACGAGGTCCTGGGCCAGTCGCTGCGCAGCCCCAATATATTATTTCAAACTATCATTACAGGTAGAGAATTTCAAAACCTGAGCCCCGGGGCTGTGCTGCCTGTTATGGGCTCATGTAACGGTTCAACAAGTACACATATCATCAGGAACAAAAGTGGTGTTACAGTAGGTGCCATAGCAGTATTTATACCGGCCGGACGACAGCAGGAATTAAAGGATGCGGTTATTAAAGCTGAAAAGCTTGCCATATTAGGGCAAATGGCTGCAGAAATGGTTCACGAAATTCGTAACCCTCTTACAGTCATTGGTGGTTTTATGAAACTATTGCAGCAGGACTTAAAGGGAACCCCCAAAGAAGAATATGTTACCATAATACTGGCTGAGTTAAAACATGTTAACAGACTGATATCAGATTTTTTACAGCTTTCCAAGCCAGGTTATTCCAAGCGCACCCAGTGTTCCGTTACTAAAATAATTACTGAAGTAGCTATGTTGGTGGAAAATGAAGCGTCTCTCCGTAAGCTGGATATTGACCTGGACATTGCAACGGATATTCCGGACATCCTTGGAGACAGTGATCAGCTAAAACAAGTTTTTCTAAATATCTTTAAAAATGCATTTGACGCTCTTGCGTGCGGCGGAAAGATATTTTTGCAGACTTCTTGGAATAGGCATGAAAAATTCGTGCAAGTTATAATCAGAGATACAGGAACGGGCATGGATGAACAAACCATGGTGAGCATGTTTGACCCTTTTTTTACCACCAAGGAAAGTGGTACCGGGCTTGGCATGTTCATAATCAAAAAAATTATTGATAATCATGGTGGCCGTATCGAGATCCAGAGTAAGCCAGGAAAAGGTACTATTGTGACAGTGTTTTTACCGGCGAATTAAGGTGGGCTACTTTGAACATTTAGTCCCACCTTGCGCCATCAGCGCCAAAAAATTTCCCTCTAGCTACATTTCCTTCACCTTACAAAATCTTCCCCCTTCCTCACCCGCTTTTTTTATCCCGATCCCTCCTGCTACACCAGTAACCATATTGCCTCTTTTTCCCCCCAGGGAGAGAACTGGTTTTGAAGCCTGTGTGCAATCAAATCACAAAACTATGAAATTACTGTCGGCAAAACCGGACATCAAGCTGGGATGTCTTGATCTATTTTATTTAGAATAATGCAACTTTCCCAGGACCAAAAACGTCTACTTTTAAGAGAAATATTCGATGGGGGTAAATTATGAGATTTAGGAAACTTATTACCGTTCTAACCTTATCTATTCTGCTGGCGGTTCCCTTCCCGTGCCTAGCCGACATCACCTCAGATGCCGGAAAAACAGCCATTTACACAAAGGTGGTATTGACCTTGGGCAGCAGCACCGCATTGTTGAACGATACACCGTACCAGCTGGAAATACCTCCTGAAGTAGTTGAGGGAATTACTTTTTTGCCCATACGCTTCGTGGCAGAACAAGCTCTGGGCGCGACAGTCCAATGGGAACCCGAAGCTAAAATGGTGCAAATAACCAAAGGTGATGCGCAAATTAAATTTTCCCTGGAAACAGGACAAGCCTTGGTCAATGACCAGGAAGTGGAACTAAGCAGCCCACCCTTTATAAAAGACGGGCGCACTCTGGTGCCGCTGCGTTTCCTGGCAGAAAACTTTAACGTACAGGTTGATTATGATCCAGTGGAAAAGACCATTACTATCATAGATGAAATAGAAGAAGTGGAAGAGCCAATTTACCTACCACCGGTAGTCACCTCCCTGGGACTGCAGAGTGATGTGCTGAAAATCGGGGAAGAGGTCAAATACAATTTCACATATGAAAATGAAGCGGGGGAAAGTATCACTGCCCAGGAGTGGAACTGTCAACTTATAGGTGATACCCAAATTATAACAGGCCAACCCCGAGCTTTCTTCCGGCCGGGTGAATATATTTTATCTTTAAGGATCAAGGATGCCGTAGGAAATTGGAGTGAAGTCGCCACCAAAAGCTTTACTGTATCCAATGAGAAGTTGATAAGTGAAATGGTTTTTAAGTTTTCCAAACCAATTTACGGCGAATTATTTGAAAACATGGAAGATGTTAATTTCAGTAGTTTTACTGCCAATGAAAATACCACCTTTAAACGGACCGGACCGATACTTCATATGAGTAACAGCCCGGAGGTAGTATCCCAACCCGGAATCCTTTACCAAAGTGAAGCTTCCGGTAACTTCAGGTTTTTTTATCACCACTTGAACGGTGCCGCCGAAAGACAGTACCTGTATGTAATAGCTGAAAACGACAATCTCTACCCGGTTACCTTAAAAACAATGAAGTCCGGGGTAGGGGGCCCTATAAATGATTACATGAACCTAGGGCAGTTAGTGTCGATGAGGTACCTGACTTCCCAGCCGTCCCCCGCTCTCATCATCAACCCCGGTGAAAAGATTATCTTAAATCAAGGACTGCGGCACCTTAATAAAGGAGAAGCGGTTACAGGCATGCAGGACTATCAGGTAGACGGCACAATTACCCTCAGTGTAGTAATGGGTCCCGAAAAAGCGCCGGAGCCTGAACCCGAACCTGACTTGTTACCAAATCCACCAAGTACCCCAACCCAAGATGACTCACCTACCACCGGTGACACAACAATGGACGATTCAGGAGTAGGTACCAATAGCACCGGTGAGTTTAACCCAACAAACAATGCCGGTAGTTCTGACCAGCCCACTTCGGAAACAGCTTCCGGAACAACTGGCGAATCTAATGCAGAAATAGGGTCTGATACGGGAACAGGGTCTGGTACCGACAGCGAGTCCATCTCGAAACCGAATGATGCTGAAGACAGCACAGCAGTCCCAGTCAAGACACCGGAACAAATATTAAAGGAAAAAATTGACTACCTGTTATCCCTACCCGTCCTGCCCCGGAACCCACAAAAGATACGTGGAGTTTTCCCCGGTGCAGATTGTCTGGTGGACATCCAGGCAAATGGCAGTATAAGCGAAAAAGTCACCCTGGGCATGGAAGTACCAGGCTTTGATAGTTGGTTGGAAGGTGTTGATCCCCTTACCGGGGAAACTATCAAAAACTTTGGCAATTACGGCGTAGTTTACCGGGTTAAGTTAACCGGCACCGAAAAAACAGGAATTATGTTAAACCCCCGGGGCAGCATATTTAAAGCGGCATTCCAAGGTTTTGACGGCCAGGTATATAAAGCTCCGAATATCGGCCACTTTTCCGGACTGAAAAAAGCTGCAGTATTGGGCATATTAGAAGCCGGGCAGACAGCGGAATTTATCTATACCCCCCCCAGCGGTTCCGACACCCCGCTGATTATCGCACTAATACCAGAGAAATATTGGGAAACATTTGATAAATAAAAACAGGCGCATAGGCTTAATTATCAGTCTATGCGCCTGTTTATCTAAAAAAACTCAATATCTTTTATATAAAATACAAATGTGTATAGTTTGGACAATATGTTTTATTATGTATCGCTTTTCAATTAATAATATAAATGCTAGAATAACGGTGGCAACTAAGCATTAATAAGTTTTAATTTAAAAGCTAAAATATAAACCCACAAGGATAATACTTATTTCAGTCAAGGAGGACAAATATGCCACAACGAAGTGACATCAACAAAATTCTAATTATTGGTTCCGGCCCGATTATAATAGGACAAGCTTGTGAATTTGACTATTCTGGAACCCAGGCCTGTAAAGCCCTCAGGAAACTAGGTTACCAGATTGTTTTAGTCAATTCAAATCCAGCAACAATTATGACTGACACGGAGATGGCTGATGTAATTTACATTGAACCACTAAATGTAAAAAGCTTGACTAATATAATAGCCAAAGAACGGCCTGACGCGCTGCTGCCAAATTTAGGCGGCCAGTCGGGACTAAACTTGTGTTCTGAACTGGCCAAGACCGGCGTATTGGAGCAATATAACGTCAAAGTCATCGGTGTGCAAATTGATGCCATTGAACGCGGTGAAGACCGCATCGCTTTCAAGGAAACAATGAACCGGCTGGGCATCGAAATGCCCCGCAGTAAACCAGCCTATAGTGTTGAGGAAGCAGAGAAAATCGCTCAAGAACTTGGCTATCCAGTGGTTATCCGTCCGGCTTACACCATGGGGGGCACCGGCGGTGGTTTGGTCTATAATGTTGAAGAGCTAAGAACTGTTGCCAATCGTGGAATCACCGCCAGTTTAGTTGGACAAATCCTTGTAGAGGAATCCGTACTTGGCTGGGAAGAGCTGGAGCTGGAAGTTGTAAGGGACGCTAAAAATCAAATGCTGACGGTTTGTTTTATAGAAAACATTGATGCCATGGGTGTGCATACCGGTGATTCCTTCTGTGCGGCGCCAATGCTGACAATCAGCCCGGAGCTTCAACAACGATTGCAAAAATACGCCTATGATGTTGTTGAAGCGATAGAAGTAATTGGCGGAACCAACGTTCAGTTTGCCCATGACCCCAAAACCGGCCGGGTTGTAATTATTGAAATTAATCCTCGAACTTCCCGCTCCTCTGCATTAGCTTCCAAAGCCACCGGCTTTCCCATTGCTTTAATATCGACCATGCTGGCAGCCGGCTTAACTCTGGACGAAATCCCTTACTGGCGGGACGGCACCCTGGATAAGTACACCCCTTCAGGCGATTATGTAGTCATTAAGTTTGCCCGCTGGGCCTTTGAAAAGTTCCCCGGTTCCCAGGATAAATTGGGGACACAGATGCGAGCCGTCGGTGAAGTTATGAGCATCGGCAAAAACTATAAAGAAGCCCTGCAAAAGTCCATCCGCTCCTTGGAAACCGGCCGTTACGGGTTAGGCTTCGCCAAGAACTTTAACCAGTGCTCTCTAGATGAATTATTATCGCTAATGGCTGAGCCATCCAGTGAACGCCAGTTTATCATGTATGAGGCATTACGCAAAGGTGCAGATATCGATCAGCTTTACCGGCTGACTTATATAAAGCCATGGTTTATTCAGCAAATGAAAGAACTTGTCTTGCTGGAAGAAGAAATTTTAAAATATAAGGATAAACACCTGCCGAACGAACTGCTGACCCAGGCTAAAAAGGACGGTTTTGCCGACCGTTATTTAGCTATGCTGTTAAATCTGCCGGAAAAAGAAATTCGTAAGCGCAGAACCGCTTTAGGGGTAGTCGAAGGGTGGGAAGCTGTCCCGGTGAGCGGTGTCGAAAACGCGGTTTACTATTTCTCCACGTATAATGCCCCTGATCAAACTACAGCCAGTCACCGGCAGAAAGTGATGATCTTGGGGGGAGGTCCAAACCGCATCGGCCAGGGTATTGAGTTTGACTACTGCTGCGTCCATGCAGCCTTTGCCCTGCGGGATATGGGTTTCGAAACGGTTATTGTTAATTGCAACCCGGAAACGGTTTCCACCGATTATGACACATCCGACAAGCTGTACTTTGAGCCATTGACAGTGGAAGATGTATTGAGCATATACGAAAAAGAACAGCCTCTGGGAGTAATTGTTCAGTTCGGCGGACAAACCCCATTGAACATTGCCGGTGAACTAACCGAAGCCGGGGTGAATATTTTTGGCACTTCCCCTGATACCATAGACCTGGCCGAAGACCGCGACCGGTTCCGCCAGATCATGGAGAAACTTGATATTCCCATGCCGGAATCCGGTATGGCGGTGAATCTTGAGGAAGCCCTGGCCATTGCCAACCAAATTGGATATCCTTTAATGGTACGCCCTTCATATGTTTTGGGCGGCCGCGGGATGGAAGTTGTTTATGATGAGGAAATGCTCCGCGAGTACCTGGCTGCCGCAGTGGAGGTTACTCCGGAAAGACCGATTCTCATTGATAGATTTCTTAGTAATGCCATTGAATCGGAAGCCGATGCCATCGCCGACGGAACCGAAGCTTTTGTACCGACGGTAATGCAGCATATAGAATTGGCAGGCATCCATTCCGGAGACTCGGCATGTGTAATTCCACCGGTAAGCATTCCAGCCAAACATATTGAAACTATTGTGGAATACACCCAAAAGATAGCTAAGGAACTGAACGTGGTTGGCCTGATGAATATGCAATACGCCATCGCCGATGATAAGGTTTATGTTTTGGAAGCCAATCCAAGGGCTTCACGGACCGTTCCCCTGGTGTCCAAAGTCTGTAACATCAAGATGGCCAGGATTGCCACTGAAATAATGTTGGCGGACAAAACTGGTAAAAAGTCCTCGGCCAATACACCTGCCGCAAAAATAATTCCTCATTTTGGAGTAAAAGAGGCGGTTTTCCCCTTTAACATGTTCCAGGAAGTTGACCCGTTACTGGGACCCGAAATGCGCTCCACCGGAGAAGTGCTTGGGATTGCTGATTCTTTCGAGTTAGCCTATTATAAGGCCCAGGAAGCAACCCAATCTCCCCTTCCAACTTCGGGAACCGTTTTGATCAGTGTAACCGACCAGGATAAACCGGCTGCTCTGGAAACGGCCAAGGTATTTATTCAGATAGGCTTTAGTATTAAAGCAACGGAAGGAACCCATAATTTTCTTAAGAAAAATGGAGTCATATCGGAAGAAATTAAAAAATTAGCTCAAGGACGTCCTAATATAATCGATGGCATAAAAAATAAGGAGATCAACCTGGTTATCAATACCCCATCTGGAAAACACAGCCAGCATGATGACTCTTATATCCGCAAGACTGCCATTAAATATAAAGTACCGTATATTACCACCATGGCAGCAGCTCTGGCCAGTGCAAGAGGGATCGCAGCCTATAAAGAAAATATCGGGGCTAATTTAAAATCTTTACAAGAGTATCACTCGGATATTTGCTAAGGGTTGAAGGACATTATTTAATTATATATTATCATCAAAGTAGTGCGGAAGGCAGAAAAGTATGGTTGTTTTTACTCCTCCGCACACTTAGTCTTAGCGAAAGTTTTTGCCGTGGAATTCGCATGGTGCTATAAGAACCCATTGGCAACATAAACTTCTAACAAAGTCTGGGCGTATTTTTATATTATGCACTAGCAGAATATAAAAAGCTTTATAATATATTAAACGCGAATATAGCAAAAAAGCACCCTGAACAGAGAGCGCTTTTTTGTAAGAACCTGGAATTCTACTAATCATCTAATTAAACCAACTAGATGAGAAGACCCATTTTCTTGGCTTCAAAAGTCAGCATATCCCGGAAATTAGGATGGGCAACGCTGATTAATAACTTAGCCCTTTCCTGCATGGATTTATCACGCAGTTTAACACAACCGTACTCAGTTACGATATGGTCCACGAGGGTCCTGGTGGTGGACACAATGGCACCAGGGCTTAAAGTGGGCACAATCTTGGAGATGGTATCATTCTTCGTGGTCGAGTTCAGAACGATAAAACCTTGGCCGTCCGGGTTCAAGGTGACGCCACGGGCAAAGTCCAGCTGGCCGCCAATACCTCCCCAAATTTTGGTGCCAATGGTTTCCGAGCAGCACTGGCCAAACAAGTCAACCTCGATGGTCCCGTTGATGCTGACCGGCTTATAGTTTTGCGCGATGACGAAGGGATTGTTGGTATAATCCACCGGGTGGAATTCAATAGCCGGGTGATTAGCAATGTAATCGAAGCATGCCCTCTTGCCCTCAACGATGGTAGCGATAACCTTGCCCCTATGAATTGACTTTTTGCTCCCGTTCAGGCAGCCGCTTTCCATCATTTCATTAATGTAGTCAGTAACCAGTTCGGTATGCATGCCCAGGTCTTTCCGGTGCAGCATGTATTTGCATACCGCAGCGGGAACACCGCCGATACCTACCTGCAGGGTGGCACCATCGGGAATACGCTCAGCGATCGGGGCCGCGATTTTTTCGTCCAATGCAGAGATGGTGGGCTGTTCTAATTCAAAGATCTGCGAATTATCTTGAACAATGTGAGTCACCTGGGAGATGTGAACTTTGTTATATCCACCGGTCCAGGGCATATTGGGGTTTTCTTCCACAATAATCGTTTTGGCTACTTCAACACAAGCAGGTGAATAATCGCAGCCTAAACCATAGCAAAAATAGCCGTGTTCGTCCATTGGCGTAACAGTTGCCATCCATACGTCACAGCCACCCTGTCTGACCATAGCGGGCATGTCGCTGAAGTTAAAAGGCATATAGGTTGCATAGCCCTCGTGAACCATTTTTCTTATTGGTGTCGTAACAAAAAGAGATTCTATTTTTATATTCTCATAAAAAGATGGATCTACGTATCTGTGCTTGCGCCTGGTCAAGAATTGCCTGACTCTCACACCATGCAACTCTTCCTTCCGATCGGCTAAAGCCTCCCATATCGCGGTGGGCTCATTAGCTTCCGAAGGGGTGTAAATCAGGTCACCAGACTTAACTGCCTTAGCCGCTTCTACCGGGGTAGTCAGCTTCTGACGATACATTTCTTGTACGTTCATACATATACCTCCCTTTTATCTATTTAATTTAATAAACGTATAATAAGTTTATTTAAAACTTATCGCCACCTTTCCTGATTTATAAATTAATAATATTCAGAAATTTTTTAATTATGTATGGCGTTAAAGTATTACAAATCAATACCATTTACCAAAACAATCGCTAAATAGTACGATTTTTACGGCCGACGGTAGAATGCACCAGTTAACGGTTTTGCTAACTGGTGCAACGCAAAAAAACGCCCTAGCATCCCAAAAGGAGACAATCTTGGATACACAAAAGAAGGTACCTTAAAATCCGTCTAACAGTTGCACATTTGCAGACAATACAAGCATAAACAGATGGAAAGGCATCATGGATAGGAAAACATGTCATATGATAAATGAAACGTCCCTTTTTCTGCTAAAACACCTAAACAGCAAAAAAAAAGCGCCTCCAACGAGGCGCTTTTCGTTTTAACCAACTATACTAACAGACCCATTTTCTTGGCTTCGAAAGTAAGCATGTCCCGGAAATTAGGATGGGCAATGCCGATCAGCAGCTTGGCCCTTTCCTGCATGGATTTATCACGAAGTTTAACACAACCGTACTCAGTCACTACATGGTCAACCAAGGTCCTGGTGGTAGACACAATGGCTCCAGGAGTCAAAGTGGGAACAATCTTGGTTATAGTATCATTTTTCGTCGTGGATGTCAGAACGATAAACGCTTGTCCTTCCGGGTTCAAAGTGACGCCCCTGGCAAAATCAAGCTGGCCGCCAATTCCTCCCCAGATTTTGGTGCCCATACTTTCCGAGCAGCATTGTCCAAATAAGTCAACCTCAATAGTCCCGTTGATACTGACCGGCTTATAGTTTTGAGCGATGACGAAAGGATTATTAGTATAATCTACCGGGTGGAATTCAATAGCCGGGTGATTAGCAATGTAATCGAAACATGGCTTGGTGCCCTCGACAATGGTAGCTATAATTTTACCCTTATGAATTGTTTTTTTGCTACCGTTCATGCAGCCGCTTTCCATCATTTCATTAATATAATCGGTGACCAGTTCGGTATGCATACCCAGATCCTTTTTGTGCAGCATATACTTGCATACCGCAGCAGGAATACCACCGATACCTACTTGAAGTGTGGAGCCGTCGGCAATACGATCGGCTATCGGAGCGGCGATCTTTTCATCCATGGCAGATATCGTGGGTTGTTCTAGTTCAAATAACGGAGCATTGCTCTCACAAATGGCATCTACCTGGGAAATGTGAATTTTGTTATAACCACCGGTCCAGGGTATATTGGGGTTAACTTCCACAATTATTTTCTTGGCAACTTCAATAGCGGCAGGAGTATAGTCACAGCCCAAGCCAAAACAAAAATAGCCGCGTTCGTCCATTGGAGTAGCAGCAAGCATTAGTACGTCACAACCACTCTGCCTGACCATAGCGGGCATGTCGCTGAAGTTCCAAGGCATATAGGTGGCATAGCCCTCGTGAACCTGCTTTCTGATTGGTGTGGTCACAAAAAGGGACTCAACTTTAATATGCTCAGCAAAAGATGGGTCTAAATATCTATGATTGCGCCTGGTCAAGAATTGCCTGACTCTCACACCATGCAACTCTTCCTTCCGATCGGCTAAAGCCTCCCATATCGCAGTGGGCTCATTAGCTTCCGAAGGGGTGTAAATCAGGTCACCAGACTTAACTGACTTAGCTGCTTCTGCCGGGGAAACCAGTTTCTCTTTATACATTTGTTGTACGTTCATTTCCTCAACCTCCATTTTAATTAATTAATTTATTTATATATATAATTTATTTATAAATATGCTTTAATACCTCCTTTATTATAATATTCAGAAAGTATTTATTATATATTATAGTAAAACATACAAAAAAACAATGGCCATTTAAACCAAACATTGCTAAACGGTATAAACTTAGCTGCCAGCGGTTAAAATACACCAGCTAACAGTTTTGCTAGCCATTGTAAACGCAAAAATAACATTAGCCTTTCAAAAGTAATCAATCACTAGATACCTAAAGGAAAGCACCTTACAATCTAACTAGTGGTTGCATATTTCAACGCTGAAACGGCATTAAAAAAAGCGCCTCAAACGAAGCGCTTTTCTACTTTAACCAACTAGATAATAAGATTCATCTTCTTGGCTTCGAAAGTCAGCATATCACGGAAATTAGGATGGGCAATGCTGATCATCAACTTGGCCCTTTCCATCATGGATTTATCACGAAGTTTAACACAACCGTACTCAGTCACTACATGATCAACCAAGGTCCTAGTGGTAGACACAATGGCTCCAGGAGTCAAAGTGGGAACAATCTTGGTTATAGTATCATTTTTCGTCGTGGATGTCAGAACGATAAACGCTTGTCCTTCCGGGTTCAAAGTGACGCCCCTGGCAAAATCAAGCTGGCCGCCAATTCCTCCCCAGATTTTGGTGCCCATACTTTCCGAGCAGCATTGTCCAAATAAGTCAACCTCAATAGTCCCGTTGATACTGACCGGCTTATAGTTTTGAGCGATGACGAAAGGATTATTAGTATAATCTACCGGGTGGAATTCAATAGCCGGGTGATTAGCAATGTAATCGAAACATGGCTTGGTGCCCTCGACAATGGTAGCTATAATTTTACCCTTATGAATTGTTTTTTTGCTACCGTTCATGCAGCCGCTTTCCATCATTTCATTAATATAATCGGTGACCAGTTCGGTATGCATACCCAGATCCTTTTTGTGCAGCATATACTTGCATACCGCAGCAGGAATACCACCGATACCTACTTGAAGTGTGGAGCCGTCGGCAATACGATCGGCTATCGGAGCGGCGATCTTTTCATCCATGGCAGATATCGTGGGTTGTTCTAGTTCAAATAACGGAGCATTGCTCTCACAAATGGCATCTACCTGGGAAATGTGAATTTTGTTATAACCACCGGTCCAGGGTATATTGGGGTTAACTTCCACAATTATTTTCTTGGCAACTTCAATAGCGGCAGGAGTATAGTCACAGCCCAAGCCAAAACAAAAATAGCCGCGTTCGTCCATTGGAGTAGCAGCAAGCATTAGTACGTCACAACCACTCTGCCTGACCATAGCGGGCATGTCGCTGAAGTTCCAAGGCATATAGGTGGCATGACCCTCGTGAATCTGTTTTCTGATCGGCCCGGTAACAAACATAGATTCTACAAAAATATGCTTAGAAAAAGATGGATCTAAATATCTGTGACCGCGCCTGGTCAAGAATTGCCTGACTCTTACACCTTCCAACTCATCCGCCCGGTTAGCTATAGCCTCCCAGAGATCAGCAGGTTCATTAGAAGCTGATGGTGTATAAATCAAGTCACCCGATTTAATTAACTTAGCTGCTACTTCCTGGGTACAAAACTTCTCTTTATACATTTGTTGTGCGTCCAAAATCATGTCCTCCCTTTTAGTTATTTATATATTAGTTTAATAAGCGTTATAAAAAAAACTTGCCTCCCTCCCCAAGTTATAATAATATTCAGAAATGTAATAAATTAATTTTTGTCAAAACTTGTTGCAAAATATCGACCAATCAACAAGGCTATTCCCGAATGGTATGTATTTAATGTCTAATGGTAGATTTTTTACACTTAACGGTCTCATTAATTTCGACAATACAAAAAGGTGGTGCATTTATGCACCACCTTAGTCATTATTGCACCAGATAAAGTGTAATGAGACTATGTAATTTTCAACTACTAACCTTAATTCGTTTTACCGCCTGCTCCAGCCCGCTTATCGACAGCTCAAACATAGGAAATAATTTACGTACTATCGTAATGGAACGCGCACGGTAGTTCATTTGTTCATCCCATCCCCCGGCAGGTATAGGATTAAGCCAAACATTATGGCTAAAATGCTTGGCAAAACGCTCCAGCCAGACTAACCCTGGTTCACTATTCAAGTTATCATAGTCAATAGCCCCGTTTACCGCCATTAATTCACTTTCGGCCATGCTTGCGTCACCGATAATGATTAAGCGGTAATTAGAATCAAATTTATGCAAAAAATCATACGTTGTAATAGCATTTTCCTCACTACAATTCGGCTTCTCATAAATATAATCATAAATACAATTATGGAAATAATAAATCTTCAGTTCCTTTAAATGACTCGAGCGTTTAAATGCCGTAAATAACCGGCTGCAAAGGCTAATATGCATATCCATTGAGCCGCCGGAGTCCATCAAAAGCAATATTTTCAAGTTATTTTTACGCGGGCGGTCCCAAACCAGCTCCAACCGGCCGGCATTACGGCAGGTTTTATCAATAGTGTCGTTTATATCCAACTCATTCTTAAGGCCTTCATGTTGATTGGTTAGCTGGCGTAAGACTCGTAAAGCCGCTTCAAATTTCCTTACGCCAAGAATAAGATCACCCCGATATCCCCGGTAGTTCCTTCGGGCTGCTACTTGTATCGCAGTAAAATTTCCAGGTGCGCCATCAATGCGCACTCCTTTCGAGTTAGATCCACCACGTCGCCATCCGCCGTTTTTAGCTGCAGCTTTGCCATCCTGGCGGAAATTCGCGTTAACGCGCTGCTTTATTGCAGTCGGTTTTATCTCTTGGGACAGCGTTTGCGTCTGAAACTCCTGTGATTTTATCTGGGGGGGCAACCCATTGTACAGCCAATCTAAAGCCTCGCTAACCAAATCAGCAGGCGTTTCAATGCCGCTAAAGTAATTTTGGAAGGCGAGGTCGTAATTATCAAATTGGGTTTCGCTCTTGACCAAGATCGAACGGGCCACCAGGTAAAATTCACTAAGATTGGAAATCCCCATTCCCTTGTTCAGGGCTTCCATCAAGGTCAGCCACTCGGTCAGGGATACCGACACACCCACATTTCTCAGCTCATAAAAGAAATTAATAAACACGGGGCAACACCTCCATCAGGTTTGAGACATATCCACCGCACAACCTTTAGCAACCGGGGAATCTAAACAATCCTCGTACGTCTTATTGTATCTCTATTGCCTCCACTATTTGCCGGCTTGAGGTGTATAACGAACACTTCTGCGCCTTTTTCTATGCTCTGGATTAGTAACACTCACTGTATCCAAATGACTACTAAAATTCGACAAAATAATGGATACTCCTTCCCTACTTCTTTGTTCTTAACTTTCAAAAGGTACAATTAGAATAAACGGGGGAGTTATTGCTCAGAATAAAATGGGTCATTGAAAGGACAAATAACAAATTAGATAATAATAAATTATATCAATATCTTAAAAACAAATAAACCAAAAAAAGCTTAAGATCTTGAAGCCAAAGCGGGTTAAAGCTTGGATTGGTCTTAACCCTTGGCGAAATACCAGCACCTATAGTACTTCATATAAGTTCCCTATCTTGTTTTACGGGTCTCAGCCTCCGCTCTTTCTGAACTTAAATAAAAAAAACCCAATAATCAAAAAAATTTCTTGTGTTGTCGTAACCGTGATATGTTTACAATCTACCCCGTCAGGGTGTATAGTATATATGCGTAATCGATTATACAAATTTATTTATTGAGGTATCTGCTTATGGAAAATATAGTAGAAAGATTAAAGGCACTATCTGACGAAACCCGCTTGCGGATTATCAACTTGCTTTATGCAGGGGAGCTATGTGTCTGTGACATCATGGAGGTGCTTAATATTACACAGGCCAAGGCATCGCGGCATTTGGGAGTATTGCGGCGGGCAGGGCTGGTCACAGACCGCAAGAGTGCGCAGTGGGTATATTACACCCTTGCTCCGGTTGAAAAAAACAAATTTCTTGAAAGCATAGTTTTTGATCACCTCAGACAAACCGATCTTTACACGGCTGATTTGAAGAATCTCGAAGACTGGCTTACCGTTAAAAATAGTAATGGCTGCCATAAATACTCAAATGGGCCCGGGTGCTGCAAAGATAACAGTATACGAGACCGGCATCCGGCAGCCGTGCAAAACATTACGCAGGCCGATGCTGGCGTTCGCGTTAGTGATCGTACTTAAAGCAATGAGGAGGTGTTTTTTTGTCAATCTTTTCCTGGTTAAACGACCAATTGCTAAGAATGGAGTGGCTGTCCGACCTGGTGACCCTACTTGTCACTAATGGCTTCGGCCTGGATGTAAATACCCGGGTAGGCGGGAGCATTCATTTTTATATCTATGATGTCATCAAGATATTCATCCTGCTCTCGGTCTTAATATTTAGTATTTCATATATCCAAAGCTTCTTTTCACCTGAAAGCACCAGAAAAACCCTGGGTCGCTTTACCGGTATTAAGGCCAATGCAATGGGGGCTCTTTTAGGCACGGTTACGCCATTTTGCTCCTGTTCCTCCATTCCCTTATTTATCGGCTTTACCAACGCCGGCCTGCCTATTGGGATTACCTTTTCCTTTTTAATATCTTCACCTCTGGTAGACCTGGCGTCGGTAATCTTAGTTGCCAGCATTTTTAACTGGAAAATTGCTCTCGCTTATGTGGTTGTCGGCATTGTCCTGGCCATCATCGGCGGGACTATCATTAACAACGCGAAGATGGAAAAGTATGTTGAGCCGTTTGTTTTTAACAATACTTTGATTGATACCGACCCGGAAGAATTGACCACCCGCGATCGATTAGCTTATGCTGGTGAGCAGGTGCGAGATATTATTAAAAAAGTGTGGCTGTTCATTTTAATCGGTGTCGGCATAGGTGCCACCATCCATAATTGGATACCGGAGTCAGTTATCAGTGCCCTGCTCGGTCAGGACAAATGGTACTCTGTGCCACTGGTTACTTTAATCGGCGTGCCGATGTATGCGGATATTTTCGGAACACTACCGATTGCTGAGGCCCTGGTGGGCAAGGGAGTGGGTCTGGGCACGGTGCTGTCCCTGATGATGGCCGTGACCGCGCTTTCCCTCCCGTCACTAATTTTATTGAAGCAAGTGGTAAAAATTAGATTGCTGGCTGTATTTACAGGGCTTGTCGCTATGGGCATTATCATCATTGGCTACACCTTTAACGCTTTCGCTTACCTGTTCATATAGAAATGATGCTGAAGCAGTGAGTGATCTAGTAAAATGATAAACTTATAGGCTGAAAGTGTATAGTCGTATAACTTGTATCAATGAGGAGGTGATATTATATGGAGATAAAGATCTTGGGAACAGGTTGCGCCAAGTGCAATGAGCTGTATAAAAGAGTCTCGGAATTAAACGGCGAGCTAGGCCTGGAGGCCGATGTAAAAAAGGTGGAGGATTTAAGGGATATTCTCGCCGCGGGGGTAATGAGCACACCCGCCCTGGTGGTTAACGGCAAGGTTAAATCTACCGGCAAGGTACCCGGTAAAGATGCTCTAAAGAAGTACATCCAGGAAGAGATATAATTTTTCGCGGGAATATGAAAAATTGCGCTGTTCAACAGACCTGCCGGGCAAACAAATAAGAAGAGCGATTGCAAAACCGCTCTTCTTAACTATTTCTCCATCGGCATATTCCGGTCCCCGCCCCATTCATAGATAGAGCCTTCATTGTTTCTAACTTTCTCAAAGCTTACCATAGAGAAGACCATAAGCGTTTTACCAGCTCTTTAATGCAGCGTATTCTCTTTGATTGCGCGTTATTTTCTGGCAAAAACGTTTATCCGTCTGAAAGTTTCAAAACAGGTCCCATCTTTTTGGATGGTTTTTCCAACCATTATACTAACAACCTTGTTTCTGAATTTTTCTCTTTTATAATCAGGGAGCAATTCTAAGAAAGGAACAATAGAAGGTTGATCAATCCACTTTATCATTTCATCTTTACTTTTAAAGCACCTGTCAGCATTTTCCTCCCAAACTTTGCATTCTCCAAAATCATGTTTTCCAAGCAGCTCTTCGTATTGACCTAACGTCGGCATATACCAGGGCCATTTGAAACCTTGAAAGTACTCGCTATATGCAGAGTGACTCATTACCTGTCTGACAACTTCGAAAAAATTCGAGCAATTTCCATCTCCTGCAAAATTAAAGCGAATTACTCCGTTCGGCTTTAACGCCTTTCGGCAATTCCTTAAAAGACTGTCATGGTCTTTTACCCATTGCAAAGCTGCATTGGAAAATATGAGATCAAACTCACCGTTAAAATCCATTTCATTAATATCTAAGTTCCGGAAAGATAAATTTAATCCTTCCAGTTCTTTTGCTGTTTTAAGCATTCCGGCTGAGGCGTCAATTCCCAGAACGTTACCCTTTGGCACCAGATCTGCCAGTAGTTTTGTCAATACACCATCACCACACCCCAGGTCAAGAATACTTTCCGTTCCTTTAATGTTTAACTCCGTTATGATTTTGGTTCCCCACTCTTTCTGATGACTAGAAGCATTCTTGTACTTCTGACCATCAAACTCAAAATTTCCCATTTTTTCATCTTCTTTTCTTATAAAATTAGACTAATTGCCAGGTGCTACAACAACGTTACAATCATTGCTTTTACACAGTCCGCTCTCTCCGTGATCTGACACCAATCCGCATAGACGTAGTTAGTGCACATCGTCAAAGTTATTAAATACGTAAATTTACCGCAAGTCGCAGTTTTTAAGTATTATTTTACATTATAGTATCATTGTCAATTAAACTAATAATTTATAGATAAAGCTGTTATTACATTTTTATCCATACCAAGTATACTCAAAAAGTAACAGAGATACCTAAAACTATCTCTGTTACTTATATATATGATGAGCGCAACTATCGCCAAGCTAACACGTTCTTTGTAAATTCCTAAAACTACTATTGATTCTCTCTTGGGGGTATTGGCTTACGCGCCGCTTCAGAAGCATCACTTGTTGAATACCTTGTTTCTACGTTACCGGCCAAATTATTTTTTTTATAGCCGTAAAAAGCATATACCAGTATACCTATTCCTACCCAAACAGCAAACCTAACCCATGTGACCGGTGGTAGGTTAAAGACAAGATATGCGGCAGATATTATGGTCAGAATCGGGATTAGGGGCATAAGCGGCAAGCGGAACGGGCGAGGCAGTTCCGGATGGGTTTTGCGCAGAATGATAGCTCCAAAGGATACGGCAATAAAGGCGGTTAAAGTACCTATATTAGCCAATTGCGCTACTAGGCCAATGGGCAAAAACGCCCCTATGGCGGCAACTAGTATACCAATAATAATGCTGTCCCACACAGGTGTCTTCAGTCTTGGATGCAGCCAGTCGAATATAGGGGGTAACAAATTATCTCTAGCCATGGCAAAAAATATTCTACTTTGACCGTACATAGAAACCAGAAGCACACTGGTTAAACCGGCAAGGGCACCTACTGAAACGACTGCGGAAGCCCACGGTATTCCTACCCTTAGCAGGGCCGTTGCAACCGGTGACGCAGTATTTAGAGCAGTGTAATTTACCATAGCGGTAAGTATGCCGGCAACAACTACATACAAAGTGGTTGATATGATCAAGGTTAAGATAATGCCGCGTGGTAAATCTTTTTGTGGATTTTTTACTTCTTCTGAAGCGGTAGCCACAGCGTCAAACCCGATATACGCAAAAAAAACTATAGCCGCACCATGGAAAACCCCTGCTATACCGTAAGGGAGCAAAGGTTTCCAATTGGCAGGGTCGATATGCTGAATGCCCAGCGCGATGAAAAGTGCAATAGCTGCCAGCTTAATAACAACAATAATTTTATTAGCGGTGGCGCTGTGCTGTGTTCCGGTAATAATCAGGCCGGTGACCAGCAGAACAATAAGAACGGCAGGCAGATTAATTATGCCCCCGTCAAAAGGAGACGCCGTATAAGTTGCCGGCAATGTTAAACCCAGGGAACGCAAAAGGTCCATAACGTAGGAACTCCACCCAATGGAAACTGCCCCCGCGGCTACGAGATATTCCAAGATTAAATTCCATCCTACCAGCCATGCAACCACTTCGCCCATAGAAATATATGAAAATGTATAAGCGCTGCCGGCAGACGGAATTGCCGCGGCCAGCTCAGCATAAACCATAGCGGCCAACCCGGCGGCAATGCCTGAAATAATAAAAGAAAAAACGACCCCGGGGCCCGCATAGTTTGCCGCTGCCACTCCGGTGAGAACGAAAATGCCGGTGCCTATGACTGCACCCACACCTAGTGCTACAAGATCTGCGGTTCCCAGTGTCCGTACCAGCCCGCGTTTGTTTTCCTTTCTTTCCGCCAGTAATTTTCCAACCGACTTCTTGCGCCATAAATCCATACTAAAACCACTCCCAGCTTAATTTTCACATGACATTGTTTCTTCCGTTTATTAATGTTATTTCGCCAGAAAGCATTTTTATCCCATACTGTTTGAACTATAACTCCAGTTATAGCCCCTGCTCCAATTTCCAAAACTTTTTCTCCAACAATCACCCATGTAAATGCATCCGCAGGTGGAACGGTAATATTTAGTAGTAGTATCATAGTACAAAGCATAACCTTAGCCCAAAGCAATAATCTCCTACAATCAATATCAATATGCAATTTAAACAGAAAATGCCTTTATCAAAACCTATGAAAAACTTAATAATATCTATGTAAACGTAGCCGTGCAACAGCTCTTGCGTGGCCAGGATGAAGCTGCCGGGATAGAAATTCCGATTTGACGCTTACTCCAGCCCTACCCCTTACCGCAGGCCAGTCTGCGGTACTATTGGAAGATTATACGCGGGCTAAGGATTTCCTGACTCGCGCCTGCCAAACAGAAAATCAAAATGCTGAAGCTGTGGTAAAGCTTCAGCTGGGAATAGCCCTGCAAAAGTCCGGTGATTTAAGGGGATCAGCATTACAGGAAAGCGCCTGCCGGGCTAATCCTAAAGCAGAGAGAGAATACGCCATAATTAAAGAACTGGTGGAATTGTAAAAGAGTAAAATAAATAATTAAATGTAAAATATACCACAAAAACGTCACAGGTATTTGTTACCATGCATATACTATAAGCAAATATATTCCTCATTAGCCTATTAATGATATTACAATGTAAATTTAGAAGTGTGCTGATTAAATTAAAATAATCCTACCAGGGCGGCTTAAATGGCCCCCCGGTTAGAAGAAAATGTTTAATGCAGATGCATTTCGACACGTTGGAAGTATGAACTGGGAATATAGATTACTGGGGTAATCCTGTGACGGGTGAGTTATTGAAACTATTATATACAGGTCACCCCGGAATAAGGAGGAGATATAATTACCAAGCAATTTTATTGAGAAAGGAAGGATTACTAATGAATTATTTAAGAACCCTTAAACGACTAAATTTTCTGGTCAGGCAAATTAAGTCAACTTTTGGACTTATAGATTTGTTAAAACAACATCTGCCTAAGTTACGAAGTAGATAAGTGTTAAGATTAAGAACACAAGGTATGTAACTGACCATTTAAGCTCATTAATAGTTCGGCGAAAGCTGGCCTTCATATTGATGCCAATCCCCATAGGTGGTAGGTTAGGTAT
Source organism: Desulfoscipio geothermicus (assembly GCA_016841205.1). GTDB lineage: Bacteria > Bacillota > Desulfotomaculia > Desulfotomaculales > Desulfallaceae > Sporotomaculum > Sporotomaculum geothermicum_A. The sequence goes on from JAENZP010000002.1 coordinate 337,016, forward strand.
GACATTTGTGACTGTCAAGTACTAATGTACAAATTTTATTAAATAACATCCAATTGTTACCAAAAATGGTTTTTCGGTGTTTAATCCTAAGACTATCATCGCTATAACCTCACTACCCCCATGTGGCACCTTGTTTCACACCATCAAATTCAGCAAGCCCTATTTTACTCCCCTTTTATTTTTTTTATCTAAATACATGTTTGCATCTGCTCTTCTATAGAGTTCATCTAAGTTTGTTTTTTCATTCAACTCTAAAGAATATCCAATTGAAATACTAACCTTTAAATATTCTTTCTCAACAGTCTTATTATACTTGACCACCTCACCCAAAACTCTCTGCTTCAACATTTCAGCTACTTCATAACTACATTCAGGTACTATTACAAGATACTCATCACCACCAACTCTGATAACAGTGTCTTTTTCCCCGAATGATTTCTTCAAAATATCACTTACAGCAATAATTAGCTTATCCCCCTCTAAGTGACCGAAAATATCATTAACATATTTTAGTCCATCGATATCAATAGAGAAAACAGCAACATTTTGGGTTCTCTCAATATCATTTAGCATAGAATTCAGATAGGTTCTGTTTTTTAATCCAGTTAAAGTATCATGTGTACTTAATTTAAGCAGTTTCTCCTCTGCTTCCTTCCTCTGAGTAATATCACGGCTACCAAAAACAAAAACCTCCAAGATGTCACTACCATCATTGATTGGATTTGCAACTGTCTCGACCCAAATACAACTTCCATCTTTATGCAGGCAGCGATATTCCATACGTGTAGATTTTTTTGTTTTAACAGCTATATTAAATTCTTTTTTAACAAATTCTTTGTCATCCGGATGTACCAGATCAAGAAAGTTCATTTTTAGGACTTCATTCACGGTATATCCCAAGACGTGTCTAACTGAGGAACTGATATATTCAATCACTCCAGAAAGATTGACTCTGCTGATTATATCAAGCATGGATTCATTTAACTCCCTTAGCTCTTTTTCGCGAGAAATTAGTTTTTTTTGAAATTCCTCCTTCTTTAGAGATAGTGTGCATACAACTCCTGCGATAACTAAAAACATGACGCTTCTAAATATGCTGGAAATGGAAAGCCATACTCCCGCATATGTGTTTATCAGGATATGAATCATGCCTAATAATGCAGCTACCCAATAAGCCTTTTGGAAAAACCATATGCCACAAAGAATAATGGGAATATAAAAAAAATGGGTGTATATTACCTCAATGCCATAATACATATTTACTACAATCGCTAATATAAGACACAAAATCAAACTACTAAATACAACAAGCACTTTAACAGTTTTATATTTGCTTTCTATTTCTCCCAACTTAAAAACCCTCCTGGCAAGAGCTAAATAAAAAATTTAACAATTTGAGGATCATGTGTATTCCGCTTTATTCAGATAGTGATTCCGAAGGCATCCGGACACTTGTCGGTTGGTTTAATTATTTTTAAAAATGATTATTTAATTAGTTTTCCAAACAGTTCCCTGTATTGACCTAACGTCGGCATATACCATGGCCATTCGAAAATGGAAGTATTCGCTGTATGCTGATTGACTAATTACTTTTCTTACAACTTCGAAAGAATTTGAGCAGTTTCCATCTCCTGCAAAATTAAAGTGTATTACGCCGTTCGGTTTTAGCGCCTTTCGGCAATTCCACAAAAGCCTTTCATGATCTTTTACCCATTGTAAAGCGGCGTTGGAAAATATGAGATCAAACTCACTGCTTAAAATCCATTTCATTAATATCTAAATTCCGGAAGGATAGATTTGATCCTTCCTGTTCTTCTGCTGTTTAAAGCATACCGGCTGAGGCGTCAATTCCAAGAACGTTACCTTTTGGTACCAGAGCTGCCAGTAATCTTGTTAATACGCCTCACCACTATGACTATCTTTTGATTGGCCACCTTGGCTATAACTTGGTCGTAAACCGAACATTCCTACATTTGCTTGGCAATAGTCTTCTTTTTCTCCCGTAATTTATTTTTTCACCTTTCTGTGTTGTAATAATTTTCACATAAAACGAATTTATCCTTTTTACAATAAAAATATTCTCCCTTTTGCGACATATCGCAAAAGGGAGACCATAGAAAACTTAGCAACGGCAGCATTTAATACATACAAATAAAATTCCCCTATTCTTTGACCGCCCCCATTGTAAGTCCTTTGATCAGGTATTTTTGAACCATAAATGTAAATAAACCAACCGGGACGATCATAATGACGCCCATAGCCGCTATGGCTCCCCAATCAAGGGTTTTATCCGTCATAAAAGATGTGACACCCACAGGTAAAGTTTGCGTACTATAACCGGACAGTGTCATAGAAAATAAAAATTCATTCCACGAGATGATAAATGAAAATACCGAGGTGGCCACAATACCCGATGTCATTAATGGCAGGATGATCCGAATAAATGCAGCAGACCTTGAGCATCCATCTATCATGGCTGCTTCCTCCAATTCTTTAGGTATCTCCAGAATAAAGTTCTGAAGCATCAATACAGCGATGGGCAGAACAATACATACATGGACTAGAATAAGTGTCAAGTAATTGTTCAACATCGCTAATTTACTGGCTACCAAATAGATCGGCACCACGACAGCAACCCCGGGCAGCATCCTCAATAAAAACAAACCAAAGATAAATCTGCCGGCAGCCTTAGATTGAAAGCGGGCACAACCGTATGCCGCCGGTGCACTTACCAGCAAGACAATCATAGTAGTCCCTAATGCCACAAACAGACTATTCGTCAGAAAAGCTCCGACATGGCTATCCGCCAAAACAGTTTGATAATGTTCTAAAGTTGGAACGAAAAGCCATTTAGGCGGAATGGAAAAAATATCGACTTCATATTTAAATGAAATCATCACCAGCCAAATGATCGGGAATACATAAAGGCTGCAAAAAAAGACAAGTAAAAGATTACGGACGAATTTCCACTGTATCACATTAAGCCACTCCTTTTCGGGAACTTATATTACTTAATAAACCGATGATCAGTGGAATCGCCACAATTAGTGTCAGTAGCATTAACAGCATGCTCTGGCTAGCTGAAAGGCCAAATTTAAACAAACTGAAACCAGTTTTATAAGTATAAAGACTGATCACTTCCGTAACCCTGCCCGGTCCACCTTTGGTTAATACATAAATAATGTCAAATACGCGAAACGAATCCACAACCCTAAAAATGGCCCCAAGAAACAAGGTGCCGCTCAAATATGGCAGTGTAACGAAACGAAAACTTTGCCATCCATCTGCTCCGTCTATTTCGGCAGCTTGATATACGTCACCGGGAATTACCTGAAGGCCGGCCAGGACAAGTAAGATAATAAACGGTGTGTTTTGCCAAATGTCCACCAAAGCCACTGAAAACATTGCCAACTGCGGATTACCTAACCAAACCTGAGGGGATATGCCCACTAATGACAATATCCAGTTCAAGATCCCAAACTGGTTATTATAAATAATTTTCCAAAGGATTGTGACCACAACGGGAGTAATCATCATTGGCAGAATGAAAAGCACCCGAAGAATGCGCCGGCCTTTGATATCATTATTTAATAAGATGGCAATTAAAGTACCCAACAGAAGCTCCGTTGGAACAACCATCAAAACAAACATCAGGGAGCGGCCAATAGCCGACCAATAATATACATCCCCTAAGGTTTCCCGATAATTCTGCCAGCCGATAAAAAACATTTTATTACCAGTCGCTAAATCCCATTGGAAGAAGCTTACATAAAGTGCGTTAAGCACGGGATACAGAACCACTACGGCCAGTATCAGAATAGCCGGCAGCAAATATAAAATAGGTTTTTGGAGGTTAGCAGATTTTTTCATTCTGTCACCTATATCAATGCATAATATTATGATGTCTAAATTATAGAGATGGGAATACTTTATTGTACTCCCATCTCACATCGTGCTATCTGTATTTTTTAATTAACTGCAAAGAGAACATTCGGCCTGGATTATTTTTTATAATATCCATGGTCTGTCATCAGTTTTTCTGTCCGGCTGTTTAGATCTTTAGCCGCATCTTCCGGGGCTTTAACACCGGATACGGCATCATTGGCTTCCTCAACCATGTATCCAATGATCTCTTCCGATTCCGGAAGTTTGGAAAACGGTTTGGCAACGGCTAAATTTTCCCCAATGGTAGGGAACCAAGGATATTTTTTAACCAATTCAAGGTTATTAAGTGTTGACACTCTTGCGGGAGTACCTCCTGCCAAGGCATATTTAACTTGGGTATCCGGATGGGTTAACCAAGAAATAAACAGATAGGTTGCTTCCGGATGTTTCGAATAGCGGCTGATCCCCATGGCCCAACCACCGAGCAGGGAACTGTTATTGGGTGAAAGTGAAAAACCAACGTCATTGTAAACTTTTGACTTTGTTGGATCTACACTTGCACTAGCTCCGCCCGGCCAAACCAAACCCATGGCTACCTGCCCCTGGCTGAAAGCGTTAATCATTTCGGGATGATCCCACGTGTTGCAATCAGGGGGTGCAATGGCCTTAAGATCTTTGGCCATCAGCGACAGCGCTTGTTGTCCGGCCGGCGAATCAAACTGTGGCTTCATATTTTGATCAAAGTATCCAACAGTTCCGCCAAAAGCATAGTAAAGGTTGGTGAAAGTTCCTGCCGCCTGAGCACTTCTGCCGCCCATGAGGCCAAAGCCATACTGGTCAATGCGACCATCACCGTTGGTATCGATGGTCAGCTTCTTGCCCAAGGCTGTCACTTCATCCCAAGTTTTAGGCGGCTCTTTGATCCCGGCTGTTTCAAACATTTTTTTATTGTAAACTAAAAGCTCTACGTCAGCAATAATTGGTAAACCAATGAGTTTCCCATTATACTTTCCATATGTATCGAGAGCCGCAGGGACATAGTCATCTAAAACTAAGTCAGGGAATCCCGGTTTTTGGGCCAGTTCATCCAGTGGTAAAACTGCGTCCAGGGATCCGATAAACTCGCCATACCACTGATAAGGCATTTTAAAACCGTCAATATCGCCTTTTTTTGAGGCAAATTCAAGAGCCAGTTTTTCATGGGTTGCCATATAGTCCAAATTAAGAGAATTTACTTTAATCCCGGTTTGCTTTTCAAATTCAGGGATTAGTTTTTCAATTACCGATGTTGAGATAATATTAATAGTTGTTCCTTTATATGTTTGCGGCAAGATACCCTCTGCTACATTTATCTTTTCACTGTTACCGGCGGAAGGGGCCTGTGTTTCCGTTTTGCCGCCACAACCAAATAGGAGGAAAGCCGATAAAGATAAGACCAATATTAACAATAAACTCAATTTAAATCTCTTTGACATTTATTACACCTCTTCTATTTTATTTAAACAACTGCCGCAGTGCCGACTAATTGCTCGGGCCTATCTTGTCCCATGCGCAAACCGGATTCCATGTTAAAAAAATGAATATCGGTCGTCCCGAAGAGTAAATTATAACGTTTTTCTTCTTTAATCGGCTGACTAGTATCAGTTTTGACAACCATTTGCCCAAAATTCGTTTGTAAATAAATCAGTTTTTCTGCTCCTGTGTACTCGATAACTTCAACCGTCCCTTCGATAATATAATCCCCCTTCTCCGATCTTATTTCGGTATCGATAGTACTCTCTCTTTTCTCAATCAGCGCAATATATTCCGGTCTTATTCCCAGCACCACGCCCGGACTCCAGGACAGAAAATTCATTGGTGGCACCCCAACAAATCCCGCAACAAACATATTTGCCGGATTATTATATATTTCTTCCGGTGTACCAATCTGCTGGATTTTGCCATCCTTCATCACGACAATCCGGTCACCCATGGTCATTGCTTCAATTTGATCATGAGTTACATAAATCATTGTCGCCCTTAATTTCCGGTGCAATTTGATAATTTCGGCCCGCATTTGCACCCGCAATTTTGCATCCAGATTTGATAATGGCTCATCCAGCAAGAAGACTTGAGCATTTCGGACAATGGCCCTGCCCAAAGCAACCCTCTGCCGCTGCCCACCGGACAACTGTTTTGGTTTGCGATCCAAAAGATTAGATATCTCTAAAATATTTGCAGCTTCCCGAACCCGATGATCAATTTCTTCTTTGGCAACCTTACGCATTTTAAGACCAAAGGCCATGTTATCATAAACATTCATATGCGGGTACAAAGCATAATTTTGAAATACCATGGCGATATCTCTGTCTTTGGGTGATAATTCGGTTACTGTTCGGTTGCCAATCACTGTAGTTCCCCTGGTAGACGTCTCCAAACCGGCAATAATCCTGAGAAGAGTTGATTTACCACAGCCAGAAGGACCAACCAATACTAAAAATTCATGATCGTTGACAGTCAGATTCAATTGATCTAAAACCTTATTTGAGCCAAAAAATTTTGTTATCGTTTTTAAAATCACTTTAGCCATATCATCACCATCTAACTATAATCTTCATTTCAGAAATTTGATTTTTCTTAATAATTATCAATAATAATTCTTTATTTGTCTAATAGATTATTTATATCTTGTCTTCGGCTTTTATAAACTTTATCTATCTCTCAACAATAATTTTGCAATTACGGATGCCAGCAACATTGCGGACAAAAGTGCGGAAGAACCACTTTTATGCTAGCACTACTAATTGCCCTCCTTAAAAAAATCTGATATGATTTTTTTATTTAAAATCCGAATATTACATTAGCGTTCCATACCTTGAATGTGTTTTATGCTCCCTCAGGCTAATTTTTTGAGGGAACTTTTTATTAAGGGAGGCATTAAAAATTGAAATACAATTTAGAAACCTTGTTAAAAGGAAAGATATTAGTTCTGGACGGGGCAATGGGGACAGCCATACAAAAGTTGCATTTGGGCGAAGAGGCATTTAGTGGAGGATGTTTTTGCCACCGTAGTCAAAAGGGCAACAACGATATTCTAAACATAACGCATCCAGAGGTGATTAAAGGAATTCACCAAAGCTATTTGCAGGCTGGAGCGGACATTATTGAAACCAATACATTTAACGGCAATAGAATATCCCAGGCAGATTATGCTTTGGAGCATAAGGTTTATGACCTAAATTATCACGGGGCTAAACTAGCCAGGGAAGCAGCAGATGAGTATACGCAAATAGATCAAGCCAAGCCCAGGTTTGTAGCCGGGTCTATAGGTCCTACCAATAAAACCGCCTCCCTATCTCCTGACGTTGAAAATCCGGGCCTAAGAAATATAACCTTTGACGAACTGCGAGAGGCTTATGAAGAGCAAATTGAGGGCCTGGTCGACGGCGGTGTTGACGCTTTGTTTATCGAAACCATCTTTGACTCACTAAATGCCCGAGCCGCCATAATTGCAGCAGATAATGTGCTTATAAGAAAGTCCGTAAATCTGCCCATCATGATATCCGGAACAATTACAGATAAAAGCGGCAGAATACTAACCGGCCAAACCCTGGAAGCTTTTGCGGAAAGTTTAAAACATGACCGGGTATTAAGCGTCGGCTTAAACTGCGCTTTTGGTCCAAGAGATTTAGTACCTTTTATTAAAGAACTTGCCAGAACTCAAGGCTTATATATAAGCTTTCATCCTAACGCCGGCCTCCCCAATTCCTTGGGTGAATATGATGAGACACCGGAAGAAATGGCTGCTTGTGTAAAAGAGCTGGCTGTGGAAGGCCACCTGAACATTGTTGGCGGTTGCTGCGGAACCACAACCGATCATATTCAAGCTATCCATGAGGCAGTGCGGGATGTTAAACCAAGAAAAATACCCCGCCTGGAAAAAGTCACTGTTTTCTGCGGCCTTGAGATTATTAAGGTTAATAAAGAAAATAATTTTATCAACATCGGCGAACGGTTAAATGTAGCCGGTTCGGCTAAGTTTGCCAGGTTAATTAGAGAGAAAAAATATGAAGAAGCCCTATCAATAGCCAAGGAACAGGTGGAAAATGGAGCACAAATAATTGATGTAAATTTTGATGACGGACTTTTAGATGCCGAAAAGGAAATGGATACCTTCTTAAAGCTCATAGCCGGCGAACCTGAAATAGCCAGAGTCCCGGTGATGATTGACTCTTCAAATTTTAAGGTGTTAGAAACGGGCTTAAAGGCCATTCAAGGTAAGGCGATTGTAAATTCAATTTCCTTAAAGGCAGGAGAAAAGGAATTTATCGAACAGGCAGCTATAATAAAACAATATGGCGCCGGTGTAGTAGTGATGGCTTTTGATGAACAGGGGCAGGCAGATACCCTAGATAGAAGAATCGAGATTTGTCAAAGGGCTTATCGTATATTAGTAGATACAGTTAAGTTTCCGGCTGAAAATATCATCTTTGACCCCAATATTTTGGCCATTGCCACAGGCATTGAAGAACATAATAACTACGCAGTCGATTATATTAAGGCTACCAAGTGGATCAAGGAAAATTTACATTACGCCAAAGTAAGCGGCGGCATAAGCAACCTCTCCTTTGCCTTCAGAGGCAACAATGTGATAAGGGAAGCCATGCACTCGGTATTCCTCTATCATGCTATCAATGCAGGTATGGATATGGGCATATAAAACCCCGGCATGATACAGATATACGATGAAATTGATCCGGAGTTGCTGGACAAAGTAGAAGCTGTAGTTCTAAATAAAAGCAATACTGCGGCAGAAGAGCTTTTGGAATATGCCGAAAAATTTAAGGGTATTGAGACAGCCCAAAGTGAGAATAAGCTGGCCTGGAGAACTGCAGACTGCCATGAAAGATTGAAGTATGCCCTGGTGAAGGGAGTAACGGATTTTATTGAAGAGGATGTAGAAGAAGCCAGAAAAAATTGTGACCGGTCTTTAGATGTTATTGAAGGTCCGTTAATGGATGGCATGAAACTGGTGGGCGATTTATTTGGCGAAGGCAAAATGTTTCTTCCCCAGGTAGTCAAGAGCGCACGGGTAATGAAAAAGGCGGTAAGTTTTTTATTGCCTTATATTGAGGCGGAAAAAGCCGGTAATAAAAGCAGCCGTGCGGGAAAGATAATTTTTGCCACGGTTAAGGGCGATGTGCATGATATAGGCAAGAATATTGTCGCTGTGGTACTGGCCTGTAATAATTTTGAGGTTATCGATTTAGGGGTCATGGTGCCTTGCGAAAAAATACTCCAAGCTGCCCAAAGAGAAAAGGCGGATATCATCGCTGTAAGTGGGTTAATCACTCCTTCCCTGGAGGAAATGGCCCATCTAGCGGAAGAAATGGAACGTGCCGGCTTCATTATACCGCTGCTTATCGGCGGCGCTACCACCTCCAAGGTCCATACCGCCATAAAGATTGCCCCCAAATATTCCAAAGGCGTTGTCTATGTACCTGACGCTTCAAAAGCCGTCGAGGTTGCCAGAAAGCTGGTTGCTCCAACCGGTAAGGATAAATACTTAGCCGAAATAAATGAAGAATACCAACAAGTCAGAGAAACTTATGCAGGGGTCAATAGAAAGTTAGTATCACTTGCCGAAGCAAGAAACCATCGCCTGCAAATTAACCGGTCTAAGGCAAATATAACAGCTCCTAACTTTTTAGGCATCAAAAAATTGGAAAACTTTCATATAGCCGAGCTGAGAAAATTCATCAATTGGACCTTTTTCTTTGCGGCCTGGGATATGCGGGCGGCTTACCCGAAGATCATGGAGGATCCCAAGTACGGCGCTGAAGCAAACAAGCTTTTTGCAGATGCCCATAAGATGCTAGATACCTTTGAAAAAGAGCATATTTTAACCGCTAATGCAGTATTTGGCATCTTTCCGGCAAATTCGTCAGACGATGATATTGAGGTGTATGATCCCCTGGACAACAACCGGCTGCTGACTACCTTTAATATGCTGAGACAGCAGGTAGCCGGCCAAGCTAATGAATACCGGTGTCTTGCCGATTATCTTGCACCTAAGACCAGCGGCGTTAAGGATTATATTGGAGGCTTTATTATAACTGCCGGCATTGGAGCACATGATTATTCAGCAGCTTTAAAGGCTAAAGGCGATGATTACAGCGCGTTAATGGTAAAGCTGTTGGCAGACAGGCTGGCCGAAGCATTTGCCGAGCTGCTCCACCAAAGGGTTAGAAAGGTTTACTGGGGCTATGCGGAGGAGGAAAATCTCTCCATTGAGGATTTGTTCAAAGGGGAATGTACAGGTATACGTCCTGCCTTCGGTTATCCATCCCTTAGAGACCATACGGAAAAAGAGAAGCTGTTTGAGCTTTTAAATGGATACGGCATCGGTGTCTCATTAACGGAAAGCTTTATGATGGAGCCTGCGGCCAGTGTATGCGGCCTCTATTTTAGCGCCAAGGAAGCTAAGTATTTTAATATTAATAAAATAGATAGAGAACAGTTTGTAGACTACCTTAAGCGCAATGGCAGAACCAGCGATGAGTTAACAAAAAGCCTTGGCTCTGTTTTACATTTTAATTAAGGCAGCCCGGCAGAGGTGATAGTACGCCGAGTAGCCAAGTTGTTGATATAATTAAGCGGTCATATATACCCCCATAAATAAGTTATATCTTCCTGACAATCATTTACAAAGAAAGCTGAAGTTAGTCTGAAATGCCTTTTTCAGGCTAATTTCAGACTAACACTGTATGATAAGGTAAATCAAGATAATAACACCGATTGGAGGTGTCGGATATGGCACAATTACAAGAAATATTTGAACGATATGAGAAGAAGTATCTAATGGATGAACAGCAGTATCGAGCATTAACCGAATTATTGCAAGGAAAGATGGTTTTAAATGAATTTGGGATTAGTACCATTTGCAATATTTACTTTGATACTCCGGATTACCGGCTAATCCGAGCATCGATAGAAAAACCGGTCTATAAGGAAAAACTACGGCTTCGTAGCTACGGCGCACCTAAAATGGAAGATAAAGTATTTATAGAACTGAAAAAGAAATATAAGGGCATTGTTTATAAACGTCGGGCACCGATGACACTGCAGGAAGCCGAGCAGTTTCTTTTGCAAAGGGAAAAACCTCATAAATTTAGTCAAATTCTCAAGGAAATCGACTGGTTCTTAAATTTTTACCATCCTATTCCCAAAGTATATATTGCCTACGACCGTATCGCTATGTGCAGTATTGAAAATGCGGACCTGCGCATTACCTTCGATACTAACATTCGTTGGCATGAAAGCATTCTGGATCTTTCAATGGGAGTATGGGGGAACACAATGTTGGGAAATGGGCAATACCTGATGGAAATAAAGATTCCGGGAGCAATGCCATTATGGCTTAGCCGAATGCTGACAGACCTTAAGATATTTCCTACATCCTACTCTAAATACGGAAACTGCTATAAAAATTATTTGATTAATTCTGTTGATCTTGAAGGAGTCCGCAGTGCTTAAGAATTTTTAACCGGCCTACGTGACCAGTTCAATCACATTACAAATCTTGTATCGACTCTTGCTGTGTTAAAGAACGGCCTTAAATACCCAACAACCCAGCGTTTTTCAAGTCTATTTAATAAATTAAAGTTGTGGAACTGGGATTATTATCCTGAAACTGCATAGCTATTGTATAAAAAATAATATTAAAGGGAGGTTATAGGCATGAAAATCTTAAAATGGTTGGATATTGGCTTTATTGGTGTTATGTTCAGAGGTGGTAACAAAGCAACGACTTCAAGTCCAAAAGGTAACGCATCAGATTTTTTCATTAAAGTTACCGGCACTGATGGTGCTGAATTTTCCGGCGTCTATACGACCGTTATAGCTAATGGCAAATTTGTACCCAACTCTGTTTATGGAACTGTACCTACGGAGTATCCAATTGACGGAGATATAAAAAGTGTATCATTCCAGAAAAAAGGTAAAAGCGGAACATTGAAATTTGAAATTTACAAAGGCAATAAAGTAGTAGCTGAAAGTGAAACTGAAGCTGCCTATGGTATGGTGAGTGCGGTATCTATGTAAAACTTAGCCCGGCTTAAATTGCCAGGGTTTATTTTTTTGCCCAAATACCGGGAAATATGCAAGGGTAGAGAGTATTCAACAGAGGTAATTCATCGATTAAATCTTATCCTGTCCTTATCAGAAGGAACGCTTCTATATACTGTTTCCCATTTGCCGTCCCGAAATATTTCATACTGCTCAAAAGCGCAGGGAATACCCCTTGCTGAAAGCAAATCACTGCTGTCCATGAGCTGAAAATGAAGATGCGGAGCTGTTGAATTACCTGAATGCCCTACTTTCCCTAATACATCCCCTTTTTTCACAGTCTGACCTGCCGATACTGTAACGAACCCCGTTTGCAAATGTGCGAACGCGGCGTAAACATGATCAGAGCATTTTATAATAACATAGTTGCCTGCAACAGACCTAATGTCATCTTTTTCAGGGTTAAATGTATAAGCATTCTTTAGCGCAACAAACAAATCAGAAGCCAGATGAACTCTCTGCCTTTCCTTATAACCGTCTTCGGCTTTGATAATTTCCCCGTCACAAGGCGCATATACTTCCTGACCCCAGCAATAACACCTGTTTAAGGGAACGCCAAAGACGATATACCGCAGCGGATTTGTCTGATAAAAGGGCCTCCCTGTTCTCGCCCAGTCAACCTGTAAAAAATCAAAAGCATAGCGCTCTCCCAATTGGTCTGTCCCATGGCTTGGAATCCTTTTTCCCGGTGTGTTGGGCGCCATCCATTCTCCTCTTAATGGAAATTCGACAATTACCTTATCATTAAATCCTTTCATTTCATCACCCCCCGTTCCGGAATACAAAACATTATCCACCAGAATAATGATCACAAGTAAACTGAGCATCAATCCTGCAGCTATATGTTTTCGCATGAGCACCCTTTTTTAATATCCTCAATCTTAATATTGGGATTGTGATACCTCCTGCGTCTGACTGTTTTTTTGCCATATTCTATTGCTTCACATGGACACCAGTGAATACAGGCAAGGCATCGCTCACAATTATGCTGCCAAACCGGACGCCGGTCTTCCATTTTTATATTGCATACCGGACATACTTCTGAGCAAAGGCCGCAGCCGGTACATTTGCCGGTCGTTAAAAACGCTTCGTCCCATTTATTGATATTTTTATACAGATAACTGCGATTTGTTATTTTACTCCACAACTCCGCTTTCCTTATCACCGGTTTCCGTTCACCACCTGCAATCGCTCTGGCGGCTTTATCCACCTTTACGGTGGCATCTCCCAATATTTGCCGAACCTTTTCAGATGAGGGAGCCTGATGACCTACAATGTAGTTTCCCGGCATCTTAACCTCTTCCGCATAAGATAAACAAATCCCTTTTCCGGACAGAATATCCTCCAGCATGCCCAAAGGGTTCGCCCTGGTTCCTCCGGAATTGGCGACCGCAAAGCAATAGGTTCCTGGATTTATGACAAGTCTTTCGGCAAATCGCTTCACTAATCTGGGCAGCCCATTATAGAAAACTGGAAATATAAAACCAACAGATTCACCAGGCCCGCCAACAGATTCACCAGGTACCTGTGCGGCCATTGGCCTGATGCTGCAATATCCCAATTCTTTTGCTATTTTACGGGCAATTTCCAGCGAATTGCCTGTTGCAGAAAAATAAAAAATTGTAAAATCCATATAAACCCTTCCAATATTTTTATATATAAAAAATTTTTCTGAGTTCATTAAAATAACCATCTATTCGAGCAATAATCTTGTCATAATCCAATTCATTGTTTTTTGAGTTTCGAATATCCTCCAATATCTGATTTGTAAAACCGACATTTGCCCAAAAAATCAGCTGCTTGCACCTTTCGAAGTCAAGACCTTCTCTGAATCTGGATTCATCAATCAAATCAAACATTGTCTCATAGCATAACGATTGTTTCCCTTTCAGTCTTTCCTCCAGTTCCTTATTGATTTCTTCAGACTTTGTGACGGTGCTGACCTTATTAAATTCGAAAATCCAGGGGTACTTCCGCAGCAGCTCAAGCTGAAGAAGATATGATTGCCGTAGTCTTTCAAAAATATCCCGTTCATTAAAATTCATTAATTCTAAATATTCTTTATTAATTATGTCTGTGCAGTAATCGTATAGGAATAGAAAAAGGTCTTTTTTGCTATTTACATAATGGAACATTAACCCCTTTGAAATTCCGGATTCTTTTGCAATTACATTTGTCGACGCTTCGTCAAATCCCTTAGTGGCAAATTCCTTTAATGCCGCGTTTAAGATAGCATCCCGTCTTTTTTCTTCAAGATCAACTATTTTTAAAATCATGATATCACCTTATTTACTTTATTGACCTAACAGGTTAATAATATTATATATTTTATTTACCTATTAGGTCAATATGTTAGGGAAGAAATTATCCATTGCCAATGATAATAGACTGGTCAGCGGGTACGAAGACAGCAGCTTCAAGCCTGACAACAAAATCAGCCGGGAAGAGACCATGGCTGTAATAGCTAAAGCCATGCGGCTGGCCGGCATAGAAAGCGGGATAAACGATGCGGAAGCAACGGAAATACTGGACCGTTTTAGCGACAGTGGCAATGTAAGCCGATGGGCAAAACTTGCCGTAGCTGAATGTATCGAAGCAGGCATAGTCAGCGGCAGCAACGGCCGGCTCAACCCCCAGAATAATATTAGCCAGGCGGAGGTTGCCATCCTGATAAAGAAACTTCTGCAAGAAGCCGGCTTGATCTAAGTCGATAACCGGAGGCCCGACCTCTTTCTCCACCTAATAATTAATCGGTGGCCGGTAAAGCCTGGGCAAATTTCAATGGAAATTCAAGCTATAAAAAATATTAAAAACCCGCAAATCCTTTAATTGCAAGGGCACTGAAAAAGTTCACTCAGTTCAAATGAGTGGACTTTTTCAGTGCCTTTACCACATAAGGGTTGCGGGGTTTAGCTCTACTCACCGGGTTACTGAAAATACGTTTATCCAAAGTCGACGCTTCAGGAGATGGAGAAGCTATTCCGCCGGGAGCTTGGCGAACATTTTCCAGATGCAAAAGTGGAGTACCTGGTGTAATCATTAGCAGCATGCACAAGTAAAAAACATATAATAAAAACGTACCATTTATGAATTTAGAAAACCCATAGAAATAATTATTTGTAGGTCATCTAGTATTTCCCATTATATGGATACTGGGAAGTTTAATTTTTGTTATCAAACTATAAATTATGCTCTTTTCTCCACACCATAGAATATTCTTTTTCTTTGGTGTCTTCATTTATTTTCTCTTTTTGAATTTTAAATCCATGCTTTTTGTAGAATTTGACTGCTATTTCGTTTTTAACATAAACATCTAATTCCAGAAAAAAATAAAGCTGCTTGCATTGTTCTATTAAAGCACTACCTACTCCTCTCGATTGGAATTGATCGGCAACAAACAGTCCGGCAATATAAGATTTATTCGTAATGCCGACAAAGCCTTGTATACTAGAATTATCTTGATAGACCAAAATATCAGCCTGTGGTAAAAGGTTCTTTACAAGGGCAAAGTTATTGAACCAATACTGTTCAGGAATAAAATCATGAGCTTTAATATTAGTTATCAACCAAATTTTCATTACTTCATCAAGTTTAGATATGTTAAAATCTTGTATCATGCTGGACTCCTAAAATAAATAACCTGGGTTTTTATTTACACTGTATTAGCTTCGCATTTTAGACAAACAATACGGTTCAGCAAACTTCCCATTATTACCCTAATAGCAAGTACGATGAACTGCGTATTATTCGCCTAAAACCGGAATGATCTCTATTGCACCAGTCACCCATAATACTGTCTGCAATCCACGATGTAGTCAAGGTATACCGTCTGATCCTTAACGATGAACCTGCCCTACCACGCCCTTGTGGAAATGCCCTGTTCGTATCGGTCATATCAAATAATGATTTTATTAATGTCATCCCAAACGTAACCTATTATTGGTATTTCTTTATCTCCAATTAGATGCATTCCAGTTTTCTGTATTGAACCACCAAGTTTCTCATAGAATTTTTGATCTTTATTTTCTTTGAAAGTCCAGATAATCATTGAGTGATGGTTATTAGCTCTGTGGTCCTTTATTATGTTTTTAAATAATTGCCTTCCATAGCCCATTTTTTGATATTCTGGCAGTATGTATATTGCTACAATTTCACAGTCGAATGCGTTTGAGCGGTCCTTCCCACCTGAAACCATTCCAATTATGTTGCCATCATCGTTTTCAAGTACAAAAAAAGTTTCTTCTTTTATTTGTTCTTTAAACAATTGCTCATGCTTATCGATAGTTAAGTCTGCTAGAAAGTCATCTGGCACAATACTTTTGTAGGCATCCTTCCAAGTGTAAATAATTACTTTCGCAATATTTTGTTCATCACCAATTCTTGCTCTTCTTATTATCATTTTCTCTCTCCTATAGCAGCCGATATATCGCCTAACGTCTTCGCACTCCCGACGCCCCTGAACCTTCAGGCGAAGTTTGGGCCTTAGATAACTCCTATCTTAGGGCTTGCTGAACGGTCTCATTATTTCAACTAAATCACTAAAAATATCAGTT